>DAIQOI010000001.1:0-487192 GCA_036787955.1 Cyclobacteriaceae bacterium
TTATACATCTAATTTTAAAAAAATCTCTAACTAAATTTTTTGTGTTAGTTATACCAAATTTACTTGGAACTAAAATTTTTATTTCATAGTCAAAATTTGTATCAACTTTAATTCTATAATCTAAGGTATAACCAATTGACATAATTTTAATAGTCGCAAAATACTCTCCTAAATTATATTTATTATCAACAATAAAGGACCCGAGACTATCAGTGAAATAACTATAAGTGTTGGCATTATTTAATTCATTTACTTCTATGTTAACAGGGGAATTTACTAAAGGCTGACCATTACTCTTTAAAAGGTAAAATTTAACACTATTCTTGCCAGCGTTCTTAGAAATTACTTTTTCTTTTGCAAATGGGAAAGTTGACTCAATGATTTTAATCTTTTTCCCTTTCTTATTAAAACTGCTAACGGAATAAGTATAGGTTACTAACCCACCTTTGTTTTGCAATCTATATATAATAGTATCTCGACAAAAACAAAAAATTTCGTGATTCTCATTACTATAAATGCCATTTACAAATTGTTGTTGTGCTTTTGCTTCATGATAACAAATCGATGATAGTATAACAAGCCCAATTACTACAAATTTCTCCATACAATTAACGATAAAATGACCAGAATCTTGGAGGGATTATAAAATCTTTAACTAGGCTCCTAGTGGAATAGGGTGCTAAACGTTGTGGTGATGTTTCAGCAAACCACAATTTATATTGCCCAGTTGGAAAGATTTTAATCTTTCGTAACATTACAGCATGCGCACCACTTTTAGTGTTAAAGCCAACCATCACTCTTTGGTTATTTTGAAACGCTGTTGTTAAATTTGATAAATCACCACTATAAGGATTTACTGGTAAATTATTTGAATTAAACACACCACCACTTGTAGCGAACGAAATAACATCCTCCGGCAACACTCCTAAATTGCCACCGTTCTGATTTAACCAGTAATTGTAATATAGTGAACCCCATTGTTAGGGCAACTGTTAGTTAAAGTTAAATTTGTTTTTATTATCATCATTTTTTTCTTTTTTGTTCATTGCTGTTAATTACTGTCGAATGGCCAAAGGTCATTCTTTTAATATTGGCGGAAGAAACGTATCCCAGCAACAATTCTTATAATCTTCCAGGCTATACTCAACAAGGCCCTTTGAACCAAATTCCAGCACGGTAATTTGGTTGCCTTTTTTGCTAAAATAAATGCTCCCATCGGTTCCTGATATTCTAAATAGAATATCAGGTTTATGTTCCAGAAAATATTCTAATATTTCTGTATAATAAGTGAATTTATAAACACAAAAAATATTCAGGTTTGCTGAATGCGCAATTACCCTGTCATTATCATCATAAATGATCAAATTAATTACTGGCCATTTCTTTTTTCGTTCCCGAATGATTTCTAACGAACCCATCAGTGTTTCATTTTTAAAATCTTCTTTCGTTAAATGACGATAATCAAACCAATAAATCATTAAAGTTTTATAGCTCACTTTTTTATCAAAGCAATCAAGCTTAGATGCTTTTTTTAGCAAGTAGTTAAGGATTTTAGCTTTTTCTTTCTCCGAAATACTTTGAGCACTCATTTTAAAAGCCGTTAATAGAAAAATGATTACTAAGTATCGCATATGCTATGGCCAAATTAAAAATGTATTGTAAGCCGTCCGCAAAGTGAAAGGTGAAACCCTGATATATTGCCCTCTTGCAGGATTCATTACATCAAATAAATATCTTGTTACCACTCGGCCCGAAATTTTGGTAATGGTTCTTTCTGTTATACGGTTCATTGTAACGGCATGACCAATTCCAGGCTGACTACTTCTTATATTGAAAGATATATCATATCCGCTTCTTGAAAGATGAATTATCTCTCTTGAACCCAAACCTCCTGAAATTGGATGATTTCTTATTCCACTTTGTCGTGAAAATTCATTCATCACATCTAAATCATTTAAAGGAGTAGTGTTAGGATCGCCCCCTAGATTAGATCTAATAGATTTTTGTGTTACACTACCACCCCTTGATTGACTTATTGCTTCAGCATTAGCCGGGCCGCAATTGTAATCCCCCTGTTGCTGAACAAAGGGTATTTGTCTACCTACTAAAATCTGATCCTGAACAGTAGCTCCATCAAAAAATCTTCTGCCATCTCTCATTGCACTAATTCCTCCTGATATCCCTCCAATCAATCCACCTGAGGCTCCTCCTATCAAACCGTGAGATAGGCCTGTCTTAAGTGCTTTATTAAATCCTGCTCCGCCCACCATAGAATTACCAAAACCAGAAGTAAATCCGCCTGCAAAACCAGATGCTGCACCAACAGCAGCGCCTTTCAGAAAACTACTGGTACCGGATGCAAAGCTTGCAGTAAATGCAGAACCGCTAAAGGTATTTGAAACCCCTGCTGCAAACCCCTGACCAAAAGTTAATGAGCCAGAAGCGTGTGCAGCAAAATTAAATCCGGTTATTATCCCATTTGCAAGACCCATTGTAATTGCTGAAGTGGCCGCACCAACTGCAAAGTATTTGAGAGCATCACCCACATTATTAATCCCGTTTGCATTTAGAGCAGTATTTATTAAACCTCCCACAATAATCGGCACAAACCAAGCCAACTCCCCATCAGGGTCAACCATCATCACCGGGTTGTTCCCCATTGCCAAGTAAGGGCTTGCAAACTGATCCCGAGGGTCCACCGCAAACCACCTCCCTAATGCCCCATCATACTGCCTTGCATGGAAATCGTGCCACCTTGTAAGGCTATCGTACTCCTTGCCCTGGTAGCCGTACAGGTTTTCTTTTTCACCATCGCGCAGCCAGGTGTAGGCCATCATGCCAAAGGGGTAATAGGCGTTTACTTGTAGTACAGGGCTTTCGGTATGGGTAATTTTCAGTTCATCAAAATGCACCCAGTGGGCACTTTCATTGTCGTAGCTCAGGTAAACAAACAGGTAGCCCAACTCCTTTACCTGTACGGTGGGTAGAGTTACCTGGTGCCCCACATTGGCCGGGCCCACCGGGGCAGACTTTGCTTCAATTACTTTGTACTCCTCATCAAACAAAATGTAGTTAAGAAAGGCCGAGGGTTTGCTGCTGCCCTGGTATGGGGCCAGCAATAAACTGCCGTTGCCCTGGTTGGAACCGGAATAGGCCTGGCTGATTTCGTTGGTAATGGCCGGGTTCCCGCCCACCAGCACAGCGGCCACGGCATTCACAATAGTAGCCAACGGAGCCTGGGTAAAGCCTGAGGCCGAGGTGTAGTATGCCTTTACGTTTGCATTGACATAATAGTTCAATGAACCCGATGGTTTCCATTCAAGGCCATCAAAACGATATGCGAATCCGTTCAACATTTCTGAATCCCAAGTGAAAGTGGCTGGGAAATTTTACAAGTTGTAATATAGCTAACTGCTTTGAATTTTGCATTTGTTGAACCGAAACGGAAGCCCGCCTACTGGGCGGGCAAGGTCTTTCTCTTTGCAGAACGCGCGTTGCGTTTGCCGCTGCTCTTCCAAATCTCAATGAGCGAAAACATGAATTGCTGTGTGTCGGTAGTTGTTTCCATAGTTTTTTATCCAAAACCAGGGTGGAATTTTGCACACGAAAAGATGTGCCTGGTCGCGGGGGTACTGTGCTTAGTCTTTGCCCAGCAATTAATTAGGCAGTGCCTAGGCATGTCTCATAAGTGTCATGAATTTAACGATTATTCTCTGTTTTTAATCGTGACAACTTTTAGGGGAGCTTTCAAACTCTTTAGCACCCCTGCTATTTTCCCGGGAAAGATTATCTTTCTATTCAAAAATTATTGCTTAATTCCTTTGGAAGACTAAAGGATACCAGTCTTGGCTCAGCCGAATAGGTTATTGCATACAGCTTTTCACAGTTATCGTCTACCGCTATACTCGATACCCTGTGAGATAACGAAAGTTTCATAATCAATCTGCCGTCCCAATCGTAAACAATTACATTTTTAGGAGCATAAACCAAGCTCCCAACTTCTTCATATGTTTCGCCCGAAAACAGTGCAAAAATGTATTTATCTGTAACGCATATGTCACGAAAGCCATGGATATTGGAAGGCTTTATTGAAGCTGCTATAATTCCCGGCTGATTATCTGAATCAAAATCCGGAAAAGTTTCAGCTATGGCTTTATGAACAGAAATTTTTTTTCCGGATTCAACTGTTAGAATTTCAAGGTAAACTGCACATTCAGCTGATGAAACAATCTTTGTGCCGTCAGGCTTGATATCCAGGTCGCCCTGATAAGCCATAGCTATATTTTGCCAGTTCTTACCCTTTAACTTATCCCTGAAAGGATATTCACCAAACTGATATAATGGCTTGCCCATGTTATCAGAAACAACATATCGATTTTGAAATATGCCTGTACCAATCAGTGTTGAATCATTTACTTTAATAACTTTTTGATAATTGAAATCTACTTTGGCCGTGCTATCCAAATTGGGCTGAAATATGCCTGATAAAAATTGATTTAACGTGACCTCAAAAAAAAGAAATTTAGGCCGCAAATTGATCCCCAGTTTTTCCGGTTTAGAGAGGCGATAGATGGTTGAAGGAAATTTCAATTCACCAGGACCATCTCCAACTTTTCCTGTCGATGTAACATCACCGGTTGCCAGGTTAACTACCTTAAATAAATAATCTTTATCAAAGTCTTCTAGCAACAGATATCCGTTAATATAAGTACAATTGTATGGGTTATTGAAGGAATATTTGGTTAAAGGAAAAATCTCGGCAGTAAGACTTACTGGTTCAGCGTCTTTGTTTTCTTTAGGAGAGTAGCAGCTCACTAAAAAAGTGGACGCAAGAACATATTTAATAAAAAGCCCTTTATTCATCACATAATTCTTCATGTAAATAAAGAAGCAGTGACTAGCCCTGCTTTTAATATAAAATACTACTCAATAGGTCCGCAAGGTTCCCTGTCACCATAATAAATATAAACTTCGTTGCCAACAATTACGCGTTGACATTCTCTGTCATCGTTATTTTTACAATGTACACAAGCCTGAGCGCTTACAGTAGGAATGAGCACACTTAAAGCAAGTGCACAAATAACACCTGTGATTAACATTTTTTTCATAGAAATAAAATTTTAAGGTTTCTGCTCAATAGCAAGCATTGTTCAAAAAAAAAAACCAAATTAGTCAAGACCCCTGATGTAACTTATTTAAAATTATTAATTATTAACCTTCACCGGCGCATCGTGTGCCAACTGCAGGTTGTTGGTAACAATAACGGCCTTACCTTCATCCAATCCGTCCAGAATTTCAATTTCTCTGCCATTTTCCCGGCCGGTGGTCACGTAGTTCCATTTGGCCAGCCCCTCTTCGGCTGTAAACACCACCGCCCGGCCCGAGCGCATTACAACGGCCTCCTTGGGTACCACTATGTGTTTGCTGCCGGGCACCTTTATAACCACCTGTGCACGCATGCCGGGCAGCAGGTTAACACCGGAAGGCAGTTTAATGACAATTTTAACCATCCCGCTTTTTTCTTCAACGCGCGGGTTAATAACCGCTACCTGCCCGTTAAGGGGCCTGCTTTCCTGGCCGGCCACCTGCACAACAGCCTGCACCCCTGGCTTAACCTGTACCACATCGCTTTCCAGTACTTCGGCTATAGCCGTTAGTTCGCCCGGGTTATGCAACCGGCACAATACCTGGCCATCGGCCACGGCACTGCCCGGCCTGAGCTGTAAATCTGAGACCATGCCGCTTATTTCAGCTTTCACAAAGGTGTATTGGTATTCCAGCTCGGCTTCGCGCAGGGCCAGCTCGGCAGCTGCCAGCCCGGTGGTAACCCTCAGGGTTTGTTCAGCGCGCTTCCTGCGCAGGGAATCAGCCCCCTGGTAGTTCAGCATCTGATCGCGGAATGCCAGCAACTTCTCTTCATGGGTGAGCCGCGCCTTCTGGCGTTGCAATTCCTGCCGCTCAAAATCGAGCACAGCCAGTATATCGCCCTTTCTAACATACTGGCCGTTATGCACGCGTATTTCACGAACAGTACCTGCGCGTCTGAATTTAATCTGCACCTCATTGGCCGACTCTATTCGGGCAGCGGCCTGAATCAGATACTCAAACGGCTTGCGGGCGGCAGTCACGGTTTTTACCTCCGTGGGCGGTATTTCCTTTCTGAGGCTTTGCGGGTCCGGTTCGGCGGGTTTGTCTGTTTTTCCGCAGCCAGATACAAGAAAAAAAGAAATCAATATCCCGTTGAGCAGCGTTTTCATATCCGTAATCAAATATAAAAAAGCGGAAGTTTCAAACCTATTCTGCAACACTCCGGTACAGCGCGTAAACGCTTATCAGGGTATAAACCAGATACAGGCTCAGAAAGTAAACCACATCCGCAAACAAGGTGCTGCTATCAGAAATCGCCAGAAACAGTAAAAAGACAATGTGGGCCAGCAGCTTTACGGCCAGGCCTGCAAGAAAGAAAACCACAAAGCGCCCGGGCCTGTGTTGCTGCAGCCGCATCAGGTTAAAGACCATGAGTGCAGTTACAAGAAACAGGTAGGCAGTTATAATTTCTGCATGAACAGGTTTTGGAATATCATTGCTTGTTATGGCAACCCAGGCCAGGCCGGCCGTAAGCAGAAGCAAAGCAAGGAAAAACAAATACCTGCGGATCACCTGCCGAGCGAACGATAAAGTTGATACATCATCCCGGCAAAAGCCAGCAATCCGAACAAAAGCATGAAGAGCGGGAAGGTAAAATCCAGGAAGCGGTCCAGCTTATAACCCAGCCATCCGAACAGAATAAGGGTAGCCAACAACTGGATAGCCAGCGTACTGTACTTCAGCCAGGAGTCAGACGGTTTTGACCTGTTCGGCTCCGTAGGTGCGGGTTCCGTGCCCATTGCTTTCACCTATCTTAATTTCTTTTATAGCAGCCCCCATGCGGCAGGTACCGTTAAACACGGCACCCGGCTCTACCACCATTTTGCCGGTAACTATATCACCGTTTACGACAGCGGTTGACTTCAGCACGAGCAGTTCGCTGATTTCCAGTTTGCCTTTCACCTCGCCTTCTATGTCGGCATTTTGTGCGGTAATGTTACCTTGTACGTGTGCGGCATTGCCCAGGGCCACTTTTGATTTGGATTTGATGTTGCCGTGCACCTTGCCCTCTACCCGAATGTTGCCATAGGTTTCAATATTACCTTCCAGAAAGGTGCCTTTACCGATGGTGTTGCTGGAGTTGGTGATTTCTTCAGCTACGCGTTTTTCTTCTTTGGTGGAAAACATAAGTTCTTTTGTTAACAGTTAAAACGTAATAAACTCTTCCGGATTGAGCGGATTACCATTGTACCACAGCTCAAAGTGTAGGTGCGGGCCATTGGTAAGTTCTCCGCTGTTGCCAACTATAGCTATGATTTCCCCTGCGTAAACAAATGTACCTGTTTTTTTATATAGTTCAGCATTGTGCTTATACACCGATATCAGGTTGCCCTTATGCTGAATCATAATGACATAGCCCGAATCCTGAGTCCAGGAGGCAAATACCACCATGCCATCGGCAATGTTTTTAACCGGCTCATTGGTTTTGGCCACAATATCCACACCATAATGTCCTTTTCTGATATCGAAGCGGTCGGAGATAAAGCCATTTATGGGAGTAAAGAAGAAGGTTTCCTGCAGCTCGCGGTAACGCGAACTGGCCAGGGTAATCAGCGCCAGGTCCGAACGTTCAAAGTCTTTGCGGAACTGCGAGTCAGCCGGTGCCAGTTGTACACTTTCGGGCTTAACGGCCAGCGCCCCTTTGGTCCGCAGTTTTACCGGATCGGTAAATTCACTGGTGTCGCCTCGAAGAACACGCTGCATGTTGCGGATAAACTGCTCCTTGCGGTCAACCTCAAGAGCGAGCGAGTCGACCTTGTCCACCAGGCTCAGCAACTCCTGGCGTACTATCATTTGCTCAAAGCGCGGATCAAACCACCTGGCCAGCAAGGTTTGCGATAAATAAAGACTGGCAATGAACACGAGTATAAAAATCAGGCTCATCACTACAATTACCTTGGCATAGGTAAAGCTGAAACTGGTTTTCTCGGCAAAATTTTCCTCATTCCGGATAACCAGCTGATACCGGTTGGTAAGCCAGTGCGATAAGGTGCGCTTGGTTTTCAACTTTTGAAATAACGGGCAAAGGTAGATATTCCTTCGGAAATGGATATGAAAAAGCCGTTTTTTGCGTTTCTTAGGCGTCTGGTTGCATGCTGCGTTTACCTACTTTTGGGCAAATAATTCTTCTTTTGGCCGGGGTTTCTTATTCCTGCTCCCCCGATACGTGGACCGGTAAAGTATTTCATAACACCACCGCTCATTATAATGGTTATTTCTATGCACGGGAAGAAATCAGTCGCATTGAGAAGACCATCCGGCAAAATCACCAGGACGATTACAATGAAATTCTCTGGCTCTTCCCGCGCCTGGACTCACTCAAAGCAAAAGCCTATGACAAGGAAATTCAGGAAGCCATAAAAATGGCTTCTATCGCCATTCAGCGACATCCGGAAAGCAAGTGGATGGACGATGCCTACCTGGTGGTGGGCAAGGCCCGACTTTACAGTTTCGACTGGGGTAATGCCATCCAGACTTTTAAATATGTGAATAACCCCAAGGTAGTCAAAGATATAAACATGAGGCATGCTGCCCTCATATGGCTGCTGCGAACCTATACCGAGCACAAGGAATATAACAATGCCGAAGCGGTTATTGATTATCTGCTTAAGGAAAAACTTAACCGAACCAATCGGAAAAATTTTTTGCTCACCAAAGCCTATTATCATCAGGTGCGCAATAACTATGACGGTATGATTCGCTCCCTCACCGAGTCCGAGCCATTGTTATCCCGCAAAGACCGGCCGGGAAGAATTTACTTTATCATGGGCCAGGTGTACCAGCATCTCGGATTTGAATCGGAAGCCTTTAACTTTTACCGCAAAGCCATCAGCACCCACCCGGAATATGAAGTTGATTTCTACGCGCGTTTATACATGGCACAGGTTGCCGAAATATCGCGCAGCCGGGATGTGGCACAGGCACGCAGATCATTCAAAAAATTATTGGCTGATAACAAGAACCGCGACTTCCGAGACAAGATATATTACGAAATGGGGTTGTTCGAAGAAAAACAAGGCAACCTTTCGGAAGCAATAATGTATTACAACAAAAGCCTCCGCACCGGCAACAACAACCTGGTAAAGGGCGATGCCTATTTCCGCCTCGGACATGTTTACTACGATTCGCTCAGGAATTTTGAATTGGCTCAGGCCTATTACGACAGTGCTGTCCGGACCATGCCTCCGTCAAGACCCAAGTATCCGGAAATAAAACAGCGGCAGGAAGTGCTAAACGAGTTTGTAAAACATTATAAAACCATTAAATGGAACGACAGCCTGCTGGCACTGGCTAAAATGGACACGGCCAGTGTGCGCAAGCTGGTGGAAGAGAAAAAAACCCCCGTTCAAACTGCCACTTCCGGGAAACGAAAAAAAACGCAAAATCCCGAAGCAGCAACTGCCACACCCCTGCGCCAACAAGACCAGCAAGACATGATTGCCTCTGTAAGCGGCTGGTACTTTTCCAACCCGTCAACACTCGCCACCGGCCGGGCAGAGTTTGCAAGAGTATGGGGCAAAATTCCTTTGGAAGATAACTGGCGCAGAAGTGCACGCACCACCACCGTTGCCTTGCAACCGGTAACAACCGCGCAGACCAACCCGGAAACGAAAACTGAATCAAATCCCTCTGCACCCGAAACCGGAAATGCCTTTAAAACACTTATCAGTCAGATACCCTATACCGATGAACAAAAAAAAACGGTCCTTCAGCAAATTGAAGCATCCTTATTTGCCCTGGGCGACATCTATTACTTTAAACTCAAGGAGCCTGGCAATGCAATCCTTACCTATCAATCGCTTTTACGCCGCTTTCCGGATTCTGATTATGAAGCCGAAGTTTTGTACAAGCTATATCTCATCCTCAGAGAAACCGATACTGCAGCAGCACAAGACTATGCCCGGCTACTGGCCCTTAAACATCCGGAATCAACCTACAATAAACTGATTCAAAACCCGAATTACCTTGCCGAAAGCCAGCAAGCGAAGGAAAAACAAAAAATTTTATACCAGCAGGCCTATAGCTACTTTCTGAAAGATGAGCTACCGGCTGCCTCGCAACTCCTACAACAAGCCCGTAACCTGGAAGAAACCTCTTTTTCTCCCTACCTCGACATGTTGGATATCCTGATAACAGGAAGATCGGGTGACCAGGAAAGTTATCTCCGGAAATTACAAGACTTCATCGGCCGGGATGAAAACCCGGAGCTGGTTGAGTTTGCCAAATCCCTGCTCGAATCGCTCAAATCGGCCGGTAAACAGGCAGACACCGAAAAACCGGTTTATACCCGTCAGATTGAAGAGCCACACTATTTTGTGTTTTCCTATGACCCTGCCGAAAACCTTGAGACATTGGCCACCAACCTGCTTCATGATTTCAACCATGCCCATTTCCGCGATTTGCAACTCAAAGTAAGCCGCACGGAATTAAATGGCGCGCAGATACTTATCCTGGTATCCGATTTGCCGAGGCTGAGTACCGCCATCGAATATTACCGCCTCATTTCCGGGAAACTAACCACAATACCACACTTAAAGAATCACAAATTCAATACCTTTGTTATATCAAAAGGAAATTTTAATACGTTGTATCGCACAAAAAAATTTCATGAGTACCTGGAATTCTTTGCGAAAGTCTATCGAACCGATTCTCCGTAAGTTCTTTTTGGCAGAATGGCCCTGGATCCGTGCCTTGGTGAAAGCAGTGTGGATACTTTTCTTTTCTTTCATCCTCCTTTTTCCGTTGTATATCTATACGGTGAGTATAAATCTTTTTGGGTTGTACGGTGGCATGCCCAGCCTTAAAGCCATCGAAAATCCCGAAAACGATCTCTCATCGGAACTGATCTCGGCCGATGGAGTTTCTCTGGGACGTTACTTTCGTTACAACCGCAGCCAGGTTTCCTACGACAAGCTATCTCCGGATCTGGTAAATACGTTGATACTTTCAGAAGATCATCGCTTTTATGAGCACGCCGGTATGGACTTTATTGCCTACCTGCGGGTGGCCTGGGGGTTGCTTACGCTGAATCCGCAAGGGGGTGGCAGCACCATTACACAGCAACTGGCTAAAAACCTCTATACCATGAATCCGGATTTAAATCTGGACGGAAAGCTTGCCCGGCTTGGACGGTATCCGCGAAGAATCATTCAAAAAACCAAAGAATGGATCATCGCTTATCATCTGGAAAAAAACTTCACAAAAGAAGAAATCATTGCCATGTATCTGAATACCGCAGAATTTGGCAGTAACGCCTACGGCATACAGGTAGCAGCCGAAACGTATTTCAACAAATCTCCCGACAGCCTCAACGTACAGGAATCGGCTGTGCTGGTTGGTATGCTCCAGGCCGTTACCCGGTTCAGTCCGGTTCACAACCCCGACAATGCGTTGCGCAAGCGCAATGAAGTGCTCTATAAACTGTATCGCCACAACTACCTCACCCGGCAACAGTATGACTCCATCAGCAAGTTACCCATCGAACTGAATTACCGGGTTCAAAATCAAAACGAAGGGCTGGCACCTTACTTTCGCAACGTTATACGCAACGATTTGATGGCATGGTGCAAGGAAAACGGCTACGACTTGTGGGAGTCGGGCCTCAAAATTTACACCACCATCGACAGCCGCATGCAGCTGTATGCCGAACAGGCCGTTGCTGAACATATGAAACAACTGCAATTGGTATTCGATGAGCATTGGAAAGGCAGAAATCCCTGGATTGATGACGACTTTAAAGAAATAAAGGGCTTTTTGCAGTCACGTATTAAACAAACAGACACTTATAAAAATCTGGTTGCCCGGTACGGTGAAAAATCAGATTCCGTATGGATTCTGTTAAACCAGAAAAAGCCGATGCGCATTTTTACCTGGAATGGTGAACGCGATACGCTTTTCAGCTCCATGGATTCATTGAATTACTACAAGCGATTTCTGCATGCCGGCCTTATAGCTATCGATGCCAACAGCGGTGCTATCCGTGCCTGGGTAGGAGGTATTAATCACAAGTATTTTAAATACGACCATGTGCGTCAGGGCAAGCGACAACCGGGCTCTACTTTTAAACCTTTTGTTTACGGAGCTGCCTTGGAGTATGGCTATCATCCCTGTTATGAATTGTACGATATTTCGCCCAGCTTTACGGTTCCGGGCGGAACCTGGTATCCGCCGAACTCCGATGGAAAATACGGGTCAGGTGAAAAAATGAACCTGCGTCAGGCGATGGCCCGTTCTATCAACTCCATAACTGCACAGGTTTTGCAAAGAGTGGGCGAGAGTAATGTGGTTGAGTTTGCCCATCGGGTGGGTATTCAAAGCAAACTCGATCCGGTTCCTTCGCTTTGCCTTGGCGTAAGCGATGTTTCCCTCTACGAACTGACCGGTGCCTACTGCACATTTGTGAACCTGGGAATTTATACCGAGCCCTTCTACATTACCCGCATTGAAGATAAAAACGGGAATGTTATAGAAAACTTTGTTCCCAAAACCCGCGAAGCCATCAGCCAGCAAACAGCTTATAAAATGATATACATGCTCCGCGGAGGCGTGGAAGAATCGGGCGGAACATCCGGAGGGATTGGCCGTGATTTAAAAGAAGATAATGAAATCGGCGGCAAAACCGGAACAACCAACAATGCATCCGATGGCTGGTACGTGGGGGTTACACACAATTTAGTTACCGGCGTATGGGTTGGAGGAGACGAGCGCAGCATCCATTTCCGCAGCTGGGACATGGGCCAGGGAAGCCGTACAGCACGCCCTATATGGGAAAAGTTCATGCGCAAAGTTTATCTCGATCCAAACGTTGAATATAAAAAAGGGCGGTTCCGCCAACCCATTACCGGACTGGACGTAACCCTGGACTGCGACCGCTACAAGGTACCTGCCGATTCGTTGCATACCGAAGAAAAACCGTGGGATGATTTTCATGAAATTCCATGAAAACCGAAGAGCTGATTCAGCAGGTGCGGCTTTTACCCGAATTACCGGGAGTTTACCGGTTCTACGATCAATCTGATAAGCTGCTCTATGTGGGCAAGGCGCGTAACCTGAAAAAGCGGGTTGCATCATACTTTGGCAGAAGCAGCTCGCTAAACCGAAAAACCCGGCAGATGATTCAGGAAACTGCCCGAATTGAATTCACGGTCTCTTCCTCCGAATTCGATGCGTTGTTGCTGGAAAATAACCTGATCAAACAGCATCAGCCCAAGTACAACATACTGTTGCGCGATGATAAAACCTACCCGTACCTGTGCATAACCCGCGAGCCTTTTCCGCGCATCCTGTACACCCGAAAATATGACCCCCGTGCCGGTGAATATTTTGGTCCTTACTCGGGCGTAGGTGCACTGAAAACGGTGTTGGATCTGGTTCGCAGGTTATACACCATACGCACCTGCACGCTCCCACTTACCGATGAAAACATCCGGGCCGGAAAGTTTAAAGTATGCCTGGAGTATCACATCGGCAACTGCAAAGGACCATGTGAAGGACTACAATCTGAGGAAGCTTACAATCAGGACATAGGCATGGCCCGGCACATCCTTAAAGGAAATTTAAACGTGGTACGCAAATACTTTGAAGAAGAAATGGATCGTGCAGCGGCAGAAATGGCTTTTGAAAAAGCCCAGTACTTCAAGGAAAAGATTGATCTGCTGGATAAATTCCAGGCCAGATCCATTGTTGTAAATAAAAACCTCTCTGACATTGATGTTATTGCGGCCTTAGACGGATCTACCTACACCTATGTAAACTTTCTGCAGGTAAAAGAGGGCGCCATAGTTTTCTCGCGCACTATAGAAGTTCAAAAAAAACTGAACGAATCTGCAGAAGACATTCTGAACCTGGCTCTTGTTGAATTCCGACAACAGGTGCACAGCTCCAATAAGGAAGTAGTTAGCAACCTGCCTATAAATTTACTGGACAAAGATTTAAAAAATACGGTCCCTAAAGCCGGTGATAAAAAAAAGCTGGTGGATCTTGCGCTCAAAAATGCAGCAGAATTAAAACAACAACGCGAGTTGCTTCGTACCGGAAGCAAACAGCAAGTGAACCCGCGCGTTGCTGCATTGCAGCAAAGCCTGTCATTACCGCAGCCCCCGGTTATAATCGAATGCTTCGACAACAGTAATCTTCACGGCAATAACCCGGTGGCAGCCATGGTACGGTTTATGAACGGAAAGCCGGATAAAAAAAATTACAGGCGGTTTGAAATAAAGACCGTGAAGGGACCGGACGATTTTGCTTCGATGAAAGAAGTTGTGTACAGGCGTTACAAAAGAATAGTGGAAGAAGATGAGAAGCTGCCTGATCTTATTATAATTGATGGTGGGAAGGGGCAGCTTTCCAGTGCAAAAGCTGCCCTGAACGAACTGGGAATAAATCACATTCCCGTTATCGGCATTGCCAAAAGGTTGGAAGAAATTTACAGGAGCGATGACCCCTATCCTTTGCACATCAGCAAGCGATCACCTGCACTTCAACTCATTCAGCATATACGCGATGAGGCCCATCGGTTTGCTTTAACTTATCACCGGAAAAAGCGTGCCTCTGCTTCTTTCAAAAGCATATTGGACTCCATACCCGGCCTGGGTGAAAAATCAAGGCAAAAACTGCGTGAACATTTCAAAACTATCAGCGGCATTGTTGCAGCCGGAGAAGACCAACTCTCGCTGCTGATTGGCAAAAAGAAAGCGCAACTGCTTTTAAGGGAAATAAAAAAGCCTTCTGACGGGCAGAAGGCTGATATTTCTGAAGCCGCGTCTTAAAATTCCCAGAGATTGTGTTCTTTCTCCATCAACATCATTTCGGCCCATTCTCTTGCCCATACACTTTCAATATACGGACGGCCATTTTGTCGGTAAATATCCTCTATGCTTTCATCATCCGGGTTTTCGATTTTCTGTATCACACCGTGGAAGAGACGTAACAGAAAAGCATCGGCAAAGTTCTTATTTTCCGCTGTGTTCTGACGGTTAAACCATACAGCCTTTGCCGGATTATTCCTAAAAACTTTTTCAAGGTCCTTGTACTTGAACCATCCCAGTGATTTAAAGGTACCGGTATTTTGGTCGAAAGCCTGCATCTGTATGGCCTGAATGTCATAATACAACCTGGACCTGCGCCTGTCAAAGATTACATCCTCCACCAGCGTGAGCACATATACATCGCGCGGTAAAACGGTTATCGCCTTGCCCTGCTGCGAGGGTACCCACTCACCGGCCGGTGGATTTGCAGGATTGATACCTTTGTTGTTATCAATGGCTGATTCGTAATTCTTTCCGTTAAAAGACACCGCATCACCTATGTAATAAGTAGCGGCCGGGTCCCAGGCAGGCAGCACCTGACCTTTTGTTATGGTCATTTTATCTTCAAATTCTTCGCGCGTCATTAACGTGGTAAGCGAATCGCTTGCATAAACATTCGCAATTTCGCCCGATCGAACTGCATCAATAATCAGCTTGGTAATTTGCCCGTTGTTGGAAAAGAAGCCCTTGTTCTGCTTTTCGCGCAAATCAATCTGGCGCCACACCCTCAATTTGTATAATTGCTCGTACCTGGGAATGGGATTGATTGAGTTGGGGTTGTACTGGGGCAATTCAGGCTGCGCCCAGGCAATACTGCTCCACAACAAACTCAAAACAACGGTAAAACCAGCAACCTTTTTCATGTTCTTTTTATTGAATGGGAATGTTAATAATATCGTTTGAAGTAACCGTTACCGGCTCGGGCGCTCCCTTGTAAGTCATCCGTACTACCGTTTTCGGTTCTACAATTATACGGTCTCCGGGGCGCATTAACGCGCGCCAGGCACTTAGGTCAACCAGTTCACTGTTAACCGTCATTTCCTGAACCCGCTGAGTACCCCTGGCCAATATAATTGACATATTCCGAATGCGGTAGTTGGCATCCTGGGGAACTTCGCTTTTAAAGTTTTCATCTGCTTCGGCGTTCACCCGCAATCCGGCAATAGCACCCGCCTTCACACCATTCTTTAAGTCAATGTCCCGCCCGTTATTATCCTTGGCAATAATACGGGGGCGCGGCACGGGTTTTACAATAAACTCTTCAGTACCGATGAAGGTACCTGAGCTGCTTACCGATAACACCACCTTGCGCTGATTGGGTATAATGGTTACCTGGCCTGTTTTTTGGCCCCGGATCAATTCAGCACCTTGTGCGGTAAAAGACGGATTATAATCATTGCCCAGGGCAGGTACTTCAACGTTTACCAGGTTACCGCATCCCATGTACAACGTTGGCGCCACGCCGGTAGTAACGCGTATTGTGGGCTTGGCAACAATGTATTCGACTGTCTGCTTGTAAACCTGATCATTGAGTTTGATTTCGGCTGTAAAGGTTTGCTTGGATTGCCCTTTTGCATCGTAGTTACCTCCACGGGCGGTAAATTTTACTTTACCCATCTTAATGCCTGTTCCCGGATCAACTTCTACTTTCAGCGGATTTCCGTTGTAATAAAATTCCGGACTTAAAGCAGAAGAAGATGCCGAAATAAACATGTCGGCTTCATAGGTAGCACCTGCAGCAACAATAGCCGACTTGGGACGCACCATGGGTATGATGGTTTCAAAGCGAACCGTAGCCGCACCTGCTTCTTCAGCAAGTTTGCGCAGCGCCTGCGATTCATATTCCAGTACTTCAGACTGAATTTGCGTAACGGATGCGAGAGCGGCAATCACCGGTGTATTTTCAAACGTAAACGTGAGAAAATCTTTCCGCACATGGTCCGGATCGTTGGCAAATTCAGGAATATCTTTAGGAGCGCGGGCCAACGTGCCAAAGTTAAGGCCCGTTAAACTGTTCAGCTCCTTTACAAAGTCGTTCAGCAACTTCTCAAAGTTTCTGCCATAAGGTGAATTCTTATCAATCATCATGGTTGCTACCTGAGAACCATGGTTGTTGATTATTTTTTCATCTACCTTATCGGAGCCGGAAACTTCAAGCATTTTCTTTTTCAGCTTTTCGATTTCGGCAACCGTTGCTGCTGTCAGTTCACGCACTTTTTTGGCTCGCTCAACAGCGCTTTTAATTTTCTCAACCTCACTCTTCCCACCTTCTTCAATAATCTTATTCAGTTGCTGTTGATTACTTTCAGTGGTCTCCTTAATTAGCTGTTCGAGCGTCCCGTTGATAATAGCAAATTTCTCCAACACAGCATTACTTACCTGAAGGGCCAGAAGGGCCGTGAGCACCAGGTACATCATGCCGATCATCTTCTGCCGCGGGGTTTCTTTTTTACCTGCCATTGGCTTTTTTGGTTAATGTTTTAGTTGCTGTTTCCTAAACCCGGTGTCTGGTCACTGACCACCACCTTTCATGGCAGTAAGCATGCTGCCGTAAACTTTATTAAGAGCAGTGAGGTTATCGGTGAGCTTGGCCAGCTCAGAAGTGAACTTGGCCGTATTTTCACCGACCTTGCTGAGTCCCTGCATGGCGCCGGTCAGGCTGTCGTAAAATTTATTCATGTTTTTAACATGGCTATCGGCATCCTTCAGTTCCATTTCATAAACTGAGTTCAGTGCAGCCAGGTTTTTGGTAACCTTTTGTACCTGTGCATGATACTCGCCCGCATCTTTCGTTGCATTGGCCATTGAGCTAACCGCTTCGATTGCTACTTTATAGGAAGCGTTCATATCGGCCAGCGCCTTGGATGCAGCTTTTACGTTGGCGGCATATTCATTGTTGGCTACTGCTATGTTGGCCATATTGTTCATTTGTTTGGCGGATTCAGCCAGGTTGTTTAATCCCTTCGCCAGGTTATCGAGCAGGTTTTGATCCACTTTTGCATTTTTCAGCATTTCATCGATCTTAAGCAATGCAGATTCTTCCTTCCCGCCTGCTTTGCGTACCGTGGGTGAGGTAACAGAAGGTTCATAATCTTCGGCCAATTCGGGATAAACTTTCGACCAGTCCACTTCCTTGGCAGGGGGTTCAAAAGCACTCAGAAAGAAGATGATGGCCTCGGTAGTAAGACCCACCATCAGCATTTGGTCTGCGCCCTGCAGGTGTAGAATTTTAAACAATGCCCCAATGATTACGACCGCTGCACCAATGCCGTAAACTTTGGGCATGATGGTTTTGAAGAGTAGTTCGAGGAATCCGCCTTTTTTCTTGCTCATTGTAGTATGGGTTTAAGGGTTGAAGTCTGGTTTTTATTTTGTGAAATAAAGATAACAGAGTTTATTCATAGTTAAAATTCCCGCCCACTGGAACGACCCAAGTGGGTGAGGGCACAACGGAAACCAATGTAAGCGCGGGTCGAGTCTTTGAACTCGTAGGTGCGCGTACCGGTTTCGAGGTAATAGGCCACATCTTTCCAGGACCCACCACGAACTACTTTCTTAGGCGCAATTTTTGGATCATACTTAGGGCTTTCCGGGTTGGTTCGCGGATCGATGTACTGAGGGTTGAGGTCCCATACCGTAGGCACGGATGCAGGGTTGAAGTCGTCCAGGCACCATTCCGACACATTACCGGCCATATCGAATAAACCATAGTCATTCGGGAAATAAGACATTACCGGTGAGGTGTAGGCAAAGCCATCATCGTAAAAGTTTCCGCGGCCGGGCTTGAAATTAGCCAACATACAACCTTTGGAATTACGGACGTACGGATTGCCCCAGGGATACTTGGCAATGTCACGTCCGCCACGGGCAGCATATTCCCATTCCGCTTCCGAAGGGAGGCGAAAATTGGGCATAGGCGGTTCGCCAATGCTTTTGCGGTAATCGTTCCAGTAAGCAGTTCTCCACTGGCAGAAAAACATGGCAGCATCCCAGTTTATTCCCACCACCGGATAATCGTCATAGCCGGGATGCCAATAGTAATAATCCTGAATCGGATCGCCCATGTGGTGTGCAAAATCACGAACCCACACTGTGGTATCAGGATAGTACTTCTGCTTAAAAGTTTGGGGATCAACAGTTTGCAGGCCTTCAATGCTCCCGTTATCAACCAGGTAAAAGTTGGTAAACTGGCGGTATTCGTTATTTGTAATTTCCGTGTCATCCATGAAGAATGAGCCGATGGTTACCTGCTTATTGAAGTTGATCTGCGTGGAGGCCGGATCTTCATCGGCCTGACCCATGTGAAAAGTACCGGCGGGAATGGGCATCATACCTGACGGCTGTGTCATCACCCACCCATGACGTCCCTGAACGCCAATAAGTTGCCCCTGATCTCCACCCCCTCCTCCTCCAATTCCCAGGAGGCCGCAAGCCGCAAGTGCAAAGCCAACTGCAAGCAGCAGTGTTTTTGAAAGAACGGATCTTTTATTCATATCGATCATTATGTAACTGCTTTTTTCCTTTTTCATAGCTCATTTAAGTCCCGAAAATACCGCTTAACGCACCAATTCAGGAAACAAATGTTTACCAAATTGAGTAAAATCCTTTTAAATCCAAAATTTTGTTCCCATCAATGCCTGTATCGGGGGGTCCGGACAATTTTTTTTCCGACACCCACACTTACCGGCAATTGGTAGGTAAGCAGTATTTCGTGAGAGAAATTTTCCTTAGCCGCTCTGTCCTTAACCACCACGTCAATTGCATAGCCCAGGCGAAGGGATTTATCTTTCAAAAAACTATATCCTAACATCAGGTTGGCTGCCTCACCTGAACGAAACGACAGCCCCCCCCACATCGTATTCCGCAAGGTAGCAAGTACCCCTAGATCCACAGAAAATTCGTTGAAATCAGTTTTTAGCAGGATGGTTGGATTTATTTGCAGGTCAAAATTCACATCATAAAAATACCCGGCTGTAAAGTTCATGTGATTGGTCAGGGCGTTTCGTTGGCTTACCCCAAAGTCGAACTGCGATTTGAGCAGGTGGTTAAACCCGATGGCCGCATAATATTTTTCCGTTCGGTACATAACTCCAATGCCCAGGTCTGGCCTGATCTGCGACTCCTTGCCGGTGCGGATTTGTCCGGTATTCGGATCGATGAGCAAGGGATCGTTGGGCTGAATTAACCGGTATTTATTAAAGTCCAACGTCTGCGAATACATGCCCAGTTTTATCCCGAAACTCAGTTTGTTTTCCCGGATACCCAGATGGTAGGCATACATGGCCTGCACCTCCAGATTATTCTGTGGGCCCAGTTTGTCGTTCAGTATATACGTGGCAAAGCCGCTTTTGAGGCGGTGTATAGGTGCGCTGAAAGAAATCAACTGACTGGTGGGGGCATTGCCATCATTGAATGAGGATTCGTAACCTAACCACTGACTGCGATGAACGGCCGTGGCTTCCGTAACTCCGCTTGCCCCGGCCGCGGCAGGGGTTAAATAAACATGATTGAACATGTATTGTGTAAAATGGGCATCCTGCTGGGCAAGAGCGGTCAGGCTGATTGACACCAGCATCAGGGCAAAAAGTACGCTGAAGGCGTTCCGTGACATTCGTTTCCAAAAAGTAAGGTCTAAAGTAAAGTTTTTTTTATCAGACTTTCAACCGGGATGTAATTAAAGTGTAATAAAAACGATAAGTTGATAAAATTCAAAGAATGAGCAGGTTACTTATTACCATTAACCTGCTTGATATACAGTTCAATGGCACCGGTCATCGAGGGTGCGTTCGGCTGGGGAGCCTCAATGTCCAATATCAGGCCCGCCTCGCGCACAGCCTTTGCCGTGGCCGAGCCAAACGCTGCAATGCGGGTATTATTTTGCTTAAAATCGGGGAAGTTGGTGAACAACGAGGCAATTCCGGATGGACTGAAGAAAGCCAGTATGTCATAATACACGTTTTTTAAATCCGATAAATCACTGGCCACCGTCTGGTACATTACCGCCTCAGTGAATGCAAATCCATTTTGCCGCAAAAAATCAGGGATGTCGTTTTTGCGGATATCGGAGCAGGGAAAAAGGAACTTCTCGTTTTTGTGCTTCTTAAGGATTTCAAAAAGGTCTTCCACGGTCCTAAGACCGGTAAATATTTTTCTTTTTCGTATTACTATGTATTTCTGCAGGTAGTTGGAAGTTTGGTCGGAGATGCAGAAATACTTCATTTCCGGGGGCATTTCGATTTTCAGTTCCCGGCAAATATGAAAGAAGTGATCAACGGCATGACGGCTGGTGAAAATAACAGCCGTATGGGCAAGTATATCAACTTTTTGTTTTCTGAATTCCTTCACCGACAGGGGCTCAACCTGAATGAAGGGCCGGAAATCAATCTTCAGGTTATATTTTTCGGCTAATTTAAAATAGGGCGAGTTGGGATCGGTCGGTGCTTCCTGCGTGACCAGAATGCTCCTGACCTTACGCATCCGGTCGTTTACTTTATCGCTCATAGCAACTCCTGACGGGTTCAAACTTTCCAATTTGCTGTTGCCGTTAACAGTATAGGTCCGATTTCCGTGGCACAAAGGTACGAAAATAAATGAATCGCACTGAGGCGCGTCTGGAACCGCAGTTTCCCCCAAACAAGCATGAGCCAGCTGATGCCAAGTATCCAAACAAAGTACCGGTTTACAGTCAGGTTAAAAGAAAATGATGAAAATATGAATACGCCCGCAACCTGTATCCCCAACAGAGCAAGCCCCAGCAGCAGCAAATACCTTACAAAACCAATATACTGTAACCCTTTCCATGCGGAAATGTTGAACATGGCTGAAAATAAAAATATCACCAATCCTTTGGTTAATAACAGCATACCAAAAGCAACCGTTTGCCTGAAACAACCATACCCGATCTCTGTTAAAGCCACCCCGGATGCCTCCGGTTGCACACGAAGTACCGAGTAAACAAATGCCACCAGAATTAACAACAATATATTTGTCGTGTTGGTTACCCTGTTGTACATCGGGTGATCCCCACCCTCCCTGAATGATAACAAAGAAGAAACATTCAGATAACTTATAACGAACAGCCGGTTCACCCTCAGCATGCCAAGCAGAATAGCCAGCGTAATTACCAACGCTACAAGCAGAAAATCGCGATAGGATTGTACCGGCCTTAAATCCGTTTCAGGGTAAACCGGAACCGACAATGATGATCGGACATAAATCTGTACATCCGGCAGATATCCCTTTGGATGGTAAAGGTTTAACCAAAGCTTTTGTTTACCGAATATCCTGCTAATGCTGTCAACCGGCCAGCATATCTGCCGTGCATCGCTCTCTAACAGATTTCCTTCGACAAAGAAAGCCAGGGGTTCACTGCTTTCCACAACAAGATAATCCCCGCGATAACGGGTGGCATCCACAACCAGCCAGGCCGATGTTGCTTTTGTTGACCCACGTAACGAAGTCCATCCACCCGGCGTTTGCACCTTCAGGCTATCTGCCAGGTTGGCTTTGGTATACCAGGTTTGCGACCATGAAGAGCCCGATAAGGCAAGCAGTATAACAAGTGGCAGACAGCGCATAGAATAAGGTTCAAAAATAAACATTCATGTAGCTTTACACGCATTTATTCATGGCCGGCATTTATCTGCATATTCCATTCTGCCGAAAGGCTTGCCATTATTGTGACTTTCATTTTTCCACCAACCGGCAAAATGAAGGCGAGGTGGTACAGGCCATGGCAAAGGAAATTTTTTTGCAGAAAGATTATCTTACTGACCCGGCTATCGAAACCATCTATTTTGGCGGTGGCACTCCTTCCTTACTGCGCCTGAAACACCTGGAATTGCTGCTGCATACCCTGCACAAGAATTTTCGGATTACAGCCGATGCCGAAATCACGCTGGAGGCCAATCCGGACGACCTTTCTACCAACACGCTGGCCGCCTTCCGGAGCTTAGGCATAAACCGCCTGAGCCTTGGCGTTCAAACTTTTCACGACCCATTTTTAAAATATCTCAATCGTACCCACTCGGCCGACACATCTATCCGTGCTTTTCGGCTCGCACGCGAACAGGGCTTTACCAACATTAACCTCGACTTAATTTTTGCCATGCCGGGGCAAACCCTGGATATGCTGGAGGACGATGTACGAAAACTACTCTGGCTGAATCCGGAGCATATTTCAGCTTATACCCTTACTATTGAAGAGCGAACGGTTTTTGGCTGGCGCCATAAGAAAGGATTGCTTCAGCCTGTGCCCGATGATTACGCAGCCGAAGCGTTCTTGCTGGTAGATGACTTTCTGACCAGCGCAGGGTACAGGCATTATGAAATTTCCAATTATGCACGTACTGGTTTTGTGTCAAAACACAACAGCAGCTACTGGAAGCAAACGCCTTACCTGGGTATTGGCCCCGGTGCACATTCTTTTAATGGATTAAGCCGCCAGGCCAATGTTGCCAATAATTACCTCTACGTAAAACAAATCAGCCAGGGCATTGTGCCCGCAACCGTTGAAAAACTTTCAGATAAAGACCGGATCAATGAATATATCCTCACCTCCTTGCGAACTGATGCCGGCCTGGATCTCACCTATCTCAAAGAGATTCTTGGCTTTACTATGGATGTGTTGCAGTTGCAGTGCATTCGCAAATGGTGTGCACTTGGATTAATGAACTGCACTGAAAGCCGGATAATTCTTACCCGGAAGGGAATGCTGCTGGCCGATAAACTGGCTTCCGATTTATTTGTAACCACCTGAATGCAGGCCCGTGTGAAAAGATTTTCTAATTTGGCTTGCCTAATCCTCTGCCCACATGTCCCGGTCTGCCGAAGAAAAACGCGTGTACATGCTGTTAAAAAGCGTAATATTTCACTACCACGGCCTTGACGAAACAGAACGTATAGATCTGGAAAAAACCGCAACAGAACTGGACGCATTCGAAGAATACAAATGGGCCGGTGAATTTATTGCACAAGACTATGTAACCGCATTTGAACGCGCCCGCGACTACCTGAACGAAATCATTGCCGACTACCCGAAGGAAAAAAGGGTAGAACTGATCCAGATGGTATGGCAGGCCAACAACCTGAAAGGTTACGTAACAGAGATGGAGGCCACTGCCATGCTTAAGCTGGCCAAAGACTGGAACGTGGAGCGTGAGTTGGTTAATCTGATGCTTGGCTGAACGCCTCTTCTACAAACTCATCATCTCCTTAAAGCGAGCAGCCTGCCTGCGGCTTACCTCAACTTTATCACCTCCACGCAGTTTAACCATAAGACCACCATTAAACCACGGCTCAATGCCTTCAACCCAACTCAGGTTTATAATATGTTTACGGCTGGCCCTGAAGAACGCCCGTTCATCGAGTTTCTCATCCAAAGCATTTAACGATTTATGAATCATGGGCCGGTTACCGTCAAAATACACCTTTATGTAATTGCCATCCGATTCAAATAACCGGATATTGGCCAGGCTTACAAACCAACAGCGATCACCATCTTTAACAAACACCTGATCGTTCAAACCGAGCTTTTTCACCCCCGTACCTTGTGATGCGGCCTGCCTGCTGCGCTCTTTTTCCATTACTTTGGTAATGGCATCAGCCAGGCGCTCAGGCTGGATAGGTTTCAGCAGATAATCCAGCGCATTGACTTCAAAGGCCTTCAGGGCAAATTCGTCATAAGCGGTGGTGAAAATCACCATGGGTACCGAGTCGAGCTCTTCGAGCAACTGAAATCCGGTTTTGTCGGGCATCTGAATATCCAGAAAGAGCAGGTCCGGATTCGATTCATTAATCAAGCGCAATGCTTCCTCGGCATTGGCAGCTTCTCCTACCACTTCAATAGCCGGATGGGCTTCCAGTAATTTCAGCAATTCCTTACGCGCCAGGCGCTCATCGTCAACCAATATCGCTTTCATCGTTTTATAGTTTGAGGTATGATAATTTCCGTTTTTACAAAATTAGAGTTTTCATTTACGATACTGAAAGAGGCTTCTTCACCGTACAACAGGTGCAAACGCTTTATGGTATTTTTAAGCCCCACTCCCGAATTGCTTTTGCGCATGCCGTTAACCAAATGGCCGCTGTTGCGTATTTGTATCCTGAGCCGGTTATCGCTTACCAATGTACGTACCTGTATCAATCCGCCTTCTTTTAACTTCGACACTCCGTGCTTCACCCCATTCTCTACCAACGTTTGTATCATAAAAGGAGGAACAAGAAAGCGAGCCGATTCGGGATGAATATCAAATTCCGTTTTAAGACGCTCCTCAAAACGTATGCTCTCCAAACTCAGATAATCCTTTACAATATTCAGCTCCTCATCAAAACGCGTCAGTCCTTTCCTGCCAAATGTCAATGAATTGCGAAGTATATTGGATAACTGCGTAATAGCCAGCTTGGCCTTCTCCGGATTTTCATCTACCAATGCCCGAATGCTGTTCAGCGCATTAAAAATGAAGTGGGGATTAAGTTGCGCCTTCAGGTTGCTGAGCTCACTTTCGATGCGCGAAGCTTCATACCGCAGCGATTTGTTGTAACGCTCAATATAGTGATAGGTGAAATAAAACACCGTCCACAAAAACAACAGGAAAATATAAAATGCAGAATATCCGATTATCTGAGCCAGCTGAAAGGCCTCGCTTTCTACTGCCCGAATAGAAAGTGCATAGCTTACCGGTACACGTAAAAAATAAACCAGCAAGCCCATTAAGATTACACTAAGCATGACCCGCAGAGCTACCTTGGGCAACGGCAGACTGAGCCAGCGCCATTTTTTGATGTAAATGCGAAACACATGGGTTACCAAAAAACAGATAACCGCTTCCGAGATGAAAAAAACTATTCTCGACCAGCTCAGGCCGGAAGCCATGATGCTGAATACCACGCTTTGCAGCAGCGCATAAGTCAACCATACGCTGATCTGCAAAATCCAATACAATCTCTCCTTATGCTCTATCATGCCCGGGTATGCAAAATTACGCAAAAGCCTAACGGGCTATCAAGATTTACGCAAGCGGCAGCCGTACCCTGGTTTTTATTCAAAAAAAGCGGTACCGGATTAGGTACAGAAACAACAGCGAGGCGAGTATAATAAAAAACCAGTCGGCTACGATGAGCCATTTACGATGATTTTCCAGCGATGGCTCGGCTATCAGGGCATTGCCGATAAAGGCTATACCAGCCGATGTATAGAGGCCAAACTCAAGATAATCGCCGGTAAATGCCTGATAAATTCCAAATAAAATGAAGAGCGATCCGAACAGGTACTGGCGTTTATGTGCGTTCCGTATCATGAACGGCAAATAACGAAATTATTTCAACTCTTTACGAAGGTATTGGCCCGTATAGCTTTCAGGGTGCTGTGCCACCTCTTCGGGTGTGCCTGTTGCCACAATGTATCCGCCGCGTTCACCTCCTTCCGGCCCCAGATCAATGATATAATCCGCGGCCTTAATAACATCCATGTTGTGTTCAATAACCAGCACCGTATTGCCTTTGTCTGCCAGCTTCTGCAACACATTCAGCAGGTGCTCAATGTCCTGGAAGTGCAATCCCGTTGTGGGTTCATCAAATATATACAGTGTTTTGCCGGTGTCGCGTTTTGCCAATTCAGCAGCCAGCTTCACCCGTTGCGCCTCACCCCCGGATAAGGTTGTGGCGTGTTGTCCTAATGAAATATAGCCCAGGCCTACATCATTGAGTGTTGCAATCTTGCGCAGTATGCGCGGATGATTTTCAAAAAACACCACAGCCTCTTCAACGGTCATGTTCAGTACATCAGCAATGGATTTGCCTTTGTAGCGCACCTCCAAAGTTTCACGGTTGTAACGCCTTCCCTTGCAGGTTTCGCACAACACCTGCACATCCGGAAGAAATTCCATTTCAATGATGCGCAATCCCCCGCCCTGGCAGGTTTCACATCTTCCGCCCTTTACATTAAAAGAAAACCTTCCGGGCTTGTACCCTCTGGTTTTCGCCTCGGGAAGCTGGGCAAACAAATCGCGTATATCGGTAAATACTCCTGTATAGGTAGCCGGATTGGAGCGGGGTGTGCGCCCGATTGGTGATTGGTCGACTTCAATAACTTTATCCAGGTGTTCCAGTCCTTCTATTTTTTTATACGGCAAAGCTTCGGTACGCGATCCGTAAAAGTGTTGCATCAGCACCGGATAGAGCGTGTCATGAATAAGTGTTGATTTGCCGCTGCCCGATACACCTGTAATGCAGATAAAAGTGCCCAGCGGAAGTTCGAGGGTAATATCTTTAAGGTTATGCCCGGTGGCTCCGGTAAGTACAAGTTTTTTTCCATTGCCAGTCCTTCTGCTTGCCGGGTAGGGTATGGTTCGTTCCCCTTTGAGGTACAGCGCAGTGGGGCTGTTCTGCTGCAGAAAATCTTTTGGTTTACCCTGTGCCACCACCATTCCGCCGTGGCGGCCGGCTCCGGGACCAATATCGAGCAGGTAATCAGCCTCCAGCATCATTTCCTTATCATGCTCAACTACCAACACGGTATTCCCCAAATCGCGCAGGGATTTGAGCGACTGAATAAGCCGTGTGTTGTCGCGGGCATGCAGGCCGATGCTGGGTTCATCCAGAATGTACATCACACCCGTTAATTGCGTGCCAATTTGTGTGGCTAACCGGATTCGCTGTGCCTCTCCCCCACTCAGGGTTTTGATAGGCCGGTTCATGTGCAGATAATCCAGCCCCACATCCAGAAGAAAACCGATGCGCTTGCGGATCTCTTTCAGCACTTCAGCCGCTATGATGCGCTGTTTATCCGACAACCTGTCTTCCAGACCAACCAGCCAGTTGCTCAGCTGCCCCATATCCATTGCCGCCAGCTCGGCAATATTCTTTCCGTCAATGCGGAAATGAAGGGATTCCTTTTTCAGGCGTGACCCTTTACATTCCGGGCAGGTGCGCGTAATGGTAAAATCCTCCACCCACTGTTTCACATTTTCAGAGCCTTCCTCGCGTTGTTTTTCCAGGAAGTTCACAATCCCCTCAAAGCGTGTGTTCCACTCGGTGCCCGGATACTTCACCGAAGGAACCGCCACCGGCACATCATCGCCATACAACAGCACCTTCAGTACATCGGCCGGTATGTTTTTAATGGGTGTCGAAAGGCTGCAGTTGTACCGCTTCAGTATGGCTTCTATCTTTTTGAATATCCAAATGTCGCGGTACTCGCCAAGCGGCAGTATGCCCCCGCGACTGATGCTGAGGTTTTTATCGGGAATGACCGACTCTTCGGTTATTTCCTGAATCTCGCCCAACCCGTTGCATACCGGACACGCGCCGTAAGGCGAATTAAAGGAAAAAGTGTTGGGGGCCGGCTCATCGTACGATAAGCCGGTTTTCGGGTCCATCAGAAATTTTGAAAAATAATACAGGGTATTCTGCTCATCCAGTACCTGAATAATGCCTTTGCCTTCTTTAAGTGCGCGGTTTACCGACTGGCTGATGCGCGCCCGATCTTTGTTATCGGCCACAATGCGGTCAATAACAATTTCAATGTCGTGTATTTTGTATCGGTCGAGCTGCATTTTAGCCGTCACTTCCTGTATTTGCCCATCTACACGCACTTTGGTAAAACCCTGCCTGCGTATCTGCTGAAACAGTTCGCGGTAATGCCCCTTCCGGCCTTTTACCACAGGTGCCAGCAGGGTGAGTTTCCTGCCGGCAAGGTTGGTCAGCAATGAATCAACAATCTGTTCTTCAGATTGCCGGGTCATTTTCTCGCCTGATAGATAAGAGTAGGCTTCGGAAGCACGCGCATAAAGTAGCCGGAAGAAATCGTAAATTTCAGTAACTGTACCCACCGTTGAGCGCGGGTTGCGCGATGTGGTTTTCTGCTCGATGGCTATTACCGCACTCAAGCCGTTGATTTTATCCACGTCCGGCCGTTCGAGATTACCGATAAAGCCACGCGCATAGGCCGAAAAGCTTTCCATATACCTGCGCTGCCCCTCGGCATAAATGGTATCAAAAGCCAGTGACGATTTGCCGCTGCCACTGATACCCGTTACCACAACCAGCCTGTTGCGCGGAAAACTGACTGATATGTTTTTCAGGTTGTGCTCGCGGGCGCCAATCACCTCCACCGCAGTCCAGCCGATGACATCGGCAGATGGCTTTTTCTTATGGGGGGCAACAGCGGGCATCTGCGCGGGTTTGAATTTGCAAAAATGGTTCACCCGCCTGTACTGTACAAACGAAAATAAAGGGTTTAGGCAAATGCGTGAGGTAGTTATGGAACGGCGTGTGCCGAAAACAAAACTTATCAGGGCACATCCTTGCCTGTGACGGCCTTCAGCATGGCAAACCAGTCCTGCCGGTCAAGCGCAATGCCAAGTGCACCTGTTGCCTCGCTCAAACGCTCAGGACGGGTTGTGCCCACTACCGGATAAATGCCAGACGGGTGGCACAACAGCCACGCCAGCAGTAACTGACTTTCCGTGCACTGATACTTCTCCGCGAGTTCATGCAGCGAGTGGGCCGTTGTTTTTGCTGTTTCGGGAGAAGTAAAATACCTGCCTCCGCCCAATGGCGACCAGGCCATCGGACGCATACGGTATTTCATCATCGCTTCCAGCGAGCCGTCAAACAATGCCTGATAGCGGAATAACGAAAGTTCAATTTGATTGGTAATCAGTGGAACATCTACAAAAAATTGCAGCATCTCCACCTGTGCGGGTGTAAAGTTCGATACACCGAAATGCAAAACCTTGCCCTGGTGCTTCAGCCGGGTAAATACCTCGGCTATTTCTTCGGGATTCATCAAAGGATCAGGCCGGTGCAACAGCAACAGATCAACATAATCCGTATTAAAATTTTTCAACGAGTTATCAACCGACCATCGGATGTGTTCAGCCGAAGTGTCGTAGTGCTTGATTCGATGTGCCGGCCGAAACTGCGAGACCAGCTTAATGCCGCATTTGGTTATAATTTGCAGTTTGCTTCGAAGTGCAGGTTGCTTTTTCAGCACTTCGCCAAAACGCGCCTCACATCCGTAATCGCCATAGATGTCGGCATGATCAAAGGTAGTGATGTTGCATTCAACGGCATGTTGAACCAGCCTTTCCCACTCTTTGGGTGAAAGCTTACCCCATCGCCACACTCCCGACACAATGCGGGAAAATGCCGGAAAATGATGTTTGGTCTGAATTGTATCCATGCCGAAAGAAAACAGTTAAATATCATCTGTAAAAGCCTGTTAAAACGTTTGCATTCCGGTTACTTATTCTAAATTGGCGCAAATTTGACACTATGCACTCCGAAATCCTTGATGCCGTAAAACAACGCAATCCCAACGAACCCGAATTTTTACAGGCAGCCGAAGAAGTAATTATCTCGGTACTGCCGGCGCTGGACAAGCACCCTGAATTCCGGAAGCTGAAAATCCTGGAACGCATGCTTGAGCCGGAGCGACTCATCTCCTTTCGTGTTACCTGGCTTGACGATAAAGGTGAAGTACAGATTAACCGCGGTTATCGCGTTCAGATGAACAGCGCCATCGGGCCCTACAAAGGCGGAATTCGCTTTCATCCTTCTGTGAATGTGAGTGTACTGAAATTTCTGGCGTTTGAGCAAATTTTCAAAAATGCGCTTACCGGCATCCCCATGGGCGGTGGCAAAGGCGGCTCGGACTTTGACCCGAAAGGAAAAAGCGAAAACGAAATCATGAAGTTCTGTCAGGCTTTCATGAGCGAACTTACCCGCCATATTGGCCACCGGCTGGACGTGCCCGCAGGCGACATAGGTGTAGGTGGCAGGGAAATCGGATATATGTTCGGTGCTTATAAAAAAATCAAAAACGAGTTTACGGGCGTGTTCACCGGCAAGGGCATCGGCTGGGGCGGCAGCTTAATCCGCACCGAAGCCACCGGCTATGGGTTGATTTATTTTGCTGAAAACATGCTGCATACCCGGGGCGACTCCATCAAGGGAAAAACATGTCTGGTCTCCGGCTCGGGCAATGTGGCACAATATGCCATTGAAAAAATCAACAAGCTGGGCGGTAAAGTCATTACGGCATCCGACTCGAACGGTTATATCATTGATGAAGCAGGTATAACAAAAGATAAACTGGAATTTCTCAAGGATTTGAAAAACAACAGGCGCGGGCGTATCAAGGAATATGCCGATAAATTCAAGGGCGTGGTGTATCATGAAATTGATCCAACAGCCGACCACAACCCCATGTGGAACATAAAGGCCGACTGCGCTTTTCCGTGCGCTACGCAAAACGAAATCAACGGAAAAGATGCCGATAACCTGGTGAAAAACGGTGTAAAGCTGGTGGGTGAAGGCGCCAATATGCCTGTAACCATCGAAGGCATCAACATCCTTATTGACAACGGCATTATGTATTCACCGGGCAAAGCTTCTAATGCCGGCGGTGTGGCTACATCCGGTCTGGAAATGACCCAGAACTATATGGGGTCGAACTGGACCCGTGAAGAGGTGGACAGCAAACTTCAGAGCATCATGAAAAACATCCACGACACCTGCCTGGCTGTGGCCAACGAATATGGCAAGCCGGGCAACTATCTGGTAGGTGCCAATATTGCGGGCTTTCTGAAAGTGGCCAACGCCATGAAGGCTCAGGGCGTTATCTGATATTACCTTCCTTAAACCTAAATCACGGCATCCCGCCCGATGGCGGGATGCTTTTTTTTTTCAGCTAAACCTCCTGCAACTAATATAGTCAGGCCTTCGTTGGAGTAAGCAGAATCAACTCAATATGTTAGTAACTACCACCAACCTTATCGAAGGCAAGCGAATTGTGCAGTATTATGGTCTGGTGTCGGGTGAGACCATCATTGGGGCCAACCTTATCAAAGACTTTTTTGCAAGCATCACCGACATTGTGGGCGGACGCAGCGGTGCCTATGAGCGCGTACTCAAAGAAGCCAAAGACAGCGCCATCGAGGAAATGATACAGCAGGCCAAAGCCAAAGGGGCAAATGCGGTAATCGGTGTTGACCTTGACTATGAAACGCTGGGTTCAGGCAACGGCATGCTCATGGTAACAGCCTGCGGCACAGCCGTACGGATTGAGTAGCGTTCATTTTTTTCTGCGATAAAATATCAGGTAAGGAATTTTTCCATCTGCCACCTCGCTCAGCGTATAGTAACCGCTGCCATCGGCAGCAAAAGCAATGGCTTCACCGCGCGCTTCGGGAACATACGGCAGCAAATAGGGTTTTGTGAGCATAACTTCCAGAACTGACTGACTGCTGTCTCTTTGCCAATAATACACCGAACTGTAATCTTTGATGAGTATTTCCTTGCCATCGGGTGAAATATCTCCACTAACTATTTGATTGTAATACCTAGGATTATATCCCCTCTCTTCACCCAGACTATTGAAGGTCAGTCTGTCAGTAAGCAGTTCAGCAGTAATAATTTCGGTTACCGGCTGCGGATAGGCCAGTCTGTATAAGTGTAAATTTTTTTCGCGTTTGGATAGGATGTAAATGTCCAGCGAAAGCGGATCCACCAGCAGGGTTTCAGCATCGCGGTTACCATCGGGGTAAACAAACCGTATCGAATCAAGCTTAGTAATGACCACTTCGTTTGCTGTTATTTCCGGCTCGGGGAAGCGGTAGATAACCTTTATGCGATTAACCGCCAGGTTATCGCCAATTTCACCGACATATACATAGTGTTGTGAAGAGTCAGGACCTGGCCCCACCGCCATATCTTCCCAGTCGCGGTTCCGTGCCCCATACAGATGCACCACCATACGGGTTTGTCCGGCGGTATCAAGTAAAAACAACCGCGGTTTGTCACCGCTGTCGTTATGGGTCCAAATCATACCAATGTGTTTGCGGCTTGCAGCTACTCCGGATGCCTCGTTGATAGACTTGTCCTGTAATGGCGCGATATTCTTTCCCTGTTCAAAAAAAGTTTTTGTTATTGGTTCTCCGCCATTGCGGGAAGAACAACTCAGTACAACAAGAAAAAACAATACAACTTTTCTCATAACACCTGAAGGTGCGAATATAGAATTTGATTTTGCCCGACAATACCCAAGAACGGAATTCGCATTACATTTTAGTAGGTTTGCACCATGGCAGATAATTTTTTTCCGGAAGAAGAAGATGATATAGTCTATGAGCATCACCGCATCAAGGCCGATGCCGGGCAGAACCTGGTGCGGCTGGATAAATTTTTAACCGACCGCCTGTCCAACGTTACACGCACCAAGATTCAAAAGGCTATCGATGCCGGGCTGGTTACGGTAAATGGAAAACCAACAAAAGCCAACTACCGCGTTCATCCGCTGGATGAAATTGTTTTGTCGCTGCCCAAAACACCTCGTGTTTATGAAGTTATTCCGGAAAATATTCCGCTCAGCATCGTTTTTGAAGATGACCACTTGCTGGTGGTTGATAAACCTGCCGGCATGGTGGTGCATCCGGCCTATCAGAACTGGACCGGCACACTGGTGAATGCGCTCGCGTGGCACTTTCAGAACCTGCCGCAATTGCCGGGCAATGAAGGAAAACCCGGGCTGGTCCATCGCATTGACAAGGATACTTCCGGCCTGCTGGTTATTGCAAAGACCGAAGATGCCATGCAGGGTCTGGCCGCACAGTTTTTTCACCACACCATTGAACGAACCTACTGGGCACTGGTGTGGGGCGAACCACAACCACCCGAAGGGACCATTGATGTTTTTATCGGAAGAAGTCCGGGCGACCGCAGGGTGATTGTTGCTTTTCCCGATGCCAGCCAGGGCAAACGTGCAGTTACCCATTATCGCACCTTAAAACCACTTCGTTACGTTTCGCTGATCGAGTGCCGCCTCGAAACCGGCCGCACCCACCAGATACGCGCACACATGAAATACATCGGTCATCCGCTATTCAATGATGCTACCTATGGTGGTGACAGGATTTTAAAAGGAACCGTGTTTACCAAATACCGGCAGTTTGTGGAAAATTGCTTCAAGATCATGCCCCGCCAGGCGCTCCACGCCCGCACCCTGGGTTTTGTTCACCCGATAACCAATCAGTCTTTGCGTTTCGAATCCAAATTACCGGAAGATTTCCGGGCCGTGCTGGAAAAGTGGGAAAAGTACGTTCAGCATCATTAGGTAAAATATGCCTGAGCCGATAACCGGTTGAGGCCCCCGGCTGGTGGTTCGCACCGGGCATTTACTTACCCGAACGCAGGTAGCGGTCGGTGCGCAGGGCTTTGCGAATTTCCTTCATCGCTTCGCGCTTGTATTGCCGATAGCGCATTTCATCGCGCGTTGTGCCGGTAAGGCTGCGGATGTACGACAGCACCTTTTCGGTTTGCGTGGCATCCAACGCATTGAGCGACTCCAGAATCTGCAGCTTTTGTGTTGCTGAAACCATGGTTCGTAGTGGTTGATACTGTAAATATAAACGTTGATACATAAAAAAAGTTAAATGTAACTAACTGATAATGAAAAAGTAACGATGATTTAACCGGAATTTTGCCTGCACGCAGCATTGGGAAAAATTACATGGTCAGGGCGTGACAGAATGATTAATTTGGGCGCATGAAAAAGAACATGCATCCACGTACCCTGAGTGTACATGCCGGCTCACCGGGTGACCTCCGGTTTGGCGGAACGGTTACCCCGATGTTCCCGTCAGCAGCCTATGATTACCGCACGGACAATATTTTATATCCCCGCTATTTCAATACTCCCAATCACCGTGCAGTGGCTGAAAAAATGGCCGCCCTTGAAAAAGGTGAAGATGCACTGACCTTCAGTTCGGGTATGGCAGCTATCTTCACTTCCATCATGGCCATGCTGCGTGCGGGCGACCATGCCGTTTTTCAAAATGACTTATATGGCGGCACGCATCATGCCGTGCTGAATGAGCTGAACCGCTACGGCATTGAATATACCCTGGTGGATGCTTCGGACCCGGAAAATTTCAGAAAGGCCATCCGGAAGAACACCCGCATCCTGTACGTGGAAACCCCCTCCAATCCATTGCTGAAAATTACCGACCTCAATGCTGTGGTTAAACTGGCACGGCAGTACAAACTCATTACCCTTATCGACAATACGTTTGCCTCACCGGTTAATCAGAATCCGCTTGATTTGGGTATTGATATTGTGTTGCACAGTGGCACCAAATACATTGGCGGCCACAGCGACCTGATGTGTGGCGTTGTAATTTCATCGCAAAAGCACATTGACATTATCAAACAAAGTGCTATTCATTTTGGCGGTCATGCCGATGCTTACACCTGCTGGCTGGTGGAGCGCAGCCTGAAAACATTGTACCTGCGCGTGGAGCAACAGAGCGAAACTGCCCTACAACTGGCCGAATGGTTGGTCAAGCACAAAAAAATTGCGCGTGTTTATTATCCGGGTTTAAAAAGTCATCCCGGTTATGCGGTGGCAAGAAAACAAATGAAAGGTTTTGGGGGGATGCTGTCGTTTGACGTAAAAGGCGATGCCGATAAGGTGGTGAATAAGTTGGAGTTAATCAAACCGGCTGTTAGCCTGGGTGGCGTGGAGAGCACCATCAACCAGCCGCATAAAACCTCGCACCGCAGGCTTACACCAGCCGAGCGTAAAGCTGCAGGAATTACCGACAGGTTGCTCCGGCTTTCGGTAGGTGTTGAAGATGTGAATGATTTGATAAAAGATTTGGATAATGCCCTTAAATAAGGTATTAGGGCGCCAGGGCTCTCACTATTTGCAGCACTTTGTCCAGTTCTTTCTCACTGTTATAAATGTGCGTGCACTGCCGCACCCCGAATTCATCTCCCTGTGAACGCGGCCGCATGCGTGCCCGGTTCCAGAATGCATCCTGCAGCTGCGCCCCCGTCATGCCCGCTACATTGTACACGGTTATACCGGCACACATTTTCTCATCGGCAGGAGAAAAGATTTTTATCCTGGGGATTTTCCGAAGGCCATCGCGCAAATACGACCCCAGGTATTTGATGCGATCGTATACACGCTGTGGTCCGATTGCCTGGTGAAAATCCAACGCAGCGTCCAGTCCGATTAAAATAGAATAGTTGCCTGTTCCGCGTTGTGAAAAACGAAAACCTTCGTCTTCATGATTATCCCACTGATAGCTGCTCACCGTAGTCCATAGTGTTTTAAGCAATTCCGGCTTTACCCACATAAATCCCGTACCGGGTGGAGCGCCTATCCATTTATGAAAACATCCCACATACGCATCGCAACCTATGTCGGCTACATCCACGTTGATTTGTCCAATAGCCTGGGCACCATCTAATACGGTAATTATTCCTTTTGACCGCGCTTCTGCGCATATTTCCTTTACCGGAAGAACTGCTCCGCTGCCCGTAATAATATGCGACAGCATGAGCACACGGGTTTCGGGGCGTATGGACTTGCGGACGATGGAAAGTACTTCATCTTCATGGCGGATGGGTTTGGGCAGAATCATCTCGCGATACAAGATACCCTCGCGCTTTGACCGTACAAGCCATGAGCTCCTCCCCCCGCCGTGCTCCTGGTTGCTGGTAAGTACTTCATCGCCTGCTTTCAGATTCAGCCCCATGGCGATGTAACTCATGGCTGTGGTTACATTGTCAGTAAGCGCAACACTGCGCGGGTCGGCATGAATGAGCCGGGCTATTTTTTGCCGCAGATCAGGAAGCGGATGATAGCCGCTTATCCAGCCGATATCGGTTTTATAATCCCAGTCGGCTATATCGGTAGCCAGTTTTTCAAAGTGTTCAAATACCCGCTGCACCACTACTTTGGGCATGGCCCCCACTGTGCCGGTATTAAAAAACACCTTGTCTTTCGACAGCATAAAAGCATCGCGGATTTTTTCCCAGTAATCCGGGTCGCTCGCATCGGGTAAGGTAACAGTGTCTGCCCATGTATGAATCCACGGCAGTGATAAGGAAGAAAGTGCCAGCGATTTAAGAACCTCTCTGCGGGAGCTCATGCCTCACAGGGTTGATTATTCTACTTCAACTATCATTTCCACTTCTACGGCAATGTTCGATGGCAGCGCATGCATGCCTACTGCCGATCGCGCATGCATACCGGCTGGCCCGAATACGGCCACCATCAGATCCGAAAATCCATTCATCACTTTGGGCTGATCGGTGAATCCTTCCGTACAATTTACCATGCCCAAAACTTTTACAATCCGCTTTACCCGCTTCAGATCACCCAGTTCGTTTTTCAACGTGGAGAGCATGGCTATACCTACCTGTCGCGCTGCCATATAACCCTGCTCAACCGATAAATCTTTTCCTACTTTTCCCTGGATGTTGGTTCCATCGGCTTTGGTTGGTCCGTGGCCTGCCAGAAAGATGAGATTGCCCGTGCGTACTGCGCGCACGTAATTGGCCATGGGGGCAGGAGGTGTGAACAACTCAATTTTCATTTCCTTGAGTTTGGCTTCCGGATCCTGGGCATACAAAGTAGCCGCACACAACAGAAAAAACAGCATGATAATGATTCGCATAGTTCTGATTTTTATTATTTAAAAATAAGCAATGCGTTTTACTTATGCGGCCGGATTTTTATTACCGGCAGTAAGGTATCTTTGGGCTACCTATTTTTGATGGAAAAAGATAAAAGAAAACGTTGCCCCTGGTGCCTGAAAACACCTTTGTACATTCATTATCACGATAACGAATGGGGTGTGCCGGTGCACGATGACCGCAAACATTTTGAATTTCTTATCCTTGAAGCCGCTCAGGCCGGTTTAAGCTGGCTTACCATTCTGAACAGGCGCGAAGCCTACCGGAAGGCTTTTGCGCAATTTGATCCGGAAAAAGTAGCGCGATTTACTAAATCCCACATCGAAAAATTACTCTCCCACTCCGGCATCATCCGTAACCGGCTGAAAACAGAAGCTGCCGTAAACAATGCGAAAAAATTTTTGGATATTCAGGATGCGTTCGGAAGTTTTGACAATTACATCTGGCTGTTTACTGGTGGTAAACAGGTGGTTAATACATGGAAATATCCGAAACAGGTTCCGGCCACTTCACGGCAATCGGATGCGTTGAGCAAAGACCTGAAACAACGAGGCTTTAAGTTTACAGGCAGCACCATTATGTACGCCCACATGCAGGCCTGCGGGCTGGTGAACGACCACCTGGTGGATTGTTTCCGGTACCGCGAAGTGCAACGGTAAAAAGGAGGTATCAGAAGCCCAGGTTATAGCCTATACTGAAAAGAACCGGGAAAACAAACTGTTTGGTAAGCTTGCCATATTCTATAAATTCCTTATCCCGAAAAGGAACTAAAAAAGCTAACGAGGTATAATTCTTCTGGCGGTACTTGCCCACAAGTTTAACCCCCATGCCAACAGAAAAGCCGTAGTATGTTTTCTCATTTTCGCCTCCCACAATTACGGCATTATACCCGTACATGGCCGTCAGGTAGGCGGTAGCAGATCGTCGAGGAGTAAATTTGAAGTCGAGACCAACATTGTAGCCCAGTTCATTAAGATTATAACCAAGCCCTGCAAAAAGGCCAACCGGCTTATCCGTTAACAACGTTAACTTGGTGCCAAGGCCGCCATATTCCAAGCCTAAACCAAATCCGAAACTGCCGTTCGAAGTATATTCGGTGTACTCCTTCGGTGCTTCAATCGGGCCGAGTCTTTTAGACTTCAGATAAACTGTAACACCATTTGATCGTAACGTGTACAGGGAAACTGAGTCCGGCTCGGCTTCCCAAAAAGAAACGGAACGGATTTGATTCAGTGCATAGACCGATGTTTGTGTAAACAACTGAATATCGGTAACCTTGGTTACCACAACATTTGTCTTTAACTCATTTGTAAACCGAATGGTTGCCGGCTGCGCCCTGAGAACGACCCAGCCAAAAACTGAAATGATGAAGAATAACAAACGCACAGTATAAAAGTATAGAAAAGTGCCGGATAATTAAACACCTACTTTCTCGGAAATTTTTTTTCGGCATTGGCTGCAAACCACGCAAATGCTGCCGTGATGATGGCGTTATGTTTTAGGTCGGCCTCAACAGCTTTATCGTAGAGGTCCATGCTGGTATGGTGGGTACGCGTGCCGTACTCAATCGGATCCTGTATAAACTGAAACCCGGGTAGCCCGATGGCATCGAACGACAGATGGTCGGTTCCGCCAGTATTGCGTAAGGTAAGTGTAGAGGCCCCCCATTTTTCAAAGGGCTTCAGCCATTCGCGGAATACTGGTCGTGCGTTTTCGTTGCCCTGCAAATAAACACCCCGGTATTTGCCTGAGCCGTTATCCATGTTGAAATACACCGAAAATTTTTCTCCTGCAGCGGTCAGGCGGATGGAGTCGTACGGAAAGGACTTGTCGAGGCGTTCGCCAAGCACGCGCCTGACGTAGGATCGCGAGCCCAGCAATCCCTGCTCTTCACCACCCCACAGCGCAATGCGGATGGTCCTGCGGGGTTGTTGTCCCAGCGACCTCAAAATGCGCATGGCCTCCATCATCACAGCCGATCCGCAGGCGTTGTCGGTGGTGCCGGTGCCGCTGTGCCATGAATCCAGGTGAGCGCCTATCATTACCACCTCATCTTTTAAATCCGTACCCGGAATTTCGGCAATCACATTAAAACCCTGTTCGGCCGGGAAGAATTCGGTTTCCAGTGACATTTCCAGGCGCACCGTAAGTCCATCCTGAATTTGCCGTACTATGCGGTTGTAATGCTCGGCAGCCACCACTACCTGCGGCAGTATTTTGGGGGCCTGGGCACTGCGCGATGACAATCGTTGCTCAAACGGCACCTCGGGCGGATAGGGTACCGTGGCGGCTGCCACCATCACCGTGCCATCTTCCAGCCGGAAACTGGGGCTGGCCTCCAGTATGGCCAGCGCACCTTCTTTTATGCACAAATCCCATTTGAGCCAGGCCAGCCGTTGCGGCTCGGTGGGCGCCTGAAACCTGCGTCCGGTAAAGGCTTCGGTTGGGCCGGAGTTGGCCAGGTCCAGCAAATCCTTTTCATCCAGCCTGCGGGCATCGGGCTCGAAGCCGGGCTTAACCGGCGTGGGCAGGCTGAACAACACAAACTTACCTTTCAGCTTACCGCGGTACTTTTCCAAGTCGCTTTCCGACTTCAAATCAAGATAAACCGCTTCGGCAGCTACCGTACCCTTGATGCCCGGTGACCAGGCCTTCGGATAGGCAATAACCGGAAAATATACAGGCGATAAGGCCGAGAGATGAAATTTCTTCAGCTGCCATCCGCGCCCAAATTCCTCACCCCAGTAGTCGAAGTGCACATTCTGCAAGCCCCACGATTCCATCGTCGTTTTGGCATACTCAGCAGCCCTTTTGTACCCCGGAGAATTGGTGAGGCGCGGGCCATGCACATCGGTAAGCATGTGTAGTAGCTGCATGACCTGCGAGCGGTTCAGGCCTTCGTCTTTTATTTGAGGAATAAGGGTAGTGTCGGTTTGTTGCGCAAACACTACGCCACCCAGCAAAAGGAGAACAACCAATAGCCGCATAATACCCTGGATTATACCGGAAATATAGAACAATGCGGATAAATGCCGTTAACCGCTGGTGTAAGGTTAATTGATGAGGTAGTACTCGGCCATGTGTACGGGCACATTGTGAACATAATCTGTTTGCTGGATACTCAGCAGGCCGTCCCGGATGAAGAAGCAGGAGTAAAAACTAAAGTTTTCTGCATCCCGTACGTGCGTTAACTTCAATTCAACAACGTTTGTATAGGTATTACCCCCAACGCCAAACGTGTTATGACAAACAACCTGCAATGCGGGGTTGCAATCCAGCATGCGCTGGTCATTGAACTGCAGGACTTGATCAACACGCAGGTAATCGCCCGAACCTTGGACAGCGCGTTCCCAGCGATAAGGTTCCAGAACTTTAACATGTTTTTTTACCGGTTCCAGACCTCTGGCCGTACGTGATTTTAACGGAACCGCTACCAGCACAGGGAACCATACTGTATCAGCCAAAAATGATATTACCTCTACCTCCAGTTTTTCTTTTTCCGGACAACACTCCAGGCAGTCGTTAACAACCACGCTCAGGTACTCTGTTCTCTTTTGAATACGAACATCAAAATCAACGCCATTGGTATGGCGGAAATTAAGAACCTGGCCATCGGTGTAAGGAAGAAGATGGCGCTGTGTGCTCTCCAGCCGGTAACTGGTTTCCTTTTCATCATTAAAACAACAGGCCGACAGGTGCACCACCCACAACAGTACTGCCATGACCAAAACAGTCTGGATCAACCCGGTGATTATCCGACTCATTGCAGTCATAACCGTTAGTTTTTCTTTTTCTTCAGCAGGTTCTGAATGGCTTTAACACCTTCATCCACAGCCTTCTTTTTGAGGTCTTCAGGCTTGGCCACGCTGTCGCGCCGGGCCGAATCGACTTTGGATGGCTGATTGGTTTTACCCCCTAACAGGCCTGATACCAGTTCGCCTGCTTTCTTTTCTGCTTCCTGTTTTACTGCTTCAGTAACAGCCTGTTGTACCTGCTGTTTTTGTTCGGTCATTACCAGCCGGGGTTGCGGATTGGCAAAAGTGCCCCCCAGGGCAATGGTAACCGGAACAGGGGCATTGGGGTCGGTTTTTCCACCAGTATATTGGCTTACAAACGTATTAAACTGAGCCCCCAGCTTGCCGGCCGGCACTTCCATGCGAAGGTTATAGGCAATGGAACCGTCCAGGCCGGTACTTCCGGCTACAGTGGTCTTATATTGACCAAATTTTACATCAAATGGTTTTACACTCAGGCGCCCGTCTCTTATAGATGCCGACATAATAACGTCTTTCAGGGTAACTTCATTGCTGTCATCCAGTTTGGTTAACGAAGTTATGCCCGCCACCAGCTTGGATTCACGAAGGGCAGCCTGGGCAATTTTCACCAGACCGTCCCCATTAACGGTCTTCAGGTTGGGCATCAGGTTAGGTAACAGTTCACCGCTGATTTTAAAATCGGTTGAGAAATTGCCGTTCACCAGACCTGCCACCGGTGCATAAGTGCGCACTACCGAGAATGAGTTGGCTGCCTGCGCTATGGAAAGGCTTTCAATCTTCAGTGCGAAGTCGTATTTCGGATGCTGCAGGTCGCGCGGATCATAGGTTCCGTTCACGATAAATGACCCGCCCAGCAGATTGAACGATAAGCCGCTGAGGTTAGCCACGCCATCGCGCACTACAACATCGCCGGTTGCATTGGTTATGGTGTAATCCATCATCTTAACCGTACGAATAGATGACCGCAACAGAAAGTCAATATTTTTCGGAACGGGTATCACTCCATAGGAAGCCGTGTCGGCAGCGGGGGTCTCCTCTCCGCTGTCGGTCATAAATTCGTTCAGGTCCATGAAGTTGGAGGTAAACGTCATGGTTCCCTTCAGCAACTCATTCTGCCGAAACACATAACCAATGTAATTAGCAATTGAACCACTAACATTAAAATCACTCCGGCCGATAGTGCCCTTTAGTTCTTTGAGTTCCATTTTCTTTGGATCAAAGGATAATTCGGCTGAGGTGATGGTAACCGCATAGGGTAATTCAGCAGCTGTGTATTTGAATCCTGAAAGAATGGCATGACCACTGGTAGGCAGGCGGTCGTAGCGTTCGGCCATTACGTCCGACATCCGCCCTTCGGTTTGTAAGTTGGCTTTCACCTTTCCGGCAAGGGTCATCCCCTCAAGGGGAAATATTTTGGTCATTTTTTCCAGATCAATGCCCCCGTTGGCTTTTACATTCCAGGTATAATCATCCAGGTTGCGAATCAGCACATCGGCAGTAAATTTTTCATTGTCCATTACCATGGCAAAGTCGTTTACAGCAATTACCGTTTCGGCCATCTTGCCCGAGGTGTTTTTGATGCTGGCTTTAAACTGCATATCCTGAAGCGGCAAGGGAAATTCCGCTGACTTCACGTAACCATTGGCCAGTGCCATGGATGCGTCTATAGCCGGTATAACTTTTTTCAGGCTGTCGTACACGCCCTTTGCGGTAAGCGATATCGAATAATCTCCTTTCAGATCCAATCCCTGCACGGGAAACATCTGGTTTATTTCACCCAGGTTGAGCCGGGCTTTCAGGTAAGCATCTACCTGTGTGGGATACAGCCTGGAAATGAGCGCCCGGGCATCGAACGGATTGGATCCGAAATCGAGATGAAATTTTTTCACGTCCACAACGGTGTTTTCCATTACGCCATCGGTGTTTTCGATCTTCAAATCGAGCTGAATATTTGACACCGGTTTGGGCAGGTCGGGATAGCGGAACATGCCGTCATTTACCAGGAGATTCAAACCAAAGGCCGGAAGCTGCTTTTCGCTGTAAATTCCCTTTACGTAACCGGAAAAAGCCAGCTCACCATCTGTCTGCAGGTTTTTAAAATTGTCGGTGTACATGCCGGGCACCAGCGACAACAGGCTTTTGAAGGTATTTGCAGGGCTTTTGAAAGCAATGTCCATGTCGAAGTTGTCGTCATTCATTTTCAGCCAGCCGTCAAAACTTATTACGAAGTCGTTGATCTGTGCTGTGTTTTTCTTGAAAGTGTACTTGCTGTAATTGTCGCTGATGGAAATCACCGCATCGGCAATCGCTTTTTTGTTGGTCAGGTACATGGTTCCTCCATAACCGGCATTTACCGTATCGGCAACGGTATAGGTTTTTAAATCGAACACATCCTGTGTAAAATCACCACTGCCGCGGTGATTCATGTTTTTCAGTTCGAGGTAAAAAGGAATGGATTTATCATCGTACACAATATCTCCCTGCACTACTTCCCAGTGGTCAATCCCGAATGAAAAGGTGGATGGCTCTTCTTCCGTTGCCACCGTATCGGCCGAAGGAATGGCGATATCATAGTTGGCCCGGCCGTCTTCCAGCACTTTGATGTTGATAACAGGCCTGACCAGCGTAATGCCTTTAAGGCGCAGCTGGTCGCCAAACAGTACATCTTTCAGATTGATTTCCACCTCCAGTCTTTCGGTTGCAAAAAGTACCTCTCCGGCAAAAGGTTCGCGGTTTATCACACCAAAATCGCTGAGTTGAACCGTGATGTTGGGAAAGTTCCTGAACAGCGTAAGCCTGAACTTATCCGCATCAAAAACCACATCGGCATTGACCGATTTGGCTATTTCACGGTCTATGGCCGCTTTGATTTCATCTTTGAAGATAACGGGAAGAACGAAAGCAGCGGCAAGCAACACCACAATAAAAATCACAAATCCGATAACAATTTTCCTGAGCATAACCGAGCCGGTTTTGAGTTAACAAAGGTACAAAAGGTGACAGCAAAAATCCGGCCGGTGGCGGTGATTTAAACGGTTATTACCGACTAAAAAAGCCGTATGAGCCAGTCGGTTAATCGCTTAACCCTGTTTGTATAAGGCGGATAGAACATGGAAACAGCCGTAAACCCTTTGCGCTGCACCAGCACCGGTTTTTCATTTGAAAAAGCCTGAAACCCATAAAAGCCATGCGCCTTGCCAATACCGCTGTGGTTCACCCCGCCAAACGGAAGGTTGATGTGAAGGAAGTGTATGGCGCAATCATTTACGCATACTGCCCCTGAGGAGGTATTGGTTATTATTTTTTCCTGCTCGGTGGCATTAAAACCGAATATGTACAACGCCAGCGGTTTTGGTTTGCGGTTAATCAGCGCCAGCGCGTCATCGAGCGTGGCATACGTTCGTACCGGAAGCACGGGGCCGAATATCTCCTCTTCCATAATCAGGGCGTCATCCGGAACATCGGTGAGCACCATGGGGTGCATAAACCGTTGTGATTCGTGCACAGTGCCGGATAATTCGGGTTTGGCCCCCCGGTTAATGGCATCTTCAACCAGCCGTTGAAGCCTTTCAAAATGGCGCTGGTTAACGATGCGTGAGTAGTGGGGCGAGTCCTCCAGTCTTTTTCCCTTTTCGGTAAACAGTTCCAGGATTTCTGTTTTGAGTGCGTCAATAAATGATCTGGCGCACGACTCATGTACCAGTACATAATCCGGGGCCAGGCAGGTCTGGCCGTTATTCACAAATTTGGCTACGGCAATCCTTTTGGCGGCCATCCCGATGTGGGCTGTCGGACCAACAACGGCCGGAGATTTTCCGCCCAGTTCAAGGGTAACGGAAGTCAGATTTTCGGCTGCTGCTTTCATTACAAGCTTGCCCACTGCCGTGCTGCCGGTGAAAAATATGTGATCAAAGGGCAGTGCCAGAAGCTTTTGCGATACCTCCGGTCCACCCTCGAACACAGCCACTTCGTTCTCCGAAAATAAGGTTTCCACCATCCGGCGTATCAGCGAGGCAGTGTGAGGAGCATATTCTGATGGCTTAAGGATAACCGTGTTTCCGGCAGCAAGTGCTGAAATGAGAGGCCCGACAGCCAGGTTAAACGGATAGTTCCAGGGGGAAATAATCAGACAGACACCCTTTGGCTCGTATTGAATGGTGGAATGTGTGCCCAGCATGGTTAACGGGGCGTCCACTTTTCGCGGCCTTGTCCAGCGATCCAAATGGGTTAATGAATGCTGCACTTCGGTCAGTGCCGGTACTATTTCGGTGGTATCTGCCTCGGCCGATGGCTTGTGCAAATCGGCAAACAGGGCCTCATGAATCTGCTGGCGGTTCGACTTAATCCACCTTCCTAGTTTGTCAATGCGTTCTTTCCGCTGCTTTATCGGCTCAGCGCGTAAGCCGGCCATGTGGTTGCGTTGCGCAGCAAAGACCTGCTCAATCTGGGAACGCTGGTCAGTAACGGTTGTTTCCATGTCGCAATTAAGGTAAGGAATTTTCTGGGCTGTTCTGCTTACATTAAGAAATTGTTAATTATGTGATTATTTTATTAAATATTTGTTAAATTTGTTAACATTCGCTTAACATGAATATGCTGAGGTCTATTGTGATGGTTCTTTTTTCTGCGGCTTTGCTACGGGCCCAGGCTCAGGTAGCCCATGAACCGGCCCTACCGGCATCGTGGAAAGAACACCTTACCGCACTTGAGTACATCAGAAGCCGCAGTGCAAATGAACAGGTATTTTTGAAAAAGCTTTTTTCTTACGTTCACAGGCACCTGTTGCGAGAATTTACCGAGGAGGTTTCATTTGACCAGACTATCTCAACCGGCAACTACAACTGCCTTACGGCCACCACCACCTTTGCGTTGTTGCTCCGGCACTTTGGTATCAGCCACGAGGTAGTTGAAACCACCTATCATATTTTCATTCTGGCACAGTTAAATGGGAAAGTATGGCTGATGGAAACCACCGATGCCGGGCGGGGTCTCATCAGGGGCGAAAAGGTCGTATTCCGGCAAATGGAGAACTACCGCCATTTCGTTCCGGCTCAGGGCAAAGAGCATGTCTATGTATTCCGGAAAAATATTTTTAACACCACTTCCATCACCGGATTGCGCGGGCTGGATTTTTATAACCAGGCCGTTTATGCCTACAACCGCAGGGATATTAAAAAGAGCGTTTATCTGCTGCAGCAGGCTGCTGTTTACTACCATTCCCCGCGTATACAGGAGTTAGCCGGCCTGTTGTGGATCTCCGTGCAGGAAAGTCAGTTGAATGAATTGCTTAAAAATGAATTAACCCGGCGACTGGCCATTGTACGTAATATAAGTGCTCCGTTGCTGGCCTCATCTGCTCCCTGAGTCAGTTTTGCAAAATGCGCACCTCCACCCTGCGGTTCAGGCGGTGGGCTTCAGGCGTATCATCCCGCGATAAGGGCATCGATCCTCCAAAGGCCTTGGTGAGAATCCGCTTTTTGTGAATGCCTTTGGAAACCAGGTAATCTTTGACTCTTTCCACACGTTGCTCCGACAATTTAAGATTCTTCTCCGCATCGCCCAGATAATCCGTATGACCTTCCAACTGTATGACCATGTTTTTATTCTCCTTCATCATGGCCACCAGTAAATCCAGCTCCTGATAGGAGGACGGCTCGATTTTGGATCTGCCCTGTTCAAAAATGAGATTTTCCAGGCGCAACACCTGACCCACCTGATGCTTTCGTGAAGGATTGCCCGTGGAATGGTGCAGTTCTATGTCTTTAATCAGCTTTCCGTCAACAGCCTCGGCCGGATCAAGCAGGTATTTTACGGAACTGTAACCAGCTGCTTCAACTACAATGGAGTAGCGCTCATTATCAAATAGCTGAAAGGTAAATGAATTGCCATTAATTACCCCCATTCGGTTGCCATAAGGCAGGCTTTGATAGGTAATCCGCGCATTGACGGGTTCTTTGGTTTCGGAGTTGTAGATGCGGCCGCTGGCCACAACCGGTGCATTCTCATTTTGGGCAAATAAGCCCGGCACGCTTACACAAAGCAGGATGAACCAAAAACTTTTCATGGTGTGATGATTTTAAACTCTACCCTGCGGTTTTGCCGGCGTGTTTCGCGGTTCGTGTTGGGCACGGCAGGTTTTGTTTCACCAAAGTATTTTACGTCAATCCGGGTGGCATCGATTCCTTTTTGAACCAGGTATTGCTGAACCGAACGGGCTCTTCGCTCGGATAGCCCCAGGTTATACTGTTCCTCTCCGATGTCGCAGGTGTGCCCGTCTATTTCCACCTTCATGGTGGGGCGTTCCTGCATTACCTTCACCAGGCGATCCAGTTCGGGGAATGATTCCGGGCGCAGCGTGGCTTTGTCAAAATCAAAGAAAATGTTGTTAAGCGTTATGGTGGCTTGCTCCTCAATGCGGGCTACGCGTATGGGCTGCAGGTTAAAATTTTTGTTTTCAATAACCTGATCGGCCGTGATGTTGCGCAAATCAAGATTCTGGTTTTCTGAGATATGATCTTTTGCTTCGGCCCGTATTCCGTACAGATGCCCGGCCGGAAGTTTAATCTCATATTCACCGGTAAGCGGGTCCGACTGGGCAACGCCCATTTCCTTTCCATCGGGCAGGCGTTCATAGATAATTTTGGCCCCTATGGGTTTGCCGGTTTCTGCGTCTATAAGTTTTCCTTTTACAGTTACCCAGGGCTCGGGACTTCTGTAGATCGGCAGTTTAACACGGAAAATATCCAGGTTTGTTTCCGTTACACCACGCGAGTAATACGCGTAATCGCTTTCGGCAGGTATGTTAAAGAAAACATCTTCCAGGGGCGAATTGATTTCAGGACCAAGGTTTTCCGGCTCCGACCAGTTGGTCCAGGTATCATCGAGCCTGCGCGACACATAAATATCCGAACCGCCATACCCGCTGAAACCATTGGATGAAAAATACAACGTCTTGTCGTCCGCAGCCAGAAAAGGTGCCGATTCCGTGCCGGCAGTATTGATTACGCTGCCCAGGTTAAGGGGTTCTGTCCATACGCTGTCGTTTTTCATGAAGGAAACATACAAATCGCGATCGCCAAAGGAGTCTTCTCGTTCTACCGACATCAACAGGGTTTTGCGGTTGTTGGCAAGAAAATAGTTGGCTTTTTCATTGAAATTATAGTCATTCATGATATTAAGCGGCACCGGCTTACTCCAACTGCCCCCCACATAGGTACTGATGGAAACACCGGCCAGCATTTTGCCATTCGGCAGGTACTTATTGCCCAGCAGCATAATGGCCGATTTGCCATCGGGGGTAACGGATGTAATGGTATTGATAAAATTCGGATATTCGTTGTTGAACTCCGGCCCCATGTTTTTGGCCAGTTGCCACTTGCCGTCCGGCCCGAGTTCTGAATACCAAATATCTTCCTTGTCGTTAACACCCCCCACATTTTGCGGATGGTTTCTGCGGCTGAAATACAAGGTTTTGCCATCAGGCGATAACAGGGGATTAACCTCAGCGTATTCGCTGTTTACATTTTCATCCAGTTGTTCCACAATAATGCCCGATGCCAGCAAGGAAGGCTGCGGAATGAAGGCAATAACAGGATAGTCGGAATCGGCTATCGCTACGGCATCTATACCAAAATAATCCGGCACGGCTGCGCCATCGAATTCCAGCTTAACGGCTGTAACCTTATAAGGTGTTCGCTCCACAAAAAGATTCAGCATGCGGCCTTTCAGCGGAACGGCCTGCGGGTTCAGGGTATGTACTTCATATTCGCGGTTGTTTTCGTCATACAGATACACTTTGTATAAAGCACTGGGGTTGTGCGATTCGGCTATGGCAATCTGGCGTATCTGCATGGGTGTGTCAAAACCCAGTTTTAAAAATTCTTTGCGGTTGGGTCTGTCGGGTGCCCAGGCATTTGGGTTTTGCCCTCCGGCAGGCAGAACATTTGGCTTGCCTAATGCCTGCCGGGCCGAATACTGAACAGGTGTTAGCTCGCTGGAAAACTCTATGACTTTGGAAGCCCACTGAATTACCTGAGCGTGCAACGAAAAAGCAAAAATAAATGCACTTGTACTTAGTAAAATCCGGTACATGAACGGTTAAAGGGTTGTTTGCAGGGTAAACATAAAGAAAAATAAAAAAAGGCAGAAATTGGAGCTCACTGATCGACAGAGTGCCGGTTAAACAACAGGAAGCCTACATGCAGCAAAACACCCAACCGGTTACGTTGGTCATCGTAATAGTTAATGCTTAAACTCACCGGTCCAAGGGGTGAATGATACACCGGTCCTGCCGATGCTGCAACAAAAAGGGCATTATCCCGGCGCACCGGTATGGCTTCCTGCTGTGGCCCCTGACGAAGCACTTCCCAGGGTTTAAAAATGGCTCCGGTAAGCCTGAAATCCAGCGTATTCGGGCGGATAATAAAAATTTGCCGCAGGCCGATTGCCGCATAATTGAAGGCCCGGAAATTTTCCAGCAGCAAAGTACGGCTGTCCTGAAATGGCAGAAAGGCCGGAGCATTGATTAATGTGCCCATGAAGTTGCGGAAAGCCGGTTGATTGGAGAGCACTGATTCTGCAAAATAGCCCAAACGGTATTTTCCTCTATTCACATAGTGCTCGACCGAAAATTTAAGACGAATCCATTCGAGATGCCGGTCGGGTAGCCCCAGAAGTGAGGGATGGGCAGTATTTCCCGGCTCGTATTTTTCCTTAAGAGAAAACCACGATGCGGTAAGTTCGAATAAGCGACCCGCCGAAGGGTATTGTCTTCTGTCCAGCGTACTGGATGTCAGGGAGAGATCGGTACGAAAGCCGGACAGGCGCAAAACGTCAAGCGTATCCAGGCTGCTAAATATGCTGCGGTTGGAATACCTGTCGCTGTTGTTGAGTGCCGTACTCCGGATTATCGCACGAAAACGGTTTCCTACGGGCCAACCCAGGCTTATGGAGAAACGCCTGTCAAAGCGATTCAATACCGTGGGAGACGTTTTCTTTAATAAATCCGTGCTTTCCAGGTAATCGAACGTGCTGTGCACAATTTCGGGTTGAATGTAAAAACGGCCCAGCTGGGAATAATCGATTCGCGCATTTGCAAATAACGACTGATAAAAACTTCCGGTTTGAATGGCCGCATAAACATGCGTAAGGGCGCGGCTGAAATAATAATAATTAATACCCAGATAAATGTTGCTGATGTTTCGAGAAGCCGCCACACCACCAAATGAAACGCTAAAATTACGTTGCGGTCTGCGTGTGAGGTTGAGATAAAAAACAGAATCAACCGGATTGTAGGCGATGGAAGGATAGATGTTACTAAAAAATGGCTCGGTTACCAGTTTAAAATATCCGGATTTGATGTCCTGGGGAGAATGGTATTCCGTTTTAGGCGGATCGTTAAAAATCCTGCGGATATATCGTTGCTGCCGGGTGTTAAATTCTGTAAACTGCAGGCTACCATACCGATCTGGTCTGGCTTTTTGCCTGAACGCATCCCTTCTTCGGTTTATTTCTTCAACGGTACGACTGGCCGCAACACAAGCCTTGATAGCAGGAATTAACCGCAGCGCTTCCCGATAACCGCTGTCTATCAGGGCTTTTGCTTTTTCAAATTCAAATCCGGTATAGCCTCTCGTATCGGGTTCAATATAAATTCCGTTTTGCCCCAACTCTTCCGGATCTGAATTATCTAACAGCATGTACAGTAAAAACCGACCAATAAGTTGATCGTCCTTTCCATACGGATATTCCTTAAAAACTTTTGACGACACATTGCTCCCGATTAATATATCGGGATGAAATTCATCCTGAGCTACACTTACCGGAAAATTGTTGTATATACCTCCATCAAATAAATACTGATTATTGATTTTAATAGGAGCGTAGAAAAGCGGCACAGTTTGCGTGGCCCGCAAAGCCTCACTCAAAAGGCCCGATTTCAATATCACCTGGCTCTGGGTAAACACATCAGCCGCAACTACGCGGAGGGGAACAAACAGGCTATCGAAATTATTACCGGCTATAGCCGATGCCTGAGCCAGTTTTTCAGCCAGGGCATAATTAAGTGAAACATCACTGGCCAGTGTTGAATTGAACTGAAAGGTTCTGGCTGAATCGAGGGAAAGATTCAGGTTGATAAATCCGGGTATATCTTCCTGATGATAATAATGATAATTATGCCCGCGCTCGGGCAGGCCGCGAATCCACCGCAGAAAATCTTCCGACAGCACGATTGCCTCCATCTCTTGCGGTGAATAGCCCGCAGCGTAAAAACCTCCCACAATACCGCCCATTGAAGTGCCCACAATAAAATCAATCGGCACTTCGTGTTCTTCCAAAGCCTTTAACACTCCGATATGCGCCAGTCCCTTGGCTGCACCGCCACTAAGCACCAATGCTACCTTTTGGGCCAGCGCTACCTGGAGCCAGCATATCCCTATCAAACCAATCAATACCTGCTTCATCCCTTGTACCCGCCAATCGTAATTATAGCAAAGGAAAACTGAAAATATGGTAAAATACAGCTTTTTTCGCTTAATAGGCAGACGCCAGAAAAGTTGATGTGCCTAATGGTATGGCATTCAGGCGATCGATTACTTTATTTCGTTGTTCAATAAACCGATCCCGGTATTCTTTTTTCACCGGCATGGCAGCCGGCAGTTCAACTTTCAGGGCATCCACCTGTTTTCCGTTTTTCCAGAACCGGTAACACAGATGTGGCCCGGTAGCCAGGCCCGTGCTGCCTACATTTCCTATCCACTGCCCCTGCTTTACGGCCGAACCACGATTAATACCCGGAGCTATTTTTGACAGATGGAGGTATTGTGTGGTGTAGGTGCTGTTGTGCCTTATCTTAACATAATTTCCATTGTTGGCGGTGTAGCCGGCCTCTATCACCACACCATCACCTACCGAACGAACCGGGGTACCAGTTGGCGCAGCAAAGTCCGTTCCCAGGTGCGGCCGGTTAACTTTGAGCACGGGGTGGAAACGATTCATGGAATACCGCGAACTGATGCGCGTAAATTCTATCGGATATTTTAAAAATGCCTTCCGAATGCTGTTACCTTCTTCATCGAAGTAGTCGGTTCCTTCGCCCTGATCAAACGGAATGGCATAAACTGCCCGGCCCCCGTGGTTGAAATATATTCCTTTGATAGCGCCAATGCCAATGATTTTTCCTTCGGTTATCAATTCTTCGTAAATGATTTTGATCTCGTCACCGCGGTTCAGTCGCTGAAAATCTACCTGCCAGGCAAGTATATCTACTATTTTGTTGGTCAGTTCATACGATATGCCCATTTCGGCAATAGTTTGAAACAGCGATGCATGGATGGTGCCGCTTATTTCCCGTTCAGTCACCGTGATCTCACGTCTGCAAACTTCTACCGACAGCGAATCATCCAACCGGAATATTACATAGTCAAGAGGGTTTGGTTCATACACCAGCACCTTCGGGGTGCGCAGGGAATCATTATAACAGAACAGGGTCAGTTTTCTGTCCGGCACAATTTTCCGTACATCAAACACATTGCGTGGCAGCATGGATACCTGGCGAATAAGATGACCCGGTACATTGTATTGCCGCAAAATATCGGAAAGAAACTGGTTGCGTTTAACGCGATCCTCAATTACCAGATACCCATCGGCTTCAATGCCATACATGGTATTGAGCGCAGGAGGGGTGGAAACTGAAAAATGATGAGGTGCTGTAACAGGGGGTTCATCCGGCAAATAGATGGTGGTGCCGGTAGTCAATAGTGCCGCAATGGCCACTGCTGCAGTAAAATTTTTCATGACCCTTCGGTACAAAAAATGAAATGCCGCTTTCTAAAAAATCCGATGGTAAATATAGGGAAATAGTTCAACAGGCAACACCGGGGTTACCTGTACAGTTCGGCATACTTCTTTTTTCCGCGATCCAGGAAATCCACAAACTTCTCTACACTCCGATCATAACCATAGGGCCATGCAAGAACCCGCTCGTCCTTGCCCACCAGCACATAAAAAGGCTGTGCATTGTTATTCAACCGCGTAATCTGCAGGTCGGCATTTTTCTTTCCCAGTGTTTTTTTTACTTTCCCATCGTAGGTTGAAGTAATCCACTCGCTTTCGGGCAGCGGGGTTTTGTCATCCACATACAATGCCGCTATCACGTAATCGTTTTTCAGCCGTTCCAGTACGGCCGGGTCGCTCCACACCACGGCCTCCATTTCACGGCAGTTGGTGCAGCCGTGTCCGGTAAAATCAATAAACAAGGGTTTGTTCTGTGCCCGGGCACAGGCCAGTGCCTGTTCATAATCAAAGTAACCTTTGAGGCCATGTGGCAGGTGCAGGAACTCGGCATAACGTGGTTCATCGCAGATTTCATTGGTGCGCGTACTGCGCGTCATAGCCACCAAATCGAAATCGTGGGTGTGCTGCGGGGGCAAATAGCCAGCGAGGGCTTTAAGAGGTGCGCCCCACAAACCGGGTATGAGGTACACCACAAACGAGAAAACAACAATAGCCAGCAGCAGGCGCGGCACCGATAGTTTCTCTACGGGACTATCGTGTGGCAACCGGATTTTGCCCAGCAGATACAACCCGAGCAGTCCGAATATTACAATCCACAGCACAATATTCACATCGCGGTCCAGCAGACCCCAGTGGTAGGCCTGATCGGCAATGCTAAAAAATTTCAACGCCAATGCCAGCTCCAGAAAACCCAGTGTTACCTTCACGGCATTGAGCCAACCGCCTGATTTGGGCAGGCCCTTCATCCATTCAGGGAATATAGCAAACAAGGTGAAGGGTATGGCAAACGCCAAGGAATAAGAAAACATGGCCAGGATGGGTTTGATAATCTGTCCGCCCGCCGATAAAACCACCACATTGCCCACGATGGGGATGGTGCATGAAAATGACACCAGCACCAGAGTGGCAGCCATGAAGAATATACCGACTAAGCCACCTTTTTCCGCCTGCCGGTCGGCCTTGCTTACCAGCTGATGCGGTGCGGTGATTTCAAACATGCCCAGAAAGGAAAGGGCAAACACGATAAAAATGACAAACACAAAAAGATTAGGTGCCCAATGTGTAGCAAGGGCATTGAGGCCTTCGGCACCGAGCAGCACGGCAAAAAGCGTTCCTGCCAGCGTATAGATAACAATGATGGAGATGCCGAAAATAAATGCGTTGCGTATTCCCTCCCTGCGCGTCTGGTTATCGCGAAGAAAGAAGGTAACCGTCATGGGTACCATCGGAAAAACACAGGGAGTGATAAGGGATACCAGTCCAAGAATAAAAGCAAACACCAGATAACCGAAAAACGACTCATCGCTTAACTCATTCCGTCCTTCCAGAATGGTTGGGTCAAGTACAGGCCCTTTTACTGCGGTGTCATCGGCAGTTCGTAACGGCTCGTCAACTGACTTTTCATCCTGAACAATGCCGGCCTGGTTGTTTTCTTCTTCTTTCTGGACTTCTTCCAGTTTGCTTTTGCCGGTTACGGCAATGCCGGTAACCTCAAAATCAACTTCAAAGGGAATACACCGGCCATCCACTTCCGTACAGGTTTGACCTTCGATTACTCCTTTAATGACGGGATTGGCGGTTAGCAGCTTAATGCGCTGCCGAAACTCGCCTTTATCTTTAAATATTTTTACATCGCAATCAAAAATTTCATCGTGTTTGCGCAACGGATTGATGGCTTTCAGATCACCGACTATCGTAAATGACGGATGTTTTTCAAATGTGATGGTGGTGAGCATCGGGCCACAGTCCGGATCGAAGTCGTTGGCATAAACGTACCAGTTTTTATCGGTAGTTACCGTAAAAACCAGTTCTATTTCTTCACCGGTCTGAACAGAGGTTTTGGAAGTAACCCAGCTCCATTTTGCAGGGTTTAATATCTGGGCAGATGAGGTAACTCCTAAAAAGAATGAGAGTAGAAAAATCGTATTTCGCAAGGTCATATCAAACGTTATTGTCAAACTCAACAAAGGTTATTGATTTTTAGTTTGAGCCCGTATAGTGCCGGTAAAAAGCAACGATGGTTTCTATACCACGGAAAAAATTGGTAAGACCGTAATGTTCGTTGGGCGAATGGATGGCATCAGAATCAAGACCAAACCCCATCAGCACGGAATCCAGCCCCAACTCCTTCTTAAATAGTGCCACAATGGGAATGCTACCCCCATCGCGCGTGGGAATGGGCTTCTTACCCCACACCTCTTCAAAAGCCGCACTGGCTGCCAGAAAGGCTTTTGAGTTGGTAGGCGTTACCACCGGTTCGCCACCGTGCAACGGTGTTACCTTCACTTTCACTGATTTTGGTGCAAGCGAAACAAAGTGCCGGGTAAACAAGTCGGTTATTTCCCGATGATCCTGGCGGGGTACCAGTCGCATGGAAATTTTTGCATATGCTTTCGATGGCAACACGGTCTTTGCTCCTTCACCGGTATATCCCCCCCATATGCCGTTTACGTCTAAGGTGGGGCGAATACCTGTGCGCTCCAGCGTGGTATATCCTTTCTCACCGTGCACCGCATCAATGCCCAGTTCTTTTTTGTAGTGCTCCAGATTAAACGGTGCGCGATTCAGGGCTTCCCGTTCTTCAGCCGACAACTCAACCACCTTGTCGTAAAATCCGGGAATGGTTACGCGGCCGTTTTCATCGTGCAAGGCGGCTATCATCTTTGCCAATATGTTGATGGGATTGGCTACTGCACCACCATACACACCCGAATGCAGATCGCGATTAGGGCCGGTTACTTCTACCTCTACATAGCTCAGTCCGCGCAGCCCTACCGTAATGGATGGGTGTTCGAGTGATATGAGAGCCGTATCCGAAATCAGAATTACATCGGCTTTCAGCTTGTCGCGGTGGGCTTTTACAAACTGTCCCAGGTGTTCCGAGCCCACCTCCTCCTCGCCTTCCACCATAAATTTTACATTACAAGGCAATTGGTTGAGGTGGTTCATTATCTCAAGCGCTTTTACGTGCATGTACACCTGGCCTTTGTCATCGCATGCACCGCGGGCAAAGATTTTTTCATCACGTATTACGGGTTCAAATGGCGGACTATCCCACAGATTAAGCGGATCGGGCGGCTGAACATCATAATGCCCATAGACCAATACAGTAGGCAAGGACGGGTTTACGGTTTTTTCAGCATAGACTACAGGATGACCTGCTGTTTCGATCAGTTCTGCCTTGTCAACACCTGCCTCTGTAAGTCTTTCTTTCAGATAAAGTGCCGCCTGCCTCACATCATTTTTGTGCCGGCTGTCGGCCGACACCGATGGTATGCGCAGCCAGTTGATGAGCTCCTCCAGAAATCGCTGCCGGTTTTGCTGCATGTAATCCTTAACCATAATTGCCCATTTTAAAGGGGGCGAAGTTACGGGTATTTGAACGATGGTAAAACCGGATTATCCGGATGGTTAGCCCGATCTCAGCATCTGCAGTTTGAGCAGGCTGTGCAAGCGTAAAACAGATGTTCAGGGCAACAACGCCCCGCAGGTTTAAAAACCATCGCCCTCATCTTGCTTATTGGTTTTTTTCTTGGCGGTACCAGCGCTCAGGTTGTAGGGCACTTCAATTCCGTAGTAATCCCTGCGGAAGCGATTAATAAACGCAAGGGTTTCATCTTCGGTGGCCGGCAGGAAAACCAGTTCGCCAACCTTGGCTTTTCCTGAATTGGTTTTTTTGGCTACCGTGGTATTGAACTGTTCGTTGGATGAGTACATCAGCAGGCGGTTGTCTTCGTAGCTGAAAAAATACCACGATTCGGGCGAAGCTTTGAAAAACACATTGAATTCGGTCGAGCCGTCATCATTTTTTTTCACTTCCATAAATCCTTCAAACGATGCATTGATGTCGTTGCGCCCGATATTGGAAAGTCCAAGCGCGCCTTCGCTGTAAAAGGCCTTATGTTTGGCCGACCACTTAAAGTTTACATTGGCAAAGGTCATGGCTTTGGCGGTTTCGGCAAGCGTTGCGAGCGACACATAGCCCTGGGTACTGCGCTTTTCATAATCTCTGGCCACGCGCTCACCTACGATATCGGCCAGCTTATACAATAAATCTGTGCGGTCGCCAAGGCCTTCTTCTACCGGTTCATTTTTTACCACATTCATCAGGTCGGTAGCCATAAGCTGAAAAGCTGCCGGCAGGGCAGAAGTATTTACAATAACCAGCGCATTGAACTGGATTTCGTTGTTTTTCACGTTGCCCTGTCCGATGGCCGTGGCGGTTACGTTAAAATCTTTGGTTCCGTTAAACAGGTTTACCGGGCCTTCAAAACGCACCATCTGGGTTTCATCGTTGTAGGCAAACACTTTTCCGCTCAGTTTATTACCGGCTGCCTTTTCGCGGTCTTCGATTTTGTACTCTTTGGTGTTTACATCGTAATACAAGGTGCCGCTGGGCACAAAGAAATCTTCATCCTGATCGTTGCTTTCGTTGAGAAATGAAATGTAGAGGTTATTGTCAAGTGCTGAAACATGCAGCCCGGCATCTACTTTTCGTCCGTCTTCGGTGAGCGCGCGGTCAAAATCAATAAGTACTTCTGTTTCTTCACCTGATTGTTCATAGCGGATCCAGGTATTGTAATTTTTAATGTTTTTGATGTCGAGTTTCACGGCACCGGTAAGTTGCAGAGCAGGTCGGGTGGCGTACATGGTCATATCGCCTTTGTAGAACATGCCCGCACCCAGCACCAGTTTGTCCTTTTCAGTAACCGAGCCGGTGGCAACGGTTTGCATGGTGGCCAGGGATTGCTTTCGGGTAGTGCGCTTCGATGAAGTGGCGGGTGTTACCGGTTCCAGCCTGAAGTCGGTCATCTTGATGGCAAATGTATCTTTCAGGAAGTTTACGTACTGATAGGTAGCATGTCCGCGAAATTCCTTGCGCGAAATAATATCCACCACACCGTTGGTGAGGCGGTGATAGCCGTTGAGTGTATCAATCACTATTGTGGTGTTTTTCAACGTGCCGATGCGGGCATTTTCGAGGATCAATACCTCATTATTTTCGGGCGTGATTTTGGCATCAGCCACGATGATGTAGGGGATGCCGCTTACTTTGAGTTGCTGGGTTTTTAAATCATACTCGGCACGTTCAGCATTGAAATGAAGTGAATCGAGATCTTTACGGGTTGTGTAGAAGTAGGAATTTTCCAGCGGCACATCGGGACTTTTGGTCATGATGATTTTCTGGTTGGTTAAATCCCAGCGTGCATTGGGAATAGAGGTTTTAAACTGGGCGTAGGGAAAGTCAATGGCAGCCACACCTTCGATTTCCGGACTGATGTCGGCATAGTTCTGCGCCAGATTAAAGCGCAGCCGCACATCCGTTCCGTCAATCAGAGGTTTGCCTGGGTCGGCCGATTTGGCACGGAAGCGTGCATGGCGGGCAGTAAAATCGCGGGCCGAGAAATTCATTTCGCGCGAGAGCACCTCGGAGCCGCGGGTTTCAAGTTTGCCGGCTCCGGCTACCCCGTTTTTCGAAATGATGAGCATGCCATTGAGCTGTGCGGTGGAGTCGTACAGGTTAAAGGGCACCGACACATTGCGCAGGCGCATCTGGTCTCGCTTAGGATACCACTTCATCTGAAAGTCGGGCAGGGATGCCTGCGGAAAATGCACCGCACCAAATTGCTTTTCCTCAATACGTGCTTTTGGGCCACGGGCCGTGACGCTGTCGGGATAGAACACAAAATCGGATGAGCGAACCGATGCCGCAAGGTAGTTGATGGTACCGGCTGATCGGATGCCTCGGTTATCGAGGCGTATCACTCCGGTAAGTTTACCATCTCCTTTATACAGTTGGTAGCCTCCTTTTGGCACTATATGTTCAAAGCCCAGCGACTTATCGGGCATGGTGTGCAGTTTTTCCTTAAAGGAAGGAAACATGCCACTGGTTACGAACGTGCCTTCAAAATTCAGCGCAGCCGGGTCGGCATCGTTCAGGCTGTCGAGCTTAAAAGGCGGAACAACAAAAAATATGGACCGGTCGTACACTCCGTTCAGCACCTCGGGCCGGTCGAAATAAATCACCCCACCGGTTGTGGCATCCAGGCGTGGATAATTGGGTATGCGCATTTTTCCTGATTTGTTGTCGGGCCGGCTGATGAACAACGTTCCAGATGATTTGGAAATGTCACCCAACCCCCCTTCGGCTGCAGCTACCGAATCAGCTCCTACCATGGCGTTGTTTATTTTCCTGCGTACCAGCTGGCCGCGGGCATTTCGTTCATAGGAATAAAAATTAATCGAATCGATCTTTTTCAGGTTGATAAAAAAGCTGTCGTATTTCAATGTGAAGTCTTTACCCGTGATTTCAAAATTTCCCGCTGTGATTGTTCCATTGAATTTAATGTCGCGGTTCTGCAATACAGTGATAATGCTGCTGTCAGGGCGTATCAACACATTCAGTGAGTCGCTGAGGTTAAACTCTTCAACTCCTCTTACCACCATGGTACCTTTTTTAAAGTTAACGGTAGCATTGGGATAATCCGGCTTACTTAAATCGGTCCATGCATAGGGTTCAATTACTGAATGAATCTTCATGTTATCATAATCCACTTCGCCCAGGAAAGCGCGGTATTGCGTGATGGCTTTTTCTTTAACAATGACCAGATCTTTCTCCGGCCAGTATTCAATCAAACCTTTAGTCGCCAGAAACTGTAATCCTCTTTGCAGATCGCGTATGTCCAGCCCGGTGAAATTGGCCAGGTCGCCGCTATGCAGTTTGCGAGTGTTGAAGGTGATGCAATAACGTGCTACCACTCCCAGGGGATGAAAGGAAAAGCCCACGCCTCGGAGTCGATAAAAATCTTCAGGTGAATAATAGTCAAAAGATTCAAGCACCATCGGCACACTGGAGCGGCCCCCGGTTATATCAATATTCAAGCTGTCGGCATTTATATTCCATCGTATGCGGTCAGCAGAGAATTCCATCCCGAAAAACGAAGCCGTAAACGGGGCATGGCGCATGGTGCCTTTTTCGGCAGTAAGTACGAGCTGGTTAGTGCGCCAGTTGTAATGCATGCGCAGGCTGGGATGGCTGACGGAATCATTACCCTGATAAATGGATATGGCTGTTCCGCTTGCGCTTACTGTCGAATCGGTAAATACAAAATCGCGCGAGCGGGCACGGAATTTAATAACACCAACGCTGTCGGTTACTTCCAACGCAGAGTAATCATTGTTCACGTTTTTGCTGCTGATGCGGTTCCCGGTAAGTGAAAAGCCTCCCCTGAACTTCATGCGTTCATTGCCGAAACCCGTAATCGCAATGTTGTTTTCATAGGAAACAAAGCGCGGCCACGAAGAGGGCACCGAGTCTTTGCGCGGTTGCGGGCGAAATTCGAATTTCCCGTAGATTAAGCCGGGGGTATGGTCTGTGTAGTTAAATTTTACCAGATCCGCTTTCAATTCCGGTTTTCTGCTTGAAAAGCTATACGCCATAAAATTGCAATACACCTCATCGGGGGGAAGCAAGGCGGCCGACCAGTTGAAGGTGCCCTCTTCACCGGAGAAAATCCTGTCGGCAAGTGAGTAATCGCCTTTGGTGTTGCTCAGAAAAACTGAATCTGAGGGTGTTACAAAGTTGAAGGTTACACGCTGAAAGCGAATGGCTGGCCCTTCGATAACCGGTGGCGGGGGTGGCGTCATCCAATAGGGCTGTACCACCTGTGGCACGGTATCAACAGGGTCCTCGGGCCAGGTACCCCAATCATCCACGTTTGTTTGGGAAGTGGTGTCAGGTGGCGGGGGGATGAATTCAATGTATTCAAAGCGGTAGTCATCATCGCGGGCATAAAGCCTAAACGACCTGTCATAATGAAGTGCGTGATACCTGAAAAATGTGCTTGCCTGCTGGAAAACCAACAGTGCCTTGTCGGTTTTCAGGTGGTCTATAACCTTTTCAGTCATCTGCAGGTATTGCGTCAGGCGGGTTTCGTCTATCCCTTCGGTAAGCACGGCTTCCGCCAGGCTGCCCAGGTAGGCCGTGAGATGAGGCTGCATGCGGTAGCCCTTGCGCTTCATGCGCAGCACCTGGTTACGGATGCTGAGCTGATGCTCCAGATTTAACCGGCTCCAGGCCTGACTGAAACGCTCGGCTACTTTTATGGCTTCGGCATTGCGGGTTTTGGCCCAGGCGGCCTGAACACTATCAGGAAAGGATGAAATGGTTTGTCCCAACAACGGAACACTCAGACAAAGAAAAAGGCCATATCGGATTAAAAAGGCGAACACCTTTCGTTAAACTGCTCAAATTCGCAAATATTGCACGTATCCCAAAACCAGCCGGTCTTATCGCTTTACGAACAACACACAGGCCCAGTTGTCGCGTTCATCGGTTGATTGCCGGATCAGGCCATGAAACTGTGCAACTTTTTCTAAATCCGGAACATCGGCCACATAAAAACCGCTGATTAACAACAGGCCCGCAGGCTTCAGTTGCGCAGCATATTTCGGCATCTCTTCCACGAGCACATTTTTATTGATGTTGGCCAGTATGAGGTCGAAAGGTTCTTCAAAAAACAAGGTGCTTACGGTTCCTTTGCGGATGCGCACATTGGTACTTTGGTTTAACTGAATATTCTCCGTGCTATTCTCGATGCTCCAGTCGTCCGTGTCGAATGCATCTACGAAGGCTGCACCACGTTTGTCGGCCATGATTGCCAGAATACCCGTTCCGGTGCCTGCGTCCATTACCCGCAGGCCGGCATGACTGATCTTCATTTGATTTTTTAACATCAGATACGTAGTGGCATGATGCCCCGTACCGAACGACATCTTTGGGGTGATAACGATTTCGTACGGATATTTTTTTTCAGGCCGGTGAAAAGAAGCACGGATGAGGCATTGGTCTTCAACGACTACCGGTTCGTAGTTTTTTTCCCACAATTCGTTCCAGTTTTCTTTTTTCACCCGATCCTGGAAGAACACTGCCGAAGCCTGTTCCTGATATTTTTCACGTATGCTCTCCAGGCGAGCAACGTCAAATCGGTTTTGTTCGGCATACGCCTCAAAGCCTTTATCCGTTTCCATGAAGGTGTCAAAGCCGGCTTCGGCTACTTCGGCCATCAGAATTTCAGCCCACTGGGGCGAACAGACCACCTGCAATCGGGTATAAAACATAGCCAACTTATTGCGCAGATGCAGCCTTGACAATCTCAAAAAACTCACCGGCCTTGAGCGATGCACCCCCCACCAGCCCACCATCCACATCGGTACAACCAAACAGGGCTTTTGCGTTACCGGCATTTACACTGCCTCCATACAGAATGCGAACCTGCTGGGCTGTCGGGGCACCGTACTTCTCAGCAAGTTGTTTGCGAATGAAAGCATGCATTTCCTGTGCTTGTTCGGGCGAGGCGGTTTTACCGGTGCCAATAGCCCACACCGGCTCGTAGGCAATTATGGTTTTCAACAACGCTTCTGCCGGAAGATGGAACAACCCCTCTTCTATCTGCATACTAACCAGGTCAAAATGCCGCCCATCTTCGCGTACAATCAAAGGCTCACCACAACAAAATACCGGATGCAGCTGATTAGCGAGTGTTGCCTCTACCTTCTGCGCCAGCTTTGCTCCATCTTCCTGAAAATACTGCCTTCGCTCGCTATGCCCAATAATAACGTAACTCACGCCCACTGACCTGAGCATGGGTGCAGACACCTCGCCTGTGTAGGCACCCCATGGATGTTCGCTGCAGTTTTGTGCACCCAGCTTTACCGAAGATGATTTAATTTTTTCACCAACTGGCATCAGGTAAGGAAAGGGCGGCATGATGACCACCTCCACCCCGCCCACCGGATTTTTGGCCAGCAGGCTTAACAGTTCATCGGTAAGCTGAAGAGCTTCCGAAGCCGTCTTATTCATTTTCCAGTTTCCTGCAACGATTTTGGTACGCATCAGAACATGGGTTTTTGATTTCAAAGATAGGCAGAATGCCCGCCCGAATTATTTCACTGGCCGGTACCCGGATTGTTTGAATAGCTGGTCGGCATTTTTCATCTGCATAAGTTGGGGCAATGTGGTCTCCGGGTGGCGCTTCATGTAGCTCTTCACAATTTCCCATCCTACCCATTGCCCGATACGACCCGGGCATTTCTCACCCACTTCAATGGTTTTTGGCCGGGGGTCGAGATATTTTTGTTTTACCAGATGACTGGTTGCATACAGCACCTGATCTTCTACCAGCCGGTACCAGATGAGGTGAGCGTTTTGGCGAGAACCTTCTATCTCCTCTGCCGTATACCCAATCAGCACGCTGTCGGGTACACACGGCACCATGTGCTTGGCAAAATAATAGGCTTTGCCGTATGCAATCATATCGGCTAACACGGTTTTATCTTCAGGATTGGTGTGATTAAAGTCATCGCTGATGCCCTTCAGCAACATGACCGCGGGCACAATTGTGTGGGGTGAATATAACCGGAGCATGTACTGATAGATATTAGGACGGAACCGCGCGCCCGGACCGAGATAGTAATCCAGCCCGATGTAAATCACCGAATCGGTCGTAAACAAATCCGTTTCCAGCCCGCTGACAACCGTAACAATCCGGGGGATGCGCGCATCCGGATAATAGTAACGCAGGTTGCTGAAGGCATCATTAAACTGCCGGTGCAGTTCCTGCTCATCGCCAAAAACACGCCTCACATCCATGCGCAGCGTATCGAGGTAGGGATTGGTAAAGCGCCTGTAGAGTTCGTTGATAAAAACGGAGTCGTTGGGATAGGCCGGCCGGTTAAAAAAATTATCGCGAAGCACCGGATGCCGCGTCAGTAAATGAACCAGCTCTGCCTTGGACGAAATGCTGACCAGCGAGTCGCTCAGCGAAAGCCACGGCACATCCACTTTTTCCTGAACATCCGGAACAAAAACACATTCTTTATCCGAACGGCCACAGGAAATCAAAACCGCTAACGCGATCAGCAAGCCATATATACGGGTACGTGTCATCATCTGAAAATACCGGCCGCAAATATACCGGTATTCCGCTGCAAAGATTTTTATGGCACACATAGCAGGGTTTTACTTACCTTAAACTGACCAAACCCTGTAATTATGAACGAAGTTTTACCTCTTCAGCGGTATTTATTCTGGGAAAAACAAAATCCCGATGCAATTTTCCTGCGCCAGCCATTCGACCGTAAATGGAAGACCTGGACCTACCGGCAGGCAGGCCATGAAATACGATGCATTGCAGCCTACTTACAGGTACTTCCGCCTCGTTCGAATGTGGCCATCCTTTCCAAAAACTGTGCACACTGGATTATGGCCGACCTGGCCATCATGATGGCCGGTCATGTATCAGTACCCATCTATCCTACTTTAAGTGATGAGGCCATCCGGTCTATTCTGGAACACAGTGGCGCTGCAGCTATCATCATCGGCAAGTTGGATGATTACAAAAATCAACAAGGTGGCATTCCGGCATCACTTCTGCGCATCAGCATCGAAGCCTATGGACACCAAGAAGGAAAAAGCTGGGAGCAGTTGGCTCAGGAAGGCAAACAGATTGAACAGCCGGTGCATCAGCAATACGATGATCTGATGACCATCATTTACACTTCAGGCACCACCGGTAAACCCAAAGGAGTGATGCACACCGCAGGTAATTTTTCGGAAGTACTCAGTGTGGTTCACTCTGTGTTACCACAGTTACCTGACGGACTGCGCATGTTTTCTTACCTGCCGCTCAGCCACATTGCCGAGCGCCTGGGTATTGAAATGCTGGGCCTCCACAAAGGTGCTGTGATTTCCTTTGCCGAAACCGTTGATACGTTTGCACAGGATCTGAAAGACACCCAGCCCACCGTATTTTTTGCCGTGCCGCGCATCTGGTCCAAAATACAGGAAAAGATTCTCAGTCGTATTCCTCAGAAAAAACTCAGCCGGTTGCTGCGCATCCCGCTTATTGGCTCACTTATCCGGAGCAAACTGAAAAAAGAGCTCGGCTTATCAAAGGCCATATACATCTGTTCGGGTGCAGCACCCTTGTCGGTTGATATAATGCAATGGTTTCACAGCATTGGTATCACCATCCATCAGAACTATGGCATGACCGAAGATTGTGTGTTATCGCACTTTAATCTTATCGGCCAGAATAAATGGGGCACGGTGGGCAGGGCGTTGCCCGGTGCCGAAACGAAAATTTCGGAAGAGGGCGAGCTGCGTATCCGCAGCAAAGCACTGATGAAGGGTTATTACAAAGAGCCTGAGCTTACAAAAGATGCATTTGATGAGGAAGGATACCTGCGCACAGGCGACCTGGCTCAATATGATGAAGAAGGATACCTGACCATCACCGGGAGACTAAAAGACCAGTTTAAAACCGACAAAGGCAAATACATATCTCCTGCACGCATAGAACTGATGTTGTCGCGCAATCCGGATATAGAACAGGTATGTGTTGTGGGTATGGGTGTGCCACAACCCATGGCGCTGGTGGTGCTGTCGGCTTCAGGAAAAGCCAAAAGCAAGGATGAAATTACAGCCAGCCTCAGTCACACCCTTGCCGAGGTAAACAAACAACTGGAAACTTATGAGCGGCTTGAAACGGCCGTCATTATGCGCGAAGACTGGACCATTGCCAACGGGTTGCTCACGCCCACCCTGAAGGTGAAACGCAACGAAGTGGAAAAAATCCATTTGCCCAGTTACCGCAAGTGGTACCATCAGGAAGGACTGGTGGTGTGGGCCTGATCAACATCAGTTAATAATTTGATTACCGTCAGGCTTACCGGAACTATTCAGTCTTACTTTGCAGAAGCAACAACCTGCTAACCATGAAACTAAACCAGCCTGTTCGGACTATTATGACGCATCATGTGTACTCCGTGCAGCACGATGATAAACTGACTGACGCCTATGCGCTGATGCGTAAACACCACATCCGGCATGTACCGGTATTGTATGGGAAACAACTGGTCGGAATTATCAGTCGCACCGATTTGAACCGTCTTACTTTCAGCACCCTGTTTGCAAACCAGGAGGAAGCTGATGAAGCCATACTCGAAATGCTCACCATCCCTCAGGTGATGTCGCATAAACCGCGCGTGGTTAAGGAATCAGACACCATTAAGCAGGTAGCCGAAGTACTGGCCAGCGAAGAGTTTCATGCATTACCGGTTGTGAAAGACAATGACGAAAGCGTGCTGGCCGGCATTGTAACTACCACAGATGTGATCCGATACATGCTGGAACAAACCAAATAGCGTCTGAAAAATAAAAGAAAAGCCCGCCTGACGCGGGCTTTCAGATTTTCATTCCCAACCCATCCTTACCGGGCTGTAGCAGCAGGTGTTCTTTTGTACATGTTAAACCAGTAATAGAGGTATTGCTGCGTACGCAGGTAATTGGAGGGTTTTGAGCTGGTGCCATGAAATTCGTCATTGAACCGTATCATCACAGTAGGCACCTTTCGTACCTTTAAAGCCTGATAATACTCTTCCGTTTGCGAGATGGGCGTACGCAAGTCGTTCACGCCACACATCAGCATGGTGGGTGTTTTCACATTGCCTACATACATCAGCGAAGACCGCCTGAGGTGTTCGCTCGGGTCTTCCCACGGATATTTGGCAAAGTTGCGATACCAGCTCACACCATCCGTTGTACCCACAAACGAAAGCCAGTTGGTCACGGGGTAGTTTACCGAGGCTGCTGCAAATCGGTCTGTATGACCTACAATCCACGAGGTAAGCACTCCGCCCCCGCTGCCGCCATACACAAACAGATTTTGTTCGTCAATATAGCCGCGCTTAATCACTTCATCCACACCCTTCATCAGATCATCGTAATCCTTGCCGGGATAGGCATTCTTGATGGCATTGGCAAAGGCACTGCCATATCCTGTGGAACCCCGCGGGTTGGTGTACAACACCACATATCCTTCGGCTGCATGGTGCTGCCAGGTAAAGCTGAATCCAATGTTGTACATGGCATGCGGGCCACCATGAATAACAAGAATCATCGGATACTTTTTCTTCGGGTCGAAGTCCGGAGGTTTCACGATCCATCCCTGAATTTTAAAGTTATCAACTGAAGTGTACCAGATTTCCTCTACTTCTCCCAGGGTTACGTTGGCCAGCACATCATCATTGACATTGGTAAGCCGGGTTGGTCGGGGATTGGCAGCGGAAAAGGTTACCACATCGCCCGGGTTGCGCGGATCAGACCATACCCCCGTCATCAAACCGTTATTGCTTAAACTGCTCAGTGCAAGCATGTGTTTGCCCTGTGTAATTTGCCGGTAACTGCCCTTTACGGGTGCGAAGTAAACGTTGCTGTTGCCTTGATCCTGAATGTTGAAATAAATACCCGAATTGTCGGTGGCCCATGTAAGTCCTGTCGGGGTGCGATCGAGCGAGGTGGTAAGCGAGCGATGACCGGTGCCATCAATGTTCATTACATACAATTCGGCATCGCGGTAGGTGTCATCCGTCCAGTCATATCCAACATAAGCTACCATTTTCCCGTCGGGCGAAACTACCGGTGCGTAATCGGGGCCACTGCGAATGGTGAGCTGACGTACTTCACCGGAGTTAACATTCACAGCATAGATGTCCGATTCGCGGTAAGCGTATTCAGCTTCGGGTATGCGCAGGCTGCTGAAGACAATCTCTTTTCCATCGCGGGTCCAGGAAATGCCGCTGGTACCATGATCCCAGTTACCTTGTGTGATCTGCCGGGGTGTTCCTCCACCGGCCGGAACCACGAAAATGTGCACATATCCTTCTTCCAGAAAGCCAACACGATCTCTGCGGTACACCAGGTTGGTGATGAACCGGGGCTCTTCCGTCCACCGCGCACCTTCGGGCTTGCCGGGAATTTTAACCGGCCATGGATTTTTTGCCGGCACAATCATGGTAAAGGCAATGAACTGACCATCGGGCGACCAGGTGATGTTGTTGGGCGTGCGTTCAACGCGCGTAATCTGCGTACTGCCTTCCGTGCCTTTGTATTTTACAAAAATCTGTTGTCCCTTTGGTTCGCCCTGCGCCAGATAGGCGATGCGCGTACCATCGGGAGACCACCGCGGTGAGGAACCCCGCACAAAAAAGCGGTTGCGCGAACCGTTGGCATTCATAATCCACAGATCCGTTTCGCGCCTGTCGTTTATTTTATCAATCCATGTGCGGGAATACACAATTTCAGAGCCATCGGGCGAAATCTGGGGTTCGGAGATGGTTTCGATATCCAGATATTGTTCCAGTTTTAGTTTGTTAACTGGCTGGGCACCGGCTACAAATGCCGTGAACAGGAATAAAAAAATGATGCGCTTCATAACATCCGGTTTTTCTGCCGAATGTACTGTAAATCCGGTAGGTGAAATTTAAAAATGCTGTGAATGGTTACCGGACAAAACGGACAGGTTGCATACGGGGCTTTTCCGGCCGACCCCTTTCCATCAGAGGAAAAATATTCACGGCTTTAATCGCTCCCTGAAAAACGCCACCGTATGCCGAAACGCATCGGCTGTAAATTCAGGGTTGTGCTTCGGGTTGCTGGGGTTGGCAAAGGCATGGTCGGCCTCATAGGCTTTGATGGTGAGTTTTTTGCCTGCGGCCTTCATGTTGGCTTCGAACTTGTCCATGACGCTTTTGTTTATCCATTGGTCCTGTGTGGGCCATATGTTCAGCACATCGCAGTTCAGTGTTTTAAGCCGTTCCACATTTTCTTCGGGCATGCCATAGTACATCACGCAGGCAACAGCCTGTTTACCTGCTGTAAGTGCCGCCTGCAAAGCCTGACCGCCACCAAAACACCAGCCTACCGTACCAATGCGCGCGTTTTTGCCGGCATAACTCAGCGCCCCCTGCACAATGGCATTACCCCGATCCTGTTTAAACTCACTCATGTACCTGGCAGCGTCTTCGCGTTTGTCGGCCACTTTGCCATCGTACATATCCAACGCCAACACATTTACATTGCCTAATTCATTGTACAGCTTTTCGGCTTCGCGTTTGATGTGGTCGTTCAGCCCCCACCATTCCTGAAAAACAAATACCCAGTTATTAGTCTTGGTTTTGGCCTGCAACAGATAGCCTCGTGCATCCGGACCGCCGGGCGTTGGAAAGGATATCATTTTTCCGATATCGCTCTGGTGTACATAGCGCAGCGGGTTGGGATGATCTTTCAGAAATTGCTTATTGGAAGCAAAGAGGGCAAATTTTTCAGCTGCCGGGGTATGACACACAGCAACCTTATCCTGGGCGGCTGTTTTAACTGTGAAGATCAGTAAGACGACAAACTGTACAAGGTGTTTCATGGCTACAGGTTTTGGGGTTTTAAACAAAAAAATCAGGGTTTTAGTTGCCCGGTCATGATTCTTTCATAGGTAATCAGATCGGTATTTACCGGTTCATAGCCCTGTTCGCGCATACGCAGGGCAATTTGGCCGCGGTGGTAGGTGGCATGATTAACGGTGTGGGCCAGTATTTCGAGCACGCGGTTTTCAAACGGCTGACCGCTGTAGTTGGTGTACTTCAATGTGCGGTAAAATTCCTTCTCTTCTGCACCGGCAATATACCTTTGCCATCCTTCTGCGCCCTTGGCATGCATAACCTGCAACTCTTCCATGCTGTATTGTTTCCAAAGCTCTACATCGGGTGGCGGCCAGCCCTGCACGCGGTGCAGCCATAAAAGTTGCGCGGCCATGATGTGGCTGAATAAAGTAAGTATTTTCGCATCACTGCACTGTTGCCGGGTGAGTGCCTCCAGCACGCGCATATTGGCCCAGGTGTTGTAATCGTAAAGTTTCAGCAGGTACTCTTTCATTAACCGGATTTTGCGGGTTTAAAGTTTGAAAAAGATTGGTAAGGTTAAAAATTCCTGAAAAGGGTTATTGCTTAATTTGCTTCCATATTCCCTGGCATGCAAACCGAACGACTCTTTATTCAGGTTACTTCTGCCCTTGAAGAGCGCGAAATTCCCTACATGATTTCCGGAAGCATGGCCATGCTGGTATATGCCGTTTCGCGAACCACGCGCGACCTGGATATCGTCATTGAACTCACTCCGGTTTTACTCCCCTCGTTTTTCAGTATTTTCAACGACCGGTTTTACCTGCACAAAGACAGCATTACAGAAGAAGTGAAACGAACCGGCATGTTCAACGTCATTGACCAGGATACAGGCCTTAAAGTAGATTTTGTCGTAAAAAAAAATACCCCTTACCGGGTGGCTGAATTTAAAAGACGCAGGCGACATCAGCTTTTTAATCATGAAGCGTGGTTTGTCTCGCCTGAAGATTTAATTCTTTCAAAACTTATCTGGATCCAGGAGGTGCAAAGCAACAGGCAGATGGAAGACATTCAAAATCTGCTGGCACTTCCGGTTGACAAAAACTACATTAATTACTGGATTCAGGAACTTCAGCTTGCTACCTTCAACCTGCTATGACCGATACGTCCGAACACATCCGCAGAAAACACCTGGAAATCTGGCTGAGCAAACCGGTGGAAGAACGCTTCCGGCTGGGGCTTGAGCTGATCGAACTGGTGAATGAGCAAATCAAAAGCCGTATCCGTCAGCAACATCCGGAATACTCAAAAGGCCAGGTGATGGCTTCATTCGTATATGAAATGTACAAAGACGATTTACCGGAAGATTACCTGAAAGACGTGATGCGGTGGATACGAGAAAAACATGACAACACAGGCAGCAAGTAGTTATTCATTTGATGCCATCCGGCAATCAAATGGAGACCGTCTAATAAATTGTGTGCTGAGCTTGTAGAGGCCCACTCTCAAGGTCAAACTTAGTTGTGCTTTTGAATCCGGATTTCTTACAATGCCCCCCATTTTTCACAAGTGCCGCAGCTCAGCCGGGCAGTCGAGCAGCCAGCCGGTTATACTCAGGCGGTACCGTGTTGCCGGCAACACCTCATGTTCCAGTTTGTCGCTGCGGAAACACACCAAGCGTCCGGCCTCGGGCAAAATGGATTTTTCCTGTCCATCATCCAGAAATAGTTTCAGCTGGCCGCCATGGTTTTCTTCCCAGTTCTGATTTAAATAACAGATGACCGACAACTTGCGGTGATCATCATGGCGGAACTGGTCCAGGTGGCGTTTGTAAAATGCACCGGGCGGATAAACCGTGTAATGCAGTTCTGCATCCTGTATGCTGATAAACAACGCCTGCTTCAGGTATTCAATGAGTTCCTTCAATCGCCCCAGATACACTGTTGTCGCTTCATCGGCTGTTTGCGGATCGATCCAGCGGATGTAATCGCCCCTGACTTCCGTATGCACCGCGCCCTGCTTGCTGATGCCTGCCCTGCGAAAACCTTCCAATCCTTGCGCTAAGAGCGGCAATGCGAGAATTGCCTTCACTTCGTCCGGCTGAAGAAAACCATCGGCAACGGCATATCCGTATTCGGCCAGTCCATCGGCAATCTTTTCAAATTTTTCAACCATGGCACAAAGTTAGCGGGGTATTGCTATACTTACCTGTTGAATAAATCATGCTGAGTCGTATTCCGCGCAACCTGTTTTCCCGTTTTATCGCATGGCTGGCGCTATGCGCCCTGTTTTCCTGCACGCCCGATGAACCGCTGCAGCTGCGGCAGATAAAAAATATAAAGGTTGAACTTACCCGGGAGCCCCTGCTTCGGGCCGAGGCGGTTATTTACAACCCCAACAAAATGCGTGTAAAGCTGAGAAAGGCCGATATTGAAGTAAGCATTGATGGCCAACGTGCTGCTACCATACAACAGGATTTTAATCTGTTCATTCCGGCCCGGTCAGATTTCACCCTGCCGCTGGAAGTAAAAGTGAGCCTGCGGGAGATGGGATTTCTGGATACGGTATTGTCCGTACTGGGTGGCAAAAAGTTTGAAGTACAATATACCGGCATGTTGTGGCTTTCCTATAAAGGCGTGCGGCTTAAACTGCCGGTTAGTCACCGCGAGGAGGTGCGTATACGTCTTTAATTGGGTTTTTCTATCTTCATATACATTTTTTAATGAGCACCCAACCCGATACATCCCACCCTGATGACGCAATAAATCTGCTTGAGCAGGAAAAGCAACAGCTCATCAGTCTTATTTCTCACGATTTGCGCTCGCCCTTCAACCGGCTGCAGGCCCTGATCCAACTGCTGCAAATGAATGATGCCAATCTTACAGCCGATCAGAAAATCTACCTGGAAAAAATGCACATTGTAGTGGCCGATGCATTGGCCATGATGCGCAACCTGATGGACTACAGAAGCCTGGAATTAGGCCTGCTGAATCTGCAGCCAGAAGAAATTTCAGTGAAAGAACTACTGGCCGGAGTGATGAAAAATTTTTCCGGCGTTGCACATAAAAAAGAAATCCGCATCGAACTTAGCAATGCCCCGGAAATTAAAATAACCACCGATCGGTACAGCCTGCAGCGCGCCACCGAAAACATCGTTTCCAACGCCCTGAAGTTTTCATTCGGAGGGAAATCGGTTACCATTGATTCGGGAGTTTCAGACAACAACTTGTGGATAACTGTTTCCGATGAAGGGCAGGGATTTAAAGCAAGCGAACTGACCGGCATCGGTGAAAAATTTAAAAAATTTTCTGCTCGTCCCACGGGTGGCGAAAGTTCCACCGGCCTGGGACTTTATGTTGCTTACACCTTGTTGTTAAGAATCGGGGGGCAGATTAAAGTTCAGTCGAAAGAAGGCAGGGGCAGCACTTTCCGCATCACGCTGCCTACTGCAGCGAATAAAATCAATTAAACAGATAATAATCTTCGTCTTTACCTTCCAGAATGGCCTTCAGCGATTCAATTACATTATCATCCTTAATCACGTAATCGCGTACGCCCTTGCGGATAAAATTCAGCACCATGGCGCCATCGTCAATGGCGCTCATCATAATCAGTTTATTGTTTTCCTTCAGCCTGGACTTAATTGCATCGTAAAATTCGATACCCGATTTTCCGGGCAGTTTGTAATCCACAATGAAAGCATCGGGAAGCGTGCCACCGTTTACGGCATTCAGGCAGTCTTCCGCGCTTTTAAACACTTTAACCTCTATCTCAGGATTCTGTGCAAGCGACCGCTGGATGAACTCCGCATAAATATCATCGTCTTCGATCAGATGTACCATCATGGCCTGATTTTATGGAAATTGGACAGGCAATATAACTAAAGAATATGTTTTCCTAAACACATATACCCACACCCCATTGGCCCGGCCTGACTGTGTAAAAATATTGGCAGCTTTTGCGAAAAAAGCATTTATTTCCGTTAAAACCCGCCATGATGAAAAACCTGAGCTTCCTTCTTCTGTTCCTTGTCTTGGCGCTGCTTTCCCTGCAGTGCACGGAAACCGGCCGCGGTCCGGTCTTTAAAATATCCTTCTCTCCCGATCTGGAAAGCCAGGCCCAGGATGGCCGCCTGCTGCTCATGCTGGCCAATAACAACAAATCAGAGCCGCGGTTTCAGATTACCGATGCGCTGAATACCCAACTGGTATTTGGAGTTGATGTGGAGGGCATGGGGCCCGGTGAAGCAGTGATTGTCAATGCTGCAGCGTTCGGCTATCCTATTCAAAGTTTAAAAGACATTCCGGCAGGTGAATATTATGTGCAGGCACTGCTTAACCGCTATGAAACCTTCGTGTTAAAGACAGGCCACACCGTAAAACTACCACCCGATAAAGGCGAGGGACAGCAATGGAACACTAAGCCTGATAATTTTTACAGCGAGCCTGTTAAAATTTTCATTGACCCGGCCAGAGGCGGGACATTCGAAATAACGATGAATAAAAAAATACCGCCTGTTGCCGAGCCAAAGGAAACAAAGTATATACGTCACATCAAAATACAGAGCAAGCTGCTAACGGAATGGTGGGGGCGCCCCATGTACCTGGGGGCCTTTGTGCTGGTACCCGAAGGATTTGACGAACATCCCGAAGCCCGTTATCCGCTGATGATCTACCACGGGCATTTTCCGTCCGACTTCGGGGGCTTCAGCGAAACGCCACCCGACCCCAACATGGATACAACGGATTATAATTCCCGTTTCCGTATTTATGGTTACAAAAAAATGCAGGCGCAGGAGGCCTATAATTTTTACAAACAATGGACCAGCAAAAATTTTCCGCGCTTTCTGGTGGTGCAGATTCAACATGCCAACCCATATTACGATGATTCATATGCGGTAAACAGCGCTAACCTGGGGCCCTATGGCGATGCCATCATGTACGAACTGATACCGGAAATTGAAAAGCGCTTCCGCGGCATAGGTGAAGGATGGGCGCGCTTTACCTATGGCGGCTCAACAGGCGGATGGGAAGCACTGGCCGCACAGATTTTCTACCCCGACATGCTGAACGGCTGCTTTGCCGCCTGCCCCGACCCGATTGACTTCCGTGCATTTTGCCTGGTGGATATTTACAACGACAAGAACGCCTATTATTACGAAAGCGATTTCAAAAAACTGGAACGCCCCGGCTACCGCAATTACCTCGGGCAAATTTCGGCCACCTTGCGCGAAATGAACCACCGCGAACTGGCCCTTGGAACCAAATCGCGATCGGGGCAGCAGTGGGATATTTGGCAAGCCGTGTATTCGCCACAGGGTGATGACGGCTACCCCAAACCGATATGGAACAAACTTACCGGTGAAATTGATCACAGCGTGGCTGAATACTGGAAGGAGAACTATGACCTGCGATATATCTTACAACGCGACTGGGCCAAACTTGGACCCAAACTGGAAGGGAAAATTCACATCTATTGCGGTGATATGGACAATTACTACCTCAACAACGCGGTGTACCTGATGGAAGAATTTTTGAAGAGCACCAAAAATCCTTTTTATGGAGGCGAGGTGGATTATGGCGACCGGGCCGAACACTGCTGGAATGGCGACCACAATAATCCGAATTACATATCCAGGTTAAGATATAACACCATGTATCTTCCAAAAATACTTAAGCGCATCGAAAAGACCGCACCGAAAGGAGCAGATGTGAAGAGCTGGAGGTATTGATGTGCCCCTAACGACAAAACAGTTTTCGCAAGATACGGTGCTGAATTTAGGAAGGGTTAAGAGCAGGATTTTCTAATCAAGCTGATACAACGGTAACACCCTGAATGAGTTGGCGCTAAAATTTGAAGAGCCTATAAGAAATTCTTTTTTTTCTGCCTGTTGTTCGCTGACCCCCCTCAAAGGGCACAGCAAAATTTACCCACCACCCTGCATGAACTTTAAATTTTCAAATCATTTTTGGTTTGTTTTATTTTGAGATACCCAGCACTTGCACCTTTTTATACAATTAAGATAACATGGCTCTGACTTTTAAAATATTTTTAGTTCTTCACATAATTGGCGGCTCTATCGGACTGACAACCGGAGTAATTAACCTGCTTCGAAAAAAAGGTGACCAAAAACATAAATTAACCGGTAAAATATTCTATATATCCATGCTTGCCGCAGGGTTTTCTTCACTCATCCTGGCCTACCTTCATCCTAACTATTTTTTGTTTATGGTTGGTATTTTTACGCTTTACATGATTGGTTCAGGACAGCGTTATTTAAAACACAAACAACCTGATAAAATGCATGCTATGCATGTGGAATGGATAATAACCATAATTATGTTGCTTTCTGCAACGGCATTTATCGGCATTGGTATTTTGAAAGCACTAAAATCAGACTTGTTTGGAATTGTGTTCCTAACCTTTGGTAGTTTAGGATTACTTTTTGTACTGCAAGACTTTGTAAACTTCAGGGGCAAATCAAGATTAAAGAACTATTGGCTTATTGGGCACTTACAAAGAATGACAGGTGGTTTTATTGCGGCCTCTACAGCATTTTTAGTAGTAAATGCCAAATATCTTCCCCATCAAATACCGGATTTTATTTATTGGCTTTTGCCGACAATTATTTTTACACCTTTGATTATACAATGGAGCAGACGATACGGAGTGTAGGTCCATCTTTTCATGAAAACACTAAAATTTAATAGATGACCGCGTGAACGCTCGCCTGTTCGGATGTGGAAAACAGCAAGCTGGCCATGACGAAATCCCAACATTTGACGGCCCCCATACAGGAAAAAGGTTTATCGGGCTGCCAATCAATATCCGGCTGCGCTGAAAAAATTTCTGAACTTCACTAAAAAAAGCAGCGCATTCAACCTGCCTTCGCTCATATATTGTACCGCTCCAACCGCTGACCAATATCTCTGGTCATCCCAACATAATCCCTGCTAATGCTGCGGATAGCCTATACATAGTACATGTACCCGGGACGGGAGTTGAACCCGTACAGCCATTTTCTGGCCACAGGATTTTAAGTCCTGCGTGTCTACCAGTTCCACCACCCGGGCAAGCATTAGATGAATTTTTTATTTATTGATTTATTGATTATCCCGGCCTTTTGCTGATTTACGCGAGGCAGACATAATGAATAAAATTTCCTTTGCTTCTTTTTTCAGCGATTCATCAACTTTTGCTATACCAGCCTCTTCAATTAGCTCCAACCACAGCAGCGTTTCATCTGCTTCTTCAACCACAATTGAGAGTTTTGCAATAAACTCAGCTTTTGATCGACCCCTGCAAGCAGCCCTGTAATTAGCGGCCACTGAAGTAGCTTACCGGAGCAACTGTTTGCCAAGTGTTTGGGCCTCAATGGTTTTAGGCAGACCTTGAAAAAAATAAATGATTTGAAGACTTAATTTTTTGGTTCGCTCCTGAAGATCCTGGGCATTCAAATCAAAAAATCAATAAATCCTCAAATCATTCACTCTCATTGAGCGGGAAACGAGACTCGAACTCGCGACCCCGACCTTGGCAAGGTCGTGCTCTACCAACTGAGCTACTCCCGCATCGCTGATTGAGAATTCAAAATCCAAATTCAAAGTACCTTTTTTCTGCAAAAAAGTTGAACCTGTAATCTTGAATTCCCCAACTCAGGGCTGCAAATTTAACAGGCAGAAAGGAAAAAACAATATCCTGCCTTCAGCCGGTTTTGCGCAATTTTTCTTCTTTTTCCAGCTTAAGGTGGCGCGCATGCTCCCTGTTCCGTGAATGTTTGATGTGTGTTGGCACGCCTTTCAGATCCCAAATCAGGCCCAGCCAGGAAAATAATTTCAGGATGTACCAGGTTATATCTATCTCCCACCAGAAAAATCCCTGGCGGCTGCTGGTTTCATAGTAATGGTGGTTGTTGTGCCAGCCTTCTCCCAGAGTTAGCAGGGCCAGCCACAGGCTGTTGCGACTTTCGTCATTCGATTCATATCGCTGCTTTCCAAATTTGTGCATAATAGAGTTGATGGAAAAGGTACCGTGATACAATAAAACAGTGCTGAGAAAAAAACCTATCAGCAAAGTGGACATACCAGCCGATGTGAACATCATGGTTACGCTCCCACCATTTACCCAGGCACCCAGTGCGGTAACTGCAATGGCCAAAACCACTGGTGGCACCAGGTAATATTTATTGAGCCACACCAGTTCGGGATATTTGGCATAATCGCCTATAATTTTGTAATCGGTTTCCTTGAAGTCGGGCCCGACAATCCAGCCTACATGCGAATACCAGAATCCGTAGATTTTCATTGAGTGCGGATCGGCCGGAGTGTCGCTGTGGCGATGGTGGTGCCGGTGGTGTGCAGCCCACCACAGCGCACCTTTCTGAGCAGAAGTCTGGGCCATAAAGGCAATGACAAATTGAAACCATCGCGAGGTTTTATATGACCGATGCGCAAAATACCGGTGGTAACCGGCCGTTACCCAGAACATCCGGAAGAAGTAAAGAAAAATACACACGGCCCAGTCGAATGCCGTGGCACCGGTCCAGAAGGCAAGCAAGGGCAGTAGATGAACCAGCATAAAACTGATTTCCTGCGAAAGCACCGGCTTTCGGCGTGGCTCAGGCTGAAGTGAAACAGATTGCATCAAAAACACAAGGTTAGTTCTGCTAAGGTACGGGTAAATTTTTCCAAAAGCATGGAATGCAAGGAAACTTTGTCAAATTTGTACGAACATCTGTAAGGCCATCGTCTTTTCTGATGTGATTTTCAAGTTAATTCATAATGCATGACTTTTTCTGAATTCGGACTGTACGATAAAATACTGGAAGGCATACAGTCCATGGGCTACGAAAAGCCTACACCTGTACAGGAACAAACCATTCCGGCCATTTTAGCCGGACATGATCTGATTGCCTGTGCGCAAACCGGAACCGGCAAGACCGCAGCCTACCTGCTGCCGGTTCTTCACAAAATGATGACCACCGATCATCTCCATCTTAACACCCTAATCATTGCACCCACGCGCGAACTGGCGCAACAGATTGACCAGCAGATTGAAGGGCTTGCTTATTTTACCGGCATCAGCTCCATCGCCATATATGGCGGGGGCGATGGCCAGGCATGGGACCAGCAAAAGCGTGCGTTGGAAAAAGGTGCAGATATCGTAGTAGCCACACCCGGCCGCCTGCTTGCCCTGCTCGCTGCCGGCACCACCGTGTTCGACCACCTTCAGCACCTCATCCTTGATGAAGCCGATCGCATGCTGGATATGGGCTTCTTTGATGACATCATTAAAATTGTAAGCTACCTGCCGCAACAACGACAAACGCTGATGTTTTCGGCTACCATGCCTCCCAAAATCCGGCAGCTTGCACACCGCATATTGCGCGAACCTGTTGAAATAAACATTGCCGTTGCAAAACCTGCGGAGGGAATAACCCAGCAGGCTTACCTGGTATTCGATCACCAGAAGGAGCAACTCCTTATGCACATTCTTCGGTCACGAACCTGGAACAGCCTTATCCTGTTCGCCTCCACCAAAGAAACCGTTAAGCAACTCGCCCGCAGGTTTGCAAGCGATGGCCTGGATGTGAAACCCTTCCATTCTGATTTAAGTCAGGCTGAGCGCGAAGAAATCATGCGCGCCTTCCGCAACCGCCAGGTGCCCGTGCTGATTGGTACCGATGTGCTTTCCAGGGGCATTGATGTAGAAGGGATCAGCATGGTGATCAACTGGGATGTACCGCCCGATCCGGAAGACTATGTACACCGCATCGGCCGTACGGCCCGTGCCGAAACTACCGGCACAGCCATAACATTTATTAATGAACGCGACATGAGCAGTTTTCAACGCATTGAAACCCTGATAGGCGCTGAGATTACAAAATTGCCCCTGCCCGATTTTCTTGGAAATGGCCCGGAGTGGAAGGTGTTTCAGCGCAGAAAGAAATCATATGGCGTGAATAAGAAAAGTCCACAAAGAAAAGCCACAGGTCGTGCCGCAAAACGTTTCGGGCGTTAGGATACTATTTCAGAGAATCGAAGAAATCCTGCAGTCGTTTGAAGTGGGCCCGCACCAATTCAAGGTCTTTGTCGTGTACCTGCTTTTTAAGCGCTGTGCGGTAAGGTTCGAGCGACTGACGCATATAGTCACGATCCTGATCCGGCATTTTCTCAACCTGTGCCTCTGTTTGCAGATAGACATAACTCTGCGAGATGACACCATATTTTTTAAAAAACGCTTCATCCCAACCGTGCCTCCGAAAGATAGATGCAGCCTCATCGCTGGCGGCATAGCCCATCAGCAGGTTGGGGTCCTTTTTGTTTTTGATTTTGGTACCAAGATTTTCCAGATCGCTCATCAGCGGCTTATAGGTATTAATTAGCCGGTCTATATCGGTCACAGATAAGATGGGTTTGGGTTCCTGATGCCCTGTCAATCCGGTCAAGGACAACCAACATGTTAAAAGTATTGCCGCATATGTCATTATCCTGAAATTATTTAATGAAGATAGCAAAAATCAAGCGGGCAAATCTGCCGGCTGTAAATTATTTTTTCAGGGCGGATAGAATTTCATTCAGTTTGAGTAAAGCCTCCACCGGACTGATGGTGTTGATATCAATGCCCTGCAGCATTTCCTGAATTTTTTTCATGGCCGGGTCGGCCTCAAAAAGGCTCATCTGGTAAGTAGCCGGTTTCGGCACATCCTGCATCTTTGCGGCTCTGTCTTTTTTGCTGTGTTGCCGTTCCAGAAACCGCAGTACTTCGTTGGCACGCAGCACTACTTTATTCGGGATGCCCGCCATTTGCGCCACGTGGATGCCAAAGCTGTGTTCGCTGCCTCCTTCTTTCAGCTTGCGCATGAAGATAATTTTATCGCCCGCCTCTTTCACGCTGACATTAAAATTTTTCACACGCACAAAATCTTCCGCCAGTTGATTGAGCTCATGATAATGGGTGGCAAACAACGTGCGCGGACGGTACTGCGGGTGCTCGTGCAGGTACTCCACTATGGCCCAGGCAATGGAAACGCCATCGTATGTGGAAGTGCCCCGGCCGATTTCATCCATCAATATCAGACTGCGCGCGCTCAGGTTGTTGAGAATGCTGGCTGTTTCTATCATTTCCACCATAAAGGTAGACTCCCCGCGCGACAGGTTATCGGAAGCCCCTACGCGGGTAAAAATTTTATCCACCAGTCCAATGCTGGCCTTGTCGGCAGGTACAAAACAACCCGTTTGCGCCATCAGTACAATCAGGGCCGTCTGGCGCAGCAAAGCCGACTTACCCGCCATATTCGGGCCGGTAATGACAAGTATCTGCTGTTTATCGGCATCCAGGTACACATCATTTGGCACATACGGCTCTCCGGGAGGCAATTGTTTTTCAATGACCGGATGCCTTCCATTCCGGATGTCTATGGTTAGCGAGTCGTTGATATCCGGGCGCACGTAGCGGTTGGCACGGGCCACCTGAGCAAAGCTCATCAGGCAGTCGAGTGCCGCCAGGGTACGGGCATTTTGCTGTATATGCGAAACAAACCCGGCTGTAAACTGCACCAGATCGCGAAAGAGCTGCTGTTCGATGATTAGCAATTTCTCTTCGGCATGCAGAATCTTCTCTTCATAAGCCTTCAGCTCTTCGGTGATGTAACGTTCGGCATTGACCAGCGTCTGCTTTCTGATCCAATCGGAAGGAACTTTGCTCTTGTGGGCATTGCTTACCTCGAGGTAATAACCAAAAACCTTGTTATACGAAATTTTCAGCGAACCAATGCCTGTGCGTTCTGCTTCGCGTTTCTGAATCTGTATGAGATAGTCCTTTCCGGAATAAGCTATTTTTCTCAGCTCATCCAGTTCTTCATGAACCCCGTCATTGATGATATTGCCTTGTCCGGTTTGTGGTGGCGCATCCGGTCGCAACTCTTTTTGAAGCCTTTCGGTTAATACCTCACAGGTATGAAGTTGCATGGCCCTATCTGCCATTACCTTGTTTCCTGTTGAGTTAAGTAACAACCGAAGGGGCTCGATGCGTTGCAGGAATTTGTTGAGTTGCACCAGCTCGCGGGGGGATATCCGGCCTGCTGCTACCTTAGCCGCAAGTCGCTCGAGGTCGCCAACCTGCTGAAGTTGTTCCCTGATTTTTTCTGCCAGTTGTTCATTGCCATAAAGTACCTCAACTGCCTCCAGCCGTTTTTCTATTTCTTCCTTGCTTTTAAGGGGCAGCAGCAACCACCTGCGCATCAGCCTTGCCCCCATGGGGGTAACCGTACTGTCTAAAATCTCAATAAGCGGAACCCCGCCCTCAAAAGGGGTGTTCAGCAACTCCAGGTTGCGGATAGTAAACTTATCCAGCCAAACGTAGCGGTCTTCTTCAATCCGCGCGATAGAAGTAATGTGCGTGTTGTTTTGATGCTCGGTTGATTCCAGGTAATGCAAAACGGCACCTGCTGCCAGGATGGCTTCGGGCATGCCTTCAATACCGAACCCGCGAAGGGTGCTGACGTTAAACTGACGTTGCAGTTTTTCTTCAGCAAACTCGATTGTATAAACCCAATCGTCTATCGCAAACGATGGAATTTTCGGGTCCAGCTTTGTGCTGCATGTATTCCGCTGTGCTTTGCTGTAAAGTATTTCGGCAGGTGAAAAACTCTGCAGCAACTTCAGCACGTAGGGTTCATCGCCCTGTGCCACCAGAAATTCGCCCGTGCTGATATCGAGAAAAGCAATACCCCATTGCTTTCGGTAAAAAACCGATGCGAGAAAATTATTTCTGCGGGTATCCAGTACATTGTCATTAAAAGAAACACCAGGGGTTACCAGCTCGGTAACCCCGCGTTTCACTATACCTTTTACAAAGCGCGGGTCTTCAAGTTGATCGCAGATGGCCACGCGGTATCCGGCCCTAACCAGTTTGGGCAGGTAGCTGTCGAGTGCATGATGCGGAAAACCGGCCAGTTCGACTTCCGATGCCGATCCATTGCCACGCTTGGTAAGGACGATATCCAATACCCGCGCAGTAATTACAGCATCCTCACCAAAGGTTTCGTAAAAATCGCCCACGCGAAAAAGCAGCAGGGCGCCCGGATACTTCGCCTTAATGGCGTTGTACTGCTTCATGAGTGGCGTTTCCACCGACTGCTTGACGGCCATGCGACAAATATAAAGATACGGTGATGCCGATTTGAAAGATCAAGCTTTAGAATTACCGTGTTTGCTAATTATCCTGTGTACCCCAAGCCCCAATCCACATGACTGACCAAAAAACACCCGATCCCGCTCAGTTTGGAAAAATGCAGGCTGCGCACAGCCCGAAAGTTGAACGGGTACTTTCAGCGCTGGCACTGGCCGCCTGGATACTTGGTGCGAACCCTGATGTAATGACGACCACCTTAACCGTGCTTGCAGGTTTCTGCTTTCTCAGTGCCTTTATTATTGTGCAACTGGATGAGATCTTACTTTTGAGGAATGAAAAAACTGAAACTTGAAGAGTTAGGCCGCCTTTCGGTTGATCAGTTCAAAGATGCCGAGAAATTGCCGGTGTGCATCGTGCTGGACAACATCCGATCCCTGCATAATGTAGGCTCCGTTTTTCGCACGGCCGATGCCTTCCGTATTCAGAAGATTTACCTCACCGGCATAACCGGCACGCCCCCTAACCGCGAAATTCACAAGACTGCACTAGGTGCCACTGAGTCGGTTGACTGGGAATATGCAGAAAAACCGGCAGATGCCGTAAGCCGGTTAAAAAATGAAGGATTTACCATTATTGTTGTAGAACAAACCGATGAAAGTGTTGCTCTACAAACCTTCACCCCCGCGCCCTATCAAAAAATCTGTCTTGTATTCGGCAATGAGATTCACGGTGTCAGCGATGAGGTGATTCAATGGGCCGATCTGGCGCTGGAAATTCCGCAGGCGGGCACCAAGCATTCTTTAAACGTATCGGTTTGTGCAGGCATCGTGGTATGGGAGCTGGTCCGCAAGCTGAAATTTGCGGGCGCCATCTAGTCGTACCATATTTGCGGCATGTCCGACCGCTACAACGAGCGAGGTGTTTCTTCCGGCAAGGAAGAGGTACATCAGGCCATCCGCAACCTGGATAAAGGCCTGTATCCGAAAGCATTCTGCAAAATTGTGGAGGACTACCTGGGTGGTGATCCGGAGTACTGCACCGTGATGCATGCCGATGGAGCGGGTACCAAATCATCGCTGGCCTACATCTACTGGAAAGAAACAGGCGATCTGTCGGTATGGAAAGGCATTGCACAGGATGCGATCATCATGAATGTGGATGATTTATTATGCGTTGGTGCGACAGACAATATCTTACTTTCCTCCACCATCGGCCGGAATAAAAATCTCATCCCCGGTGAAGTCATCTCTACCCTCATCAATGGCACCGAAGAAGTCCTGGAAATGTTGCGCAGTTACGGATTGAATATCCGCAGTACCGGTGGTGAAACAGCCGATGTAGGCGACCTGGTACGGACCATTATTGTAGACAGTACGGTCACAACCCGCATGAAGCGCAGCGAAGTGATTGACAACAGCCGCATTAAAGCAGGCGATGTAATAGTCGGGTTGGCCTCGTATGGTCAAGCCTCGTATGAAAAGGAATACAACAGCGGCATGGGCAGCAACGGTCTCACTTCGGCACGGCATGATTTGCTCAATAAAGAATATGCCGGAAAATACCCTGAGTCGTTCGATCCGGCTATACCCGAATTACTGGTTTATACAGGCAAGTACCGTGTTACCGATGAGTTGCCGGATATGCCTCTGAATATTGGTAAATTAATTCTTTCACCCACGCGTACGTACGCACCTGTTATGATGCAGGTGTTTAAGGAACTGCGCCCGTATATTCACGGCATGGTGCATTGCAGCGGTGGCGGCCAAACCAAGGCGCTGCATTTTGTAGAAAGGCTGCACATTATTAAAGATAATCTTTTTGATGTGCCCCCGCTGTTCCGGCTCATTCAGCAGGAAACCCAAACACCCTGGCAGGAAATGTATAAAGTATTCAACATGGGGCATCGCATGGAAGTGTACCTGGAAGAGAAATATGCTCAATTGGTGATCGCCATTTCAAAAAGTTTTGGTGTTGATGCAAAGGTTATCGGACGGGTGGAAGCGGCTGACCACCGGCAAGTAACCCTTACAACACCCCACGGCACATTTGTATACTAACCCATTCCACTGCATGCAAAACTTCAAACACAAAGTCCCCATCCAGCTTCGCTTCAAAGACATCGATAAGATGGGCCATGTGAACAACGCCAACTACTTAACCTACATCGAGCTGGCGCGGGTAAAATATTTTGAAGACGTAGTGCGACTGGACAAAAAATGGAGTCCGGAAGTGGGCATCATCCTGGCGCGCATCGAAATTGATTTCAAAGCACCCGTATTTCTGCACGATTCCATATCCGTCTATACCCGTTGTTCGCGCATCGGCACCAAAAGCATTACGCTCGACTGGGCGGTGGTACGGCAAAAAGAAAACAACGAAGAGGTAGTGGCACAAGGCATTGCCGTGCTGGTATGCTACGACTACCGAAGCGAAAAAACCATCCCTGTACCGGAAGAACACCGCAGGGCCATTGAACAGTTTGAAGGACTTACCTGAAGCACTGAAAAGACCACCAGGGTACATGTTCCAGCCCAATTGAACGAATGCCACACTGCCCCAGAAACACAGAAGATACTTTTTTAAGGTGCAAGGCAATTGCTAAGCCTTTCCTTCGGTTTTTTTTGTCATGCCTTTCGGCATCCAGAACGCTGTTAATTGTCCGCCTCACCTGTACCCGACAATCTGATTATTCCTATTCTCCTTTCCGAAGCAGAAAAGGCGTAAACGTATACCCCTTCATCCGGCTTCCCGCTGCCGGTATATCGATAGGGGTAAAGGAATGAAAATTATTTCCCGACTTTTCAAAAAACTGTGCAATATGGTAGGTGCCCGTCTGATCCCAGCGGTTTATATTATCAAGGGTATATTGCCCTTCAAACCGCGCTACGATGCTGTCGTTGTTAATAGTGCCCTTTAGTGCCCGGAACTTTGGCTTAAAAGTGAGCGGATTAGCTGTACCTGAAAAATAATTATACCCTACTCCATACCGGCCATCGGGAAAATCAGCAGAACCATTGCGCATGGTTATCTGTTCAAAAACATTTCCTATCTGAACGGACGAGGCCACTAACACAAAGTTATCCGAGCCCGGCGGATCTTCACGCCAGAGAAACAAATCCATATCCACATTACCGGCACTTCCGTTACCTGCATCCCACGACAACTCGATGCGGAACCCCGGCCGCGCATCTTCGTCATGATCTTTTACGCGAAGTGTTGTTGTTTTTTTTCCTCCCAATCTGGCCGGTCCGGTTATACCTGTCATCGTGATAATCAATGTGTCGCCCGGGTCGTACACCTCATCATCCTGCACTTTTACATATACGCCCGATGGCCTTAACTCATATACAAATTCATCCGCATTGAGTGTTCCTCCGAACTCCACCTCCACTGCGGCTCCCTGCGGAAGGGGCCTGTTATAAAACACAGTTGACCCGAAGCCTTCGATAAGGGTACCGGATGTATTTAAAAATTCAATGGTTGCAACCTCATCATCCGAGCTGCATGCCCCCATAAAAAGCATTATAACCAATGCCCCGATTCCTTGGTTTTTCAGAAATTTTGTCATGCAATAACCCTTCGAAGAGTGCAAAAATAACCATTCAGTCAAATAAATCAGGTTTCCCAACAAATTCTGCAACTGCTCATTGCCAATCTTCATTATGTTTGGACATTGTTACTCATTTCCTAAACGCTATGCGTAGCCTGATCATTGTTTTACTCGCCACCAGTTCTTTTTCAATTCTTGCACAAAAAAGCAAGACCTCCTCTGCACCGGCTAAAATTCCGCTCACACACGAGGTGTACGACAACTGGAAGGAAATTCCGTTCCGTTCGCTTACTCCCGATGGAACATTTGCCGTGTACCTCATCAACCCGCAGGATGGTGATGGCAAAGCAGTGTTTCACAACCTTACCACACAGGCTCAGGACTCGGTAAAACGGGCAAGCGACATAGCCATAACCTGGGACAGCCGGCATGCCATTTTTAAGATAAAGCCACCCAAAAAACTGGTAACCGATTTGCGACGGCAGAAAAAAAAGAAGGAAGACCTGCCAAAAGATTCGCTTGGCATTTACACTTTTGCCACCCGCAAAACAGAAAAAATTGCCGATGTGCGTTCGTATAAAATTCCCCAAAAAGCGGGTGGATGGCTGGCCTATCAGACCGAGCCTTCCAAAGACTCCCGATCAGCCCAGCCCAAATCCGATACCGCGCGCACTACGGAAAAACCGAGGCCGGTAAAAAAACAAAACGACGACAATGGCTATACACTGGTGTTGCGCAACCTCATCAATGGCAATGAAATCCGTTTTGATTTTGTAAAAGATTACCTGTTTGATAAACAGGGTAACTGCCTGTTGTTCTACACCACAGGAAACAACGCATCAACCAAACCCGGTGTTTATCGCTACGACCTGACTGCACTTCAGTTGCAATCGTTGTACGAAGGACATCGCAAACATAAAATCAAAGGCCTGTCACTTGCCGATGACGGACAACAAGCGGCTTTTCTGGTTGATACCGATACCACCAAGGCCCTGATACGCCACTTTGTGCTGTATTACTGGAAGAAAGGCGATGCTGCTGCCAGCGTGAAAGCAACAGAAAAAACCCCGGGCATACCTTCCGGCTGGATCATCAGCGAACATTATACTCCTGTTTTCAGCAAAGACGGAAGCAAACTGTTTCTGGGTACATCCACTGAACCGGTAGTGCCGGATACCACTCTGTTGCCGGAAGAAATTGTGAATGTGGAGGTATGGACCTGGAAAGACGATTACATCTATCCGCAGCAGAACCGCAGGCTTGAAGAAGATAAAAAACGTTCATACCTGGCCGTTATTCATCTGAATGATAACCGGCTGGTACAACTGGCCGGCACCGATATGCCTTCGCTGGAGGCCGGCAACGAAGGCAACGCACCGGTAGCGCTATCGGCCAATGAAACGCCTTACCTGGTGATGCGCACCTGGGATACGGACGTTTACAAAGACTTAACCTTGGTTAATCTTGCCAACGGCAGCCGCGAAATCATTCGCAAAAAAGTAAAGGGCAACGCCCGCCTGTCTCCCCAGGCCAGGTACGTGCTCTGGTACAGCAACCCCGATACTTCGTGGTACTGCTATTCCATAGCCACCAAAACCACGGTTAAATTAAATGAAGGTCTTCGTGTTTCTTTTGGCGATGAAGAAGATGATCATCCTTACTATCCCTCATCTTACGGACTGGCCGGTTTTACCGCCAACGATGATGCCGTGCTTGTTTACGATCGCTACGACATCTGGATGTTTGATCCGGAAAACAAAAAAGCACCGGTCAATATTACCAAAGTAGGCCGTCAGGAAAAAATCCGGTTCCGCTATGTACGCCTGGACCCGGAAGAACGGTTTATTGATCCTGGTCAGGATATCTATCTCATTGCTTTCAATGAAATTACACGCCAGTCAGGTTTTTACCGGTATTCCTTTAAAGAAGGTAAGCTGACGCGCTTGCTGTGGGGCGATTACCGCGTTGCTGCTCTGAGCAAAGCCCGTCAGGCCAGCCGGTTTATGTTTACCCGCGAAACGTTTCAGGAATTTCCCGACCTGTGGGTGAGTGATGCATCATTCAGCGCCCCGCGCAAAATAACCAACGCCAACCCGCAGATGAACCGATACCGCTGGGGAACTGTGGAAATTGTAAAGTGGACATCGGCCGATAATATTCCACTGGAAGGACTGCTCTATAAGCCTGAAGGATTCGACCCTAAAAAGAAATACCCGATGATTGTTTATTTCTATGAACGCAATTCCGATAACCTGCATCAGCATATTGTACCTGCCCCCATCCGATCGGCCATTAACTACACCATGTATGTAAGCAACGGGTACCTGGTGTTTGTTCCCGATGTGGTGTACCGCATCGGTCATCCGGGCGAAAGTGCCATGAACTGCATTATGCCGGGTGTTACTGCGCTGATTGCAAAAGGCTTTGTTGATGAACAGCGCATCGGCATACAGGGACACAGCTGGGGAGGCTATCAGGTGGCCTACATGATTACACGCACCAGCCTGTTCCGTGCGGCTGAAGCAGGCGCACCCGTGGTAAACATGATAAGCGCTTACGGTGGGGTACGCTGGGAGAGTGGCCTGAGCCGCATGTTTCAGTACGAACAGTCGCAAAGCCGCATTGGCGGTACGCTGTGGGAAAAACCCATGCACTATATCGAAAATTCGCCCATCTTTTTTGCCGACAAGGTGCAAACCCCTTTGCTCATGATGCACAACGATGCCGATGGGGCCGTGCCGTGGTATCAGGGCATTGAGTACTACATGGCCCTGCGCCGGCTGGGCAAACCGGTATGGATGCTCAACTACAACAACCAGGGACACGGGCTTACCCAGCGGCAGGATCGGACCGATTTTGCCAGGCGCATGATGCAGTTTTTCGACCATTACCTGAAAGACGCACCCATGCCCGACTGGATGAAACGCGGAGTGCCGGCTGTAGAAAAAGGAATAAGGCAGGGATTAAATTGATTTTTTAAAAACATAATTGCTGCCTTCATGTTTTAAATTTACCGGCATATGATTTCACTATTCCATACATCTTATAAACTGAAATTCATGTAATATGGCACAAACCAAACTTGGCGAAAACACAGTGAATACTTCCGGCAATCTGCCGGAAAGCGGCTCTCAAGCCCCTGACTTTATTCTTACCGGCAATGACCTGAAAGACATTACACTAAGTCAGTTTGCCGGCAAAAAAGTGGTGCTCAACATTTTCCCCAGCATTGATACGGGCGTGTGTGCTGCCTCCGTACGCGAGTTCAATAAACGCGCCTCCGGGCTGAAAAACACGGTGGTGTTGTGCGTATCCAAAGACCTTCCTTTTGCCATGAAGCGCTTTTGCGGTGCCGAGGGCATTAACAACGTAATTACGGCATCCGACTTCCGGAACCGTGGCTTCGCCAAAGCCTACGGTGTGGAAATGGTAGACGGTGCCCTTGCCGGACTGCTGGCCCGTGCCGTTGTGGTTATTGACGAGCAGGGCCAGGTTAAATACACACAACTGGTACCCGTCATCGGCCAGGAACCCGACTACAACGCCGCACTCGCAGCGCTTTGAAATATGTTAAGGGACTGTTGAGGGGAAAATTAAATTTACCACAGTTAAACCGGAAGGCTGCTTTTTTAGGCAGCCTTCCTTGTTTTCAGTTTCCTACCACAAACACTGCGTTGCAAAAAATCAGTTTGCCACTTTCCCAGAAATTCCGGAACAACGGATCATCCACAAAGTAAACGATGCTGCCGCGGCCCTTATCCTGCACGCCAAACACCAGCCGATCTTCCATGTTGTTGTTGATTTTAAAACCCGCAAAACCCTGCACAGGTTTGCTCCGGCCCTTCAGCACACCCACATTCCAGCCACCCTGCAGATAAGGATATAATAACTCATTGGTTTTGAGCGTGTAATATGCATCGCCCAGCCCGAACGCCAGCGGATGCGAGGCATCGATCGTTGTCCGGTAGATCGCTCCGGAAATCATTTCCGATATTTCTTTTCTTTCGGCATCGGCATATTTCATCAGCGCATCCATCCGTTGCTCCTGCTGAGCCTTTTTCTCCGCTTCTTTTCTGGCATCGTCATTTACATAGCGTTTCAGCGCAAAACCGTTTTTATCAACAACCGACTCCAGCGCATTGCCGATTAGAATCAACCTGCCCCCGGCCGACACCCAGTCGCTGATGTTCTTTAGCATCTCGTCATTAAACATGGAATAACGGCCATCGGGCACCACCAGCACATCATAATTGCGCAGGTTTATATTGCGGAAATACTCCGTTCCGATTTGCGTAACCGGGTAACTGAGCTCCTGTTCAAAGAAGTGCCAGATGGCACCAGCCGACAGCGATGAGGTCTGTTCGCCTGCCAGCATGGCCACGTTGGGCTTTTTAAGAAACACCACTGTCGAAGAGCCAAAATCGCTGCCTTCTTCGACCAACCCCGTACTTGCACCAAACAGCGACCGGTTAAACTCGCGCGCCAGCTGACGGACACGGTTATCAAAGTCGGCTATGTGTTCATTGTTTCTGCGCGTTATTACCAGTGTGCCGGCAGGAAAGGAAGTTTTATCTACCCGGAATGCGCCCAGTGAGCTGCGCACTTTAATACCTTCCTTCAGCAGTGCGCTGAGAAACTGCGCATCGGCAACGCTCTGCCAGGGTACAAGGTAGGCATACGGTTTTTCTGCTCCCGATATCCCCGCCTCTTTGGGCCGATAGCTGCGCTGCGGGGTAAGTTTTTCATTAAGTGCAAAACCTTTCAGGCCATAAGCGTAAAACAAATTCCAGGCGGTAATATCATATGTAACCGAGTCGGGTAGTTTGGAAACCGGCTCAAACAGGGTGGTGATTAAACGCGATTTGGGCTGGTAAATACTGATAACAATATCCTCTGCCGAAACCGAAACCGGCTTAACCGATTGTGTGCTGTAATCAAAACCACGTGTGGTACGTGATGTACCGGCCAGGCCATAGCTAATCAGGTGGGCATCTAGCAACCGCGTGAGGCGATTAATTTTATCCGGGTTATTGGATGCAGCTATAACATAGGTTTTGTAAGGTGCAGCCGGATTGCCGAGGTTTTCCCGGAAATACTTTTCAAACTCCGAAATAACCCGATCGGCATGTTGCGAAGTGATTTCTACCGTAGAAAGTCCGGTTATATGGTGATGGGTGAGTCGGTCTTTGAGGGTGAGCGGGTCGCCTTCAAGGGTTGTGATGGTCAGTCCGGCAAAGCCGCCACCGGCTTGTTCATACGTCATGCCAACAGCCCCGTTATAGGTAGGGTAAGTATCGCCATAGCTGGGGTAATACAGGTCGAAGCGTTCGCGGGTAAAGTACAGCCAGCCCTGCTCATCAAAATACTTAGCGTGATTCTTGCCTATGATTTGCTGGAACTGTCGCTGCCAGGGTGAAATAACTTCGTGGTAAGGTTCGGCAGCCGGAGCAAAGTAATAAGGATTGTTATATCCCTGCTCATGAAAGTCAACATGTACATGAGGCATCCACTGGTTGTAAATTTTAATACGTTGCTGCGATTCAATTTGCGTGAGCCACGCCCAGTCGCGGTTCAAATCAAACCAGTAGTGGTTGCTTCTTCCGCCCGGCCATGGTTCACGATGCTCTTTGGCCTCGGGGTTGGGGTTGGGTGTGCGGTTGCCGTACTGGTAATAAAAGTTGGCGTAGCGGTCGCGCCCGTCCGGGTTGATACACGGGTCCATGATAACCACCGTGTTTTTCAGCCACGCTAACGTACGGGTATTCTTCTCATCGGCCAGTTCAAATAAAGTTTGCATGGCAGCCTCCATCGAAGAGGATTCATTGCCGTGCACATTGTAACTCAGCCACACGATGGCTACCTGCGTGGCAGGTGTGCCCTCGGCCATGCCGGCACGCCTCAGGTTGTCCAGCCGGATTTGTTCCAGCCGTGCATGATTTTCGGGAGTGGCAATGACCACATATACCAGCGGCCGATGCTCGTAGGTTTCGCCATAGGTAAAAAATTTAACCCGGTTGCTGGTTGCCGCCACATGCTGAAAATATTCCACCACGCGGTGATGACGTGTAAAGCGCTCGCCCGGTTCATACCCCAGAAATTCCCTCGGACTTTGCAGTTGCTGCGCAGCGGCATTCAGTGCAAGAAGCAAAAAGATTACGACCGATACATGCTTCATACTTTTTCTGGTTTATTTTCCATTTAAAGTTCATTTCAACCGAAACCGCAAGTAAGCAGAAATTCCGTTGAACAGTTTATGAACAATTTTTCAGAAGGCTGTTAATCTGCGGCAGGTGGTGATTAAAATGTTCACGCAACACCACCAATGCCTGACGGCCATTGAAACGGCCAACCTGCGGATGCCGGTAAATGAATTTCTTCAGGTGCTCTTCCGGAATGGATGAGAGAAAATCTTTCATGTCGTTGCGCACCGTATCCCAGGCTGCAAGTGTTTCCTGAAGAGGCATAGCCGAGGGCGTGTTTTGCTGTATTACCTGCGGTGCCTTAAACTTAAGCGGCAGGCGTTGTGACAGAACAAAGACCAACAGCCTTACTTGCGACCACAAACCGGAATGGTCGTTTCGGGACCAATCCAGGGCTTTCTTTTTCATGTAAGTAAGCGAAAGTTTTTCAACCGTAATAAGATGGGCCAACACCTCGGCCAGCGACCAGGTTTGATCCGAAGGCTTTCTCCTATACACATCATCGGCCAGTTGGCCAATCTGCCTGATAAGCTGGCTGCGCTGTTGCTCCAGCGCAAGCCATTCGGCCTGAAAGAATGAGTTCATGGCTGAAAGCTACCAATTTGTACGTGGTTTTGACTGTTTCAGGTATTCAATTTTTTGGTAAAATCGAAAACAGCCTTTACCTTTAAGTAAACTAAACCCCTCAAACCTATGGAAGAATTTGATTACGAATCAGTAGATCAGGGCGGTGGTATTCTGGCTGCTCTGGGTGCAGGTGTAATAATCGTTTACCTGCTTGTCCTCCTGTTAATCATTGTAAGCCTTTGGAAAATGTTTCAAAAGGCCGGTAAACCGGGCTGGGCCGCCATCATCCCGATTTACAACCTGATCGTTTGGCTGGAGATTGTAGGAAAACCTGTCTGGTGGATTATCCTGCTCTTTATTCCTCTCGTTAACTTTTTCGTTGGGCTGTATCTCTGCCATCTTACATCCAGGGCTTACGGCAAGGATATAGTAATGACCCTGTTGTTGATCTTCCTCCCTTTCATCGGATTTCCGATACTGGGCTTTGGCGATGCAAAATATGTTGGCCCGCCAAAAGACTGATTTCCTTTTTTTTAACACCTGCCTGCCCGAATCTTCGGGCAGGTTTTTTAGGTCATTACCTGCAAACTCTTTCTTAGCAGATCAATCCTTACCGGCAGTGCTCCTGCCCATTCACCATCTGCCTCCAGGTAAGCAGCATGTTGTGCGTAAATCTCCACCCATTCTGTTTCATGGTAGCTCACCTTCGGGTGTTGAATCCGCTTGCCGCTACGCAGCCGGAAGTTTTGTACAACAAAATCCTTCACCGACACATCTCCCACAATGGTGCAATGCAGCACGCCGTCATCGGGCTGCGCATCGGGCGCAATACACAGGCCGTTACCGAAATATTTTCCATTGGTCACAGCCACCACGCGCGCCTTTCCCTTCCATTGCCACAGGGGTGTGCGCACCTCCATCTCGGTTGGCTTATAGGTGAAGAAAGTTTTGAGGATAGCAGCATAATACGCGGCCACCGACCCCCACGGCCTGCCACTATCTAACACCCGTTTTACCACTTCAGGGCCCATGCCGGCATCGGCTATGTTGATAAAATACTTCGGTTGCAAGCCTGCAGGCGACAGACGGGTAATACGGCCTACGTCAACCCATCTAAGCTGCGGTTTTGACAGGCTTTCCACAAGCCGGATAGGATTGGTGCGTATCCCCAGCGTCCGTGCAAAGTCATTGCCCGAGCCGAGCGGAATAATGCCCATGGCAGGAAGAGATGACATCCTGCCATAATACTCCATAATACCCTGCACCACCTGATTCACGGTTCCGTCACCGCCCGCAGCCAGTATCAGGGGGTATCCCTGTTCGACTGCCTGCTTTGATCTGAAAATACCATCACCGGCCGAGCGGGTTTCATAAACTTTCACATGGGCAACCGCGTGCAGCGCAGCTAAAATTTTGTTGAAGAAAAATTTTTTTCGCAGCGCGATGCCGTTCAATACAATGGCCACATGAGGTTTCACCGGTTACTTACAGTTTTTGCGGATGGTTGAGCGGGCTTCCGTAAGGCCCATTTCTTCGGCTCTTTTCAGATCCAGACAGGCATCGTATTTATTGCCCATCTGCAACTTTACCAGACCGCGCTGGTACCATGTTTCCGGATCATTAGGAAACAGTTCAATGGAAGCGGAATAATCTTCTATGGCCCCGGCATAATCCTGTTTTTCGGTGCGGGCCAGGGCACGGTTATCGTAATACACCGGATTTGAGTCATCGCGCTCAATGGCACGCGTGTAATCGGCTATGGCGCCATCGTAATCTTCCATGCTAAACTTCACCACTCCGCGCAGGTTATACAATTCCGGGTCATCGCCATCCAGTTCAATGGCCTTGTTGTAATCTTCCAGCGCCCCTTTAAAATCCTCGCGTGCTGCCCGGGCCAGGGCACGGTTTTCATATTTAAGCGGATCTTGCGGGTCGAGTTTAATGGCCTGATCGTAATCGGCAATAGCGCGCTCAAAGTTGCCGATGTTGTAAAAGGCCACCCCGCGGTAGTTGTACAGGCTGGCATCGTTTTTATCCAGCTCAATGGCCTTGGTATAATCATCAATGGCACTCACAAATTCGCCTAACTCGGCTTTTACCACACCACGGTTCAAATATTTATCGGCATCGGGTGGCCCCAGTTCCAGCGCCTTGCTGAAGTCGAAGTAAGCACCCTGAAGATCGTCAAGGTTGTATCTGGAAAGTCCGCGACTGGTGTAGGCATCGGTAAATTTGGGATTAAACTGTATAGCCTTGTCGTAATCGCGTATAGCGCCTTCCTCATCACCTAGCGAAGCCTTGGCCTGTCCGCGCAGGTGGTAGGCCTCGGCCATGGTGCTGTCCAGTTCAAGGGCAAAAGTCAAGTCGGCAATGGCGCCATAAAAATCTTGCAACTCGCTCCGGACTTCACCCCGCAGCAGCAAAGCCTGCTTGTTGCGTGGGTTGTTTTCAAGAATCTTAGATAATTCGGATCGGGCAACCTTAAAATCGCCCGCATCCATTTTTTTTCTGATACCGACATAATCCTGTGCGGTTGCAGCAAAAACGGCCATCAGGCTGATCCAAAAAAAAGGTTTCATCATCTGTTCTTATCTTATCTTAAAAAGGTTAAGTTAGGAATTTTAGCCAGAGCCTGAAACATGCAACGGAGGGCGTCCCTGTTTTTTATTTTTACCACATGAATACACAAGAATTCAACCAACTGATTTTAAATCGCAAATCAACTTTTCCTGCCCAGTACAGCGGTGCGGAAGTGCCCGTTGAAATCGTTCATCAAGTACTTGAAAATGCCAACCGGGCCCCCACCCATAAACGCACTGAGCCGTGGCGGTTTATCGTGTACAGCGGTGAAGGGCGCAGAAAACTGGCTGAATTACAGGCTACCGTGTACAAACAGGTAACTGAAGCTGACGGTACTTTTAAAGAAGAGCGTTACCAGAATCTGTTGAAAAAACCTCTCGAGTCATCGCACATCATACTGGTTTATATGAAACGCGACCCCAAAAGGTCGGTTCCCGAAGTTGAAGAAATCGGGGCCGTGTTCTGTGCCATCGAAAACATGTACCTTACCTGTGCCGCATATGGCGTGGGCTGCTACCTGAGCACAGGCGGAATTACCTATTTTGAAGAAGCCAAAAAAGCATTCGGACTGGAACCGGACGATCGGATCATCGGATTTTTTCATCTCGGTATTCCAAAGGCCAATGTGGGAATTAGTGAAAGACGTCCTGTTTCGGAAAAAACGGTTTGGGTAAACAGATAAGGACTTCGCGCAAACAGGGGGCAGCTTATATAATTTTATCACAAATCGTAAGGGGCTATTCCTACCTTTGCGCCAGAGAATTTTGTTCCTTTGAAACAACACGTACGTTCATCCATTACCATTGCCTTTATGAAAAAGTTCATGCTTGTTTATGCATTGCTCATCCTGTGTCTCACTGCCATTGCCCAGCAGTGGAAAGGTAAATTTGAGCAACTTGATTACCTGTTGCCAACCCCTAACACCTATCGCACAGCCTCCGGTGCCCCGGGCCCGGCTTACTGGCAACAGCGCGCTGATTACGAAATAGATGTAGAAATAAACGACTACACGCAGGTACTCACCGGAAAGGAAATCATTACCTATTTCAACAACTCGCCCGAAACACTTACTTACCTGTGGGTACAACTGGACCAGAACATCAACGCACCTGAAAACAGCCTGGCCAAAACACGCACCTACACCATACGCGACTCCGTACCGACCCGCTTTCTGGCTTCTGCACTTAACCTGCACGACTACAAAGGCGGCTACCTCATCACTCAGGTAGCCGATCGCGAAGGGAAACCATTACCCTATACTATCAACAACACCATGATGCGCATTGACCTGCCCACACCCCTGAAAACCGGGCAGTCATTTTCCTTCCGCATCGCCTGGCAATACAACATCAACGATATGATGAAGATTTCCGGGCGAAGTGGGATGGAGTACTTTCCGGAAGACGGCAACTACATTTACTTCATCGCGCAGTGGTTTCCGCGCATGTGCGTGTTCGATGACTACGAGGGCTGGCAGAACAAGCAGTTCATGGGTGCAGGCGAATTTGCCCTTACCTTCGGCAACTACCGGGTGCGCATCACCGTGCCGTCTGATCACATCGTGGCGGCAACCGGAACCCTTCAGAATGCAAATGTTGTGTTGGCCAAAGAACAACTCGAGCGTTTTGAAAGAGCAAAACGTACTTTCGATAAGCCTGTATTTATTGTAACCGAAGAAGAAGCCCGCAAAAAAGAAAAACAGCGTGCCTCTGCCAGGGCCACCTGGGAGTTCTATGCCGAAAACGTGCGCGACTTTGCTTTTGCCAGTTCGCGCAAGTTCATCTGGGATGCCATGGCCGTAAAGATTGGCGATAAAACTCCGCTGGCACAGTCGTTTTATCCCAAAGAAGGCAACCCGTTGTGGGAACAGGAATCTACCTTAGCCATCAAAAACACCCTTGAAGTCTATTCAGCCCGCACGTTCGATTATCCTTATCCCACTGCCATATCGGTAAACTGGGTGGGCGGTGGCATGGAATATCCCATGATTTCTTTCAACGGTGGGCGGCCTGCCAAAGACGGTACCATATCCGATCGCACCCGCGTGCGCATGGTGTACATTGTTGTGCACGAGGTGGGTCATAACTTCTTTCCGATGATTGTGAACTCAGACGAGCGGCAATGGACCTGGATGGATGAAGGCCTGAATTCCTTTTTGGAAAAAGAAACCATGCGCGAACGCTATCCGCACCTGAATTATCAGGAAAACACACCGAAGGCTATTGTAAATTTCATGAAGGGCGATAAAAGCATCATGCGTCCTGTCATGGCTTCATCCGATACGCAGGGGGCAAGCTTCGGCAATAACGGTTATTCCAAACCGGCAGCGGCTCTCACCATACTGCGCGAAACGGTCATGGGTCCGGAGTTGTTTGACCGCGCATTTAAGGAATACGCCCAGCGCTGGGCTTTCAAGCATCCGAAGCCTGCCGACTTCTTCCGCACCATGGAAGATGTTTCGGGTGTTGACCTGGACTGGTTTTGGCGCGGATGGTTCTACTCGACCGACCATGTGGACATTACATTGGATGAAGTAAAATGGTATCGGGTGCAGGCACCTGTGATTGATCCGGAACGCAAAACAGCTCAGGTGCGCAGTGCTGCAACAGGAAGTGGAAAAGGCAGTGGCAAAGCCACCGATTTCAGCGAAGGTCCGCGCCCCCTCACTGTAATGAATACCCCCGATGTGTTTTATGGCGAATTCAGAAACCGGCTGGACGACAACGCCATTCGTCAGAAATTGCTGAATAAAAATATCTATGAGCTGAAATTTAAAAATACCGGCGGTCTTGTCATGCCCATCATTATCGAATGGACCTATGCAGATGGCAGCAAGGAGATTGAGCGCATACCAGCGGAGATATGGCGCACCAATGAAACTGAAGTGACCAAGGCTTTTGTTAAGGACAAAGAGGTAACCAATATTGTAATTGATCCAAACTTTGAAACAGCCGATGTGAATACTGCCGACAATGTATTTCCTCGTCAAAGTCAGCCTTCGCGTTTCGATCAGTTTAAAAAAGGAAACTAACAGCCTCGGATTTTAATCCGGCATCCGAAACAGCGGTGGGCAACTGTTAACTTAAGCCGCTAAAAAGTTTGCAGGCTCTTTCCAGGTCCACATTACCGCCCGAAAGAATAATGCCCGTCTTTTTACCGGCAAATTTTTCTTTCGCTTTCAGCACCGCGGCAAACGGCACGGCACAGGATGGCTCGATGATGATTTTCATGCGTTCCCAGATGGTCCGCATGGCCTGAACGATTTCTTCATCGGTTACCGTGATGATTTCCTTTACATGATCGCGGATGATGGCAAAGGTTTTGTCGCCTAAGGAAGTCAGCAAACCGTCCGCGATGGTTTTTGCCTGAGCAGGTTCAATCTTTCCGCTGTGCAGCGATCGGAATGCGTCATCCGAGCCGGCCGGCTCTCCGGCTATTACCGATGTGCCGGAAGAAAAATATTTTACTGCCAGCAGCGTACCGCTCAGCAAGCCTCCACCCCCTACGGGTGTGAGTATTACATCCAGAGGTTCCGGCACGTCTTCTATTAATTCTTTGGCAGCTGTGGCCTGTCCGGCAATCACAGCGTAGTCGTTAAACGGATGCACCAGCGTTGCACCGGTTTTGCGGATAACTTCTTCCAGCATCTTTTCGCGCGCTTCGCTGGTGGGCTCACATTCAAAAATTTGTCCGCCATATCCCCGCACCCCGCGTTTTTTTACTTCGGGTGCATTGCGCGGCATCACAATGTAGGCCGGCACACCGGCTATATGGGCAGCACGCGCTACTGCCTGGGCATGGTTGCCCGATGAGTGAGTAGCAATACCCTTGCTGCGTGCCTCAGGCGAAAGCGACAACACGGCATTCATGGCCCCGCGGGCTTTGAAGGCGCCAATCTTCTGAAAGTTCTCGCACTTGAAATACAGCGAGCAGCCGGCCAGTTCATTGAGTCCCGAAGACGTGAACACCGGTGTGCGGTGAATGTATGGCTTGATACGGGTGTGTGCCTGTTCAATGGTTTCGCGGGTGATCATGGAAATAGATGCGTTTTAGCCACAATTCAAAAATCGGATCCACAAATTCCGGATAAGGAGTGAATAAATCCAGCATTTCTTTCTGTTCCAGTGCTTTTTTTATTTTCAAAACATTTGCCGATGTGCCCAGCCGGTACTTCTGCAGGGTGTCCGAAGAGGTAAGATGCTGCACCCGATCGCAAACCGCATGAAGGTAATTAATCTGCGTATTGCTCAGGTTTTCCATGTCCCTCAGATATACAATGGAATTTTCCATCAGTATATCGTCAACAGCCTTATCTATTATTTCAGATGTAACTTTTTTTTCAGTCAGCAACCAGACTTTAAGGGCAAGCTGCTGCACAAAGTAGGGATTATTGGCCGCTAAAGAAACCACCTCCCTGCACTGCTCGTCTGAAATGGCTTTATTGGATTTTTCGAAGGAAGACCTCAAATAATCAAGCCAATGTTCGGTGGCTATCTTTTTCAGAAAAATAACCTCACCAAACTTGTAAAACGGGTGTGATTTGTTTTCAAAAATTTCACTCATCATGTGGCGCTTGCTGCCGTACAAACAATACGTGGTGTGGCGATGGTGCTGCCACGCTGATCGCAACTTTTTCTGAAAACCAAGTGGATTGTTGTAATAGGAAATGTTCTGAAATTCATCTATACAAACAACCACATGCAAACCTTTTGTTGCAGCGATCTTTTCCGGCAGATCGAGCACATCTCTCAGTTCCTTTTCGGCATAGGAAAAATTAAATGAAACAGAAAAATCCTGATAAGGATCCGACCCGAAACTGAACCGCGGAGCCAGTTGTGCAAGAAATTTTTTTCCGTTTTCCAGCCATTCTTCCCACTTTGAAGAAGTGTTCTTCAGTATTTCACGGGTATAGCTCTCAATAAATTCCTGCTCCGATCTGATGTTGAATAAATCAACCACGCACACACGTACGCGCCTGTTCTTTTTAAGCAACCGCACCACCGTGTTTACCAGGGAGGATTTCCCCCACCTGCGCGGAGAAATAAGAACCGTGTTTAAACCGGAAGTGAGGTTAATCTTCAGCCGGTTTATTTCTTCCTGCCGGTTGATGAAATGCGGAGTTTCTACAATGCGCCCATATACAAAAGGAAGGGATGTCATAATCTTACCCAAAAATAACTTACCAAACAGTAACTTACCAAACAGTAACTTACCAAACAGTAACTTACTTTTTGGTTACCTAATCCGGCAAAGTCTGCGTTTAATGGGCCTCCAGCCAGTTTTTGCCAATACCTACCTCCACCTCCATCGGCACCTCCAGTTCAGCGGCACCCTTCATCAGCCTTACTACGTTCTCCTTCACCACCTCTGCTTCGTCCCGGTGCAGGTCAAATACCAACTCATCGTGCACCTGCAGTATCATGCGCGTTTTCAGGTTGTTTTTGGTAAGCCAGTGATGGATGCGCACCATGGCCAGTTTAATGATATCGGCAGCACTGCCCTGGATGGGTGCGTTGATAGCGTTGCGTTCGGCAAAACCACGCGTGGCAATGTTGCGCGAGTTGATGTCGCGCAGGTAGCGCCTCCGGCCCATGATCGTTTCCACATATTCCTTTTCGCGCGCCTGCTCAATAACGCGATCGATGTAATTCTTGATGGCCGGAAATTCTTTGAAGTATGACTGGATTATTTCCGAAGCTTCGGACCGGGGAATATTCAGGTTCTGCGCCAGTCCGAAAGCGGTGCTGCCGTACAAGATGCCGAAGTTTACTTCCTTGGCCTTCCGTCTCATGTCGGGTGTAACCTGGTCGAGCGGCACCTTAAATACTTTGGCAGCAGTAGTGGCATGAATATCCCGTTTGTTTTTAAAGGCTTCAATCATTGTTTCATCTTTTGCAAATGAGGCCGCTATGCGCAACTCGATCTGCGAATAATCGGCCGACATGAACAGGTACTCCTCGTTGCGCGGTATAAAAGCCTTGCGGATCTGGCGCCCTTTCTCCGTGCGGATGGGTATATTCTGAAGATTCGGATTGTTGGAGCTCAGCCTGCCGGTTGCAGCCACCGCCTGCCGGTAATCGGTATGGATACGCCCGTCACGCGGGCTAATAAGTTTGGGTAATGCATCGACATAGGTAGAACGAAGTTTTTCATACTCCCGGTACTCGAGAATTTTAGGTACGATGGGATGCTCGTTGATGAGTTTGAGCAACACATCCTCGCCTGTGGCATACTGACCGGTTTTGGTTTTTTTGGGGCGATCGCCCAGTTTCAGCTTTTCAAATAAAATTTCACCCAGTTGGCGCGGTGAGTTGATGTTGAATTCCCTGCCCGCAAGTTGGTAAATTTCCTGCTGTACTTTTTCGCTCGATACACGTAAATCTTCCGACAAAACAGCGAGCACCTCTGTGTCGAGGTTTACCCCTTCGTATTCCATCGATGCCAGCACTTCTACCAAAGGCATCTCTATTTCGTTCATCAGGCGCGTCTGGTTGCGCTCTTCCAGTTCGCGATCCAGCAGGGGCCTGAGCTGAAAGGCAGCACTTACCCTGGATGCAGCCATATTCTCTGCATCCTCGCCGGTAAAGGTTCGCTGCAGGTAATGCGCACAGAGCGTTTCCAGATCGTGCGCAGTTTCCGGCTCAATAAGATAGTGCGCAATGAGCGTATCGAACATCGGACCGCTTAAATCAGAACCTGCGTACTTCAGGTTCAGCAAAGACGACTTCAGGTTATGTCCGATTTTAAGCACATCGTGGCTTTGCAACAGGCTGGTAAGCTGCTTAAGCTCCTGCTCCGTCTGTGGCGCAAAGCGATAACACTCTCCGGTTGGCACATATAACCACAGCACTGGCTTATCTTCTTCCGTCATCACCACTTCCAGTGCCACAACAGCATGGGCTTTCAGTACATCGGTAAGCGTTTTCAGACCAATTTGTACGGCCTGAATCTTTGCAACCTCTGCAGCTTGTGGCCGTGACTTTTCAGATGCGTCTTGCTCTGCGGCAGTTGCCAACCCTGATGCGCTTCCGAACATGGATAACTGGGTGGCCTGCGGAACTGAAGGTGTACGGTCGCCAAAAAGACGACCCGGTATGGAACGAAACTCCAACTCCTGAAAGATGGGGCGCAGAACCTTTTCATCCGGACCGGTGTATTTCAGATCATCAGGATTAAACCGAATGGGCGCATCGGTAACGATGGTAGCCAGTTTCTTGCTGAGGAGCGCCTGCTCACCGTATTGCTGCAGCAGCTCCTTTTGTTTTCCTTTCAGCTCATCAACATGTGCCAGAATGTTTTCGATGGATCCATACTGTTGAATGAGTGCGGCTGCTGTTTTCGGCCCAATGCCGGGCACCCCGGGAATGTTGTCGGATGTATCGCCCTGCAAACCCAACATATCGGTAACCTGGGATACGTTGCTGATGTTCCATTTTTCACACACCTCTTTCGGGCCAAGAATATCCACGGCATTGCCCATATAAGCCGGCTTGTACAGCTTAATCTTGTCTGTTACCAGTTGTCCGAAGTCCTTATCAGGTGTCATCATAAACACCTCAAACCCATGTTGTTCGGCTTGCCGGGCCAGCGTTCCGATAATGTCATCGGCTTCGTAGCCATCAACCTCCAGAATGGGGATGTTAAATCCTTTCAGTATTTCTTTCACTTTGGGCAGGCCGTAGCGTATGTCTTCGGGTGTTTCCTGCCGGGTTGCTTTGTAGGCTTCAAAAATTTCATCGCGGAAAGTGGGTGCTGACGTGTCGAAGGCCACCCCTATATGTGTGGGTTTTTGTTTTTGCAGCACCTCGAGCAGCGTGTTGGTAAATCCAAACGGAACTGAGGTATTGATGCCTTTGGAATTGATACGCGGAGTTTTGGTAAAAGCAAAATGAGCGCGGTAAATGAGCGCCATGGCATCGAGCAGAAAAAGTTTTTTCGTTTCCGGCATGGTAATAAACTTCCCCGAAAATAGAACAGTTTGTAATAACTATGAATAAATTTTCTGCTTTAGAGATGCCCCAAGGCGGGAATTTTATAACATGAATTGCACCTGGTAAAGGTAAAAACCTGATTTTAACCGAATCAGATAAATCAGTCCGGTACCAGCTTGCTTCGTTCACAACCTGTTTACTCCCCGGGCATTTTCAGCCGGATTGTAAATATCCTTATCTGCAGGTCATGTTTTCTTTAAAAATTTGCTTTTAGTCCAAAGTTAAAAGCCAAAGGCATATTGGGTCTGTATCCTTGTGGTAAGTTGGCCACTATAGATTTGTTATTGGTAATATTATTGATTAAAGTAAATGCTGTAAAAGTTTTATTTAAGTAATAATTGGCAGAAAAGTCTACTATTAAAAAATGATTTAATGCATTTACATCATTGTACATAATATTTTGGTCAGGAACTATTATCGCGCCTTTACCCGGCTTCACTCTTGTTACACCCGTATAGCGGGCTATCAAAGTGGCGTTGAGTCTCTTGTTTTCAAACCCTACGCTTGCTGTCAACAGATGGGGGGTAACGAAAGGTATAAAATCTCCTTTGTTAATGGTGCCCGTTCCCCAATCTCCACCTCCATTAACAAATGTTTCCTGAAACCTTGCATTGGTGTAGGTATAAGCTATTGAAAGTGGTAATTTGATTCCATTGCTCTTTTTTTGTAGCAAATCATAAGTAATACTGGTTTCTATACCCTGAATTTTTGCTTTGCCTGCATTGAACATATCTCCGGTTCCGGCACCGCCACCCGAAAGGTTATCGGAGCCCAAAATGTTGTCATAATCATTCATGAAATATGTTATTTGTATGCCTGTACTTTCTGTTTCGTACCGATAACCCAACTCATAATTGATAGAAGTCTCAGGCCTTGCCTGCCCTGTTGTAGAAGTTACCGAAGGCATACCGGGAGGTGAAAATCCTTTGTAAACACCGCTAAAGACGCTCATGGTTTCATTCAATTCGTAATTGAAGCCCATGCCTGGCAAGACTACAGAAATACTGTTGTGTGCTGTTTTTAAATCCGATCCTGACCTTGCATTATCGGCATTGCCAAAATTCAGAAAATCGAGATTGATTTTTTCATACCGAAATCCGGGACTCAGTTTTATTTTTTTGTAAATAAATTCATAACTAACATACGTGGCCAAACTATTGGCATTGCGAATTTGATTTTCCTGATTACCCTTTACACCGGGGGTGGTAAGCACCATAATGCCGTTGGTCATCGAGTAGATGGAGCTTGTACCATAGCGGTCTGCCTGGTCTTTGTGGTAGCGTAAACCAAACTGAATTCGGTGATACATTTCACTTGTATTGAACAGATATTGAGCATTTGTTTGAACACCTTGCGAATAATAGGTTCTTGCGGCACTGCGGTATTCCACATTGCCATCTGCTTTCCCGGTCATTATATCGTATTCAGCTTGACGGGCTGCGGGGTCTGCTAAAATACTATTGATATTTTGTCCGCCAAAAGCATGGGCTCGTGCCCAGTCTCTAAAAACTTTTGAGTAATACGTAGTCGTATTGATTGTGAGTCCTTTAACAGGTAAGATATAATGATTGAATGAAATGTGTTGATGGTTTAAATCCAAAATATCTTTTTGGGTTCCCGCATACCTCCGTAATGGATTTTCTTTGTAATCGTCATAAATCAAGCCCAAGTATGTTTCATTTGCCAGTTCAGTGGTATTTATAAATTTGAAGGTTAGAGATTGCGGCACTTTTGCATTCTCAGCAGTATGCCAGCGAAGTTTAGCCATTACATCTCTTCTGTCAAAACCTGTATTCTTACCATTGTCTAATTCCTTAAATCCGTTGCTGGCAATCCTGTTTATGTCAAAAACGTAGTCAAAGTTTTTTCTGCTGTCACCCAACCAAACTCTTTGCTGGTTGGTATGAAAGCTACCATACCCGATTTGTGCAAATCCTCTAAATGTTTCAGGAATCAATGTAGAAAGCAAATTAACTGCACCGCCAATCGTATAAGGACCGTATTTTATCTGGCTGCTGCCTTTCAACACCTCAATACCCTGCATACGTGCAAAGGTAGGGAAGTAATAAGCCGAAGGATCTGCATATGGGGCAGGGGCGGCAAGAATACCGTCTTCCATTAAAGTTATTTTCGCACTTCTGTTTACCGAAGTACCTCTCAATCCAATATTAGGTCTTAGTCCAAAGCCTTCCTCATCTCTAATATTAACACCCGGTATGGTTCTTAATACATTATTTATGTTAGGCTGATTGAGCTTTTCTAATTGGGTATTTCCAATGTATTGCCCCGAGCCGGATATGGATTTGGCCCTGCTGCCAATAATGGTTACAGATTCCAGCTCAGTGCTTTTGATTGAATCCTGGGTTATTTGTTGTGCAAATGTGGCAATGCTTACAAGCAGGAACGGGACAATCAAAAATTTGTACATTTTATTTTTATTTAGATTAATTATAAATTAAGCTCAAGTTTCGGGATGAAACGGCTGATTGATTTTAGAAAAACGAAAAAATTTTTTAGTTTATGGAAATAGTAAACTTTTGATCTATCCTTGGCGATAAACCAAAATAGTTTTTGTAGGCCTGGCTAAAACTGCTAATAGATGAATAGCCAACCATTACCGATATTTCTTGAATACTGTAGTTGGAGTTCTGTAATAAATGCCTCGCTTTTATCATTCTATTCTCTCGTAAAAATTCAAAGATTGTTTGTCCCTGAATTTCCTTAAATCTCTTTTTTAAATAACATTGATTGGTCCCCACATAACCTGCAATAGTGGGGATGGTGATATTTTGATCTAAATTTCTTATGATAAAATCTTTTGCTTTTTGAATTTTGTCTGCCTCTATTGAGTTAGTTAAAAAACCGCAACTATTGCAATTTTTTTGAAAAGCAGCATTATTTTTCTGAGTTTGAATTAACAGATTGAGTACAATGCTTTCCAAATAAATATTCCTTACAACTCCTTTCAGTTTACAATTTACAAGCTCAAAAAGTTTTGATTGTGTATTGCAACAAATATCTTGTTTAGCAAGTTGTACTTTGAAATTTTGATCATATTTTTCAAAATATGCTTTAGCTACTACTATTTCTATTTTGTTACAAATGTCAGAAAAATCAAAAAGACAATCATTATCCAATAATGAGTAAACTAAATAAATATTGTCCTGATCTTGCCTGACTATACAAGCTGTTTCAGAAATTTCTTTGTCTTTATTCGCTACTAAATAAATATACTTATTTATCCGCTCCATTTGTAAAAACATGGATTTTGTAAAGTGTCTGCCAAGGATATGGTTCCGCGAAAATAGGACAGTTTTGAATTAGACAAAAGCTGTGGCTTTAAACGGCTTAAAAACGAAAAGGGCCTTGTTTACAAGGCCCGGATCAGTGGGTTTCTAAACAAGCAGGAACAGGGCGCCTGCACCGAAAAACATTTTTCTGCCGGCAGGCTGGTTGCTCTACCATCCGATGCCGTAGTCTTCGCCATGATTGCTGGATCCGCCCCACATGCTGCCGTGCTGCCAGTCGAAGTAGATGGCATTGATGGGGCCACTTGTGCGTTCGCGGTAGGAAAGGCGGTAACCCTTCTGCGCCAGCTCTTTGCGTATCCACGCGGGCATCTGGCTGTTGAGAATCAGAGAGCCGGGCTGTTTTTCATGGTTGCCAAAGCTGGAGTACATCTGGTTGGTAATGAAGCTGGGTGCCTCGCAGGCCTCCTGTACAGTCATTCCGAACTCTACCACGTTCAGAAAAAACTGAATGAGTAACTGGTCCTGCTCGTCACCGGCCTGTTTGGCAAACGAGAGAAAAGGCTTTCCGTCTTTCAGCGCTAAGCTGGGTGTTAAGGTTACGCGGGGCCGCTTGCCGGGCTCTACCACGTTAAAAGGATTTTCCCTCTCATCAAGCACAAAGCTTTGCATGCGCTGGCTCATGCCAATGCCGGTGTTGCCGGCAATGCAGGCGGGCACCCATCCCCCGCTGGGAGTAATGGAAACCACCCAGCCTTCTTTATCAGCTGCTTCAACAGATGTGGTACCTGCCGTAAAATCGCGCAGATATTCTTCGGTGATGGGCCGGTTCAGGCTGCTTTGCCTGTTGCCCCAGTTTTTCAGCAAATCGATGTAAGGGTTCACCTCTCCCTGAAAGGGATAGGGATCGCCCGGGCCGATGTTCGGATTGTTGAAGTCCGGGTTTATTAGCTTGGCTCTCTCCTTTGCATATTCTTTCGACAACAGGCCCTTCATGGGTTCAGCAGGCGGAAAGTACGGGTCGCCATAGTAAAAGTCCCGGTCGGCAAAGGCCAGGTTCATGGCCTGGTATAATGTGTGAATGTACCGGGTGGAATTGTACCCCATGGCTTTCAAATCGAAATTCTCCAGAATGTTCAGCGTTTGTAACATAACAGGACCTTGTGTCCATTGCTGCAGCTTATACACTTCTATTCCCTTATAGGTGGTCATCAAAGGTTCTTCGATCAGCACTTTCCAGTTGGCCAGATCCTGTTCGGTTATCAACCCCCCCTGTTCACGGCACCCGCGCACAAATTCTTTGGCAATGTCGCCCTTGTAAAAGCGATCGTATGCTGCATAAATTGCTTCCTTCCGCGACCTGCCCTTCTTCAATGCCTGCTGCTCTGCTTCTACCAGTTTTCTGAGCGTTTCGTATAAATCTTTCTGCACAAAAATTTCTCCCGGATAGGGTGCCTCTCGTTCTTCGCCTAAATGTGGCAGGAAAACTTTTTTAGAGTATGGCCATTCCTTGATTCGTGCTTTTTCTCTTTCGATGGAGTTGGCTGTTTGGGCTTCAATCGGATAGCCCAGCGCCATTTCCATGGCCGGGGCCAGCACATCTTTCAGGCTCATCGTGCCGTATTCGGCCAGCATCACCATCAGTCCGCCGGGTGTACCCGGTGTTACCGCAGCCAGTGGGCCGTACTGGGGTGGATATTTCATGCCCTTGTCTTTGAAAAATTGTGCGGTTGCTCCGGTGGGTGCAACACCCAGTGCGTTAATGGCTATTACCTTTTTGGTTTTCGGGTTGTAAATGAGCGCCTGCGTTTCCCCTCCCCAGCTCAGCACATCCCACATGGTGCACGTGGCCGCCAGCATGGCACAGGCTGCATCAACGGCATTTCCTCCTCTGGTAAAGATCATGGCACCGGCTGTGGCGGCCAGTGGCTTGCCGGTGATGGCCATCCAGTGCTTACCGTGTAAAGGTGGCTTTTGCGTATTTACCGGCAACTGATTAAATGACTGTGCCAGCACATGAGCCACCGGCCATAACAATAAAATAAGGATGCGCATTTTCATGACCATGGATTTAAAACCAGGTGAAAGTAAGGCGGGTTATGAAATTTTTCATCAGATTTTTTACAGCAAGCCGGCTCAGCGGACAACCGGTTGATTTAAACCGTTGTACATTTGAAGCATGCTGGAGGCCATCCGCGAAGCATCGGATTTTATCAAAAACCGGATATCATTGCAACCGAAAGTTGCCGTTATACTGGGTACGGGCCTGGGCAACCAGCTATGCAAGGCAGTGACTGAAGTCCAGGTTATACCCTACGGCATCATACCCCATTTTCCACGCACCACCGTTGAATCGCACCAAGGCCAACTGATAGCAGGGAACCTGAGCGGCAAGCCTGTACTGATACTGCGTGGGCGTTGGCATTATTACGAAGGGTATGATATGTGGCAGATTGCCCTGCCGGTGCGTGTACTGAAAAAACTTGGTATTACGTACCTGCTTCTATCCAATGCAGCCGGTTGTGTAAAGGAAAGCTGGAAGAAGGGCGAGCTGATGTTGATAACTGATCATATTGCACTGCATCCCGATAACCCGCTGCGGGGCATACACTACAAACAATTTGGCGAACGATTTGTAGATATGGGCATGCCCTATGATCCAAAGCTGATGCAACGCATGTGCAAACTGGCCGCCAGGCATAACATTGTGTTGCGCGAAGGCGTATATGCAGCTGTGCAGGGGCCTTCGCTCGAAACGCGTGCCGAATACCGGTTTCTTCGAATCATCGGCGCTGACGCCGTTGGCATGAGTACGGTGCCGGAAGTGATTGCGGCCGTTCAGGCGGGCATGCGTTGCTGTGCCGTTTCGGTTCTTACCAATGAGGCAAAAACCGATAAACCCAATCCGGTTTCACTTCAAGACATCATCCGCACCGCCCGGGAGGGCGAAAAAAACCTTGCCCTTTTGTTTACCAAACTGATCGAAAGCCTGAGGATTTAATTTTTAAACTATGCTAAAAGAAATCAATGAAGCCGTGGCCTACCTGCAGAAGCGCGGCATTACCAAACCCGAAGTGGGTGTAATTCTCGGCACTGGCCTGGGCAACCGCTTTGTGGAAGAAATTCAATCACCGGTCATTGTCAATTACAACTCCATTCCCTATTTCCCGATTTCTACAGTCGAGTATCATAAAGGGCGGCTCATTTACGGCATGGTAAAAGGTAAAAAGGTGCTGGCCATGCAGGGCCGGTTTCATTACTACGAGGGTTACAGCCTGAAACAGGTTACCATGCCGGTACGGGTAATGAAACTGCTGGGTATTGAATACCTGCTCATTTCCAATGCTGCCGGCAACCTGAACCTGAGATGGAAAAAAGGTCAGCTCATGCTGCTCAATGACCATATCAGCCTGTTGCCCGACAATCCGTTGAGGGGCGAAAACTACGATATTTTCGGTCCCCGCTTTCCGGATATGAGCGCCCCGTATTCGCCACAACTCAATAAGAAACTCAGGCAAATTGCCCGCAGGCTGAAGATCAAGCTCAATGAAGGTATCTACGTGGCTGTTCAGGGACCCAACCTGGAAACGCGGGCCGAGTACCGTTTCCTGCGGCAGATTGGTGCCGATGCCGTGGGCATGAGCACCGTACCCGAAGTAATTGTGGCCAACCACATGAGCCTGCCCTGTTGTGCTATTTCCGTGCTTACCGATGACTGCGACCCGGATAACCTGGAACCGGTGAACATCGAAAGCATTGTAAAGGTGGCCGCAAAGGCCGAGCCTTTGCTTACCCGCCTATATATTAACTTGATTAATGAACTATAGTCTTTATTTATCGGCTGCCTATGATCTCGTCAACACCATGCCGGGCAACGGAGAAGATGGCATTGGGGATAAATGGCAAGAAAAATAAACTTACCCGCGAAAAACTGGTGTATTTGCAAGTAATGAAATTGGGTTCTATAAGCTCGTTGAGCTGAATATCACAAAAGTTTGTTTTTCAGAAATTCAGCTGTATAACTTCCTTTTGCTTTTCTTATCATCTCTTCCGGTGTACCTGCAAAAACAATCTGACCTCCTGCTTTTTCGCCTCCTTCCGGGCCCAGGTCAATAATCCAGTCGGCACATTTTATGACTTCCAGATTATGCTCAATGATGATGACCGTATGCCCGCGGTTAACCAAAGCATCAATCGAATTGAGCAGTTTGCGGATGTCGTGAAAGTGCAACCCGGTAGTGGGCTCATCAAAAATAAAAACAATGTGCCCTTCGTGCACGGGTTTGCCCAGGTAGGAGGCCAGCTTTACACGTTGCGCCTCGCCACCGCTTAGCGTATCCGATGGTTGGCCGAGTTTAACATAACCCATGCCTACATCATACAACGGCTGGATTTTATCGCGAATGGATTTTTTGTCAGAAAAAAATTCCAGCGCCTCTTCCACGGTCAAATCCAGCACATCGGCAATGCTTTTTCCCTTGTAAGTAACTTCCAGTATCTCTGGTTTAAACCGCTTTCCATGACAACTTTCGCATTTCAGGTGTATGTCGGCCATGAACTGCATTTCTATCGTAATCATCCCTTCGCCCTCACAGGTTTCACAGCGCCCGCCTTCTACATTAAATGAGAAATAGGCCGGTGTATAGCCGCGTTGTTTTGCCACAGGTTGTTCGGCAAACAGGTGCCGTATGGCATCATAGGCCTTGATGTAGGATACCGGATTGGACCGGGAAGATCGGCCGATGGGATTCTGATCAACAAATTCCACCCGGGTGATGGTCTGCACTTCGCCTTCCAGCCGGTCGAATTTACCGGGCGCATCGGAAGATAGCCCCAGAGCGCGGCAGAGGGCCGGATATAAAATTTTCTTCACCAGCGTGGATTTGCCCGATCCACTTACGCCCGTAACCACGGTGAGTACGCCTAACGGAAATTGCGCGGTAATATTCTTTAGGTTGTTTTCGCGCGCACCCCTGATGATAACGCTGTCCTTCCATTTTCTTCTGCGTGCAGGCAACTCAATTTTTTCTTTGCCGGTCAGATACCTTGCTGTGTATGAATGATGTGCGTGAACCAGTTCGTCAAATTTTCCCTGAAAAACCAGCTGACCTCCATGCGCACCGGCTTCCGGCCCGATGTCAATCAGCTCATCGGCTGCCCGCATGATTTCTTCTTCGTGCTCTACGACTATTACCGTATTGCCCTGATCGCGCAGCGACAGCAGCACTGCTACCATGCGGGCCGTGTCGCGCGGATGCAGCCCGATACTCGGTTCATCGAGGATGTACATGGAGCCCACCAGCGCGCTGCCCAGTGAAGTGGCCAGCTTGATGCGTTGGTACTCCCCGCCCGACAAAGTAGAGGTAAGCCGGTTGAGCGTGAGGTAGCCCAATCCCACCTGCATCAGGTAATCCAGCCGGTTGTTGATTTCGGTTAATATGCGGGATGCAATTTTTTGCTCGTGTTCGGGCAGCACAAGCGATTTGAAAAAAGCCGATACCTCGTCAACGGGCATCAGTACCAGGTCGGTAATGGAAGTGCCGTTAATTTTTACATACTGTGCATCCTTGCGCAATCGCGTACCGCGGCAGTCGGGACACGTGGTGCGGCCACGGTACCGCGACAGCAACACCCGGTACTGTATTTTATGCAGCTTTGATTCGACATAGCTAAAGAAATCATCAATGCCTGAAATTTTTGAATCGCCTTTCCACAACAGTTCTTTTTCCGCTGCACTGAGCTGATGATAAGGGCGATGAACAGGAAATTTTTCTGCCGCATGGCGGATAAAATCCTTCAACCACTCGCGCATGCCTTCGCTGCGCCACGGGGCTACAGCGCCTTCAAAAACCGAAAGCGACTTATCGGGAATAACCAGGTCTTCGTCAATACCCAGCACATGACCGAACCCTTCGCAGGTGCGGCACGCCCCATAGGGGTTGTTGAAGCTGAAAAAATTAACCGAAGGTTCGGTGAAGCTTATGCCATCGGCCTCAAAGCGATCGGAAAAGCGCAGTACTTCCCCACCTTCCACATGAACCCAGCATTCATCATGTCCTTCATAAAAGGCCGTTTGTACCGAATCGCTCAGCCGGAAGCACAGATCTTCATCATCGGGGCGTACAACTGCGCGATCAATAACTACTTCAACAGCCGTGCGAGCCGGTAATTTCTTTTGCTCCAGCAGCTCTTCAATCATCATCACGTTGCCGTCCAGCAAAACGCGCGAAAATCCTTTGCTAATCAGCAGGCCCAGTTCATCTTTAAGTTTCCTGCCCTTACCGATGGCAAGGGGGGCCGTTATGGTTATGCGCGTGTCTGCCGGCAGGCTGTTGATGGCATTTACCACATCGGTTACGGTGTGGCGTTTTACTTCTGTGCCGCTTACCGGAGAGATGGTTTTTCCGATACGGGCAAACAGCAACTTGAGGTAGTCGTATATTTCGGTGGTAGTGCCTACAGTAGAGCGCGGGTTGCGGGCGGTTACTTTTTGTTCAATGGCAATGGCAGGCGATACACCGCGGATGTAGTCCACATCGGGTTTTTCCATGCGCCCCAGGAACTGCCGCGCATAGGCGCTCAGGCTCTCCACATACATGCGCTGACCCTCGGCAAACAGGGTGTCGAAGGCAAGGGACGATTTGCCCGAACCCGAAAGGCCGGTAATCACCACCAGCTTGTTCCGCGGTATGGCTACACTCAGGTTTTTCAGGTTGTTAACCCGAGCACGCCTGATGATGATGTATTCCCGCTGGTCCAGTTCATCCAGTACGGTTTCGGTATCAACAGGCTTTATCCGCATACGGCATGAACCGCGATTATGACGATATGTTTAAGAATTCCCGACAACAATAGGCTTTTCAGTTGTCAAAGTCGGGGTCGTAACTGGCTTCGCGGCTGCTGCGGTGACGGGTCCCGTCATCGTAAGAGTCGTCATCATCTGAACCGTAATCGTCCGAAGTGCCGAAATCATCTTCTTCCGAATTATCAAATTCCTGCGGTTCAGCCGTTTCCATTTCATATTCGCCTTCGCTGTTTTTGGTGGCGGGTATCTTTACCAGAATGGTGGCATCTTCCGTTTCCAGCGGAAACACGAAAATCGGTTCATTGCGGGCATTGGTGATGCGCGTGATGGATGACTCATACCCATTGGGGTATTGCTTTTTCAGCAATTCACGCAATTCATCGCTTAAGTTTTCCAGACTTTTTATGAGACGTTTTTTTGTTCCTGCCATAGGGGTTACCAAACCAAAAAATCGGCAACAAATACCAAAAGAAAATCCTTTCGAGGCAAGAATTTTGCAGATTTTTTTGCAGTAAAACCGAAAGTATTTATCTTTTCACCCCGTTTAACCCTAACCCATCGCAATATCGAGCAGCATCTCTACGTTACCTAAACGTGAGAACGAATGACAGCCAAACCATGCAGCGACAGCGAGTTGCTGTTGCGCTTTAAACAAGGTAACGAAGAGGCTTTTGCCATGTTGCTTCACCGCCACAAATCGCGCCTGTACACCGCTATTTACCTGATTGTAAAAGACCGGTATGTGGCCGAAGATTTACTGCAGGAAACCTTCATCAAAGCTTTGAATACCATCCGCAACGGGGGCTACACCGATGAGGGGAAATTTGCCTCCTGGATAGGCCGGATTGCTCATAACCTGGCAGTTGACCATTACCGCAAATCCAGGCGCTACCCGGAAATTATTTTACAGGATGGCAGTGTATTGTTCAATACATTGTCCTTTGCCGATGTCAGTACGGAAGACCAGCAGATCTGGAGGGATAACCGGGTCCGGCTCCGCCAGCTGATTAAAGAACTCCCAACCGAGCAGAAGCAGGTACTCATCATGCGCCACTATTTGAAAATGAGCTTTCAGGAAATTGCCGACCGCACCGGGGTGAGCATCAACACGGCCCTGGGGCGTATGCGGTATGCGCTGATTAACCTGCGCAAAATGATGATGAAAAACCCGCGTGCCTATGATAAAAACGTTTACCCCAACCGATCTGATCAGGTATCTGTACCACGAGACTACGGAGGAAGAGAACCGGGAGATTGAATCGGCCCTGCTCTGTGATGCCGACCTGCGCCAGCAGTACCACGAACTGAAAGAAATTTTAGCTGGCCTTAATGAAGCTCTGCTGAGCCCCCCTGATGATGTAGTTTCGAAAGTAATGAGCCAATTGCGCAGCAAGGTATAAGCAGACAGCATCGTTATTCCTTCTGCTCGGAAAAACAGACGGGATATTCCTTACTTTGCATGTGCAGGTACTTATCTTACATCAGTTTTTCAACACTCCCGAAAAAGGTGGCCCGCTGCGCTCTTACTATCTGGCCACAGCACTAAAACAAGCCGGGTTTACGGTACATGTGGTTACCACGCACAATCAACCAGGCTACCTGAAAGCAGATGTGCATGGAATGGACGTACATTACCTGCCCATAACCTATAATAACCGGTATGGTTTTTTCCGAAGGGTTTACTCTTTTCTGCAGTTTGTTATCCGCATAATTACTCAGGCATCGCAATACAGAAATGCAATCATCTGTTATGCCATATCAGCACCCTTAACCACAGGTATTGCAGCCATGGTGCTCAAATGGCGATATGGCATTCCCTACGTTTTTGAAGTAGGCGACTTATGGCCCGAAGCACCCGTGCAGCTGGGCATCATCCGCAATACTTTGCTTAAACAAGCACTGTACCGGCTGGAAGCAATCATTTATCGCAGCAGCTTGTCGGTGGTTGCCTTGTCACCGGCAATTGCTTCCAATATAAAAAAGCGTTTTCCTGCGCTTACGGTTCACGAATTACCCAACATGGCCGATACGGATTTTTATCAGCCCGGAACCGATCATCAGCTGAAAAAAAAATATGGTGTGCAAAATTCACTGGTCATTTCCTACATCGGCACGTTAGGGCTGGCGAATGGCTTGTTTTTCTTGTTAAATTGTGCGGAGGCTTGCGCAAATATCAATTTGCCCGTAACCTTTATTCTCTGTGGTGACGGGGCCCAAAAAGAAGCGCTTCAGCAAGCAACCAGTAAGCGCAACCTGCCGAATATACTCTTCCTGCCATATCAGAACCGCGAAGGTGTGCGCGAAGTATTCCGGATAACGGATGTGGCCCTGATTTCCTTTCTGCCGCTGCCTGTACTGGAAACCGGTTCGCCCAACAAGTACTTCGATGCGCTGGCAGCCGGAAAAGCAGTTGTGGTAAATTTTGGAGGGTGGATTAAACAGGAAGTTGAACAAACCGGATGCGGATTTTTTGCCGCTGACGCGGACTCATTTGTAAAGCAGATTCGGTCTTATGTGGAAGATGAAGCCCTGCTGAAAAAGGCCCAGCAGGCAGCGCGGCAACTGGCTTTTAACTATGTCCGAACAACCTTGAGCGAAAAATTTGTACAACTGATTCAGAAAGAAACAGGCGCCCGAAAACGCCCCGGATGATGAAAAAAGCAGGGAGGTTTCGGAGGTTTATTCTTTAAAACCCTATCTTTCCACTATGCCAACACCCCTTCAACTCCTGTTTTTTCTTTTTCTTCTTTATGCCTGCACAAGGCGCTCTGCCGGGGATGAAGAAAAGCATGATGACGAAGCCCAAAAACTCACACCCTCCGTCACTGCACAACTACAGGGTAACTGGGAAAAATTAACCCAATGGCCTTCCGGCGAGTGGGTGATATTCCGACCCTGCGATGCCGATAATCTTTCCATGACGGTTACCAACGATTCGCTGGTAATCGGATGGGGGCAGGACGCCTCGTTTGCTACAATTGAACATATTGAATACAATGAGGTTTCCAATCGTTATGCCTTAACCGTACACGATCCGGACTCCGATGAACCACTCGTTTATTTTCTGGAATGGGAGAATGAAGAACACACACTGGCGCGATGGTGGTTATGGGGGCCGGATCAGACATCGGAAATACTGGCCCGAGTGGATATACTCGGCCGGTACCAGGAGTTTGTACAGCCCTGTCACGAATGCTGGGACGACTGCCAGGAATGAACTTTAAATACAGGAAAAAAATTACCAATTATCCGCCGGCTCAGGCAGTACAATCCGGTACGTCTTTCCCGGCCTTACTGCAAGCCGCTCGCTGCGCAGCCAGGGATTAAGACGTTTTTAAGAGCTTGACTTACCGCCATGTTTTAATGCAACCTGTACCGGGCCGGGTGTGGACTCGCTCACCTTAGTGCAGTTGAGTGATTCAGGTTGGTACAGATGCCCGGGATTCAACTTAGGTAAACGTTAATCTGCAATTCGCGGTCAAGCCGTTCGCGCAAACAGCGTTCGTGTAGTGGAACTTTTTCACCGGCACACGATGCCTTCGCGGGTAAATCGCAGGAAACCGCCCGGTAACGTGTTCAATCCTCGGGCATACAGGCTTCTTTCAGCACCTCTTCGTGCTGTTCGCGGCTTTTTTCCAACTCATCCTTCAGCGTACGCATCTGGTTATGCCCGTGCCGACCGTAATACAAGGCGATTACAAGGGCGATGAGTGAAAAAATGATGGGCAGAAACTTTTGAACCATACGCAACACATTATTCACCGATCAGAACAAACGCTCCCCAATAGTAGGGATGCGGGTACTTTTGTCTTACAGCAGCCTGTGCTTCACCGAAGGCAACTCTTTTGGGTTTGCCTGACAATAGCAGGGCATAGAACTGCACCATGAGTTCCTGCGTAACGCGGTCATCCACTTTCCACAAACTCATGATAATATTTTTAGTACCGGCTTCCTGCAGTGCCCGTTGCAGACCATATACACCTTCCCCGTTTTTTATTTCACCCAGGCCGGTTTCACAGGCACTGAGCACCACCAGTTCGGTATCTTTTAAATCAAGAAGCTGAACTTCATTTGCAAAAAGAATACCGTCTTCATCAGAAGGCATCGTTTCACCGCGAAGACCCAGTTCTGCTCCTGCCAGCAGCAAGCCACTTCGCATTAACGGATTCTCTTTGATGCGAATTTGTTTATCCGGATCAAGCTTTTCTACATTGTTCAGGAAAAATCCGTGCGTGGCAATATGCAGAATGTCCGGCCCCCGCAGCTGCTTTAGTTGCATTTCCGAGGCATCCTGGCCGGTTAAGAGCACAGCCTGAATCCCTTTACCTCTTAATACATTGTTTATTTCATTCACTTCGATGCGGGTTCCTTCCAATACCGTAACATGGCCTTCTGCAAGATCGAAGAAACGTTGTGTTGAATCTTTGCGTATAAAATCCCGGACACGTCCGCGATTAGCCGCTGTATATTGCCGCGCTTCCTTTTTTCCGGTATAATCAGGATACCCAAACAGGTAGGCTTTATATTGCTGGTAATTCTTTCGCTGGGCAAACTGCTTTCCGCGATAATGAATCAGGTCTAATGATGACCCAAGCAAATGCAAGGCATATTCATCGGAAAGGTATTTGCCGCTAACCGGGTTATACAACGTGTTCAGGTTGATGTTGTGATAGATGCCGTCAGGCACAACATAAACTTTGCGCACACTTTTCAGTTTCGCATCCAGGGGCTTCCAGAAGATATTGTACGATCGCAGGTTGTCCGACCCCGACATGATGGAATTCATGTAAAATTTTATTTCACGACCTTCCATGTCTTTACCATTACCCAGCACAACATATTCTGGTTTTTGTTGTTGCGGACGAATGATAAAGGCCAGATAAATAACGGAATCAGTCCATCCGTTTTTATAATACTCCATTCGTACCCACTCCACCAAGGCCTCATCGGGTTTCAGTAGTTTCTGAACATCTTTCCAGGTATAGGCGGTATCGGCAGTAATGCGGTTAAGTACCTGAGATTTTCTCAGCAAATTCTTTTCAGCTCCGACAATCTGTTCGCGCAACGCAGCTGGATTAATTTTTCTTTCCTTAATCTGCTGCTCGCTTAATGTTAATACCCTGGCGTATTCTGCTTTGAGAGATTGATATTCATTAAATAATTTACGCAAATCCGTATCGGTAGTGTTTTGTATTTCCTCACGAAAACCCTTTGCTGCCCGAAAAAGCGCGCTTTTGGTAAGCATATTGTAACGAAAAGCCCACGCAACTGCTGTTTCAATTTTATCAATTGCATCCAGCACAAACGAAAAATAGATGTCGCGGAAATAATTAAATTCTTCCAGGTATTTTTCGCGCTCGGATTCAGAAAGCAGAATGAAATTAGAATTGAGTTCATTGACAAACACACGTCCTGACTGAGTGTATAGTTGAAATGCCTCTGCATGTTTATGCTGATCTTCATAAACCATTGCCAGGTTGTTGCATACTGTTGCATAAAGCAGATGGCGGGTTAAACCGGCATTGATCAACACCGAAAGGGCTTCCTTATAGAGTTGTTCAGCTTCTGCTGTTTTTCCGTTTTTATCTTTTGCATAGGCCAGGTTATTGCAGGCCTGGGCGTAATCTATATGGTTTTTGCCTTGGTATTTTGCCCTGAGATCCCTGATTTCTGAATAGAATGCTTCAGCTTTTTCGCGGTTGCCAGTTTTGTTGTAATAATAGGCCAGGCTGCCGCAGACTTCAGCATACCGGAGGTTGTTCCGGCCGAATGCATTGGCTATTACCGATAGTGCCGACTCCAATAAGGTTCCGGCTTCCGGATAACGCCCCATGTTGGTCAGCGTTGAAGCCAAGCGAACACATGCAAATGCATACTCCGGATGGTCTTTTCCTTGGCGGGATTCCCGTACTGATACGATATCACGGAATAATTTCTCTGCCTTATCGTATTGACCCAGCTCATCATACAACACAGCCAGGTTACTGGTTACCTTAAGGTAATCATTATGATTTTTACCAAGGATTTTTTCTGCAACATCTCTTGCTTCCATATACATCAACTCAGCCTTTACATAGTCTCCCTGATCAGTATAAAGGCTGCCCAGCTCATTAAGCGTTTTTCCGTAGTCTGGATGATTTTTGCCAAACAGTTCTTCCTGTAGTGTTCGGGCTTTTAACAACCATTGCTCGGCCAGCGAAAAATTGCCGGCATCGAGGTAAGCAGATCCGAGATGATAACATTGCTTGGCGTAATCGGCTTGCTTTTCACCATAAGTTTTTCTGAAAATCTCAAGGGCTTCCAGGTGAAGTTGCTCGGCTTCTGAAAACCGATCCTGAAAAGCAAGGGCTGTTGCCATGGTTTTTGCAGCATGCGCAAACTTGTAATGGTTCCTTCCAAAAACTTTTTCGTAGATATGCAGCGCTTCGGTTCTTAACTCATATGCCCTGGCGTACTGTACATGTTCGCTGTAAACATCGGCCAGAAAGAAAAGCGCCAATGCATATTCCTCACATTCCCGCCCTTTAATGTTTTCAATGGTTGTAAGAACTTCTGTTAATAATAATTCAGCTTCTTTGAAATTTTCCAGTTTTACGTAAACGGCTGCCAGGTTGATACAATCACCCGCATACCTTTCGGAATCACTTCCAAATAAGCGCTTTGCCAACTGGCAGGTTTCCCGGGCAAGTTCCAGGGCCTTTTCATAGCTACCCGTTTCATAAAAAAACTTTGTAAGCGCATTGCAGGCAAAATAATATCTGACAGGATTTTCTTTTTCTGACGATCTGGTGTGTTGATAGTATGACAGATAGAGAGATTCTGCGTTCTTAATATCTCCTTTCAAAAAATAAATCCTGGCCTGATCAGCAAAGATGTTGATTTGAACATCATCATCTTTGAGCTGTTTGCGGTTGAATTCTGATGCTGCCACAAGCTGTTGTTCTGCATCCGACAAATTTCCCTGCAGCATTTTAAAGCCGGAAAGCCGGATTAACGTACTGATGTACAATGACGCATATTTTGTTTTCTCATCTTCCAGCAAGGCCTTGGCTTTCAGCACCCACTCTTCTCCTTCCTGTAGCTTACCCAGTTCACGCAAGGCGTATGCCTTGTTCAACATGAGGTTGACCAGGAATTCTTTCGATACATCTGGAATCGTCTTAACCAAAGCAAGGCACTCATCTGCATATTCGATACCCTTTTTATAATCTTCTATAAAAAGACTTACATCAACCAGATCAGCTTCGGCCTGCAGGTACTCCTTGCTGGCAGGTCCGTGCAACTGAACAACGCAATCGATGATTTGCTCGCTGACATCCAGCAATTTGCTTTTACTGAAGTGTTCTATGTTTTCGAAATATAGTATTTTCAGTGCCTTTAAGTTTTCGTAATAGTTGTTTGAGCATTTGCCTTGAATTTTTTCATAAATGGCTAATGCTTTTAGTAAATTAGACTCGGCACTGTCCGACTCATTGAGGCGCATATAGCCGGTGGCGACATTACTACATACAATAGCAATCCACTCTGCATCCCCATTTGGCAGTGTTATAAAGGCATCCCTTGCTTCGGACCAGAAAATAACCGCATCTGCATAAAATTTATTTCGGGCAGCATAATTGCCGGTTTTGTTCAGCTCAATGGCTTTTTTTTCATCTATTCCTTTCAGTTGTTTAATCAGTAAAAAGTGCTTTTTGTATAATGGAATAGCCTTATCAGGCAGGTTCAATTCTTCATAAACCGATGCAAGATTATAACAGGCTGTGGCGTAGTTAACGTGATTTATACCATATTCTTCCTCAGCTTTTTTCAGGCCCTGCTCAAACTGAACAACTGCTTTTTTCAGATTCTTCTTGTTGTAGTAATGAATTCCTCTGCCATTCAACGCCTCCCACTGCTGGCTGAACACAAGGTTGTTCACAGCCATAAAAAGAATTGAAACTGCAACCCTTGCAGACATAAGTACAATCAAAAATTCGGTGCCAGCAGGTATTTGGAGTAGAAATCGTCTATAACAGCCACCGCCTCCTCTGGCTTATCAACCACGCAAAACAAGTCCAGGTCTTCCGGACTTATCATTCCCTCTTCAATAAGTACCTCTTTTACCCACTTCAGCCAGCCTTGCCAGAATTTTTTGCCCACCATCACAATCGGGAAACGGCCGATTTTTTTTGTCTGAATCAGCGTAAGCGCTTCAGTAAGTTCGTCCAACGTACCAAAGCCACCCGGCATCACAATAAAACCCTGTGAGTATTTTACGAACATCACCTTGCGCACAAAGAAGTAATCGAACGTAATGAGTTTATCCGGGTCGATATACGGATTACCTTTCTGTTCGAAAGGCAGAAAAATATTGAGCCCTACCGATTTGCCCCCGGCACGATGTGCTCCTTTATTGCCGGCCTCCATAATGCCGGGTCCGCCACCGGTTATTACCCCATAGCCATGCTGAACGAGCTGATAAGCTATCTCTTCGGCTGTTTTGTAATAGGCATGACCCGGGTTGGTGCGGGCCGAACCAAATATGGTAACGCACGGCCCGATTTTGGCCAGTTTTTCCATGCCATCCACAAATTCGCTCATCACTTTAAAAATCATCCACGCATTCTCACCTTTTATTTCGGCCCAGTCTTTTTCCTTGAATGCTTTCCGGATGCGGTGCTCATCTTCAATAACCTGTTGCAGCAAAGCACTGTCGGTTTTCTTTTTGTTCCTTGTTTTCATGAACTTTAAAATCAATTACGAAATATACAACGATGAAACGGTATTCAGGGCCAGCCGGTTTATTTCTGGTGTTTCTTTGTGTTATCGGTTGCGGCTATCGCCCGGCTAATAAAGATCGACCCACCTGGGCCTTGATCCCCTTTGAAAAGGCCGATGAAGCGAATCCGGTTTTGTCGCCCGCTAACGGAAAATTTTTCTGTCCGGTTCGTAAAGATACGGTGCTATGGGAAGAAAAGGACGTATTTAACCCGGCAGCAGTGGTGCGCAACGGAAAAGTGTATTTGCTTTATCGTGCAGAAGATCGAATCGGTAAACATGCCGGTACTTCGCGCATTGGTCTTGCCGTAAGCGAGGATGGGCTGCATTTCGACCGACTGCACGAACCGGTGCTGTATCCGGATAATGATTCGCTGCTTCGCTATGAGTGGGAAGGAGGCATTGAAGACCCACGCATTGTGGAAGCCCCCAATGGCACTTATATTCTTACTTACACGGCTTTCGATGGCAAAACTGCCCGGCTTATGCTGGCCACTTCAACCGACCTGATAAAATGGGCAAAGTACGGGCCGGTACTGCAGGGACGCTTTAAAGACACCTGGAGCAAATCGGGAGCGATAGTGGCCGAACAACAGGGCGATCGGGTGGTGGCGCGGAAAATAAACAACCGGTACTGGATGTATTTTGGCGATACAGATATATTTCTTGCCTGGTCGGATGACTTACTGCATTGGCAGCCGCTCACAGAGGGCAACAAGCTGATGCCTGTAATGAAATCGCGGCCCGGTTATTTCGACAGCCGCCTGGTAGAGCCCGGACCCGCTGCGTTGCTGCAACCGGATGGTATATTGCTCATCTACAACGGCATGAACCTGGATGAAGGTGGAGATGAAAATCTGCCTCCCGGAACTTATGCCGGTGGTCAGGCATTGTTTAACCCAAGCGATCCATCCCGGCTAATCAACCGCCTGGAAAACTATTTCATTTATCCTGATAAGCCTTATGAACTCACCGGTCAGGTAAACAGGGTGTGTTTCCTTGAGGGCATGGTTTACTTCCGGAAGAAATGGTTTTTGTACTACGGCACAGCCGATTCGCATATTGCCGTTGCCGTGCATGAACCCTCACGTCAGTAAATTTTTTACAGCCTGACGGATTTCGGGAAACCGGAATGAAAAGCCGGCATCCATAATCTTTCTGGCTGAAACCAGGCTGCCTTTCAGTACCAGGTCGGCCATTTCACCGAGCAACAACCTGAGCACAAATTCCGGAACGGGCGGCAACCAGATTTTTCTGCCATGGGCTTCGGCAATAGCGTATGTGAGCTCCCGATTGCTCACCGGATGAGGACTTACACCGTTGTAAACACCCTGAACGGATTCATTTTCAATGGCAAACAAAAACATCTGGCACAGATCTTCAATGTGTATCCAGCTCATCATCTGGGTGCCTTTGCCCAATGGTGCCCCGACACCCCACCTTACCGGCTTACTTATCTGTTTCAGGGCCCCACCACCAGCGCTCAGCACAATTCCGATCCGAATTTTTACAACACGCAAACCCAGCTCCGCGATTTTGTCAGCCTCTGCTTCCCAGGCTTTTACTACTTCGGCCAGAAAATCACTGCCCGGAGTACTGTTTTCATCCAACACCTCATCATGGCCTCCAAAGCCATAGTACCCGATGGCCGATGCGCAGATTACGGCATTGACCTGATGCGGATTATTTTTTAAAGTTTTATACAGCAATGCGGTTGAGCGCGTACGGCTTTCGCGTATTTCCTGCTTGCGTTTTTTTGTCCAGGGTTTATCCGCTATCCCTGCACCGGCAAGGTGTATAATGGTTTCAACGCCTGAAAGCGCACGCACATCAAAATATTCCTGTTCAATGTTCCAGGTAAAAGCAGGCACACCATCTTTTCTTTCCTTTCTTCCTATATGTACAACTTCATATCCCTGCGCCAAGAGAACCCTGGTAAGATGTGAGCCAATCAGTCCGCTGCCACCGGTAATCAGTACGCGTTTTGGAACCAATTTTGTTTAGTTTTGATAACAATTTAATAAACTGTTTCACCATGCAAAAAGTTATCGCAGGATTGATACTGATAACGGGTATTCCGGTCTGGGCACAAACCATTGCGGTTAAAAAGGAAAGCGCCCGAATAAAAGGTAGTAACGTACAGGGTTATGAAACCGAACTGGAGGGGAGCGTGGAGGAAGTTACAGCTGCATTGAACAAATACCTGAAAGTATTTGCCAAGCTGAAGCCGGGCAACAACCCGATAACCACCAGCGAAATTGTTATCAGCAATATCTCATACAAAAATCCGGTGTACGCGATGGTCCGTGAGCGCGGCAATCATGCCGCAGCCTGGTTAGGCATAAAACCTGAAGAATGGCCATCGGCAGAAGAAGCAGAAAAGATACAGCGTGAACTGGAGCGGTTAACCCGCGATTTTGCGGTAACATTTTACCGCGACCGGGTTCAGGCACAGATTGACGAATCAGAGCGAGCTCTGCAGGCAGTAGAAAGGCAACAACAACGCCTTATAAATGAAAACAAGAATCTGAACGTTCGGCTGGAAAACAACCAGAAGGAAAAGGTTCAGCTCGAAAAATCATTAGAGGCCAACAAGCTGGAGTATCTTAATCTGCAAACGCGCCTGGAGCGGAATAAAAAAAGTCAGGATTCGCTTGCCATTGTGCTGGAACAGGTAAAGAAAGTGCTCGAGGCACATAAAGAGCGCAAGCAAAAAATAAATTAAACTCTAGTGTGGCTTTTTGGTCAGGGAGTCGCGATCGCGGCTTTCATACACCATTTCCTCCACGGAGCCGTACAATTTTGATTTCCACATGCGTGCTTTTTTGTCGAAGTACACATTTTCATCCGGAAATTCAATGTAATTGAACCCGGCAGTGGCAGTATAGTAGGGTGTCAGATCTTCGCCTTTTACCATCAGGTCAAACAGATACAGCGCACGTTCTTCAAGTTCTTTGCGCGGCAATTTCCATGTGCGGAATATTTCTTCGTATTCAACAACGTTTCCTTTTTCGTCATATACAAGCCTGCCCCCGGTGGCTACCCATTTGGGCTGAATGCTGGGTGCTATTTTTCCTATGAGGAAATAATGGTATTTGGTTTTCTTGTCCATAAAATAAGCCAGCAGATCGAGTTGCGCAGCCTGCTTTTTGTAATGACCGGTGTAGGCTGTGTCAAATTTAAGCGAATCGTATACCCTGCGGGGTGCTTTACCCACGTACAGTGAAACTTTCTCCTTAAATATTTTTTGTTCAGCTGCCGAAAGATAGCGTTCCGGTGAATATTTGGGTTTATCCGAACAACCGGCCACTATCCAAATCATTAAGAGTAAAACACAACGCATATGGCAAAAATAGATTTTTCAAAATAAAAAGACCTGCCGGCCAGCGGCAGGTCTTTTCTGGTTCTAACAAGCATCAGTACGCTTTGGAAATAGGGCGGAACTCAGCCCAGCCATCGGTCCAGTCGGTGCCGGTACCAAAGGCCCCGCGGTAAGTAACTGTTTTATCAAAGAAAGTATCACCAGTGAATTTGGTATGGGTGAAACTTGCACCCGTAGCAATGGTCACAGTTCCGCTGGGCAGTGTAAAGTTGGGATTAGCAGGATAGGTGTTAATGGAGTAGCGGGCAAAGAAATTATCCACCCGTAAACCTAAATCATTCCAGAATGTAGTTTCAGCGCCCGAAGCCGGCATAGTTAAGGTGCTGTTGTTAAGTGCGGAAGTTTCCCAATAAGCCTGCACGTTGCCCAGCGTAACGCCCGAGCCAGCCGCATAGGGCACGTTGGCCGACATGATGTTGTTGGATAACACTCCTAATCCATTGTCATAATTCGATTGTACCGATGCCTGGTTGAAGCGAAGCCCTGTAGGGAAGCCTACCAACACCGAATTGAATATGGAAGCAGAAACCCTTCTTCTGAGGTCCATCAGGTGCACGTTGTTGGCCGATATCGAACGCGTTGCATGGTCGCGCGGTCCGTAAACCGTAATGTTTGAGAAGATGGCTTTGGTGTGAAATTCAAAGTCATTACCCGGAGGAAGGTTGTCGTTCGGACCACTGTCCAATTCAAAGGCATTGGATTGCGACTGGTCGGCATAAAAAGGATTGCGCACCACCAGGCCAAACTGTACCTTACCCGACCAGCCGTAGTCTCCGTCAAAGTCATCATCCCAGGTAGACAGGGAGATGAGGTATTTAGCGTTTACTGTACCACCAAACCATTCAAAACCATCGTCACCTCCAAACGATACCTGCACATACTCCACGACCGTACCGCTGCCAACACCCCCCATGGTTATGGAGTTGGTTTCGTTGTTGGGTGTTAATTCTATACCGGCATATTCAACCCGCAGGTAGCGCAAGGTGCCCGAGCTTTCGCCATCGTTGGTGCGCACATTAGAACCGAAATACTTGGGGGGATCAATTCCTTCCACGCTGGGCGAACCAGTATTATCGGCCGATGTGTTTTGGTTGGTAAAGGCACGTCCAAGAATTACAAGCCCGCCCCAGTCGCCTTTATCACGCTCGCCAACATTCTGAGCAGAAGTCATCACAACAGGAGAGGTAGCTGTACCATTGCAGTTGAGCGTTCCCCCTTTTTCAACAACCAGCGTACCCTTTGTTGCTTTGTCGCCAAATATTACGGTTCCTGCCGGGATAGTTACGGTAACTCCGCTGGGAATGAAGGTTTGTCCTTTAATGAGGTAACGCTTGGTGGGATCGAGCGTTTGGGTGGTAAGGTTTCCGGGCCCAAGCTCGATGACGGGATTATTTACCTGAATGGAGACATTGTTTATAGCGGAGGGCAGATTTTTTTTATCGGTTGCCTGCAGTGTGATAATGACGGTTGAACCAATTACGGCCGAGGAGGGTATGGTGTAGTTGATTGTCTGCGTTGAAGTAACCTGCCCGCCCAGGTCAATTGAAGCGATCGAGGTTGTTCCCACAAAGGCATTCAGTCTGTCTCCGCCATTCGGAGCAGTTACGGTTACCTCGAAGCTGATGGCTTCGCCCGGCAAGGCCGAGATGGGCGCTCCTGAAACAGATAAAGTGGGAGCAGGTTTAATGTCTTCATCATCTCCACAGCTTACCAGCAAGAGGGGGCTGATAAGCAGCGCAATTTTCCAGATGTACTTGTTCATTGTTGAGTGGTTTTGATTTGTTTTAAATACCGCCTCAAAGTTAGACCGGCCTTGTTTAGCGGCCGTTATACCGGTTTTAACAAATCGTTATCTACCTTAACAGGTCTATCACAGTTTTTTAACAATAAATAGCCTGATACAGCGCCACCGGCGGGCTGCGTATTATCGTGAAATCTTGTAACTGAGCGTAAAGGCAAATTGTTGCCCAATGCGATACAGCATGATGGGAGCATCGGTAGAATTGAATGTTATTTTATTATTAACATCCGTGTCCTGATAGAAGCGGTACTTTGCGTTCAGCAGGTTTTGCACATTAAACTTTGCTTCCATGCGTCCAAACTGTTTCGCAATCTGCATGTCGAGCGAATGGCGCGGCAGCTCGTAAATGGAAGGAAAGTTTATATCGCCCACCTGGAAAATGCGCTGCCCGAAGATGTTGTAGGCAGCTGAAACACTGAAGCCGATGTCCGGGTCGGTGTAATACATGCCCAGGTTGAATAAATAAGGCGACTGACCTTGCAGTTCGCGCTTTTGCTGTTGAAATCCTGCCTGTGTTCCAAGGTTAACCAACGAATAGATGTACGTGGCATTCAGGTTTACTGAAGTGTTCCGCAAAAATCTCGACACCCCCAGGCTGGCCAGGGACTTTCTGAACTCCAGCTCAACACCGTATGATTCTGCCTCATCTGCATTGCCATAAGTAGCCTGTGGTGATTCGGTGGTTAATTGCAAAATTGTTTCAATGGGGCTTTTAAAGTGCTTGTAGAACAAGCCCACACTAACCAGCTCGCCCGGGTTGGGGTACATCTCCCAACGCAAATCCACATTATCAATGTTGGCTACCTTTAAATCAGGGTTTCCGAAGATACCCATTTCCAACTCAAAGTTGTAGTACAGGAAAGGCGCCAGCTCCCGGAACTCCGGCCGGTTGACGGTGCGGCTATAGGCCAGCCGTACCAGTGACCTGTCAGACAGGTTATATGCCGTGTTGAAAAATGGCATCGGCGAAAGGATGGGGTTGTCTACAACTACCGGCCCGTTGTTTGTAGCGGTATTGATTTGCTGCCGGTTGAACTCCAGACGCATCCCGCCAGATATATCAAATTTGCCAATCGGGAAGCCACCCCCCAAGTAGCCCGATACCAGCAGGTTTTTACCCTCGTACCGGTCGGATGGGCGCGTTCCTTCCTCTATTACAAAGCCATCCTGAGAACGAATGTTTTCAGGTGCAAATATCTGTGACAACGGTAGCCGAATCAGTTCTTCGCCGGTCTGCGGATCGAAAAATCCGGGATAGAGATAGGAGATATAACGGGCATCGAAAAGCCGCTGTTTCGATTCAACATACGATCCGGCTCGTATGTACGGTGCGCGCTTTTCCGATACATCACCGAATTTCTTCTCAATATTCAGGCTGCCCGCGTAACCCTTATCGGCAAGTTTTGAATAAAATCTTCCGGTTTCAAAAAGATTGGCGCTGGGCGGAAGCTGCATCTGGTAGCCTTCTTCCCCGCTGGATATAAGACGAAACGTACGGAAACGCCTGTAATCCGGTTCGTTTCTGTTAACCTGATTGTATCCGGCTGCCCATTCAACACTCAGGCTTTTATCTTCAAGAAACCTGTGTGTTCCCTGAAGCTGACCGGTATAGATGAAGCGATTCAGGTAATGATATGAGTAATTGCGGTAAAACCTATCGGCATTGAGAAATAAATCCTGGCCATTGCGCAGGATATTTTGGTCTTCGCCCAGAATGTTTAGCAGATTTTTAAATTCAAATTTATGGCGGTCATTTAATGAAATGATCCAGTTGGAAATACCACTGATGCGTACGTTATTTTCGGTGTACAGGTCGTTGTAATAAAATCTTACTTCTGTTTCTTCTCCGCTAAACAGGTAGCGGTTGAACTCCACATTTTTCCGTAAGTAGGAATTGGAATAATTCAGACTGGTCAGAGTTCCGATGCGCGCGTTGCGCACCTTGAAATTTTGAGACAACTCAAAGCCCAATCCAAAATCAGGCGAAGCATCGCGGGTGGCATAATCAAAATTATTGGGCAGCGATCGTCCGGCTTGTTCGCGAAGGGTTGATGTTCGGGAAGAGTTTTGCAGCGTTGCAGTAGAAGGAAAGCCTGCGGGCAGGTGGCGGAAGCCGTTGTCAAATCCAAATTTATCGGTGGCGCTGCCCCTGCTGCTGTTAAAGCCGTTGAAGGTTGTGCCCACCCGGTAGCCTACGGATGTACCGACCTTAAAATAATTTTCGTCTGAAGGTTGTTTGGTCACTACCTGGATAACGCCTCCGGCAAAGTCGCCCGGCAGTTCGGCTGAACCTGATTTGTAAATTAAAATCTGATCAATGGCCCCGCTTGGGATCAGGTCGAAAGAAAAAGAGCGCTTGTCAATCTCTGTGCTCGGGCCAATCATGCGGTTTATCATCACCTGATTGTATCTTTCACTTACACCGCGAATCATCACGAACCGGTTATCCACGATGCTCACACCAGGAACGCGCTGCATAATCTGCGCAGCATCACGATCGGGTATGCGCACAATCTGTTCGGCCGAAATTCCGCTTACTACCAGTTTGCTTTCGCGGATAGACTTTAACAATGTAAAATCTGTATTGATTTCGCGGGTACCACTAACTACTACTTCCTGCAGCTCAGTGGCATCTTCCTGCATCGAAATATTCACGGTTGATATTTTTCCGCTTTCAACCAGCAAATCCGGAACGGTGTGGGTTTTATAGGTTATATAAGAAACAACAAGATTGTAAGTGCCGGGCTTAACGTTGGCTATGGTAAACTGGCCTTCCAGATTGGTTACGTCACCAACTGCAGTACCCTGAATGAGCACATTGGCTCCGATAATCGGTTCCCCGGTTTTTGAGTCGGTAACTCTCCCCGAAATCGTTCCATTTTGGGCAAAAACGGATAGTGCAGTGGTAAGCAGGGCGAGGGTAAAGCCTAAGCGCATAGCAAGGAATAAAATTTCCGCAAAGGTGCATACGGCCTATTACCCTACCGGCAAGGAAGTGTTATGAAATTGTTAACTAAAGCCCTTCGTATCTTGCTGGCTATCAATACTCTTCTTTAGGCTTAACAGGTAATATGATTATCATGTCGTTAACAGGATTAAAGAATCCTTATGGCATTGTTAAGCCGAATATTATTTTATGATCGGCACTTTATCCAAAATAGCTTTGATGACTTGAGCCGGCTTTACATTATCTGCCTCGGCCTCGTAGTTTAGTATGATCCGGTGATTCATTACATCTACCGCCACCTCTTTAATATCTTCGGGTAGTACAAAATCGCGCCCATTGATATAGGCGGCTGCCCGAGCTGCCAGGTGCAGGTTAATGCTTGCCCGAGGCGAGGCCCCGTATTGAATATACCTCGACAGTTCATTTAATCTATAATCCATCGGTCTGCGCGTAGCCCATACCAGTTCAACGATGTAGCGCTCTAACGATTCGGCAATCTTTACATTATTTACTTCTTCGCGTATGGCAAAAATATCCTCCTTGCTTAGGAGTGGATTTACCGCATAATCAAATTTCATGTTGGAAATCCTGCGCATGATTTCCAGTTCCTGGTCTTTGGTGGGGTAGTCCACAAACACCTTCATCATAAACCGGTCTACCTGTGCTTCGGGCAGGGGGTAGGTGCCTTCGTTCTCCACCGGATTCTGTGTGGCCAGCACCAGAAAGGGCCTGTCGAGCTGAAAAGTCGTTTCGCCTATGGTTACCTGTTTTTCCTGCATGGCTTCCAGCAGGGCCGATTGTACCTTGGCCGGTGAGCGGTTTATCTCATCGGCCAGCACAATGTTGGCAAAGATGGGCCCTTTCTTCACTTCAAATTTTCCTTCCTTCTGATTGTAAATCATGGTGCCTACCAAATCGGCCGGCAGCAGGTCGGGGGTAAACTGAATACGCGAAAACTCCAGGTGCAACACACGGGCCACCGTACTCACGGTCAGCGTTTTGGCAAGTCCCGGAACGCCTTCCAGCAAAATATGACCGTTGGTAAACAACCCTATCAGCAAGCGGTTAACCATGTACTCCTGGCCTACTACTACCTTGCCTACTTCTGCTATTACCTGTTTGATTTTTTCCTGTGCAGGACTAACGGTTACTGCATTCATTTGTTTTTGGTTTGGACGATTCCTGCAAGTTTACACAATTACAGGCAGTTGCACCGGTTATCTTATTTAAACGAAAGTTTGAAGTAAATCAGCAGCGCACTGAGCACACAGATTACAGCATTGCACAGTATTACCGGCCACAACATGAGTTTTACCCCGTACACCAACCACACAAGGGTGCTGGTAAACACAATGATCACCATGGCCAGGCTTAAATCGCCCGCACTTCGGGTTTTCCATGTTTTATATACCTGCGGCACGAAGGTTACACTGCTTAGAAAAGCTCCCGTAAGACCAACCATTTCTACCCAGTTCATAAATCATCGATTATCGGGCTAATGTATTAAATTCATCCGTTATGCGAACTTTTGTGATGGGCGATATTCATGGAGCGTATCGCGCACTGCTTCAGTGCCTGCAACGGGCACAATTTAATTACCATACCGACCGGCTGATTGTGCTGGGCGATGTATGCGATGGCTGGCCGGAAACCCGCCAGGCCATTGATGAGCTCATCAAAATCAAAAACCTAATCTACATTCTCGGCAACCACGATTACTGGACGCTGGAATGGATGCAGTACAACGATCAGAAACCATTGTGGACAAAACAAGGCGGGGCTGCAACACTTGCCTCCTACAACTACCAGCCACTGGAACGGCACCGGCAGTTTCTGAGTGAGGCCCTTCCTTATTTTGAGCTTAACAACAAGCTATTTGTGCACGGTGGTTTCAATCCCAATGAACCACTGGAAAAACAACCGGTTGAAGAACTTATCTGGCACAGGGACCTGGCCTACATGGCACTTGACTTTTATTACAAAGGGCTGGATGTAAAACTCACTGCATTTGATAAGGTCTATCTGGGCCATACACCGATACCTTTTAATGAGCCGCTGTATTCCTGCGGCATCTGGCTGATGGATACCGGTGCCGGGTGGTCGGGCGTGCTTTCGATGATGGATGTGGAAACCAAAGCTACTTTCATCAGCGACCCGGTACCTTCACTTTACCCCGAAGTGCCTCCCCGAATGAAGTTCAGGTAAATGCGAAAGCCCGACCACCGGCAGTTATCCTTTAAACATTTCCATATCGCGGGAATCAACCAGATAGGAGTTTGCTATTTGGCGAACAGCTGGTATATCTGCAGCTTCCTGCAATTTTTTGATTATCCGCCCGGGCTGTGATAAGGAGGCGCCTTCGGGTAGAAAGCCATAATAAATTCTCCGTTCACCATTTACAAGTACCACCGATCGCTCCTTTGGTTTTCGTCCCTTTCCTGTAAAAAGAACTACCTGTGCGGACTGATCGAGCAGCGATTCGACCATGCTGCTTACGCGCTTGTTATAGGAAGATGGCTTTTCCTTGCCCGCACATGCACCGTTACAATTGCCGGAATGATACGCGCTGCATGGCGAATGGTCCTGTAATCCTGCGAGCCGGGGACACAGTTTACATTCAGCAACCATTGACCACAAAAAATTCCATGCATCACCCTTGGTTGAAAAACGGATTAACGGGCTGTTGTTGCGCGATACCATGGTTACAACCAGCCGTAAATATCCGTTCCGGTCTTCGTAGGAATAAATTCCCCATTCCTCTGCTTTGTATTTCTGGGCCTGGTTGTACCGGGGCCAATGTTTTCTGATTTCTTCTGCTTCCCGGATAAGTGCAATCATCTCACAGCCTGTTAGCTCGAAAGCCACATGATGAATTTCGTTGCGGATGCGTGATCGGCTCCATTCGCGCGCCACCCCTGTAAAGTGACCGGCCACGCGCTTCTTGATGTTCAGTGCTTTGCCAACATAGATTATACGCTTGCGTTTATCCAGAAAGTAGTAGATGCCTGTTGCAGCCGGCAGCCGGTCGAACTCCCAGCGAGCCAGGTTGGGCGGCAGGATGGTTTCGCCTGAATTGCGTTTCAGCAGGTGGTTAATATATCCTTCTTTATCACGTTGCAACAACTGTGTGAAGATGTGCGCTGTGGCTTCCGCATCACCGCCTGCGCGGTGTCGGTTATAAACCGGTATGCCCAGAGCTTCAGCCAGGCTGCCCAGGCTGTAACTGCGCAGGCCGGGTATCAGCTTACGGCTTAACCGCACCGTACACAATTTCTTCGCCTGCCAGGAAATACCGGCCGCCTCAAATTCTTTTTTCAAAAATGAATAATCGAAATGCGCATTGTGCGCCACAAATACGCGCCCATCGAGCAGGCGTAGAATATCTTCGGCCACTTCTTCAAAAGGCGGAGCTTGCTCTACCATTTCTGCAGTAATGCCCGTAAGCCCTGTGATGAAGGGAGGTATTTTTCTTCCCGGGTTAATGAGCGTGTAAAAAAAATCAGTGATGGTTTTACCATCGTGATGATAAATGGCTATTTCTGTAATGCGGTGGTAATCGGCATAACCGCCCGTTGTTTCAATGTCTACCACAGCAAACATGGCTGCAAGTAAGTGTGATTTTTGTACCTTTCGAAAATGTTTTAAACAGGATTACCAGCATTTTTCTTTTACAAAGCTAAAGTAATTGGTGTTCATGAAACCAGTGCTTATGTTTCTGCTCAATGGCCTTTCGGTTTTGCTTACCGCTTACTTATTGCCGGGAGTAGATGTAAAGCACTATGGTTACGCATTGCTGGTTGCCGCCATACTTGCAATTATTAATACGCTTGTCCGGCCTGTGCTTATTGTTCTCACAATACCGATCACACTGGTAACTTTCGGTTTGTTTCTGCTGGTTATCAATGCCCTGATGATTCTCCTGGCCGACTGGCTGGTACCGGGTTTTGATGTAAATGGGTTCTGGTGGGCGCTGTTGTTCAGTCTGGTGGTGTCGTTGTTTAACAGCCTGTTCTCCGACCTGGTAAAAGACCGTCCGTCAGGATATTATTAACACAACTCAGTTGCCATACACGCGCACATAATCAACCTCCATGCGCTGCGGCCAGATGGTATCATCAATGCCCTGCATGCCGCCCCAGAATCCGCCAACGGCAATGTTCATAATGAGATAAAACGGTTGGTCGAACGGCCACTCTTTCCAGGTATCTGAAGGTGACTTTTCAACGGAATAGTAAGGTTTGCCATCTACTGAAAACGTAATTTTCCCTTCCGTCCACTCAACCGCATAAACATGAAAGTCAGATGTAACACCTTCTATGCGCACAATGCCTTCACGCTGTGTTTTTTTTATGTGATTAAATGATTCACTGTGCAACGTTCCATGGATTACCCCTTCGTCAAAACCAACATGCTCCATAATATCTATTTCGCCACTGGCAGGCCAGCCACCGTATTTCCATTCGGCCGGCAGCATCCAGATGGCCGGCCATGTACCCCGGCCACCAGGCAGTTTTGCACGCACCTCTATACGGCCATATTTCCATTGTGCTTTTCCGCGCGTTAGCACTCTTGCTGAAGTATAAGCAATGTCAGAATCCGGATGGTGATGGGCTTCAATTATCATCAAACCATTTTCAACACGCACATTCTGAAGGTTGCTGGTATAATACTGCAATTCATTGTTACCCCAGCCACATAATTGAGGACAACCATCGCCAATGTCATACGACCATTTGGATGAGTCAGGAAGGCCGTTATAGGAAAATTCGTCCGACCAGATTAACCCGGTTTTCTTATTATTATTCTGACATGCATAGGGTATAATGAAGAGAATAAGGAAAGCATATTGACTCAAGCCTATGTACATTCGGCATTTTTTCATGGATTCAAATTAAGCGATGCAGATAATCGGCAGTATTTTTCAGCCCTCTTCTTCTTAGGATATCCAGCATCTCCAGTTCATCTAACTCAGGATTGGTGCGATGGGATACCATGGTTGAAAATGCTTGCTTGGCTGTTTCTGTATTCAGATCGATGATGTCGGTTAAAAAATCATCTGGTTTTTTAACTTCCAAATCAAATTCTTTGAGATAGTCTTTACTAAAATGTCTGACATTATTCGTAACAATCAAATCTGCCCGAGATTTAATTGCTGCAGCGAGAACATGCCGGTCATCAGGATCAGGTAGTTTCAGAATTTTAATAAGGGTTTGATAATTGATAACCATTGCATCCGAGAAAGCATCGTTTATTCTCTTTATCTGCCGTTCGGCCTGCTCAATAGTCATTCCCTTTTGAACCATAACTTTTTTGAGTTCACGGAAAATGTTATAGCTTCACTTTGGCGTATATAGTTCGAAGTAAGCAAACCATAACAACAAGTCCCTTATATCAACAGGATAAAGAACACACGTATCGAGCACACAGGTGAAGCGGGAACTATGTATCATACATATTGAATTGTTCGTCCTGCTTCATCAGTTCAATCAGCAGTTTTCGCTGAGTATCCTTCATGGCCTTTTTATAGCGCTGAAGATCTTCAAACTTGATCCTTCTGTGTTTACCAACTTTGGTGTAGGGTATTACACCATCTTCAAGAAGCTTGACCACGTGGGGGCGGGAACAACCTAAGTAATCCGCTGCCGCCTGAGTAGTCATTTCGCTTGCCACCGGAACAACGGTGACGGGTTTACCTTGTGCGGTAGCCTTCAGGATGATGGCTAAAAACCTGAGCACGCGAACAGGAATTTTAATTCTTTCGCCTGTTTCTTCAATTTCAATTTCCGGGTTATCAATTGAAATTTGTTTCAATACTTCGGCCAGCGCATTATAGGATTCAAGTGCAACACGCTGCTCTTTTTTTGTGGGTTTTTTGATTTCACTTACCATATCACAGGACTTTTGGGCTCATTAATGTTAAAAATTAAACGAAATAAACGAAAGCGTTGTTTAACAAAAATTGATTTAAGTCCATTAATTATTTGGTTTACAATAAATTAGAATATGATTCTATTTGAAATAAACAAAAAAACAGTTTGAATTTTCTGGCAAAAAATCCCTTCCCGATTTACCCGAAGTACCCCAGGCCCCTGGACATTAAGCCGGCCAACATCGGAATAATCAGCATCAATAAAAGTTCGATTCGCAGCATCCAGTGCACAGTTTCCGGCACAGATACTTCTTCATCCGGATTGCCCTTTCGCTGTTTCAGAAAGAAAACGGTGGGATAGATGGACAACAAACCTACAACCACAAAAAGAGACAACTTCAGATGAAATACCCAGTTCTTGCTGTAAAATTCCGATGGCTTGCCGTAACCGCCCAGCCACAGTGTTAAACCGGCAACAAGAAGCGTGAGCGCTGCAATGCCGTACACGGCATCTACCTTTGCCAGCCGGCTCAATTCACCACGTGTTAGGGTCTTTTTCAGCAATACATATTCGGAAGCGAGTGCCCCGACAATAGCAAAAATGCTGATGAAGTGGATGTATCGAAGGAAAAGTTCGGTGGTCATTACAGTTGAAGTATAAGGTTGCTCATCTCGGCCAATGCACCCCCGGGTTTGTCTGTAATCAACTGCCCATCCTTCCGGTAATTCCGGTGGTAACATCGGGTAAGCTACCCGGGATTCCTGTACATTCCTTCCGGTGATTTGCCATGAAATGTACGCTATAATATTCCCAGAAACAATTCTTTTACCCGGCCTACTATCTAAAAGTTATTCCCGTAGCGCCCTTCGGATCTCCTTTGCATGCGTACGCGCAGGTACAGCCCGGTACTGGACCCGGGTTTATTATCCGGATTGCACGATTAAAAGTTACTCCTCTTTCTGATCATCTGATCAGAGCAGCCGCAGGCGATAGAACGTATCGCAGGCAAAATGACCGGTGTTGCCGCACGGACCGGGTATCTTCTCAAAGCCGTTTTTTTCGTACAACTTCATGGCCTGCTTCATGGTGTGAAACGTTTCCAGATAACACCATGTATAGCCAAATTCACGCGCGCGCTGCAGGCATACATTCAGCACCTGTTGTCCCCACCCCTTACCGCGGCCATTCGGTAAAAAATACATCTTCTTCAGCTCGCACGTGCCCGGGTCGCCCCCTTCCAGCGGTGCAATGCCTCCACCGCCCACTATGCTATCGTGGTCTTCGCACACAAAGTATGCACAGCGCGGCCGATTGTACGCTGCGTACATGTCATCCACCTCTTCATCATGAATGGCAAAGCCTTTACCGCTGGCGCCAAACTCAGGCATTACAGTGCGGATAATCCGGGCTATAGCTGCATTATCTTCCGGAAGAATAGGCCGAATTTTCATTGGTATAAAAGCCAGACATCTGCCCGCCAATATATTTTATCTTGTCCACAAAAAATACTTAAATTATGCTGACTCGCCTACTCCCCTTCTTTCTCTTTGTTCAGCTTGCCAGTGCCCAGCTTACGGAACTGACGGTGGAAAAAATTATGCGCGACCCAAAATGGATTGGCACTTCGCCTTCCAATATCCGGTGGTCGGTTGACAGCAAGACCGTTTACTTTAACTGGAACCCCGAGAAAAACCCGGGCGACTCGCTCTACAAGATTACGCTGTCTAACCTCAGTCCGCAGAAAGTATCCAAGGCCGAGCGTCTTTCACTGCCCAATGCGGGGGTTTACAATACCACCTACACAAAAATGGTTTACGATAAAGACGGTGATATTTTCCTGCTCGACATACCTTCCAACAAAACCACACGCATTACCAACACCGTTCAGCGGGAAAGCAATCCCTACTTCTCGGGCGATGATAAGAAGGTTGTATTTACTTACGAGCAAAACATTTACACCTGGGATATGACCACCGGTGCTTTTACCCAGATAACGGATTTCAGGCGCGGCAAGAAGCCTTCCTCCCCGCCCGACAACGAACAACAGAAGTGGCTTCGCCAGGACCAGCTTGCCTACATTCAGGTGCTGCGCGAACGAAAAGAAAAACGCGATGCAACAGATAAGCACCGCAAAACCGAAGAATTTAAAAGACCCAAAGAAATTTACCTCGATGACAAAAACGTGAGCCAGCAACGGCTCAGTCCGGACGGGCAGTATGTAACTTTTGTGCTCACCAAAAACGCCAACGCCAAGGTGGCAATTGTACCCAACTATGTAACCGAAACCGGCTTTACCGAAGACCTGAACACACGCCCCAAAGTTGGTGCACCGCAAAACATCCAGGAATTTTTTGTGTATAACATTGCCCGCGACACGGTTATCCAGATTAAACCCGATAACCTGCCGGGAATTTTTGATATGCCCGCCTATTTGCAGGAAAAAGACGAGAACAAAGAAAAGAAACCTCAACCACGACAAGTCAACTTTTTTGGTGTTGTCTGGTCGCCCGATGGCAAACAGGCTGTGATGCAACTGCGGGCACACGACAATAAAGACCGGTGGATTGTTCAACTGGATGCTTCCCGGGGGAAACTCGAAAACATTGACCGGCAGCATGACGATGCCTGGGTTGGCGGGCCGGGCAGCTTTAGCCTGGGATGGATAGACAACAACGAAATTTGGTTTATATCCGAAGAAACCGGGTATGCGCATCTTTATGCATACAACACACTTACAAAAAACAAGCGAGCCCTTACCAACGGCCATTACGAAGTGCAGCAGGTCATGCTTTCGCGCCACCGCAAATATTTTTACCTCATCACCAACGAAGTACATCCCGGAGAAAAGCACCTGTACCGCCTGCCCGTAACGGGTGGCAAGGCCGAGCGACTTACTTACCTGACAGGTGCACACGAGCCCGAACTTTCGCCCGATGAAAAATGGATTGCCTTCCGCCACTCCTACAGCAACAAGCCCTGGGAATTGTTCCTGATGGAAAATTCGCCAGCCGGCAAGCCGGTTAAGGGCGATATCAAGCCGCGTCAGATCACACAATCGCTTAGCGAAGAATTCAAATCCTATCCGTGGCGCGACCCCGTAGTTACCACCTTCAAGGCACGCGATGGCGCTGATGTATATGCGCGACTGTACAAACCTGCCAACCCCAATGGCGCAGCTGTAATTTTTGTACATGGTGCAGGCTATCTGCAAAATGCCCACAAGTGGTGGAGCAGCTACTTCCGTGAATACATGTTCCACAATTTACTTGCCGATAAAGGCTACACCGTATTAGACATAGACTATCGGGCCAGTGCCGGTTACGGGCGCAACTGGCGTACCGCCATCTACCAGCACATGGGGGGCAAAGATTTAACCGATCACGTGGATGGAGCAGCCTGGCTGGTAAAAGAGCATGGTATTGATCCGAAACGCATCGGTATTTATGGCGGCTCGTACGGTGGCTTCATCACCCTGATGGCCATGTTTACCACTCCCGATGTATTTGCTGCCGGTGCCGCCCTTCGCCCGGTAACAGATTGGGCCCATTACAACCACCCTTATACTTCAAATATTCTTAACTTGCCTTACACCGATAGCCTGGCTTATGCCAAAAGTTCGCCTATTTACCATGCCGAAGGCCTGAAGGGGGCCCTGCTGATATGCCACGGCATGATTGACGTAAATGTTCATTTTCAGGATGTAGTGCGGCTGGCTCAAAGGCTTATCGAACTGGGCAAAGACAACTGGGAAGTGGCCATCTATCCGCTGGAAGACCATGGCTTCGTAGAGCCAAGCAGCTGGACGGATGAGTATAAACGCATTTTGAAATTGTTTGAAACCCATCTACGATAACTGACCCGCTCTGGTGTGCTAAGCACTGAACAAAAAAGCCACACAGTTTATCTGCGTGGCTTTTGTTTTATCTCCACTTTAATTAACGGTCCACCACCACTGCCGGCACAGCTTTCTGGCGGAATTGATCATTAAACCGCGCTATATCCTGATTAATCAGGTTATCCAGCTCCTGCTTATAGCCTGCCCATTGTTTTTCCAGGTCGGCAAAGCGGTCGCGGGCACCCTGGGTTACGCGCGGGTCATGCACATCCACCACTTCGCGCAGCTTAAAGTATTCTGCGTTGAGTTTGCTGGGAAAGTTTATCACATCCTGGAAATTTTTCTGGCGTGTCTGAACCACCTGGTCTTCCCATGCTTCCAGCTTTTTAATCAGGTCTTTGCCAATAGCTGCCAGATCTTTAAAAGCATCGCTGGCCGATAGCACCTCTGCGTACGTCTCCACCTGCTTTTTCACCGTACGCATGCGGTTAACCGTCTGATGAATTTCGGTTATCCGTCCTGCCAGCTGTTGCAGAAATTGCTGTTGGGCTGTCCAATCAGCAGGCGTTACTTTCAGGTTGGGATCTTGCACAATTTCAATAGCAGCTTCCGAAGTTTCGCCTTTATACGTGATGCGGGCCTTGTATTTGCCCGGGGCAACACGGTGTCCGCGGTGGTCGCCATACACAAACGCGTTGGTTACACCCGGAAGCGACTCGGTACGGAAATCCCATGCAAAGCGGTTAATGCCTGCCTCGGCCGGAATAACCTGCGGTGCAGGTGGCCCGCCGGGCCAGGGTTTAAAGGATTCATCTTTTTTGTTGGTGTAGGATCGGATCTTGTTTCCGCGCTCATCCAATATTTCCAGCCGCACCGTATTGGTGTCGGCTTTTTCTTTCAGATAGTAATCCAGTATGACCCCATCAGGCGGATTCATGCCCAGACCAGGTACATTGCCCATCCATTCAGGAATGGTAACTGCAGGATACCGGACCGTAGCTTTGGGAGTGTATAGTTTAACCTGAGCATTGCCAAAGTTGCCTCGCGACTGCTGGATGGCACTCAAATCGTCCAGTATCCAAAAAGCACGTCCGGCCGTTGCAGCCACCAGATCGTTGCCTTGAATAGCCAGATCAGTTACCGGTACTACCGGCAGATTAAGCTGCAACTTATGCCAGTTGGTGCCTCCGTTAAACGACACATAAAAGCCGCGTTCAGCACCGGCATACAACAGATCTTTTACCTTTCTGTCTTCACGGATTACCTTGATGAAGTCTTCTTTATCTACTCCGTTGCTGATGCGCGTCCACGTCTTGCCATAATCGTTTGATCTGTAGGTATAGCTGGTCATGTCGTTAAACTTGTAGCGCGAAGCCGAAATGTAAACTGTACCCTTATCATGCGGCGATACTTCAATGGAATGAATCATGCATTCGGGCAGGCCAGCCGGTGTAACATTCTGCCACGATTTACCTCCATCGCGGGTAACATGTACAAGCCCGCAGTCGCTGCCGGCATACAACACCCCTTTTTCGTGAGGGGATTCTATCAGGTAGTAGATGGTATTGTAATTTTCACCCCCGGCCCCTTCGTTGGTAATCGGGCCCCCGCCTTCCTGTTGTTTGCTTTCTTCATTGCGTGTTAAATCAGGGCTTATCACTTCCCAGCTTATGCCACCGTTGATGGTTTTGAATACTACATTTCCTGCATGGTAAATGGTGTTTGGATCGTGCGGTGATGCGATAATGGGGGCATTCCAGTTGAACCGGTATTTCATGTCTTTTGGCCGGAAGGCCAGATTGGATGCCGGATACTGCATAATATCCTTGCGCTCACCGGTGCGCGTATCGAGCACATCAATATTGCCCTGATAACATCCTCCATACAGCAACACCGGGTCATCGGGATTAAAGGCAATCCAGGCACTTTCGCATCCAGGCCCTTCGAACCAGTCTTGTTCGGTTAACCCAAAACTGTTGTTGCGGCTTTTAATAACTACCGATGAGTTATCCTGCTGCCCGCCATACACGCGGAAGGGAAAGAGATTATCCACATTAACCCGATAGAATTGTGCTGTAGGCTGGTTGTTCAGCGTACTCCAGCTTTTGCCACCGTTGAAAGTTATCTCACCACCACCGTCATCACCCAGTATCATGTTCTGCGAATTATGCGGATTAATCCACAGGTCGTGCGTGTCGCCATGCCCAACGCGAATGGAAAAGAATGTTTTTCCTCTGTCAATCGACTTCATAAAAGGTGCATTGAGCACATACACCACATCCTGATTTTGCGGGTCGGCCGCCACCTCCATGTAGTACCACGAGCGCGCTGTGATGTTCTGATCGCTGCTCAGGTGTGTCCATTTCTTTCCTCCATCGTCCGAACGATACAAACCGGCCTTTGACTTTTCAGCTTCGACTATGGCATATACCCGGTTGGGATTGGCCCGTGATACAGAGACTCCGATTTTGCCCATTTCCTTGGGTAAACCTTCTGTGATTTTTGTCCATGTTTCACCGCCATCAACCGATTTCCAGATGGCGCAGCCCGGCCCGCCACTTTCTACTTTCCAGGGGTACCTGCGGTGTTGCCAGGTGGCTGCGTACAGTATCCGCGGATTGGTCATGTCCATACTTAACGATGACGCCCCGGTATTTTCATCGACATAGAGCACCCGCTTCCAGGTAGTACCGCCATCGGTTGATTTATACACACCGCGGTCAGGATTCGGGCCATGCACTGCTCCCTGAGCTGCCACATAAACAATGTCGGGATTGGCAGGATGAATAATTACATCAGAAATGTGGCGGGTATTTTCCAATCCTACGTGTTTCCAGGTTTTACCGCCATCGGTTGATTTGTACACACCGTCACCATAGGTGGTCATCACACCACGAACAGCGTGTTCACCCATGCCCACATATATTACATTGGGATCGGACTCGCTCACTGCGATATCTCCCACCGAGCCGGATTTGAAAAATCCGTCAGAAATATTGCGCCAGGTAATACCGGCGTCTTCCGTTTTCCATAATCCTCCGCCGGTGTAACCGGTGTAATACACCTGGTCGTTGCCCACCACACCGGAAACAGCCACGCTTCTTCCACCGCGAAACGGACCAATGTTACGCCATTTAAGACCTTTGTACAGGTCGGCCTGAAAAGAAGGTGCGGGGGTTGTCTGAGCTGAAGTTCTGGTTCTTTGTGCGTGCACGCTCAGGCACGCTGCAACCAACAAAGCGGTAACGAAAATTCTCATAAATGGTCAGGTTAATGTTGCGTGGATTTACGCAAATTTTACCTGACCTGCCAATGAACTTTGACAAGCCCTCCCTAAACTTTGCAGGTGGTTTTTAAATCCATTTTCCATGAATAACCGTCTGGCTGCGCAGATTTCTGCAGGAACCATACAACAGCATGGGTAATATTTTTTCGGCATCAGCTTCTTCGGGACGGTCAGAGAAAAAGACTACTGCATCCATCGGCTTTCCGGTTTCAAAAAATTCATTGGAATATATTCCCATTGCTTTTCGGCCTGAAAAAATTACCTGACGCATAAGGGTAAGACCGCCATCGTGAAATGTATTGCGCCTGTGTGAAATGAGCCGTTGCCCGTAATCCAGCCAGCGCAGATCTTCGAGCGGATTCAGACACACCTGGCTGTCAGTACCTATTGAAAATTTTCCTCCGGCTGCTGCAAAATCAATCAATCGGAAAATCCCGTCACCCAGATTGGCTTCCGTTGAAGGACACAATACCACCTGTGCTTCGGTTCGGGCCAGCTGCACAACCTCATTGTCATCAAGGTGTGTGCAATGCACCAGGTGAAAACGATTGTCAACCGGAAGGTTATCAATTATCCACTGAACAGGTCTCTTCTGGAGATAATGAAGACAGTCCTCAACTTCTCTTTTTTGTTCGGCTGCATGCATATGGAAGGGAAGGTGCTTCGGGCTCGCATCAACAATCATTTTAATTAACTCCGGATCGGCTGCGCGCAGCGAATGCACACTAAAGCCCAGCGAAGCATGTTGGTAGTGTTTAACTGCTCTTTCCGATGCTTCCAGCAACCGGAAGTATTCATCAGCAGTTTTACTTATAAACCGTCTTTGTTCAGGCAAGGCCTCTTTTCCAAAGCCACCTTTCTGATAGAAGACGGGTATCAGTGTAATCTGAATGCCCGATCGGGAAGCAGCAGCAACAAGTCGCTCTCCCATTTCGGCAGGATTAGCATATGGCTTTCCGTTTTCATCATGGTGGAGGTAATGAAACTCGGCCACATGTGTATACCCGTTGAGCGCCATGTTCCGGTAACACCGGTATGCCACGTTTTCCATTTCATCAGGGGTAATACTCAAAGCGCACCGATACATGGCTTCGCGCCAGGTCCAGAAATCATCCTTTGCACCGGCAGGATGTGTTTCGGCATGGCCAGCCATGGCAAACTGAAAAGCATGGGAATGGGCATTCGGAAATCCGGGCAGTGCAACTCCGTTTACGGCTTCGAGTGCCACCGCTTCAGCGGGTGGATTATTGCCTACGTAGCAAATCTTACCGTTTATATCAACTCCAACGTAAGCGGGCTGCAACCAGCCCGATGACTGCAGCAAAGCAGTAAACCTGAAGTATTTCATGTTGCGTAAAGTAAAACAAAAAGCCCGATACACGGGCTTTTGCTTAAGCAGGATTTTGATCGGCCTATTGTGCCAGTTTAATTATTCTTTCCAGTGGTATGGCATTGGCTATCTGAGTTGCTTCGGCCTCGGTTGTAATTCCGTTGCAATACAAGGTAAGCAATGTATTGCCGAAGGGTATCTGCACATCATAACCGGATGTTTGGCCGTTTTCATTGGTGCGTTTGGTAAGGAGTGTTTTGTAGCCCTGCACTTTTATAACTTTCTGGGTAGCATCACCGGTGTTCATCACAAAAGGCATGGACAATATGGCATTGACGGCTCCGATCAGCGGGGAATCGCTTATGATATCCAGCGTAATGTTTTTTCCATCCGGCTTTCCGTAGGTTCGGTGCACATACAAACCACTAACAACGGTCATGGTGGTGCCTGTCACGTTATCTTCCTGGGTGTTGGCGGGCAGTCCGGCCAGTGTAGCCGGCAGTGCCTTCAGGATTTCTTTTCCGATGGCTGCGTCTATTTCGCGCAAAGCGTTTTCGAGGTTAAACCGTGCATCTTCGAGGTTACCGGTATTGTAGGCTGTACGTGCGCCTGCAAGGTGCTTTTCAACTTCCTGTGTGAAGGCGGCTGTTGCGGTCAATATTCCCAACACAACAAATATTGCTTTCATGATGTATTGATTCAGCAGTAAATTATTTTTCTCCCAGTTTGGCTTTTATGCCTTCCAAATCGAATACGTTGGCGGCATTCATCATTTCCTGCTCCGAGGCAAAGTTGCGGCCTTCAAAAACAATTACCGATGTTTGCCCGAAAGGAACACTTAGTTTATAACCGGAATCGGGATTATATTCGATTACGGCACGGTGCTCTTTGAATTTGGTCTGTTTCCAGTTTTGCTCACCGGACGTTTGCTGGGCATATGCTCCCGAAGCGAGGTACGCATTTACAGCCGATACCAATGCCGAATTATTGGCAATATCCACTGCAAAATACTTGCTACCCGCGCTGTACTCGCGATGAATGGTTAGACCTACCCAACCGAAGCCTGTACTGGTTACTTTGTCGGCTTCCTGTATAAAGCGCAGCCCTTGTACCGATTCGGGTAATGACTTCAGTACTTTTTGCCCGATTTCCATTTCAACCCCCAGCATGGCCTGCCGCACCGCATAACGTGCATCCGAATATTTGCCGCTTCGGTAAGATGCCTCGGCATCGGCAATGTTTTGCCGCACATCAGGGGGTGTGGTTACTAATCCGCCACCGGAAGTATTGGCAGGCCGGTCGGACGTATTTCCGGCCGAAGGATTGCTGCCGGTATTCCCCGTATTGGCGCCGGGATCTATCTTTCTTTCAATGGCTTTTTCACCGGCTTCCAAAGCCTTCTGTTTTAGCCGGTTTACAATGCCCTGGGCTTCTGCGGTAAGTGATACAACCGGTAAAGCCAGAAACAGAATTTTAAAAAGTTTCATGATGGGGTCTTTAACTGATACGAAGTTAATCATTTTCGTTCCTCAGTCAGCCATTTCATTGAAAAGAATATCTACAGAAACATAGAAAAGTGTGGTTTTTCCTTCAAATCCTGAATCGGTTCCGATAGTTATCCAGGCATCGCCCGAGGCGTCAGTGGTAAATAAAAATGGATTGGCCGATGAATTGTTGCGATAAATAAGGGTGTATTGCGTGGTATTGCGGGCCACCCCGATATGCCCCAGCACCATCATATCACTGCCCCCCTCCGCCTGATTGCCTTTGTCAATATTCATCCGGTAGTAATCATCTTCATCCAGTACTTTAACCGGTTCAGTGGTGGTCAGGCCGGCTTTCAGGAATACGCTTTCGCCCGGTGCCCCGCCAATGCCAACCGCTTCCGTAGGTGCATCCGATGCCAGTTGTATGTTGAACAAAACATTGTAGCGGGTGTTGGGTTTCAAACCGCTGATTTTACGCTTGATGAACATGAACAGGTCATCGCTGTGGTTTTTTCCGGAAAGGATTAACGCTTTTCGGTTGCCATTCGGGTTCAGGTTGGCCGGCAGCGTATCGTGCTTAAACAGCAATTCGTAAAAAACAGAGTCATTCTTCGGATAATCGGCAAAATCGCCCGTCCAGCCCATAGCGCTTTCCGTGAAATTGAAAGAAATGGAAAAGACCCCGTAGTAATTTTCATCGCGCAGATTACAAGCTGCAATACAGCATAACAGCACAATAATGAATATTCTTGTTTTGGGCATGCAGGCAAATTATTATTTATTATAGACAATTATTTTTGAATGATCGTTGCAACTGCAGGCTAAGTTTGTATATTCGTTTTGATATGCTTCGATTTGCCATACCCGGACTGCTTCTGCTGGGCGCGTCCTGTTCGGAAATATCTTTTAAAGAACCACAACCCCACGGAATAAAAAGCCTTTCCAAAATTCCGGAGAGGCTGCACGGTTCTTATCAGATTGAACAAAACGGAGGTTCATCCGGTGTGATGGAAGTTTTTGCAAAGGGCTACCGCATTATAAAAGCAGACCCTAACGATGAGCCTGAGGAATATTTGCTCAGCGACAGCCTTGTGCTGAAGTATTACAAAGGTTATTACTTCGTTAATGTACGCGATGAGTCGGTGTGGATTTTGCGGGTTATTCAACGCGAAAAAAACGGTAACCTGGTCATGATGGAGTTGCCTTCCGTTTCGGAAAGCGAAGAGCGCAGAAAACAACAACTCGAAGAGTTAAGCAAAATCGTTCCGGTAATAACCACCGAGATGGATGGAACCGTAAAGTATATCATGGAGCCTACTCCCAGGCAACTGATAAAGCTTATCCGAAAAGGCTATTTCAAAGAGCAAACCCGCCTGCTGAAGAGGTAATTTCAGTTTACCGGCATGCCGAGAACAAGTTTTTTAGTTGGAATGAAGACACCCCACATTCCCGCTAAAACTGGCTTTTCCTTATTTCCGGCAACAACGGGTTGTGCATATAACACCGTATCCACGCCTATGCGCTGAATATGAGGCGATAGTTTTTCATTGTGTTGAGCAGCATACTTATAAGCATGCATCAAATCCGCGAGCAGGGGCTCTGCAGGAGGAGAGGCAGGCGTGAACCACCGGATGGTTACTTCATATTTTGCCGATAAATCAGCAAGTTGCTGAGCCGAAAGCGTATCATGGAGCATCCGGGTAATTTTTATCCCCATATCCATGCCGGCTTTTAGTAAATCGGCTTCGGGCACCTGCCGTATTTCCATCTTTTTACGCGCCTCGGCCATTTGTTTACGCTGCTCTTCGTTGAGCCGGGTGTTGCATTGAGACAACAACAGCAGAAGACCTGAGATGAGCACCAATCTTTTCATATTCAAACTACGGACACCGAATAATTAGTAACAACTATTTCGTTAACCATTCCACGTTTTAACGAATTCGAATTGATGAGTCGTTTGGCCGGTACCCTTAAAATGTGATAGCCATCAAACAACTGATCAAAAAAATGATCGTCCGGGGTGTTGTTCTTAGGATCCGAATTGCTGAGCATTACTTTTACGCCCGACTGGTCCAGTTTCTTAAACAGGTTGGCCAGATCCACATGGTCGGAATCCGTAAAGCCATTGCTGCTGTACGCTTTAAAAGAGGAGGTTTTGCTGATAGGCCTGTAAGGCGGATCGAAATAAACAAACGAATTTTCCGTGACGAACTTACCTGTTTCACGAAAATCCGCGCATTTTATTTCAGCTATTTGAAGCGCCCGGTGCACCGCCAGAAGATTCTCTTCATCGCAAATGGATGGATTTTCATACTCACCGGCCGGTGAATTAAACGCACCTTTTGAATTAACCCGATAAAGGCCGTTGTAACACGTGCGGTTTAAAAAAATAAAAGCAGCAGCCCTTGCCACCCATTTTTCCGAATACAGCTCATAATCAAACCGGTTACGAAGCGTATTGTAATTCTCCCGCTGGTGGTAGTAAAATTCAATCCGCTTATCCTTTTTAAGCCGTATGTACTTTCGCTCATAGTCGAATAACTTTTCCACAAGTTTCAAAACATCCTGTTGTATCACCCGATAGGTCAAAATAAGTTCTTTATTTACATCCAACAGATAAGCCCGCTCTATCGTATAGCGTTGCACGATGTCAAAAAAAACTGCTCCGCTGCCAAGAAAGGGCTCAGCAAAAATGCTGATCTTATTTTGCTTCAGTTCTTTCGGATAAAGATGCTGAAATTTTTCCAGCAACTGACTCTTCCCTCCGGCCCACTTTAAAAACGGCTTTGCCTGGGTGCGGCCAGTTATGGTCAAATCCTTTGCTTTAACCTCCGTACGGTTTTCCACGAAATACTTCAGGGCTTGCTTCACATTTCAAAGATAAACCGAATAAGCGCATGAAGTTACAACACCGGGCAAGGGTTGTCAGCCGCTGACAATCCCGAAGCGGATCATACAGAATTGCTACCTTTGCGCGTTCCTTCATGCCATGACCGACAAACTGGAAGAAATCAGACAGCGTTTCGAAGAAGTGAGCCAGTTGCTGGTTCAGCCCGACATCATCAGCGACCCGAAAAAATTTTCACAACTGAGCAAGGAATACCGCAGCCTCGAAAAAATTGTTATCCCCTACCGCGAATGGCAGAACCTGCGCACCCAGGAGCAGCACGCCCGTGAGGTGCTCCACAAGGAGAAAGATCCTGAGCTGCGTGAACTGGCCAAAATGGAATTGGACGATTTGGAGCCCCGGCTGGAACAACTGGAAAAAACCCTGAAGGAACTGCTCATTCCCAAAGATCCGAACGATGACAAAAACTGCATTCTTGAAATACGTGCCGGCACCGGTGGTGATGAGGCTGCTTTGTTTGCAGGCGACCTGTTTCGCATGTACCAGCGTTTCTGCGACCGCAAAGGGCTGCGCCTTGAAGTTGTTGACTACACCGAAGGTACAGCAGGCGGATATAAGGAAATCATCAGCAGCGTAAGCGGTGACCATGCTTACGGATTGCTGAAGTTTGAATCCGGTGTACACCGTGTTCAGCGGGTGCCCGCAACCGAACAGCAGGGACGTGTGCATACTTCGGCTGCCTCGGTAATTGTTTTACCCGAAGTGGAAGACGTACAGATCGAAATCAATCCTGCTGATATTGAAATACAGACTGCGCGTTCAAGCGGTGCGGGAGGTCAAAATGTGAATAAGGTTGAAACCAAAGTACAGCTTACCCACAAACCCACTGGCATTGTCATTACCTGCCAGGTGGAACGCAGCCAGCACGGCAACCGTGAGCGCGCCATGCAAATGCTCAAGGCCAAGCTGTACGAAATGGAAATGGAGAAGCAGCAAACCCAGATGGGCGCCACGCGCAGGTCGCTGGTGCGCAGCGGTGACCGTTCGGAAAAAATACGTACCTACAATTTCCCGCAAAGCCGCGTAACCGACCACCGTATCGGGTTTACGGTATATAATCTGCCGGCTATCCTGAACGGAGAATTGGATGCGTTCATCGAGCAGTTGCGCATAGCCGACACGGCCGAAAAAATGGCGGAAGGAACAGCATGAACCGAAAATCCGTATTTTTAAAACCCGTATAAACCCCGAAGTAACTTTAAACCCGTCTGAATATGAAAAAATGGATAGGAATAGGCATCGTAGTGATCCTGTTGTTGTGGATTTTCAGTTCCTACAACTCACTGGTCAGCATGGAAGAAGCTGTGAACAGCCAATGGGCCAATGTGGAAAGCCAGTATCAGCGCAGAATGGACCTTATCCCCAACCTGGTTAACACTGTGAAAGGCTATGCCGACTTTGAACAGGAAACCCTTACCAAAGTTATCGAGGCGCGCTCCAACGCCACAGCCGTAAAAATTGATCCAACCAATCTCACTCCCGACAAGATCGCCCAGTTCCAGCAGGCGCAGGAAGGACTGAGCAGCGCCCTTTCGCGTTTACTGGTTGTTATTGAACGCTATCCGGACCTGAAAGCCAACCAAAACTTCCTTGACCTGCAGGCACAACTTGAAGGCACCGAAAACCGCATTGCTGTAGAGCGCCAGCGCTTCAACGAAAAAGCCAATGCCTACAACGCAGCTATCCGCCGGTTCCCGGGGGTTATCGTGGCCCGCCTGGCAGGCTTTGAACGCAAGGGTTATTTCGAGGCAGCTCAGGGAGCAGAGCGCGCACCAGAGGTGAAGTTTTGAATTTATCTAAAAACAAATGGCCGGCATGCCGGCCATTTTCTTTTATTTTATAGTGTGCGTTTAACCTCTCGCAACTCATAACTCTCAATCACATCCCCTTCTTTTATGTCGTTGAAGTTTTCAATCGACATCCCACACTCGTAGCCGGCTTTCACTTCGCTCACATCATCCTTCATGCGCTTGAGCGAAGCCAGCTTGCCGGAGTACGCCACAATGCCGTCACGGATTAAGCGGATTGGATTGGTGCGCTTAATGTACCCATCCGTTACCATGCAGCCGGCCACCGTTCCCACTTTCGATATTTTAAAGATATTTCGCACCTCGGCATTACCCACAATAACTTCTTCCTGCTCTGGTGCAAGCATGCCTTCCATGGCAGCCTTCACATCGTTGATGGCATCGTAGATAATGGAGTAAAGACGTATTTCGATTTGTTCGCTTTCGGCCAGTTTACGGGCTGATGCCGATGGGCGTACCTGAAAACCTACAATGACGGCATCCGAAGCTGAAGCCAGCAGCACATCCGATTCGGAAATCTGACCCACACCGCGGTGGATGATGGCCACCTGAATTTCTTTGGTGGAGAGTTTCAGCAGGGCATCTGACAGCGCCTCTACCGATCCGTCCACATCGCCTTTTACAATGATGTTCAGTTGCTTGAAGTTACCAATGGCCAGCCTGCGGCCTATTTCATCGAGCGTGATGTGCTTGCGCGTTCTCAGGCTCTGCTCGCGCAGAAGTTGCGAACGCTTGGTGGCAAGTTCACGCGCCTCACGATCCGACTCCATTATCTGAAAACGCTCGCCCGCCTGCGGTGCTCCATCCAGCCCCAGCACCTGCACTGGCGTTGAGGGACCGGCTTCTTTTACCCGCGCTCCTGCGCTGTCGAACATGGCCTTTACCCTGCCATAATGGGCACCTGCCAGCATAATATCACCCACGCGGAGAGTTCCGTTTTGTACCATAACCGTAGCCACATATCCGCGGCCTTTGTCCAGCGATGCTTCAATAACGGTTCCCGAAGCCGGCTTGTTGGGGTTAGCCCTGAGGTTTAACAGCTCTGCTTCAATCAACACCTTCTCAAGCAATTCATCAACACCCTGTCCGGTCTTGGCCGATATTTCCTGGCTCTGGTATTTTCCTCCCCATTCCTCTACCAGGATGTTGATCTTGGCAAGCGATTCACGGATTTTATCCGGATTGGCCGTTGGCTTATCGATTTTGTTTATCGCTATAACAATGGGCACACCGGCAATCTGGGCATGATTAATAGCCTCTTTGGTTTGCGGCATCACATCGTCATCGGCTGCCACCACAATGATGGCGATGTCGGTAATACGGGCACCCCGTGCCCGCATGGCCGTAAAGGCTTCGTGGCCGGGCGTATCGAGAAATGCTATTTTCTGTCCGTTCTTGGTGGTTACCGAGTAGGCACCTATATGCTGGGTAATACCTCCGGCTTCCAGTGCGGTAACTTTGGTTTGACGGATGTAGTCCAGCAGCGAGGTCTTTCCATGATCCACGTGCCCCATAATGGTAACGATGGGTGGCCGGGGCTTCAGGTCTTCTTCGCGATCGGGTTCTTCCTTCACTGCCTCGGTTTCTTCCTCGGCAGATATGAATTCCACATCGTATCCGAACTCATCGGCAATGATGGTGATGGACTCAGCATCGAGCCGTTGATTGATGGATACAAACATGCCCAGGTTCAGGCAGGTAGAAATTACATCGTTTACCGATACATTCATCAATGAAGCCAGGTCGTTAGCCGAGATGAATTCGGTTACACGCAAGGTTTTTGATGCTTCCTGTTCCTGACGCGACTGTTCTTCCAGGGCTTCGGAAGCACTCTGTCTTTTTTCCTTGCGGTATTTGGCGCGCGAAGGTTTGCGCGAGCCGGACGTGAGATCGGCCAGTGTTTTGCGAATCTGCTCCTGAATTTCCCGCTCCGAGGGCTCCTCGCGAACCGGCCGCTGATGCGGGGATTTTCCCCCAATCTGTTTGGTTCCTTCTGCAGGTGCTATGCGTTTACGCGGGCGCTTGCCCTTGCGCTCCTGCGCTTCCTTTTCTTTGTCCTTTTTCTCAACAGGTAGCTCAACGCGATCCACCACTTTCAGTCCGCGCAGTTGTTCGGCTTTCGCCTTGATTACTTCCTTCTCCTTCTCCTTCTCCTTCTCCTTTTCCTTCTCTGTTTCTTTTACCTCCTCAGGCTCTTTCACCTTCTTCTCAACCACCGGTTCGGTTGCCGGGGGTTCGGGTTTTGTTTTCTTATCCAGTTCAATTTTGCCCACTATTTTAGGTCCTTCCAGCTTGGGTGCCTCGCGCTCTACCTTTTGCGGTTTAATCTCTTCCTTGGTTTTTAAGTCTTTGGAGGCGAGATTTTTGATGAGAATCTGCTCTTCTTCTTCCTTGCGCTTACGAGCGGCTTCTTTCTCGGTTTCAATGGTAATGTTCTCGTTGTGCTTAATGCCAATTGTGAGCCCCGATGCCTCCTGTTTTTCAAATGCAGATGCAGCGAACTCTTTTGAAAGCAGGGCAAATTGTTCGGGCGTAAGCTTGGTGTTCGGGTTTTCCTCGATGGTAAAACCTTTCTTGGCCAGAAACTCAACCACCGTGTGTACGCCTACGTTGAGCTTCCGGGCGGCCATGCTTAGCCTTATCATTTTATCTTCTGCCATGCCCAAAGTTGTTCCTTTTTTACGCGATTAAAAAATAAAGCCGGTTTATAGCCGTGCTATTCAAATTCCTTCTGCAGGATGTTCATCACTTCATCAACGGTTTCCTCCTCCAGGTCAGTTCTCCGTACCAGCTCTTCCCTGCCCAGATTTAGCACGCTTTTGGCGGTATCCAGACCAATGCGTTTCAGCTCGTCAATAATCCAGCCTTCGATTTCATCTGCAAATTCGTCCAAATCAACATCTTCTTCAATTTGTCCCTCAATTTCGCGGAATACATCAATTTCATACCCCAGTAAGCGGCTGGCCAGACGGATGTTAAGACCACCCTTGCCAATGGCCAGACTCACCTGATCGGGCTTCAGGTAAACGGCTATCCGCTTGTTGTCCTTGTCAATTTTTAATGAAGAGATTTTTGCCGGACTCAGTGCCCGTTGTACATACAGTTCCAGGTTTTCGGTGTAGTTAATCACATCGATGTTTTCGTTCTGAAGTTCGCGCACAATAGCGTGTATGCGCGAACCTTTCATTCCCACGCAGGCTCCTACCGGATCGATGCGATCATCGTACGATTCAACCGCTACTTTGGCGCGTTCTCCGGGTTCGCGAACCACTTTCTTTATGGTGATGAGTCCATCATACACCTCGGGCACCTCCTGCTCGAACAGGCGCTCAAGAAACACCGGAGAGGTACGCGAAAGAATGATTTTCGGGTTGCCGTTCACCATTTCTACTTTATGCACAATCGCCCGTACGGTTTCACCCTTGCGGTAACGATCTTTCGGAATCTGTTCGCTGCGCGGCAGGGAAAGTTCGTTGCCGGCACCATCCCGCAGTATCACTTCCTTGTTCAGCACCTGGTACACTTCCGCTGTGATGATTTCGCCTACCAAATCTTTGTATTTCTGGAACAACATGTCTTTTTCCAGATCCTTTACCTTCTGAATAAGGGTTTGCCGGGCCATGGTTACTGCCCTCCGGCCGAAGTCTTCCAGGTAAATCTGCTCGGCAACCTGCTCGCCCACCTCAAAGTCAGGTTCGATTTTACGGGCCTCCGACAGCGAAATCTTATCATGATCCCAGATATCTTCTGAGTCATCATCAACTATTTCGCGGAAACGCCAGATTTCCAAATCGCCTTTATCGGCATTGATAATGATATCAAAGTTGCTGTCGGTACCGTACTTTTTGCGAATCATGTTGCGCAAAACATCTTCCAGAATACGAATCATGGTGGGCCGATCGATGCTCTTCTGCTTGGCAAAATCGGCAAACGACTCAATCAGGGTTGCGTTGCTGAGCGTAGACATAAACATTAATTAAATGATACCAGTACTATTGTTTTTTCTATTTCCGCAAAGGGTATTTCCATTGCAGCTTGTTTTTTTCCTTTATCTGTCTCCAATGTTATACCCTGTTCGGTTACGGTTCTTAAAATACCTTCGGCAGCAAAGGAAGTTGCCTTTACCCTTACCCTGCGGCCGATGTTTTTTTTATACTGGCGCAGCAGGCGCAGCGGCTGGTCCAAACCCGGTGAGGTAACCTCCAGCAGGTAGGAGTCTTCCATGAGGTCTTCCTTATCCAGGGCTACCGACAGGGTGCGGTTTAGTTCTGCACAGTCTTCTACACTTATTCCGTTATCACCATCGAGTATAACGGTAATTTTTTTCGGATTTCTGCGCAGCGACAGCACCACATCCACCACAAAATGTGCCGGATCGGTAAGCTGTTCCTCGGCCAGTTGCCGGATGCGTTTGGTTATTTCCATAACTGCCAAAACAAAAAGGGGACGGTGTGTCCCCTCGTTCGGAATTTTGCAATTCACTGCAAAAGTAAAAGATTTTTAGCAGCCACGCAACCTGCGGCCGTCAGGCGCATGCGTCTTGTTCGTATTTTTCGGCTTTTACCGGGTATTCCATGTGTATTCGCCTGCTGATTGCTGTTTTTATTGCCTTCGTGGTGTTTGCGTGTACCAGCCGAAAGGATAAGGAAGCTGCCACGAAAGATCTGCCGCTTAAGCCGGTTTCCGTGCCCGTTTTTCGGGCTGATTCTGCTTATTCCTTCATTGAAAAGCAGGTAGCATTCGGGCCGCGTATTCCCAATACCAAAGCCCATCAGAAGGCCGCAGATTATTTTGTGGAGCAGTTTAAGAGGTTTGGGGCCGAAGTAACTGTGCAGTCATTTACTGCTACCACTTACGATAACCAGCGTTTGGAGCTAAAGAACATTGTTGCCGAATTTTTTCCGGAGAAAACAAAACGCATTTTACTGGCTGCACATTGGGATACGCGGCCATTTTCGGACAAGGACCCGGAAAACCCACGTGGTTATTTTGACGGGGCCAATGATGGGGGAAGCGGCGTGGGCGTTTTACTGGAAATTGCCCGGGCTTTGTCGGCAGGACCTCCCCCGCCCAGCGTTGGTGTGGATATTATTCTCTTTGACGGTGAGGATTGGGGTTTTGACCAGCAAACAGCGGAAAAATTATACGGCCCGGGGAAAGATTTTCCGCTGCCTAAAAACCTGTTGTCGTGGTGGTGCCTCGGCTCGCAACATTGGGCAAAAAACAAGCACAAACCCGGTTACGCGGCTTACTATGGCATTTTGCTGGATATGGTAGGAGGTAAAAATTCTCTGTTTTTGAAGGAAGGTTACTCAATGGAATATGCACCGGCTATTGTAAACAAGGTGTGGTCCATGGCAGCAAGGCTGGGGTTCGGTCATATTTTTGTCAACCGAACGGATGGCGCAATAACCGATGATCATGTGTTTGTAAATGAGCTGGCAAAAATCCCGATGATTAACATTGTCAGCTACGACCCGCAGGATGGTTCATTCGGAAGTTTTCATCATACCAAACAGGACAATCTCTCCATCATCAGCATGGAAAAATTGCATGTTGTTGGTACCACGGTACTTCATGTTATCTATCACGAATAGGTAAGCAAAGTGTGCAGGTACCTGCCATAACCGCTCTTTTCGAGGGGTTCAGCCAGTTTCAGCAATTGATCGCGATCGATATAACCCATCCGGTAGGCCACTTCCTCAATGCACCCGATTTTCAATCCCTGGCGCTGCTCGATAACCTGGACGAAAGTAGCGGCCTGCATCAGTGAGTCGAATGTGCCGGTGTCCAGCCAGGCCGTTCCACGGTTCATTACTTTGACTGACAGCTTGCCTTTTTTCAGATAGGCGTTGTTTACGTCTGTTATTTCCAGTTCGCCCCGCGCACTGGGTTTTATGGACTTGGCTATACCAACTACATCGTTGTCGTAGAAATACAATCCGGGCACTGCGTAGTTTGATTTAGGACGTGCCGGTTTTTCTTCAATAGACAATGCCCTCATCTCCTTATCAAACTCAACCACACCGTATCGCTCGGGGTCGTTGACATGATAAGCAAAAATAATTCCACCATCGGGATCGGTACACGACTGCAGGGTTTTTGCAAGACCAGCCCCATAAAAAACGTTATCGCCCAGAACCAGTGCTACCTTATCTTTTCCAATAAATTGTTCACCGATAATGAAGGCCTGGGCAAGGCCCTCAGGCCGCGGTTGTTCGGCATAATAAAATTTACATCCCAGCGATGAGCCGTCTTCGAGCAGTTTTTTGAACAGGGGTAAATCCTGGGGTGTTGAAATAATAAGCACTTCGCGAATGCCGGCCATCATCAGCACGGATAGCGGGTAATAAATCATCGGCTTGTCGTACAGCGGCATGAGCTGTTTGCTAATAACGCGTGTTAAGGGATAAAGCCTTGTTCCGGAGCCGCCAGCCAGGATGATGCCTTTCATAATTTGCTATTAATCAACGGTTTGCGTACATTTTTTCATAGTATGTCAGGTATTCACCCGAAGTAACATGCGCCAGCCATTCACCATGGGTCAAATACCAGTCTACCGTTTTTTCAAGGCCTTCGCTAAACTCGGTTTCGGGGCGCCACCCTGTTTCGCTGATGATTTTCGATGGGTTAATTGCATACCGCAAATCGTGCCCCGGCCGATCTTTTACAAACGTAATCAAGCTGGCCGAGTCACCCTCGGGCCGGTTGAGTTTGCGGTCCATAATGTGGCACAACATTTTTACCAGGTCAATATTTTTCCACTCATTGTTGCCCCCGATGTTGTACACCGATCCGGCTTTTGCTTTATGAAATACCACATCGATGGCTTTTGCATGATCTTCTACATACAGCCAGTCGCGAATGTTTTCGCCTTTGCCATAAACAGGTAGTGGCTTGCGATGAATAATGTTATTGATAAAAAGCGGGATAAGCTTTTCCGGAAACTGATAAGGCCCGTAATTGTTGGAACAGCGGGTAATTACAGTTGGCAGGCGGTAACTGTTATGAAAAGCCTGAACAAAGTGATCGCTGCTGGCCTTGGAGGCTGAATACGGTGACCGCGGATTGACGGGAGTTTGCTCGGTAAAAAATCCCTCTTCGGCCGAACCATACACCTCATCCGTGGAAATGTGGTAAAAGAGTTTTCCCTCAAAGTTTTCGTGCCAGGCCGTCAGGGCCGCTTTGAGCAGCCGAATGGTGCCAAGAATGTTGGTTACTGCAAACTCATCCGGGTTGTGCAGTGAACGATCCACATGCGACTCAGCCGCCAGATGGATAACCCCGCTTACCTGATACTCCGCGAATATTCTGAGCAGCAATTCGGTATCCAGTATATCACCCTTGATAAACCGGTAATTTTTATGGCTTTCTATATCCCGCAGGTTCTCCAGATTACCGGCATAGGTAAGTTTATCCAGGTTAATAATGTGGTATTCCGGATATTTTTTTACAAACAACCGGACCACATGCGAACCAATGAAGCCGGCCCCGCCGGTAATAAGCACAGTTCGTTTCATTGAGGTATGATGGTTTCCCTGCCAATACTAAAATAAGTGAACCCAAGTTCACGAATCTGATCCAGCTCATATAAATTTCTTCCATCAAATATCAGTTTGTTTTTCATGCGCCCAGCCATTTCGGTAAAATCGGGATTGCGGTAAACGGGCCACTCAGTGGCAATAAGCAGGGCCTCGGCATCCTGCAGGGCCTCATAAGGTTCAGCGGCATAACTCAGTTTGTTGCCATAAATTTTGCGAACGTTTTCCATGGCCTCGGGATCGTGTACTGCCAGCACCGCACCTTTGTCGAGCAGAAGGTTGATGTTGTATAGAGCCGGGGCTTCGCGTATATCATCGGTGTGGGGCTTAAACGAAAGGCCCCAGAGTGCTAGTTTTTTTCCGCGAACCGAGCCGCCAAAAAAATCAATTGCCCGCCGTGCAATTTCTGTGCGCTGGCGCTGGTTTACCGATTCTACCGCCTCCAGAATGCGGAAATCATAGCCTGCCTTGCGCGAAGTGTGGGCCAGTGCCTGTACATCTTTGGGAAAACAACTTCCGCCGTATCCTATGCCGGCAAACAAAAACCGTTTGCCGATGCGACTGTCTGTGCCCATGCCCTTGCGCACCTGATCCACATCGGCACCGAGGCGTTCACACAGCGCGGCAATTTCGTTCATGAAGGTAATTTTGGTGGCCAGAAAAGCATTGGCAGCATATTTGGTCAGCTCAGCGGAACGTTCGTCCATGAAAAGGATCGGATTGCCTTGCCGGGTAAACGGCGCGTAAAGCTGGCCCATGATTTTGCGGGCTTTTTCCGATTGCGTTCCCACAACAACCCGTTCGGGTTTTAAAAAGTCTTCAACAGCAAGTCCTTCCCGCAAAAATTCAGGATTGGAGACAACGTCAAATTCGGCTTTGGTTTTTGCAGCAATGCGTTCTCGCACCAGCTCTGCTGTACCCACCGGTACCGTGCTTTTGGTTACAATAACCGTGTATTGTTTTAAAAGGGGGCCTATTTCATCGGCAACTTTAAGCACATACTGCAAGTCGGCCGAGCCATCGGCACCCGGTGGCGTAGGCAGGGCCAATAAGATAACGAGGGCATCCCGGGTACCCTCTTCAAGGCTTGTGGTAAAAAACAAACGATGATGGGCAATATTGCTGTGAACAATTTCAGTTAGTCCGCGCTCATATATGGGCACGACTCCTTGTTTTAGTTTTTCAATTTTCTCGTGGTCAATGTCAATGCAGGTTACGGTGTTTCCGCTCTCGGCCAGACAGGCACCTGTTACAAGGCCCACATAACCTGTTCCTACTACAGCAATTCTCATAGAAAGAAATAAGCGCCAAAAATAGGCATTTCAGCTTTTTGAATTTATTAACAGAAAGACAAACTAACATTCGTTTGTATTTGTTATTTTCGCATACTAATTTGAACTATGGTAAACGTGGCTGAAAAACCGGGTATCTCTTTTACTCCGGGTGAGAACCAGAAAATGGTAGCTTCCATGGTCCGGGACTTTTGCAACAAGTACATCCGGCCCTTTATGATGGAATGGGATGAAAAGCAGGAGTTTCCGGTTGAACTATTCCGAAAAATGGGCGAACTGGGACTTATGGGGGTGCTTGTTCCCGAAGTTTACGGGGGTGCAGGTTTTGGCTATTTTGAATATGTTGCGGCCATTGAAGAACTCGCCAAAGTTGATGGGGCCATCGGCCTTTCCATGGCTGCACACAATTCGCTGTGCACCAACCACATCCTTGAATTCGGAACTGAAGAACAAAAGCACAAGTACCTGCCTAAGCTGGCCAGCGGTGAATGGATTGGTGCATGGGGATTGACCGAGCCCAACACCGGGTCGGACGCCGGCAATATGCGCACAGTGGCTGTAAAAGACGGTGATTATTACATCATCAACGGCACTAAAAATTTCATTACCCACGGAAAGTCGGGCCACGTAGCTGTGGTGATTGTACGCACCGGTGCAATTGGCGACTCGCATGGCATGACGGCCTTTATCGTTGAAAAAGGAACTCCCGGTTTTACATCGGGAAAAAAGGAAAACAAACTGGGCATGCGGGCTTCTGAAACCGCTGAGCTCATATTCACAGATTGCCGGGTTCACCGGTCGCAAATGCTGGGAAAAGAAGGTGAGGGCTTTATTCAGGCCATGAAAGTACTGGAGGGGGGCCGCATTTCAATTGCCGCCTTGAGCCTGGGTATTGCCCAGGGCGCATTTGAGGCCGCGCTTCAGTACAGCAAGGAAAGGCATCAGTTTAACAAGCCCATTTCGTCTTTTCAGGGTATTTCGTTTAAGCTGGCCGATATGGCCACTAAAATCGAAGCCGCTCGCCTGCTTACGTACCGGGCAGCCGACCTGAAAAACCGCAAAATGCCAGTTACCCGTGAATCGGCCATGGCTAAATTATTTGCCTCTGAAGTAGCCGTAGAAGCAGCCAACGAATGCGTGCAGATTTTTGGGGGCTATGGCTACACCAAGGATTTCCCAGCCGAAAAGTATTACCGCGATGCCAAGTTATGCACCATCGGTGAGGGGACCTCGGAGATTCAGAAACTGGTCATCAGCCAGTCGCTGTTGCGTTGAATTTGTGTAATCAAAAGTGGTTTTGCATATTTGCAGCCCGAAAATCAAAATCATGATTGTAGTTCAGGTTAAGGAAAACGAATCCATAGACAAGGCACTGAAACGGTTTAAGAAAAAGTTTGAGAAAACCGGTATTTTGCGTGAACTGCGCAATCGCACCGCCTACGAAAAGCCTTCGGTACGCAGACGCAACGAGATCATTCGCGCTGCTTACCGCGAGCGTCTGAAAGCTCAGCAAAACAGTTGACAACGGTCTTTTTCCAAAACACATGAGGGGCTGTCCTATGCGGGCAGCTTTTTTTTCGGGTAAAATGCTGCTCACCTGGTTCGACAGCCGTGTGGCAGGCACCCTTGAAGTTTCGGGGTATCAGTTCAGTTAGTTTTGTGCCGCAGGTTGCCGGCTCAGTCTTTTTTCTTACTTTCGTTACATCACAGGTACGGAAATGGTTGACGCAGTTGATTCTTTTTTCAGGTATCTGCAATATGAAAAACGGGTAAGCCGTCATACCCTGACATCTTATCGAAACGATTTGCAGCAACTGCACACATTTCTTTGTGAAAATTTTGGTCCGATAGAACCCGCACTGGCTGACTATGGTTCCATCCGCGCCTGGATCATTCACCTGATGGAAAGCGGTCTTAAACCACCTACCATTAACCGAAAGATTGCGGCTTTGCGCACATTCTACAAGTTTTTGCTGCGAGAGCAGGTTATCAAAAAAAACCCCATGCAGAAAATACGGGTATTAAAAACTGCCAAACGTCTGCCGGCATTTGTGCGTGAAAACGAAATGGCGGCCCTTCTTGATGCCTCGGCTTTTGGTACCGACTTTGCAGGCTTGCGCGATCGGCTGGTGCTGGAAATGTTGTATGCCACCGGTATGCGATTATCCGAACTGATAGGCATTAAAGAATCAGACCTGGATTTGCGCAACTGCACGGTTAAGGTTTTAGGTAAGCGAAACAAAGAACGTGTTATTCCATTTCCAAAATCAATTGTGCCGGTCATTCAATCTTACTGCACCGAACGCAATAAAAGTATCGGCCAGTCAAATCATGGGCTGCTGCTGGTAACAGACCGTGGCGAACCGTGTTATCCGATGCTGATCTACCGGATAGTTCGGCACTACCTGGATTTGAGCACCACTTCCCACAAACGCAGTCCGCATGTTTTACGCCATACGTATGCCACGCACCTGCTGAACAATGGTGCAGAAATCAACGCTGTGAAGGATTTGCTGGGTCACAGCAGCCTGGCGGCCACACAAGTGTACACGCACAATTCCGTTGAAAAGCTGAAGAAAGCTTACAACCAGGCTCATCCGAAAGCGTGAACACCGGCATGTGTTTTATCGTATATCCCTATGTGCAGCCGGCACATGTACGTATTGAATATGTTTCACCTTAAAACAATAAGGCGTATGAAGATCAATGTTCAATCCATTCATTTTGTTGCAGACCGCAAGCTCATTCAGTTTATCCAAAGAAAAATTACCAAACTGCAAACCTTTTTCGGCAGGCTGGTTCGTAGTGATGTGTTTTTGCGATTGAACAACGAAGGGGTGGAGAACAAAACCGTTGAAATACGCCTGAAGGTACCCGGGAACGAATTGTTTGCAACCGAAAAGGCGCGAAGTTTTGAAGCCGCCACCGCGCAGGCCACCCAAGCGCTGCGTAGCCAACTGAAAAAATTCAAAACCAAAATAAAAGCGGGCAGGGTTTGATTCCTTCCTGTTGCCCGCCAACAACCAAGGCTGTTCTTTCGAACAGCCTTGCTTTTTACTTCAGTTTAAACTCTTTCCGGATTTTATCTACATAATCCAGTTTTTCCCACGGAAACAACTCCACTTTCATCCTTTTCTCATTGGCTTTGCCTTTGTTAAAAACCTTTTCCACAATTTCGGGTGTACGACCCATGTGCCCATATGCTGCCGTCTCGGAGTAAATAGGTGTGCGCAGGTTAAATCGCTGCTCAATAAAATACGGGCGCATATCAAACAGCTTTGAAACGCGCTGCGCAATTTCTCCATCGGTTAAGTGCACTTTGGCTGTACCATACGTATTCACATAAAAGCCCACCGGCTTTGCCACCCCGATGGCGTAGGCTACCTGTACCAGCACTTCATCGCAAAGCCCGGCAGCCACCATGTTTTTGGCAATATGACGTGTGGCATAGGCAGCTGAGCGATCTACTTTGGAAGGATCTTTTCCCGAAAAAGCTCCACCGCCATGTGCTCCTTTCCCTCCATAGGTATCCACAATAATTTTTCTTCCGGTTAGTCCCGTGTCGCCATGCGGACCTCCTATCACAAACTTGCCAGTTGGGTTAATAAAATATTTGATGGAATCGGTGAAGAGCGCCTGAATACGCTTAGGAAGTTTTTTACGGATGCGCGGAATAAGAATTTGCCGGATGTCCTCTTCTATCTTTTGCTGCATTGCCTTATCCGAAGCAAATTCATCATGCTGGGTAGACAGTACAATGGTGTCGATTCGCTGCGGTTTGTTATCATCGCTGTATTCAATGGTAACCTGTGACTTTGAATCAGGGCGGAGGTATTTCATTAATTTTCCTTCCTTGCGAATAGCCGCCAGCTCCTTTAACAGCAAGTGCGCAATTTCCAGCGGCAGGGGCATGTAATTGTCCGTTTCGTTGGTAGCATAACCGAACATCATACCCTGATCGCCAGCGCCCTGATCTTCCTTCCTTCTGCGCTCAACACCCTGATTGATGTCGGGCGACTGCTCATGAATGGCCGAAAAGATGCCGCACGAGTTGGCTTCGAACATATATTCGCTACGTGTGTAGCCGATTCTGCGTATTACTTCGCGGGCAATATCCTGTACATCGAGGTAGGCTTCCGATTTCACTTCTCCGGCCAGCACCACCTGCCCTGTTGTTACCAGGGTTTCACAGGCCACTTTGGCGTTCGGGTCATAGGCCAGAAAATAATCAATCAGTGCATCTGAAATCTGATCGGCAATTTTATCCGGATGTCCTTCGGAAACTGATTCGGACGTGAATAAGTAAGGCATATTTTGTATAAGGACGTTAGTAAGGCGGCAAAGTTAGGTGCTGATATGTTGAAAACAAACGTGCTCAGGCCTGAAACAAAAATACAGCGGGCAACCGGGGCCAGGTAATCCTGGCTTTTTTCCAGTTGCCAATACTTCGGGTAACTATTCTTTCATTCTTTCCGCTGATATCCAGTGCTACACATAACCGGGTGGATGCCGACAGATGGCGCAGCAGCAAATTAAAAAGACGGTTGTTGCGATAAGGTGTTTCAATAAAAATCTGCGCACACTTTTTCAGGGCTGATTCTTTTTCCAACGCACTAATCCTTCGGGCGGCTTCCTTTTCTTTCACGGGTAAATAACCATGAAAACAAAACGACTGCCCGTTTAAGCCGCTGGCCATGAGCGCAAGGATAATGGAGGAAGGGCCCGTAAGCGGCACCACTTCAATTCCGTTATCGTGTGCAAAGGTTACAGCCGCAGCACCCGGGTCGGCCACACCCGGGCAGCCGGACTCGCTGATAATCCCCGCCGAAACACCCTGAAACACGGGCTGAAACAGTTCTTGCAGCTGTGCTACGGATGTATCCTTGTTCAGCGTTTCAAATTTCAACGCTTCAACCGAAGCAAAAATTTTCAGGCCGGCAAGATACCGCCTGGCCGTACGGACGTGCTCAGCCAGAAAATAATCCAGTGATGCAATAACCTTCCGTGTCCCTTCCGGTATCACCGAGGTATCTTCCGCTATCGGGGCAGGTATGAGATAAACTTTACCGGGCATGTAAAAACTGACGTACGGTTTGTACAAATTCCTCCGGCTTTTCGGCCTGAACCCAGTGGCCGGTATCTAAGGTAACCAGAACCGATGCGGGAAAGTATTTTTTAATCACCTCGCGATCGTTTTCGGTAATATAGTCTGATTTGCTTCCGCGAATAAATAAGGCAGGTTTTTCGTAAATACCCTGTTCGCCAAAGCCTGCACTGATGGCTTCCAGTTTTTTTTCAATGACGGGCAAGTTAATGCGCCAGCCGAATCCGCCTGCGGGTTTGCGCATCAGGTTTTTCAGTAAAAACTGCCGTACCGCCTTGTTGGGTATGTACCGTGCCAGCGCCTCATCGGCTTGCTGACGACTGGTGATGGAATCGATCGGAATGGATTTTAATCCTTCCACAATCACATCGTGGCGCACATCGTATTGTTTGGGTGCAATATCCACAACAATCAACTTGTCTACCTCATCGGGATGCTGAAGGGCATAATACATTACCGTTTTCCCGCCCATGGAATGACCCAGTAAAGCTGGCTGCTCAATCCGGTGTTCCTGAATAAACTCCCGCAGGTCGTTTGCCAGGTGGTCGTAGGAAAAATCATCGCTGTGGGGTGACTGCCCGTGATTGCGCTGATCTACCACAAAAACATGGTATTCATCGGAAAGCATGCTGGCCTGAGGCAGCCAGTTATCCGATGAGCCCAGCAGTCCGTGCAAAATGATCAGCGGCCGGCCGGCAGTGCCATATTCACGGTAAAATAGTTTCATGCGATAAAATCAGTAATCAAGTCCAAAGGTCCGGTTTGCGGTTTAAGATTGAAAATTTTTCGAACTCTTTTGCAGGGCCGTTATATTTAAGGCCTTTTTCTGCAATGGAAATTAAAGATCAAGAAGTAATGCTGGGCGGGGTGGGGGTGAAAGAACTGGTTGAACAGTTTGGCACCCCGCTGTATGTATATGATGGCGCACGCATGGTACAGCAACTCGACCGCCTGCGCAAAGCCTTTGCGGTGCCGTTGCAGATTAAATACGCCATCAAGGCTCTTCCGAATGTTTCCGTGCTGAAATGGCTGCGTAAACATGGAAGCGGGGCCGATGCCGTTTCCATTCAGGAAGTAAGGCTGGCCCTGCTGGCAGGGTTTCTGCCGCAGGAAATCATGTTTTCGCCCAATTGTGCTCCTTTTGAAGAGACCGCAGAAGCCGTACAACTGGGTGTTCAGGTAAATGTGGACAATCTTTCCTTCCTGGATAGATTTGGTGCGCAATTCAAAAATTCCTGGCCCTGTGCCATTCGGCTAAATCCGAGCATTAAAGCGGGTGGTCATGAAAAGATCTCCGTGGGGCACAGCGACTCAAAGTTCGGCATACCTGTTCAACAGCTGGATGAAGTAAAAAAAATAGTGCAGCAACACAATATCCGCATTAACGGACTGCACATTCACACCGGCTCCGACATCGCTGATGTGCAGGTTTATATGAAGATGGTAGATATTTTTTTTGACATCCTGCCTGATTTCCCCGATGTAGAGTTCCTGGACTTCGGCAGCGGTTTTAAAGTGCCCTACCGCGAAGGCGATATTGCGCTGAATATTGAAGAGCTGGGCAGCCTGCTTAGCATGCGCATAGCCGCGTACAGCCAGAAGAACAGTCGCAACCTTGAGTTGTGGCTTGAGCCGGGTAAATTTCTGGTAAGTGAAGCCGGCTGGCTGCTGGCCCGATGCACTGTAGTAAAGCCAACTCCTGCCCGTACGTTTGTGGGGTTAAATACCGGCCTGAATCATCTTATCCGACCGATGATGTACGGAGCATATCATCATATTGTTAACGTAAGCAACCCACACGATAAGACCGAAACCTATACCGTTGTAGGATATATTTGTGAAACCGACACCTTCGGCACCGACCGTAACATCAGCAAAGTGCGCGAAGGTGATGTACTGGCAATCTGCAATGCGGGCGCCTATGGCTACGCCATGGCATCGAACTACAATGCGCGCTTCCGGCCAGCCGAAGTGCTGCTCGTCAACGGCAAAGCGCACCTTATCCGAGAAGCAGATACCCTGGATGATCTGCTGCGCGGTCAGCGCATTGTTGACTTATGATTCATCAAACAAATTAGCCATACCGGTTCGCCTGAATAGTTTATAGTTGTAGCCCGGCATGGTGCGAGTTGAAAAAAATCTGCGCTGCGCTACGCGCACGGTTTGCCGTATCACCTCGGCCCATCTTCCTTCGCCCGACAATCTTTTACCAAAACGACTATCGTGAACCGCCCCACCATGCAGGGATTTGATTTGATTCCATACCTTGTCAAAACGATCGGGAAAACTTTTTCGCAGCCACTTTTCAAACACTTCACCAATACTGCCATTAAGCCTCACCACGGTGTAGCCCATAACACGCGCACCGTTTGCTGCAGCAGCTTCGGCTATCTTCATAATTTCATGGTCATTGAGGCCGGGAACAATGGGGGCTATCATAACCCCCACAGGTATGCCGGCTGCCGACAGTTCGCGTACGGTTTGCAGCCGCATGCATGCCGTGGCCGTGCGGGGCTCCATTACCCTGCGTAGTTCTTCATCAAGCGTGGTAATAGAAATATAAACATGTACCAGGTCAAGACGCGCCATTTTCTGCAGCAAATCAACATCCCGCATTATTAACCGGTTTTTGGTAATAAGGCTCACCGGATTGCGGTAGCGCCACAACACTTCCAGCAGCCTGCGCGTGATTTGCAGTTTTCGTTCAAGCGGCTGATAACAATCTGTATTTCCCGACAGCGCAATGGGCGAAGGTTTCCAGGAAGGGCGTTGCAGAAACTTTTCCAGCAACGCAGGTGCATTTTGTTTGACCATGATTTTGCTCTCAAAATCAAGGCCCGAGCTGAAACCGTAGTACTCGTGGGTAGTACGCGCATAGCAATAGGCGCAACCATGTTCACAGCCCTGATAGGGATTAACCGAATACATCATGCCCAGGTCGGGGCTGCTCACTTCGTTCACCACGGCACGGGCCCTTTCAAAAAATACCTGCGTGCGCGGAAGCACCTCAGCAGGTTCGTCTATGCCTTCCGGATAGCGGCTTACATAAGCCTGTTGCAGGAACCGGTTCAACGGATTGTGTTGTGCTCCCCGTGCCGGTTTATTTTTTTCATTGTGCATGGTATAAATTTCGGCTTTCAGGTGGTTTCGTGTAAATAAAATACCTTCACCTGTCAGTCGTTGGCAAATTTTTAACATGCGTCAGCTCAGCTATCAGCCTACACCCATTCAGGAATTATTCGATGAGGTTTTTGATAAAGCCGGTGTGCGTGTGCTGATAAAACGGGAAGATCTCAATCATCCGCACGTTTCGGGTAACAAGTGGTGGAAGCTGAAATACAATCTGGAAGAAGCACATCGGCAGGGCAAAACCACCCTGCTTACCTTTGGGGGTGCCTACTCCAACCACATTTATGCAACAGCGGCAGCGGCAAGGGAACTTGGCTTTGAAAGTATTGGTATCATCCGCGGTGAAGAAATCCTGCCTTTAAACCCAACTTTAACTTTTGCTAAGGGTTGCGGCATGCGTCTGCACTACGTTTCGCGCGGGGTGTATCGGAGAAAAGAGGAACCCGTATTTGCCGAAATGCTTCACGAACAGTTTGGCGATTTTTATCTCATCCCGGAAGGAGGTACAAACGAACTGGCTGTTAAGGGCGTGGCCGAATTTGCCCGAACACTTGGTACTGATTTCGATTACCTGTGCTGTGCCGTAGGTACGGGTGGAACAATTGCCGGTTTGATAAGCGGGTTAGCCGGCAAGAAACAGGTAATCGGCTTTCCGGTGCTGAAAGGAGCTTTTTATCTGCCGGAAAACATTAAGAGGCTGTTAAAGGCACCTTACGACAACTGGATTCTGAACCATGGTTACCATCTGGGAGGTTTTGCCAAAATGCCTGCTCAACTGAAGGCTTTCAGCCGGGATTTTGAGCATCAACATGGCATTAAAACCGACCTGGCCTATACGGCAAAGCTGTTGTGGGCAGTATTACAGGAAATAGAGTCGGGCAAATTTGAGCGGGGCAGCACGATTATGGTGCTGCACAGCGGGGGCATTGCCTAACTGGTATGCCTAAACCATCCTCCGCTCTTCAGCCAGCTGGCTATGCTCCAGCGTGCACTTTCCTGCACCATCGCTCCGCTCTCAGCAGCACGGTTTACTCTTTCAACGGTGTAAAAGGCGGTAGGCAGGTTTTCGCGCAACCATTGCAACAGCTCTTCCAGGTTTTCGCGCGGCAGCACGGTAAATATCAGATTTTCAGGACCATCCAGACCTTCCGTCTGCACACGCGTGTACCGGTATTCGTGTTTCTTTAAATAATCGGCCAGGGTGGCTACATCCTTGCGGGTAATAATGCGCACGATAACCTTGCCGTATGCAATCTCTTCTTCAATGAGCATGCCCACCAGAATGCCCGTGGCAAAGCCTGCCGGATACGCCACATAGCATATCCAGTTGTCCATGTGTTCGAAAATCTGACGGATGGCCATCAGCCATATAAATGATTCAAAAAAACCAAGCAAGGTGGCAATCAGTTTTCTTCCACCCAGCACATATATGATCCGTATAGTATTGATGGACACATCCATGATGCGCGCCAGAAAGATGAGAAAGGGAAGGAGCACATAACTGAAAACGTTTTCGGATACGCCCAGCGTGCCGGTGAAGAAGTTTTCCATGGCCGATTGATTTGGAAGGCAAAGATTACAGTCTGCCGAATAAATCGGTAAACACCTCCGTTAATTTTCCGAAAGCCTTCAGCCGGATTGTTAACCGCTTATTATCTGCATTTTTCAGACTGAACCGCGACAGATACATGGTTTCAAAGCCCAGCTTTTCGGCTTCGGCAATGCGCTGCTCGATGCGGTTCACGGCCCGCAGTTCACCTCCCAGTCCCACCTCGGCCGCAAAACATATTTTGTCCGATACAGGAAGTTCTTCCAGCGAAGACACCAGCGACACACAAAGTGAGAGGTCAAGTGCCGGGTCTTCTATTTTGATACCGCCAGCCAGATTGACAAACACATCGTGCATGCCCATGCGGTAACCGCAGCGTTTTTCCAATACAGCCAACAGCATGTTCAGCCGCTTGTGATCAAACCCGGTAGATGAGCGTTGCGGAGTGCCGTACGATGCCTGGCTTACCAGCGATTGCACCTCAATAAGCAAGGGCCGGTTGCCCTCCAGCGTGGCTGCTATGGTGGACCCGCTCACCGGGGCTTCTTTCTGGGAAATGAGTATTTCGGATGGATTGGATACTTCGCGCAGGCCGGTGCTGCGCATTTCATAAATACCCAGTTCTGATGTGCTGCCGTAACGGTTTTTGGTTGTGCGCAGAATGCGGTAGGCCAGGTGCTGGTCGCCCTCAAACTGCAACACGGTATCTACCATGTGTTCCAGCACTTTGGGGCCGGCCAGGGCGCCATCCTTTGTTATATGGCCGATGAGAAAAACCGGGGTGGCGGTTTCTTTGGCAAACCGCAACAGTTCGGCCGTGCACTGCCGTACCTGGGCGATGCTGCCGGCAGCGGAGTCGAGCAGGTCGGAATGGAGGGTTTGAATGGAGTCTATAATAAGCAGTCCCGGGTTCAGTTCGCGTGCTGCCTTCAGGATTGCCTGGGTTTGCGTTTCGGTGAATACGTGGATGTTGGCTGTTGCAGCTTGTTGCAGCCGGTCAGCCCGCATTCGGATTTGCTGTCCGCTCTCCTCGCCCGAAACATACAATACATGAACATCCTTAAAGTGCAGGGCCAGCTGCAGCAACAGGGTCGATTTGCCGATGCCCGGTTCACCGCCTATGAGCACCAACGAGCCGGGCACTATGCCACCCCCCAGTACGCGGTTCAGCTCGGCATCGGGAGTAATGATGCGGTATTCGCCGGCTGAGTCTATCTCGTGTAGCAACAGGGGTTTAACCGGTGTGCCTGAATAGCGTTGTGCCGCAGGTGTTTTTACCACGGTCTCTTCCACAAACGTGTTCCATTGCTGGCAGGCCGGACACCTTCCCAGCCACTTGGGCGATTCATGCCCGCAGTTCTGGCAGAAATACAGGGTTTTTGTTTTGGCCATTAAGCAGACTGGCTTTTTATTTTAAATCATTTCAAAGGCGAGTTCTCCTCTTTAGCAAAAGCATTGTATACCAGCCGATCGGCCAAAGAGGGCCACCATTTGTTCAGCCATACAGCCAGCTTTCCTTCGGTCGTCAAAATGAGCGTTCGTTTTCGCCTGGCGGTAGCCCGGTAAATATGTCGTGCGCATTCTTCGGCTGTCATCATTTTCTTTTCGTTGCGCGGTGATTCGCCCTGCATGACGCCGGCACCTGTAAGCGCACGCTTTCTGATGTTGGAGGCTGTAAAGCCCGGACACGCTGTTAATACATGTACACCGGTTTTAAGCAATTCGGTGCGCAGCACTTCCAGAAAACCATTCAGGGCAAACTTAGATGCCGAGTATCCTGCCCGGCCGGGCAACCCCCGATAACCGGCAATGGAAGAGATGCCTACCACCGAGCCTTTGTTTCGGATGATTTCCGGCAAGCAATACTTTGTTGCATACAGCGCTCCGTAAAAGTTAATGTCCATGACCTGCTTTATCACCGGGATCTCCGCCTGTTCAAACAGCGCCCGCATGGAAATGCCTGCATTGTTGATCAGAATATCGATTTTGCCATAGCGGTTGATGGCCTCTTCGGCCATGCGCCTGTTGTCTTCTTCTTTACTTACATCGGCCTGAACACCCGAAACCTGTATGCCGGCCTGCCGCAATTCCTGCACGGTCCTTTCCAGTTCAGTTGGATTTCTTCCTGTAATGAGCAGTTTTGCACCATGTTTCCCGAATTCAAAAGCCAAAGCCCTGCCAATACCCGATGTGCCCCCGGTAATGATAACTACTTTATCTTCCATATGATGTGGTTGGTGTAAAATTACTAAGACTTGCTAACTTAACTCTGCCATGTTTTTTCTGCGCCTTCTTTCTCAGCTTCCGCTTCGTTTTCTCTATTTCTTTTCCGATTTCCTCTTCATAGTTGCATACTACCTCACCGGCTACCGCAAAAAACTGGTGATGCGCAATCTTCGGCAATCATTTCCCGACAGGAACCCGAAGGAGGTACGCATGATTGCAAAAGATTTTTACCGCCATCTTTGCGATTATGCCGTTGAATCCCTGAAGCTCATCAGCATCAGCCGTGAAGAGTTGATTGAGCGGGTAGAGCTGCGGAATCCTGAAGTTCTTACCGATCATACCAGCCGCGGGCAATCGGTCATGGTGCTGGCATCGCACACCTTCAACTGGGAATGGTTGCTGGCAGCATCGAGTGTCAGGCTGCCTGCTCAGCTTGACTTTGTTTACCAGGCCCAGCGAAGCCGTTTTGCCAATCGCTTTTCGCTGGAAGGTCGCTGTCGCTTCGGGGCGTATGCCATTGAGCGCTTTCAGGTAGGCAGGGAAAACGTACTCAGAAAAGATTTGACCAGAATTCTTGCTATTGTGGCCGATCAGTATCCGGGCTTGCAAAGAGACAAGAAAATAGTTGTTCCTTTTCTTCATCAGCAAACTGCCTTCTTCCTGGCCCCCCAAACACTTGCCAATACAACCGGCTTTCCTGTTTATTATGCGCAGATAAGAAAAGTCCGGCGCGGCTATTACACTGTTTTTTTTGAGCCCCTCGGAAGTCCTCCCTTTGAGGGTGAAAAAAATTCACTTATCCACCGCTATGCCTCAGCCATTGAAAAACTTATTCATGAGCGACCATCGGAATGGTTGTGGTCACACAACCGATGGAAGCAGCGGCATATTACGACAGCATCTGCATCACATCCTCCCGCGTGAGTTGCTTCATAATGCTTTCTTCGGTTGGTATAAGTTCGCTGGTTAGTCTTAGTTTCTTTTGTTGCAGCACCAGGATTTTCTCTTCTACCGTATTACGCGTAATAAATTTGTAGGTAAATACCTTTTGCTTCTGGCCGATGCGATAGGCGCGGTCAACTGCCTGGGCCTCGACAGCAGGATTCCACCAAGGGTCGAGTATGAACACATAATCGGCCTGCGTAAGGTTCAGGCCAAGGCCTCCTGCTTTAATGGAAATAAGAAACACCCGTACTTCCGGGTTGTTGTTGAACATTTCAACCTGCTCCCTGCGATCAATGCTTGAGCCATCCAGGTAGGCAAACTGAATTCTTTGCTTTTTTAAATGCTTGCGCACGATGTCCAGGTGCTTAACAAACTGACTAAACACCAGTACCTTGTGTCCTTCGAGAATTGCATTTTCCAGCATGTGGGTAATGTCTTCCATTTTGCCTGAATCGCCTGCATAGGAGGGCTCCAGCATGCGCGGATGATTGGCCAGTTGCCGCAGTTTTGTTAGCCCCTCTAAAATCGTAAACCGGCTGTTGTTCATGCCTTCGCGATCTATCAGATCGAGAATTTTGCCGCGGTAATAGGCTTTTACTTCCTCGTACTTTTTCTGTTGCTCGGGCGTCATCTCCGAATAGTGGATGTACTCGGCTTTTTCGGGCAGCTCGGTAAGTACCTGCGATTTGTGCCTTCGCAAAACAAATGGTTTGATTATGGCATGCAGCTTTTTTGATTTGGCTTCATCGTTTTTCTTTTCTATGGGTAGCTGATATTCCTGCCTGAAATAACTTTGCGTACCCAGTAAACCGGGATTGATGAAGGTCATTTGCGACCATAAATCCATGGTGGTGTTTTCAAGGGGGGTTCCCGTTAAAGTTAATTTATACCTTGAGCGAAGTTCTCGGACGGCTTTTGCAATAATGGATGAGGGATTTTTAATAACCTGCGATTCATCAAGTATAATGTAGTTGAAATAGTACTGCTTAAGCAGGTCTATGTCCAGCCGGGTAATGCCATATGAAGTGAGGACCACATCGTAGCTATCGAACCGCCTTATATCCTTGTTTCTTTGTGTGCCCGTAAAGTTCAGCACCCGCAGTTCAGGCGTGAAACGCGCAGCCTCTACTTCCCAGTTGTAAATCAGTGAAGTGGGCATAATAACCAGCGAAGTACCACGGCCTGCTTCCTTTTCGGCCTGAAGGAGGGCCAGAGCCTGAACCGTTTTTCCCAGGCCCATATCATCGGCAAGGCAGCCCCCCAGGCGGTATTCGTTAAGGAAGCGCAACCAGTTGTATCCGGCTTTTTGATAGGGCCGAAGCTCGCCTTTAAAACCTTGCGGCAGTGCATAATCTTTAATACCCGAAAAGTTGGCCAACTGTCTTATTTTTTCGCTGATATGCACACGTGCCAGGTTGCTTTCTTCCAGCTCGCGCACCAAATTAAGATGGTGCTTGCGCAAAACCGGTCTGTCCGTTTTTTCATCCGATTCGCTAAGCGCAAATAAATCGGCATACTTGGTAAGCCACGACTCGGGAATAATGGCAATTTCACCGTTGGGCAGTTTAAACTCTACTTTCTTTTTCAGTATCAGCCTGCGAAGTTCCTTAAATGGTATTTCGAAATCACCAAATTTGATTTTGGCGTGAATATCAAACCAATCAATGCTTTCCTTTACCTCAATTGCAATGGTTGCTTTGCCAACAAAATATTTTTTATCGAGATGTTGCGGCTGGGCAACCTCAAAACCAAGGTTGAGCAGGTTAACCCGGTTTTCATTCAGCCAGGAAAAGGCCTCCGATTTTGACATGACGGTGTTGAAATCCCTCATCGGCAGGCCAAGTTTTTGCAGGGTATTGAGAAATTTTTTTTCCGTGTCCAGACAGCGCACCACACGGTGGAAAATAAAATCATTGGCATTCTGTTCAACGGTAACACTTACCGGTACACGGTTTCTCCCCTGAAAGCGATGCTTACCGTATTTGAACGAAAGGTCGAAATACATTTTTCCGGTTTCATCGGCCCTGTCCTCTTCAGCGTTAGCGTCTGTTCCAAACAGGGAGGCCACAGGTTGTTGAACTGTCTGCAGCTCGGAAATAGTAAGCACAGGCAGGGGGTCGTAGTTTTTTTTGTTAATCTGAAAGCCAACCGCATCTACATCATCAAATGATGCTATCAATGGTGCTACAAACTTGTTGTAGTAAGTATCTTCCAGGTTTTTGGGAATAAGAAGTTCCTTTTTTGTAAGAAAAGGTTGTAGTTTTTTGCCGTCTACTGGCTTCTCAAACCCATATAGTTTCCAATTAAGAACCAGCCACGCCGGATTTTTGCATATCAGGTAGGCTGATGGATTTACCAAGTTAACAGGCTTGCCTTCGTGCAGAACCACCGGGTAATACACTGTTCCCTTTTCGGTTCTTTTGAAATGAAATTGCACCGTTGCTCTTTTTTCCAGCACTTCTATGCGCCTGTAGGTTGGCTCACCATCATTGCCCATCTCAAACAGCATCTTGCCTTTCAGCAATTCGAGAATGGCTGCCCGTTTTTCTTCCACGTACAATTCGATATGCTCCTGAAGCGCTGTGTCCCCTTTTTCAGGATGGTAGGTGCGCGGAAAAAATTCTTCTGGCTTCATTGGTTTGCCTGCAAACTTGCGGGCTATAACCTCCTGCTGAATAGCATCCATGAGCTTTACCAGCTCAAAGTCGTTTTCATCCAGACCACGTGCGAACTCCCGCGCGTTTTTTGAAGAAATATTCTGATGCTGGTAGGTGAGCCGGCCCCGATCATCCAGATGTACAATATAGGATTCAAACAGATAGCCCAGGTACTCGTGCAGGTATAGCGAGTACACGATTTGAAAAGGTTGTGCTGCTGAAACCTTCATGAATATACGGTCTTGATGCGTCTGACCTTAAACGCCAGACAACGCGTTAAACCGAACCTCTAAGGTAAGTAAATTGGCCGTGAAAAAGTTTTCGATCTGGCCATATTTCATACATGGATCTTACAAGTTGCGAACAGCAATAAGACGGGCCGCCTGAACGGCCGGCTTCCACGATATGATGACGGTAAGAACCGCAACCACGCCCATCACCGCAATAAAATCAGTGGGGACAACCTTTACCGGGTAGCCTTCTGTAACCGAAGTTTCCATGCCCATGCCAATGAAACCAAAACGTGCCTGCAGGGCAACAACCACACCACCCAAAAGCAAACCGGCAAGGGTGCCTATCGCTGCAATCAACACGCCTTCCAATAAAAAAATGTTCCGCACAATACGCGGAGTGGCTCCGAGGGCAGCAAGCACGGCGATGTCTCGCTTCTTGTCGAGGGCCAGCATGGTTAAAATGAAGAAGATATTGATGGCACTTACAGCGACAAGCACCGATAAAGAAAGAAAGGTGAAGAGCTTTTCCATTTTCAAAAGGCGGTATAAATCACGGTGTTGTTCATCCTCGTTCAGAACTTTATATGACGGGCCCAGTTTTTCCTGAAGTTGCCTTTGTACATGAGCTGTGGTTGCACCCGGTTTCAGCCTAAGCTCCAGCGCAGTACGCCTGTTGCCCATGTCCATTAAATCACGGGCTGTTTCCAATGGTACAATAATATAATTATCATCCAGTTGCTGCACAATGGAAAAAACCCCACCCGGCAACAGGGACTTTCGTTCGTACAAGCGGGAAATATCTGTTGCACCTGGCCGGGCTGTATTTTTGATATAAAAAAGCTGAAGCATGTACTGGTTGTCTTCAACCGCAACAGACAATTTGTACTGAACACCCCTTCCTATCAGGGCATAGGGTACTCCATTTTCTTTCAGTACAAGCCTTCCTGCTACCATTTTATCGTCTATGCGATGATGACTTAGAAAATTTTCACTTACACCCTTCAGCGTTACTACCTGGTTGGCCTCGCGGTACCTTACGTACACATAGTCTTCTATAACCTCGGTAATTAGCTCAACACCCTGAACAGATTTAATCAACTGAAGAAGCGAGTCATTAACAACAAAGGTTTTTCCTTTTGCGGGCTCAATTTTCAGCTCGGCATCAAAAGATGTATTCAGAGATCGCAACAATTCTTCCAGTCCGTTAAATACCGACAGCACAATAATGAGCGCAGCTGTGCTGAACGCAACGCCCCCCAACGCCAGAAAAGAAATGATATGAATAAAATTTTTCTTTTTGCGGGTAGCCAGGTACCGCAACGCCACAAACAGCGGAAAGTTCATGACTTTTCTTCGGATGGCGGAGGAATATTCAGGCTTTTTATCAGCGCCTCCAGGCGCATGGCATTTTCTTCAACTTCATCCTTTATAAATATTAATTCAGGCACCAGGCGCACCTGATGGCGTATGCGGTCGCCAAGCGCTTTGCGTATCTCCTTTTTATGGATGTTGAGTTTATTGAGCGTGGCTGTCTTGTCTTTGTCCAGCATCAGGCTGATGTACACCTTGGCTACACTTAAATCAGGACTCACCCGCACATCGGCCACTGAAATAAAGGAACCACCCAGAATTCCCCGCTTATCCCGCTGAAAAATGGCACTCAACTCCCTTAATATCAGACGCGCCACCTTCTGCTGTCGTGCACTTCCACTCATGCAACAAATATGGGCTTTCGGCATGGTATAACCAAGTAAATCCCGGCCCGCTTTTCGAGGTGTCGGGCAGCCTTTCTATTTTACGGCCGTTTTATGCTGAGCTATTTCCGCACAACGAACCCTTACCGCCTGCTGGGATTGCTGCTTGTTATAATACCATTTACCTTACCCTGGTGGATTGACTGGCCCGGCATAACTTTGCCCGAACTAAAATCCATAATCGTTGGAGCCAAAGTGCTCGAAGGTTTTTCGCTGTACACCGAAATTATCGACCGCACACCTCCACTCGCTTCCCTGTTTTATGGTTTATGCCAGTGGCTTTTTGGCACGTCGTTGCTTGCACGACATCTTTTTGCTTTTCTGATACTTTTCCTGCTGAGTGCTTATTACGCCCTGTTGCTGATTAACAAAAAAGCTTTCCCCGAAAATACGCTGGTGCCTGCTCTGGTGTTTGCTGTTTTGCTAACCGCTTCATTCGATACCTACGCACTTACTGCCGAACTGCCGGCATTTGCCTTCTTGCTCATAGCGCTCAAACTGCTGATGGATGAGGTTGAATTCCGTGAACAACGTGATGAAAACATTTTAAATCTTGGCCTGAGCCTGGGTACCGCCTCCCTGTTTGTTTTTACCTACATGTTCTTTCTTCCAGGAATGGTCCTGCTGCTCTTATTATTTACCCGTTTACCTGTACGAAGGTTGCTGTTGCTTCTTTACGGATTTGTACTCCCTCATGGCCTGCTGACAGGTTACTTTTATTACAACCACGCATCCGCCGACTTGTTTGAACGGTTTTACCGGGCTAATCTGCTCCTGGCCGAACAGGCCTTAATGCGTGCACAGGACCTTTTCTTGCTTTTTGCTGTGCCGCTGTTTTTTCTTTTTCTTTCTTTCTTTGTGCTAAATAGAAATGCGCGGCTAACCAAGTATCAGTCACAGTTGCTCCAAATCATGATGCTGTGGCTGTTGCTTTCACTCATCCATGCGTGGGTGGCGAAAGATTTGCGGCCTCAATCATTGCTGCCCGCCCTGCCCGCGCTTACTTTTATTCTCACTCACCATTTTTTACTTATTAAAAGAAAGTTTGCCGAATTTCATGTATGGATTTTCTTACTGGGAACCATAACCACTGCTTATCTGGCGCGGTACGAACTATTGCCGGTTGAACATAAGCGGTTAATCATCTTACCCTCAACACCCACATGGAGCGGAAAGCGCTTGCTGGATCTTACAGAAAACATGAATCTGTATGTTTTCAACCTGGTGGCCCCGCCTCTAACCGATGCGGTGCTGGCCCGTGAAATCCTGCAACAACCCGATACCTACGAGTCGGTTATCCTGATTAATCATTTGTTCCGGATTGATCCGCCCGACCTGGTGCTTGATCCGGCTAATCAGTTAGGTCCGTTTATACAGCGTATTCCCGGGCTGAAAAGCCGTTACGAAAGGAAAGATGACCTTTGGATCAAAAATTCTAACAACTGATTTTGTCCACCCTCCGCTGATGCCGCCCGCCTTCAAACCGTGACGACAGGAACTTTTCAAGAATGGCCTGAGCTTCGGCCAGTGTAGTAAAACGGGCTGGTATGCAAATTACATTGGCGTTGTTGTGCTGGCGCGCAAGAGCTGCCACTTCTTCATTCCAGCACAACGCTGCGCGGATGCCGGCATGTTTGTTGGCGGTAATCGCCATTCCGTTTGCGCTGCCACATATCAGCAAGCCAAAATCGGCTTTGCCGCGTTCTACGGCCTCGGCAACGGGATGGGCATAATCGGGGTAGTCAGACGACTCAGGGCCGTGTGTACCAAAATCGATTACTTTGTGTCCGTTTTTTTCAAGCCAGGCCTTCAGATATTCCTTATGCTCAAAGCCGGCATGGTCACTGCCCGCTGCTATAATCATGATACAGAATGTTTAGTTTTCCAAGGCTTCCTGCTTCCGTTTTTGCCGTACCACGTAAGCCGATATCAAGATACTGATTTCATACAGCAAAAACAAAGGGATGGCAATCATGGTCTGGCTGAAGGGATCGGGAGGTGTTATGATGGCTGCAATAATCAGGATGATAACAATAGCGTATTTTCGATTGGTGCGCATAAAATCAGGCGTGAGCATTCCTATTCTGGTAAGAAAATAAACCACTACGGGCAACTGAAACAATAAGCCACTGCCCAGCACCAGAGTTACCATGGTTGAAACATAGGAGGTTATATCAAATTCGTTTACAATCAAGTCACTTATGCTGTACGTAGAAAGGAAATAAACCGCTACAGGCGACATGACGAAATAGCCGAATGCAACCCCGGTGAAAAACAGGAGGCTGATAAAAAAAACCGCTCCGCGTGCATACCTGCGCTCATTTTTCAACAAGCCGGGTTTAACAAAACGCCAGATTTCCCAGGCTACATAAGGAAAGGCGAGAACCAGGCCCATAACCAGCGAGGCAGTAACGTGCATCATAAACTGGCCCGTCATATAACGGCTTTGAATTTTAAAGGGTATCTCCTTTACGCACAGCGTTTCCTCATTGCCGGTAAGTTTGCCCAAGTGGCACATCCAGTCGTAGAAAATGAAATCAGGCCGGGCTGGTGCAAATATGATGTTGTTAAAAATCCAGGGTGCCAGGATAAACGCAGCTACGGTAAAGACAAGAATGGCAAAGGCTGAGCGGATGATATGCCAGCGCAGCTCTTCCAGGTGATCCAGGAATGTCATTTCTTTCTCTTCGCTCATGGCTTACGCATACAGCGGAAATTTACGGGTTAACGCATGCACTTTTTTTCGCACGCTGCGCAGGTTGTCTTCATCGTCAGGTGCCTTCAGTACTTCATCAATCAGGTCAACAATTCTGACCACATCTTTTTCTTTCATGCCGCGGGTGGTAACAGCCGGAGTGCCTATGCGCATACCCGAGGTTACCATGGGCGGCTGGGTATCGAAGGGCACCATGTTTTTATTGATGGTGATATCGGCTTTAATCAATGCCTCTTCGGCTTTTTTACCCGTAAGCCCTTTGGAGCGAAGATCGATCAGCATGAGGTGATTGTCCGTGCCCCCGGATATGACGGTGTATCCTTTCCTGATAAAAGCATCGGCCATGGCCCTCGCATTTTTCACTACCTGAACCACATAGTGCAGGTATTCATCCGAGAGCGCTTCCTGAAAGGCCACTGCTTTGGCAGCAATAACATGTTCCAGCGGGCCGCCCTGCGTTCCGGGAAATACTCCCGAATCCAATATGGCCGACATTTTCCGGATCTCTCCCTTGGGAGTTTTCAGGCCCCATGGATTATCAAAGTTTCTGCCCATCATGACCATGCCACCGCGCGGGCCGCGTAAAGTTTTATGCGTAGTGGTAGTAACTATGTGGCAATATTCCATCGGATCGTTGAGCAGGCCACGTGCAATAAGCCCGGCAGGATGGGCGATATCGGCCATGAGCAGGGCCCCCACGGCATCGGCAGCTTCGCGCAGTTTTTTATAGTCCCAGTCGCGGCTGTAGGCCGAAGCACCACAGATAATCATTTTGGGTTTTTCTCGCCTGGCAATTGCTATAACCTTATCGAAGTCAATTCTTCCCGTATCCGGCTCCACTCCATAGAACACCGGCTGGTATAACTTACCTGAAAAATTCACCGGAGAGCCATGCGTAAGATGTCCGCCATGCGATAAATCGAAACCCAGAATTTTGTCGCCGGGCTTCAGGCAGGCCAGCATTACGGCCGCATTAGCCTGGGCTCCGGAGTGGGGCTGTACATTTGCCCATGCCGCATTGAACAACCGGCAGGCGCGGTCAATAGCCAGCTGTTCGATTTCATCCACTACTTCACATCCTCCGTAGTAGCGTTTTCCCGGCAAACCTTCAGCATATTTATTGGTGAGTACAGTGCCCATGGCCTTCATCACCTGGGGCGAAGTGAAGTTTTCGGACGCGATAAGCTCGATGCCCTGCTGCTGGCGCTTTTTCTCCTTCTCGATAAGATCGAAAATGATTTTATCCCTTTTCATGTGCAGATGGAAAGCGCCAAAAATACGGTAAAATGAGAACTGCCCTGCAGAAAAATTTAATTACCAGCCCCCGCTGCTTCCGCCCCCGCCAAAGCTTCCGCCTCCTCCCGAAAAACCGCCTCCGGATGACCAGCCACCACCAGACGACCAACCACCGCCACCGAACCAACTTCCTCCGCTGCTGCCGGATGAAGTAGACTGAAGGGTAATCCACCCTTTTCGTTTAAAAATTGCGCGCAGTATCGGCCAGCCTACAAGATAGGCGATGAATATCGGAATGCCCGTAGCAAGACCCAGTATGCTTCCCGGAAACAATGCATAAAAGGGAATCAAGAACAGATAAAGAAACCATCCCGCTCCACCCTTAGACTTCAGGCCAATAAAAGTAAAGACTCCCAGTACGGTGAACACAAATAAACTTATCAGGGCTTTTTCACCCGCTGTGAGCGTATCAAAATCACCGCCACCTTCATTGTCACCGGCTGTATATTCTCCGCCTATTGCCTGAATGATGGCCTCAACACCTGCCCACACTCCGTCATCAAATTCACTGCGTCTGAAACGCGGTGCTATTTCGTTGCGAATAATGCGGCTGCATATTACATCGGGCAGCACGCCTTCCAGTCCATATCCAACCTCAATGCGCATTTTGCGATCTTCAACAGCTATGAGCAACAACACCCCATTGTCCTTTTCCTTCTGACCCAGTTTCCATTTTTCGGCTACACGAAGGGAGTAATCTTCCAGCACTTCGCCTTTCAATGAAGGGATAATAAGTATGGCTATCTGATTGGATGTGGAATCTTCATATTCTTTCAGCCTCAACTCCAATTGTTCCCGCATTTGTGGCGAAAGTAAACCGGCTTCATCGTGTACACGCATGCCCCACAACTCAGGTACCTCAAGCTGGGCAAATGCGAAAGCATGTACCAGTAAAAACCCGGCAACAAAAAATTTTCTCGTTATCATTGATTTTGAACATTAAAGATTCAGCCTATGCGAAGGTCATCGCGCAGTTCGTTGATGTCATCGCTGGTTTTTTTAAACCCGTGCTCCAGCAGTATTTCTCCGCAGCGTTTGATGGTTGCTTCCAGTCCTTCAATTACCTTGCCTTTACGGATATGGTCCGTCAGGTCGTTTACCAGTTTGTCCCATACTTTTTGTTCCACCACCTTACTGATGCCCCGGTCGGCCAATACAATTACTTCATGTTCAAAAAAGGAAATAAATATCAGGATGCCGGTGCGATGGCGTGTATTAAAAACCTCCTCTTCAAGAAATGCATTTTCGGCCCGCTGGCGCGTAGCGTGGTCCATATGAAGACGTGACACCAGCAGGCGTCTGATACCATCGGAAAATTGCGGCACAACCGAACCTAACAAACCTGCTGCAACAACGATAATGAATATGAGCAGCGGATCATAAATAGCGTATGAGGGGAAAAACCGGTCAAACGCAATGATGCACAGAAACGCCAGCAAACCGAAAATAATACCGGCCTTGTAGTTGGCGATGGTATAATAGCCGCTCTGAGGCACCATAACCGGAACAATCTCGCCCGAAATACCGGCCTCGGCTTCGCGTACAGCTTTGCGGATGCGTTCAAAGTCGGCATCGGAAAATTTTTTTCGAAGGTCCATAAGCAGAACTTGGTTTACGAAGGTAGGGAAATTATTCACGTAGTTCTCGCAGGTATAGCTGAATGGTATTTTCAAGGCCGTAATACAGTGCATCGCAGATCAGCGCGTGCCCGATGGACACCTCGGCCAGAAACGGGATAGCCTGCCGGAGATAACGCAGGTTTTCGAGGTTCAGGTCGTGACCGGCGTTGACGGCCAGGCCCGCATTGCGCGCGGCAAGGGCAGTTTCCACATAAGGTTTAACAGCCTGTTCGGGATTTTCGTTATACCGGCGTGCATAAGGTTCCGTATACAACTCTACCCGATCGGCACCGGCACGGGCAGCTGCTTCGGCCATTTCTGGTTCGGGGTTGATGAATACGGATACTCTGCCGGCATATTTTTTTATTTCTTCAATCACATCCTGCAAAAAGGACTGATGCGCAATGGTGTTCCACCCCGTATTGGAGGTAATAACATCGGGTTTGTCGGGCACAAGGGTAGCCTGCGCGGGTCTTACTTCCCGAATGATTTTAAGATAGCGTTCATCCGGATAGCCCTCAATGTTAAACTCGGTTGTTACCACCGGCGCCAGTGCCAGCACATCGGCATAGCGGATGTGCCGCTCATCCGGCCTGGGATGAACGGTTATGCCTTGCGCACCAAACCGTTCGCAGTCAATGGCTGCTTTTACCACATCCGGATTGTTGCCTCCACGTGCGTTGCGCAGGGTGGCAATTTTGTTGATGTTAACACTGAGACGGGTCATGAATTTTTCCTCCAAATTACACACACAGTAGGCAAAAGTGTATTCTTTTTACTTTTGCCGGTACCAACCTGTTTCATATATGAGCCTTAAAAGCACCATCGATGCCGACATTAAAAAAGCCATGCTGGCCAAAAACAAGGAAGAGCTGGAAGCACTGCGTGGCATCAAATCGCTTATTCTCCTTGCAGAAACCGAAAAAGGCGGTGCAACAGAACTTACACCCGATGCCGAAAATAAATTGCTGATGAAGGCCGCCAAACAACGCAAAGAATCAGCCGAGATTTTTCAGCAACAGGGCCGCAACGATCTGGCTGAAAAGGAACTTTTTCAGTTGCAGGTCATCAGCCGTTACCTGCCCAAGCAGTTGAGCGAAGAAGAACTGCAGAATGAGTTGAAAAAGATCATCAGCGAGGCAGGTGCAACAGGCCCTCAGGACATGGGCAGGGTGATGGGTCTTGCCACCAAAAAGCTGGCCGGGCAGGCCGATGGCCGGCAGATTTCAGAGTGGGTTAAAAAACTCCTGTCTGCGTGAATTTTTTTGATGTGGTGCTGCTGATCCTCATTGCAACCGGTATTATCAACGGCTACCGGAAAGGATTTTTATACATGCTGTTTGCCGTGGCTGCGCTGGTGCTTGGCGTTTTAGCCGGCATTTTTCTGATGGGAGAATTAACGGCAACGCTCCGGCCCCATTTGGAGGTGAGCGACCAATGGCTGCCCTTTCTCTCTTTTCTGCTGGTTTTTGCGGTAACCCTCATTGTTGTTCGTACAACAGGCGCCATTACGGCCTGGGCGCTGCATAAAACCATATTAGGTACTCCCGATAAACTGCTGGGGGCTTTGCTGGGTGGGATAAAATCAGCATTGTGGCTTGGCCTGGTCATCTGGCTGGCCGATTCCATATTGGTGCATGTACCCTGGTGGATGGAAGAATCCCTGATAGTTGGCCTTGTGGGCAAGGGGTTAACCTATGTTTTACCGGTTTGAAAGCCCGTCAATACCAACTGTTGCCGTTTACCGTTACCTATTTTTTTGTACTTTTTCACCCACTCAATTATGGCATTACGTATCCGATCGGAAGGTGGATTTAAATATGTAGATGAAGGGCAGGGGCAGGTATTGTTGCTGCTGCACGGGCTGTTCGGTGCATTAAGCAACTGGGAAGGTGTGGTTAACCGGTTCAGCCCCAGCTACAGGGTGGTCATTCCCATGTTGCCCATTTACGACATGCCGCTGAAGGAAGCCGGGCTGGAAGGGCTGCGCAAATTTGTAGAATCCTTTGTTGCCTTTCTTAACCTTGACAACATGATTATCATGGGAAACAGCCTGGGAGGTCACATTGCCCTGGTGTATACACTTAAAAATCCCGACAAGGTTAAAAAGCTTGTGCTTACCGGCAGCTCGGGCTTGTTCGAAGATTCGATGGGGGGTTCCTATCCCAAGCGGGGCAATTACGAATATATTAAGGAACGTGTTGAGTATACTTTTTACGATCCCAGGGTAGCCACCAAAGAGCTCGTTGACGAAGTATTCGAAACCACCAACAGCATACCGCGGGCCATGCGAATAGTTGCCATAGCCAAATCGGCACAACGGCATAACATGGCAGAGGATATTCCCCGAATACAAGTCCCCACGCTTTTAATATGGGGCTTAAACGATACCATTACTCCGCCCATGGTTGCGCACGAATTTAACCGGCTATTGCCCAATTCAACGCTGCGCTTCATTGACCGGTGTTGCCATGCCCCCATGATGGAACATCCGGAAAAATTTAACGATTTGGTAAGCGACTTTTTGGAAGACACGCGTATATAACAAAAATTTGTGTTGTGACAGCCGGGGAGATGATTAACCAGATGATTCCACCGCTGAAGGTGGATGACGATGCCCATAAAGCTTTGGTGTGGATGGATGAATTTTACTGTCCTCATTTGCCGGTTGTGCGCGACCGGGAGTTTCTGGGCTTCATTTCCGAGTCGATCATTCTGGAAAGCAACAACATCGATAAAAAGGTCAGCGACTTTCCCCTTATCGGAAGCAAATGTTATGTGGGCCTGCAAAGCCATTTATACGATGTGCTGAAAGCCGCTTCCGAGCACAAATTGCAGCTTGTAGCTGTGCTGGATGAAACACAGCAATATCAGGGTGTGATCACCGTTCAGGATGCCATGGCTTTCTTCGCCCAGTCGGCGGCCGTTCAGATGCCAGGCGGTATTCTGGTGTTGTATATGAATTACACCGATTACTCGCTTGCTGAAATAAGCCGCCTTGTTGAAGAAAACCGCGTTAAAATTTTAAGCAGCATCGTGAAAGAAGATCCCAATGAACCCGGTAAAATCCGCCTTACTTTAAAGCTGAATCAGACCGATCTGTCGCGGACGGTAGCTACACTCGAACGATTTGGTTACAAGGTTATTGGCCGTTACCAGGAAACACAACTTATCGGAAGCGAAAAAGAACGCCTGGAGATGCTGCTGCGCTACCTGGACATTTAAGTTTCATCTCCTTTCGCTAATTTGTAGCATCAATACATGACCCCCAATCAGGCCCGTGGATGAAAATAGCAGTTCATGGCAAGGAATTAACCCGTCAGGAGGTGGGCTTCGTACGGCAGGTGCTGGATGTGCTTACCCGTAACAACGCACGTATTTTTTTGTCCGAGCCTTTTCGCTTGTCTTTAAACAAGCACAGCATGCTCAATGCCGCATGGAGGCTGTATAAGCCCGGACGCGTTTTGCCCCCTGTTGATGCTTTTCTGAGCATTGGCGGAGACGGTACATTGCTGGAAACCATCACCCACATCGGGCCTTCCGAAATTCCGGTTATGGGCATCAATACCGGCAGGCTTGGCTTTTTGGCCACCATCAGCAAGGAGGAAACTGAAATGGCCCTGGAGAAAATACTGAAGCAGGACTACCAACTGGACCAGCGCGTACTTTTGCAACTTAAATCAAACAAGAAAATCTTCGGTAAACTGAATTTTGCCCTGAACGATTTTACTTTAATGAAAAAAGGATCCTCGTCCATGATAACCGTTCATACGTACATTGATGGGGAATTTTTAAATTCCTACTGGGCCGACGGACTCATCATCGCCACACCAACCGGATCAACCGGCTACTCGCTGAGTTGTGGCGGCCCGCTGGTTTTTCCACGCTCCGGCAACTTTGTTATCACGCCCGTTAGTCCGCACAACCTGACCGTACGCCCAATCGTAGTGGCCGATTCCTCTGAAATAACTTTGCAGGCCGAAGGGCGTTCGCATAAATTCCTTGCAACCCTCGACTCGCGGTTCACCGAAATTGACCGGAATACACGGATCACCATCACGCGTGCCCCTTTCAGGGCAAATCTGGTATTACTGGAAGGACAACACTACTTTAAGACACTGCGCCAGAAACTCAATTGGGGCTTGGATATCCGGAATTGAATTTTTAGTTAGATTTGTAGTTCATTGATAGTTAAATACTTATCAGCAATGAAAAAAGTCGTCTATTTACTGTTGGCTGCCTTTTTTATCAGCGGACTGGCCTGGGATGCTGCCGCGCAGATGAACCGCAAAAGCATCAAGAAAAACAACAAACGCATCGCTTCCTACAGGGGCAGGAAATCACACTTCAGTAAAGATAAAATCTACAACATGCTGGGCATATCGCTTAATTCGCTGAATTATTTTGGTGATTTATCCCCTACGCCTAAGCGCATCAGCACAGACTTGAGCCTTACCCGGCCTGCGGTAGGGATATCGTTTACCCATCGTTTTGGCCCGCGCTATCAGCTTCAGGGTTCGTTCACCTACGGAGGCATACGCGGATCAGACACAAAATCAGCCGACCAGGGCGATACCCAAAACGGCATTTTCAGATATAACCGCAACCTCTCTTTTCGAAACCGCATCAAAGAATTTTCCCTGATAGCCCAGCTGGATTTGTGGGAAAACATGTCCACCTACATCAGCCGGGTGCAATGGACCCCTTATTTATATGCCGGTGTTTCAGTTTTTCACCACAACCCCCAGGCCAAAGCCCCCGATACCGATGCAGCAGGGAATCCTACCGGTGCGGGCGGTAAATGGGTTGACCTGCAACCGCTGGGCACTGAAGGACAGTTTGCCGATCTTCAGCCCGGTGATGCCAACTATGGCATAAAACCCTATAAAAGGATACAGCCTGCCATACCAATTGGCATTGGCGCACGTTTTAGAATAAATCAGGTGATGGATATTGCTGCAGAGTGGGGCTTTAGGTACACCTTTACCGATTACCTGGATGACGTGAGCCGCAATTATGTTGATTTGGGCGTGTTTGGCAACAACCACCTGGCACGTGCCATGTCGTACCGGAGTAACGAAGTGGCTACACCCAACTACACCTATACCGGCAGGGATGGCGCAAGTTACACGGTGCTAGCGGGCTACGGTTCCGAAAACACCGAGAATGTGCGCGGCAATAAAAGCAATCGCGATATCTTTATGGTAACCACCGTGCGCTTAACCTATATTCTCGGCAAGACTTTCCATCGCGCCAAGTTCAGATAATGCACATTCGTAAAATCGTTGCAGGTGGTATCATCCTGGTTTCATTCACAGCCGGAGCACAGCGTTCGGAAGTAGGTTTCGGTTTGGGTGCATTCAATTATACCGGCGATCTCGTTCGCACCTATCGCATCAGCAACAGTACCCCTGCCGGTACAGCCTTTTACCGCAACAACGTGAGTAAAGTAGTCAGTTTCCGGGCTTCCATTACTGCGGGAAAAGTAGCTGCCCGTGAAGTACCCCTTGATGCTGCTGCAGCGCTGCGAAATGCCTCCTTCTCCATTTCCTTGTTCGAAGCTGCACTAGCATTTGAGTACCATTTTCTCGACTGGCGCGACAGCAAACGACCCATGCGCTACACTCCATACCTGTTTGCCGGCCTTGGGTTATTTGGCATTTCGGGGTACGAGAGCAAGCCGGAGGCATACAGCAACGTTCAGGCGGCCATCCCTTTTGGGGGCGGGTTTAAATACATCCTGAACCCCAAGATGTACCTGGCCTTTGAAACGGGGATACGCAAAACTTTCTTTGACTATCTTGACAACGTTTCGGATGGAAACGTTATCCAGAAAAATTACCGGTACGGTAATCCCAACGACCTCGACAATTATTTTTTTATCGGCATAACGCTGACGCGAACTTTTTACGACATACCCTGTCCCACCAATCCTTACAGATAGGCCGGAAGGGTTCGTCCGAGTAATAAAATAAGTTAATTTTGCCCGCTTGTGTCATCGTTCAGGGAACATATTGATTTTAACCGGCTTCCACGTCACATTGCCATAATCATGGACGGCAACGGGCGATGGGCCCAAAAAAAGGGTGCCATGCGCATATTCGGTCACCGCAATGCCGTACAGTCTGTTCGCGAAGTGACCGAAGCCTGTGGTGAATTAGGCATCAAGTACCTGACGTTGTACGCTTTTTCTACGGAAAACTGGGGCCGACCGAAGGAAGAGGTTGAGGGGTTGATGGAGCTGCTGGTACACACGCTGCGCCAGGAGATAAATACGCTCATGGAAAACCAGGTGAAACTCGTTACCATCGGTGATATAGCACATCTTCCGCTGAATTGCCAGGAAAATCTGAAGTGGGCCATTGAGAAAACCAAAGAAAACAGCGGGCTGGTTCTTATTCTGGCTTTGAGCTACAGCGGCCGGTGGGAAATCACACAGGCTGTTCGATCCATTGCCCGCGACATTAAAGCCGGCAAAATTAGTCCGGATTTGATTACAGAAGAAACCTTGGAGCAGTACCTTGCCACGGCTGGAATACCCGACCCCGAATTGCTTATCAGAACCAGCGGTGAAATGCGGATCAGCAATTTTTTGCTGTGGCAGATTGCTTATACGGAATTGTATATCACCCCCACTTTATGGCCCGACTTTCGCAAGGAAAATCTTTATGAGGCCATCTGGGCCTATCAGCAACGTGAACGAAGGTTCGGAAAAACCAGCGAACAACTTAACCCTGTAAACTGAAAGGCATGCGTGCGCAGTCCCTGATCCTGACAATGTGTTTGATGGCATTGGTGGTTAACATTGCCCACGGACAATTTAGGCGTTCACGCGAACGCGCTTCGGCAGTAGATAACAACCTCAACTACTCCAATCCCGCTGAATACACCATTGCAGGCATAGACATGGCCGGGCTAAATATCCTGGATAAAAACGCAATGATTTCGTTGACAGGGCTGCGTGTTGGCGACAGGATTAAAATTCCCGGAGATGCTATTTCCGGTGCCATCCGGAAGCTCTGGAGGCATGGTTTGATTGGCGATGTCGCTGTTTCCGTTCAACGCATCGAGGATGATCAGGTTTGGCTTCTGTTTACCCTGGCCGAAAGACCCCGGCTTACAAATTTTTACTTCACCGGCATCAATAAAACCCAGGAGTCTTCGCTCAAAGAAGAACTCAAACTGATACGCGGAAAAATTGTGAATGATGCCATGATCCGCAACACCGAACTAAGCGTAAAAAAATTTTTTATAAAGAAGGGTTATCTAAACACCCAGGTTAAAATTGTACAGGAGCGCGATACCCTCTCCGAAGGCATACGGTTGCGCATTGGTGTTAACACCGGCTCTAAGGTGAAGATTCATAAAATCCGGTTCATCGGCAACACCGTGTTTTCGGATAACACCCTGAAGGCAAAAATGAAAAAGACAGCCGAATACCCGCGCATAGCCCTGCACCGCACCGCCCTTCAAAAGATTTTAGGATTTAAGCCGGCCCGCGCAAGAGCCTGGCTCGATACATCTTACACTGTTACCTGGCACGATTTGCGCGAAGCACTGAGCGAAAATATTCAACTTAACGTTTTTAAAGGCTCCAAATTTATCGCTGCCGACTTTGAAGAAGACAAACAAAAAGTCATCGAATTTTACAACACCAAAGGTTACCGCGATGCAGAAATTCTGGCCGACACCATTTATGCGCACAATCACAAAAGCATTAACATTGACATCCGTGTGAGCGAAGGGCACAAGTATTACTTCCGCAATATTTACTGGACAGGCAACTATGTGCATTCGGCCAACACCCTGAATGCGATATTGGGCATTCAGAAAGGGGATGTGTACAACCGGGATTTGATTGACAAAAAAATCACTTTCAATCCGAAAGGTTCCGATATCACCGGTCTGTACATGGATGATGGCTACCTGTTTTTCCGCGTTACTCCGGTTGAATACGTGGTGGGTAAAGATTCCATAGATGTAGAAATGCGCATCTTTGAAGGCGAACAGGCTACCATTAACGAGGTAACTTTTTCAGGAAATGAGCGCACCAGCGACCACGTAATCCGGAGGGAATTATACACCGTTCCCGGCCAGAAATTCAGAAGAGCGGATATTATCCGTACCCAGCAGAAACTCGGCCAGCTGGGCTTTTTCAATCCTCAGAAAATAAACCCCAATCTTACTCCCAATCCGGCCAATGGCACCGTTGACATTGAATGGCAACTCGAGGAACAATCGAACGACCAGATTGAACTTTCCGGAGGTTGGGGTGGTGCATTTGGCTTTGTGGGCACATTGGGCCTGACGTTCAACAATTTCTCAGCCCGCAACATCACCAATTTTTCCAACTGGAAGCCCTTACCCGTGGGCGATGGCCAGCGCTTATCGTTGCGCATTCAGGCCAATGGAAGGCGTTTTCAGAATTACAGCATTTCATTTACCGAGCCCTGGCTGGGAGGCCGTAAGCCGCAGTCGTTTACCATCAGTGCCAATAAATCTGTGTCGCGCCAACTGTACGACCAGACCGATTCCCTCGGCTTTATTCGCGAAATCGAATCGCGCATCGGGGTAAGCAACATCACCGTGGGGCTGGGCCGCACGCTGAACTGGCCCGATAACTTCTTTGCACTGACCAATTCCCTATCGTTTACGGAATATGATTTGGGCAATGCCCCCAATTATATACCCGGTTGTACCAGTTGCCGGTCGAATTCCATAACCTTCAACACAACCATTGCCCGCAACAGCGTTGATAACTTCATGTATCCCACCAATGGCTCCACCATATCGTTGAGTGGTACCTTCACCCCGCCCTTTTCGCAATGGCGAAAGTTGAACCCGGAAACGGCTACGCCCGAGGAGATTTATAAATGGGTTGAGTACTACAAAATCATGTTCGATGCCAAGTACTACATGCCGCTTGACCGGAAAAACAAACTGGTATTTGAGGCCAAAGCCCATTTCGGCTTCATAGGGCGCTACACCAGTTCGCTCGACTACACACCATTTGAGCGTTTCTTCCTGGGGGGTGCCGGCCTTGCCGGTGGCTTTGGTGCCTTTGTGCTGGGCCAGGATATCATCGGGTTGAGGGGTTATGACGATAACCAGATAACCCCGCCTTACAACCGGTTAGATCGCACGGTACGCGGAGGAATTGTTTACAATAAATTCGGAGTAGAGCTGAGGTACCCCGTAACAACCGGCAACGCAGCCACCATTTATGGTTTCCTGTTTGCCGAAGCAGGCAACAACTGGAACAATTACCGCGACTTCAATCCGTTTAACCTCTACAAGGCAGTAGGCTTTGGCGTACGCATCTTCATGCCGGCATTTGGATTGATCGGCCTGAATTGGGGGTTGCCGCTTGATCCGTTCCCGCTGGGGTCGGACAACCGCATCGGAGGTGCAAAATTCCAGTTTACCATCGGCAATCAAATACGTTGATTTTATGCGTTTTTACGCTTTCATCATATTTTTTATCATTTTCGGCCCGAATTTTGTCCTCGCTCAGCGGTTTGGTTACATTGATTCGGAGTTCGTCCTGAGCCGGATGCCTGAGTACAAAAAAGCCCAGGAAGAAATCAACCGGCTTGCAGAGCTTTGGGAAAAGGAAATTTTAGCGATGTCCAAAAATATCGAAGCCATGTACCGCAGCCTTCAGGCCGAGCAGGTGCTGCTGACAGAGGAAATGAAGAAGGAACGCATGGAGGCCATTAGCCGAAAAGAAACCGAGCTAAAAGAATACCAGCGCAAGGTGTTTGGAGCCGGAGGTCTTTATTTTCTGAAAAAGGAAGAACTCATGAAGCCCATTCAGGACAAAATATGGGAGGCGGTAGATAAAATTGCCAAGAAAAATAACCTGGCCATTGTATTCGACAAGTCGGGTGAACTGGTTATGATCTACACCGACCCACGCTTCGATTACACGGACTTTGTGCTGGAAGAGCTGGGCTTAGGCGACCCGAACGACAGAATTAAAAATTAAACTTTTATACTAAAGCTTAAACCGTAAATCTCAACTGCAATGAAATCCTTTACCACAACTGCGCTCACCCTGCTGACAGTTTTTTCGCTTCAGGCACAGACGCCATTAAAAATTGGTTATGCCGATGTGGAATATATTTTCAGCCAGATGCCTGAATCCAAGACCATTGAAGCTGAACTTCAGGCTTTGCAAACCCAACTCAAAAAGGGCATTGATGCCCAGATAGCCAATTTCCAGAAAAAAGTTGCCGAATACCAGCAGTTCGGTGCCAATGTGCCTGAGGCAGTCCGCCAAAATACGGAACGAGAAATCCGTCAGATCCAGGAAAACATAGAAAAAATGCAACAGGATGCACAGAACGAAATGCAGCGCAAACAAACACAACTCATGGAGCCTGTTTACCAAAAAGTAGGCAAAGCCATAGAAGATGTAGCAAAAGAAAATGGTTTCTCGCTCATTCTTAATAATCAGATAAGCGGCCTGGACGTAATTCTGTATGGCGATGAAAAGCTGGACATTTCAGACCTGGTGCTGAAGAAACTGGGAGTTACTCCAAAGCCTCAGACCGGAAATAAATAATATACCCTTACCCGTGAACATAAAACTCCGCTGCCTTTGTAAGCGGAGTTTTTTTTGTTCGATTAGAATATCCGGATTTTTTCCGAAGCCTTCACTACGTCTTCAAACTCAACACCCGACATTTTTATAGAGTAAAGCAATAGGCGAACCTCCTTGACATGAATACGCCCGTCCGCTTCCGATAAACGATAAAGGATAGCAAAGGCGCGCAAACGCTCTTCGTCCGTACAATTGCCAAGATGATGAATCCCCTGTTGATAGATTTCCCGTTCCTTTCGGGTCTGGACATCTGCCTCAAATTTACTGAACAGGTTGTTGTCAACTTTTTCACTTTCACGTATCTTCTGAAGGGCTTCTTTTTCGCGATCATCTATATGTCCGTCCACCCCTATTAACAAGTGAACGAGATACATCAGTCCTAACTGATAGTCTGAACTCATGAAACCAAAGTTAAATGTTTAAATATAAAGTAATTTTCCTGAATGTTCTAAGAGAAATACTGGTAGGCAGCCAGCGCTGCGAGGTACGCCAGCCCGCTCATAAATAACAGTTGCAGCATCGGCCACCTCCAGCTTTTGGTTTCGCGGTATACCACCGCAAGGGTACTCATGCATTGCATGGCAAATGTATAGAACAACAACAGCGAGAGTCCCGTAGCAAAAGTAAAACGAGGTTCACCTGTTTCCGGATTAACCTCCTGCTGCATTCGGCTTCTGATGGTATTTTCATCATCGGCACGACTGCCCATGCTGTATATGGTAGCCATGGTTCCTACGAATACTTCCCTGGCGGCAAATGAAGTGAGCAGGGCAATACCTATTTTCCAGTCATAACCCAAAGGTTTAATCAGGGGCTCCATGGCCCTGCCAACTATACCGGCATACGACTGTTCGAGCTGATATGCGGCTATTTTATCGTGCACTTGATCATCGGTGAGGTGCTGCGCTGCTGCCTCTTCACGCGCCCGTAACTCGGCAGCTTCCATCTGCGATGAAGGCCCGTAGCTGGAAAGCACCCACAACACAATGGAGATGGCCAGAATAATTTTACCGGCCTCTACCACAAAAGAACGTGTTTTATCCATGATCGTTATTCCTACATTGCCCCAGCGAGGCACGCGGTAAGGCGGAAGCTCCAGCAACAAATAACTGCGTTCCGTTGAGCGGATTACTTTTTTCAGCACCCATGCCGAACTTATTGCAGCAAAAAACCCAAGCAGGTACAAACCCATAAGGGTTAAGCCCTGAAGGTTAAAAACCCCGAAAACAGACTCTTCCGGAATAATAAGCGCAATAAGAATGGTAAACACAGGAATGCGTGCCGAACAACTCATCAAGGGTGTAACCAGTATGGTAATGAGCCGTTCTTTCCAGTTATCAATTATACGGGTTGAAAGAATGGCGGGTATAGCACACGCCACCCCCGACATGAGCGGCACCACACTGCGCCCGTTCAGTCCAAACCGGCGCATGATTTTATCCATGATAAATACCACCCGCGCCATATAACCGCTCTCTTCCAGCAGCGATATGAAAGCAAACAAAATGGCAATCTGCGGCACAAACATCACAATACCCCCGATGCCCGGCACAATGCCATCCGTCAGCAATTTCGTTACAGGACCTTCGGGCAACATTTCGCCCATATAACTACTCAATGAAGCAAACAGACTGTCGATCCAGTCCATGGGCACGGTAGCCCAGGCAAAGATAGACTGAAATATGAGCAGCAGAATACCAAGGAAAAAAACATACCCCCATATGCGGTGCGTTAAAAGGCGGTCGAGGCGGAAGGTATAAGACTTCCAGGCCTCATCGGCTTTGTGAATCGTTATCTGGTCTAACAAATCCTGAATAAAGCCAAATCGCTGAATGGTTTCGGCCCCGTGATATTTGCCGGGAAATAAGTCATGTTTTTCGCGGATACTGCGGATGATTTCCTTTTCCTTCGCTGACAAAAATGAAGGGGTAACCGGCTGTTCCAGCAACTGATAGGCTTCGTAGTCGTTATCCACTCCAGTTCTTTCGCGCAATTCCCGAACGGCAGGTACAATACCTTCGTCCAGGGTGTATACCGGTTTTCGGGATATCTCATGCTTAAGTAACAACGCCTGCTTCAACGCATCTACCCCATAGCCCGTGCGTGCATTGGTCGGAATAACCTTAATACCGAGTAAAGCCTGTAACTTATGCAGATCTAAATTGATTCCGGCTTTAGCAGCCTGATCCATCATGTTCAAAACAAGCATCACCGGCAATCCCACATCCATGATTTGAGTGAGCAGCAACAAACCCCGCTTCAGGTTGGTGGCATCGGCCACAACCACCACCACATCCGGACACGCAGGCGACCGGTGATTGAGAAGAAATTCGGCCACAATGCGTTCGTCCAGGCTGCGCGGATACAGGCTGTACATGCCAGGCAGGTCGGTGACTTCGGCAACCGAGCCATCCGGCATTTTTGAATAACCGGTGTGCCGCTCAACCGTAACACCGGGAAAATTGGCTGTTTGCTGATTCAGGCCGGTAAGTTGATTAAACAAAGACGTCTTTCCCGAATTGGGATTGCCCACCAGCGCCACCTTCAGTTTCCCGGCCATATATGCTATCGGATGATAAAAATGGTTGCTGCTTCTTCCAGCCGCAGCGAAAGTTCATACCCGGCCACACTGATACAGATAGGATCGCCCAGCGGTGCAGAAAAGTTGTAGCGGACGGTAGTGCCGGGAAGACAACCCATTTCCATCAGCTTCAGCGAAAGCTGTTCGTCCGAAAAACCGGTGATGATGCCCTGCTCACCCGGTTTTAATTCTGTAAGATTCCGAACCAATTCTTATTTAGATTTATTTTAAACAAGGCAAATATAATGGTCTGGCCGGCACCTTCACAAGGATTCAAGGCGCTTTGCGCCAATTGTTTCATTAATTTTATACACCATGAAAAAACCTGAAGAAAAGCCCGAATCAAAGAAAAAAGTCAATAAACCTGATAAAAAGGAAAAAGCAAGCAAATCCGTTCGCTCAAGTCCGGAAGATGAACGCACGGGTTTTGGGATTTTGCCCGATCGGGATTTGAAAAAAAACCTGGGGTGCGGTTAACCGGCCGGGCAGGTTTGTGGTTTTTGACGCCTGATCGCGCTGTTTGTTATTGGATTGTTTTTCGCTAACCGGCAACCCTCATATGCCTTCCGCCACCATTACCCGCTTTACCCGCGCGCTTGTATTGGTAAGGATTTCGTAAGGTATCGTATTGATTCTCGCTGCCACTTCTTCTATGGGCAAATCCGGCCCGAAAATTACAGCGGTATCTCCTTCTTTTACTTCTATCCCGGTAACATCTACCATGGTCATGTCCATGCACACATTGCCTACAACCGGTGCCCGTTTTCCGTTGATAAGGACTACTCCGGTGCCGTTGCCAAATGCGCGAGCAAAACCATCGGCATAGCCAATAGCCAGTGTAGCAATGGTACGATCGTGGGCGGCCGATCCTTTGCCTGAGTAGCCCACCGGTTCGCCTGCTTTAACCGTGCGCACCTGAGAAACGGTTGTTTTTAACGTGGCTACCGGCTGCAGTGCATGCACTGCAGTAGGATCGACACCGTACAGGCCGATCCCCAGCCGCACCATGTCGAAATGATATTGCGGAAACCGAAGAATGCCCGATGTATTAACCAAGTGCAGCCATGGCCGTTCAGCACATACCTCCAGTATTGCATTGGCCATGCGGATAAATTTCCCGGCCTGCCGGTGGGTTTGCTTGTCCAGTGCCGGCTCATCCGATCCGGACAAATGACTGAACACCGTTTTAATACGCAAGTTGGGATTTGCGCGCAAAAGCTTTACAAGCCATGGCATATCATTTTCTGAAAATCCCAGCCGGTGCATGCCTGTGTCAAGCTTGATATGAACAGCCAGCTCCCGCCCGTCCAGAAAACGGATTAGTTTTTCAAGCAGGTCAACGCTGTATACTTCCGGTTCAAGCTTATGAGAAAGCAACAGATCAAAGCTTTCTTCCGCAGGGTTCATAACCATAACCGGAATGGTGATGTGATGATGGCGCAGCTCTGCACCTTCATCGGCATAGGCCACTCCCAGGTAGTCTACCCGGTGAAACTGCAACAAGTTGGCCACCTGAACGCTGTGGTTGCCATAGGCAAATGCCTTCACCATAGCCATGATGCGTGTTCCGTTTTTTAAATGAGAACGGAAAAAATTGAGGTTGTGCACCAGCGCAGAGGCGTTTATCTCCAATACCGTACCATGTACCTTGCGCTGAAGCCGGGCAGAAATCCGCTCAAACCGGAAAGTGCGCGCACCTTTAATCAGGATCACCTCGTTGCGAAAATCACCGGCATCGGTGCGCTGCAGAAATTCTTCGGTTGACCTGTAAAATTTTGCCTGCATTGTAAAAAAATGCGAAAACCGGCTGAGTGCAGGACCAATACCAATGAACTTACTTACACCTGCCTGATGAATTTTTAAAGCTATTTCCTTTGTCAGCGGCTCATCATCAACCCCCGATTGCTCCATATCGGAAAGAATTACAGTTCGCTGATTGTGTTGAGGCTGGTGCTGCAAAAAATCAAGACTCATCTGCAAGCCCGCCAAGTCGTTGTTGTAGGCATCATCAATCAGCAGGCAGCTGTTTATTCCTTCTTTTACTTCCAGCCGCATGGGTACTGCCCTGAGCCTGCCAACGCGTTCAGCAGCCACCTGGAGCGGATAGTTCATGGCAAGCATGAGTGCAACACCATGCATGGCATTTTCAATACCGGCCGCATCATCAAACGAAAAGGATATTTTCGTGCGCCTTCCGTTCAACTCAATGAATTTTTCTGTGCCTGATGTCAATAGTTTTACATCGGCATCATCGGTTGTTCCCCAGGAAAATCCGGGAATTTGGTGTTCTTGTACTGCCTTTCGGATTTGTGCATGATCCGCACAGTAAATCAGTTTTTTTACTTGGCTGAACAACAAAAGCTTTTCATGGATTTTTTCCCTGCGATCTTTAAATCCTGCATCATGAGCTGAACCGATGTTTGTAAAAATGCCGTAGTCGGGTTCAATAATTGGTCTGAGTTTTTCCATCTCACCCGGTTGGCTGATGCCGGCTTCAAAAATTCCAAGCTGATGCCACGGCCGGATTTCCCATACCGAAAGCGGAACACCAATCTGCGAGTTGTAACTGCCCGGGTTTTTAACAATCGCATATTCTGGCGAGAGCATCTGGTAGAGCCATTCTTTAACTATTGTCTTTCCGTTGCTGCCCGTTATACCTACAATGGGTATATGGTATTGCTTCCTGTGAGCGGTCGCTATCTGCTGCAAAGCAGTAACTGAAGAGGCAACCTGTAACAGATTGGCTTCCGGGTAGTTGGTCGGATCAAAAGCTACCTCAACAATAAACTGTCGTACACCCTGTTCGTACAGGCTGCTTATAAAATCATGGCCGTTATGCCTCTCACCGCGGATGGCGAAAAACACTACTCCTTTATTGTTTTTGGACTTCCGGCTGTCTGTTAAAAGATCGGTAACAGGAAGATCCGCTGCCAGCTGAAGGAGCTTTCCGCCTGTAATAGCAGGTAATTCAGAAAAAAGCATATTCAAAACAAACGTGCACCGTTGGGTACTTTGCGCTCAGGAACGGCCAGCACCACGTTTCCGTTTTCATCGGGAAAGCCGGTTACCAGCACTTCCGATACAAAGCCGGCAATTTTTTTGGGCGGAAGATTAATCACGCAGATCACCTGTTTCCCCACCAGGCTGTCAGGCTGATAAAGGGCTGTCAGCTGTGCGCTGGATGATTTGACTCCCGCCTGCCCCAAATCAATCCAAAGTTTTATAGCTGGTTTTTTGGCTTCATGAAAATATTCGGCACGCAGAACAGTTCCGGCACATATTTCCACTTTTTGAAAGTCATCCCAGGTTAGCATCATAATAGCATAATGGGCAAAGATGGCCTAAATTAGACCAAATCAGCCTCATTGTCTATTGCCTTTTTCCTTTCGTCTAATTTTTTGTTTCCTTCCAAAGGAAATTTTTACCTTTCGCGTAACAGTTCCCGAAAATTTTGCGTTAATCGGATGCTGGCAAAATGAAAAAGCTAACCCCACTGTTCATTTTAGGTCTTACATTACTCTTATGCGCAACATCTGTGCGAGCGCAAGAAGGGCTTGAGATTGTTAGTCCAAGGGAGTTACGCGATCTCCGCACTGAAACGCCCTCACCAGGAAGTGGAACGGCTGAGACTGAGATTGACGTGAAGTCCTTTAAACCAACCGTTCGTGAAGCTGCCCGCGATTCCGTTCAGTACAACAAGACCTCGCCTTCGCGAAAGCCCGAAAAACAACCATCAGAAGACGTACTCAAATTCAACTTCCTTTATTACATCATTCAGCGTTTTAAGTTTTCAGATATAATTGAATAATTCCGGATAATGCAATTTGCTTATATTTGCAACTTTGTTGCAGATTAATCTCTTGCGGAACCTTGTTATCATTCTGCAGTTATTTCAACTGGTTATTCGCGTTTATGCGCAGCCCTGTTCTTTTGCAGTGAATGGCAGCATTCGCTCGGAAGAAGGAGAACAGTTGGCTGGCGCGGTTGTGCAACTTGATTTGCAAGGAGCCACCCTTTCAAACGAAAACGGGTTTTTTGTTTTTGAAAAGGTTTGTGCAGGCCGATACACCCTTGTTGTGCGATTTGTCGGATACAAAACGCTGAGCAAAGAAATCTTTGTACGGGGTGACACTTCCCTGCATTTGGTTATGGAAACAGAAAAGACCCTCTTGCCTGAAATTTCGGTGCACGATCATTTCGATAACCAACCTCAAACCGGTTCCTTTCAGGTATTGTCCGGCGAGCAATTGATGAAAAACCGGAGTATGGCATTGGGCGAGATGTTGCGCTACGCCAGTGGCCTGAATACTTTGCAAACGGGTCCTTCGGTTTTTAAACCCGTAGTTGACGGCCTGCACAGCCAGCGGTTGCTTATCGTCAATAATGGGGTTCGTCATGAAAGCCAGCAGTGGGGGGCCGAACATGCACCGGAGATTGATCCCTTCATTGCCTCACAAATTGTTGTTATCAGGGGCGCCTCGGCCCTGCAATACGGTCCGGAGGCACTGGGCGGAGTACTGCTGGTTAATCCTGCCCCGCTTCCGGAAGGGCCCGGCTGGGGTGGCGAAATCCAATCTGCCATGCAAACCAACGGAAGGGGTGGCACACTGTCGTTGATGACAGAGGGAGGAAGCAAAAGACTGAAAGGTTTTGGCTGGCGTGCCCAAACCTCATTCAAACGTATGGGCGATTTTCATACACCCCGTTATGTGCTGAGCAATACCGGCGTAAGAGAACTGAATTTTTCCCTTGCAGCAGGAGTGCACCGCGATAGCCGCGGATGGGATGCGTTCTTCAGCCATTTTCAGACAACGCTCGGCATTTTAAAAGGCACTTCCGTTTCCAGCCTGGAAGATCTGCAGCAAGCCATGACCCGCGAGCCCCCCCAATATACCTCTGCCTTTACCTACCACATTGAAAACCCGCGCCAGCAGGTTCAGCACAGTATCCTGAAGCTTCAGGGGCATCGGCACATCAGCCATGGCGACCTGGTGCTGCAGTATGCCTTTCAGCACAACAATCGCCAGGAATTTGATTTGCGCCGGCAATCCCTGAGCCGTCTTCCAGCCATGGACCTGGACTTATTCAGTCAGACCTTAGATGCATTCTGGAAACGGCACAACAGCAAGACCCTGGCATATCAGCTGGGTATCAATTTGCTGCATCAGGCCAACAACAATGTTCCCGGCACACAGCGCATCCCTTTTATACCCAACTACACCCTGTTTGGTTCGGGCATTTATTATGGATTTGAAATCCACCTCAATCCATGGCGCATGGATGGAAGCCTGCGGTATGATCATCGCTTGTATGACGTTTCCGGGTTTGACTTTGCCAACCGCCGGTACACAGACCGCTACAGCGTGGGCAACGTGGCCTTTTCTGCCGCAATAAAAAGACACCTGTCACGGTCTTCTTTTGTTACATCCTCTTTTGGCACTACCTGGCGCCCCCCTCACGTATCTGAACTGTTTAGCGCGGGCGTTCATCAAAGTGCAGCAGCCATTGAATACGGGCTTTTACTGAGTCGCACATCTGCTGAAATTATTCCTTTCCGGCAATATAACTTTCATCCTGAGCGATCATGGAAGTGGACGCTTTCCTGGGCTTTTCAACAGCCTCGATGGCAGTCTGAAATTACCGCCTACGTAAATTACCTCACACACTTCACCTTTCTGAAACCGGAAGGGATAACCCGCAACATCCGTGGCGTTTATCCCTATCTGCGCTACACGCAAACCGATGCTTTGTTTACAGGAATGGACTGGTACGGCGAATGGAACGTTTATTCATCGCTGTTTCTTTCATCAAGAATTGCATTGATCAGGGCCGAAGATCGCACGAACCGCGATTATCTGATATATATTCCACCCAATCGCTATGCGTTTTTCATTACCTGGAAGCAGGCAAACAAGGGGAAGAAGCTTTTGTTTCATGCCCAGGCCTCTGTACGGTTTACTGATCGTCAGCGCAGGGCTCCCCGTGTAATTACGGTTGATGAAATACTGCAGGCCTATGAACAGGGCAACGACCCCTTGCAGGGCAGCAACCGGATATTTGACTTCATGCCGGCACCCGGAGCATACGCCCTGGCAGGAATGGAATTGGGCGTTTCCTGGCGGTTAAATGGCAACAGGCTCGATCTGAATCTTCGCGGTGACAATCTGCTCAACCAGTCTTATCGCGATTATACCAACCGGCTGCGTTACTATGCCCTGGAAACCGGTAGAAACTTTGTGCTTTCTGTACGATACAGTTTTTGATTTTTGCTTTTCGGTATTAAATTGCAACATTGTTGCATTAAAAATCATACTGTTATGAAGCGTTTTTTGTCATTGGTTCTTACGGTTGCGCTCGTGGTGACCGCCATGTTGTACCTTACCAGTTGCGGTGATGACCCGGAAAAGGAAAATGCTCCTGAATTAATTACCAAAATCACACTTACTTTCTCCCCCGCTGGTGGAGGTGACCCCATTATAGTCAACGCAGTTGACCCGGATGGTGAAGGTCCGCAAGACCTGGCTGCGGAAGGCCCCATTGAATTAGTGGAAGGTGTAACCTACATACTATCTATTACCCTCTTTAATGATCTGCTCGCTCCCGGTGAAGAAGGTTATGACCTTACCGAAGAAATTTTAGAGGAAGCCGATGAGCATCAGTTCTTCTTTGGTTTCAGCAATGATGTTTTCTCCTCGCCCACCGGCAGTGGTAACATAGCGCCTTCAACGGGGAGCATCAATTACGAAGATGAAGACGCCAACGGCCTTCCTGTAGGATTGGTAACCCGGTGGACTACCGGTGCAGCACAATCCGATAAATTTTTTCGCGTTATGCTCAAACACCTTCCGGAGATCAAGTCGGCTACCTCTACTTCTGCAGACGGTGAAACCGATGCAGATGTAACGTTCACCCTGAACATCAACGGTATTTAAAAAATTCTTTCTTTTAAGATCTGCAGGGGCCGCCTGAAAACCGGGCGGCCTCTAATTTTTTCCCTTCACAATAAACTGCTCCAGGTCTTTTAATTTCAGTTTACCTTCGTAATAGGCCTTTCCAAAAATTACAGCAAACAGCCCCATGTCATTCAGGCGTTTAATGTCATCCACTCCGCGTACTCCACCGCTGGCCAGGATACAAAGGTCCGGAAAACGTTCGCGTAATTCCTGATAGAAATCAAAGGCAGGGCCCTCCAGTACGCCATCACGCGAAACATCGGTTGACTTTACATATTTTAGGCCCCGGTTGTAAAAAAAACTCAGGTGCTCAAACAAGGTAAGTTCCGAGCGCTTTTGCCAACCCCTGAACAAAAGCTTTTTGGTTTTTACATCAGTAACATCCGCACCCAACGTAATTTTTTCCCTTCCATAGGTTATGAGCCACGAAGCAAACAATTCCGGATTGGCTATTGCAATACTTGAGGCCGTTATATAATCGGCACCCGCTTCATAGGCCTTGCTGATGTCGCCATCTGTTGAAATACCTCCGGTAAAGTCTATCTTCAAATCGGTATAACCAGCAATTTGTTCAACAATGTGATAATGAACAGGGGCTCCGCGCTCGGCACCGTCCAAATCCACTATGTGTACTACCTCAATACCATGGTCGGCAAACCGCCTGGCCAAATCCAGAGGATTTTCCGGATATATTTTTTCACTGGATGGATCTCCTTTCCGCATCTTCACCACCCGGCCCTGGCGTATGGCAATGGAGGGAATAACCTGAATCATAAGGCCAAATTACCACATGAAAGTATATGTAAGGCAATCCCGGCATTGATTTTGTCTTAATGTATTATATTTAAAAGGTATGAGTCGCCTTGCAATCGTTTTCAGCCTGCTGGGTGGGTTTGCCGCCAGTGCACAGGCCCCCATGCGTAAACTTCCCCCTGTCATCAATCATCCTTCCATTAACGTATCTGCGCCTTTCATTAGTGCTGACGGAAGCGCCCTGGTGTACCTGAGTGATTATGCCGAAGATGGCGTACTGACTGTGTACTTTACACAACGTACGGGTGCGGAGTGGAAAAATCCGGCTCCTTTGCCCAAACATATTAACACACGTTTAAACTTTCTTCGGGGATATGCTTTAAGTGCCGATGGCAAAACTTTGTATATAACCTCTATCAAATCAGGAGGAGTAGGCGGATATGACATCTGGTGGGGAAGCGTTAAATCGTACTCCTGGAACGAACTTGAAAATATGTTCATGCCCATCAACTCCAAGGGTCATGAGGGCTGCCCGAGTTTTACACCCGATGGCAACACCATTTATTTTATGCGATGCGAAAAAATGGATGCGGACAAGGCCTCCGGCTGCAAGGTGATGGTATCTCGCAAAAACAATGTGGGTCAGTGGACCGAGCCGCAGGAGTTACCCCCCCATATCAACACCGGAAATTCGCAGTGTCCGCGTATTATGGCCGATGGTGAAACGCTTATCTTCTCATCCGACAGATTTGTGCCCAACCAGGGAGGCATGGATCTGTACATGACGCGACTGGAAAATGGGGTGTGGACCCATCCGGTACCGCTCACCTTTGCCAATACAGAAGGTGATGATATGTACGTCAGCGCAACATCGAACGGGCGTTATCTGCTACGCGACCTGAAAGGCAAAAACAAAACCGAGATTGTAGAATTGCTGTTTCCGAACGAAGTCCGTCCCAAAGGAATTTTAAAAATTGAAGGAAGCGTGAAAAGTGCGGATGCCGTATTGCCCAATTATTATGTATCGGTAACCGAGCTGCCGGGTGGTAAACGATTTTACAGTGGCAGGCCCGACAAGGATGGAAATTTTGTCGTTTACCTGAAAGAAGGAAGCCGGTACGAACTGGCCCTCGACCCGGAAGATGGCCATCTTACGTACTATACCCAACTGTTTGATCTCACCGGCAATGCCAATCTAAACACCCAAAAAATAACTGTACCTGTTAAAAAATTGCAGGCAGGTGATGAGCTGGAGTTGTCCGGTTTACGCTTTAAGCCTTATTCTGCCGAACTTGAAGATGCCGAATCGGAAATCGGGCGATTGGCGCGCTTACTCAAAAACAATCCGCAGTTTGATTATGAAATACAGGTTCTGCTGGAAGGTTATCAGGAAGACGCTGTTCGGTCCTCGCCCGACCTGACCGAGCTGGCCATTGACAGCATGCGCATACAAGTTCCGGATATCGACTCCCTCGGGCAACTGTACCAGCGCGACAGCGTGGTAGTAAAATTAACGTGGCATAATAACCGCACTGACAAACAGGCCAGGGAGATTGTGAACCGGCTGATACAGGAGGGGGTCTCTGCCTCCTCCCTGCATACATTTACCAATGCGCGGCCAGAAGCGGTTATGGAAAACCGCACCATCAGGGTCCGGCTCACCGTTCGCAACAAACGATAACCGCAGGCCTGAATTTTCTGTTATTTTTGGAAAAAGAAACCAAAATAATCCCGCTATCGTTATCGGGACGTAACACCCTCAGGCATTAAACCATAGAAAATGGGAAGACCTCCTACCTTACCAAAAAAGAAAAAAGACGGTTTTTATCTTGAAGTCCGAAACAAAGGCTCTAAGTCTCCTGGTATCATTATCATCCGCGACACCTACGAAGCCATGATGCAGGCAGCGCGGATGTACGAAGTAACCAAAGATGTGATTATTCTGGGCGAACACCGCGGGGGAAAGCGGGTGGAAGATCAGCCCAAAAAGAAAGCAGCCAAAAAATAGGCTAGGCGGGGTGCAAAAATTCCCGGATTACTTCATTGACGGGGCGGGCTTCCGGAAAAAATTCAAGTACCCGTAATAACACGCGATCGACCAGGGTATCGGGGCACGATGCACCGCTGGTCAATACTACCTTCAACGGTGCGTGTTCCGGCAACCAGCCATGAGTAACCTCTTTTTGCTTGCGATCATAATTCCAGTGGTGGATTTCGCTGCGCGATTTTATCTCTTTCTCAGAGCTAATAAAGTACGTGGAGAATTTCCTGCTGCATAAATGAACAATATGCGATGTGTTGGAGCTGTTATATCCGCCCACCACAATGGCCAGATGTGCATCCGTTTCCAGCAATGCATAGGTGGCATCCTGGTTGTCGTTGGTGGCATAGCACAGGGTATCGCGGGTATCGGCAAAATGATAGCGAACATTTGCCGGTCCGTACTTTTTAATCATCACCGATTTAAGAAAATCGGCTATAGCCTGTGTTTCCGCAGCCAGCATCGTGGTTTGGTTTACCACGCCTATGCGCTGCAGGTGAAGGTCCGGATTAAATCCGGAAGAAAAACGACCAGAAAATTCGGTGTAGAAATTTTCTGATGCTTCTTCTCCTGCAATATAGCGTGCCAGGCGCATGGCTTCTTCCATGTTGCGAATCACTACAGAAGGTGCCGAAGCAGAACTGTGCGAAAAAGTTGCCCGTGTTTCTTCATGATTTGGTTTGCCATGAATAATTACGGTGTACTGTTCCTTGCCGAGTTTTTCCGCACGATTCCATACTTTTTCTACAAAAGGACAAGTGGTATTGTATTTATGCAGTTCCACGCCTTTATCCAGCAGCAGTTGCTCCGTTTCCAGCGTGGTGCCAAATGCCGGAATAATAACCACATCACCTTCACTGATTTCATCCCAGGAAAGGAAGGGAGTGCCATCCGTATCGGTTATAAACCGGATACCGCGTTCCTGTAAATCGCGGTTTACTTCCGGATTGTGAATCATCTGGCTTAGCAGAAAAACTCTTTTTCCGGCATTTTCTTCCAGTGCACGATAACTGATTTCGATAGCATTTTCCACGCCATAGCAAAACCCAAAGTGCCGGGCCAGATAAACCTGCACCGGACCAAAATCGAGCAAGCTGGGCGAAAAATCCTGCTTTCGCTGGTCGCGCAGCCGGCGGGCTTCCTTCACAGCTCCCGTAATCGGGGAACGATACCAGGCTGGAATATTAAACTTTTTGATAGGCTAGGGAATTACACGTATGCAGCTAACCACAAAATTAGCATTTTGTTTACAGGTTCAGGCTGCTTTACTCAGTGTATCTTCCCTAACCTGCTTCTTGCGCACCTCGCGCGATTCGGGATCAAAAGTCATCACCTCCACCACGTTGTTGCGCAGGTAGCGGAGTACCTCCATCACCTTGCCGTCAAGCTTGCTCCGCACCCGCTCGCCTTTTCTAAACAGTCTTCTCATATTTCAATTTTCTTTTCTTACATCCGGAATGCATAGTTAAACTCTCGCGGAAAGTCTTCATACACACCGCTTAGTATAACAAGCTCACCTGGTTTTTTCTTGCTGATTATTTCATTAAACTGCTTTACCGATTTCACCGGCTCATCATTTACTTTGGTAATGATAAAGCCTTCTCTTATTTCGGTATTGCGCGCAAGTTTGCCATTGGTAAGCGACTTCACGCGGATACCGTTTTGCAGATCGAGTTTTTTCAGAACTTTTGCATCCACTTCTTCGAGTTCCACACCCAAAGCAGCCATTACGGGTTTCTCTTCAGGCTTCACCACCGAAGTATCGCCCTGGCGGTTTTTGAGTACAACCGGTATGGTGATTTCCTTGCCTTTCCGGTTTACGGTAATCATCAGTTTATCGCCCGGACGATGACGGCCTACCATTTCAATGAGTGCAGCGCTGGACTTTATGGGAGTGTCGTTGATTCGGACAACCACATCATGCTCTTTGATGCCGGCTTCCTTGGCCGCACTCTTTTCGGCAAAGCCATTGATAAATGCTCCCTCGGTTACCGCCAGATCGTGTTCTTTTACCAGTTCACTGGTTACGCTCATAACGGTAACACCCAGCCAGCCACGCTGTACCGAACCGTACTTTATAAGGTCTTCTACTATTTTGCTCACAATGTTTGAAGGCACGGCAAAGCCATATCCTGCATAAGCACCGGTAGGACTGGCAATGGCGGTGTTGATGCCCAGTAAACCCCCACTCAGGTTGACCAATGCACCACCGCTGTTGCCCGGGTTAATGGCCGCATCGGTCTGAATAAACGATTCTATGGCCGTGTTACCCTGCCCGTTGTTTCTGTTGATGATGTCTATATTCCGTCCTTTGGCACTGATGATTCCGGCTGTTACCGTGCTGTTCAGATTAAACGGATTGCCCACGGCCAAAACCCATTCGCCTACTTTGGCCTGATCGGAATCGACAAACGACAGGAAAGGCAGATTTTTTTGGTTAATTTTTACCAGGGCGATATCTGTATCCGGATCTGTTCCAATCACTTCAGCCTTGAATGTACGGTTATCGTTCAGCGTAACCTCCACTATGTCGGCATTTTGCACAACGTGGTTGTTGGTTACAATATACCCATCCGGATTGATAATCACTCCCGAACCGGTACTTTGGGCAGGGCCGAAATTACGTGGTTCAAAAAATTCGCGGAACGGAAAATCGCGAAAAGGATCAATAGTCCTTTCATTCTGCAATGAACGCGATGCCTGGGTGCTTTTGATGTGCACCACAGCAGGCGTAACTTTAGCTGCAACTTCTGTGAAGTCGAGCACCAACGGATTGCCTTCCGCATCCTTTGAATAGGCAATCTTATTAATAGGCGTACCGGAAACGTACTGAACCGTTACCGGCTGATTGGGTTTCACAAAATATTGATAGATGGCCAATGTTAGCAAGCTGCCCAGCAACGCTGCCAGTACCAGTGAACCAAACTTTTTCATAATGCTTTTGAAATTTTAGACATAAATGGGTATGCAAAAAACAGGCAAATCCGGTTTTTCGTTTACTGATTATTGATTTTACTGAAATCTTGTCAGTCTGGCCGACATTTACCGCAACTTAAGTACGAAATTCCGGTAATTTTGGTTGTTTGGTTTATGATTAGCGGACAGGTTGTTTTGCGAAAAGGGCGGGAGGAGTCGGTGTTGCGCAGGCATCCCTGGATTTTTTCGGGGGCTATCCAGCATGCCGACAGGGGTCTGATTGACGGAGATTGGGTGGAGGTGCTCAACGCTGCCGGGCAGACGCTTGGATACGGACATTACCAGCGCGGTAGCATAGCCGTACGCTTGTTGGCGTGGGGAAAAAATGCTCCGGCAAACGATTTCTGGCTCAATAAACTGACCGAAGCCCGCGATCTGCGGAAATGGTTAAACCTTCCATCCCACTTCACCAATGCCTTTCGCCTTGTGCACGGAGAGGGTGATGGCCTTCCAGGATTGATTATTGACTATTACAACGGAGTAGCCGTGATGCAGGCCCATTCGGCTGGCATGCACCGCAACCGTCACACCATAACCGAGGCCCTGGTGGCCGTTATGGGCGATGCGTTACATGCTGTTTACTACAAGAGCCGCGGTACATTGCCGGCAGAACTCCGCGAGCAGGCGACAGACGAATACCTGATTGGCAATGCCAACACCCCGCATCAGATTTTGGAAAACAACTGCCGGTTTGAGGTAAACTGGACAGATGGACAGAAAACCGGATTTTTTTTAGACCAACGCGACAACCGCTCAATCGTGGCCTCCTTGTGCAAGGGACGTTCCGTGCTCAATACCTTCTGCTATACCGGCGGCTTCAGTGTTTATGCATTGAAGGCCGGTGCTCTCCGGGTGGATTCAATAGACGCATCTGCCCGTGCCGTGGAGCTGACAAAGGTCAACCTGCAGCTAAACGGATTTGACAGCGAAACCAACCTTTGCCTGGCTGAAGATGCTTTTGATTATCTGGAACAAGCCGCTGGTAAATATGATGTGATTGTTCTCGATCCGCCCGCCTTTGCCAAACACCGCGAGGCAAAACATCAGGCCGTTAAAGGATATCAGCGACTGAATGCACTTGCTTTTAAAAACATTCGCAGTGGCGGCATAGTGGCCACTTTTTCCTGTTCGCAGGTTATCGACAGACAGTTGTTTTATGATACGGTGGTATCGGCTGCGGTACAGGCCGGAAGGAACATCAGGGTGTTGCTTCGATTAAGCCAGCCCCCCGACCATCCGGTTTCGGCATATCATCCGGAAGGTGAGTACCTGAAGGGCCTTATCCTGTCTGTGATATAGCTAATTGACATCCACGGCCGGTCCGAATACTTCAGTTTGAACATGGGTGTTACTGCCTGCTGAACATATAATCCAGGGTAACCTGCAGCATGGCTTTCAGGCCGGTGAGCATGCCGCGTTCATCAATCATAAAATCGGGTGTATGGTGGGCAGGCACCTTTTCAGGATCCATATCGGGCGGACGGGCCCCCACAAAAAAGAAGAAACCCGGAACCTTCTGCTGATAAAAGGCAAAATCCTCTGCTCCGGTTACAGCATTAATCCGGATTACATTTTCCGCTCCGGCAGCCTTGCGCAGGCTGGCCACCATTTTTTCGGTGAGTTGCGGATCATTAAAAGTTACCGGGGTTTTCTTTTCAATCACTACTTCGGCAGTCGCTCCTGCGCTTTCGGCAATCTTTTCGGCCGTAAGTTTGATTTTTTCATGTATCTGTTGTTGCATCCCTTCATCCAGCGTACGGATGGTGCCGGCCATAAAAGCTTCTTCGGGTATAATGTTTTCACGTATGCCCGATTGTATTCTTCCTACTGTAATAACCGCTGCTTCTTTGGTGAGTTCGGTTTGCCGGCTCACAATGGTTTGCAAACCCATGATAATCTGAGCCGAAACCACAATAGGGTCAATGCCCATCCAGGGAGCAGAACCATGCGACTGCCGGCCTTTGACTTTTATCGAAAACCAATCGGAGGCAGCCAACAATCCGGCAGGGCGGTACGTAATTCTGCCAAGCGGTGAGATGGACTGGATGTGCAGACCAAAAATCACATCTACATCCGGATTTTGCAGTACCCCTTCTTTCACCATCAGGTAGGCACCCCCTTCCTCACCGGCTGGAGGCCCTTCTTCGGCCGGTTGGAAAATAAATTTAATGGTACCGCGCAACTCGTTTCTATGACGACTTAGTATTTCGGCTGTGGCCATCAGTATGGCTACGTGGGTGTCGTGTCCGCAGGCGTGCATTACTCCGGTTTCCTGACCGTTGAACACCGTGCGTTCCTTTGAAGCAAAGGGAAGCGTGTTGCGCTCAGTTACCGGCAGCGCATCCATATCGGCACGCAGCGCAATGACGGGTCCGGGCTTGCCTGTGCGAAGCAGCCCCACAACGCCGGTGTGCGCTATGCCTGTCTGCACTTCAAGGCCCAGCGATTGTAAATGAGCAGCCACTTTCTCGGCTGTACGGAATTCACGGTTCGACAATTCCGGAAACTGATGGAAGTCTCTCCGCCAATCAATCATCCGTTGTTCGATCTCCTTTGCCGCTGCCTCAATCCTGGATTGCAGTTTAGGGTTAACCTGAGCGGTAAGATTTCCTGCAGTGAGTAATAAGATTAGAAATGGGAGGTGCCTCATGAAAATTTATTTTTTGAAGAAAGGTATAAAAAACCTGAACTTCGCTCAAAGCATGGTTACCTGGATAAAAATTTTCAGCGGCAAAGATGAAGCTTTGCTGCGGCTGCCCCACGGCCGCCCGCAATTATGTGTGTTGCACGGGCATCGTATTGCTTTGGTGCGTTTCAATAACGATTTTTTTGCCGTACAGGATACCTGTACCCACAACGGTGAATCGCTGAGCAAGGGCACAGTAAATCACCTGGGAGAGATAATTTGTCCGTGGCACCATTACTGTTTTAATCTGCAAACCGGACGGGAAATGAACAGCCGTTCGGCTGATTTGAAACTTTATCCGGTTAAATCCGATGAAAGCGGATTTTATGTGGGAATTTTTTAATTGCTTTACACCACAGCCTGAACAAATGCGTTATAGCGGCATCATGCGTTTCTGCCGGTTGGTATTCCTGCTCCCTTTACTTTCAATGGCTCAGCCCGAAACAGGTTGGCTCGCTCTGCCTGCCGGTGACATGCCTCCCAAAATATTATCAGCCCGTACGGCAGTTATATATCCGCCCGACCTTGCAGAAAAGGAGTTATATGAAATTCACAGCTCGCTCATTCGCACCGGCATAGACGCGGTTGTGTACAGCGAATACGACAGGGTATTTGCTTCAGAAGATGTTACACGCGCCTTTGCTGCTTACTTTTCACAACGGGAAATTGCCAATCTGATTTTTGTGTCGCAACGCAACAGCAAATGGATACTGACTGCAACATCTTTCACGGGCAATCCTAATCTTATAGATGCTGCCCAGCCAGCCTGGCACACCGAAGACATCCGGCTGGGAGAGGCACTGAACAGCCTGTACCGAACCGCCCTGAATCAATACAAACGACAAAACTGGTTGCTGATTGAGTTTCCGGAAAAGACCACCACCGTTCCATTGATATCCGGCAACAGAAATGAACGCTTTGCGTATGATTTGAAAGTGGACGGCCTGGCTGTGGAAAAAACCGGTGATGCAACATTTGATGCCGCATTGGAAGAGCTGATGAAAGCGTACCCGCTGAAGTATCAGCTTGTTCAGCGCAATACACCCGAGCCTGAGCTTCGGAAAGCCGGTCTTACCTATCTGTTGCGCTTCATCCATGCCCGCAACGGGGTATTGCGCGAACTACTGGGTTATTCGGTAAAACCCGGTGAAAATGCTTTTGTTTCAGTTACCTTTCCCAACGGACAGGAACAAATTAAAACCCTGCCGGCCGATGCCTACGTATATAAAGTATATGTGCGGCACATTGATTTCGGGCATGTGTTTCTCGGCCCGAAATGGGATGCCGATACCACCTGGCAGCAGGCGCTGAAAAACTTTATTTACGGAATGCGCAGCGATATGCGCATAAACTGATAAAGTGGCATGATGGTTGATTTAAGAATCAGAAAGGATTTGATATGAAACGGTTACTGATTGCATTGTTGTTTTTTGTGCTGCTGATACCGTCCTACGCATACCTGTCGGCTATATCCATTCAAACGCACAAGGCCTCTTCCATGCAGGTTTTTGTGAACGGCAAGTTGTACAACCGAACACCCGAAAAGTTTGTGCGCATCCGCAGCAATCCGGGTATTTACCATTTACAGGTTAAAGTGCTTAATCCCTATGATAAGGAGTGGTATATGCTGCGCAGCAAGATTCGCGTTGAGCGCGGATTTGAATTTTTTTATAAAGTAGTATTCTCGCCCGATGCCAGGCCCAGGCTCATAGCCGTACGCCAGTATCCGGTGTACAGCCGCTTCTTCGTTAATCCTGATCTGTACAGCCGGCATCCGGTAAGCTGATTTTTTATCCGGATAATTGTTTATTTGCTGTTGTGCGCAGATTTATTATTTCTTGGTTTAGAAACGTTGGCCTGCTTATTTTTTTTGCCATCCTAATCACCATACTGATTATTGGATTCTTTCAGGATCGTTTCATTTTCCGGCCTGAAAAATTACAACCCGATTTTTCTTATTCTCTTCCTTATCGTTTTACCGAGCACTTCATTGCAACTTCGGATGGTGAAACCCTGAACATGCTGTCAATCAGTCCACCCGATTCAACACGTGGCCTGCTTATTTACTTTCATGGCAATGCGGGTAACCTTTCCCGATGGGGCCAGATAGCCGGAAAACTGGCACAATACGGTTACCATGTACTGGTTGTTGACTACCGCGGCTACGGTAAAAGTACAGGGAGGCCCACCGAAAAAGGCCTGTACACCGATGCCGATGCTGTTTTAAACTGGGCGCAGCAAAACTTTGACCTCCCGATTCGGATAATTTACGGCCGATCGCTGGGCGCAGCAGTTGCTGCCCGTGCAGCCCTGAAAGCACAACCGGATTTACTGATCCTCGAAACGCCTTTTGATGAATTGAAAGGAGCTGTTCGCCCTTCGTTGCAATTTTTTATGAAAATTGTACCCTTAAAATATTCTTTTCCCACGGCAAAGTATCTGACCAGTATTTCCTGTCGTGTGCTTATCGGACACGGCACGGAAGATGAAATTGTATCGCCCGCATCAGCCTTACGAATCAAGCCCCTTTTAAAACCCACCGATACTTTTGTACTGGTTAATGGTGGTAACCATAATAACCTGGGCCACTTTGCAGAGTGGAATAAAGCTGTTGAAGAAGCTCTGCGGAGCTTGCCTTTTGTAAAAACTGCCTCCATGCCTTAACTTGTACAGGTGTGGAGTATTGTCTTGTCCATAATGCTGATTTATACAGGCCTGTGTGTTCTGGTGTATTTTGTGCAGCATTGGTTTTTCTTCCGGCCTGAAATTCTGGCAGCACATTTTACTTATCAATACCCCTTCCCCTTTGAAGAGATAAACTTCGATATGCCCGATGGGGGCCGGATTAATGCCATCTATTTCAGTGTTCCCAACTCACGTGGGGTTATTTACTATCTTAAGGGTAATTCGCGGAGCATAAAAGGCTGGGGAAAATTTGCCAAAGATTTTGTCAGCAATGGTTATGACTTTTTCATGATGGACTACCGCGGATTTGGGAAGAGTCGCGGCAAGCGTACCCAGAAAAAACTCTTCGATGATGCCTGTCACCTGTACAACTGGTTGAGGAAGCGTTACGAAGAAACCCGCATTGTGATATATGGACGATCATTTGGTAGTGGCATTGCAGCTTATGTGGCATCGCGGTATAACCCGCGTTTACTTATTCTTGACTCCCCCTACTACAGCTTTATTTACAATGCAAAGCGTTATGCTTGCTTCCTTCCGCTTAAATGGATTATGCGGTATGACCTGCGCACGGATCTGTATCTGAATGATGTACAATGTCCGGTGCACATTATTCATGGCACGTACGACAGGCTCATACCATTTCATCAGAGCCGGATGCTGAAGGAAAAATATCCGGATAAAATTAACCTGCATCCGATAGAAAAAGGCGGACACAACAACCTGCCGGAGTATGCGGAGTTTCACGAATTGTTGTACAACATTCTGTACATTAAACCAATAGCCTGACTATGGCAACTCCTGCCGATTTCAGCCGTGTATTTGATGTAGTTGGTTATCAGTTGCAAAAACATCCGCAGCAACACGCGGTCAACATCTGGCGAAACGGAAAGTGGATAAGGTTTTCAGTATCAGAAATTGAAAGACGGTCGGATTGCGTAGCCTGCTGGCTTATTCAGCAGGAAATTAAAGAAGGAGCCCGCATTGCAGTAGTGCCGCGAAGCGGCAGCCCCGAATGGCTTATGGTTGAGCTCGGTATTCAGAAGGCCGGACTGACGGTTGTCCCCATCCACGCTTCAGCTTCAATCGACGAAACAACATTCATTCTCAACGAAACCGAAGCAGTTCTGTGCATCTCGGCCGATACGGGTCTTTATTATAAAATTTCATCCCTTGCATTGAAAAGCCGCCTGATCGGAAATTATCATCTACAGCCGGATGCGGCCGGTTATCTGCCGGCTTTTAATTACAAACCCACGGCAGAAATTACCGAGCAACTTTCATGGCGCAAGAAGCAGGTTAGTGCCGAAAGCCTCTGTGCCATTCTCTACACTTCCGGCACGGCCGGCAACCAGAAAGGGGTAATGCTTACGCATAAAAACATGGTGAGCAGCATCAAATCCATTTTGCCATTGATGCCTGTAAAACCCGGTAGCCGGGTGCTGAGCTTTCTGCCGGTGAGCCATGTGTTTGAGCGAACAACCTGTTTTGCTTATCTGGCACTTGGTGTTGAAATCTATTTCAGCCAGTCGCGCGAAACCCTTGCTCAGGATTTCCTGCGGGCCAGGCCACACTTGTTTACTTCAGTGCCCAAAGCCCTTGAGCGTATGTATGCCATCCTGCAGGAGCAGGCCATGCATAAAAACCCGGTGATAAGATGGGTTATACGAAAGGCCTTGCGGTTGGGCGAACACTATGATGTGGTTAAACGCCAAAACCTGTTTTATCATTTTCGACTGGTGCTTGCCCGCCTGTTGGTATATAATAAATGGAAGCGTGCCCTGGGCGGAAGCGTTCGTTTCATCATTGTGGGGGCCGCTGCTCTGCGACCCAACATTGCACGGTTGTTCTCCGCAAGCGGGATACTTACATTGTCCGGGTATGGCATGACCGAAACCTCCCCTTATATCAGTGTAAACCGTGTTGAGCCGGGTATGAACAAGTTTGGTACGGTAGGGATAGCCGTTCCCGGTGTACAGCTACGGATTCATGAACCGGATGAGCACGGGGAAGGAGAAATTTGCGTGCAGGGACCTAATGTAATGGCCGGTTATTACAGACGCGAAGATCTTACACGAGAAGTGCTGATAAACGGATGGCTGCACACCGGTGATGTGGGTAAGCTGGAAGACGGGAGGTTTCTGGTGATAACCGGCCGGAAAAAGGAAATCTTTAAAACCACAACCGGTCTTTACATTTCGCCCTCACAATTGGAGAATCACTTTACTGCCTCCCCCTTTATCAGTCAGTGTATGATTATCGGTTTCAACCGGCCTTATGTAAGTGCACTTATCGTGCCGCATTTTGGGTTGCTGAAAGCATGGTGCGAAGAACACGGGATTCACTGGACTGCACCTGCCTACATGGTACACAATATTAAAATCCTACAGAAGATACAGGATGAGATAGACCGGCTTAATGAGCCCCTGGAAAATTACAAGCGCGTACGCAGGTTTGTACTGGCAGACAGCGAATGGACAGCCGAAAGCGGAGAATTGACTGCCTCGTACAAACTGATTCGGGATAAACTTTTGAATAAATACGCCAAGGAAATTGAAAAGATGTATCAAGAACCCGGCCGGAAGGAAAACTGAACCTTCTGTGATATTGTTCATGTTTGATTTTCAAAGATGGTGCTATTTTGGCCGGATTATTGAACAAGCTGATGTATGGGCAAGATTGCAGGTTATTGGCTCCTGATCTTTAGCATAACGGGTTATGCACAAGTACGCATTACGGGCAAAATTATTGACCGCGATTCGCGCCAACCAATACCCTTTGCCTCCATAGGCATCGTTGGCACTTCGCAGGGAACCAGTTCGAATATAGATGGAGAATTTTCGCTTGTGATTCCGGATAAGGCCTCCATTAAAGTAAGTTGTGTAGGGTATGTTTCCGCGATCATCAGCAATCCGGAACAAATGAAGCTCATCGAGCTTACCCCTTATGCAATTGAATTGCAGGAAATCGTGGTAACCAGTAAATCGGTGAATCCGTCCATGGTGGTGCGCAGGGCTCTGGCTTCTATCCGAAAGAATTATCCGCAGGAATCTTTTTACCAGCGGTTCTTTTACCGGCATTATTGTAAGGATGACGATCGTTACGGCCGCCTGATTGAAGCCTTTGTAGATGTGTGGAAGCACAGCGGCTATCGTTCGTTTCGCAGGTTTGGTGGTGAGCGGGAAGAAATTCGGGTTACTCATCTCAGACGAAGCCTGGACAATACGGTGTTGGCCGCAGGGCACCCCCCGATTTCCATTACCAACATTCTTCAGGCAGATATTGCGGCTTACCAGACCAACCAGGCCGGCCAAATCAGAAATTTTTATACCGAAGCCAGCACCCTGCGCATGGACTTTGAACGTTTTCAGTTTTCTTATGACGGCATAACCCGGTATGATGATCACCAGGTATACGTTATTGCCTATCAGTCGCTGCCCGATTCTATTCTTACCACTCAGGGTTATGTGCCTGCTGCATCGGTACGTGGTACATTGTACATTACCACCGATGACTTCGCTTTTGTAAAGCACGAAGAATTACGCGAAGAAGGTGCCAACCGGTTTAAATCGGTGGTTCTTTACCGGCAGCATCAGAACAAATATTATCCCAACCATCTTGTTCGCGAAAGCGAGTTGTTGTTGGCCGACAGTTCGCGCCATTTTGTACATATTGAGATGATATCAACCGACATCAGCCATGATCCCAAAATGCAGTTCAGCGGCAAAGAGCCGGACAAGAACGGATTGCTGGACATTCCATATGATTCGGTATTCTGGAACCATGCTTCCATCTTAAAGGCCACCCCTTTGGAAGAAAGCATCATACGCGATTTGGGAGGAGGAACATCATTAAACCGACAGTTTTTCCGGTACATTCATTATCAATGGAGTACTTCCAACGGCTTTGAAGATGCTGAAGAAAAATTAAGCTGGCTGATTATTGATAGCCGCAATAAAAAAGAACTTGCCATCGCCATTTTTCCTCAAAACATCGAACAATATGTTGTTGAGGTTGAGAAATTCAAACAACTCCACAAGCAAAGCCGTAACGATTTATTATTCGTAATCATTCTTACTGAGCCCGATGCAGCGTTATGGAAGCAACTGGTTGCAAGATTCGTGTTGTTTGCCGATGGAATCATCAACTATCAGATTCCTTCTCATTCTAAGTTGATACGTGAATGGAATGTTAAACATTTGCCTGCGTTTATCCTCATCAACCGCAAGGGCGAGTCATTCTACGCAGGGAATCGTGTTTCGGATGTAGAAAAGCTAATCAGCTCGCCTCATTGAGAAGTTACCGGGCAATAAAAAAGCCCGGATTGTTCCGGGCGCAACTGTATATGGGTTTTTGCTATCGGTATTAAAACGGATATTCACCTTTCTCAATCACATAATCGGCTACCTTTCTGCGGGCTGTTTTGAGGTTATAGGGTTCAATTTTGGTAAATCGCTTCAGGCCCATCAGCAGGAGGCGTAGTTCATCTCCTTCGGCAAATGAAGTGATGGCCTCGCGGCCGGCTGCCGCAGCTTTTTGCATGGCCTGGTGCAGATAAATAATGGCCATTTCTTTTTGTATGGCACAGGCTTCTTCGCCTTTCATGGCAATCATTTTTTCCACGCGCAGCAGGGCCGACTCAGCCACATATCCTTCAATCAGCATGTCGGCCAGGTTCATGATGATTTCCTGCTCATCGGCCAGTTTGGTCATGAACTTTTGTACAGCCGCACCTGCTACCATTAGCCCGGCTTTTTTGAGATTGGCAAGAGCTTTTTTCTCCTGTATAAACAATCCGGTTTCTTCTTCACTGCCAAAATCCGGGATGGACATTAATTCCTTCTGTACGGCCATGGCAGGTGTCATCAAATCGAGGTGACCCTTCATGGCGCGTTTTAACAACATGTCGATGGTGAGCAACCGGTTTATTTCGTTGGTTCCTTCGAAGATGCGATTGATGCGCGAGTCGCGGTAGGCGCGATCCATGGGGCCCTCGGCCGAAAAGCCCATGCCGCCATAAATCTGTACGCCTTCATCCACCACATAATCCAGCACTTCCGATCCGTGTACTTTCAGAATGGCACATTCAATGGCAAACTCTTCCAGCGACTTCAGCCTTGCCTGTGATGGATCCATGCCTGCTGCAATAAAGGCGTGATAGGCATCTTCAATATTCTGGCTGGCGCGGTAGTGTGCCGATTCGGAAGCAAACACGCGGGTGCACATTTCGGCAATCTTGTATTTAATGGCACCAAACGATGCAATGGGCACACCAAATTGTTTGCGCTCTTTGGCATAATTTACCGCTAAGGATATGGTTTTCTTGCTTCCGCCCACGGCTGCCACACCCAGCTTTATCCGGCCGATGTTTAAAATGTTTACTGCTATTTTGAAACCATTTCCTCTTTCGCTCAACAGATTTTCGACCGGCACCTTGCAATCATTGAAAAAAATCTGACGGGTGGATGATCCTTTAATGCCCATTTTCTTCTCTTCTTCATTCATGGTGATTCCACCGAATGATTTTTCTACGATGAAGGCACTGAGGTTTTTGTCATCATCTATTTTGGCAAACACGGTAAACACATCGGCAAACCCCCCGTTGGTTATCCACATTTTCTGGCCATTGATGATGTAGTGCTTGCCATCGGCACTCAGTGTGGCACGTGTTTTACCCGAATTGGCATCCGAGCCGGCATCCGGTTCGGTTAAGCAATAAGCCGCCTTCCATTCGCCGGTGGCCAGTTTGGGAATGTATTTTTTCTTCTGCGCTTCATTTCCATAATAGAGGATGGGCAGCGTGCCTATGCCCGTGTGAGCGGATATGGCTACGGCAAATGAATGTCCGGCACCGAGCACTTCGGCCACAAGCATGGACGTATTGAAATCCATCCCGAAGCCTCCGTATTCCTGTGGAACTGATGTGCCAAGCAAACCCAGTTCACCGGCCTTATCCAACAGCCGGGGCATAAGCTCAGGATGTTTCATGGAGTCAATCTCATCCAGGCGGGGCCAGATTTCTTTTTTGAGAAAATCTTCGCACTGCTGCCGGATCATCTGCTGCTCTTCATTGAATTCTTCCGGAATGAAGATTTCATGGGCTTTGGTTTCACGGATTAGAAATTCTCCTCCCTTAATTGCTTTGGTTTCTGATGCTATCATATTGTTTGAGAAATTTTAAATCAATACCTGAATTTGTTTCTGGTCTAATCAATGATTTCGTAAATACCGGCCACGCCTTGTCCGCCTCCCACGCAGGCTGTTACCATGCCGTATTTTTTCTTTTGCCTGCGCAGCTCATTTATAATCTGTACCGACAACCTGGCTCCTGACGAACCCAGCGGATGGCCAACGGCAATGGCTCCGCCATTTACGTTCAATCTGCTGCGGTCTATGCCCAGCTCCTTCACCACCGCCAGCGATTGTGCCGCAAAAGCCTCGTTGAGTTCGATCAGGTCAATGTCATCGAGTTTTTTTCCGGCAGCCTTGAGCGCTTTGGGTATGGCAGCCACTGGTCCGATGCCCATAATGCGCGGCTCCACACCGGCAACTGCATAACTTACCAGCCGCGCCAATGGCTTAACATTCAGTTGTTTCACCATGCGCTCGCTCATTACACAAACAAATGCAGCGCCATCGGATGTTTGTGATGAGTTGCCGGCCGTTACAGTGCCGTTTTGTGCAAAAACAGGTTTAAGCTTGGCCAAAGCCTCCGGCGTGGTATCCGGCCGGATGCCCTCATCGGTATCGACCACAAACTCGCGGGTTTTTTTCTTCATGTCGGTATCCACATACACCTCTTTTACCTTAATCGGAACCACCTCGTCTTTGAATTTTCCTTCTTTCCAGGCAGCGGCTGCCTTCATGTGCGATTGGTAAGAAAATTCATCCTGTTCTTCGCGCGAGATCTTAAACTGCTTTGCTACCTCTTCTGCCGTCAGGCCCATGCTGGTGTAATAGGTAGGCGTTTCGGTAGCTATCTTGTAGTTGAGTGCTGTTTTGATACCCATTACCGGCACCAGCGACATGGATTCGGTTCCTCCGGCAATAATTACATCGGCCATGCCGGCCTGTATGCGCTGACTGGCAATGGCAATGGCCTCCAGGCCTGATCCGCAATACCGGTTTACAATCATGCCAGGTACTTCGATGCCGAGCGCCAGCAGTGAAATCATGCGGCCCATCTGCATACCCTGTTCAGCCTCAGGCACGGCATTGCCCACAATCAGATCATCCACCATTTTGTTTTCAAGACCCGGAACAGATTTAACCAGGTGCTTGATGACTTCGGCCGCAAAGTCATCGGGACGGGCAAATCGGAAGCCTCCTTTTTTTGCTTTTCCCACGCCCGTGCGGTAGCCGGCTACGATGTATGCATCCATATTGATTCGTTGTTAGATATTTGTTGTTCGTTGTTCGCAGGTTTTGGTTTATGGTTGTCTAAATGACCGGTCAGGAATCAGCTCAGTTTCTGAGTGGCTTACCCCCTGTTAGTATTGCCTGAATACGTTCCAACGTTTTACGTTCACCGCAAAGCGACACAAAGGCTTCGCGTTCCAGGTCAAGCAGGTACTGCTCGCTTACTTCCTGCGGTGCAGTCAGGTCGCCTCCGCACATGATGTGCGCGATCTTCATGGCAATTTTCGCATCGTGGTCTGAAATGTACCCGCCCATCTTCATGCCGTTGACCCCTGCTGCCACCAGTGCCATTCCCGACCGGCCCAGCACACGTATGTGCTGGTCAGGAATGGGCTGTGTATATCCGGCCTGTGCCAGTTGCAACACCGTGCGTTTGGCTTCCAGTATCTGCCGGTCGCGGTTTACCACAATTCTGTCTTGCGGGCGCAGGATACCCATTTCGCGGGCTTCCTCGGCCGACAGTGCCACCCTGGCTGTGGCAATATTCATAAACGCACTTTGCAAGGCGTTCATTTCGGCATCGCCCTCCAGGTAGCGGTCGCTTACGCGCCTGGTGAGTTCCTTGGTTCCACCACCGCCTGGTATAAGACCCACGCCTACTTCTACAAGGCCAATGTAAGTTTCTGCAGCCGCCACGGCCACATCGGCATGCAGCGTCATTTCGCACCCGCCTCCCAGGGTACGGCCGGCTGGCGCCACCACCACGGGTACAGCAGAATACCGCAGTCGCATAACCGACTTCTGGAACATGCGCACCATGAAATCGATTTCGTCATAATCCTGTTCAATGGCATACATAAACACCAGTCCCAGGTTGGCGCCCAACGAAAAATCTGCCCCCTGATGGCCCACCACCAGTCCCTGAAAATCTTTTTCGGCCAGGTCGATGGCTTTATTCAGCCCTTCGATAACCGCACTGCCCAGCGTATAGGATTTGCTGTGCCAGCTGAAGTTGAGCACGCCATCGCCAAGGTCAATAACCTTGCTTTCAGCATTTTTCCACACCACATTGTTGCTCAGGTTTTCGAGAATAATAAATCCTTCGCGGCCCGGTATGGACTTATAGGATTTTGAGGGGATGTCGTAGTACTTCCGTTTTCCGTCCTCCACTTTGTAAAACGACGTATGCCCGGCTGCAAGCATATCGTACACCCATTGGGCGGGTTTATAGCCCATGCCCTCCATGGCTTTCACGGTTTTTTCCACGCCCAGTGCGTCCCAGGTTTCGAAGGGACCCAGCTCCCACCCGAAGCCGGCACACACAGCATCATCTATGCGGTAAAGTTCATCGCTGATTTCCGGTATACGGTTGGACGCATACTGGAACAGTCCATAAAAGCTGTCGCGGTAAAAATCACCGGCTTTATCTTTACCTGCCAACAACACCTTGAAGCGTTCGCGCAGGTTGTCGATGGTTTTGGTTGTTTCGAGTGTGGCAAATTTTACCTTTTGCTTCGGCTTGTATTCGAGTGTTTTTAAGTCAAGTGTATAGATTTCGCTTTTGCCGTTTTTATCTTTTACCTTTTTGTAAAAGCCCTGACCGGTTTTGTCGCCGAGCCATTTATTCTCATCCAGTTTGTTAACCACGTCAGGCAGTTTAAATATCTCACGCCCTTCGTCCTGCGGCAATGCCGCATACAGGTTGTTTGCAACTTTAACCAGGGTATCCAGCCCCACTACATCCGATGTTCGGAAAGTGGCCGACTTGGGGCGGCCTATAACCGGGCCGGTGAGTTTATCAACTTCGTCTACATTCAGGTCGAGTTTGCGCATGGTGTCAATTACCTTCAGCAGGGCCCATACGCCAATGCGGTTGCCAATGAAGGCGGGGGTGTCTTTGCAGAGCACAGAAACTTTACCCAGGTACAGATCGCCATAATGGAGAAGAAATTTCGTGATTTCAGGGTCCGTATCGGGGGTAGGTATTACTTCAAACAGGCGCAGGTAGCGGGGCGGATTGAAGAAGTGCGTGCCGGCAAAATGCTTTTTAAAATCGGCCGAGCGGCCCTCGGCCAGCAGGTGAATAGGTATGCCGGATGTGTTGGAGGTGGTGAGTGTGCCCGGTTTGCGGTATTGTTCTACCTGTTCATACACTTTTCGCTTAATCTCCAGATTTTCCACCACCACTTCGATGATCCAGTCATAGTCTTTAATGCGGGGCAGGTCGTCTTCAAAATTCCCGAGTGCAATTCGCGATACGAATTTTTTGCTGTAAATGGGCCCCGGTGATGATTTGAGGCACTTATCAAACGAAGTCTGCACAATACGATTGCGCACGGCCTTATCGCTCAAAGAAAGGCCTTTTGCCTTTTCCTCCTCGGTTAATTCTTTCGGCACAATATCCAGCAACAAAACTTCACAGCCAATGTTGGCGAAGTGGCAGGCAATGGAAGAGCCCATAACACCTGATCCCAGTACGGCAACTTTGCGGATAATTCTTTTCATGTTGTGCTGTTTAATCTTTCAAATACCTGGTTAATTTTTTAACGACAGATCCTCTGAGTAAATATTACTTTTTTCAACCAGCCGGGCAATGCGCTGAATCACGTCGAAGAAAACATTTAATTTTTCTTCGGCTATCTCCTGGCGCACGGCTTCATTAAATCGGATTACAATTTTTTTGGCTTCTTCCCGCCATTGGCAGCCGGCCTTGGTAAGGCATATACGCACCGAGCGTTTATCGGCCGGGTCAATTTCGCGGTATATCAGGCCTTTTTCTTCCAGGGTGCGCAGCAGGCGGGTAAGGCTGCGCGGCTCCAGGCCCATGCGGGGGGCAATTTTGGTGGCGGGGGTGCCATTTTCCATGTCAATGTTCAGCAAGGCAAAGCCCATGGACATGGTGGCATTGAACTGCATGGCCTGCTGGTTGTACATGCGCGAAATAGCAAGCCAGGCCAGCCGGATGTGGTAATCAACGGTTTCTTCCTTCCTCATGGCAGATAACTGGCAGGGCAACAATGTACAAAAATATATTATGCGCGCATACTAAATTGATAAAAATCAGTTTTTCTGCCGGGTTTTACATCTAAATCTCTCTCCCTCAGTATTTGGAAATGACTGTTGCGCCTATGCCCGATGTGTAAAGGTTGATATATAATTTAATGGGGTAAGCCAAAACGTTACCTGCAAGCTTAAACAACGACCATTCAGACATTAAACAGACAGGATTTTAAGAAACAGGCGAGGACTAATTTTGACAGGTGCACAACAATATATATAAGGAATATAACTTCTCTACAATTTGGACTGACAGTCCGACACGCAAGCCTGCGCAATAAAAAAATTAAAACACCCCCACCGCACAAAGAAATAAAATTCTATTGCCAACCCTTATTGGCACACCTGCCCGTCAGGCAGGCGGTTTGCTTTTTCCCAAAAACCTCCCCAGCTGAAACAAGGGCACAGTCAAAAGAGCCAATTTCCCAACGCTTTTTTAATTTACTTTGTATTCAAAATCTCAACAATGCTGAATATGCAATGACAGAAAACAGATTTAAAACTGGCTCTGAATGGCGCTTATGGGATTTACACGTTCATACCCCATTTTCTCATTTGTCAAACGGATTTGGAAATGATTGGGATAACTATGTCAAAGAACTCTTCAAAAGAGCTATCGCAAATAATATTTCTGTGATTGGTATTACCGACTACTTTACAATTGAGGGATACAAAAAAATCAAAACCGACTATTTAAACAATGAGGAAAAATTAAATGAGTTATTTAAAGCCGAAGAAATTGAACAAATTAAGCAAATTCTTGTCTTACCCAATATTGAATTCCGCTTAAATAAATTTGTTGGAACAAACCGAATAAATTTTCACATTATTTTATCTAACGAAATTTCCTTGACCGATATTGAAGAAAATTTTTTGCACGAAATTGACTTCATATATGAAGCTGCGCCACAAAGAGAAGATGAAAAGAGAAAACTTAAAACCAACAACCTTGAACAATTAGGTAAAAAGCTAATAGAGCAACATGAGCATTTCAAAGGCAAAGCCCCTTTGTATATCGGAATGATGAATGCCGTTGTAGATGATGAACAGATATGTAAAATACTGGCTAACAAAATAAATATCTTTGAAGGAAAATATCTTATTGCACTACCTTCTGACGAAGATTTGAGTAGAGTTTCATGGAATGGTCAAGACCACCAAGCCAGAAAATTACTAATTCAAAAATCAGATGTTCTAATAGCAACTAATCCCAACACAATTCAATGGGCATTAGGTAAAAAACATGAAACAGTTGAAGCCTTCATTAAGGAATTTAAAAGTCTCAAGCCATGCATCGGGGGAAGCGATGCCCATACATTTGACGAACTATTCACTAAAAACCAGGACAGAAAAGTTTGGATAAAAGCAGACCTAACCTTTGAAGGACTGAAACAAATCATTTACGAGCCGGAAGAAAGAGTGAGAATACAGGAAACCAATCCCGCTTTTGATTTTGAAAAGTTTACTTTCACTGAAATTGAAATAGCAAACCCGGTAACTGTCTTTGAAAATGAGCCTTTGTGTTTTGAAAAAAACACCATCCCGCTAAATCAGAACCTGGTTACAATCATAGGAGGAAGGGGTGCAGGCAAAAGTGTATTGATAAACTATTTCGCCAACGGGTTTAAACTATATAATATTCCTACTGAAAAATCATCTTTCAATCCTTCAGGTGATTTTAGGGTGAAATGGAGAAAATCACTTCACAGCACAGATGAAGTATTTCCATTGAACACCCAACACGATTTGCCATTTCTTTTCATATCTCAAAGCGAAGTTAAAGATAAGGTAAAAGACCCTAAGGGATTAGGCGATGAAATTAAGAAGATACTGGAACTTGAAACACTCTCTTTTGACCGAAAAACGGATGAGACCATTCAAAACTATAAATCGGAGTTTAACGCCATTCAGGAATGGTTTGACAAGCGGGACGAAAACAATAACCCGATTAATCAAAAATCTTATGTTCAGGAGGAAATAGATAAAAACCGGAATTTACTTGAAAGGATTACGACTGAGGAAAATAAAGAAAAGCTGGAAAAATATACTGCGAACATTGAGAAGCTGCAAGCCGGAGAAACTGACAAAATCAATTTAGAGCAACTAAAAACAGACTTAACGGAATTTCAGCAAGCAACCAATGAGCAGATTACAATACTGAACAAGGGTATACCTGCCATTGATTTTAAGCCTCAGATTGACGCTATTGATGCTGCCCTAAAAGCAATTGACGGAATTATTAAAACGGCTCAGGAAGAAAATGAAAAAATTAAAGATGACTTTAAAGATTTCAAAGGTGATATAACTTCCTTGCTTTCCAATGTAGAACGGTTCAGGACAACGATTTCGGTTTATGAAAGGCGAAAGAAAGAAATTGAGGAAAAAGAAAAACAACTTAGTGTTGCCCTAGCAAATAAAAAGAAAATTGGCGAATTGATTAATGCGGAATTATCACGCCATAAATCCACGATTGATGAGAATTGGAGCAAACTCCTGCAAGGGAAGGAAGGATGGGACGAAAAGCAAAAGGAGTTAATGAAAAAAATCATTAACAACAGAGAAATTAAAATTGAAGGGGAAATAGTATTCAACGAAGTTGCCTTTTACGAACTGGTAAAAGAACATATAGACGGCAGAATATTCAAGGGGAAAAACAGCATACAGGGTTTGAAAGATTTGGTCGGAATTACTGACTTAGATACTTACATTGATTTTCTGAAAAATATTGATACATCCCTTCAAAAAGTTGAAAATTATTTGCGTTCGGGTAAAGTTGAGTTTGAGAAAATATTTTATGACCTCCTCACCCGTTCAACCTATTTGTATGTTCAACCCAAAATCACATATAAAGGTAAACCGCTGAGTAAAATATCTGTAGGGCAAAGGGGAACCATTTACCTCTGCCTGAAACTTGCAACCAACATCTTTTCTCAACCCATCATATTTGACCAGCCCGAAGATGACTTGGACAACGATTTTATTTTTAACGACCTTATTAATATCTTCAAGGAAATTAAGCGTTACAGACAGGTTATCATCGTAACACACAATGCAAACATTGTTGTAAATGCAGATGCCGAGCAGGTAATCGTTGCAGAAAATAATGAAGAAAGATTGTCGTATAGAAGCGGGTCATTAGAAAATCCTGATATTAACACCTCAGTTTGCAATATCCTTGAAGGTGGAAAACTTGCCTTTCAGCAAAGAAGAAATAAATATCATTTAAACTAATCAATTCAGAAACTGAATATGACAGAACTCATTTGGGAAGGAAAATACAAGGACGGAAAAAAGGTAGCCCCCGTAAGGATTGCCCTTCCCTTTCAGACCATTGAAACCATTAACGAAAGTGCAGCCGACAGACAAAAACGCCTCAGTAGCCTTTTTAACCAAAAACAGGAAACGGGCGACTGGCGTAACCGACTGATTTGGGGCGATAAAAAATATGTGCTTCCTTCTTTGCTGCCCGAGTTTGCCGGAAAAGTTAACCTTATTTACATTGACCCGCCTTTTAATGTGGGGGCTGACTTTTCATTTACGGCTACTATTGGCGAACACCCCGACAGCGAAGACGATGAAACCACCACCTTTGTAAAACAACCCAGCATTATTGAACAAAAGGCATACAGGGATACCTGGGGCAAAGGATTAGACAGCTACCTGCAATGGTTTTATGAAACCGCTGTGTTGCTGCGGGAACTTTTAGCCGATGACGGCAGCATTTATGTGCATCTGGATTGGCATGTGGGGCATTATGCCAAATGCGTCTTGGATGAAGTGTTCGGCTATGAAAATTTCAGAAATGATATTTGTTGGCATTACAGCGGATGGAGACGTGCAGATAATAATCAGTTTAGCAGAAAGCATGATAACATATTCTTCTATACAAAATCTCAGCATGAATGGAACTACAAAGTTGTTAAGGAAAGTTGGGTTCAAGATAAAAGTATATCCGAATTAAAAGAACTCGCAATTAAGTCAGATGAAAAAGGAGACTATTTTTTACAAAATGGAGATAAAATTTATTTGACAGAAATTCTGTCAGACTACATTGCTAATCGAAAACAAAGTATTAAAAAGGATGAAAACGGACAATATGTTTGGGCAGATGGACGCAATACAGTAAAAAGATATTTAAAAGATGTTTTAATTGAAGGAAAGGCAATTGATGATGTTTGGAATATTCGTGCATTGACAACCTCTGCCGTTGAAAGATTAGCTTATGATACTCAAAAACCTGAACCATTAATTGGAAGAATAATTGAAGCAAGCAGCAACGAAGGCGATTTGGTTTTAGATTGTTTTTGCGGCAGCGGCACCACGGCAGCCGTGGCCGAAAAACTCAACCGCCGTTGGATTGCCTGCGACCTTGGTCGTTTTGCCATACACACCACACGCAAACGCCTGCTGGGCATTCCCAATGTGAAGCCCTTTGTGGTTCAAAATCTTGGCAAATACGAACGGCAGCAATGGGTGCAGGCAGAGTTTCAAAATCCCGAAAACCGACTGCTGCAGGAAAAGGCCTATAAAAATTTTATCTGTGAACTCTATCACGCCAAACCCTTAGAAGGTTACACCTGGATCCATGGCGTAAAAGCAGGAAGGATGATTCATGTGGGTAGTGTAGAAACCCCTGTTACGGTAGAAGACATTAAGCAAACCATACTGGAGTTCTGGAAACTGGTAGGCAAGGAAAAATCCGCCACCACCAACGGCATTGATTTTCTGGGTTGGGATTTTGCCTTTGACATAAACGAAACAGCCGCCCAATTGGCAAAAAGCAACAAAGTAGATGTTAAGTTAAAGAAAATACCCCGCGAGGTATTGGAGAAAAAAGCCGTTGAGCAAGGCGACATTAAATTTTATGAACTGGCTTCTTTGAATGTCAAAACCAAAATTGCGAAAAATCAACTCACCATAACGCTCGACAATTTCATCATCCCACCGGACGACATTCCGGAAGAAGTGAGAAACAGCATAAGCCATTGGAGCCAATGGATTGACTACTGGGCAGTGGATTGGAATTACCGCGAGGATACCTTTCACAACGAATGGCAGAGCTACCGCACCAAACAAAATCCGAAAATTGAACTCACGGCAAGCAATATGTATGAGAAGGCGGGTAAATACATGGTGTTGGTTAAAGTAATTGACATTCTGGGTAATGACACAACCAAAGCATTGGAAATTAAGATATGAATGAAATAGAAATATACAAAACCCCCGATGGCACTACGCAGGTGGAAGTGCGTTTTGAAGGAGAAACATTTTGGTTAACTCTCAATCAAATGGCACAAATATTTGAAAGAGATAAATCTGTAATATCCAGACATTTGCATAATATCTACAAAGAGGGTGAATTAGAAAGAAAATCAACTGTTGCAAAAAATGCAACAGTTCAAATAGAAGCAGGCAGAAAGGTCAAAAGAGAAATTGAATACTACCATTTAGACGCTGTCCTATCCGTAGGTTACCGGGTAAACTCAAAACGCGGCACCCAGTTTCGCCATCGCCAATGGGCAACACAAACATTATTTAATTCATTTACAATACGGTATAATGGTAAACCAAATAGAAATATATAAAACCCCCGATGGCACTACGCAGGTGGAAGTGCGTTTTGAAAGAGAAACTTTTTGGCTTTCTCAAAATCAAATTGCCGAACTATTTCAAAGAGACAGAACGGTAATTACCAAGCATTTACGAAATATTTTTAAGGAGGGGGAATTAGATGAAAAGGTGGTAAGTGCAAATTTTGCACAAACCACTCAACACGGGGCAATTAAAGGAAAAACTCAGGAAAAGGATGTTAAATTCTACAACCTTGACGCAATAATTTCGGTTGGTTACAGAGTAAATTCAAAACGAGGTACCCAGTTTCGTCAATGGGCAACCCAGCGGCTTAAAGATTATTTGGTAAAAGGTTATGCCATTAACCAAAAAAGATTAGAAGAATTGGGCAAAATGGTGCAACTGATTGAACAGTCGGGCAAAGCCGAAACCCTACAGTTGCAGGAAGCAAAAGGACTATTGGAAATACTGAGCCACTACACCAAAAGTTTTGTACTGCTCAACCAATACGACAACCATTCGCTGCAAACGGGCAACCTGTCGGAAAACATCACCTACGAAATACAATACGATGAAGCCAAAACGGCCATTGCCGAACTCAAAAAACAACTGATAGCCAAAAAAGAAGCCACAGAACTTTTTGGCAAAGAAAAAGACGAAAGTTTCAAAAGTTCACTGCAAAGCATCGTTCAGACATTTGATGGCAGATACCTTTATCCAAGCATAGAGGAGCAGGCGGCACACCTGCTGTATTTCATCATCAAAAACCATTCGTTCATTGATGGCAACAAGCGTATAGGAGCATTCCTGTTTATCTGGTTTCTGGAAAAGAACAAACACCGGTTCAAAAAATCGGGGGAACTGAAAATAAACGACAACGGGCTGACTGCCCTTGCATTGCTGGTAGCGCAAAGCCATCCGGAAGAAAAAGACTTAATGATAAAACTAATTATCAACCTTATCCATGGCTAAGAAGAAAAAAACAGACGGTTATCAAAGAGACTTGTTTAACATACAGGAGCAGTTAAAAACGGCTGCTTGTGTTCCGGCCATTCGGGAAGCGGTAAAAGCATGGCGTGCCGGGGGCTATAAAGGCGTTACAGAAACAACCAGAGAACTGTTAAACTTCTGGTTCCATACCGACCATATTTTACCTAGCGGACAATCTTTTCGTTTTCACACCGCACAACGTGAAGCCATTGAAACCCTGATTTTCATTTTTGAAGTAGCCAAAGTCAGAACGCGGCAAGAGCTTTTGAAAAAATATGCATTCAACACCAAAGATTTAAGATTACCACCCTATGATGAGTTTGCCCGCTACTGCATTAAAATGGCCACAGGCAGCGGAAAAACTTTTGTAATGAGCATGAGCATCGTTTGGCAATTTGCCAACTATCTGCGAGGCGAAGAAGGTTATGCCAACACCTTTTTAATTCTTGCACCCAACGTAATTGTATTTGACCGTCTGAAAACAGACTTTGAAAGCGGAAAAGTTTTCAGAACATTACCATTCATCCCCAGACACCTGCAATGGCTCTGGGACATGGATTATTACATGCGGGGCGATACAGAAAGAGCATACAGTAAAGGGGCTTTGTATCTTACCAACATTCAGCAGTTTTACGAAAGAAATACCAGAAACAGCCATGAAGAAACAGATATCATGACGGCCATGCTTGGCAATATTCCTCCTGCGCAAAAAACTGAAATCAGTGACTTTGATGGCCGCATTGCAAAAAGAGACGGTTTGGTAATGGTTATCAACGATGAAGCACACCATACACACGATGAAGAAAGCGAATGGAATAAATTCATTCGCAAACTACATGAACAAAGACCCCTATCCGCACAATTGGACTTTTCAGCAACGCCCCGTTACAGCAAAGGCAGTTTATTTGCATGGACGATATTTGATTATCCGCTAAAACAAGCCATACTAGACCGAATTGTAAAACGACCCGTAAAAGGTATTGCACAAATTGAAGAAGCGATATCGGACACTGCAAGCGTGCGGTATGAAGGATTTTTAACCGCAGGCGTTGAACGGTGGAGAGAATACGCCAGCCAGCTGGAACCGTTAAATAAAAAGCCGATACTTTTTATAATGATGAACAACACGGATGAGGCCGATGATATTGGCGATTGGCTCAGAAAAAAGTTTCCGGAAGATTTCGGGGGAGATAAAACGCTTGTCATTCATACGGACAAATCGGGTGAAGTTTCCAAAAAGGACTTAGATATCGCAAGAAAAGCAGCAAGAGAAGTGGACGATGATAAAAGCCCTGTGAATGCCATTGTCTCCGTTTTAATGCTTCGGGAAGGTTGGGACGTTCAGAATGTAACTGTTGTGGTGGGTTTACGTCCATATACGTCAAAAGCAAATATTCTGCCTGAACAAACCATCGGAAGGGGGTTGCGTTTGATGTTCCGCAATCAGCACAATAGCTACACAGAACGAGTTGACATCATAGGGAACAAGGCGTTCATGGAATTTGTGGAAGACCTTGAAAAATTAGAGGATTTAAAGTTTGAAACGTTCCAACTTGGAAAAGACAAACTCAAAATCATTACCGTTCAGCCGGAAGAAAGCAAGAGAGAATTTGACATTGGTGTTCCCGACATTTCACCGATGCTTGGACGGAAAAAATCTTTGGCTGAAGAAATCGCAGAGATTGATGTAATGAATTTCAATGTAAATAAACTTCCACTGAAAGGCAAAGAAATTGCCGATACAAAAAAGTTTATTTACGAGGGGAGAGACATCCTTACAGACGAAAAACTTTTAGAAAGAGAATATTCCATCCCCCCTGCACAAACGGCAGAAGAAGTAATCGGCTACTATGCAAGACGGATAGCACAAAACATAAAATTACCCTCACAATTTGCGGTATTAGCTCCGAAAGTGCGTGATTTTTTTGAACGAAAAGCATTCGGGCAAACCGTGGATTTAAGCGACCCTGTTGTAATTAAAGCCATCAGCAGCAACATTGCCAGCTATGTGGTTATTAAGGAATTTGAAAAAGTATTAAGAGAAATGGTGATTGAGCAAAAAGAACCGCAACTTATATCGGCAAACCGTTTTCTTTCTTCAACCCCTGCATTTCCTACTTCAAAGAAAGTTCTGGAAGCAAAAAAGACCGTATTCAATTATACTCCCTGCGACAACGATTACGAATTGGCATTTGCAAAATTCCTTGATAAAGCCGACGATGTGAAAGCCTTTGCAAAACTTCCCGAACAATTTGGTTTTTGCATTCAATACACCGATACATTAGCCAACATTCGCAACTACTTTCCAGACTTTATTGCAGTTAATAAAGACGGAAGCCATTGGATTATTGAAACCAAAGGACGCGAAGACATAGAAGTAAAACTAAAAGATAATGCAGCTATAAACTGGTGCAACACGGCCACCGAATTGACAAAAACAGATTGGAAATATTTAAAAGTCTTACAAAAGGACTTTGAAAATTTACGACCTAACGACTTTGCAGAACTTTTAGCAGGGATAAATCCACCGTCAATATCTGAATAGGAATGCCTAAGTTCAAAAAAATACACTCTTGCAATTCTCACCGACCAACGCTGCAAGCAAAAATTGCAAGAGAGTATTTTTTCCATCAGCCCGAAGAAGAATTTTATTTTTTTCTGCCACCCTTCGGTGTTTTAGGCACAGCCAAAACAAACCTACAGTTACGACCACCAGACAATGACCGTAATATTCTTAACCGGAATGGACTGTACGAAACGGTGGATCCACCTGACGGACGGGCAGGCAAGAACGGCGGCAGGTAATAGCGTATTGCCTCAGTTGGTAGTGAAGCACAAAATTCGAGTTTTGTCTCCGCTTCCAGCGGATTCACTGCTGGCAGACAGTTTAGTGCTTCAGACGCTTCGGTCTGAACAAGTCCGGCAATTGCCAACTGCGGCAATCAGCAAACCGATGTGGAGTAGTGTTCTGCCAATTGGCATGCGGGGCTGGCGGATATGTACCTTGGTTTTGAAACAGCAAGCAAACACATAGGTATTATTAGCAATAAACACATCGATTATCGGGCCAACTTTTACACCCGGTACGTGAGGGGCACTTCCCCACCCGCGGTTATTATCGAACCGGCCACTAAAACAGGCAAAGTTCACACCAGCCTGATGAACCGGGGTGAAGCGCAGGCCGAACCCACCAGCCAGGCACGAAGCCGGCCTCAGGTCTATCGGCATGGAAAAGACGGGAAAATGAACGCAGCGCTGTTCCGCCACATCAAATAATCAGGCTTTCCTTTCGGGTAAATCAAAGGCCACGGCTTCGTGGTGAAAATTTCCTTTATGCGAGCCATCGCAGAACGGTTTGTTATTCGACTGCCCGCAGCGACAAAGCGACACCACCGTTCTGCCGTGCAAACCATAGGCTTTTCCTGATGCATCCATTATTTCGAAATCGCCTTCCACGCGCAACGAACCATTGCTGTTTACTGTAATTTTTGTAACTGCCATAGCTCCCTGTTTTCAGTAAATTTACGAAAAGCTCTTTTTCAGGATGCATTGATTACCAGTACCGGCAGCGACTCATGGTTTACCAGGTCTTCGGCCAGCTTGTGCGAAAAAAATAATCTTCCGGTCTTCAGGGTTGTGGTAAGTACAATTACATCGGTTTGTAATTCGCGCGCCATTTTACCAATGCCCCATTCGGGATCGTTGGTGGCTATGCTGTTATAGGTAAAGCTGATTCCCGAAAATCGTTTTCCGGCATTACGCATCTGTTCTTCGGCTTCGGCACCGCTCGGCTCACTTTCCGGATACTGAACATACAGCATGTGTATGCGCGCCTCGAAGGCCTTTGCAAATTTTTCTATTTGATTCAGCGCATTTGGTATATCCTCATTCAGGGTGGTGGCATAAAGCATGTTGCTAAATGTAGCACGGGCAGGTTTTTGTTTGATAACCAGCACCGGAACGGATGAATGCCGCACCACACGCTGTGTTTGTGAGCCAATAATAAGCTCGCGAATACCGGTGGCTCCGTGCGAACCCATAATGATCATATCAACCTGCAGCGGCCCGATGTAATTTTCAATTTTATCACCGCCCTGATGGGTTACCAGCATTTGCTTTGCTGTCAGGCTATTTCGCGTGGCCAGGTTAACCAGCTCTTCCAGCAAGGCTTTTGTTTGTCCGATTTTAGGGTCGGCTGCTTTTTCAATAGCCGGGATGTGTGCCTTTCCGGGCGTCTCGTGCAAATGCAGAAAAATGATTTCGGCCTGAAGCCGGCGGGCTATTGCAAGCGCCACTTCCGAGGCGGTCTGGGCACAGGCCGAAAAATCGGTGGGAACCAGAATTTTCATGACGGAGTGATTGACCGAAAAAGACTGCTTATCCGGAAAATTTGCGATGACGGTTATCAAGGCAGGCGTTGACATTCATCAACTCCTCCATACCAGTACTGCATTAATTTCTGATGCGTGGACTATGGATACCCTGTCGCATATTGCCCGCAGGAATTGCTCTGCTTGCCTGAATCTGACCTTTTGTTGCGGTGTTTCTATGATAAAATTAATCAGGCCCGTTCCGTTTTGTGCAGTTATGCGTACCAGGTTGCTTACATATTGTTTATCGGATGCTTCTTCGGGAACGTTGGTGTGAACAAACACATCGCTGATAACCAAATCAAATTTTTCATCACACCGCGAAACAAATTCTTCGGCTTTGGCATGTAGTATGCTGAGCTTGTCAAATCGTTGGATGTTAAAATATTTTTTGGCAAGGCGGATGACGGCATCATCGGCTTCTATGCCTGTTATTTCCGGCCGAAGGTGAAGTTCCTCGTACAGTATAGACGGAATGCTTCCTGCGCCCAGCCCAAGAACAAGTACCCGCTCCGGATTTTTTTCTTTGACTTGGATATTCCTGAAGGTTTGCTGAAAAACCCTGTGCAGGGTATCGAACGAATAGTTGGCCCCGGTGCTGTGCAGCACATAGCGGCCTTGCTGAATCCACACTTCCAGCTCGCCGCTGATGTTGCTGGGATGCCTCTCAACCAAAACACCCGTCAGGTAGCTTCTTAAGCGGGTTATCCGGTCCACGCTTTCATCCTGCTATTTTTTTTCCAGCATCCGCTTAAAGAAATCGGCCGATGCCTTGTAGGCGCTGAGCCAGTTTTTGTGTAGCAGAAAGCCATGCACTTCATCGGGAAAAACGAGCTGCTCAAAGTATACACCCTGTTCGCGCAGGGCTTCTGCAAGATTTACCGTTTCGCTGAAGGGTACGTTGCGGTCGTCATCGCCATGGATAAGCAACACAGGCGAGCGCCAGGACTTGATAAAGTGCATGGGCGAAGATTCGTAAGCCATGCGTGCAAAGGCCTGGTGTTTTTCGGGCAGGTACGACGGCACAAAGTTGCGTATCACCTGGTTCCAGTCGTGCACACCGTGTAGGTCCACACCGCAGGCAAACAAATCCGAAGCCCGTGCCAGCCCCATGGCTGTTAAGTAGCCGCCATACGAGCCGCCCCACAATCCGATTTTTTTCGGATCTACTTCCGGGCGTTGTGCCAGATACAGACCCGCTCCCTCCACATCGCGGTATTCACTGGCACCGGCTGCCCCGTAATCGAGTGCCTCGCGAAACTCCAGTCCGTAACCAATGCCGCTGCGGTAGTTGAGGGAGAGCACCACATATCCTTGTGCCGCCAGATACTGGTTTAGTGAGTAGGCATTGTGATAATACTGGCTGTAGTGAAAGCCAAGTACCATTTGCCTGCGCGAGCCCCCGTGGAAAAATATGACGGCCGGGCGCCTGTCTCCGGCTTTAGCGCCTTTGGGCAAAAACAACTGAGCAGGTATCTGCATGCCATCGGTTGCCGTAATGAACACTGGCTGCGGCACGACCAGATCTTTTTTGGGAAAAGTTTTCGGAAACATATCAGGGGCGAGCATGCGGGCCTGACCGTTGGCCTGAATAAGATGCGGCCACGCTGCCGTAGTGGCATCGGTACGCAGACACACTATACCGGCTGTTGTTTCCACCGGCTCATATTCAATGCCATCGCCCACGGACAATTGTTGCGGCCTGCCTGATGCCGGCGAAACCCGGAAAATGTGTCTTCGGTCAATATCGCCAATGTTACTTACAATGATGAGGCTCTTTTTATCGCGTGCCACCTGCACCGACTCAACTTCGCCATTGCCGGGTGTGAGCAACCGGGCTTCGCCACCATGTATCGAAACAGCATAGAGATGCTGCCAGCCATCTGCTTCCCAGGGAAAAACGAGTTGGTCGTCCAGCCACCACAACAGGTTATCAGCCACAGGAATACCCTGATGCAAAACGCTGCCACGGCCGGGCCTGGCGCGCCAGACTTCCCGTGCCTGCCCGGTAGCCACATCAACTATCCGTACAGACCAGGGGTGTCCTTCGCGTGCTGCCACAAAGGGCAGGCGGTTGCGTACGTTGGGCGTGCGTATAAATGCAATCTGCCTGCCATCGGCCGACCACACAGGATGCCCGTCACGATCGACCGATGGGTCGGGAAAGCGAATGGTTTTAGTGGAAAAATCATACACGCCAATAAAGGAATGGTCGGTGCGGTTGCTTACAAATGCCAGCTTGCTGCCATCGGGCGACCACCGGATGTTGTTCTGGCTGCCGCGCGAATGAAAAAGTTTCTTTCCTGTTCCTGCCGAGTCGGTCTTTACCAGCCAAACCTGTCCGCCACTGAGGTAGGCAACAGCTTTTCCGTCGGGCGAAACTTTCGGATAAAAGCCGGCAGCCAGTTTTTTCAATCCTGAACCATCTGAATTAATGATCCAGATGGCGCGTTCAACACCCGGTTGTATGGCGATGGGATTGGGCAGTTCATTGGCGCTGTTGGGTGCGCCTCCGCGTATGAAAATCAGTCGGTTGTTATCCGGCAAAAACTGGAGTGAGGTAATTTCCTGTCCATCATCTTCGGTGTAACCGGTGATTTTCTTCGGAACGAAATCGGGTGCCTCGGCAATATAAATGTTGCGCCTGCCCTGGTCGTTGAATACCCAGGCAATGCGCCTGCCATCAGGGCTGGAAGTAAGAGATGCAGGAAACGGTACATTAAGCAGGTTATCGATGGTAACCTGTGCCGTAGCGGATAATGTCAATACGACAAAGAGAAAAGCTAATTTTTTCATGGCCGGAAAGTACTCTTCCAAATTAATGTTTTGATATGTGGTAAATAAAACCGTTTATAAAATTGATCTTTTAATTCAAATCCCTGAGCAACTGTTCATAAAACCAGAGCGCTGTGCGATAGCTCTCCAGGCTTACGCGCTCATCAATGCCATGAAAGCCGATGGGGTCGATCATCGGACTGAACTTGATGATGTTGGTGGAAATTTCAGTAAAGTGGCGCGAATCCGTGGCGCCAATAACCAAAAAAGGCGAGGTGATAATTTTCGGATAGGTGCGTTGTATGGTTGCTGCAATTTTGCGATAGCCAAAACCATTAACCGGTGTTACCGGCGATGCTTCGGAAATGTTATTGTTCAGCGGCCCCACCGCAACACGACTGTCATTGATAATCTTTTTCACATCTCCGATAACCTGAGCGGAAGAATGCCCGGGTAATAACCTGATGTTTACAACGGCTGTTGCTACGGTAGGCACCACGTTGTCTTTTATGCCGGACTCAATAATGGTGGGCACAATGGTGGTGCGTATCATGGCATTGCCCGTGTTGGTTTGTGAATAGGTGTTGAGTATAAGTTTTTTGAATAACCAGGTATTGGCAAATGCCATGCGTTGCACAAACGACATGTAGGGGCCGGTGCTTTCCATGAATCCCTGTATGGGTTCGCTGAAGTTTGGCTCGAACGGATTGGATCTTAAACGATGAATAGCAGCTGCCAGAATATCGATGGCCGTTTCTTTTTCCGGCATGGAGGAATGCCCGCCCGGCACGGACACAGTCAGCTTCAGCGACAGATACCCCTTTTCGGCTGTGCCCAGCAAGGCCACCGGCCGGTTCATACCCGGCACTTTGTTTTCGGTTATTATACCTCCTTCATCCAGCACAAAATCTGCGGCAATATTTCTTTCCTTCAGCAACTTCGCGATTGCCGCAGCTCCCCTGCCTCCTATTTCTTCATCGTGGCCAAATGCGAGGTATACGGTACGAGCGGGCTGGTAATTTTCGTTTACCAGCTTTTCGACCGCTTCCATGATGGCAATGAGGTTGATTTTATCATCCGTTGTTCCCCTGCCCCAGATAAAGTTGTCTTTTATGATTCCGCCAAACGGATCGACCGTCCACATGGCTTTGGTGGCTTCTTCAATGGGCACCACATCCTGGTGTGCCATCAGTACAACCGGTTTCAAATCGGGGTTTTTTCCTTCCCATCGGTACAACAGGCTGTAACCGGCCACGATTTCACGCAAAAGTACGGCATGTGCTTTCGGATAGGTGGATTCCAGAAATTTTCTGAATGCGATGAACTGCGATGAATCAAAACGCGATGAGTCGGCATAGGAAACGGTTTGATAGGTAATGGCCCGGCGGAAATGGTCAAGGTTGTCCTGTGTAAGTTCGGGGGCTGCAAGCACGCTTACTTCATCTTCGTGAGCTGTAAAGCGGAAAGTGTTGAACAGCACGATACCGATCAGGATTACAATTATCAGCAACAGGCTGAGCAGGATTTTTTTCCACATAATCAGTACGATTGGTTGGGCCTAATTTGCGTTTTGGAGCTTAAGATAATTACTTGATTGGCCTGAATCATTTATACCGCTTTCCCTTTTTAATTACAATATCCACGCGTTGCAGGAGTGCTATGTGGCGCAGCACATCGCCTTTTACAGCAATGATGTCGGCATACTTGCCTTCGGCTATAGTGCCGTAATCTTTTTCCACACCCATAGCCACAGCCGGCCAGTAGGTAGCTGCCCGAATGGCGTACATCGGGTCGAAGCCGAATTTGTTCACCCAAACATCCAGTTCGTGCCAGGTGCTCTGGCTGTGAAACTTCATGGGTATGCCGCTGTCGGTGCCTATCAGCAACACCACACCAGATTCTTTCAGTTGTTTCACTTTTGTTTCGAGCGTGGGCTTGCGCAGCGGGTTTAACCCGAAATAAGAGAGCCGGGAAGGGTATTGAATGGATTGTTTTATGTCGGCAATGATGGAATCCGGCAAACCCAGATGCCAGGAGTCGTTGTCGAGTTCTTCAGGATTGTCGCGCAGGTATTCGTAATTGTACAGCCCTTCCACGGTAGGTGTCCAGAACAGCGGGCCGATGTTCATTTTGGCGGTGCGTTCACGAATCATGGCAATGATATCGGGAGGATACTCAGGCGCAGCCGAAAGGCCCGTGTGTTCAAAGCAATCTACTCCGGCTTTCAGGCCCCTGCGTATCTCTTCGGGGCGGTGGGCATGCGCCACTACTTTCAGGCCATGTTTATGAGCTTCCTCTACAACCGCCATATATTCGGTTTCCGTCATTTCATCGTGATCGATGAGTTTAATCACATCCACACCGGCTTTGGCCAGTTGTTGCACTTTGGCACGTGCATCTTTTTCGCCATTCACACCCCAGCGAAAAGCTTCTGTGCCGGGGTAAGGTTTTTTCTGAATAAACGGACCGCTCATGTACATGGTGGGGCCGGGTATTTCACCGCGGTTGATGCGGTCGCGGACTTTTATGCTTGCTTCCAGCGGGGCGCCCAAATCGCGGGCGCTGGTAATGCCCGCCAACAGCAGCTGGTGTGCCGAAGCGGGCATTATTACTTTTTCCAGCAGCGGTAAATATGTTTTATCCCAGTGGGCGTAGTCGCTGTGGCCGTTGATCATCAGGTGCACGTGCATGTCCCACAGGCCGGGCAGCACACTCATGCCTTCCGTAGAAATAATTTCGGCATTTTTCGGTATCTCGATTTTACCCACCTGGCCGATGGCTTTGATGCGCTCACCTTCGATGATGATGACTGAGTTGTGAAGCGGTTTGCCCCCATAGCCATCTATTAAGGTGCCGCCTACCAGCGCCTTGACCTGTGCACTGCCTGTTCTGGTAAGGCAGAGGCACATGCAAATAATAATTATGTATCGAACCATTCCGTTAAGTAAGGGTTTGCCCACGGAAGATACAAGCCGTGCTACGTGACCGGTTTTTACTACTCGGAAAACGGCTGAAATTATGAAATGCCTTGAGAAAATCTTTGGGTTAAGTTTTTGCATTTCATAGTTTCGTGCACTATGAATTTTAAATACTCACTTTCGCTGGGCCGCATTGCCGGCATTCAGGTTTTTGTACACTGGACTTTTCTCATCCTTATCGGCTGGATTGTGTTCATCAACCTGAGGCAGGGCCTGGGGGCCATTGACATTTTCTGGAGTATCTTATTTGTGCTGTCCATTTTTGCCTGTGTAACGGCGCATGAACTGGGGCACGCACTGGCTGCACGTAGATATGATATCAAAACCCGCAATATCACGTTATTGCCCATCGGTGGTCTGGCACAGCTTGAATCTATCCCCGAAAAGCCGAAAGAAGAGCTGGTGGTTGCCTTGGCCGGACCTGCGGTAAATGTGCTGATTGCCGCAGCACTCTATCCTTTCGTTAAGCTTACGGCCCCCGATGTAGAGCAACTAAATTTAACCCAACTCAATCACCTGAACTTTTTGCGTTCGTTGATGGCCGTTAACATCTGGCTGGCCATGTTTAACCTGATACCGGCCTTTCCGATGGATGGGGGCCGGGTGTTGCGCGCATTGTTAACTTTTCAGATGGACCGGGCAAAGGCTACCCGTATAGCTGCTTCGGTAGGACAAATTCTCGCGCTCGGATTTATTTTTTTCGGATTCTTTTTCAATCCGTTTCTGATTTTTATCGGACTGTTTATTTACCTGGGTGCGCAAGGCGAGGCTACAGTTGCCGAGGCCCAGTCTTTATTGTCGGGTTATACCGTGGGTGATGCCCTGCTGCGTGAGATACCTGTGTTGGAAGTACATGAAACCATAGAACAGGCTTCGGATAAATTGCTGGCTACACAAAACAGAAACTTCCTGGTCGTTTCGCGAGGTGAACCGGTCGGAACATTAAGCCGCGATCAAATAATCCGCGCGTTGCGCGAAGGAAAAGGTGGAGCCTCGGTTGAAGAAGCCATGGATGCACACTTTGTACGTATTGAAATAAACGAACCATTAGAACAAGCCTGGATGAAACTTCACCGCGGACAGAAGTCTGTGGCCCCGGTATTTCAAAACAACCGCCTCATGGGCTTGCTGGATACTGAAAATATATCTGAGTTTCTGTTGATCCGTGAGGCCAACCGGATGTTTTGATCAGTTGTACATCAGCTCCTTTACTTTTTCCGGATCTTCTTTTTCTTTCTGCAGATCGAACATGGTTCCAAAAACTTTGTCCCACAAGGTTGAGCTTACGCCAAAGCCGCGGTGTTCGTCTTTATAATGATGCAGATGATGGTTGCGCCACAAAGGCTTCATCCACCTGAAGGGCGGGTTCCAGGCATGGATGGCATAGTGCATGGTACCATACATCAGATAGCCCAGTAAGAAACCGGGAAAAAAAGCAAAGGTATAATGGCGCATAACCAGATAAAACATGCCGAAAACAACTGAGGCGATAATGATGCTGGGCAGGGGCGGCATAAACAACCGTTGCTTGTCGCGGGGAAACTCATGGTGATTGCCATGAAGCAGATAGACCAACCTCCGACCAATGTGGGTGGTTGCTTCCATGTGGAACACAAAGCGGTGTGCCAGGTATTCGAAAAAGGTCCAGAAAAACATGCCTGCGCCAAAAATCCACACGGTCTGCAGTATGCTTAATCCAAATCGTTGTATGCCATAGTACAACAGTGCGGTAATGACCGGCACATACATGCCCCAGATGATCAGAGGATGGGCTTTTGTCAGGGCTTCAAGCCACGGATTTTCAAAAAGGCGTGCCTGGCCTTTATTTTTAGGTTTAAAGCCTTCCATCTGTTTATATTCTTTTCCGGCAAAGCAATTATAGGATTACCGAGATGAGAAGGCGATGACTTCTGTCAGGAGTTGTTATCAAAACTGGTCTGTCCTGAAATCCCCGCGTAATATGCGATAGCGTTTACGGGCTTCTGCTGCATAAATGCTGCCCGGAAACCGGGTCAGAAACTCGAGATATAATTCCTGAGCACGTTCTTTTTGATTGAGTTGCCTTTCAACTATCTCAGCTTTTTTAAAAAACGCATCGTCAGCAAGAACTTCATTGGGATATTCATTAATCATCTTATCCAGCAACTGAATGCTCTTCTCGTATTCATTTCGTTTGGCAAACAATTCGGCTTCGAGCCAGTACACTTCATCGAGGATAGCATAGTTGGGAAAAGTAACCCATACCGAATCTTCCGAAGAATTTAACGAGGCAGGATTACCCGCAAGAAAGGCTTCTTCAGCCGGCAACTGTACCCTTCCTTCCTTAATCTGATTTAACAGATTGATTGCCTCATCTCCCCGATTTTGCTGCAGTAAAAGTTCCGCTTTTGCCAGTGTTCTCAACGCCGTACCCGAAGAATCCATAGCCAGGTTTTCCTTGATGCGCAAACTCAATTCCATTGCATCGTTGGCTATTTCGCGCGAGGTTGCTTCTTTGAGAATGTCGAGGTGATCAGCCGCCAGCCTGAAATCCCCTTTAAAATACCATAGTTTCGCATTGCGAAGTTTTGCTTCATAACCCAGTTCCGTTTCTTTCATGGATTTTTCTACCTGGGAGTACAGCAGCGTTGATTCCCACCACTCTCCGTTTTGCAAATAAATATCGCCCAAATCCAGTTTGGCCTGTGCTACCAACGTTTTTAAGCTGTTGCTGTTATTAATCACCTCCTGCAGCAACTCAATGGCTTTGGCGTTGTTGTTCATCCATCGGCTGTACACCAAGGCGAGGCTATGCTGTGCTTCCCAGGCAACTGTTGACGGTTTTATTTCCGATATAAAACGCTGATAATCGTTTACAAGTCTTTGCACGGAATCCAGCGGCAATGGATAATACCTGCGCAGAGCCTCTTCACGGGTTTCAATAAGACCCCGCCGGGCTTCGGTATAGAAGGCACCTTGTGGATAAGTTCTGGTGATCCATTCGTAGGCAGCTCTCGCTGTCTCATAATCACCATTGTTCAGGGCAAGCCTTGCAACTTCTGCGGTGCGCTCGCCATGCGAAGCAGAGCGCCTGTCCATTGCGCGCGACTGAATAAATGCACCGTAAAAATTTTTTTGCTGTATATTGAGCCAAATCAGCAAATCGCTGTACACCTCTTTATCGGGAAATTGCTGAACATAGCTGAGCAGTTTACTTTCAAGTACGTCCATGTCGGCTGGCTCGAGCAACACCTGCAAAACATTTTTTACATACTGCAAATTGTAACTATCCTGCGTTACATAAGCAATGTATTCATTTACCATTTCCTCTTTTTGACCCCGTACACGGTACAGCATGGCCAACTCCAGGCAAAATAGTGTTGAGTTACCATGCGCTTTGCGCGAAGCAAGCAACGACTGAATGCCGTACTCTGTAAGTGACCTTGATGTAAGGTAGTCGGCAAGCATTTTGGCACGGCTTGCATTATGTTTGTTCACATCAATCAGTTCCCTGATTGTTTTTTCTGCACGTGTCACATCGCCCGACTTAAAATACACCCATGCCACATCAACCTGATAGGCAAGATTATCTACAAACTTTCTGGTAATTCTGTTCAGGTACTTCTGTGCTTCATCAAAAAGCCCGGCATCGACCAGTGCATTCAGGTAATTGTTATGAACCAGTGGAATGTTGCTGTCATTCCTGGTAATCTCCCTGTATAGTTCGATCGCTTTTTGCTTTTCTCCTTTAAGCAAATATTCATTGGCAAGCTGTATAGATGGATCGGTTTGTGCACAAGCCAACTGAATATTGAATAAAAATAATATAGTATTTATATTATAGAGTATTGTTGTTGATGTGCGTTTGTTCATAACTCGGTTGGGCTTGGCCGGTGGTTTTTATGTGTATAATATGTTCACTTCAACTTGCTGATTTTCAACTGTGCTACATAATATACTAACATTTAAACGATAGCCGGGCGTTCATTATTTGCGAGTTTTTGCCTGTTCATTTTGTGTGGATGGTTCGTTGCTTTTTATGGTTTCTGCATTGATTTGTTGATGGTTGATTAAGGTGGTTTTACTTTTCAACATTTTGCCTTGGCTTTATCAACAAAGGTCCTACTTCCCAATTGGCTTTCAACGGTATGTTTTTGATTTTGTTGTCTTCGTAGTGCAGTACAGGTTCAGGTTCGGTTCGTTGGTAAAAATTTCCCCAGTCCCATTGTCCGTTGCCATTTACATCTATATAACTCCGCAAACGATATTCACCGGGGTTGATAAGTGTAAATTTACCTTTCTTCTGCTCGCTTAGCGCAACTTTTTTATCTTTCTGATATAGTTCGGTAATTGCCTGGTGGTCGGTTTGTACTTCGTATAACAGCGTTGCTTTTTCTTCTGGCTTGATTTCGGTTATGCGCGATGTTAAAGTGCTCATTGTGTCTTTCTCGGCCGATATGAATGTACCTTTTTCAAAGACGATGTAGTTGTAAAGTTTGCGGGAATTGGTAGGATTATTCAGGCTTTTTAAGCGTTCTGTTCGTGAAACGGGCGTGATTGTGGTTCCTGTTTTTATATCGAAGTTCAAGGGTTTTGTTAACTGAATAGTGAGCTCGCATTTGGTTCTGTTTTCGTTGAAAATAAAGTCTTCTTGTTTGAGGCGTATGGTTGTCAGCGAATCTATTGGTATAAAGGAACTATCTGAGTTGACCATGTAAATGGGTTTGTTGAATACCACTGTGATATTTACTTTCATGTTATAATAGGTGGCCTGTTCTATTGTTGCGTTGAATTTTTCTGACCGCAGCCCTTTTTGAAGAAATTTTGCATAAAGTACCGTGTCTATTTTATTGCCGGCGCTATCGGCAAAGTGGCAATGCAGTGCTATGCTGTCGGAATGGTTAAATGTGTTGTAAATCCGTATAACACCGTTTTCGGGTTCATCGTAAAATAATTTGCCAATGGTGTCGGGTGCATGGATGGTTTTATTGAGCAGACCTTTATTTAGTCGGATGATGAACTGATTACCCAGGGGCCTGGCTGAAGCCAGTTTTAGTGGCCGCATGTCAAGTCTTAGCAGGGGTAAATCAATCGTTTTGTTTTCCTGATCCAACAACAGTGGTTTGATCCTATATCCAAACATTTCCGATTTGCTGTCGACTATCAAATTCCTGTTCACATCCTGAAAGGCATAGATGAGGTAAGACCCGGCTTTTAAATTTTCCAATGCATAGTTGCCTTGTTTGTCGGTGAGCGTAAAATACTCTGGCTTGTGCCTGAATATATCGAAGGTATCGGTTGCAGGAGCCAGTGCAACCAGGCAGTTGGGTTCGGTTTCGTCATTTAACAACCGGAATATGCTTCCTCTTACACGCAATGTATCTATGATGGGGCCTGTGCTGAACGCAAGCCTCAGGTTTGTTGCAGCGTTTCTTTCGGTGATATCCTGAACTGATTCCCTGAAATTGATCGTGTAGGTAGTGCTGTCTTTCAGGGCCTGGTTAAACCGCATAATGACTTTGTTTTTGCGCACTGTTACTTCCGTTTTTTTTTGATCGATTTCGGGTGTTACAATGATTTGCTCCCGGGGGTTATTGAGTTGCACAGGCTCGTTGAAGATGAGCGTTATCTGATTGCCCGCGAAATTAGTGTGCCGGTTGGGTGGTATAGATTGTACCAGTGTTGGAGGCTCAGTGTCTTTTTCACCGCCAGTTGGCACACTTTGCTGTGCGCAGGAAAACAAAAAAAGCGTTAGGTATATGAAATTATTTAGCCGTTGTTTCATCGTTTTTTGTGGCAATGTAAATCAAGCTGGAGTATTGCCCCGTTTTGCGTGCCTTCAGGTTGCTCTTTAATCCTGCTATAAAAGCATGCCAATATTTTATCGCTGCACTATTTGTGGGGTGCTTGTAGTGTTCGCTCAACAGGCTCACATAGTAGCTGTCTAGCTTCATGGGTAGAATTTTTTTTATGCAAAATCCCTGCCTGTGCATGAGCATGTACATGCTTTCCTTATTAAAATGCCACAAATGCCGGGGCACATCGTAACCCGCCCAGTAATTTTTATAACGGCCGGCATCAAAACTGCGGTAGTTGGGCACCGCCACCACCAGCAGTCCCTTTTTTTGCAGAAGCTGGTAACACTGCTTCAATACTTTATCCGGGTGGTGGGTATGCTCAAGAACATGCCACATCGAAACGGCCGAAAGCATTAAACCATTTGCTTCCTGCAACGATTTGAACAGGGGCTGCTTGAGTTGTGTTTCCGCTTGCTGCCTTGCAATATCGGCAGGCTCTACTCCGTATACCTGCCACCCGGCCTTTTTCATTTCGGTTAGAAAATGTCCTGTTCCGCAACCCAGATCAAGGATAGTTTTGCCGGAAGAATATTTTTCAATCAGTTTTCTTTTTCCTTTCGTTGAAGTTTTTCTGGCAATTCTGTAGATGAGTGATAGAAGCCGGCTGTCTGATTTATTGGTATGCGATATATACTTTTCCGACTGGTAGTAATGATGCATAATGGACTGGTCGGGTTGCGGACTGGTGGCAAGGGTTCCGCAATGCTGGCATTCCTGAAGGGAAAATTTCTGCCGGGTAATTGAAAAATCTTCCGTGTCGAGGTAGTGAAAAAAATCCTGGTTTCCGCAGGCAGGACAGATGAGAAGTCCTTCCATTAACGTCCGAGGTAAACGGTTAGCACAGATATATCTGCCGGACTAACACCGCTTATGCGGGATGCCTGCCCTATGGTAGCTGGCCTGATCCTTTTTAGTTTTTCCCGGCCTTCGGCCGACAGTGCTTTAACCCGGTCGTAATCAAAGTCCGGCCTGATGGTAAATTCTTCCAGGCTGTTGATTTTTTCAATCATACGTTGTTCACGTTCAATGTAAGTCTGATACTTGACTGCAATCTCAGCCTGTTCAATCACTTCGTCAGAGTACTTATTCAGCAGATTGCCTATTTCCGGGTGCAGGGCCGACAAGTGTCGGGCTGTTATTTCAGGCCTGCGCAAAAGCGTAGCCAGATTTACTTTATCTCTTATTTCTGCCGATTGGATTAATGCAAGGTTCTGATTTACCTGGTCAGCACTTACTCTTGTTTTTTCCAAAAGTTCAATCAGCTTTATAGTTTCGCTTCTTTTCTTTTCAACCCTTTTCATCCGATCTTCGGTAGCAAGACCTATTTCGAAGCCTTTTTCCGTGAGCCTCAGATCGGCATTGTCTTGCCGGAGCAGTATGCGGTATTCGGCCCGTGATGTAAACATGCGGTAAGGCTCCTGGGTACCTTTGGTTATCAGATCATCGATTAATACACCGATGTAGGCTTCCGAACGCTTAAGAATGAAGGGTGGCTTGTTATGAACCTTATTATGTGCGTTAATGCCTGCTATTAACCCCTGGCCAGCCGCCTCTTCATATCCTGTTGTTCCGTTTATTTGTCCTGCAAAATACAGATTATCAATAAGTTGTGTTTCTAAAGTTGCCTTTAACTGGGTAGGCGGAAAGTAATCGTACTCAATGGCGTAGCCTGGTCTGAACATCTTGGCATATTCAAAGCCAGGTATTTTACGAAGAGCTTTGTACTGAATGTCTTCGGGCAGAGAGGTTGAGAATCCGTTTACATAGATTTCGATTGTTTTCCAGCCTTCGGGTTCAACGAAAATCTGATGTCTCTCCCTTTCTGCGAACCGGTTGATTTTATCTTCAATGGATGGGCAGTACCGAGGTCCAAGTCCCTGAATTCTTCCGGAGAACATGGGTGACTTGTCAAAGCCTTCCTTAAGAGTATCGTGTACGGCCTGATTGGTATAAGTTATCCAGCAGCTCAGTTGGTTTTTTAATGGTTGGGTTTCTGGGCTGAAGGAGAATTTGCCCGGGTTTTCATCCCCTTTTTGTTCCTCCATTTTCGAGTAGTCCAGGGTTCTCCCATCAATTCTGGGGGGTGTGCCGGTTTTCATTCTTCCGGCTTCAAAGCCCAGAGAAATAAGTTGTTCGGTAAGTCCGGTTGCTGCCCTTTCACCTGCCCTGCCTCCCCCGAAGCTTTTTTCACCGATGTGAATTTTTCCGTTCAGAAAAGTGCCGTTTGTCAGGACTACTGCTTTGGATCGGATTTCAATACCAAGAGCGGTTTTAACCCCGGTAGCTCTGTTATCCTTAATAAGTACTTCGCTAACCATTTCCTGCCACATGTCCAGATTCGGAATCGATTCAAGGGCCAGCCGCCATTCTTCCGAAAAGCGCATGCGGTCGTTCTGCGTTCTGGGGCTCCACATGGCAGGGCCTTTTGAACGGTTCAACATGCGGAATTGCACCATTGATTTATCTGAAACAATTCCCGAAAGACCCCCTAAGGCATCAATTTCACGAACTATCTGTCCTTTTGCCACACCACCCATGGCCGGATTGCACGACATTTGGGCGATGGTAGCCATGTTCATGGTTATCAGGAGTACCTTAGAACCCATTCTGGCCGCAGCAGCAGCGGCTTCGCAACCGGCATGGCCAGCTCCTACCACTATTATGTCGTATTCTGGAAACATTGAACTGTCTGATGTTTCACGTGAAACGGTTTTCAACAATTCCACAATAGTTTTCAACACTGTGACAGATAAAAAAATCGCGTTCCACGTGAAACTACCGCAAAGATAGGCAGGTGCTTTCTTTTTTGCGCATTTTCCTTTTTTGAGCCGGGGTTTTGTCGGCATACCCCATTAAATGAAGCAAGCCATGCACCATAACCCTGTGCAATTCATCTGTTATGTCCACCTTAAACTTTTTAGCGTTCTCCCGTACCCGCTGAATGCTTATGAAAATGTCCCCTTCCAGTGGCTGACCTTTCGAGTGGTATTGAAACGTAATAATGTCGGTTAATGAGCGGTGCCTCAGAAACTGCCGGTTGATTTTCATCAAATACTTATCCGAACAAAAGATGTAGTTGATGTTGCCTATTGCCTGGTTTTCGGATTGGGCGACTTTAATAAGCCACCTTTTGGTTTTTAACGGATTGCTGAGCCTGAAAACAATGCCCTCGGTAAAATATCGGACAGCGCCCCTCATCAGGAATTGATGTAGAAAACAAGCTCCACTATACGACCGCCCTCTTTGAAGGAAACCTCATCGGCAAGGTGTTTCATCAAAAAAATACCCCTGCCACTCGGCTTGTGAAGGTTTTCCGGGAGTGTTGGGTCGGGTAAATTCTGGTAATCAAATCCTTTGCCCTCGTCTTTAATTACAAACCGGATAATACTTTTTTCTAAATGCAGACTTAAATAAACATTCTTCTTTTCGTTCATTGAATTGCCATGCTTGATGGCATTGTTCACTGCTTCCGTAACGGCAATCATGATATTTCCATACAAATCATCATCCAGATGAAAGCGCTCCTTGGCATTGTCTATAAAACTCTCAATAATTCGGACGTTATGCTGGATGGAAGGAATCTGTATGCTAATGCTGTTCATCGTCAGAAATTGTTTTCCCGCAAGCGTTTCAGGTATTCATCAATCTCGCGCTGATAGTAAGGATATAAACGGGGCGGTAATGTGCGCAATAATTCGGTTTCTTTTTCTTTTTTCCGCAAATAGTCTTCAATGGCTTTCGGCATAATTTTATCATAGTCGCGTGCAGTTTCGCCTTTGCGTTCTTCATCAAAATCCTGTTCGCGCATGGAGTTCTCTGCTTCAAGCAACCGGGTTAATATCTGCCGCTGGCGCTGAATCAATTCTTCCGTTAGTTGCTTGTTTACCAGGTCCATCTCAGTTTCCTCCATCAGCGACTCAAGTCCTTCACCGGGCCCCTTGCCCCCTTCTTTCTTTAGCTTTTCTTCAAATTCCCGCAAAGCTTTGCGTATACGCTCCTGCTCTGCCGCTAATCGCGCCAGTTCTTCCGAAAGTTGCCTTCCCTGTTTTCCGCTTTCCTTCAGTTCTTCAATTTTTTGATTGAGCTGCTTTTGCAGTTCGGAGAGCCGCGGGTTATTGCCTTTGTTCTTTTTGTTCGAACGCGAGGGCTTTGCATTATTAAGCATTTTCATCATGTCATCGTAATGACTATCCAGCATAAGCGCCAGGTTGTTCAGCGATGTCATGCTCAGCTGCATGGCCGATAAGGCCGGACCCCTCCTTTTCTCCTTATTGGATTCAATGGCTTTTTTTAGGTGATCCTCCAGCTCAGTTATTTCGCGCGAAATGAATGAGCCCATCATCGGATCGCGCGAAGCAAGAGCTAAAAGACTGTCTTCCAGCACTTTAACATTATCTTTCAATTTCACCTGGCGCTGTGCCAAAGCATTAAACTGAGGATCGTTTGATGATTGTTTGCGAAAGTCGGTAATGATTTGTTCCTGGTCATACGAGATTTTAATTAAACCATGAAGAATGTGCCGCAAGGCCTCAAGGTTTTCCATGTTCATTTCTATCATCGCTCCTTCCATGCCCTGCTCCAGCTGCCGGGTCATTTCCTCAACTTTTTCGATTGCCCTCTTTTGAGGTGCCTTGGATCCGTCTGGGTTGCCCTGGTCAAGGTTATCCCGGCTCTTTTCCATTTCTTTGCCAACTTCCTGGCGCGAACTGTCATCGGGAAAGTTTATCCTTTCCCCTATTTCTTTTCCTAATTCCTCAACCTCTTTTAGTTTATTATCAGCTTCTTCAAAGGCAGATTTGAGCTCCTCCTGTTTCCTGGCAAGGTCTTTCGTTTGATCTGGGCCGGATTTATCCTGGCTGGCTTTTTCTGTTTCTTTCAGCAAGTCTTCCTGCTTTTTCTGAATTTCTTTAAGGTCGCGAATGCTCTGTTCAAGCCTGTAATCAAACTGCATCTGCTTCATTAGCTCCAGCGTCCGTTCCAGTTCTTTTTCCAGGTTGCGGGCATCGCGGTTTAGCTGGTCAAGAATTTTCTGAATATCCTGTGTTCGGGCATTTTCCTGTAACAATTTTTGAAGTTCGTCCAGTAGCTTTTTGGTTTCTTCGTCCAGCATTTCATCCAGCAGCTTTTGAAGCTGCCTGGCTTTATCGCGCAGGCGCTCATCCTGTTCGGTAAATGCATCCTTCTTGTTTTCAAGGTGTTGATTTTGCTCTCCGAGCTGACGGATCAGGTCGTCAAGCGATTTGCGCTTCTCAAGCAGTTCTTCCAAACGCTTTTTATCCTGCCAGTCCAGTGACTGCCTTCCTTTGATTTTTTGCTGTGCATCTTCCAGGTTGTTTTTAAAGTCTTTTGCTTCGTGCACCCCTTTTCTGAAATCATCTAATAGTTGCTGCTGGGAGCGGACGATGTCCGACTGCACCTGTTGCTTGTCGGGGAGCCTGATTGTATAGAGGGCCGAGCGGGTACTCTTGCGTCCGTTCACACCATCGTTGTCCAATACTTCCAGATAATACGATAGTTCGTCTCCTGGCTTTAAATGAAGCGTATCCAGGGGCCATACGTAATAAAAACTTTGCCTTAACTGGCCAACATCCACCGGGAGCCGAACAGCCCTTGCTGGTTGTTGCTTCCCGTCTTTTTTCATGTGAAACACCAGTCGTAACTCGGTGAGTCCGTGGTCATCGGATATAATGCCCCCCGTAAGCAATCTTTTGTAATAGATAGAGTCAGGCAGGTGCGTGATAACCAGTTCGGGGTATTGGTCTTTAATTATTTCAACAGGATAACGCAATTGTTCGCGGTTAGAGCTGAACCGGTTTTCCAGCTGAATTTCGTAAAAACCGTTGTGAAGAAGACGAGCTGAATGCATAAATAACTGATTATCAACTCGTTGCATTTCTACCTGGCTTTCGTTGTCCAGTTTTATATGTGCGCGATCGGCATGGTTGCTTCGTGCCGTCCAGGTTACGACCGTCCCTTCGGGGATGAGCAGCGGGCCGGCGTTGTTCAGAACTTCCGGCTTGCGGGCAAGGTAAGATGGGAACTTCAAATCCACCTGCAGCGATTCGAGTTCCGGTCTTTCGATGAGTGCGATATGGTGAGGCGGGGAGCGGAAACCGGCAGCTTCGAAATGGAAGTCAACAGGCTTTTGTAGTTTTTCAAATACGTAGCTAAATTGTCCGAATGATGCCGGCTGCATTTTGTATCGGTTCGAGCCGGTTACCAGATAAACCTGATCAGGAATGGCGTTTCCGGTAAGCGAAAGCCGGAGGTGAAAATCCTCATTTCGGAAAGCAAATAGTTTTTCGTTTTCAACAACAAAATCAAACGGTGCTTCAGGAACAAACGGCTTTTGGAAATGAACAATGCGATAAGTGCTTCCGGTGATGATGGAGGCATTCAACAGGAGCAACAGCAACAAGGCTGCCAGCGGAACAGAAAGATAACGCAGATATCGCCTGTTTCCGCGCAGGTCAATGCTTTTTTCAAATGGTATTGGTTGAAATTCCCTTGCTCGCTGCTGAACGCTGGCCTGGGCCAGGGCCGAGTCGGGCTTATTGGCAAGCTGAAGCAGGTTGAGCAATTTATCGCGCACATTGGGAAACAGCTTACCAATAAAACGGGCAGCTTCTTCATCGCTCATGCCCTTGTTTAAAAGGTAAAAAAGCAAGGGTTTTCTTAGAAACAGATAAAAACTAATGATACATATTCCGATGAAAAGGGCTATCAGCAGAAACCGCACAGGCGATGGCATCCATAACAAATACTCGGCTACAACAGCTACCAGAAAGTAAGTAAGCACACAAAGGGCTGAGAGAATGAGGCCGCGCAAAAGCAAAAAAATGTAATACCTCTTTTTAAAGGCCCTGAGTTTCTGCCGGATACCTGTGCTCTCCATACCTTAAGAAAAACGGTCAGTAACGTGCAAAGTTTCTGCCATGCTAAAGATAAAACCTTGTCGTGCGTAAAACAACGACTAAGTATCTGTTGCAGGCCTGTCCGACTCAAACGACCACTGATATTCCTGCTCAAAGTATTCGATGATGTGCATTTTCAGCAGCCTTTCCTGTTCATTGAGCGAGAAGCGCGGTAACTTTTTGGTGGCCTTCCAGTGTGGCCAGCCATCCTGGTCCAATCCCTCCAGCCGGTAGTAGCCGGCCAGACTTAAAATTTTACAGGTGGCAATGTGCATCAAATCCAGCTTTTCTTCTTTGGTAAAATGACGGCTACCTTTTCCGAGTTCCTGTACCCCGATGAGAAACAAAATAGCATTCAGGTCGGCCGGTTTTTTGCCAATGATATTTTCAAGGCGTTTAAGCAGGTTTTGCCAGTTTCTTTCCAGTTCCAGATCGCGCTTAAACATGTTGCAGCTCTTCCCAATATTCGAAAGCTCTTCTGAGGTGGGGGATAACTATTGTGCCGCCAATCAGTGTGGCAATGCCCATGGCTTCATTAACCTGTTCTGTGGTGAGTCCGGCTTCCCGACACTTACCCAGGTGGTACTTAACGCAGTCATCGCAGCGCAGCACCAGAGAACAGGTAAGCCCGATAAGTTCTTTAGTGGCCTTATCCAGAACACCTTCTGCAAAGGCGTTGGTGTCGAGATTGAAAATGCGCTTGATAATGAGGTTATCAGAAGCCAGAATTTTTTCATTCATCCGGCTGCGGTATCGGTTGAATTCTTCCACCAATGGCATGGTTGCAGTAACTTTATATTGCACAAATATACCCGCCTTGGTTCAGTTGTTCGGTCAGTTTTTAAGGGATTTCCTTGAACTTCTTTATCCGCCCTATTGCATGGCCTGCGGAAAGGGTCTGGTAAAGGGTGAAGAATGGATATGTACGGAATGCCTTGTGCAATTGCCGCGCACGAATTACCACTTGTTTCCGGAAAATCCTGTTTTTATGCGACTGGCCGGAAGGATTCCCGTTGATTTTGCCTGTGCGTTTTTGTTTTTTACTCAAGGAGGGCGTGTGCAGGAAATTTTGCACGCGCTCAAATACCGCAACGTACCAGCTTTGGCCAAAAAGCTGGGACAGGTTTACGGAGAAGAACTGGTTCGTGCAGGCTTCAATAAACAGATTGATGCGATTATCCCTGTTCCGTTGCACGAAAGGCGCAAGAAGAAACGGGGCTACAATCAAAGTGAAGAATTTGCAAGGGGATTAGCAGAGAACCTGCAGGTACCGGTTGACATACAGTCGGTTTTGCGGGTACAGGATACAGCCACTCAAACCCGGAAAAACCGCTTGTTCCGATGGGAAAATGTTGAACATGCCTTTCTGGTAACCAACAAAGACCGGGTTGCAGGTAAACGGATTCTTCTGGTGGATGACGTAATAACAACCGGCTCTACACTTGAGGCATGTGGGAAAGAGCTGGTAAGCAACGGTGCCGCTTCAATAAGCGTGGCAGGAATAGCTTTTGCCAGCCGGTGAAAAAATTAAGCCCCGGTTGTAACGGGGCCTTGGCTATGAGATTGACAGATTGCTTTTTAATAGTTGGAACCGGCACGGATCATTGCGCACCGGAAGCCAATGGTTGCCGTGGCGCTGTCCTGGTCCAGATAACGCCGGGTACCGGGCGACATCCAATAGGCCACGTCTTTCCAGCTTCCGCCTTTGTACACGCGCACCCGATCGGTGATCAAAGACGTAAAACTTGAAGGATTCCTTTCTATGTTGTTGTACAGGTTGCCTTCCTGCTCGGTGCCTGAGGCTTTATCGAGAAAACCATCTCTGCGGATTGGGTTTAGATCGTCAAAATCCTGAAACGACATCGGCCGGTAAACATCCTGAACCCATTCGCTTACATTGCCTGCCATGTTGTACAAACCGTAATCGTTGGGAGGAAACTCATAGATATAGGAGGTAATAAGGGCTCCATCGTTCAAACGTCCGGCAATACCGGCATAGTCACCGCGTCCGCGTTTGAAGTTAGCCAGCATAAAGCCCATGTTTTTTCCGTAAGGGTTGCGGACGGCATGACCGTCCCACGGGTAAATTCGCTGATGGGTTTGCAGTTCTTCCAGCCATTGTGTTCCTATCATTGCCTGTGCGGCATACTCCCATTCAGCCTCAGTGGGCAAGCGAAAAGCGGGCACAAAAATACCTGATTCCAGCGGAATGCGACCGTCGGTTTCTGCGTATTCCGTGCCGGCTTTTTTGGACAGCTCCATATTTACAGCACGTGTTCTCCACCTGGCATAGGCGTTGGCCTGCGTCCAGCTAACACCTACAACCGGAAAATACCGGAAACCGGGATAACGTAGGTAATGATCAACGTAGGGATCATTGAATGCAAGCTTACCAACCCATACGGTGGTGTCGGGCAAGGCTGCCTTGTACACTTCCTGAGACGAATCCTTGGCCAGGTAATGAAGGTACTCCAGCCAGTGGATGTTGGCTATTTCCGTTTCGTCCATATAAAAGGATGCCACTGAAACGGTGCGCTCAATATTGTCCCGCGAGGCCATCACATCCTCTTCATAGGAACCCATTACAGTTCGTCCGCCTTCAATAAACACCATATTGGGAACATCGGGCTGACCTTTGAATGGTTTTACTGGATAACCGCCTTCGTCTTCGTTATTATATGCCAGGCCAGTGGTGGTACTCACCTGACCGGGGTTCTGCGCGGTGGGCTTTCCTTTTCCGCGGTTAAACAAACTGCAGGCTGAAAGCAAAGCCGAGGCGGCAACTGCAAAAAATAGGACCTTGGTAAGCCGAATCATGACTGGTTTGGTTAAAAGCAAACGCTAATATATAGATATAATTGTGTGTTTTCCAAGTTGTAGCCCTGAATGGAAGGATTATTCATACAAATGAACCGGGTTTTCGGATGAAACGTTTGGGTGCATCGGAAAAGTATTTGTAACTACCGGATAAGTGCTTCCACGTCAATTTCCAGCATGTGCCGGATGACCTGTATGGCAGCCGACACTTCCCTTACGTGCTCAACTATTACCAGGGCCTTTCCGCTCTGTTCGCGCAGCCGGCATGTACGTGGGTGGGCTTTTATATAGCTTAGGATTTTGCCAAAAACAGGAGAACTGAAATATTCAGGCCTGGCCGTGGTAAAAAATCCCTTCATTACATCATTCTTCAGCACAATTCTTTCAAAACCGGCCTGTTCGGCAAGCCAACGCAGGCGCACGGACTGAATAAGCTCGTGTACAGGAGGCGGGGGCTCGCCAAAGCGGTCGCGCAATTCGTCTATAAAAGCAGCGAGCTCGCCTTCTTCTTTAATGTTATCCAGCCGGGAATACAACTGAAGGCGCTCGCTGATGTTGGAAACATACCATTCGGGAATCAGTATCTCCAAGTCGGTTTCTATGGTGCAGTCTTGTACAATGAGCCTGGCTTTTTGAGTGAGCTCGGAGGCAAACAATTCTTTAAACTCGGTTTCTTTCAGTTCCTGAATAGCATCGTCCAGAATTTTATGGTAAGTTTCAAAGCCCAGGTCGTTGATGAAACCGCTTTGTTCTGCTCCCAGCAGGTTGCCTGCGCCACGTATGTCGAGATCGCGCATAGCTACTTTAAAACCATCGCCTAAGTCTGAAAATTCTTCCAGTGCAGCCAGGCGTTTGCGCGAATCGGAAGTAAGCATGGCTGCAGGGGGTGTAAGCAGATAACAAAAGGCTTTTTTGTTCGATCGTCCCACGCGTCCACGCATCTGGTGCAAATCGGACAGGCCGAACATATGCGCCTGGTTGATGATGATGGTATTGGCATTGGGAATATCCAGACCAGACTCTATGATGTTGGTTGATACCAACACATCGTACTCACCGTTGATGAACTTCAGCATGGTCTTTTCCAGCAGGTCGCCATCCATTTGGCCGTGTGCCACAGCTATGCGCGCATCGGGCACCAACCTGAATACCATGTTGGCCACTTCATCAATATCGCTGATGCGGTTGTGCACAAAAAACACCTGCCCACCCCTGCGTAACTCGAAGCTTATTGCATCGCGAATAAGGGCTTCGTTAAAAGTGTGCAGCTCGGTTGTAACCGGCTGCCGGTTGGGCGGGGGCGTGGCAATGATGCTCAGGTCGCGGGCACCCATCAGGGAAAAATGTAAGGTGCGGGGTATGGGCGTGGCCGTGAGTGTAAGCACGTCCACGTTTATCTTTAATTCCTTAAGCCTCTCCTTTACTTTTACGCCAAATTTCTGCTCTTCATCTACAATCAGTAATCCGAGGTCTTTGAACTGAACATCTTTGCTCACAATACGGTGGGTGCCGATTAGAATGTTAATTTTTCCCTCCTTAACGCTTTGAAGAATGGATTTTATTTCGGCGTGACTGCGGAAGCGGGAGATGTACTCAACGGTTACAGGCAGGCCTTTCAGGCGTTCGGTAAATGTGCGGTAATGCTGAAACGCGAGGATGGTTGTTGGCACAAGTACGGCCACCTGCTTGCCGTCGGTAGCGGCTTTAAAAGCCGCCCGGATGGCCACCTCGGTTTTGCCAAACCCCACATCTCCGCATATCAGCCGATCCATGGGATGCGGGGCTTCCATATCTCGCTTTACTTCTTCGGTAGCCCGGGCCTGGTCGGGCGTGTCTTCATAAAGAAAAGAAGATTCCAGTTCGGCCTGCAGGTAGCTGTCGGGAGAATAGGCAAAACCGGGCGATGATTTGCGCTTGGCATACAGGCTGATAAGGTCTTTGGCTATGTCCTGTACCTTCTTTTTTACGCGGGCCTTTTTCTGTTCCCACTCCTGGGTGCCCAGTTTGCTGATAACAGGAGGCGTGCCGTCTTTACCCGAATAACGTGAAATTTTATGAAGTGCGTGAATGCTTACGTACAACACGTCATCATCGCGGTACACCAACCGGATTAACTCCTGTTGCCGCCCGTTGACTTCTTTTTTTTCAAGACCGGCAAATTTGCCAATGCCGTAATCAATATGTGTTACAAAGTCTCCCGGCTTTAAGGTGTACAGTTCACGCAGTGTAAGTGCTTTCGATTTGCTGAATTTTTCGCGGGCGTGGTAGCGGTGGAATCGCTCAAATATCTGGTGGTCGGTATAACAGGCTGTTTTCAGAACATGGTCGGTAAACCCCTGCCGCAGCGGAAATGAAAGCGGAATAAACCGTAGTCCGGGACGGATTTCCTCAAAAATCTGTGCAAGGCGATCGAGCTGACGCGGCATCTCGGCTGCGATGCAGCAGGAGTAGCCCTGTGCCTGCAGTCCGGTGAGGTTATCGGCCAGTAACTCGAAATTTTTATGAAATTCCGGCTGACCGGATGACTGCCACTCAGTTACCGAGGCGTTCATTCCGCGAAATCGGTTCCCGAACTCAATTTGCGTAAAGCGAGCGGCCGCATGCTGGAAGGAATCGGCCGTTTCGAAAAGTTTATCAGGTGTAAGGGCGGTGGCCGACCCACCGGAGCCGGCAAGCAGTTTACCAAAAATCCCGCATACCCGCTCAAACTGCTGCATCATGACATCGGTGGTAAGCTGATAGTCTTTCAGCCACAACAGGGTGTTTTCCGGAAGAAAATCAAGGAGGGATTGTCGTTCTTCGTGGAGGAATTTGGATTGTATGTTGGGAATGATATTTACCGTATCGTGAGTATCAACCGAAAGTTGGGTTATTGGATCGAATGAACGGATGCTTTCTACTTCATTGCCGGCCAGCTCTATCCGGTAAGGTAATTCATGAGCAAACGAAAAAACATCAATAATTCCGCCACGCACCGCAAATTGTCCGGCTTCATACACAAAGTCTGTCTTTTCAAAATCGCACATGCGCAGAAACTCTTCAAGAAAAGCCAAATCAAACGGCTGTCCTTTGTGCACGGAAAAGGTGTTGGCTTTGAGAGAGCGTTTATGAATGACCTTTTCGCCAAGTGCTTCCGGGTAGCTTACAATCACGGCAGGGGTGGTGCCGGTCAGGATGTTATTCAGCACCTCGGTGCGCATCAGTATGTTGGCGTTTTCAATCTCTTCGTATTCGTAGGGCCGCTTGTACGACATGGGGAAGAAAAGTACTTCCTGCTGCATTAGGTTTTGCAGGTCGTTTTGAAAATAAGACGCCTCTTCCTTATCGTGCAGAACAAAAAGGCAGGGCCGGTTCAGGATTTTAAAAACTGAAACTGCAAGAATGGCGTCAAGGCTACCGGCCAATCCTTTTATCTGAACAGCCCGGGACGTACGAATCCTTTCAGCCAGGGTTTGTACCCAGCCGTCTTGCACGTAGCGTTTCAATAATTCGTCCGGCCTCAAGTCAGTCGAAGCACAAAGATAACAGCTGTGCGGTTAATGAAGTTTTAAAAAAATGTAACTTCCGGCTATTGTCATTATGTATCAGGTCAGGCTTTTTGTGTTGTTTGCTGTTCTCACCGCATCTTTTTTGATGCTGCTGGGATTATACCAGCCGCGGATTGTATTGTGGTGGGAAGATGTACAGAATCGCAGAAAAGTACTGCGCGTTTACGGAACGGTTGCCCTTGCCACTTTTATTCTTTACCTGTTGCTGGGATTACTTTAGGCGATGGGCTGCCAGCAGGTGTCTTTTCACCACCGAAGTGCATGCAATAAGATAGTCCGTTCCTCCCTCGCGTATTTTAAGTTTTTTAGCCAGCATTGGCACGGTTGACGGATAATTGCGAATGATGATGTTGGCCTTACCTTCAGGATATGCCTGTGCGGTATCCTTTGGATCAGGTGTGATTTCACCGGTAATGCGGAAAATTCTTCCCGGAAAATCATCCATGAGTTTATCATCGGTATATAAATGTGTATTGGGATGCAACTTCTTCAAACCGTACCGTTTGGCGGCCAGCCGAAATGCACCGGCCTTGAGGATGGAACGGTAGGGCTCGTAAAGAAAACCGAGCGGGGCTGAATAGGTAACTTCGGCATGGGCTTCTTCAAAAAAGGTAAAGACAAATTCATCACGGGGTTTTTCCGAAAGATTAACAGCCCGGATCAGCGGTTCATCCTTATAATCCTTTAACCCAACAAACAACAATTCGCGCACTTCATTGTTTACTGCAATCACATTTACTTCGGCAATGTAGATAAGTTGCTGCAACGCTTCTTTGATATCCAGCAGCGGTGAGGCCTTGAGCATAAACAGAGAGGTGCGTTCATAGATATGTTGCTGAAGCAGGGTAATATCTGGCAGGCAATCCTGCAACTTTACGGCTTTGCTGCGGTTGGCTGTTTTGCGCGAGGGGTCGGCAAAAATCAAATCATAAAGGTTGGTGCTTTGCACCAAAAAGTTTTCGGCCGATGTGCCGTGATAGGTAATGTTCAGGGCGCCCAGCAGGCGGTGGTTATGCCGCGCTGTTTCCAGCACCGAGGTTTCGGGCTCTATGTAATCCGTGCCGGTAAAAGCGGTGCTGAGGTAATAAGCGTCCACACCAAAGCCACCCGTAATATCAACAGCCCGCTGTCGTTTGTTATCTGGCAGAAAATGACGGATGCGATCCAGTTTATAAAGCGCGGTAGCTTCAGAAGAACATTGCTCAAGCGAGGTTGAAGGCAGGAAGACTATTCCGGGAGTCTGGAACCAATGCGGAAGTTTTTCTTTTGCTTTACGCCTGCCTTTGATCTGTCCGGCAAGGATTTTGGCAGGTACACCCAAATAGGTTTTATACCGGAGCAGCAAAGCATGCTCATCCAGGTCTTTGGATGCTTCCAGAAAACTCCGGATTTCCGGGGCAGTTAATTTATCAAGCCAGGTTTCGGCCATCAGGCCTTAAAAGTAGTGAGGTGTGCCGATACAAATCAGTACACCAGGCTTCGCTCCATCATAAACTCGGCAATTTGTACGGCATTGGTGGCAGCGCCTTTGCGCAGGTTGTCGGCCACAATCCACAAATTGACCGTGTTGGGCTGGGATTCATCCCTGCGGATGCGCCCAACGAATACTTCATCGCGGCCGCGGGTGTTGATGGGCATCGGGTACATGTTGTTTTTCGGGTCGTCCTGCACAATCACGCCCGGGGTACTGGCCAGGATGGCGCGGATTTCGCTGCACGCAAAATCGTGGTAAAATTCGGCATTCACCGATTCGGCATGGCCACCCAGGGTAGGTACGCGCACAGCAGTAGCCGTTACGCCAATGGTATTATCGCCAAGGATTTTGCGCGTTTCGTTTACAATCTTCATTTCTTCCTTGGTATATCCGTTGTCAAGGAAAGAGTCAATATGTGGCAGGGTATTGAAGTCTATCGGGTGCGGGTATACTTTTGGCCCGGTAATATTGTTGCGTTCATCCATTAATTGCCGCACAGCATCCTTACCTGTGCCGGTTACAGCCTGATAGGTAGATACCACCACGCGTTTCAGCCTGAATTTAACGTGCAGGGGTGCCAGCACCATGACCATCTGAATGGTTGAGCAGTTCGGGTTGGCGATAATCCGATCGTCAATGGTCAGCTCATGCCCGTTGATTTCCGGAACGATGAGTTTTTTGGTCGGGTCCATCCGCCAGGCCGATGAGTTGTCAATTACAATGGTGCCTCTTTCGGCATAGCGGGGCGCCCATTCCAGCGAAGTGCCCGCTCCCGCTGAGAATATCGCAATGTCGGGCGCCAGGTTGCAGACTTCTGCAATGCTTCGGATGGGATAATCTTTGCCTTCCAAAGAGACCACCTGTCCTACAGATTTTTCGGAGGCAACCAGGTACAATTCATCAAAGGGAAAATTGCGCTCCTGCAGTACGGTTAAAATTTCCTGGCCCACCAGACCGGTGGCTCCCACAACAGCTAACTTCATGTTTTTCGACATCTGTTTAACAGCCCGACAGGGGCTTACCAACTGTAGCCAAACCTTACGGAACAGCCGCGCAAAAATACTATTTTTGATTGGAGTGAAGTTTTTATTCCGGATTTTTTGCAACAGGTATGCGGTTCATCCGAAACATCAGCGCTATCCTTCTAATACTCGTTTTGTCCGGAAACGTGTGCGCTCAGTTTTCGGATAACTTTTCAGATGGTGAGTTTATGTCCAATCCTGCGTGGACGGGAACCACGGATAAGTTTGTTGTGGATAACAACCGGCTTCGCCTGATGGCCCCGGCTGTTGCCGATGTGGCCTGGCTGGTAACTCCATCTGCTGCTATGAACGATGCCGTATGGGAATTCTGGGTGAGGCTGGATTTCAATCCATCGTCCAGCAACTTTGTTCGGGTGTACCTTACTTCATCACAGGAAAATTTATCCGGACCACTCAACGGCTATTTTGTGATGATTGGCGACACGCAGGATGAAGTAAGCCTTTACCGGCAAACCGGATCGACCCGCACGAAAATTATTGATGGAGCTGATGGGCGGGTTAATACCGACCCTGTGATTATTCGGGTACGCGTTACGCGAAGTGCCGAAGGTGTGTGGCAATTGTATTCGGATACAGGCGCTACAGGAAACTTTATGCTGGAGGGCGAAATCACCGACAACACACATTTGTCTTCATCCTTTTTCGGTATTTACTGTGCCTACACCAGTACGCGATCCACGTTGTTTTATTTTGATGATTTTCATGTTGGCGGAAATCCCTATGTACCCCCGCCTGCCGCACAGTACAAGCAGGTCATCTTCACCGAACTTTTTCCTGATCCTACACCGGTAATCGGATTGCCCGAAGCTGAGTTTGTGGAGTTGTACAACCGTTCGGACGTAACCGTAAATCTTAATGGCTGGCGTTTTGCCGATGCGGTATCTTCGGCTACCCTGCCCGCATACAGCCTGTTGCCTCACCACTACGTCATCCTTGCCCCTGCATCGGCAGCCGCAGCTTTTCAGTCGTTTGGCGATGTGATTGGGCTCAGCGGCTTTCCCACGCTCAACAACAGCGGTGATCAGCTGAAGTTATTTGATTTCTATAATAACCTGATCGATGAAGTAAATTATACCGATGCCTGGTATCGGGATGAGGACAAGAGGAACGGTGGCTGGACACTTGAATTGATCGACACAGATAACATTTGTGCAGAAGATGACAACTGGGCTGCGTCAGAGCATCCCTCCGGCGGAACACCGGGCAGGCAAAATTCAATCAAAGCCAGCAAGCCCGATTTAACCGGCCCCCGGCTGCTCTCTGCCTTTCCGGAAACCGCGAACAGGTTGTTGTTAAAATTTGATGAAAAACTGGACAATGCCCTACCGGACGCCGGCAGGTTTATACTGATGCCGGCAATTGGCATAAATACGGTAACGTTTGGTGCCACACTTCGCGAACTGGTGCTTGAGCTCGCAGCTAACCTGCAGCCCGGCACCGAATACACCTTATCGATTAGCGATGTGTACGACTGCAGCGGCAACCTGATTCAGGAAAACTTCCGCACAGTACAGTTTGGGTTTCCTGAGCCGGCCGTATCGGGCGATGTAGTCATCAATGAATTGCTGTTTAATCCGCGGCCATTTGGGGTGGATTTTATAGAAGTTTATAATCGCTCGGACAAGTTCATCAACCTGAAAAACTGGCGCATCGGCAATTACGGCACAAGTGGCTTTACCAATCCCGAGCTCATTACTGCAGATAACCTGTTGCTTCCACCGCGCTCCATCATGGCGTTTACAACCGATCCAATTACACTGCGGGCACATTATCCGAATGCCTTAAATGGAAATCTATTAAAAGTTTCAAAACTGCCCGCCTTCCCGGACAGTGAGGGTTCGGCCAGCATTATTACCGACAACAACGAAGTGTCGGATTATTTTTTTTATGACCGCAATTACCACTCGGTTTTTTTGCGCGACAAAGAGGGTGTATCGCTTGAACGCATAAACAGCGAAACAGAAACCAACAATCCCAACAACTGGAAATCAGCGGCCTCGACCGTAGGTTTTGCCACACCGGGTTTGCCCAACTCCAACACTACCGTGCCGGGGGCAACATCGGGCAATGTGTACGTGCAGCCCGAAATATTTCTTCCGCTGTGGGGCTATCCCGACTTTACTGAAATACGATACAACTTCGAAAGCGGAGGCAAGGTGGCCAACATAAAAATCCTGGATCAGCAGGGGCGGGAAATAAAAGTAATTGCCAACAACGAATTACTGGGTACGGAGGGCTTTTTTAGGTGGGATGGCGACCGCCAGGACGGTACCAAGGCCCGGCCGGGATATTACCTGGTATGGTTTGAAGTGTACGACAACACCGGCAGGGTGGAAACTTTCCGCAAGCGCATTATTGTTGCAGTTCGGTAATAAAAATGAAAATTTTGCCACTAAACTGGCAGAATTTACATTAATTTTGCCACTAAACTGGCAGAATTTACAAAAATGATTATAAAGAGGGCTCTTTTTAGTACAATCCAACGATATCTGGGTCAGAATAAGGTATTGATCATCAAAGGTGCCCGCAGAACGGGAAAAACATTTCTGCTGGACAAGATACTGGAATCCTATCCTCATCAATTTCTGAAACTGAACGGAGAACTGCCGGAAGTGCAAGCCATTCTTACCACGAAGAATGTAAACAGTTATGGTAACCTCATTGGTAATGCAAAGCTTGTAGCCATTGATGAAGCCCAGGCTGTACCTGATATAGGGCAGATTCTGAAAATCATTATCGATCACTTTCCGGGTTTAACAATTCTGGCCACAGGGTCTTCATCATTTGATCTGGTAAACAAAACAGGCGAACCATTAACCGGAAGGCAACTCAATTTCAGATTATATCCGGTGTCACAACTTGAACTCAATGAACATGAAAATGCACTTCAAACCAGACAAAAACTCGAGGAGCGCCTGGTGTTCGGATGCTATCCGGAAGTGATAAACCTGGCCAGTTCAAATGAAAAAATAAAGTACCTAACGGAACTGACTACAGCTTATCTGTTAAAAGATATTTTACAATTTGAACAAGTCAGAAATTCACATAAGCTTATTCAGTTGCTTCAGTTGCTGGCCTACCAAATTGGTCAGGAGGTTTCATATCACGAGCTTGCAAAAAACCTGAACCTGAAACATGATACGGTAATCAGGTATCTGGACCTTTTGAGTAAAGTATTCGTTGTTTACCGTTTGGGAGCATATAGTACCAATTTGCGAAAAGAAGTGGTTAAGAGCTCGAAGTGGTATTTTACAGATAACGGCATTCGCAACGCGATCATCAATAATTTTAGCTTGCTGAACTTTCGCAACGATGTGGGTCAGCTGTGGGAAAATTACCTGTTGAGTGAACGCTTAAAAAGGAATGAATATCGGGAGTTGAATATCCGTCCTTACTTCTGGCGTACGTATGATCAGCAGGAAATTGACCTGATTGAAGAAACAAACAATAAGCTTGAAGCATTCGAATTCAAATGGCAAAGAGAAAGGGCTAAGGCACCGGTTTTCTTCCGGAAAAATTATCCGGATGTCCCGTTCCACACGATTACCCCGGATAATTATCTGGAATTTGTCACCAGTTGAACACCCCGTGCTTCATTTGCCATAAAAGCGCCACTGCGTGCTGAAATTCCGGCTCAGCGGCTGGTTGGTCAGAAGGGCTCGCAGCAATTCAACAGGCATGCTGTTTTCGGCCATCACGGCATCGTGAAATTGCTTGTACGTCATCTTGCCGCTGTCAACCAATTCTTTTTTCAACGCATAGAATTGAAGAGCGCCCATCATGTAAGCCAGCTGGTAAAGCGGGCCGTATCGCCCGGTGAACGATCGGCGCACTTCGCCTTCTGCATTGGCGCGCTCATGGCCAACGCGGTCTACCAGAAAATCAATGCATTGCTGGGGTGTCCATTTTCCCATGTGATAATTGAGTGAGAAGATGATGCGCGCACACCGGTGCATGCGCCAGAACAGCATACCGATGCGGTCTTCGGCATTGCGCGGAAAGTTCATGTCCCACAGAATCATTTCCCAGTACAAGGCCCATCCTTCCGTCCAGAAGGCCGTGCGGAAGTTGCGGTAGGCTTTATTCCGGTTATTCATAAACTGCTGCAGGTGATGGCCCGCAATGAGTTCATGATGAACGGTGGCGCGTGAAAAATGCGGATTGTTGCCGCGCATGCTCATCAGCTTATCTTCGTGATCCATGGTGTTGGTGGGATAGGAAATCTGAAACAATTCGCCACCCAGAAAAAAAGGACTAACACGTTGTTGCTCCGGTGTCATCATCCGCATGCGCCAGGTTTCTTCGGCCAGTGGAGGAATGGTTATCAAATCGTTCTTTTTCAGAAATCCGATAGACTGGTTATACAAATCCAGCATGGCTTCGGGCTGCTTGCCGGGGGGTACGTAGCGCTGCTTCACTTGTTCGAGGGCACTTTTCCAGTCGTTGCCAAAACCCAGCTCGGCACTGGCTTTCAGCATTTCGCGGTCGCACCAGGCAAATTCTTTATGGGCTATGTCTATCAGCTCTTCGGGTGTGTAGGGAATAAATTCCAGTTTAAGCTGCCGGATAATTTCATCGCGCCCGATGGGCTGGCCAATAATGCCGCTGCCATCGTCCTTGGGCAGCTTGGTTACATCTACCTTCTTTCTCAGGTTTTGAGCGTAGGTGCCCAGCAATGTGTCCAGTTGCTGGTACGGTTTTTCCACCCACCAGGTAAACAACGGATCATATTGGTTATAAAATCCATACACACTGCGCAAAGCATTTTTTAATCCGATAACGGTTTGGGCTGCGCGTTGTGTAAGTTCAGGACTTAGGTTGGGTTGTTGTGCAAGCTGGCGGTTGGCTTCTTCCACCTGCTTGCGTACGTTGTTGAGCGTTTGTGCCACTTCTTCGCTGTTCAGGCTGTAGCCCCTTCTGCGTTTCTTTTCCAGCTCATAGAGCGGATCGCCCATGGCCACGAATTTTCTTATCTGGTTGTATTCCTTTTCTTCGACCGATAATTCGTATAGTGCTTCTTCCAGATTTCTCTTAAAAAGAATATAATCTACTTTTCCTCCCTGTGAAAAGTTTTCAAAGGGCAGCTGTTCGAGTCGTTTTAAATAATCGGTGTAAAACTGTTTGAGTCGTTCCCGTCTTTCGGGTGAGTTCTGAATACTGTAAAAGCGCATCAGGCTGCCGCGGTCGGCTTCGAAGTGCACCATCAGGTTGTGCACTTCACTGGTTTGCAGGTAAAGCGTTGCCGGCTGTGCCAGGCCGGTAAAACTTAGTCCAAGCAGCAAAACAAACAACTTTCTCATAGTTCAGGGTTTTTGGTTCCCGGGATGATATTTACGTTCAGCGCGTTTCTCGATGTCTTCGCGGTAAAAGGCAACATCTTTAAATTGCACATCGGCATAGCGTTGTGCCTGATCGAGAAAGTGAGGGGAGGCAGGATCACCGCTTTGCCCGCCGGCCAGTATGCTTTTGGCACGAACCTTATCGCCAAATTCTACCACGGCAACAAAACTGTTGCCATACGAGCCGTAAATTTTTTTTGTGTTGGTTGTGCCCCGTGCACCATACGAAGCCAACGCCCCCCAGTTGCCCGAGGCCATGCCAATGGCTATGCTGGGTTGGTTGTCGTCATAGGTTTGTTCGATTTCACCGGTTAGTCGCTGAAAGCGATTGATTTCGCCCCATGGCACAGCCCAGGAGCCGAAATCTTCTTTCAACTTGTTTACCACATCCGAAAGAACCTGCAGCCGCAATTCAGGCGGTGTACGGGTGCCCAGATAAATCAGGCGATCCATGGGCGAGAGACCTTCTGTTCGGGGTCCTTCGGCAAGGAGGCGGGAAGCGTACAAATGTGAAACCGTCATGGCAACCGATTGTTTTGATGTCCGGTAATTCCACCGGCTCAGCGTATCAACAACCGTTTTCAGATGACCGAACGTGCGCTGCGACTTTGTATAAGCTTCTGTGAGGCCGGGAACGAGATGCTCAAATGCAGGCAGTTGCGGATCATAGGCCAGCTCGATCAGTTTATCCAGGGTTATGTTATTCTGTCCGGTAAGAATGCGGATTGCGTGTATGCCGCGGAAGTTTTCCGGTTCGGGTGCCATATACACTGGGTAGTTTTCTTTTTTTGGACTGAAGTCAAGCGCGCAGGTAAAGGGTGTAGAGTTGCAGTTTTGTATCCAACCGTTGCCCGGGTTTATTACATGAACCGTTTCACGCACTTCGTGCAGCCCCTGCCAGTCGGTTAAAGGATTACTGCCGTCAACCGGCTTGCTGTAATCGAATGCCGGATTTCTTTTTGGAATGAAATTGCCGTGGAAATAGGCAATGTTTCCGTCTGCATCGGCATACACGGTGTTATTGGATGAGTTGGTTCGCAAATCCAGCACCTGCATAAATTCTTTCAGGGAAGAGGTCTTCATGCGCCTGTACGACTGTTCGAGCGCGCGCACCGGATCCCACAACATGGCGGTGGCGATCCAGGCTGTATCGTTGGCGTGGGTTATCGGGCCGTGATGCGTTCGGTAAATGGTAAAAGTTTTTTTCCGCAGGGAGTCGCCTTCGAGATACCTCAGCTCAACTTGTTTTTCAGTAACCGGTCGCCATTCATCACCATACTTATAGTACAACTTACCATTGCGCGTCTCTATGGTCTGAACGAATTCATCCATTACATCCGAGCCTGAGCTGGTGTGCATCCATCCATTTTTTTCGTTGAAACCCTGGTAAATAAAAAACTGCCCCCAGGTTACGGCACCGTAGGCATTCAGGCCTTCTTCGCTGCTCACATGTATTTCTCCCCTGAAATAGAATGATGTGTGGGGATTTATCAGCAACATGGCTTTACCGGAACGGGTAATTTTTCCGGACAGGGCAAAGCCGTTGCTTCCGGTTGGCTCGTCCAGTGATAGCTGCAAGAAGGAGGTTGTAGAGGGCTTTGCGGTTTTCTCGTAAAAATCTCTGAGCCGGTTTACTGAAATGCTTTCAATATTACCGCCAATGGAGCCTTCGCTGAAGTACAGGGGCATCCAGGGCTCGAAGCGGGTTAGCCGTTTGGGTTTTACAGCCGGGTGCGTGTATAGATAAAAGTTGATGCCATCGGCCCAGGCAGTGCACAATTCTTTGAGCCATACAGGTGCCTGATTGAATTTTTCCTTTGCTTCTTCTGCAGTCATGAACAGGCGGGCGCGCAGGTCGTGGTACAAATATTTTTCCCCTTCGGCTTCGGCCAGCAGGCCTAATGCAGCCAGGTAGTTTCGTTCAATACGCCTGAAATCATCTTCGCACTGGGCATAGATCATTCCGAATACCGCATCGGCATCGGTTTTTCCATACACGTGCGGAACACCAAAGTCATCGCGGATTATTTCCGTGCGGGAGGCGCGCTTCTTCCATCGTTCGGTTTCGTTTTCCGAGCAGGAACAAACCACCAGCGTGATGAGCAGAACCCTGAAGAGGATGGATAAACGAAGTGAAAAGAACTGATTCATAAGCCGAAACGCTTTGCGCAAGTAAAAACCTTTATTTTTTGTTTTAGTACCGTCCACGTATTTTTGCCCATCTTTCAGGGAGGGGACTATGGCAAAAGCAAAAAAAACGGCAAAAGCGGCAAAAAAAGCGGCAGCCAAAACGAAGGCAGCAAAAAAAGCTGCCACGAAAAAGACAAAGTCGCCCGGTGCAAAGGTGGCAGTAAAGAAAAAATCGGCCCCGCGAAAGCCGGAAGCTAAACCGGCAGCGCGTCCTGTAACTCCGGCCTTTCCAAACACACCGGTGCAGCGCCCGGTTGCTTACCCCTCTAAAATAGCAAGCACGCCGGAAGAAAAGACGCGCTATTCGGAAGAGGAGCTGAAAGAGTTTGAAAAGCTTATTCTGGAAAAATTGGAAAAGGCGCGGGCCGAGTACCGTATTTTGAAAGAAACACTGAACCGCAACAATGACGAAGGTACCGATGCCACATCGGGGGGCAATACCAAGGTGCTGGAAGATGGTGCCGAAACAGCTGAGAAGGAAAACCTGAGTCAGTTAGCTGCCCGGCAGCAGAAGTATATTATGAATCTGGAGAATGCCCTGGTACGTATCAAAAACGGAACCTACGGCATCTGCGTTGTTACAGGAAAGCTGATACCCAAAGAGCGTTTGCTGGCTGTGCCGCACACCACCCAGTCGATCGAAGCGAAGATGATGCAAACCGACTAACCCCCGTGTCGGAATGGACTTTTTACAGAACCACATCGAAGCGTTGATTTTCTGCTCCCCTGTTCCCATCAGGATAGCGGATATCAGGGCCTGTTTGTCTGAAATGTTCAATGCCGATGTTCCGGAAGAAGACATTGTAAGCGCTATTCAAAGACTTGATGAAAAGTACAAGTCCGATGAATATGCTTTTCAGTTGTACCGTGCGGCAGGAGGCTATCAGTTCCTTACCAAACCGGCGTATCAGGCCAGCATCAGCATACTGTTAAAACAACAGTCAAAAAAGCGGTTGTCCACTTCGGCCATGGAAACCCTTTCCATTATTGCCTATAAACAACCGATATCCAAGCCCGAGATTGAAGCCATTCGCGGTGTAAACTGCGATTATGCAATTCACAAGTTACTGGAGAAGGGTCTCATTGAAATTACCGGTAAATCTGATTCCATCGGCCGGCCCCTGCTGTACAGTACTTCCCGGAAATTCATGGAGTATTTCGGCATAAATGATTTATCGGAGCTACCCGTGCCGAAAGATTTCAGCAGCGAAACCAACACCATCGGTGAGGACGCCGATTTAAAAGAACCCGATGCGCAGACGTAAATCCCAACAGCGATCCTTACCTGCTCAGAGAACGCATCCGCGAAAGCGCAGCAACCCGAATGCAAAGAACGAGAAGGACACACCGAAGAAAGAACTGCCGGCAGGCACGGGTGTCATTCGTCTGAATCGCTTTATTGCCAACAGCGGCATTTGTTCCAGACGTGAGGCCGACAATCTGATAGCGATGGGCCTGATTTCAGTGAACGGCAAAGTGATTACCGAAATGGGCTATAAGGTAAAGCCCGGTGATGAAGTTCGCTATGAAAACCGTGTACTGCGTGCCGAAAAGCCGGTGTACATTTTGCTGAACAAGCCCAAGGGATATTTAACTACCACCAACGATCCCCAGGAACGCAAAACAGTCATGCAGCTCATCGGCAAGGCAGTAAAAGAGCGGATATATCCGGTTGGCCGCCTCGATCGAAACACCACAGGGCTTTTGCTGCTTACAAATGATGGAGAACTGGCTGAAAAACTTTCGCACCCCTCCTATAACGTGAAGAAGGTGTATAAGGCAGAGCTGAACCGCCCTTTAACAAAAGCAGACTTTGAACGCATTCTTCAGGGAGTGCAGCTGGAAGAAGGACGTGCACAGGTCGACAATCTGGCAATCATATCGGAAGACCGCAAAACCGTAGGGGTGGAGTTGCACATTGGCTGGAACCGCGTGGTGCGCAGAATTTTTGAAGCACTGGATTACGAGGTGGTGAAGCTCGACCGCACCCTATATGCCGGCCTGGATAAGAAAGATTTGCCGCGCGGTAAATGGCGGTACCTCACCCGGGAGGAGATTATCCGACTGAAACACTTCAGATAGGAAGTGGTGACGGGCAGAATCGAACTGCCGACACAAGGATTTTCAGTCCTTTGCTCTACCAACTGAGCTACGTCACCAGGGAAATAACCGCAACGAATCCGGAGCGGGGCACAAAAGTAGATAAATTATCCATGGACGCAAAACACCGCAGTTTTGTTCGGGCCGTTGCAGTAGCTATTTTTAGGCATGATCCAGCAAATATTATTTCTGCTTACGCTCCTGGGCTTTGCCTACGTTTTGCGTGGCCGCATTCGTCAGATACGCGACACCATCCGCCTGGGAAGGGATGTGAAAATGGAAGGGCCTTCATCACAACGATTCAAAAACATGATGCTGGTAGCTTTTGGCCAGCAAAAAATGTTCAAACGGTTTGTTCCGGCCTTCTTTCACTTCCTTATCTATATTGGCTTTTTGGTTATTAACATCGAGGTGCTGGAGTTTGTCATAGACGGGCTGGCCGGCACCCACCGCATTTTTGCGCCCTATCTTGGTGGTTTTTACACCGTGCTGATGAACATCTTTGAACTACTGGCCATGGGCGTGCTGATTGCCTGTGTGGTTTTTCTTGTGCGCAGAAACATACTGAAACTCCCGCGGTTCTGGTCGGCCGAAATGACCAGCTGGCCGCGCCTGGATGCCAACATCATCCTGCTCACCGAAATCGTGCTGATGCTCGCTATCCTTACCATGAATGCAGCCGACCAATTGCTGCAGCAACGCCACCCTTACTATACTGCCACAGGCAAGTTGTTCTTCAGCAGCATGTTGATGCCCGTGTTTGAAGCATGGAGCACCTCATCACTCATTGTGGCAGAAAGGTTTGCCTGGTGGTTCCATATCATTGGTATACTCGGCTTTGCCGTGTACATTACCTATTCCAAGCACCTGCACATCTTCATGGCTTTTCCCAACACCTGGTTTGCGCGCCTGCAGCCGACCGGCTACATCGCCAACATGCCGGTGGTTACACGCGAAGTGAAGAGTATGCTGGGACTTGCCGGCAACGAAACCCCGCCCGATGCAACGCCTGCAAGATTTGGTGCCAAAGATGTAAACGACTTGCCTTGGACCAGCCTGATGGCGGCCTATGCATGTACCGAATGCGGGCGGTGCACATCCGAATGCCCGGCCAACCTTACCGGCAAAAAACTTTCACCCCGGAAAATTATGATGGATACGCGCGACCGGCTGGAAGAAATTGGGCGCAACATGAGAAAAGGGGGCAACGCGGTAGATGATGGTAAATCCCTGCTCGACCATTACATTACCCGCGAGGAAATCAATGCCTGTACCAGTTGCAATGCCTGTGTCGAAGCCTGCCCCGTACTCATTAACCCACTGGAAATAATTATTGAATTACGCAGATACGTGGTGATGGAAGAATCAGGTGCCCCGGCATCGTGGAATGCCATGTTCCAGAATCTGGAAACCAATTTTGCACCCTGGAAATTTTCAGCGGCCGACCGGTTTAATTGGGCCAAAGACTGATGAAAAGCTTAATTGATGGTGCCGAAGGCATGTGCTCTATGATTGCGATGATTATTTCGGCCACTCGAAATTCAACAGCACCTTTGCCGATGCACCTGTATAAAACATGGAGAGGCTGTAAAAACAACAATACAAGCACTACGAAAAACTGACCCATGATGAACGTACCCACTCTTCAGGAACTAACGACCCGCGGTGAAACACCCGAAATACTTTTCTGGGTAGGTTGTGCCGGTTCTTATGACGACCGCTACAAGCGCGTTACCCGCGCATTTGCCAGAATACTGCTGGCAGCGGAAATCAAATTTGCTGTGCTGGGGCCGGAAGAAACCTGCACAGGCGACCCTGCCCGCAGAGCCGGCAATGAATTTCTTTTTCAGATGCAGGCCCTCAACAACATTCAGGTGCTGAATGGCTATGGCGTGAAGAAAATTGTTACCGCCTGCCCCCATTGCTTCAACACACTGAAAAACGAATACCCCGAACTGGGCGGCCATTACGAAGTCATGCATCATTCAGAATTCTTGCAACAACTTATTGGTGAGGGGCGCATCAGGCTGACGGACACATCCGTATTCAAAGGAAAGAAAATCACCTACCACGACTCCTGTTATCTGGGCCGGGCCAATGGTGTTTACGAAGCACCGCGCGCAGTACTCGAAGCCCTCGATGCCGACCTGGTGGAAATGAAACGGTGCAGAACCCGCGGATTGTGCTGCGGTGCCGGGGGCGCTCAAATGTTTAAAGATGCCGAAAAAGGAAACAAGGAAATTAATATCGAGCGCACAGAAGAGGCGCTTCGCACCGGGGCCTCAACCATTGCCGTAGCCTGCCCCTTTTGCATGACCATGATGACCGATGGGATAAAGGCTAAAGAAAAAGAACAGGAAGTAAAGGTTAAAGACCTTGCCGAACTAATAGCTGAAGCTCAGGGTTTAGGCTAATATAGCGATATCATATGTTTATTCCGTTTGAAAAACTTCCGCCTCAGGCAAAAGTTTGGATATATCCGCTGAGTCGGGCCCTTGCCCCAACCGAAGAATTAGGCATCGGTGAAAAACTGAAAGCCTTTGTGCAGCAATGGAAAGCACACGGACATGACCTGAAAGCCTCTTTTAAAATTCTGCATAGCCGCTTTATCGTTCTGGCGGTCGATGAAGAATATCACGCGCCCAGCGGTTGTTCCATTGATAGTTCAGTTCATGCGGTAGCGGACATACTTCAGTCGGCAGGATTGCAGCTGGCCGACCGCGGGCAGGTTTTCTTTCTGATAAACAATACCATTCAGAATATTTCCGTTACCCGACTAAGGCAGTCCCTGAACGAAGGTATATGGAATGCCGACACATTGGTGTTTGACACATCCGTTACTACGTATGGTGAGCTCAATCAAAATCCGGTTTCGGCCGGCAAAACCTGGCTGGTGCGTTACCTTAAACAGGTTTCGGTTTGATTTTCGTAGCTTTAACAGATTTTTGGCATGAAGCGGCTATTACCGGTTTCCGTATGGTTTTTTTTACTGATTGCCTGCAGTACCGAGCGCAAGGTGCAAAAATCCTTTTTGCGCGGTGAATACCAGCATGTAATAGAAACCCTGACATCCAAAAAAATATCAGATGCCGGAAAAGCCAATTACCTCATTGCCGAATCATATCGTCTCTCCAACCGCATCAAGCACGCCGAACCCTACTATGCCAAAGCCGGAGGTCGGGGCATTGATCGCGATTCTGTGCAGTTCTACTATGCGCAATCGCTGAAGGCCAACGCCAGGTACGATGAAGCCAGAAAACAGCTCGATGAACTGATTAAACGCACTTCCAATGAAGCGCTGAGAAACCGCGCTCAAATGGAGTACAACGGGCTGGCTTACCTGGAAAAACTCAGGGAAAAGCCCAGCTACTATCGTGTTAAAAATCTTGAAACGCTCAATAGTGCGCAAAGCGAATATAATCCGGTGTTTCTGAACAACGAATTATATTTCACCTCATCGCGGGGCAATGGTAAACTCTATGCTGCCACCGGTACGCCTTTTACCAGCCTTTACAAAGTAGCCAGTCGGGGCGCCATTGTTGACATCGCCACCGTGGCGCCTCTGCCCTCCTTCATCAACATGCCCAACGTAAACAACGGCTGCGTAACCTTCAGCCCCGATGGACGCACCATGGTATTTGCACGCGGCAACTCGGGCAAGCGCAAGGGCGGAGATGATGTGGATCTGTACATTTCAAGATTCAGGAACGGACAATGGACGGAGCCACAAATCATCACAGGCGGAGTAAATACACCCGACTTCTGGGATTCAACACCGGCCTTTAGTCCGGATGGACGAACCCTGTACTTTGCATCCAACCGCAAGGGCGGGTTTGGAGGAACGGATCTGTATTCTGCACAAATGGACTCCCGCGGCCGCTTTTCGCGCGTGCGCAACCTGGGGCCCGAAATCAATACACCCGGCAATGAGATGTTTCCCTATATGGCCGAAGACGGAAAGCTCTATTTTGCATCAGACGGCCACCCGGGCTTTGGCGGCCTGGATTTGTTTGTCGTGAAGCGGTCGGGAGGAAAAACCATCATCGAAAACCTCGGTGAGCCGATGAACTCGGCAGGAGATGACTTTGGCATCTTTCTGTTTCGCCCCGACCGCGGATTCTTTACCTCCAACCGCGAAGGCGGAAAAGGCGATGACGACATCTATACCTTTGTGAATGAAGACCCCGATCTGAAGGTGGTAAACTACTATCTGGCGGGCATCACCTACACACCCGATAAGGAAGGCAAACTGCAGATATTGCCCAACACCAAAGTATCGCTGGTCGACAACAAGGGCGATGTGATGCAGGATTACGTTACCGGCAATGACGGCAAGTTTCTGTTCCGCGTTTATGAAAATGAAGATTATACGCTGATAGGAGAATCAGAGGGATATCTGACCAAACGCCAACCCTATACCACCAGGGGAAAAGCTGTTGACCCGTCCACCCTCAAAGAACTGGTAACCAACATCACCTTCGATACCATTGTAGTGCTCGATAAAATTGAAATCAACAAAATTTTTGTACTGGAAAATATTTACTACGATTTCAATAAGTACGACATCAACCCGGCGGCCGCCCGTGAACTCGATAAACTCGCACAGATACTGATCGATAATCCTGAAATCAAGATAGAATTAAGTTCCCATACCGACAGTGTGGACACGGAAGAATACAATATGTGGTTATCTCAAAAGCGTGCAGAATCGGCTGTTAATTACCTGATCAGAAAAGGTATTTCACCCGACAGGATGATTGCCAAAGGCTACGGTGAATCCCGCCCCATCGCACGCAACACCAACCCCGATGGTACCGATAACCCGGAAGGAAGAGCTAAAAACCGCAGGACGGAATTTAAAATTCTGGAGGTGGGCGTTCTTCCAAAACCATTGGAAGATGAAGAGTTTGACGAAGACAAGTACTTCCGAAAGAAAGACGGACAATAACCACACAGCCTGGTTACTAACCGGCCGGTTTCTTTTCTAATTTTGAGCACTGAAATATCCTCATTATAAAACTGCTGCATTATGGATTACCGCATTGAAAAGGATACCATGGGCGAGGTATGCGTGCCGGCCGATAAATACTGGGGGGCTCAAACCGAACGCTCACGCAACAACTTTAAGATTGGTCCGGAAGGAACCATGCCGCGCGAGATCATCTACGCTTTTGCCTACCTGAAAAAAGCTGCAGCCCTGGCCAATTATCAGCTTGGTGTACTGTCTGAAGAAAAGAAAAATCTGATTGTCCGCGTTTGCGATGAAATTCTGGAAGGCAAACTGGACGATCAGTTTCCGCTCGTCATCTGGCAGACCGGCTCGGGCACACAAAGCAACATGAATGTGAACGAAGTAATTGCTTACCGTGCTCACGTGCTCAGCGGGGGAAAACTGACAGACGACAAGAAAATCCTTCATCCCAACGATGATGTGAACAAATCGCAATCATCCAACGATACATTTCCCACAGCCATGCACATTGCTGCCTATAAAATGGTGATGGAAATTACCCTGCCCGGCATGCAAAAACTGCGCGACACCCTTCACCGCAAGGCAAAAGCATTTGCAAACATTGTAAAAACAGGACGCACGCATTTTATGGACGCCACCCCGCTGACATTGGGACAGGAATTTTCCGGCTATGTGCAGCAGTTGGATAACAGCATGCGTGCTATACGCAACGCACTTGAGATGGTAAGCGAGCTGGCGCTGGGAGGCACAGCCGTTGGCACCGGCCTTAATGCACCCAAAGGATACGATGTGTTGGTGGCAAAAATAATTGCCGAACTAACCGGTTATCCTTTCAAGACAGCACCCAACAAGTTTGAAGCCCTGGCTGCTCACGATGCCATGGTCGAATTATCAGGCGCCCTAAAGCGCGCTGCAGTAGCATTGATGAAAATCGGGAATGATATACGGATGCTCAGCTCAGGTCCACGTGCCGGCATTGGTGAAATTTTGATACCCGATAATGAACCCGGCTCATCCATTATGCCCGGCAAGGTAAATCCCACCCAGCCCGAAGCCCTAACCATGGTTTGTGCACAGGTAATGGGCAACGATGTGGCAGTATCAGTAGGAGGATCCAATGGTCATTTTGAGCTGAACGTATTTAAACCCCTGATTGCCGCAAACGTATTACAATCGGCACGCTTGCTGGGCGATGCCTGTGTTTCATTCAATGACAAGTGTGCCGAAGGAATAGAACCTAACCTGCCGGTTATCAGGCAACATCTGGAAAACTCCCTAATGCTGGTAACAGCACTGAATCCACATATTGGCTACGAAAATGCGGCACGGATAGCCAAAAAAGCACATAAGGAAAACAAAACCCTGCGCGAAGCAGCCATAGAACTGGGTCTGCTTACCTCCGAGCAATTTGACCAGTGGGTAAGGCCGGAAAAGATGGTGGGCAACCTCAATACGTAGATTATCCAAATAATTCGTACTTTTATTCAACTTTTTAAGCTTTAACCATGAAAACAACCGTTCAACTCCTCTGTCTGGCTTTACTTTTTGCGGGCACATCTGCTTTCGCCCAGCTGTCCAAGCAGGAGAAAAAAGAGTGGAAAAAGAAAGCCAAGGAATACGCAAAAAATCCCGCCAACCTGAAGCAGTTTACCGAAGAAAAACAATCGGCCGAGAACCAGGTAAACACGCTTAACCGCAAAATTACCGAGATGCAGAGTGCCATGAGCAACAAAGACGCGCGCATAGCCGAACTCGAAGACCAGCTTACACAGTTGCGCGGCCAGCTGGCCCAGGCCCGTGCCGAAATACAACAGCTCAAGGAAACACCCGTTGTTAATCCAATGGATTTTTCCAAGGGCGTAGTTTTTAAAGTGCAGGTAGGAGCCTTCAAAAACAAGGATCTTTCCAAGTACTTCGACAACAATCCTAACTTTGGTGGCGAGGTTCGCGAGAACGAACCCCAACGCATTACCATCGGTATCTTCCGCGATTACTGGGAAGCCGACCAGTTTAAAAAGTATATGCGCGAAATGGGAGTGAAAGATGCCTGGATTGTACCCTATAAAGATGGGCAGCGCGTTGATATTAAAGATGTGCTGGAAGGTGTGATAGGCGATAAGCCCGAAGCAAAAAAATAAAGTTTACAGAATAATTGCACTTTAAGGCTGCCTATCAGAAGAGGCGGCCTTATTGTTTTTCGACCGGAACCGGAAATTGAAAAACACATACAGTACCGCGTTTCTTTTTTACAACGCATGGTGATCAGGATTTTAACTTTAGTCATCTGGCTGTTTGCTCTGTCCGAAAGAGTGTACGGCCAAATCCGCTATACCAAACTGGTTATACCGAAAGGCAAAACACTAACCATTGACAATATTTCTGATATCCTTGTAGCCGACACGCTGGTGCTTCAGGACTCGGCAGTCATCCAGCTCAATTCAATGCGTCCGGAAAATATCATTCGCGCAAAACAGATACGAATTGAAGGCACGGCTTTTATAGATGGCAAGGGCGCCCATGGACAACAGGGGCGCAACGGCAGGCCGGGAAACAGTGGTCAGGGTCCGTGTAAGGACGGTACACCTGGTTTACAGGCACAGAGTGGCCTGGCGGGGGTGAACGGTGTGAACCTGACGATATACTGTGACGAACTTATTATTGCAAAAAAACTCGAGATAAACCTGACAGGCGGTAATGGCGGCAACGGGGGCAACGGGGGTGCCGGCGGTGACGGAAGTCCGGGTACCCTGCACTGCAGCGGAGGAAACGGTGGCCAGGGTGGGAACGGAGGAAGAGGAGGCGATGGCGGCCAGGGCGGGAACTTCATCTTTCAGGGCCCTCGGGCCATGGCGGTTAAGGAATGGTTAGGAACTAAGCTCATCGTTCGCAACGATGGAGGCTTGCCCGGTCAGGGCGGCAAAGGGGGCATTGCCGGTGCTCCCGGCCAGGGACCGAACCGCAAAAACGGCCGAAGCGGATTGTCCGGCATGGACGGGGCTATGGGTACACGCGGAAGGCCCGGCAGTATAATCTTTCGGATCGACTGATGGAAAAACGATGGCTATATAAACCGTTGCCACCGGCTGACCGCATTGAACGGCTTAGCCGGTTAATTAACCTCAACCCATACCTTACAGCCGTTTTGTTACAACGCGGCATTGATAACCCTGAGAAGGCCAGGCAATACTTTGCTCCACAACTGGACGACCTGCACGATCCCTTTCTGATGAAGGACATGCGCAAGGCTGTGCAGCGGTTGCATCGGGCTATAACAAACCGGGAAAAAATTTTGATTTATGGAGATTATGATGTGGACGGCACCACAGCAGTTGCGCTGGTTTTCCTTTATCTCACGTCCTTTTATTCTCAGTGCGAAATTTACATACCTGATCGCCACCGCGAAGGATACGGTATTTCAAAAGAAGGTGTGCAGTATGCGCATGATGGCGGATTCTCACTGATTATTGCCCTTGATTGTGGCATCAAGGCTTCCGACATGGTGGCACTTGGCAACCTCAAAGGAATAGATTTTATTATCTGCGACCACCACCTCCCCGGCGATAACATCCCACATGCGGTAGCGGTACTCGATCCCAAACAAACCGATTGTGCTTATCCATTTAAAGAACTGAGCGGGTGCGGCCTGGGCTTTAAACTGATGCAGGCCTATGCCCGTTCTTACCGCCAGGAAAAAGAAGTATTCGACTATCTTGACCTGGTTGCTGTAAGCATCGCCTCCGATATTGTTCCCATCAATGGCGAAAACCGCATACTGGCTTATCATGGCATCAGAAAATTAAATGAGAATCCCCAGCCCGGCCTGGCGGCACTTAAGGAGGTTGCGGGCGTAAATAATGAAGTAGATGTAACCTCCATTGTATTTGCGCTGGGGCCACGCATCAATGCAGCCGGACGGATTGCACACGCCAGTGCTGCGGTTGACCTGCTCATTTCGCGAACGATAGCTGAAGCCCGCGAAAAGGCCGGCATAGTGAACGACAATAACATCCTACGAAGAGAGTATGATCTGACCACCACCGAAGAAGCACTTGCCATGATTGAAGCCGATGAATCGCAACGCACTGCAAGTGCTACCGTCCTGTACAAAGACAACTGGCACAAAGGCGTAGTGGGTATCGTGGCAGCCCGTTGCATTGAACAATATTACCGCCCTACCATCATCCTCACATCGTCCGATGGAAAAATTACCGGCTCGGCCCGCAGCATCAAAGATTTCGATTTGTACGATGCCCTGTTGCAGTGCAGCGACCTGCTGGAAAAATTTGGCGGACACCGGCATGCGGCAGGCCTTACCCTGCTGCCCGAAAACCTCACAGCCTTTATACACCGTTTTCAGCAGGTGGCGGGCGAGCGCCTTACGCCTGAAATGCTCAAGCCCGCACTGGAAATTGATGTATCGCTGCCGCTTCATGTCATAACACCTGCTTTTGTAAATATCATGAACCGCATGGCCCCTTTTGGGCCGGAAAATCACCGACCCGTGTTTGCGGCACAAAATGTGCAGGTAGTTTATACACTCACGGCCTTTAAAGAGCGGCACCTCCGGTTCACCGTTCAGCAACAGGGCAGCGATCGCCTGTTTCAGGCAGTGGCATTTAACATGGCCGAACAGTACAACAGACTGGCACAGGGCGAAACCTTCCACATGGCATTTACCGTGGAAGAAAACCATTACAACGGCAACACTTCTATTCAACTGAAGGTAAAAGACATTAAGTTTGACCAATGAAACTGCGCGCTGAAAACCTGGTAAAAAAATACAAAACCCGAACGGTGGTCGATCATGTTACAGTGGAGGTGAACCAGGGCGAGATTGTAGGATTATTGGGGCCGAATGGAGCAGGCAAAACCACAACGTTTTACATGATTGTAGGTTTGATTAAGCCCAATGAAGGATCCATTTATCTGGATGAAGAAGAAATCACCCCGCTGCCCATGTACCGGCGCGCACGCAGGGGCATCGGTTACCTGGCACAGGAAGCATCGGTTTTCAGAAAACTGACCGTTGAAGAAAATATTCTGGCTGTGCTGGAAATGCGCGGATATACGGCTAAAGAAAGAAAAGAAAAAACCGATCAGCTTATCGAAGAATTCAGCCTGCAAAAGGTACGCAAAAGCCTGGGGATGTCCCTTTCAGGCGGGGAGCGAAGACGAACGGAAATTGCCCGCGCACTGGCTGTGGACCCAAAATTTGTGCTGCTCGATGAACCCTTTGCCGGGGTGGATCCCATTGCCGTGGAGGAAATTCAGTCTATCGTTGCCCGCCTGAAAAGCAAAAACATTGGCATTCTCATTACAGACCATAACGTGGATGAGACCCTTTCTATAACCGACCGCGCCTACCTGATGGTTGACGGCAAGCTGTTCCGCTCAGGAACGGCCCAGCAATTAGCCGATGACCCCCTGGTGCGCAAGGTGTACCTCGGTCAGAATTTTGAATTGCGCAGGGCGCGTGTAACATCAGGTCCCTGAGTCTTTTTATTTTGCAGGCCGGATTCCTGTATATTTAAACCATGGGCCTTATTAATTCCATTCTTACGTGGATCATGAAAAAGCGCATCCACCAGATAGAGCTTTTCATGAAATATCCACATGAAGTGCAGGATGAATGGATGCGCAAACTTATCCGCACAGCCCGTCATACCGAATTTGGAAAGACCTATCACTTTGCGTCAATAGAAAATTACCGTCAGTTTGCTGAACGCGTTCCGATCCAAACATACGAGCAGCTTTTTCCTTATATCGAAAGACTGATGCGTGGCGAACAATTTATTTTGTGGCCCACAGAAATAAAATGGTTCTCCAAATCGTCAGGCACCACCAATGCGCGCAGCAAGTTTATTCCGGTTTCGGCAGAAGCACTTGAAGAATGTCATTTTAAAGGGGGAAAAGATTTACTTTCTATTTACGTAAATAACTTTCCCGATACGCACATTTTCGATGGGAAAAATCTGGCCGTAGGCGGCAGCCATCAGCTCAACGAAAACGATCCCACGGCCTCATCGCACTATGGCGATGTGTCGGCTGTAATTATGCAGAACCTTCCGGTGTGGGCTGAATTTATACGCACACCTAAACTTGAAACAGCGCTGCTCAGCAACTGGGAAGAAAAAATTGAACGGCTGGCACGCGAAACCATAAATGAGAATGTTACCAGCATTGCAGGCGTGCCCACCTGGACGGTGTTGCTCATTCAACGCATCGTTGAACTGGCCGGTGCAAAAAATATTCTGGAAGTGTGGCCCAACCTGGAAGTGTTTTTTCATGGAGCAGTTTCGTTTGCACCTTATCGCAAGGTGTTTGAGGAATTGATACCGTCAACCGGCATGAACTATTGGGAAATATACAATGCCAGTGAAGGATTTTTTGGTATTCAGGACAGGCGCGATGGAGGCGACATGCTGCTGATGCTGGACTATGGCATTTTTTATGAATTCATTCCGCTGGAAGAACTCAATTCCGACTCGCCTAAAGCGGTACCACTTGCCGATGTGCAACTGAACCGCAATTATGCCATGGTAATTACTACCAACGCGGGTTTATGGCGATACCTGATTGGCGATACGGTACGTTTTACTTCGCTCTCTCCTTATCGTATCCGTATATCCGGCCGAACCAAACACTATATCAACGTTTTTGGCGAAGAACTGATGGTGGAAAATGCCGATGCAGCCATAGAAAGGGCCTGCAGAATAACCGGTGCACGAATAGACAATTACACGGCAGCACCGGTTTACCTGGATACACATCAGAAAGGCGGACATGAGTGGATCATCGAATTCACCACGCCACCAGCCAGTTTGGAACAATTTACACATATTCTCGATGAGGCGCTGCGTGAGTTAAATAGTGATTATGATGCCAAACGTTCGCACGACCTTGCGCTGGTAACACCCAAAATACACAGCGTAAAGCCAGGCACCTTTTACAACTGGCTGAAAAGCAAAGGCAAATTAGGAGGGCAAAATAAAGTGCCGCGCCTCTCCAATACCCGTGAATACGTTGATGACTTGCTGCAGATGATAGGTCAGGATTAGATAAACGCTTTACATAACTCTCTTTCTTTTTCTTATCTTATCAGGTTGTACCACAGAAAAAATCGCGTAAAGCCTGGCGTTAACAGGCTCAGGCCGGTGAGGGAAGTACAGATAACTTTATTTGTCCGTCAGAGGGCGTCAGATAAATTACCTAAAATGGAACCACTGTGTATTTGCTCCCATCCGGCTGTGTTTCGGTGTGGTGATCTTTGAAAACAAAGTTTGTTTTAAAGCCCGAAACCCGTGTTATAAACGGGTTTCAGGCTAAATGGTGTTATCGTTGTCTCATCGCAGTGCAGCCCGCAGCGCAACAATGAAGTTGCGGCCGGGTGCCGATATACCTGATGAATAAGGCCGGTAACGCTTGTCGAAAATGTTTTCAACGCCTGCGTTAAGGGTCAGGTTTTTTAAGAACTGATACGATGCCTTCAGGTTCAGTGTCCACCAGGAGGGGGAGTAAGGATTACCGTTTGCATCCCGGACATACAGGTGTGCGTCTTCCAGTTCGCTTAACGGCAGCTTTGCCGCAGTAATCTTCCCGTTATACTGGCTGTACAGGTTAATCATCAGCTTGTCATTCTGATAGATGAGCTGTGTAGCGCCAAAGTTGGGGGCCACGTGTGTGGGGCGTGCATCGATGCCTGCTTCCGGGTTTTTTTCTTTTCCGTTCTGCATGTTGTAAGTGGAGGTGAGGGTAAGTTCAGGCAATATTTTCCAGGTAATGCCGGCCTGAAACCCATACACATACATTTTGCTTATGTTTTGCAGGGCAATGACTCGGCTTAAGGTGCCATCGTAATCTATGCTGTCTTCTCCATTAAATAAAAAGGGTGCCCGCGAGATGGCGTTATCCAGCCACGTGTAGTAAAGGCCGGCATCAAACGTTACGTTGTTGCCTAACCGCGCGGCAAAACCAAGCTCGGTGTTGTAGGCAAGTTCAGGCTTTAACTTTGGGTTAGGTACCAGCACACTTCCCAGTTGCGAGTCAAACACTTTCCCGATGTCATCCACATTGGGCGCCCGGAAGCCGGTTGAAAAGTTGCCATAGATTTTCCAGTTGTTGTTGGGGGTGTAGATTAGCCCCACACTGTTATTAACCTGGCTGTTGCGCAGGGTGGCTTCGGTAAAGGGAAAGGGAAAGAACGTGGTATCGAAAGGCGTATAAGTGTAAACCGAAGTAAAGCGCATGCTGGAACTAAGCAGCCAGGCATCGCTCATGCGCAGTTTTAAGCTCATATAAGCTGCGGCCGATCGCCAGTCGGAATTATCGGGATACCGGGTTGACCAGGGTTCAACGGTGTTGTTTATAATGTGAGCGCGACTGGCTGTAGAATAAACCTTGTTGTCTACCACTTCGGCACCATAAAAGATTTCGGCCGATTCTGATAATTTTTTATTGAAGTCAAGGTTAAACGACAGGGCCTTTACATTTTCAAAACGGCTTACCCGCCGGGGATTATTGAAGTTTCGCGTGTGGCGGCTCTCTTCATAATCCTGGTAGGCGGCAATGAAGCGCGCACCATCGAACAACGAGGTAGCATTCAGGTAGCTGATTTGCAGCGAATGCATTTCCCACCGCTGCGGTCCATAATACCACTCGCCAAAACGCAGCAGGGCAGGGTTGGACGTGTTGCGCAGCAGCAGGCGGTCATACCGGTCGTAGCGTGAGGTTTTGGAATAATGCCAGGCATACTGAATATCCAGGGCATTGAAAGGGCGCCAGCGTAGTTTCTGGGTGCTGTTGATCTGATTAAAGCCCGAAGGCGTTTGTTTGCGGGGGTTGGAGTTTACAACCACCGAATCAATGGCAGCTACGCCACGCACCGCAAAATCAGGCCGCAGGTAATCGTCCGGTCCTTTGCTGCCTTGCAGTAAGTGGCCATAGCTGGAGTAACTGATACTGGAAAGAAAACCGATTTTCCGGGTACCGGCCGAAAAATCGAGATGTCCGGTTTGTTCGTTGTTGGCCGAAGCATACCGCAATAAACTGTTTGCCGAAACACGCAGCTTGTCATTGGCCGACAGGCGCACCTGGCGCGTATGAAAATCCATGACCCCGCCTATGGCATCGCTGCCGTAAATTACCGACCCCGGCCCAAATATTACTTCGGCATTTTCAATGATGTGTGCATCGAGCGAAATGACATTCTGTACATTTCCGCTGCGGAATATGGCATTGTTCATGCGTACACCATCAACTACCAATAACACCCGGTTTGTAGCAAATCCGCGAATCATAGGACTACCCCCGCCCAGCTGACTTTTTTGCACAAACACCTGATTGGTAAAACCCAACAGGTCGGCCGCGGTTTGCGGGTTCTGAAACCGGATAGCCGGAGCATTTAACTGAGCTACCCGGTTAGGCACTTCGCGCAGATTTTCCTCCCACCGGTTAACGGAAATAACGATTTCCCCCAACATCCTGGTCGTATCATTTGGCTGTGCCCACGTTTTGAGGCGTAAAGCAGCCAGGAGAATAGTATAAAGAAAGTAAAGACGCATTTCTTTCATAATAAGAAATAAGGTTTGTTTTGAATAATGAAAAATGAACGGAGCGGCAAAACCGCTGCAACAAAAAAACCTTACGAAATGCGCGGAGGCGGTGTGTGCTTTTTCGGCTGAAAGGATGAAAAGTTTCTGAGATACGGAACCTCTGTAGTTTGGCAGCGTATAGCGGGACGAACGAGCGCCACTCCCTGCGGAACCGTATAAACCTGTGTTAAAAGGGCAAGCAGGGATAGGGGCAGCGGATTTTCGTCTTCATGCAGGCGAAGAATTACCGTGTTGAGGAGTACCAGCAGGTTATCTTCGGCCTCATCGTATAATCCGTACACCAGTATTTTATCGCCATCGTGTTCAATGCGTGCAATATCAAACATCCGGCTACCAATTTTCAGTTCGTGCCCATCGACCCTGCAACGGATAAAATCTTCGGCATGCAACTCCACGCAGTCCAGCTCTTCGGCCGGCCGGGCAGCCAGTTGCTCGCGCATGCTTTGGCGGATGTGCACAAGCCTTACGGCAAAATACAGATAGGCACCCCCCATGGCGAAGCCACATACGGCCAGCAGTACTATAGCATACAGCCGTTTCACAGGCAGCGAATGTACAAAACCGACAAATGAACAGCAGAAGTTTTACAGCAGTTTCATCGGCTGGTGTTGAATGGCTACTGGGCGAAGAGATTATTCAACTCCAGGTCTATGCGGTTTACGATGAAAGCAAAGTCTTCCACCCGTTCTACAAAATCAAGGTCGTTGGCATTAATGATCAAAAGCCGGCCCAGTTTGTAGGTGCTTATCCATTTTTCGTAATACTCATTCAGATTTTTCAGGTAATCCAGGCGCATGGCATATTCAAAATCGCGGCCGCGCTTCTGTATCTGACGCACCAGTTTGGGGATGTCGCAGCGCAGATAAATAAGCAGATCGGGCGGGGGCACAAAGGCAATCATGGAGTTGAAAATTTCAAGGTAGTTGTTGTAATCGCGGTCGTTGATATAGCCGCTGGCATGGAGATTGGCGGCAAAGATGTAGGCATCTTCATAGATGGTACGGTCTTGCACGGTGGTTTTGGTGCTGTTGCGTATTTCGTTCACCTGCCGAAAGCGGCTGTTCAGAAAATAGATCTGCAGATGAAAAGCCCAGCGCTGCATATCGTGGTAAAAGTCGCGCAAGTACGGATTTTTGTCTACCGACTCGTAAAGCGGCGTCCAGCCATAATGCTTTGCCAGTTTCTCGGCCAGGGTGGTTTTGCCTGAGCCAATGTTGCCTGAAATGGCAATGTGTTTGAGTTGCTTCATGCGGGCTGCAAATATAGGGGTAAATCGGAGCGGCCGCTGCTTAACCCGGCAATTAACATGGGCCTGAAAAATTAAAACAGCATTATTCTTCGGCTACCAATGCCAGCCGTGTTCCGGTGGCATTAACGGCAATACGGGTAATGTTTTTCAGGGCGATGCCTTTGGGCATCAATATACTTTTCCATGAAGCTTGGCTGCCCGGCGTGAGGTAATACAACTGCACGCCATCGCTCATGCATATTTTTCCATCGGGTGTCCAGGTTAAATCCTCACGACCGGGCAAGGTGGTGCTGATTGTAGTGATCTTTCCGCTTTTTGGGTTGTATTTTTTTATGAACCAGTTATCTGTTTGTTTTTCTACAAAACTCATTTCGCCCGTACCCGGAATACGGTGCAGTGAGCGCCCGATATGATGAGCCAGTATCTTATCTTCTCTGGTGTTAACATGGTACAACCGCAGCGTGTTGGGCTGACCCAGCACAAACAACAGCAACTCATGTTCATTTACCCAGGCGTGATAGCCCACCATCAGATTGTCAACAAGTATCACCGGCCCGCCACCTTCAGCCGGATATTTGCCAAGGTCCTGTGCACCGTTGTCGCGCTGAATGATGCAGGAAATAAACCTTCCATCGGGGGTAACGGTGGGTGAATATTCGCGGTCGGCTGTGTACGTAAGCTGGCTGGTTTTGTCTGTTTGATAGTTGTAGATCATGATGTCTGTCCGGCCGTCTTCTCCGGCAGAAGCATAGTACAACAAGGGTTTTTCAGGATGAAAGAAGGGCTGGTTGTCATACCCTTTCCGCGCAGTAATATTTTTCGGATTAGCCAGCCTGATATTATTTCTGCGGATATGCAGGTCGAACAGGTAGATGTCGGTGGCCGGAGGTTGTTGTGAAAAAGCAAAATAACCGACAAAAATACATGCAGATAAAAGAATTGATTTCATGCTGCTTTGGTTTTCGGGATAAAACTAACTTTTCTGCATGAAAACCCGCCTCATAATGCTGCTGGTATTTTGTTGCACAACCCGATGTGCACACAGTTGTTGGTTTAAGCCAGCTGCGGGCTTCACGCTGAAATGTAGGTTTGTTTTATTAATTTCGTTCACCCACGGTGAATAAAGACGTGCTTCAAAAGCCGCAGCCGACATAAAGACAAACGATGGCGGTAATTGGCTTAAAAAAAATGGACTACTATCTATTCTTAGACGAAAGTGGCGATCACGGACTAACACGGATAGACCCTCAATTTCCAATTTTTGTATCATGTGTAGTTTTGATTTCCCACTCCGACTACGAAGAACTAAAAAGCAGAGTAAGCGACTTAAAATCAAAATTCTGGGACGATAAAAAAGTTATCTGCACTCCATGGACATAAGAAAATGCGATAAAGAATTTTCAATTCTGCTAGATGAAAAGGTAAAAAATCCTTCTACAAAGATTTAAACCAAATAACTGAGACTACTCCTTATGAGATAGTCTCGTCAGCAATTGACAAGGGTAAATACATAAAAAGTTAACTACTAAGCAACGGTATAAAGGCCCGGTTCGGCCTTGGTGAAATGGGGTGTGGAAAGCCGCTGGAAGGTGAACCCTATGGTCATCGAGGCAGCACCTTACCTCAAAACGCTGTGTGCAAATTTTAAGTAGCAGGTTTTTTTATAACGAACTGCGATGCGGAGGGCTGATCCGTTAGGTTCAGCATCCTGTTCAGCGCAAGAGCGGCCTTGTGTATTACCTCGTGCGGCAGGTTGATTTCGTACACTTCTTCGTTAAGGCTGCGATGCAGTTTCTCTAACGTGTTCATTTTCATGTACGGGCATTCGCTGCAGGCACAGGCGTTATCTTCGTAGGCCGGTGCGGGAATGAGTGTCTTATGGGGTGCCTGCAGGCGCATCTGATGCAGTATACCGGCTTCGGTGGCAACTATGTATGCTTTGGCATCATCGCGGGTGATGAAGTCAATCATTCCTTTGGTTGAGCCGATGTAAGAGGCAATGCGCAGAATATGGGGTTGCGACTCAGGATGGGCAATAAACTTTGCATGCGGATGTTCTTTGTGCAGGTGCAGAATTTTATCCATGGAAAAATTTTCGTGCACGATGCAGGCACCGTTCCAGAGTATAAGCTCGCAACCGGTCTGCTGCTGAACATATTTGCCCAGATTGATGTCGGGAACGAAAATGGCAGGACCGTTCCCGGCCACGGCCTTCACAACCTGCACGGCATTGGACGAGGTGCATACCGCATCACTCATCGCTTTGATTTCGGCTGAACAGTTGATGTAGGAAATAACCGGCACACCAGGGTGTTGACAAATAAAATTGCGAAGCTGTTCGGGCGTGATGGAGTCGGCCAGGGAACAGCCAGCCTCCGGCTCAGGAATAAGTACCTTGCGTAAAGGGTTTAGGATTTTCGCGGTTTCGGCCATGAACCGTACACCACATACAACAATAACCTGAGCATTTTGTATTCGGGCAGCATAACGCGCCATTTCCAGGCTATCGCCCGTCATGTCGGCCACTTCCTGTATTTCCGGAATCTGATAATAGTGCGCAAGCACAACAGCCTGCCTTTCCTGCTTAAGCCTGATGATTTCCTGTTGCAACCACTCTTTGCTCATCGGGGCAAAGATGGTACCGGCCCCCCGGAAAATCTATGATGCGCGTCAGGTAAGGGCCGGATGTACAAAAGAGTAAACCAGGTGCCTGAAAGCGAGTGTAATTTATTGGCCCCCTTCTTCTGCCTCGGCCTTCTTCAGCTCCTCATCAATAATTTTTTCAATGATTTCGCGCTGGCGCTCATTGATGGTGTTGTCGAGTTTAGCCTGGCGCTTCATGAAGCGAAGCATGGCGTTCTTTTTTATCTCATACGCCATGAATACCGTGTATTCGCCTGATTTTTTATTGAAATATTTTTTCTCACCGATTTTGCGCAAATCAGCAATGTCGGTGTTCATCACCTGCCGAACCAGGCTCTGGAATTTGTCGGCTATGTCGGCAGCGCGTTCATTGCCGGTGTCGGTAAGGTATTGGTCGGCAACCTGTTTCATGGTGGTATTGACCTGGCCGGCCAGTTGTGCCTTGGCATCGAGGTCGGCTTTGGCGCGTGCAATGTTGTCCTGCGCACTTACACCCTTGCCGGTACCGCGCCAGAAGCGATTATTCGACATATACGCGCTGCCCTGAAAAGGCTCGCGTACACGAGTACCCAGCACCGAGGAGCAGGCATTCAGCAATAAGAGGGCAAGAACGGGAAGAAGAAAAGCAGATCGTTTCATATCCATGGGGCTTCTGTTGGGAAGGTAGTAAAAATTATGCCAAATCATGTGGTTTGATTACCAGTTGCCAGCGAAAAGCCCATTTCCAGCGCAGTTCATAACCCTTTATACCTGCAGCATGTAAAATTTCAAGCAGCTCGCTGCGGGTAAAACCACGCAATACCGACAGGGGGGCATCGTACTTCACCATTGCTGATTTAGAAAATAACTGTGTAAGCAAACGAATGCTGTAGTAGGCCAGCGGATGGCGGTGAAGGTCGTTGACAATTAGGGCAATACGGGCCTGCTGTACAAGCTGTCTTAGAAGCTGAACGAGTTGTTCGGTAGTAAAATGATGAAAAAACAACGTGGCCAGCACAATGTCGAATTTTCGTTTGCGGAAGGAAGCGCTGAAAATGTCTTCTGCAATCAGTGAGATTGGTGCATTGCGCAGGTGATTGCGGGCGTAAAGAATGATGTGGGGATTGGCGTCAAATCCGGTAAGTTGCAGCGTATGCCGCGAAAATTTTTTAACAATCTGTTTCAGCATTTCGCCACTGCCACACCCCAGGTCGGCTATGGCTATGGGCTGGTTGTGTGGTGCAGGCAGCGTTTTGTGCAAAGCCTGCAACGTTACCCGGTTACCGCCCAACCACCGGTTTATCACATCCAGTTCGCGGAGAGTCTGATAAACTACTGCCCCCGAACAATTCAGGTCGTCCATAATTTCAGGTATGGTGCTGCGCCGGGCAAATTTTTTCATGGGTATTCAATTTGAAGCAGCATGCTTTCCAGCGTGAGCCCCGGTCCGAAAGCAAAACTGAGTATGGATTTGCGGTGATCGGCCGGGCCGATTAATCGGCTCAGTTCATCAAGCACAAACAACACGGTGGGTGACGACATGTTGCCGTAGTTTTCCAGTACGCGGTAGGCAGCAGCATTTTGTTCGTGGCGCATACCCAGTTGTTCTTCAACGACTTCGAGTATGCGTTTGCCGCCCGGATGGATAGCAAAATAGGAGATATCATCAAGCTGTTTGTGCAGCGGCATCAGCAGTTCGCGGGTCAGGGTGCCAATGCCGCTGCGGATGAGCTCGGGCACGTAGCCGGAGAGTTTCATGATAAATCCGGTATTGCCGATGCTCCAGGCCATGTGCTCTGTGCCGTTCATGGCCAACGAGCTGTTAAACCGCACCAGCTTATAGTTAAGTCCGGCTACCGGATAATTTTCAACCAGCACGGCAGCAGCGCCATCGGCAAACAGGGCGTTGGCCAGCAGGTTATCTTCCGTGCCTTCGCGCTGAAAGTGCAGGCTGCACAATTCCGTGCATACAATCAGCACGCGGGCATCGGGTTGTGCAGCACAAAAAGCATAGGCGGCCTTCAGTGCAGTAAAGGCGGCATAACATCCCATAAAGTTGAGGCACAGCCGATTGACCGACGGCTTTAACGGCAGGGCTTCGACAAGATCAATATCCAGGCCCGGTGCATACATGCCGGTGCAGCTTACCACGATGAGGTGGGTTATCTGAACGGGATGCCGAAGAGGAGATTTGTTGAAACACTGCCGGATAGCTGCAAGACTGAGATCAAGCGCGTGCTGGCGGTATAAGTCGAGCCGCTGTACAGTGGTGGGAAATGGTTCGAAGTTCTCAGGATAAAATGAAAAACCGCTAAGCTTTCCATAATCGCTCACTACCGAATGCCGCCACCGAATGCCACTGGCGCGGAAGATGGTTTTTAGCCTGCGTTTATCCGCTTCATCAAGTTGCATGGCACGGGTCATAAAGTCGGCCAGCGCCATCTGACTGAACCGGTGTGGAGGCACGGTTGTGCCGATGCTGGTAATGTAGGCCATTTTATGTTATTGCGTAAAATACGCTATTTTACTTCATCGCTTTATGAGGTCCACATTGCTTCACCTGCGTTTTCCCTTTTCGTGGTTTCTGCTGCCGGTATTTCTTTTCAGCCTCAGTTTTGCCCCGAATATTCATCCGCATCGCCTGCTGTGGGTGTTTGTCATTCTTCACCTGCTTGTGTATCCGGCCAGCAATGGCTACAACAGCTACTTCGACCGCGATGAGCAGAGCATCGGCTTGCTGAAAAACCCGCCCCGCGTCAACCTAAGCCTGTATTTTGTTTCTCTGCTGCTGGATGCACTTGCGCTGATACTGGCCTTTATTCATCTAAACACCACTTTCATGCTGATGGTTTTATTGTACGGACTGGCATCGAAAGCCTATAGCCATCCGCAAATCCGGCTGAAAAAATATCCGGTTACGGGATGGATTATCACCGGGTTCTTTCAGGGTTTTTTTGTGTTCCTTGCGTGTTACGTAGGGTTGAATGATTTTTCCATTGAACAGGTGCTGCGGCCTCAGGTTCTGACTCCCGCCCTGCTGTGCAGCCTGATGCTGTGGGGCAATTATCCGCTCACGCAGGTGTATCAGCATGACGAAGATGCAAAGCGCGGAGATAGGACACTGAGCCTCCGGCTGGGCATAAGAAATACTTTTTCCTTCAGTGCATGGATGTTTATGCTGGCTGCTGCCGGATTTATCAATTTATTCTGGTTTGTTTTTGACCGAAACTACATCGGTGAATTTTTGCTGGCCATGGCACCGGTGGCCTTGTTCTTTTCTTTTTGGTTTTATCGGGTGAAACAGCATGAAAGGTATGCCCGGTATGATTACGCCATGTGGATGAACATTATTTCAGCCACCAGCCTGAATGTGTTTTTTGTTTATTTGTTTCTGGACTCAACCCATGTGCTGGATGCGCTGTAAAGCACACGTTCTTAAAAAGGCTTGCCGTGCGATAGGCTGATCAACCTGTTGGCCACAGCAGGCAGGGTCAGCGCCAGGTTAACGGCAAGCTGCGAAGAAAAAGGTGTGCCAAATAAATAATGCTGCATCAGTCGGCCTGCTTTCAGTCGCAATGAAAAGTGTTTTTTCCATTGCCTGGCATATTCAGTTTCCAGCCATGCACGGCTTTTCTTTTCATTTATATACACTGCGATAAGTTCACTGACAAGCTTGCCGGCATGAATGGCCATAGCCATACCGTTGCCGCACAGGGGGGCAATGAGTCCGGCCGTATCACCAGCCATGAGAATGTGGCGGTAAACCGGTTCGCGCACATCAAAAGATATTTCATTGATGGTTTCCGGCTTATCGGATAAAAAATCGGAATAGGTAAAAATATCGTTGAGCAGCGGATTACGATGCAGCACGCTCTTTTCAAGTAATTCGATACTTCCCGCTTTTCGCAACACATCGCGGTGTACCAGGTAGCAGAGGTTAGTGGTATTGTTTTCGACACGGCTGATGCCGCAGTAACCCCCTTTGAAGTTATGCAGCGCAATCAGGTCATCGGGAAAATCGGTGCGGATGTGGTATTTTATGCCTACGTAGGGCGATCGCTTCCGGATGAACTTGCGGTTAAGTGTTATATCGAGTTTTGAACGCTTTCCGTAGGCCCCGATAACCAGGTGTGCGGAAAACTTTCCTGCCGAGGTATCCATCAGGAACTCATCACCCTGAAATTCCACGTTGGTAACCTCGCAGTTTTCCAGCAGGATGGTGCCCGCTTCGCGCGCTTTTTCTGCCAGGAAATGGTCGAATGTGTAGCGGCTGATGCCAAATCCGCCCAGGTCGAGGTTTAAAAATACATATTGACCGTTTACCGCGCTGAGCTGAAAGCGATGAATGGAGGGAAGGTGAAGATGTGCAGGAAAAATTTGCAGCGATTGCAGAAAAGGAACGGTTTCGTTGCTTACATATTCACCACACACGCGGTGAAACGGGTATTTTCGTTTTTCAAATACAGTGCAGGCTATGTTTTTGCGCGACAGGCATACGGCCGCAGTAAGCCCTGCCAAACCGCCGCCTATAATAGCTACGTTTTTACGCATGAAATGATGATTGTTTCAATATACAGAAAAACACATGTCTTATCGGTAACCTTTTTTTGAATTAACCTGTTTAAAATGATAACAGTTGGCTTTATGGAAACCGATGTAAAATCTGTTCAGAACCGTCCGTTGCACATCTTGCTGGTGGGTAATAACCCGATTGAGCTAAGCCAGATGCGGGAATTACTGCAGCAGATTCCGGGATACCGGGTTATTTTGGAGATAGCTTTTGACCTTAAAAGTATATGGCAACGGATATTGCGGTTCACGCCCCATTTTATCCTGATTGACGATAACATTGGTAAGCTCGAGCTCTCAGAGGCCATTCAAGCACTGGCTGCTCATCGTAAAACCCGCGATGTGCCGGTTGCGGTGCTGAAAAATTCCAACTATTCCGAATCTGTTCCCACATCGGCAGCGCTGGATTATCTGTTGAAGCAAAATCTTTCGGTCACCTCGCTGTATGCTGCCGTGAAAAATGCATTGAAACCCAGGCGTGCCCGTGAGTATTTGATGCGGGCTTACAAAAAGCGCAGAAGGCAGTTGTTGAAATTCGTACGCTGAAATTTTCAGGGTTACAGTCAATGTGTAATTTGCCTTTATTGGAAAAATGAAGGGCATTACACGTACGGTATGGGTGCTGTCGCTTATTAGCCTGTTTACCGACATGGCCAGTGAAATGCTCTATCCGGTTATGCCGGTTTATCTGAGGGCCATCGGATTCTCGGCCCTGCTGATAGGCGTTCTCGAAGGCCTGGCTGAGGCTACTGCAGGATTAAGCAAGGCTTATTTTGGCAAACTTTCGGATGAACGCGGAAAGCGGGCGCCTTTTGTACAGCTGGGCTATGCCCTGAGTGCAGTGGCCAAGCCTTTACTGGCCGTTTCGATGCAGCCCATTTGGGTATTTTTTGTGCGCACGGCCGACAGACTGGGCAAGGGCATACGTACGGGTGCACGCGATGCCATGCTGTCGGATGAAGCCCGGACTGCGAACAAAGGACAGATTTTCGGCTTTCACCGGGCCATGGATACGTTGGGTGCGGTACTTGGCCCGTTGCTGGCACTTGTGTGGTTGCAGTACAATCCGGGCAACTATCAAGTCCTTTTCATCCTTGCATTCATGCCCGGCATAATGGCCATAGCACTGTCTTTGCTGCTAAGAGATAAAGATTTGGACAGGCAACCGCCGGGCAAGGCGGTTTCCTTTCTGGCAGCATTTCGTTACTGGAAGGAAAGTTCGCGGCAGTATAAAACCGTGCTTCGCGGATTGTTGCTTTTTGCGCTTTTTAACAGTTCGGATGTTTTTCTGCTGCTGCAGGTTAAGGAGTCGGGAGCAGACGATCAGGCGGTTATTTTGGTTTACATTTTTTATAACCTGGTGTATGCGGTTTCGGCTTTTCCGCTGGGTATGCTGGCAGATAAAATCGGGCTGAAGAAAGTTTTTATTGTAGGCATGGTTTTGTTTGCTGCAGTGTATCTGGGCATGGCGCTCTCAAGCCGACCAGACTTTATCTACTTTTTGTTTTTTATATATGGGTTGTATGCTGCCGCCACCGAGGGAATAGCACGGGCGTGGGTAACCAATATTTCAGATAAAAAAAACACAGCAACCGCTATTGGTACCTACACCGCATTTCAGAGTATCTGTACCTTGCTGGCCAGCAGCCTGGCCGGCTGGATGTGGTATGAATTCGGGGCACCGGTTACGTTTTTAAGTTCGGCCCTCGTTGCGCTGGTTGTGGGCATGTATTTTATGATTGTAAAGGCCTAAATCTGGCGGCTGAGAATCAGCTCCACCGATTTGTTTTCCCCACCCCTGCTGATGATCAGTTTTAATTTTCGGCCGGGCCGGGAATTGAACAAGGCATTGATGTGCTCCAGCTTCATGGAAGAAGTGGGCAGGTTGTTGATGGAGAGTATCAAATCGCCAGGCAGAATACCTGCTTCATGGCCTGCACTGCCCTCGCGCACTTCGGAAACTTCAAACATGTTGAGCGAAGCGCCTTTTGCACGGACGTTCAGGCCGCTCATGTTAAAATAAAATTCCCGTCGGATCTGGCTGGTTGGCTTCAGGTAGATTTTTTCCTGCGGGAAGTTGATGACTACGGTGAAGCGGCTGAGAAGTTCACCTCCAATCGTACCGTTGCGATCAACGCGGGAGGTGATAAGCGAGTCAGGGAAGTAGCTGTCCGGGTCCGGGAAGTTTACCAGTACACCGCGGATAACCCGGTTTCCCAGCTCGATCGACTGGATGCGGCCGATTTTGCCTGTAATGGCTCCGCCCAGGCCGCGCCCTACCACACCGGAAACGGTTTTTGCCGGAAGGCGTATGCGCGGATCGGAGTCGGTTTCCAGCATCAGGCTGTGGCTGGCACCGGTATCTACCAATAATTTGGCATTCAGCGTATGGCCACTGTCGATGCTGATAGGTGCCAGCAGGTATGGTTTAGTGTCCTGAATGCGGATGGGAATGACCGAAAATTTTTTGGATGGTTTAAATTTGTCGGGAGTCATCAGCGTCATAATCTTTTTCTGATAATCGATCTGTACCACAAACCGGCTGAATAGCTCGTAACCAAGTATACCGTGCACGTCTGTGCCGAGGTAATTGCGCAATTCCAGATAGTCTTCTTCCAGAACTAACAGGGCGTGCCCCCTGCCTATTACACCGGGTAATCGCAATGAGACGTTGCTGGTAACGTAGGCATCAATGATTTTTTCACCTCCCGGTCCGGCTATCGAATATTTGCGCGTGTAAGGCAGTTGCAGGATATCGGAAAAGGCCTTTTGTGTAAGAATGGCGGTACGTACACCGGTATCTACAATAAATTTCAGGGGCAGTGTTTCATTTAAAATTACCGGCACCACTACCAGGTTGTTCACTACATCGATGGGGATGTCCACCCGCTTACGCCCTTCGGCCAGGGAAAAACCCAGGTTTATTTGCTGGGCAAAGCCTGGCAGGCAGATGAGCAGATAACAGTAGATCAGACGGACTTTAAGCACCTTATCGATTTTGAATCATCAACAAGGTACGAAACAGAAGGGTTTCCTTACCGGGTGGAGGAAAGCTGATCCAATGCAGCTTCTGGCGTATTGCTGATAAAAATCAACTCGCGGTAAACGGACTTCAGAAACCCCTGATCAACCATATGGTCCATTTGCCTGATAAGGTGATTATAGAAGCCCAGCGTATTCAGTATTGCCACCGGCTGGCGAATCAGCCCAAGTTGTTTCCAGGTGAGGATTTCGGCTGTTTCTTCCAGCGTACCCCATCCGCCGGGCAGCATGAGAAAAGCATCGGCCAGGTCGGCCATTTTCTTTTTGCGCTCGTGCATGGTTTGCACCACTATAAGTTCTGTAAGCGCTGTATGACCCACCTCTTTTTCAAGTAAAAATTCCGGAATTATTCCGATTACACGACCACCATGGTGCAGGGCAGCATCGGCCAGAATACCCATCAGTCCAATATTGCCGCCCCCGTAAACAAGCGTATGTCCGCGAAGGGCCAGCAGCCGGCCTGTTTGGCGGGCTGCTTCGGCAAATAGGGGATTGTGGCCCGCTGCTGAGCCACAAAAGATACAAACATTCATGGCCGGAGGCCGGAACGTTAAAACTTGTTGTCGTGTTTGTCTTTACTAACCATCTTGTTCGGAAATACCCAGGGCGAAATGATGGCCAGTATGAACAGGGCGATTACCACGTAAAAGGGAGTCCACGAAGCATCCATAGGTATAATATTAGGGCATAAAAATAAGGGTAAAGCGGTAATTTGCCGAACTAGTCATGTAATCTTATGGTTAAAACCGGCATGAAACGATTTCTGATTTTCTCAGCCGTTTCGGTTGTACTACTCGTGTTGCTTGTGCTGGGGGTGCAGTACATCCGTTACCGGCACACCAAATCCTTCAGCCCGGAAGATAAAGTGGTGTTTACTGACGGTGATTTCCGGATGGCTGTGCATTACAATCGCCCCTACAAAAAGGGAAGAGAAATTTTTGGAAACCTGGTACCCTATGGGAAAGTATGGCGTACGGGCGCCAATGAGGCCACGGTTTTTGAAACGAATAAAACGCTGACCATCAAGGGCAGGCAGCTCAAACCCGGCAAATACAGCCTGTGGACCATCCCGGATACGTTGCAGTGGACTGTTATTTTTAATTCTGAGTATGGACAGTGGGGGGTGAACAGCAACATGGAAGCCAACCGCAAACCTGAACTCGATGTGCTGGTGGTAACTGTGCCGGCCGTGCAGCAAGACAAAGTGTTTGAACAATTTACCATTGAACTGGTAAAAATGGGCGATGAGGCCGAAATGATTCTGTTATGGGACAAAACGGTGGTTACCGTTCCGATAGAATATTAACTTCATGCAACTGCCCGCTGCGATTCGAACGGCCCTCGAACAACAACTGCATACCTCTGTAATAGACTTTATCCCTGCCTCAGGCGGGTGCATCAACCATGGCGGTGCGATAAAAACGCAAAGCGGGGATGCTTACTTCATTAAATGGAATGATGCCCGGAAGTTTCCCGGTATGTTTGTTGCCGAACGGCACGGACTTGAACGGCTTGCATCTACCAATACCGTTCGGGTACCTCAGCCCGTTCATACCTTTGAACATGGCCCCTGGCAGGTAATTGTCATGGAATATTTAAGCAAAGCATTTCCCTCGCCACGATACTGGGAGTTGCTGGGCGAGCAACTGGCGGACCTGCACCGTCATACATCTTCATCGTTCGGGTTGGATTCTGATAATTACATTGGTTCGCTGCAGCAAATCAATACATGGCAAAACAGCTGGCCAGAATTTTTTATCCTTAACCGGCTGGAAGTTCAGCTGAGGCTGGCCCGGCAGCGGGGCAAGGCAGATGGGCACTTGTGTAAACGCTTCGAAAAGCTCTACAAATTGTTCGGTGAAATATTTCCCACTGAGCAACCAGCCCTGTTGCATGGCGATTTGTGGAGCGGCAACCTGATAAACGATATAAAAGGCGATCCGTGTTTAATAGACCCGGCTGTGTACTATGGCCATCGCGAAGCTGAAGTGGCATTCACGCAATTATTTGGAGGGTTTGATAATCGCTTTTATGAGGCGTACCATGCATGCTTCCCCATTCAGCCGGGTTTTGATGAGCGCTCGGATATTTATAACCTGTATCCGCTATTGGTACATGTTAACCTTTTTGGAGGCAGCTACCTTACAGCTGTTAAACAGATTCTAGACCGGTTCGGATGCTGACTGTTGGTTTTTCAGAATCATTTCAGAAAATTGAAACGCACTTAAAATAACGACCATGAAAAGTTTACTTTCTGCCCTTCTTATACCTCTGGTCTGCACCGTATCAATTGCCCAGAAAGAAATTACCATTGATGATTTTACCACCCGCAACACCTTTGTACAACGATCGGTGTATGGCATCAACTGGATGAAAGACGGCAAGCATTACACCACACAGGAAAACCACAAAATAATCCGATATGCCATTGCTACGGGCGAGGCCGTAGAGACACTCTTCGATGGGGATGCACAGAATCCGCCAATTCGTTTTACCAGCTATGAAATGAGCAGCGATGAACGAAAAATATTGCTGCTTTCGGGCTTCGAAGGCATTTACCGCAGGTCATTTCGCGCAGACTACTATGTGTACGACTTGAACACCAAATCCATACGCAGGCTATCGGATAAGGGCAAGCAATCTTACGCTTCCTTTTCGCCCGATGGCTCGAAAGTGGCCTTCGTACGGCAGAACAATTTGTTTTATGTGGACCTGAACACCTGGCAGGAAGTGCAGGTAACTACCGATGGCCAGCCCAACAAAATCATCAACGGTACGACCGACTGGGTGTATGAAGAAGAGTTTGGATTTGTGCAGGCCTTCTACTGGTCGCCCGACAGCCGCAGGCTGGCCTATCACCGGTTTGATGAATCGAATGTACGGCAGTACACCCTGCAAAGGTGGAATCAAGGTGCACTTTATCCGGAAGATTATGTGTACAAATACCCCAAAGCGGGAGAGGCTAACTCAGTTGTGGAGATATGGATATACGATCTGCCATCGAAAACCCGCGTTAAGGCCGATACCGGTGAAGAAACAGATATCTACATTCCACGCGTTATCTGGACGGCCACTCCCGGTGTGCTTTCTGTACGCCGGCTGAACCGGCTGCAAAACCACCTTGATATTATCCACATTGATGCTACCACCGGCAAAAGCACAGTGATACTTACTGAACGCAATGCCCGCTATGTGGATGTGGACTATTGCGATGACCTGACTTATCTGGCCGATGGGAAGCATTTCATCCATTCGAGCGAGGAGAGCGGATACAAACACCTTTACCTCTACACGATTGATGGAAAAAAGGTTAACCAGATTACTTCCGGCAACTGGGAAGTAATAGATTTTCTGGGAGTGGATGAAAAAACAAAAACGGTGTATTATATATCGAATGAAGGCAACCACCTGTACCGCAACCTTTATACCATATCACTTGACGGCAAACGCAAAACAGCATTAACCACCATGCCGGGTACCCACCAAATCAATCTGGGTCCGGGGTATCAGTACTACCTCGATTATTACAGCAGTGCCGAAACGCCCCTGCAGGTTGTATTGTATCAGGTAAAGGGTAACAAACAGGTGCGCGTATTGGAAAAGAATGAAGAGCTGCAGAAAAAAATTACCGAGTACGGCCTGGTAAACCGTGAATTTTTTACCTACACCTCGGCCGATGGCAAAACGCAGCTCGATGCAACCATGATGAAGCCGCGCAACTTCGATCCTTCGCGCAAGTATCCGGTTATGGTATTTCAGTACAGCGGGCCGCGTGCACCCAGCGTAAGGCAGTCGTTTGCGGTCGATGGCTGGGCCCAGCTGCTCGTGCAAAAAGGCTATCTGGTAGTTACCCTCGACACGCGTGGCAGCGGCTACCGCGGTGAAGAGTTTGTAAAACAAACCTATAAGCAAATGGGCAGGCTGGAACTGGAAGATCTGCTGGCTGGAGGACGCTACCTTGCATCACTGCCGTATGTAGATGGCAATCGCCTGGGTATATACGGCTGGAGCTATGGCGGTTTTATGGCCTCGCTGGTAATGACCAAAGGCGCTGGCGTGTACAAGCTCGGCATAGCCGGTGCACCTGTTACTAACTGGCGCTATTACGACAACATCTACACCGAGCGCTACATGCAGCGCCCGCAGGATAATCCTTCCGGATATGACGACCTTTCGCCCATCAAATATGCCAACCGGCTAAGCGGACATTTTCTGCTGATCCATGGAACGGGCGATGACAACGTACATATACAGAATTCCATAGCCCTGCAGGATGCGCTCATCATGGCCGGCAAACAGTTTCGATCCTTCTTTTATCCCGATGACCCGCACGGCATACGCGGTGCGCGCAGGCGCCATCACCTCTATACCATGATGACGGATTTTATTCTGGAAAATTTATGAATGCCCGTAGGCTGCCAAGGTGGTAAACAGAATCATTCTTTCCCGGCAAGGCAGGGTGAAAACTTCCATGCCAGATGCCCTGTACTTCATTGCGTTGGTGCTGCCTTCGCCCCTGTATGAAGAGGTAACACGGCTGAAGGAATACTTTCGCGATCGGTACAACAGCAAGGCAGCGCTGCGGTCGCCACCACACATCACGCTGCACATGCCGTTTAAGTGGAAGGAAAAACGTGAACAGGAGTTGATTCTTGCCCTGAAGAAGTTTTGCACCGGCCGAAAGGGTCTTGAAATAGAACTGAAAAATTTTGGATGCTTTCCGCCACGGGTAATCTTTATAGATGTGGTGAAAACCCCGGAGCTGGATCGGCTTCAACAGGATCTGGCCGGGTTTTGCCGCAGCGAATTAAATCTGATCCATGCCAATTGGCGAAACCATCCGTTCAATCCGCATGTAACGCTTGCCTTCCGCGATCTGAAGAAAGCAGCCTTTGCCGATGCCTGGCCGGAGTTTCAAAGCAGGGGCTTTGAAGCAAAAGTGCAGATAGACGCGATAACCCTGTTGAAACACAACGGGCAACAGTGGCAAAAAAGAGAAGAATTTGTGCTGGGTTAAAAAAATTTTTGTGATACGGTGAGGCCGGTAAGCTTACCAAACTAACCCGGCATCGTTTACCATGGTATCTGAACCTTTGCCCAACCCCAGTGAGGATGAATGGTGTGTGAGGCAGATTATGGACAGGAAGAAATGGTAAGACGTTATCTGACCGCCTTTACCAATTCCCTCACCAGCCTGTTCATGTCCAGTTCCGTATTATACACATTTGGCGACACACGGATGGCATTGCCGCGGTAAGACACATAAATCTTGTGCCGCAGCAGGTGGGCCTTAACTTTTTCCAGGTCTGTACCTGCCGGCAGACGTATACCGAATAGATGGGCACCGCGCCAGCCTTCGTCTTCGATCCAGAAGCCTTTTTCCTTTAAAACGCCCAGCGGTTTACTGGTGATTTCCCTGCAATAGGCTTGTATGCGTTCCGGCTTCCAGTTGTTGAGTTGCTGCACGGCTTTCAACAACATGGGCACCAGTATAAAATTGCTGTGTTCGCCAACTTCATAGCGCAGTGCACCGGGCTGGTATTCGTTTTGGTAGTTTACCAAATTGGTAAAATCCTCGCTGTGCAGGCGGTTTATCCAGTTTTCTTCAATCGGTGTTCCATTATCAAAATAAGGACCATACCAGGCCAGTCCGATGCTGTACGGGCCGAGCAGCCATTTGTAGCCGGCACATACCAGCGCATCGGGCTGGATTTGCCCGATGTCGAAGGGCATGGCACCAACAGCCTGTGTTCCATCAACGATGAGCAGGGCGCCCACTTCGTGCGACCGCCTACGGATGGCCGCAAGGTCGAACCGCGTACCATCGGCCCAATGAACCGGGGCTATGGCTACCACGCGCGTTGCGGATGTGATGCTTTCCAGTATCCGCTCGTTCCATTTTTTACCGCGGTCAGTGTGGGTGTCGGGCGGGGATATAACTTTCATTTCGGCACCGGCCTCATCGCACAGTCGTTTCCACGGGTAGTAGTTGCTCGGAAACTGCTGGTCGGCCACAACGATGTTTTCGCCTTTCTGCAGCCGGATGTTGTGGGCTGCGTTGGCCATGCCATAGGACACCGAAGGGATAATGACAATGCGTTTCGGGTCGGGTGCGTTAATCAGTTGGGCGAAGGCTTTGCGCAATGCTTCGCTGTCGGAAAAAAAATCTTCGGTGTTTATCCGTGATGGATTGCGTTTGGCGCGCAGGCCGCGGATGCCGGCCTTCTCTGCCGACTTCAGCAGCGGGGCCATGTAGGCGCAGTTGAGGTACGTTAAAGAAGGAGGAAGGGTAAACTTATTTCGTTTGCACGTCAGCATGTTTGGTTTTCCATTCAAAGGTGTTAATAAGGTGCATGATTTCGTTTTTCATGTAAACAATGGCCGGTTGCAGAGAGTCGTTGTGCACTTTGGTGTTAAAATACAATGCTCCGCGCACGAAATTGCGCACCGAGTCGGTTAGGGTAAACTGCATCTGGCTGGGCACTTCACCCTCGATTTCGGCAATAACAGCGGTTTTACCTGAAGGTGTTTGGACTATGGTTTCGTCTATGGCATGGGCTTTAATCTGGTGTTTGGCGGTAAGCGTGTAAGCATCGTTTAAAAATTCGCGCAGCAGTTGTTCGCTGTTTTTTATTTGCTTATAGGTGATGTGAATAGTGGAACGCATTACCGGGTAATAAATTTCCAACCAATAGCGTTCGCTGAAGCCGGTGGTGTCGGGTAGCAGCCGCGCATGAAGCGAATATTCAAAATAATAAGGAAAAGAATCGGGCAAAGGCTGGTATTGTGGCTCTGGCAATAACAGGCGGTTATAACCTACTGGTTTGGGCAGGTAGTTTTTCTTGCAGCCTGCCAGCGTAAAAGTTAAAACCACAATAAACCAGACGCGCATAAGGGTTAGTTCTCAGTCTCAGATAAGGGGGGCAATATAATTTTAATTCGCCTGATACGCTTTTTGTCCACCATTTCAATGATAAATTCAAAATTTTTATAACGGATATGTTCGCCGGCGTTTGGAAAACCGCGGTGTAGTTCCAGCATCAGTCCGCCCAGCGATTCGCTTTCACCCCGCACTTCATCGAATGTTTCGGCAGGGAGGTTAAGTGCTTTGCAAAGGTCGTGCAGTGAGGTGTTTCCTTCGAAAATGTAGGTACGGTCATCAATTTTCTGATAGTTCAGGGTGGCTTCGTCAAACTCATCGTTAATTTCACCGATGATTTCTTCCAGCACATCTTCCAGTGTTACCAGTCCGGCGGTGCCACCGTACTCATCAACCACTACAGCCATGTGCACGTGTTTTTCCTGAAAGTCTTTGAGCAGCGTATCGATTTTTTTGGTTTCCGGAATGAAGAAACCGGGTCGCAGTAATTTCTGCCAGTTAAACGAAGCATCTTCATGAAGATGGGGCAGCAGGTCTTTTATATACAGGATACCTTCTATGTTATCAATGGTTTCGCGGTAAACGGGCATGCGCGAAAAGCCGAACCGGTTAATATCTTCCAGCAGCTGGTGAAAATTTTTTTCAATATCCACTGCCGCTATGTCTACCCGTGAGCGCATGATTTGCTTAACGGCAAGGGTGCCGAAGTTTACAATGCCTTTCAGAATTTTCTTTTCCTCCAGCGAGGTGGGTTCGGCCTGTGTGGCTAATTCCAGCGCCTGATTGAGCTCCTGAACGGTAGCCTGATAACCCTTTTTTTCAAATCGTTTTTCTACCCACCGCGTCATGTGCATCAGCGGCATGCTGAGCGGCCTGAACAACCAAACCAATGTTCTCCACATGCCGGCCAATCGCGTGGCCAATGCGAGGTTGTTTTTGGTGGCATAGACTTTGGGCAGGATTTCTCCAAAGAAAGTGATGAGCAGTGTAATGGTGAGTGTAACTCCGACCACAATATATTCTTCTGGCCTTCGGGTATTAGTCAGTTCCCACATCAAAAAGGTAGCCACCGTTACCACTCCAACATTAACGGTGTTGTTGGCAATTAATATGGTGGCGAGCAAAAGCCGCGGATTGCCTAACAGGTCAACAATGTAGCGATCTGAGCGGTTGTTGCGCCGGCGGCATTGCTCGAGGTCGGCAGGCTTCAGCGAAAAGAATGCAACTTCGGATGCCGAAACCAATCCCGACAAAAAAAGTAACAGGAAAATAAAGGCAACGCCCAGCCATACCATCGGGTTGATACCCGAAAGCCAATCAAGCAACGATTGACTGGGAGGCTCGTCCAAGGTTGTTACGATTTAGTGAGCTGCTGATCTTTCAGAACGGCAGATCATCGGTAGCACCTGTTTCCGGCATCGCGGATAGGTTTTCAGCTGCCGGCTTTGAAACCGGGGCCGCCTCTGAAGGGGAAGCACTGCTGCTTCCGCGGGGCGTGAGCATGGTCATATTATCGGCTACCACTTCGGTAGTGTAGCGTGTTACACCGTCTTTTTCCCAGGTGCGGGTACGGAGTTTTCCTTCAATATAAACCATGTCGCCCTTGTGCAGGTACTTTTGAGCTACTTCAGCGAGATTTCGCCACAATACTATGTTGTGCCACTCGGTGGTTTCTTTGCGTTCACCGGAACTGCGGTCGCGGTAAACTTCCGAAGTAGCTAAAGTAAAATTGGCCACCATCACACCGCTTTCCAGGCTGCGCACTTCGGGGTCTTTGCCCAGGCGGCCGATAAGAATAACTTTATTAACACCAGACATAACTAAAGATTTCTGTAAAATGTATTGCCGGTAATTGCTCCGGCAAGTTCAACAAAATTAGCCATTCTGCCTCAACTATAAAAAGCCGGTATCGGTAAGATAACGGGTGATGAGCACCGGTTTGGGCAGTTTTTCGGCCTGTGCCGGCGAGCAGGCACGTAAATTCCCTTCGGATGGAAGTTTTGACAGGTCAGTAATTTCGATAAAACGTGCTACTATCTTTTGATGGGTGAGATGGTGTGTGTACCGGGGGCTTATTTGCTGTATGGCCGCTTCTCCGATGCCGCGGCCTGTAAGAATTTTTTCAGGTTTGTGCGGTCGTCGGGTTTCGACAGCGTAAAAGTCGTAAAGGCCCTGCCAGATGTCGTTGCCGGTGCGCTTTCGCAGGTAGATTTTTTTATTCGCTTTAAAAACGAGGTAATACAGGTAACGAATGCGGGCATGCCGCTTGTTGGTTTTAACAGGTAGTTTGTTCCATTGATTTTGCAGAAAGGCAGCGCAGTGCTGCTGCAATGGGCACGCATGGCAAAGCGGATTTGCCGGGGTACACACCAGGGCGCCCAGTTCCATCACGGCCTGATTGTATTCGCCCGGTTGCCGGCGATCGACCAGCTGGTTGGCCAAGCGGTTAAAAGTTTTTTTTCCAGCAGTCGAATTTATCGGTACACGGATGTTAAAGAAACGCGCCAGTACGCGGTACACATTGCCATCGACAACAGCCACCGGTTGCTGATAGGCTATGGAAGCAATAGCGGCAGCCGTATAGGGGCCAATTCCTGGTAACCGCAGCAGTTGTTCGTATTGCCGGGGAAACGCTCCTCCCTGGTGTTTCACCACCTGCCTGGCGCAGGCATGCAGGTTGCGGGCGCGGGTATAATAGCCCAGGCCCTGCCACAGGCGCAGCACCTGTTGCAGCCGGGCTGCAGCCAAATGATGAACGGTGGGGAATGCCCGGATAAATCTGAGGTAATAAGGCAGCCCTTGCTGAACCCGCGTTTGTTGGAGCATAACTTCCGAAAGCCAGATGCAGTAAGGGTCGGTGGTATTGCGCCAGGGCAAATCGCGTTTGTTTTCGAGGTACCAGTTCAGTACGCTGGTCGTAAAAAAAACCTGCCCATCCTCCTGATTATCAATTTTTTCAATATTCATTTTTAATTCGGCGGGCACAAATTAAATTTGGCGTCCTGAAAAAACGAACCTAAACATTCCCAGTCGTGACCAAAGCAGACATTATCAACGAAATTGCCGAAAAAACCGGTGTTGACAAGGCCGATGTTACCGCTTCCATTGAAGCGTTTTTTGCGGTGGTGAAAAACAACATGGCCAACGGACACAATATTTATATCCGCGGTTTTGGCAGTTTTATCAATAAAAAGCGCAAGCGTAAAATAGCCCGCAACATATCGCGCAATACGGCTTTGGTGATAGAGGAGCACTTCGTACCGAGTTTTAAACCCGCTAAAATTTTTGTGAACAAAATCAAAAGCAGCGAAAAGGTGAAGCAACTGGCCGATAAGGCCTGAAGCGTCTGCTATAATGAAGAGCCGGATTATTTTACTGGTTATCGGTGTTGTACTTATTGCAGCTCTGTTCTTCCTGCCCAGGTCGGTAGTGCGCAACCAAGACCGGGCACTAACTTCTGACTCGGTTGGAGTAGCCCGCGACCCCCACCAAACGCCACAGCCACTTCAGCACCTTATCAGCGATGTGCGCAGCAGCTGGCGCAAAGCCACTTCCGCTGAAAAAAGTGCTATCTTTGCCGATTCGCTGAGCGGGCTATACCGTGAGGCGTCAAAGTTTGACAGCGCGGCCTGGTTTGCCGAGCAGGCAGCAATGTTCTTTGACCATGTGGATGCCTGGAAAAAAGCGGGTGAGGCTTATTATCAGGCCTACACTTTTTCCCTGGATGAGCAAAGGCAAAAGGAAATGGCCGAAAAAGCCAGGCATTTCCTCAATAAGGTGCTTGCCCGGGATCCGGGCAACCTGGATGTAAAGTGCCAGGTGGCCATGACCTATCTCAGCTCTTCGCCCATGCAGGGAGTTGCCATGCTGCGCGAAGTGCTGGATGCTGACCCGAATAATCAGACCGCCTTGTTTAATCTGGGGATGCTATCAATTCAGTCCGGGCAATACCAGCTGGCAGTCGGACGCCTGGAGAAATTGCTGGAAATTAATCCGGCACACACACAAGGGCGGTTGTTGCTGGGGGTAGCTTATATGAATACCGGTAACAAAAAGAAAGCACGCGAGCAGTTTGAATTAGTAAAACAAGCAGATCCGGATCCGGCCGTTCAGGCTACGGCAGATTCGTATCTGAAGGATTTAAAATAAAAACAACACCTTTCCCGAGCCTGCCGCTTATGCGGCGGGAAAGACAAAAAATGCAGTATTATGCCTAGTGGAAAAAAAAGAAAGAAGCACAAAATGGCTACGCACAAGCGCAAGAAGCGCTTGAGAAAAAACAGACATAAGAAGAAGAACAGATAAAGCAGCGACTTTATCCATACCTATACGCAACTAAATCTTTGTAACCGTGAGCAATGAACTGATTATCAGTAATGCTCAGGACGGTTGCCGTATAGCCCTTCTTCGGGATAAAACCCTTGTTGAATTTCATCAGGAGACCGAGGGAAGCAAGTTCACAGTAGGCGATATTTACCTGGGGGTAGTTACCAAAGTAGTCCAGGGACTGAATGCCGCCTTCATTGATGTGGGCTATCACAAAGATGCTTTCCTGCACTATCTGGACCTGGGTCCCCAGTTTGGTTCACTGCAAAAGTTTACCAAGCTGGTACGGTCCCGGAAGATTTTCGGCAAGCTGGAAAAATTTACGCTCGAACCGGATATCGATAAACATGGCAAAATTGGGCAGCAACTGACCAAAGGCCAGGTTATACCGGTGCAAATTGTAAAGGAACCTATCTCAACGAAGGGCCCGCGGCTGTCCTGCGAGCTTTCGCTGGCCGGGCGCTACCTGGTGCTCGTGCCTTTTTCAAATGCCATCAGCATTTCGAAGAAAATTACCAGCAGCGAAGAGCGTAAGCGCCTGCTGCGCCTCATTCAATCCATCAAACCCGAAAATTTTGGTGTAATCGTACGCACGGTGGCCGAAGGAGTGGAGGTGGCCGACCTGGACCGCGACCTGCGCCAGCTGCTAAAAACCTGGGAAGAGGGCATTGCACGCCTGCCCGATGCCCAGCCCCGCGATAAGCTGATTGGCGAACTGAATAAAACCTCGGCCCTGTTGCGCGATCTGCTCAACGAATCGTTTGACAATATCCTGGTGGATGATAAAAAACTCTATGAGGAAATAAAGTCCTATATCCGCACCATAGCACCCGAGCAGGAAAAGATTGTTAAGCTGTATGCCGGAAAAAGCAAGCTGTTTGAATTCTACGGCATCGAGAAACAAATCAAATCGGCCTTCGGGCAAACGGTAAGCCTGCGCGGTGGCGGCTACCTGGTTATTGAGCACACCGAGGCACTGCACGTTATTGACGTAAACAGCGGTAACAAATCGAACCGCGAGGAAAATCAGGAAACTACTGCCCTCTCAGTTAATACCGAGGCAGCTCGTGAAATTGCTCGGCAACTGCGCCTGCGCGACATGGGAGGTATTATTGTGGTAGACTTCATCGACATGAAGAGCCATGATAACAAAAAGCTCATCTACAAAATCATGAAAGATGAGCTGGCACAAGACAAGGCCAAGTCAACCGTGCTGCCCCTCTCTAAATTCGGGCTTATGCAGATTACGCGCGAGCGCGTAAGACCCCAGCTGAACATCGTAACCAAAGAAGTATGCCCTACCTGCAACGGCACCGGGAAAATCGGGGCCTCTATTCTCGTGTCCGACCAGATCGAAAGAGCGTTGGAATATTTGGTAAGCAAGCAAAACGAACAAAGCCTTTTGCTGGCGGTACATCCATACCTGTATGCCTATTTTACCAGCGGATTCCCCTCCATCCGGATGAGGTGGTTTTTTAAATACAAACGCTGGATAAAGCTGGAAGTGGATTCGTCACTGGCCATTACGGAATTTAAATTTCTTAATAAAGAAGGCGAGGAAATCCAGCTAAACGGCTGAAGCATCCTGGTGCGAATCATTTGGCACGGATAAAGGGCGACACCTGCTGATGCAGGCGGATGGCTTTTTTGGACAAAATTAAGGCGGTGATCAGTGAAATGATGGCACCTACCCAGATACCCGGTACAAAACTGATAAACCAGAAATAATCGTACGCACCATGAAATACAGTGGCCACCAGTAAAGCAAACAGGCTGTAAGCAAATTCGTGCCGGTGCGTGAATTTGGCTTTACCCAGATAGTACCCCATCAGAATGGCAAAGCAGGCATGGGCCGGAACGGCCGTAAACATCCGTACAATACCCGTGGCCACACCGTACTGGAACACATATAAAATGTTTTCCACAGTGGCAAAGCCCATTCCAACCATGGTGGCATATACAATGCCGTCGAACGGCTCGTTGAAGTTCTTGTTTTTATACAGGATAAACCGGATAAACACAAACTTGCTGAACTCCTCTACCAGCGCCACCTTAAAAAAAGCATTGGTAAACTGATCAATCACGCTTTCATCATGAAGGGTAAGCATGGAATCCAGCGGCCAGCTGATGAAAAAGGTGATAAACGTGCTGAGCCCGCCATATATAAAACTGGTTAGCAACAAACCCAGTGGCTCACGTTCGTGGTGATCTTTTAAATAGATATACAAGCCGATGGCAAGACCAGGAGCAAAAGCAAGGGCGAGCAGGATTAATACATTCATCAAACTGTTTTTAGCAACTATTCCAGCACAGCTTCAATGGCATCCATTTTCGCAGGCGAATATTTTCCGGTGGTAGCATAACGTATCACCCCATCGGCATCCAGTACAAAAAAGTAGGGTACATCGCGCTTTTCGAAATCGAGGGCATCTTTGTACGGTTTTAATTCGCCTTTGTAGAAAAGAATATATGGATGCAATTGGGGGTCAATGTTCTGAAGGGCCTTTTTCTTGGCTGTGCCCGTTGCGGCAGCGTTCACACCGGTAAACATCGGGATGAAATATACATGAACATCGTAACCAAACCCTTCGAATAATCCTTTATTCTTCTGAATGAACTTTTCAAAAACCGGCTGAAACCAGGAATTGAGTTCATCTTCCGATTTCTTTGAATAGGCCAGCCCCAATAAAGAATATTTTCCGCGTACAGCTTCCGGCAACACAACGCGCTGATCCGACAGGTTTTCGGTTTCCATCACCGGAAAAGGCTTTCCAACTACCTGCGCATGCACACCAGCAGCGATGAAAATGAATAAAGTTGAAACAAGGATTTTCATAAGGTCAAGTTGCAAATAAATTGTCAAAAACCGAATAGCAGTAACCAAAAGTTCATTTCTGCCTAAATTGCAGGCCATAGAATACCCCATGCAACAACCTGTAATCGGCATACTTGGTGGCGGGCAACTGGGCCGCATGCTCATTCAGAAAGGACTGGATTTTGGGTTGAACTTCCGGGTAATGGACCCCGATCCGGAAGCGCCCTGCAGTGTATTCAGCGGCTTTACTACCGGATCCATTACAGATTATGAATCGGTTTTAAACTTTGGAAAAAATTGTGATGTCGTTACCATTGAAATAGAAAATGTAAATGTTCAGGCACTGGCAGATTTACAAAGCCAGGGAAAAAAGATTTATCCGCAGCCGGAGGTCATAGCGTTGATTCAGGACAAATGCACACAGAAAACTTTTTACCGGAATCACAACATTCCTACAGCAGAATTTGTACTTACGGCAAACCGCGATGAAGTGCTGCAGCACCGTTCGTTTCTTCCTGCCGTTCATAAACTTGGAAGAGAAGGTTATGATGGCCGCGGGGTGCAGGTGTTGCGTTCAGAGAGCGATTTACCCAAAGCTTTTGATAGCCCCGGAGTTTTGGAGAAACTCATCCCGTTTGAAAAAGAAATTTCTGTTATTGCTGCACGGAGTCCATCAGGTGAGGTGAGAACTTATCCCGCTGTTGAGATGGTTTTTCATCCGGAAAAAAATTTGGTCGAGTACCTGTTTTCTCCGGCCGGTATTTCGGATGAGATAAAAAGCAAAGCCGACCACCTGGCACGTACCGTTATTGAAAAACTAAACTTAACCGGGTTGCTGGCCGTGGAAATGTTTGTTGGCCCCGAAGGCGAAGTACTGGTGAACGAGATTGCGCCACGACCTCACAACAGCGGGCATCATACGGTCGAATCGCACGTTACTTCACAATACGAACAACATTTGCGGGCCATATTAAACTGGCCACTGGGCGATACCTCCGCCATCAGGCCCAGCGCCATGATTAACCTGCTGGGCGAGGCGGGGTTTACAGGAGCAGCCAGGTATGAAGGACTTGAACAGGTGCTGAAACTGGAGGGCGTACATGTGCACTTGTATGGCAAGCAATACACCAGGCCGTTCAGAAAAATGGGGCACGTTACGATAGTGGATGACGATGTTGTGCGTTTGAAGGAGAAAGCCGATTTTGTAAAAAAAACCCTCAAAGTTAAAACATGAGCAAACCATTGGTGGGTATTATCATGGGCAGCCAGTCCGACCTGGTGGTTATGAAAGAAGCCGCAGAAGTGCTGGAAGAATTAAAAATTCCCTATGAGCTGACCATTGTTTCGGCTCACCGAACCCCCTTGCGCATGATGCAATACGCAAGCGAGGCGCGCAAGCGAGGTTTACAGGTGATCATTGCAGGTGCAGGAGGCGCTGCCCACCTCCCCGGCATGGTGGCATCGGTCACCACCTTGCCGGTCATTGGAGTTCCGGTCAAATCATCCAACTCGATTGATGGGTGGGATTCGGTATTGTCCATCCTGCAAATGCCCGCCGGCGTGCCGGTAGCTACCGTGGCGCTGAACGGTGCCCGCAATGCAGGCATACTGGCTGCGCAAATCATCGGCTCAACGGATAAAAAAACAGCTGAGCGTTTGGGCGTCTTCAAAGAAGCACTGAAAAATAAAGTTGAAGAGGCAGCAAAAACCATTGAAAAAAAAGGCTGGCGCAAGAGCCTCTGAAATTTTTCTTTAAAAAGAGGTAACTTAAAGTTGTGAAACCAGGTAACAAAGGTTGGCTGAAAGAATACTTAGAGTTCCGCAAGGACCTGCTAAAGGACGTTTCCTTTAACTTTAAATCATCCCATCCCGAGCATTCGTTGTACCGTATTATTCAACCCACAGGCCTGATGTACGGACAGTCGGTGGGACGTATCGACCACCCGGCTGCCGATACCTGGGATGAAAGGGATAAGATGAAAATATTGCTTGCAGAGAGCCTCATCAGCAGCTCGTTGTTATTCCACAACAAACCCATCAACACGCCCGAAGAATTATCTGACATTTTCATCAAAGTTCTGGAAAACATTACCCGCTTTTACAATAATGTTTTTCCAGAGCTGGCTACCCCCACAAAAACTTTGTTCGGTCGCAAGCGCTCACCCCTGGAACTGGCAGAAAGAATACTGGACAAACGCATTGATCTGACTGCCGACTATAAGGATAATTTCTGGGTGTATTTTTTCCACAACAGCCTGTTATTTCTCGACATCTTTATTTTCGGGCAATGGATTCACACCAACGCCGACCGGATTGTTGCCGACTTCTTCCGCTATGAGCGCGAGGAGCTGCGCTTTTCAATGGTTAAGGTAATGGCCGCCACGGCACATTCAGATAACATCCTGGATTACGAAGAACGCAAGTTGTTTCAGTATTTTCTGCAAAGCACCGACTTGCCGGCCGACAAGCGAAAGGAGGCCCTGAGCATATTTGAAAACGGCGTGCCCCTTGAAGAGATCAACATCCCGACCGATAATTCATGGATACTGCGTAAATTTTTGCTGGAGATAGCCATACTTACCACCTGGGCAGACCGAAGGGTAGAACAGGCCGAGCAGGATTTTCTGAAAGACTTTTGTAAAGTACTCGGTTTTAACGAGGAAGATCTGGAAAACAGCCTGCTTGCCATTGAAGGCTTTGTGCTGGAGCACTGGCAGCAGTTGGAGTACCTCCAGGACCGGCAGGATTACCAGCGCGTAAGCGAACACTTTATACAACGTGTAGCGCGCGTGGCCGAGCGCAACCGGGGGCGGTTGCTGAAGGGCATTAAAGACAGCGAAGAACTGGTAACCCTGATGCGCAAAGCGCGTTCAGGACAACTTACTCCGGAAGAAAATGAAGTGGTACGCCGGCACCTTATTGATGTGCTTAAAACTATTCCTACCTTCGTAATTATTTCTTTGCCTCAGAAATTCCTTACGCTCCCTATTCTGATGCAGATAATTCCACGCAGTCTTTTTGCCGAACTGGATGAAAGCCACTAAGGCTCTTTGATGATTTTTGATTTTCGCGGAACCAGAATGGAAAAGATTATTGAAGAGGCAAGAATGGTGATAATAATACTGAAAGAAAGATAGGGATTTTCAACGTACTTTTCGGTAAAATCCGGAAATTCATCTTTCATGATTTCCAACAACATCTTTGCTCCAATAAAGAACAGAATGATGGAGAGGCCCTTTTGCAGCAGATAAAATTTATCAATAATGCCAGAAAGCAGAAAGAACATGGCCCGAAGCCCCATTACGGCAAAAATGTTGGATGTGTAAATTAAAAACTCATTCTGTGTGATGGCAAAAGCTGCCGGGATAGAATCAACGGCAAAAATCAAATCAGTGGTTTCAATTAATACAATAACCAGAAACAAGGGTGTGAAATAAAACTTGCCGTCTTCCCTGATGAAAAATTTCCCGCCCTGATCATTGGTTGAAACAGGCAGGTATTTTTTGCAAAACTTAAGAACCGGATTTTTTTCCGGCTCGATTTTTTCATCGCCATCCTCAAAATAAATCCGGATGCCGGAGTATATCAGAAATACACCGAAGATGTACAGTATCCAATGAAACTTGTGAATAAGGTAGGCACCCACAAAAATGAAAACAGCACGAAATACAATTGCACCAAGAATACCCCAGAATAGAATTTTATGGTAATAAGCCTCATCGACCCGGAAATATTTCAATATGAGCAGGATAACAAAAATGTTGTCAACCGACAAGGCGTATTCGGTGAGATAAGCCGAAAAATACTCCACGGCACCAACTGCTCCGCTTTCATCATAAACATAAATAAAATACCCGAAAAGGGTGGAAACGGTTACCCAGAAAATAGACTGGTAGAGCGCGGAACGGGTTGAAATTTTACGAGCCTGCTTGTGAAAAAGCCCCAGATCCAAAACCAGGAAGAGAATAATGATGGTACCGAAGATGGCAAAAAGAATTACCTCCCGCTCGTTACCTCCAAAGAGGGTAAAAAGAAATATGGTGAAGGGGGTTTGCAATGATTTAAGATTTAATAATTCAATTGATTAAAGACCATCGTAAGTTACTCAGTGTCAGTTTATGAGTCATGCAACCGGCAAAAGTACATAATTTACGTGTGCAGTGCGGTTGCTGTTGATAATGAATTTGCGCAAGAAGAAACCATCAAACCCAAAATTTTAAGTACACTTACGGCATATACCGCGTACCAGCAGGTTGCGTTCGCTGGCCTGGTATCCCTTTGGCAGTTTGATAGCGGGTATCTCAACCTCAAGGCAACTGGTTTCACCGCACCGCCGGCATTTAAAATGCACGTGGTCGTGGCGATGGTGCGATGACGAGCACGCATCGCTGCACAAGGCGTATTTAAGCGTTCCTTCGTCATCCAATACCTTATGAAGAATGCCTCTTTTTAAAAAGATACGCAAGGTACGATACACAGTAACCCGGTCATACTCAGGGTCCAGCCATCGTTCGATATCGCCATGCGAAAGTGCGTGTTTCTTTTTCAGAAATAAATTCAAAATGGCCTGCCTTCCGGGGGTGGATCGCAGGTCGTGTTCTTTTAACATTTCGCGCGGAGGGGTCATGCTTCCTGAAGCTGCAAAGTTAACAGATGACGGTATAGTCCGTTATTTCGTTGTGAAAGTTCAGCATGCGAACCGACTTCTGCAAGTTCACCGCGGTTAATTACAAATATCCGGTCGGCCTTGCGGATGGTGCTAAGCCGGTGGGCAATGATGATAGTGGTGCGCCCTTCCATCAGTTTATCCAATGCCTCCTGAACAAGTATCTCCGACTGGGCATCGAGCGAGCTGGTGGCCTCGTCCAGAATAAGGATGGCCGGATCTTTTAAGATGGCCCTCGCTATGGCTATGCGCTGGCGTTGACCACCTGATAACTTAACACCGCGGTCGCCCACACGCGTGTTGAAACCTTCGGGAAAATGTTGAATAAACTCCAGTGCATTTGCCTTCTGCGCGGCTTCGGCAATTTGCTGATCGCTTGCATCGGGTTTGCCATAGGCAATATTTTCGCGAATGGTACCGCCAAATAAAATCACCTCCTGTGGTACAATGCCGATGTTTTTGCGGTAAGCTGTTAACGGATAGGTGGTTATCGGCTTTCCGTCAACACGTATCTCGCCATCCTGCACGGCATAATATCGCATCAGCAGCTGAATGATGGTAGATTTTCCGGCACCACTTGGCCCAACCAATGCCACTTTTTCGCCCGCCCCTATGGCAAAAGTCAGCTCTTTCAAAACCTTAACATCCTGCCGCGAAGGATATTCAAAACTTACTTTGTCAAATTCAATTCTTCCTTTCAAACGGGGAACGTCTTTTCTTGAATCCGCCTGCTGCTCGTCTTTTTCGGCAAGAATTTCCTGGAGTCGATCCGAGGCTCCGATGGCCCGTTGTACCTGCGTATAGATGTCGCCCAGCCCGGCAATGGATCCGCCAATAAAAGATGTATAGATAATAAAGGAGAACAACATGCCCACCGATAGTTCACCGGTTTGCACCAGCCGGGCACCAAACCAACCCACGGCCACAATACCGCCAAACAGGGTGAAGATGGCAAATGAAATAAACAAGCCGCGGTATTTGGCTGTACGCACCGCCACCCGAACGGTTTCGGCCAGCGCTTTTCCGTATCGCTGTATTTCCAGCCATTCATTGGTAAAGGCTTTTACCACCTGAACGGACTGCAGCGATTCTTCAACCACCACATTGGCATCGGCCAGTTTATCCTGAGTTTGTTTGGATAACCTGCGTATGTACCGGCCGAACACCAGGGCCAACACCACCAACACAGGAAACGTGAGCAGCATGAATGCTGTAAGAGAAGGTGCGAGATAAAAAATCCAGGCAATGCCAAGAATAAGTGTAAGGGTCTGACGCAGCAGTTCGGCCAGTGTAAAGGTGAACATATCCTGAAGTGTGCTGACATCAGCGGTTATGCGGCTGATGAGCTCACCTACCCTGCGCCTGTCGAAAAACGACATGGGCTGCCAGATGATTTTTTTATACACGGCCAGCCGCAGGTCGGCCAGCGATCGCTCGGAAGTGATGGAAAATGTATAGACACGCGTAAACGAAAAAAGTGCCTGCACGAACAAAATGCCGATGAGCACAAGTGCCACCTGGTTGATGGAATGAAAATAAGTGCCTGGCTTTCCGGTGGCAATGTCAAGCAACTGACCTGCAAAGTAAGGAAAGGAAAGCAGTGTAAGGCTGGAAAACATCAAGGCAACAAGACCCATGAAAAAGTAAATGCGATAGGGCCACACAAACCGCAGGATGCCCAGCAGTTTTTTTAGATTGGAAAGGTTAAGTGTTTTTTTGTCTTCTGGTGCTAAAGGTTCGCGCCTGGCCATGCTTTTATGTGTTTTCAAATAAAACCTTGCCGGTCATTTCAGAAGGTACCGGTATTTCCATCAACGAAAGTATGGTTGGGGCTATATCGCCCAGTTTGCCGTTTTTCAGCTTTCCTTTCAGGTTTTTGTCAACCAGTATGCAGGGCACCGGGTTGGTGGTGTGTGCGGTGTTGGGAGTGCCATCGGGATTGATCATGCAGTCGGCATTGCCGTGGTCGGCAATGATTAACACAGTGTAGTTGTTTTGCAGGGCGGCCTGTGTTACCTGGCCGGCACAATCGTCAACCGCCTCGCAGGCTTTTACGGCCGCTTCAAACACTCCGGTATGCCCCACCATATCGGGATTGGCAAAGTTCAGGCAGATGAAATCGGCCTCACCTTTTTGCAGCTCCGGAATGATTCGGTCTTTGATGTCGTAAGCGCTCATTTCCGGCTTCAGATCGTAGGTGGGCACTTTAGGTGAAGGGCACAAAATACGCGATTCCCCTTCGAAGGGCTCTTCGCGCCCCCCTGAAAAAAAGAATGTGACATGCGGATATTTTTCTGTTTCGGCTATCCGAATCTGCTTCTTCCCGGCTTTGGCCAGTACTTCACCCAGTGTGTTGTTGAGGTTGTCTTTGTCGAAAACAATTTTTACACCTTTAAACGTCTCATCGTAATTGGTCAGAGTAATGTAGTACAACGGTAACTTATTCAAGTTGTATGCTGGAAAATCCTGCTGGGTGAGCACCTGTGTAATCTGCCGGCCGCGGTCGGTGCGGAAGTTAAAACAAATAACCACATCGGTGGGCTGAATTACAGCCACGGGGTTTCCGTTTTCGGTTATAACAGCAGGCTTGATAAACTCATCAGTTACTCCATCTGAATAAGATTGTTCAATAGCCTGAATAGCATCGGTATAGGGAGTGCCCTTGCCGTGTACAAGGAGGTCGTAAGCCAGCTTAATGCGTTCCCATCGTTTATCGCGATCCATGGCATAGTAACGGCCTATCACACTGGCTATTTTTCCGGTGGTTTGCTGAAGGTGTTGTTGTAAGTCCTTGACAAAGCCTGCACCGCTTTTGGGGTCGGTGTCGCGCCCATCGGTGAATGCATGAACGAAAATATTCTTCACATTTTTACGATGAGCCAGGCTGATAAGGCCTTTGAGGTGTGCGATATGCGAATGGACACCACCATCGGAAACCAGCCCGATGAAATGCACCGGTCGGTTGTTTTTCAAGGCGTAGCCAAATGCTTCATTAAGCACAGGATGATTATCCAACGCATTTTCTTCAAGGGCTTTGTTAATGCGCACCAGGTCCTGATACACCACGCGACCGGCACCAATGTTCATGTGTCCTACTTCAGAATTGCCCATCTGCCCTTCCGGCAGTCCTACGGCCAGCCCGCTGGCATCCAGACGACTGTTCGGATACTTGGGGTACAACGAATCCATGAAGGGTGTGTTGGCAGCATCAATGGCGGAAACGCGGGTATCGGGTGCAATGCCCCAACCATCGAGAATAATCAGAATAACTTTGCGGCTCATTATAAAATGCAGCTTCAAATATACCGGTTCGGCAAACTACCAGGCTGACTAAAAACCTGTGGCCATGAATAAAAGTGCGATTTATTGTTTATTTGTTACATCGGGGGGCGTCAACCCGATATATGGCATAATTTTGGGTACTTTAGCCGGATATAATGAAACGTCAGGTTGTAGTTTTTCTCTGTTTCTTTAGTCTTAGCCGGCTCTTTGCGCAGCAGGGTGAGGTCATAACGCAGGCTGCAGAGGCTATTAAGGCTGGCAGTGCCCGCGAACTGGCCCGTTTTTTTCCAGCCACCATTGATATTACATTAGAAGGCAAGCCGGGCAACTACAGCAAGGCACAGGGTGAGCTGGTCCTGCGTGACTTTTTCCGGGCCCACCCCCCGGCTGAATTTTCATTAATTCACCGCGGACAATCCAAAGGAGGACAGCCCTTTGCCATCGGTCAATATAAAAGTGGTCCGGATACCTACCGCGTGTGGCTGAAAATGCGCGTAAGCGGAAGCCAGCAGTTCATCGAAGAAATTTCTTTCGTCAAACAGTAACGTGCACAGGTGGTGCTTCTATTTTTGTGCTGTGCGACCGCCATATATCACAGATACATTTTTGCATCAGTTTATTGCCCAGGCGCTTGCTGAAGATGTAGGCGGAGGAGATCATACCTCACTGGCTGTTATCCCGCCGGATTCGGTAAGCCGTGCGCGCTTGCTGGTGAAAGCACAGGGCATCCTGGCAGGGGTCGAAGTGGCCCAGGTGGTCTTCAGGCAGGTTGACTCCTCGTTAATGCTTGATGTTCGGCTTTATGATGGCGCAGCAGTCAAACCGGGAGACGTGGCTTTTACTGTGCAGGGCAATTCGCGGTCCATACTCGTGGCAGAGCGCCTTGTACTCAACATCATGCAGCGCATGAGCGGCATTGCAAGCTATACCCATAAGATGACAAGGTTGGTGGAGGGAACCAAAGCCCGGCTGCTGGACACGCGCAAAACCACCCCTAACTTTCGGTTGCTGGAAAAGTGGGCGGTGCTTATTGGCGGGGGGCACAACCACCGGCTGGGCTTGTTTGACGGGATTATGATTAAAGACAATCACATCGATGTTGCCGGGGGTGTGGAGAAGGCCATCATAAGGGCAAAAGATTATCTTCGCGCCCGTAATCTGAACCTTCCGGTTGAAATTGAAGTGCGTTCACTGGAAGAATTGGACAAGGTGCTGGCCATTGGGGGTGTGGATGTGGTGATGCTGGACAACATGACCGTGAAGGATATGAAAGAAGCAGTTAGCCGAATAAACGGCCGGATAAAAACTGAAGCCAGCGGGGGCATAACAGAAGAAAACATCCGTGAAGTGGCGCTGACAGGAATAGATTACATTTCAATGGGGGCCCTTACACACTCGGCAAGGATCATGGATATGAGCATGAAAATATTTTGATGTGATATGATTGTTAAAACCAAAAACTATAAACTTGACAAGAAGACCTACATACGCCTGGCCCTGCGAGGTGTGCTGAAGCAGCAGGGGTGGATTGCCTTGCTGGCAGCCATAGCTATCAGCCTGTTATATCTGTGGATACCGAGCATCTGGTGGTTTATAACAGCCATTCTGGGGTTGGGGTTGTACCTGTTGTTCTGGTGGATACAGTTTTTTGGTGTAACCCAGCTTGAGCAGGGGCGTATGTTGTTCGAAAAATTTTCCTATGAGATCACCAGTCAGCAGATATTGATGAAAATCAATCCGCGTGAGGGCATGCCTATCAAATGGGATCAGATTAAAAGGGCGGTCGTTGGAAAGGACTATTTTGTGTTGTTCATGAACAAGGTACAGCTCATTCACCTGCCTTTTAAAATTTTTAATACAGAAAACGAGCGGAAATTTGTACACAGCATCCTGCGCACCAAAGGCCTGGTGAAGTAAACAAAGCATGAAATTGTCTGCTGTAAATATTGAGCAGATCAGAAAAAAGATATACCGCTACTGTGCTTATCAGGAACGATCGCATGCTGAAGTAAAAAAGAAATTATACAGTATGGGACTGGGGCCAGGGCAAGCGAGCCGCTTACTTACCGAGCTGATAGAAGAAGGCTTTCTGAACGAGGAGCGCTTTGCCCGTGCCTATGCAGGCGGAAAGTTCCGGCTGAAAAAATGGGGCCGCCTGAAAATCATCCGCGAACTGGAAGCACATGAGTTAACGCCAGCCTGCATCCGGATGGGGCTGCAGGAAATAGATGAAGAAACTTACCGTACAACCCTTCGCGAGCTGGCAGAAAAACATTACCGGCTTTTACGGGAACAGATAAGTGATGTTTATGTGCTGCGCGACCGGCTGTCGCGCTACCTCATTCGGAAAGGATATGAGCCTGAGCTGGTATGGAATGAAATACGGATATTTTTGCCCGAATGAGCCGCACCAACGCCTGCCATTAAAAATTTCTTAATCTTAGATAGCCAGTTGTTTATTACCGTATAATTTCCAATATCTTTGTAAGATTAGCCTATTTGTATGGACATAGCCTTTGTTTGTTCTGGCATCCTTAGTCAGCTTTCAAACCTTGTTGAAGAACTATCGCCAGAGGAATATTCCCGCCCGGCCGGTGTCTTGGATAATCATTCAGTGGGTCAGCATATACGCCATACGCTCGAATTTTTTATCTGCCTGGAGCAGGGCATGGCCAACGGATGTGTGAATTACGATAAACGCGCGCATGATAAGCTCATAGAATCTGACAAATTTATTGCACTGAGTGCCCTGGCACGCATCCGTTCATTTGTTCAGCAACAGGTTGTTGACAAACCGCTCACCCTTGAAGTTGCTTACGGGGTACAGTCGGAAGATTTTCAGCGGGTGCCAACCAACTTTCTTCGCGAATTGGTGTATAACATTGAACATGCGGTACATCACATGGCATTGATAAAAATAGGTTTACGGGAGGTAGCCCCGCATATTAGCCTTCCGGCCGACTTTGGTGTTGCCTCTTCTACCCTCCGTTACCTGCGACAATCAACAAGCATTCCGGCTCATTGATTTAATGAATAACGATTTCAGCGTTAGCCTGAAAAACTTCTGGGTGCGGCTTCGCAAGTGGGAGTACTGGCCGTTGGAGGTCTTTCAGATACCCGTGATTTTTTATTGGCTGTGGTTTGGTTTGCGTGCGCGCTCGCTCACCTTTTTTACCGCAAGCAATCCGGGTATTGAACTGGGGGGTATGTTTGGTGAATCCAAGTACGGCATCCTCAACAAAATTCCTGAGCACCTGCGGCCTGCTATGGCCTTTGTGCCCTATCCCGCTTCGCTGCAGGATGTGCTGCAAATCATGCACAAAAACAAACTGACCTTCCCGGTAATCTCGAAGCCCGATGTGGGTGAACGCGGCTTTAAAGTAGAGCGCGTTTATTCCGAAGAGGAAATGGCTCGCTACCTGGAGCACGTAAAGAACGATTTCATCATTCAGGAAATCATAGATTTACCGGTAGAGTGCGGGGTGTTTTACATCCGCAAGCCCGGTGAAGAAACAGGACGAATTACTTCTGTAAATCTGAAAGAGATGCTGACCGTTACCGGTGACGGACGTTCCACGCTCCGTGCGCTTATCCTGAGCCATGAACGGGCCCGTTTGCAGTGGAAACGCCTGAGGCATCGCTTTGCCAGTCAACTGGAAGAAGTTGTTCCTCCGGGCAAGCAGGTGGCGCTGAACCAAATCGGTAACCACTGCCTGGGTACAAAATTTATGAACGGAGAACAGCTCATCAATGACCGGTTGCGGCAGGTATTTGATGCGATAGCAGCACAGATAGAAGGGTTTTATTACGGCCGCTTTGATTTGCGGTGTGCCTCTGTTGATGAACTGTATGCAGGGCGCGTAAAAATCCTGGAACTGAATGGCTGCAGTTCCGAACCGGCACATATTTACGAACCTGGCTTTCCTTTGCTGAAAGCCTATGGCATTCTCTACAAGCATTGGCACGAGATGTTCTGTATCAGCCGGATAAATAAAGCGCGCGGCTTTCAATATGTTCCTTTGCGCGAGGTGATTCGGGAATATAGACGATATAAAGCATCTTTGTCGCGATGATGGATGCGCTGTCAATTTTTGTGCTGGCCTTTTCGTTCAGCTTTGTCGGATCAATACCTCCCGGAACCATCAATCTTACGGCCATTCAGCTGGGGCTTGAGCACCGCATGCCGGTGGCGTGGCGGTTTGCTGCAGCTGCTGCCCTGGTAGAATACCCCTACGCCTGGATTGCCATTCAGTTTGAACAATGGATTACGGCATCGCCCGCCATACGGTCCAATCTGCTGCTCATAGGCGGCCTGGTTATGGTGGTGATAGGGGTTATGAATCTCTATGCCTCGGGGCGTACAACCGGCTTTGCACAGCGTATTCAGGAAAGCGGTTTCCGCAGGGGGCTGGTTTACAATCTGCTCAACCCATTGCTGCTTCCTTATTGGATTGCCGTAACAGCCTATTTGCGTGGCAACGACTGGATAGCCCTTGACAGCGGCATTCGTCTACATTCCTACCTGATCGGTTTAACAGCAGGTGCCTTTACGCTTTTCATCCTGGCTGCAGCTATGGCCCGGCGCATGGTAAAAGCTTATCAGCCGCATTCCCACATCCGCATGATTCCGGGAATCATTTTAATCGGGCTGGGTGTTTATTCGCTGATACGTTTCTGGTGGTGAAATCAAAAGTCAGTGAATAAGAACGTACCAGCCGGTTGGTGGCGTGTGAGCCGGTGGCTGCGCACTTTTCCCCGTAAAGTAACGTGTACCAGGTTCGACTGGTCGTCATACGTTTCTGTAATGACTGTATTGGTTATTTCCATCACGTGCCAACGCCTTACATCGGGTGCCTGAATGAAGCACACAATGGCATCGGTTTCCTGCTCGATGCCCAGAAATTTCAGGTGCTGCTTTTTGCCATCGAGCGATACGGAAAAGCGTTGCATCACATACTCCCTTACCAGTTCTTCGGTGGTGCGCCCCTTACCGGGATTAAGCAGATCCAGTTCGGGCTCGTTGCGCGCATTACGGACGGAAAACTCCAGATCGTCAGTAAAGAGGCGCATGGTAATTTCCAGCTCACGCTCCTGTTCATCCAGTACGATATCAGTTACCGATACGTGTACGGGATGTAAGAACAGCAACCATCCGATAAACAACAGCGCCAGCATGCAGGTACAAATATCCGTGAATTAAATCATTAGCCCGCAATTCGGGGCAAACGGTTATACTTGCGGAACGGAAAACTACATGAGCGAGTTTGAAGTGTATTTTGGGCTGGGACGTGATCATATCCTGGACTACAAAAACGGATATGACCATATATTGTTCGTTACAGCCCTCTGTGCCGTATATCAGTGGAGCGACTGGAAGCGTGTGCTCATTCTGATTACGGCTTTTACCGTGGGTCATTCCGTTACACTGGCGCTGGCTACGCTTCAAATTATATCCGTACCAGCCGACTGGGTAGAATTTCTGATTCCCGTTACCATTTTTATCACGGCATTTTCCAACATTTTTAAAGGTGAGGGCGTATCCACATCGGGTAAGGCGGTTCAGCTAAACTACCTGTATGCGTTATTTTTCGGACTGATTCACGGAATGGGTTTTTCCAACTACCTGCGTGCCATTCTGGGAAAAGACCGGAGCATTGTAAACCAGCTTTTTGCCTTTAATGTAGGCCTGGAGTTCGGTCAGATAATTATTGTAGTAATTTTTCTAACGCTAGCGTTTATAGCAGTAAAATTGTTCAAGGTAAACCGCAGAGACTGGCGGCTCGTACTATCTGCACTCATTGCCGGAATGGCGCTGGTGCTTGTTCATGAAAAATTTAATGCATTAATAGAATGAAAAATTTTTGCTTTTTTCTTGTAGTAGTCTTTTCAGCATCGGTATTTGCCCAGGAAAAAAAATGGCAGGGCAAATTCGAACAACTCGACTACCTGTTGCCCACACCCAATGAGTATCGCACAGGCTCCGGAGCTCCCGGTCCGCGCTACTGGCAGCAGAAGGCCGATTATGACATCGCTGTGGAATTGAATGATGATAATCAAACCATCAGCGGGAAGGAAACCATTACCTATCACAACAATTCACCCGAAACCCTCACCTACCTGTGGCTGCAACTCGACCAGAACATTCTGGCCAGGGATAACCTTACTTCAAAAACCGCAGTAACCCAGGTACGCGACTCTGCAGCCGCTAAAATGTTGGCCACTTCGCTCGATCTGATAGGCTTCGATGGCGGACACAAGATCAAATCCGTAACCGATGCAACGGGCAAACCGCTGCCCTACACCATTAACTATACCATGATGCGTGTGGACCTGCCGCAGCCACTCAGGCCCGGAGAGAAGTATGTGTTCAGTGTGGAGTGGTCGTACAAAATAGGCGACCGGATGATTGACGGGCAGCGCAGCGGACTGGAATACTTTCCGGAAGATGGCAACTATGTGTATACCATAGCGCAGTGGTTCCCGCGCATGTGTGTGTTCGATGACGTGAACGGATGGCAGAACAAGCAGTTTCTGGGGCGTGGCGAATTTGCCCTGCCCTTTGGCGATTACCGTGTGAAAATAACCGTTCCGGCCGACCACATCGTGGCGGCCACAGGCACATTGCAAAATGCCGCACAGGTGCTGAACAAAACCGAACTGGAACGCCTGGAACGGGCTAAAACCTCGTTCGATAAACCGGTTATTATTGTAACACAGGCCGAAGCTGTGCAGAAGGAAAAAAGCCGTTCGCGCGAAAAGAAAACCTGGGAATTTGCAGCCGACAATGTGCGCGACTTTGCCTTTGCTTCTTCGCGCAAGTTTATCTGGGATGCCATGGCCGTTAAAATTGGCGATAAAACACCGCTGGCCATGTCGTTCTACCCCAAAGAAGGGAACCCGCTGTGGGAGCGAGAATCCACTAAAGCGGTAAAAAATACGCTCGAAGTGTATTCGCGCATGACGATTGATTACCCTTACCCTGTGGCTATTTCCGTTCATGCCGCTTCCATCGGCATGGAGTATCCGATGATTTGCTTCAACTTTGGCAGGCCCAATAAAGACGGCTCTTATTCCGATGCCACCCGTACCCGCATGATTAGTGTGATTATTCACGAAGTAGGACACAACTTCTTCCCGATGATTATTAACAACGATGAGCGGCAGTGGACCTGGATGGATGAAGGTATCAATAGCTTTGTGCAGCTTGTTACGCAGCTGGAGCGCTATCCGAACGACAACTGGACGCGCGGTAAACCTGAACACCTGGTAAGCTATATGAAGGGAGATAAAGACCTTCAACGGCCGCTGATGACCAATTCCGAGCAGGTAATACAGTTCGGGGCCGAGCAGTATCAGAAAGCCGCAACTGCCCTGTACATCCTGCGCGAAACCGTGATGGGCCGTGAACTTTTCGACAAAGCCTTTAAAGAATATGCCAACCGGTGGGCTTTTAAACATCCCATGCCAGCCGACTTCTTCCGCACCATGGAAGATGCCTCGGCTGTTGATCTGGATTGGTTCTGGCGCGGATGGTTCTATACCACCGACCATGTAGATGTGTCGCTGGATGAGGTAAAATGGTACCGCCTGCGAAGTGAGCAGCCTACGCTGGAAAAATCAGTTTCGGCAAGGCGCAGCAGCGTATCAGGCGGATCAGCTTCCGGCATGAATCAGGATTTTTCGGCAGGCCCCCAGCCGCTTACCGTGCTGCCCACGGACGAACGTTTTTACGGGGAGTTCCGCAACCGCCTGGACGATAAGGCCATTATCAGCAAGTTACAGGGCAAAAATTTGTACGAGGTAAAGCTGTCGAACAAAGGCGGACTGGTCATGCCGGTTATCATAGAGTGGCATTACAAAGACGGCACCAAAGAAATTGAACGCATACCGGCCGAGATATGGCGCACCAATGAACAAACGGTAACCAAAGTTTTTGTAAAAGAGAAGGAAGTGGTACGCGTGGTGATTGATCCGAAAAAAGAAACGGCAGACGTGAATGAAACAGACAACGTGTTTCCGCGTCAGAGCCAGCCGTCAAGGTTCGATCAGTTTAAACGGGGTAACTGAAATCCCCCACGCGGAATTGCCCGCTGTTTGTTACCGGAACGACCACATGTATTGCAGTTCTGCTGCTTAATCCAGCAGTTCACTTGCCAGAGCATCGAGTGTTTTGCGCAGCAGGTTCCTTATTTTTTCTGCGCGGTGGGGGTGGTAGTGCCGTTCTTCATCATCCATGTACACTACCTTGCTCATTTCGAGTTGCAGGACATGAATATCACGGCCAGGGCATCCGTAGTGGCGGGTGATGTATCCGCCTGAAAAAGGGTGATTATGACTTAGCGAATACCCACCTGCTTCAAGGTTTCGCAAAGCGGTTTCTATCAGGCCGGGTGAGGCCGATGTGCCACCTGCATCACCCAGGATGAGGTCGGGAAATTTTTCGGGGTGAATGGTGGGCACATGCTGACGGATGGAATGACAATCCCAGAGCAGCACTTTGCCAAATTTTTGAAGCGTTTCATCGAGCAATTCCCTGAGTTTGCGGTGAAAGGGATTGTAGTATTGGTTAAGCCTGCGTTCAATTTCGGCTACAGGTATTTCCTTTCGTTCATCGAGGTACAGCGGTTCACCAAGAAACGTAGTTACCGGGCACAAACCGGTAATGAGCCGGCCGTCTTTGTATAAGGGTGCACCATCGGGGGAGCGGTTCAGGTCAATAGCCCAGCGGCTGAACACAGCCTGAATTACAGGGATGCCCATATCAGGGGCAAAGTCGTACAGTTGATGCACGAACCAATCGGTATCATCGGGGAAGGCGAGCAGGTGGGGTTTGATTTCCGCTGCAATTTCAGCAGGGAAAGCGGTTGCGCAATGCGGAATGCTGAGTATTACCGGCAAACGATTGTGCCGGGGTGCTATAACTTGAAAAGGTTGCATGGATTACCGTGCGGCTTTGCCTTGCTTCATTTGTTCCAGCATCAATAAAGCCTCCTTGCGTTCTTTTTCAGCAATCATCAGGGCATTCTTGAGCTCTTCTTCCATTTTTTCCACGCGTTGCACAGCTTCTTCGGCATCGATAATGGCTTCTTCGTACTTGGCTTTCCAGTTTTCGGTTTCTTTTTCCAGGTAGCGCACGCGGCCCCAGGCGTAGATAGCAAAAGCCGATGACACCACGGCTACCAGGGCGAATATAAGGTTGAGTTTTTTTGCTTGCATTGATTTGTATGATTAGGCTCTAATTTTAATTTCTTATAATTTAAAATAATAATCCTTTATTTTTTTCGAAATAAGTTTTCTTCTTAACATCAAAAAGTGGTCAAAATCATTAAGCGTCATTTCCATAAATTCTTCCGGGATACAATTCATTTTCAAATTTTGGAGTAATTCCTCTTCTGAGGAAATACCGGTTAATTGTTTTTTGTTTTGCTTTATTTGGTTTTTGATGCTATCAAAGTATTCCTTCGGTGATTTCTTGCCTATTTTGATATTGATTTCTGATTGCATGTATGCATAGTTAGCAATCTGATTATATTTTCTTTTGTCAAAACCATTTTTTTTCAGATAGTCTTTTGGAAATAAATGATGTATATCACCACGATGCAGAATCAAATCAGCAACCAGAATATCTTTGGATAGAAATCCTTTGTCATGGGCTTTAACCTGGGCAGCTAAAAATACCTGAAAGTAGGGACTACTGGCTACTGAACTGTCTAAACTTTGTGGTAAAGATGCATTCCAAAAGGAATCGGATAATTCTGCTTCTTCTCTTTCCCTTAAAATTTCTGCAAAGGGTTTAGTTGAAATTTGTTTAATGTCGAAATCAAATTTGCTTTCGGGCGATCCAGAATAACGACTGGTTAAAATTGAGTAAACAAGCCATCTTCTCACATAGCTTTCAATTTCTGCAGGATTTATTTCAAATTCTTTCAGCTTTAAAAAGATGATGTAAGCAAAATTCAGGGCATTTTGGGAACGAATTAAATCAGGTGAAATAAAGCCAGCAGATTTAACGATCATCAGGAATCTTTTAAAATTGGTTTCGTTGACAAAATTTAAAATCCCCTTTTTTAAAATCCCGAATGACTCCTTTGCTATTTCTGCCTCAAATGTTCTGGTTTCAAAATTTCGGCCGGATAAAAGACTAACTAAATCAGACAATCTTCCCCTATTAAATTGAGAAGTAAAAGCAACCCGAATCAAATCGGTATAATCAGGATCATAGATATTATCATTTTCGTTTTTTAGCCATTGTATTTTAGAAAAAAGATCGGTTTTCGAAAATTCTTCATCATTATCAACAATATGTTTGTAAAATTCAGGCGCAATAGCAAGGTGGCAGAAATAATCAATTGTCTTTCTAAGTAAATTTCCTCCGTACTCCGTGTCTGCTGCAATTTTACTCATTGCAAAGTCAGCCTGACTTAAAACAACCCCTTTGGAATTAATACGAATAAAGATCTCAGTAACAGTTTCAATATCAAGGTCGGGTGAGAGCTCGATTAGTCCGATTTGTTTCTTAGGAATATTCACGAGAGCAGTAATGGATTTCTCAATTACTTCTTCTTTAATTTCAGGATTTATTTTCGTATATTCCCTGATAGTTTTTAACACACTTCCTTTCATGACTTCTGAAATATCCGGAAGCCATGTCTTGTCTTTCAGTATGGCAGGATTTTGAACCTCAAATTTTTCTTCAATAGGATTGAACGCAATTTTGATGCGAGTACGCTTATAATTTTTATCAATGACATAGTGGCCAAGAATTGCAGCTGTCAGAGCTGTTACACGTTGTTGACCATCAATCAATACCTTTTTGCCCTCACTCAAACTGCCATCTTTAAGTCTAACATTGGGATTTTTCCATGCAATAATGTAACCTACAGGATAACCTTGATATAAACTGTCCATTAAATCCCGAACCTTCGAAGAGTTCCAGACAAATGGCCTCTGGATTTCGGGAATAGCTATCTCACCTGAATTAACCCAGGTCAAAACAGTTTCAATTAAATGCTGATTGACTGAATATTTCTGCATCACTTCCTTTGTGTTTAAATATTAACAGGTGATAAATATACCTAAATGAGTATGAAAGCGACTTATATAACTGGGATTCTGGACCGCATAACTCCAAACGCTCTGCTGCTGCTGTGTCCGATCCTCTCCTACCTCTGCCAGACCACAAATTAATCTAGTCGATGTCGGAAGATATTGTAAATGAACAAAATGATGCATAAAAGCAGCGTGACTCAGGACTACTGAGTAGCTAAAAGACGAAATTAAAATCTATCAAGGTTTATAATTAATGCTTTAAGGCCCTTTTCTCCAGTTCCAGTCGGATTTTCTGTACAGCCTCCTTCTCTTTCTCCAAAGCCATGCGCAGGCGAGCGGCCTCAGCACGCGCTGCGTTGGCCTCTTCTTGCAGCGTTTTAATCTGGCGGTATAAGTCCTGAACCTTTTCGCGCTGCACACGCGCTTCGTGACGTTGGGTGTAGCCGTAGTAAAAAGCAAAACCCGCCAGCAGAAACATGACCACCGACCGAACTTTGTGTTTCATATACTTTTCTTTAAGCTGAGTGTGATAAAGTTAGGTATTATTTATCCTTTTTACGCCTGGAAGACTTCTTTTCTTCCCGCACGCTTTCCTTCATTTCTGATTTCAGCTTTTGCAACTCTGTTTTCAGTTCGGCCAGTTCCGCCATCAGCCCGCCGAGGTCCTCTGTTTCTCTGGCGCCAGGCCTTTCGGTTTGAATACTTGCCGGGTATAATTTTCTTTTTAGCCTCATGATGCGCCTGTACGATTCGTCAATGCGTTGCTCACTGATAATGCCTTTTTCTACAAAGGTTCGGATGATGCGGTGTACCCGGTCCACCGTACGCTCTTCGCTGCCGGGCAGGTTATTGGAAAAGCACAGAATATCTACTCCGGCCTGAATGGCCAGACGAATGGCTTCTTCCAGTCCGTAATGTTTGGTGATGGCCTGCATCTGCATGTCATCGGAAAACACCACACCTTTAAAGTTCATCTGTTTTCTTAACAGGCTGTCGACCATACGCGATGAGAGTGTGCCGGGGAGGCCTTTGGGGTCAAGACGCATGTTGACAATATGCGCAGTCATAATGGCATCAACCAGCCCCTGTTCCAGTAGTTTGCGGTAGGGAATCAGTTCGGCTTCGGTCCAGGTTTTGGTTACATCGGCCATGCCGTAGTGCGAGTCGGCCAGCGAACTGCCGTGACCGGGGAAGTGCTTTAGCACGGTGAGCACATTCATACGGTGATGCGCCCGTATGAACGTTGCTGCGCGCCTGGCCACTGTGTCGGGTTGTGCTGAAAAAGCCCGGCCGTATCCGTAAATAACTGTGTTGGCAGGATTAATACCCAGATCAATGCAGGGAGCAAGGTTCACATTAATTCCAAGGCCTGCCAGCGTAGAGGCAATGGCTTCGGCATAAAATCGCGTAGAGTCGTCTGAAATGCCCATTTCCTGTGCCGTAATGGTGCGTGGAAAGCCATACCGGTCTTTCAGGCGGTTTACCTTACCCCCTTCCTGATCGATGGTAACCAACAAGGGTATAGGAGCAGCCTGCTGGTAGGTCCAGATAATTTTTTTCAGGGCTATAAATGCCGCAGCCGACTTCGGGATATTTTTTTCAAACAGAATAATAGAACCTGCCTTGCCTTTGCGCACCTCTTCCAGTACAGTGGTATCTACTTCCGCTTTTGGGAAGCCAATTAAAATCATCTGTCCGATTTTAATGTCCAGGCTGTCTTGTGCCGTTGCGATTACGGCCAGGCCAAGGGCTGCCGCAACGAACAGGGTTGTTTTGAGATTACATTTTATCATAAATGTGCTTCAAAATTTTTTCCATTTGTTTTCTAAGCTCACTAACCGGGGCCACATAGTTGCTGTTCATAAAGCTGAATATTAATATCCGGTTTTTGCGGGTGATTAAAAATCCGCTCAGGCAGTGATTATTGCTCAGGGTGCCTGTTTTACCATACACATAAGGTTTTTCAGCCCCGTACCAGTTGCGCAGTGTGCCTGATTTTCCCCCGGCCGCCAATAATGCAAACAGCCGGTTGTATGAAACCCGGCTGCTTACTTTTTCCCAGAGATAAACCATGTTTCGTGGTGTGGTGAGGTTATAACGCGACAGCCCGGATCCATCTACCCATATCAGTTTATCAGGTAAGCTGCTCAGGTGGGTATTTAGCATGTAGCGGATGGCTGCTTCGGGTTTAAGTGAATCGGTCAATATCCAGCCGCACATCATCAGCAGTTGTTCGCTGATGAAGTTGTCGCTCTCCTGCATCATGGTTTTGTACAGGCTGTCGGCGGGCACGCTGTAAATAAGGTGCGCCCGGCTCCAGTCGCGCTGTTCCGGCAATAACGCCACCCGTTTTTTCAGGGTGTCGGCAAGCAGGTCGGCTACCACTACAGGGGTGGGTTTAAAGGGTATTTCCCAGGTCTCAGGGCGGGGAGTGTTTTTCCCGGGTGCGTAGTCCAGCCAGTTGGTTCCGAAGTCGCGAATAACCTGTGTGCGATCCAGGCTGTCGGTTAGCCGGAAGTATTTTTTAAAATAAGCCGGAAATACATGGGCTTTGCCTGAAGGTGCCCGGCTGAGGGTAAAATAGTTTCCGTATGCGGGGAACGACGATCGCTCAACGGAGTAACTGTGCCGGTAATCGCTCCATGCCCAGCCTGGCCCCAGCGGGGTGGTGTACATGGGGTTATCGGCAAGGTAGAGTTCGCCCGGAAAGGATTTGAGCAAATCAAGAACGCGCGATGAATGATGGGTTTCGGAGTAAAGAAATGACGGGTCAGCTGTTCCGCGGAAGATGAGGGAGTCATTCTGAACCTGGTACTGCAGGGCGGGGACAGAATCACCCAATATTGTCAGCGCGGTGTAAAAAGTGAGTACTTTGGTATTGGATGCCGGTGTGAAATACCGGTTGCCCTTATAGCTTGCCAGTGTTTTTTTCTTCTGTGTGTCATACAGCACAAATCCTGCATGGTGATGAAACTGATTTTCCAGATTGCGGAAGGTGCGGTTTATTGCCACGCGCGATACGGGCGAACAGGCAGTTATGAGCGCAACAATCAGCAGGGAGATGTACCTCATATTCCGTACCTCGACTTCAAAACTTCAAGGTGATGCAGCTCATGACCGGCAATGATGTAGCCCAGGTTCAATACAGATACAAGGTTGTTGTTGGCCTTGCCGGACCGGCTGAGCATTTCAGGGGTAAAAGAATTAAACAAATCGAAGGTTGTAACCCTGAGCCGATGCAGTTCATCAATAAGCTGTTTGAGCGTACGGGCATGTGCATTCGACTCGGGTGTATATTGAACTTCGTCAAAGCCGGGCAGTTCGGTTTTGTCGTTGCGTGCAAAGCGCAAGGCGCGGTAGGCAAATATCCGCTCGGCATCCTGAATGTGGCAAAGCACTTCCTTCACGGTCCATTTGCCGGGTGCATAGGCGTATATGCCTTTTTCTTCCGGCACGGATTGTAAAACTTTGTTAAGTTGCTCGTGGGAGTAGCGCAACGCCTCCGCGAGGGAAAGGTGAGCCACATGTCCTACATAACCGGCATAGAAAGCTGGCAGTGTTGCGTAATCGGGTGAGGTGTTCATGGTGCAAGATAATTACTTATTTTACTTATTCTTTTCGATGGAACGGATCATGAAGTTGCGCAGGAACCCTTCTACCGGCAGGATGATAAAAGCAATGCCTACCTGTACCAGAAACTCAACCACGGGGCCGCCTTCGAGTGCAAAAGTGGTACCGGCAACAGTCTGTATAAATTCGATAAGTATGATGATGGAAAGCAGCGACAATACCCGGCTAATGATGCGATAGCGACTGCTTAGCCGGAAGGAAGAAATGACCAGCAATGAAAACACACCAAATTCAAGGGCATAAAACCACCAGCGGTTCCAGTACGGTGGCAATACATGAATGTGCAATACTTCGGGATCGGTGATATATCTGCTATGGGTTTGCGCCTGTATTTCGAGGCGGTATTTTCCTTCCGGCAAAAAAGGGAAGTCGAGCGTGGCATGACCCTGCGACCAGCTGCTCCATTCGCTGTTCAGCCCGCCAAGTTTGTACCTGTATTGTACCAGGTCAGGCGAGCTGTACTCAGGGAGCACAACGTGGATGCGCAGTGGGTTGGCTTCGCCTACCAGTCGTATGCTCCTTTGGCTGGCATCAACGGGCTGGTGGTTTATGCTGACGGACTTAAGCAACAGCGGATAATAAACAGCTACGGGCAGCACGGCATCGCGCCTGAAATAAATCAGCTCGCCCCCCGAAGTAGCTATCCACAGGTTACCGGTGCTTTGCTCGGCATGAATGCCGGTGATGTCCGGAATAACGGAAAGGAGAGAAGCAGCTTCAGCCGAAACGCTGGTTCCAAGGATGCGCCATCCTTTCTCGCTGCGCAGCCACAGCGACTGCCCGTCGGGTAATACCTCTGAGATTCCATACAGGCTGTCAATCACAGAAAGCCGGAATGTATGTTCATTCAGTGCGTATGCCTTTCCTGAGGCAAGAAACAAAACATGATTTTGATGGATCACACCATATACGGGACCGTAGTCGGGGTTTTCTATCGGAAGTTTTTTTAATTCACCGTTTTTGGTTAGCCGATAAATGATCTCAGTTCCACAGAGCCAAACCGAACTGTCTTTTCCGGCAAATGCATATTGCACGGAATAGCCCGAAGTATCGCTTACGGTATAAGGTTCAGACCGCCCGGTCGAATGCAGGCGGTAAAGTTTTCCTTCATAACTTATGGCAAGCAGGGTGTTTGCACCGGGTTGTGTGAGCACGTAGCGCACGGGCTCATCCAGTACGAGTCTGGCTTTTTCGTTCTCCACTTCCCACACACCTGCAAGACCGGACGCAATTAATTTGCCGTCCCAGATTAGCAGTTGGGAGACGCGGGCATCAATGCCGGGGATTTTACGGAAGGCATATTCCGATGATCGCAGAGTGCGGCGTGTGCGCTTTTCCCTGCGATAGGACACAGTTACTTCTTTTGCTTCAGCATCGGGGGCCTGAGTGCGAACGGTTGGTTTGCGCTTACGCAAAAAACCAAACAATCCGGATCGGTCTTTTTCCGGTCGCGGCTCTTCGGTCTGAGTATTTTTCCCGGTATTTTTTTGGCTTGTGCGTCCGGTAACCGGAACACTCACGTAATACACGATTTCATCGTATCGGTCTTCGCGGTTAAGGCGATACAGGCCCAGTGAAGTGCCAACATACACTGAATTACTGTGTCGCTCAGCACACAGCGGATTCCCCTGCAGTCCGGGATAGTGGGCAAAGGACCGGAAAGGAAGAAAAGGCGCTATGCGGGTAAAGCCATAGCGGTGCGCAATCCATACATTTTTACTTTTGTCAGTAGCTAAAGCATATACTTCGTTGTCGGGCAGGCCGGCCATATAATTAATTATCTGCTCGGTACGGCCGTTGTGCGGGTTTACAAACATCACTCCGCCCCGCAGCGTGCCCAGTGCAATCAGGTCGGGCGTAACCCAGCATCCGTTTACAATTACTCCGGCATCGGCATAGGCCGAATCAACCAGTTTAATTCTGCGGAACAGTTTTTCTGGCTCAAGCAGGTACAGTTGGTTATCGGTTGTGCAAAACAGGGTGGAGTTGTTCCATGTTTCGGCAAACACAATACTTGTATTTTGCAGCAGGGGGTGTTGTGGTTGGGTTAGTTTGTTATCCCGAATCAGGAAAGCTTTGTCGTGTGCTGAACTTGCATATACATTCCCGCCAATGCTGGCAACGGATATCCATTCGGACGGGGCTTGTGCAATGAACCGGACTGAATCTGCTGCCAGGCAATAGATATTTCTGTCGCCAACAAAAAATATGTTTCCCGAAGCAGCGGCTATCTGAAATACCGGTGTCGGGACGGCAGATGGTATCAGGGTGTGAGTTTGACCGGCCACCTTGCTGATGTCCATCCTGCCCGCACCACGTGAGCCGGCTGTGTACAGGATATTTTCCTGTACAAACAGGTCGTAAATTGCTCCCCCCGTCCGGATCAAGTCCCACGATTTTCCGTCAAAGCGCAGTATACCGCGCGAAACGGCAAAGTACATGAGTCCGTTGTTGTCCTGTACGATGTCGAAGGCAGTCTGTCCGGCAGTTTCGCCTTCAGGCTGGTAGTGCCTGAGCACATACGTGCCAGTTTGCCCCAAAGCAACAGCCGAAATGATAAATAAAAGCAGCGTGCTGATTGACCTCATCGCAACTGTCAAAGATACATATTGTGTCAGGATTCAGCTGATGCGGCTCCAATTGGTTGACGATTGTTTTTGCGTATTAACCTGATGCAGCACGACTTCGTTTTCGGGATTTTTCAACAGAGGGTCCTTTTCCAGCAGCTGCAAGGCCGCTTCGCGGGCCAGCTGAAGTAATTGTTGATCTTTGCCTAAGTCGGCTATAAGCAAATCGAGCATGCCGCTTTGCCGTGTGCCCAGTAAATCGCCCGGCCCGCGCAATTCCAGATCTACTTCGGCAATCTCAAAGCCATTGGTGGTTTTTACCATGGTCTGAATGCGTTTCTTCGCATCGGCAGTGAGTTTATAATCGGTCATTAATATGCAGTACGACTGGTCGGCACCGCGGCCCACCCGCCCGCGTAGCTGGTGCAGTTGCGAAAGCCCAAAGCGCTCGGCATTTTCAATAACCATAACGGTGGCATTGGGTACATCCACTCCTACTTCGATAACCGTGGTAGCCACCATGATTCGCGTTTCGCCTTTAACAAACCGCTGCATTTCAAACTCCTTGGCTTCGGCAGTCATGCGGCCGTGCACAATGCTTACGTGTACATCCGGAAAAGCGCGACAGATGCTTTCATACCCATCCATCAGGTGTTTCAAATCACTTTTTTCAGATTCTTCAATAAGCGGATAAACGATATATACCTGCCTGCCCTCCTGTATTTGTTTGCGCAGGAAGCCGAATACGGCCAGCCGGTGGCTGTCGTAGCGGTGCACGGTCTTCACCGGTTTTCGGCCGGCCGGCAGCTCATCAATGACAGACACATCCAGGTCGCCATACAACGTCATGGCCAGCGTGCGCGGAATGGGTGTAGCGGTCATTACCAGTACATGCGGCTCAACTGCTTTGTTTTTCTGCCACAGACGCGAGCGCTGAGCCACACCAAAGCGGTGCTGCTCGTCAATTACTGCAAGCCCCAGGTTATGAAACTGCACATTTTGTTCAATCAGTGCGTGTGTACCGATTAAAATATGCAGTGAACCATCCTGAAGATGATCATGAATTTGCTTTCGTTCAGCTCGTTTTACCGATCCGGTGAGCAAGGCAACCTTCAGGTTCAGCGATTTGGCCAGGCGCCCGATGTTTTTAAAATGTTGCTGAGCCAGGATTTCGGTGGGAGCCATCAGCGCACTTTGCGCTCCGCTGCCTGCGGCAATCAGCATGCAGGCAAAAGCTACGATGGTTTTGCCGCTGCCTACATCGCCTTGCAGCAGACGGTTCATCTGCTTGCCGGATTTCAAGTCTGTATAAATTTCCCGGATAACCCTTTTTTGTGCTTCAGTAAGCTGAAAGGGCAGATGGTGATTATAAAATTCGGTAAGCAGGGCGGTGTTGGCCAGCACCATGCCCCGTGACTTTTCCTGTCGTAACAGCTTGAGTTTCAGTAAACGAAGCTGGATATAAAATAATTCTTCAAATTTCAGTCGCCTGGAAGCAGATGTCAGCAACTGGTGGTTGTCGGGAAAATGAATCTGAGAAAGGGCTGTGGCTTTGTCCATCAGCCGGTGTTTTTTCAGCAGGTAGTCGGGTAAAGTTTCACGAATTTTTCCCCTGGCCTGGCTGAGCAGTTCGCGCTGCAGCTTACCTATTAACTTGCTGTCGATGTGTCTGGCGCGCAGTTTTTCGGTAAGGGGGTAAACCGGTTGCAGGTGGCCACCCCTTGCGGATTGCTCAGATGCCGGCTCTACTTCGGGATGGGCCATGCTGAATTTGTTTCCGTATTTTACCGGTGCACCAAACACCACGTAAGGAATGCCGGTTTTAATTTTTTCGGCTGCCCACCTGATTCCCTGAAACCACACCAGCTCCATCTGGCCGGTATTATCCCGGGCATGGACCACCAGTCGCTGCCTGCCGGGAATACCGGCAATTTCTTTTTTTACCGGTATAACCAGCAACTGTACGGCTGGCATCTCTTCTTTTAGTTCAGCAATGGTATAAAAGCGGGTGCGGTCTTCGTATCGGAAGGGGTAGTGCTGCAACAGGTCGCCAAATGTAAAAATACCCAGCTCTTTGTTGAGCAGGGCGGCACGCTGCGGCCCCACTCCTTTCAGGTATTCAACAGGCGTGTCAAAAAAGCGTTCAGCCATAACAACGAAATATACTAAACCAGGTCAACCGAAGTAAATCTGAAACAGTCTGGAGTTGCTCTCTTTTTTTAAACAGATTTTTTTTGAATTACTTCAACAAGGGGTTACTATCTTTGCCGAGTCAATATTCATAAACATGAAAGTTGGCCCACAATCGTACCGCGGCATTGATTTTGTGCGTGAATCCGATTTACCTGTCAATCAGCAGGAGGCGCTCAGAAAAACTCCGGATAGTCCGGAAAGAATAAAAATACTTATCAACGGGACGGTAGTTGAAAACTGTATCTACTATAAAGATTATGAGCGGTGGTTCCACGAAGTTTTCTGCAAGCAAAGAGAATTAGTTGCCGGTAATGTACAAAAAGAGCCTGTTCGGCAGGTTGTGCTGTCAGTCTCAGCCGGCTAATCGGGCCAGATGTTTTTATCGGGCATAATTTCCAGCAGGTTTCCTGCAGGATCTTCAAAATAAAACGACTCACCCCCCAGTGGCCATTGAACAATCTCTTTGATTCGGATTCCTTTTCGGGCTATTTCCTTTTTGGCATTTTCGTATTCGCTGGTTGGCACCTCCAATGCAAAATGTTGTTTTCCGTGGGCATAGTGGGGTGGCGGACTTTTCTTTTGGGAAGAATCATCGGGGTTGAATATCAGCAATACGGAAGTACCGGCCTTGAAGAACACATGTTTTCCCGGCAGGTAACTGATGACGGGCAGGCCGAGGAGTTGTTCATAGAAGCCCTTCACCTGTTCCAGGTTGCGCACATACAAACAGGTTTCTTTGATTTTCACAAAATTCATATCACGCTGTGCTGCAAAGTTTTTTCTTCAGGACCAGGTATTCGTTCCACATGCTATGCAGGATGTCGGCAGCCGGTCGGATGTCGTTGATGGCGGCAGCCACCTGCCCGATTTCGAGCTCACCTTCTTCGAGATCGCCTTCAAACATGCCGCGTTTGGCACGGGCGCGTCCGAGCAGGGCTTTGAGTTCTTCAACAGATGCACCGCGTTTTTCGGCTTGATCGACCTGATAGAAGAATTTGTTTTTGATGAGGCGCACCGGGGTAATCTGTTTCAGCGTCAGCATAGTGTCGCCTTCGCCTGCCTCCACCACTTTTTGTTTGAAACCCGGGTGCACGGAAGCTTCGTTACTGGCCACAAAGCGGCTTCCCACCTGCACGCCTTCTGCGCCCAAAGCCTGGGCTGCCAGTATACCGCGCCCACTGGCTATGCCACCGGCAGCAAGCAGGGGTATGGAGATGGCATCGCGCACCAATGGTATCAGCACGAAGGTGGTGGTCTCTTCCCTTCCATTGTGTCCGCCGGCTTCAAAGCCTTCGGCCACCACGGCATCCACGCCTGCCTGCTCGGCTTTGCGGGCAAACTTTACGCTGGAAACCACATGCACCACGGTAATACCTTTGTCTTTCAGAAAGCTGGTCCAGGTAGCAGGGTTACCTGCCGATGTGAACACGATTTTTACTCCCTCTTCAAGGATGATGCGCATGAGTTTGTCAATATCGGGGTATAGGAGAGGGACGTTCACACCAAAAGGTTTTGCGGTAGCTGCTTTACACTTGCGGATGTGCTCACGCAGTACTTCCGGATACATGGAACCGGCCCCAATAAGGCCCAGGCCACCGGCATTGCTTACGGCCGAGGCCAGCCGCCAGCCGCTGGTCCAAACCATACCGGCCTGGATAATGGGAATGTCAATGTTGAAAAGTTTGCGTACGCGGTTATCGGGTCTGTCCATGGCGCGAAAAATACCAAAAGCATGCAGATTATCAGGAAGTTATTTTTTTAATCCAACTGCTTTGGCTATCCGATGCCTTTCCGACTTGTCCACAAAGAACAGATTGATTTTTAAGTACTTAAATAACTGAAAATCAGCTGTTTAACACTAAACATTACGGTAATGTGGATAACTGGTCGTTTTTGTGGAATTCTTTTTTTGCTTTTCTGGCCTGATTTTTAAGTGTCTGATTTTGAAGATTTTTGGCCGTTCAGCACAAACTTGTTAGAAATTTTATCAACTGCGGAACAACATTTGCGTTATACGCATTTGTAAAAATATGCTGAAATACGTTTTTCCGTTTTTTCTGGCCTTTGGCACAGCTGCCCAGCCGGCCAGAATCGTAAAACTACAAGAGCTGAAGGCGCTGATGAATGCTTCTTCAGACAAAATTCAGGTCATCAATTTCTGGGCTACATGGTGCGCACCCTGTGTGAAGGAACTGCCGCTGTTCGAAAAGCTGGGTCAGGAAAGAAAAGATGTAAAAGTTACCCTGGTGAGCATGGACCTCGACCTGGATCCCAACCCCGATAAAGTATATCGTTTTATCGCCCGCAAAAAAATCCAGTCGGAGGTGCTGATACTGGATGAAAAAGATCCGAACACGTATATTGACCAGATTGAAAAGAAATGGTCGGGGGCTATTCCTGCCACAATTATTATCAATCCCCGTACCGGCCAGAGAAAATTTGTTGAACGTGAACTGCACGAAGGCGAACTTGAAAAACTGATTTCCGAGATTCAGTAGTAAATATGTATAACCCAAAATCCCCAACTATGCTTAATAAATTCTTCATGGCTCTGTGCGGTGTGCTGGTACTTTCGGCCGCTGCACCTCTGAACAACGGTTATGAAGTTGGCGATACGGTGGCCGACTTCAAACTGAAAAATGTGGACGGCAAGATGGTTGCCCTTTCCGATTACAAAGATGTGAAGGGTGTGATTGTGATCTTCGACTGCAACACCTGTCCGTACTCGAAAGGATACAACGAGCGAATCAAGGCTTTGCACGATAAATATGCTTCGCAGGGCTTTCCGGTGATTGCCATCCAACCCAACGACCCGACCATCAGTCCGGGCGATTCGTTTGAGGAAATGAAAAAGCAGGCAGAAAAGAAAAATTACAAATTCCCCTACCTGTTTGATGAAACCCAACAAGTTGCTAAGGCCTTTGGTGCTACCAACACCCCGCACGTGTTTCTGCTGAAGAAAGAAGGCAACGCATTTAAAGTAGCATATATTGGCGCTATTGACGACAATGCAAAGGACGCTTCGGGCGTAAGCAAACGCTATGTGGAAGACGCCATTGAAGCACTGAAAAAAGGCACTGCTCCGGCCGTTACAAAGACCAAGGCCATTGGATGTACCATTAAGTGGAGAAATGCCTGATCAATATTCCGGATAAACCGAAACCCCGCATTCGCGGGGTTTTTTATTAACTTCCTGCCATGAAACTGGCCTCTTTTCAAAAGCTGCTCAGCGACTTTCTTCAGGTTATAAAACGTTTCCCGCTGGAATTGCTGGCTGCTGTTACAGGTACAGTGGCCGGAATGGCCATGGTGCGTGCCGACAGCATGGAAGATCCCCAACACCAGATAGTGCTGTTCAGCAGTAATCTGGCACTTACGCTTTTTCTGTCGGTAAGTTTGTTCAGTGAGTCACATCGCCTCTCGTCCAAAACAAGGTGGTTGCTCAGTGGTGCTGCCCTGCTTCTCGTGTTGCTGGCTGCACAGGGGTTATATCCTGTTACGCTCGAAGCCAGCATCATCCGGTTTTTGTTGCTGGCGGCTGCCTTCCACCTGCTTGTTTCCTTTGCGCCATTCATCTACAGCGGCAGCATGGATGGCTTCTGGGAGTACAATAAAACAATATTCCTGCGCATTCTGCTGTCGGGTTTATACAGCGGGGCCCTGTACATCGGCATTGCCATCGCAGTTTCGGCAACTGATGTTTTGTTTGACCTGAAAATGCCCAATGAAATATATGGCTACACCTTTTGCCTGATAGCCGGAATTTTCAACACGGTTTTCTTTTTATCAGGAATACCAAACAACTGGAAAGCCATGGAAGACCCCCAGCCTTACCCCAAAGGGTTAAAGGTATTCACTCAATATGTCCTCATACCGCTGGCCTCCATTTATCTCGTCATTCTGCTGGCTTATGAAATAAAAATCATAATTGAATGGGAGTTGCCAAAGGGCATTGTTACCTCGCTTGTTATGGGGTATGCTGTTTACGGCATGTTATCCCTGCTGCTCGTTCATCCGATACGGTACGATGAAGGAAACCAATGGATGCGCACCTATGCGGGGGTATTTTATGTTTTGCTTATCCCGCTCATTGCCCTGATGGGTGTGGCCATTGGCGTGCGCATTGACCAGTACGGAGTAACGGAAAGCCGGTATTTTATCGTACTCATCGGATTGTGGCTCACCGGTGTGAGCCTGTATTTTCTTTTCAGCCACCTGAAGAACATCAAGGTTGTTCCGGTAACACTGTGTATTGCACTGTTACTGGCTACCTGGGGGCCGCAGAGCGCACCGGCCGTTTCGATGCGATCGCAAACCAACCGGCTGAAAGATTTCTTTAAGAAACATCAGGCCTATGAAAATGAAAAAATCATACCCCTGAAGAGCCGCACCACTTCCGATGAAGCGGAGGCGTTGCTGCGCTACCTGCTTAATCGCTATGGCCTCGAAGCCATACAGCCGTTGACCGATGTGAATTTGGCACAACTTACCGCTGCTGCCGACACCATCAAAAACCACTACGATGCGGAATGGAAGAGGTATCAGCTCATACGCGACTATTTCAATATAGAGCCGGCCTATGTTGCCACCGAGAGGCGGTATTTCGATGTTCGTACCCAGATGCGGCACCCGTTGCCGGTTCACGGCTATGATTCGCTTGCACAGTTAAGCTACCCGGCCGCCACGGAAACTTCTTGGGTGCACAGCGAGACGCAGGGCAGCCGTGTTGTGTTTAAATCTGCAAACCGGCAACTTGTTTTTGATTTATCCGCGACAATAGATAAAGTAAAAAACGGGTGGCAGGATGATCATGAATTTGTTTTTGGCGATCTCACAACCCGTGATTCAACCGCGCGCTCGGAGCTGATAATCAAAGAGCTTGTCTTTGAAAAAACGGACTCGGGCTATGTCATCAGGCGTGTGCACGGAATTCTTCTGTTTAAGTAAATCTGTTAACATGCAGCTAAATTTTACATAGCCTTGCGTTGAAATGCGGTTGTTATTTTTAACCCCAAATCCATATGCCATGCGCTTAATTTTCGTCATCGGATTATCACTGTTAGTTGCCTGTTCATCAAGGAAAGAGCAACCGCGCAAGCCTTTAACCGAAGCAGTAAGCCATTTGTACGACTCAGCCCTTAAACCTTTTTATCACGGGGTTGCTTCGGGCGATCCACTGCCGGATCGCGTCATCATCTGGACACGTGTAACACCCGAGGATTCGGCTGCCCGTATACCGGTGAGGTGGGAAGTAGCCGATACACCGGATTTCTCACAACTGGTCCAATCGGATACGCTCAGTACAACACCTTCGCGCGATTACACTGTAAAGGTGGATGTGCAGGGACTTCGGGCCGGTACTGTTTATTACTACCGCTTTCATGCCCTGAACCGAACCTCACCAACCGGACGCACCAAAACCACTCCCACCGGCAAAGCCGACAGTCTTAAATTTGCTGTGGTAAGTTGCAGCAACTGGGAGTGGGGTTATTTCAATGCCTATGCGCGCATAGCTGAAAAGGAACTGGATGCCGTTATCCACCTGGGCGATTATATTTACGAATACGGTGTGGGTCGCTATGGCGATACCACCATTGGCCGGATTAACATACCGCCACACGAAATCGTTACGCTGCAGGATTATCGCACCCGCCACTCCCTCTACCGCATGGACGAAGGTCTGCGGGCCATGAGTGCCGCCCACCCGCTTATTGCCATCTGGGACGACCACGAAGTGGCTAATAACAGCTACAAAGAAGGTGCGGAAAACCACCAGCCCGATAAGGAAGGCGATTTCTTTGCGCGCAGGGATGCGGCTCGTCAGGCTTACTACGAGTGGCTGCCCATCCGCGATGGCGAAACCCATTACCGAAGTTTTCCGTTTGGCGGCCTGGCTCATCTCATCATGCTCGATGAACGCCTGGAAGGCCGCGAAGCGCCACCGGCCACACCCGAAGAAGCACAGCGGCAGCGGTCCATGCTGGGCGAAACACAACTGAAATGGCTGCTGGATAATCTGCACACGCCATCGCAGTGGAAGGTGATCGGCAATCAGGTGATTTTTTCGGATATAGATTTGCGGCCGGCTTACCCGAAAATGCCGCGTAATCTGGATGCCTGGGATGGCTACCTGGTGGAAAAACAATTGATTAAACAATTCATTCTTGATAACCGCCTTAACAACATTGTGTTTATAACAGGCGATACGCACGCAGCCTGGGGCATCGAAGTGGCCACCGATGTGCCAAAAACCTACAATTCCCGTACATCGGCAGGGGCTTTTGCGGTAGAGTTTGGTACCACGAGCGTGTCATCGGCCAATGACAATGAATACCGGCATACCGATACAGTTAAGCTAATGGAACAAAAGCTGTTGTCGAAGAATCCGCATATCAAATACCTGAACGATCGTGACCACGGCTATTTGCTGCTTACCCTTACACCCGAAAAAGCCAGGGCTGAATATTTTGTGGTAGAAACCCTGCGCACCATAGATGGCCGCGAACGAAAAGACAAAACCCTGGAAGTAAAATCCGGAACGGTGCGATTGTTCTGATGCTTTAGTTAGTGCTGGCGGTCCGTCAGGCTTTTTGTCAGATCGTGCAGCACCTGCTTGGTTTCATTGCGCGTGTTAATCCGATCGAGGTTGCGTAGGGCCTTTTCGAAATAGCTATTTATTTTGCGCTGTGTGGCCTCCCGAATGTTCAGTTCATCCCATATTGCTTTAACCGCCTGAACTTTTTCGGCCGGATTAAAGGACGGGGTCTGGATCCATTTAGTCAGTTCAGCCCGCTGTGCTGCCGAGGCCTTTTCAAGGCTTCGGATAAGTAAGTAGGTTTTCTTGTTGGCGATGATGTCGCCACCTACCTGTTTACCAAACTTGTCCGGGTCGCCATAGGCATCCAGCAGGTCATCCATCAGCTGAAAACCAATACCCATGTTTATGCCAAAGTTTCGCAAGGCTTTGCAGGCAGAAGATTCAGCACCGGCCAGGCAGGCGCCCAGTTCCACGCTGAATCCCAGCAGCGCAGCTGTTTTTTGGCGGATCATGCGGATATATTGCTGCTCGCTTACTTTTTCGCATTTTTCAAACTCCATATCAAGTTGCTGGCCTTCGCACACCTCGGTGGCACAGCGGTTGAACAACCGCATCACTTCCCTTGCCTTATCGGGCGGCAGTTGCAGAAATAAATCGTACACCTTTACCAGCATCACATCGCCAGACAGGATGGCGGTGGGTAAGCTCCATTTTTCGTGTACCGTAGGCCTACCCCTGCGCAGCGGTGCATTGTCCATGATGTCATCATGTACCAGGGTGAAGTTGTGGAACAGCTCAACCGCCACGGCATAGGGTACAATTTTTCTTACATCGTTGCGAAAGAGCGAATAACCGAGCAACACCAGCAGGGGTCGCAGCCGCTTGCCGCCCAACCGCATGATATAACGTATGGGTTTGTACAATGATGCAGGTGCTTTGCCGTACTGCTGTTTGCTGATGTACGATTCAATAAGCTGTTGGTAACGGAATAGAATTTTGTCTGAGCGATTATGCACATTCATTTGCTTTTTGCCAGAACCAGGTCAATTATTCTGCGATCGATGTCGGTTTTTTTAACCTTTACGCGCACCTGATCGCCCAGGGTATAAATCTTGCGCGTTCTGCGACCCACTACGCAATAATTTTTTTCATCGTATTCGTAATAATCATCATCCATATCGGCCAGGCGGATCATACCTTCCACTTTGGTTTCGATGAGTTCTACATAAAGACCCCATTCGGTTACACCGGAAATAAGGCCATCGTACACCTTGCCGGGTGCCATCATGCTCATGTACTCTACCTGTTTGTATTTAATAGATGCCCGTTCGGCATCGGCTGCGCGTTTTTCGCGTTCGGACGAATGCACACACATGGCTTCATATTCGGCTTTGTTCACCGACTTGCCTTTGTTGAGATAATGAAACAACAGCCGATGCACGAGTACATCGGGATATCGGCGGATGGGTGATGTAAAATGCGTATAATGATCGAATGCCAGCCCGAAATGGCCTTTGGGTTCGGTTGAGTATTTGGCTTTGGCCATGGCCCTGACAGCCAGTTGTTGCAGCACATTTTGTTCAGGTTTACCTTCAATTTCATCCATAAGTTTATTGAGCGAACGCGATATGGATCGTTCGTCAATGTTGATGCGATGGCCAAACTGGCGGGCAAACACGGCAAAGTCTTTTACTTTTTCAGGGTCGGGATAATCGTGGATGCGGTACACAAAGGTTTTTCCCGATGTTTCCGCATGGGTTTTGTTTTTCTTCCCCAGGTTATATACAAATGTGGCCACCCTTTTGTTGGCCAGCAACATAAATTCTTCGATCAGCTTATGGGCGTCTTTGCGGATTTTTGGGATGATTTCCAGAGGGCGGCCTTTTTCGTCAAGCCGGAACTTTACTTCGGTGGTTTCAAAATTTACGGCACCATGGGCAAAGCGTTCTTTGCGCAGCTTTCTGGCAAGGTCATTCAGAATTTTCAGCTCCTCGGCAAACGGGCCTTTTCCTCTGTCGAGAATCTCCTGAGCTGCTTCATAAGTAAAACGGTGGTCGGAATGGATGATGGTTCGTCCGAACCACTCGTTGACAATGCGCGCATTTTTGTCGAGCTCGAAAACTGCGGAAAAGGTGAGCTTATCTTCATGCGGGCGCAGGGAGCACAGCTCGTTTGACAAGCGTTCGGGCAGCATGGGGATGGTGCGATCAACCAGATACACCGAGGTGGCGCGATCGTAGGCTTCCTGATCCAATGCTGAGCGGGGCTTAACGTAATGGGTTACATCGGCAATGTGAATGCCTACGCGGTAATTGCCGTTGGGTAAAATTTCGAGAGAAAGCGCATCGTCAAAATCCTTTGCATCCTCCGGATCAATGGTGAAGGTGGTTACCTGCCGGAAATCCCGGCGTTTTTTTATTTCGGCCGGAGTAATGCCTTCGTCTATTGAATTGGCTTCCCGCTCCACCGCTTCCGGAAAACGAAAGGGCAGGCCGAACTCGGCCATGATGGAATGAATCTCCGCTTCGTTTTCTCCAGCCTTGCCCAGGATTTCCACCACCCGTGCCACGGGGTTCTCGCCCGGCCGGGCCCAGTCTGTTACTTCTACTACTACCTTGTCGTTTTCTTTTGCACCGTTCAGATCTTCGGAATAGACGATGAAATCTTCGTGTATTTTCCGGAAGTCTGGTATAACGAAGCCGAAGTTTTTGGTGCGCTCCAGCTTGCCCACAAAGCGGGTGCGGTTTCTGCGTACTACTTCGGTTACACGTCCTACAGGGTGCTGGCCATGCTGGCCGGGCAGCAGTACCAGTTTTACGGTATCGCCATCTACAGCGGTGTTCAGATCCGCTGTGCGTACGAATACATCGGGCTGATCATCGCCAACGTGCACGTAGGCAAAGCGCGAGCTGACGTGATCCACCACACCGATAATTGCTTTTTCTTCGCGCTGCAGGGTAAATGATCCATTATCGAGTTGTTTTACTTTTCCTTCTTCAACAAGGGCGGCAATGGCCGGGTGAATCAACTGCTGGTCGGCTTCCTTCTTCAGGCCCAACTTTTTGGTCAGTTGTTTCAGCGAATACGCACGACCGGAATTACTGCGTAGAAAGTTGATAATTAAATTGCGCAGACTTTGCAGTGAGGCAGCCGATGATTTTTGTTTTTTACTTTTCCGGCTCATGAGGTGGTAAGTACTTCTTCAATGTTTTGTTCAGGAATACAGGGCAGGCTTCTGAGGCGCAGATACAGTTGTGCGAGCACCACCACATCGCTCAGACAATATTTTTTAATTTTCTCAAGGTTTTGCTCCTGGTAGTACACGGTATTTACCATGCTGCCGTCCATGCCGTTTTTGCTGGAAGGAATATTGAACAGGGCAGCGAGCAGATCGAGGGAAGTGTAGTGTTTGTAATCGCCAAACTTCCACATTTCCAGTGTGTCCAGGTGGGATACTTCCCACGGCTTTTTTCCTGAAAGATCGAGTAATGCCGGCAGCGGAATGCCATTGACCAGCATCCGCCTGCTCAGGTAGGGAAAATCGAATTCCCTGCCGTTGTGGGCACAAAGTTTTGTGGTTGTTGTATTCAGTTTTTCCAGCATCAGGCAAAAGTTGGTAAGCAATTCCTTTTCGTCATGACCGGCATAGGCTTTAAGTCGCAAAACCGGCTCACCTTTTTCATTTTCCCGTAATATGCCCACACCTATGCAAACCACTTTTCCAAACTCTGCATAGATGGCTGCTTTTTGATGAAAGAGTTGTTCATCGCTTACGCCTTCATCGCGCTTAATCCAGGAAGCCTTGCGTTCCCATTGTATGCGGATGCGTTCATCCAGCAAATGGTAGTTGCCGGTACAGGCTACGGTTTCAATATCCAGAAACAGGATATCGCGCAGTTCGGGAATCATGGCTTTAAGATAGCAATCTTTTGGCAGGCACCGTAAAATCTTCAGCTATGCAGCACGCCTTCCATGTTCAGTTCTTCAATAAAACGGATGTTGGCTTCGCAGATGGAATCGGGTACGAACACAAACCGCTTATCGAACAATGTTGAACCGATGTAATAGCTAACCCAATATTCGTTGTTCAGGTGAAACACGGACGGGTCTATGGGTTCGATCAGAGCTGCGCCCATGGCGGGTACTTCGAGAAAGAAATGACGCAATACCGATGTGCGCTGCTCTTCGCCATCTTTTAGCCCGTAACCTTTGCTGGCCACCAGCGCGTTCTGCAGGGGTACATCGTTGTTGTTGATCAGAAATACCTGCCATTCGGCCGATTCACCGGGGCTTTGTATGCGCACCACGGCAATGGTTACATTTTTTACTTCCGGTATTTCAATGTCGCGCATCATATCCACTCCAGTTCAAAAACTTCGGCCATTCTTTTTTTCAATTCTTCGGCCACTTCATTCATAGCAACAACCCTGCCCAGCTCTTGCTGCATGGATGTTACTGCTTTGTTGCTGATGCCGCACGGTATAATATAATTGAAATAGCTCAGATCGGTATTAACGTTTAGCGCGAAGCCGTGCTGAGTAACCCAGCGGCTCGTCTTTACACCCATGGCGCAAATTTTACGGGCACGTTGCGGGTGGTGTGGCTCGATCCATACGCCTGTTAAACCTGCTGCACGGCCGGCTTCGATGCCAAAAGTTTTCAGTGTGCGGATAACGGCTTCTTCCAGCGAACGCATATAGCGGTGTATATCGGTGAAAAAATTTTCCAGGTCGAAGATGGGATAGCCCACCAGTTGTCCGGGACCGTGGTAGGTGATATCGCCACCACGGCTGGTGTGTACAAACGAGGCGTTGATGCGTTGCAGTTCGGCCTCACCGGCCAGCAGGTTATCCATTTTGCCATTGCGGCCCAGTGTGTACACGTGCGGATGTTCGCAAAAGATCAGGTAATTGGGTGTGGGGTGCTGTTTATTTGCAGCTACTTGTCGGTTGGCGGTTTTAATGGCCAGTATTTCTTCCATCAGCCGGTTCTGATAGTCCCAGGCCTGGCGGTATTCGGTTAATCCCAGGTTCATAAACCGGACTTTGCGTACAGCTGCTGCAACGCTCACTTGTTTTTTTCCAGTTCTTCTTTCAGGTGCATGATGGGCTCAACCGGGTCGGGATCAACGCCGTTTTCTTTAGCCAGAAAATAGGATACCCAGTCGGTTAAGTGGATGAGGTAATAATACTGCTCCAGCAGTGAGGCGCCCTCGCCTACAATATCGATGATGGGATTCGACTTTTTTTCAAATACTTCGCGGCATATCTCCATGCGCTTTTCAACGCGTTCATGGTCATGGTCGGAATACATGTAGATAACCTGCAGATAGGGCATGATGGCTTCCGGAAACTGCCAGCCCACCAGCTCGTTGTGATTCATTTCGGGGAAGGTGTTGACGTGCGCCAGTTGTTTGGCGTTTTCGTTGAGTTGCTGCTGAAAGCGCAGGGCCATGGCGTGCAGGCGGCTGTCGCAGTAAATGACGGGAAGTTTACCTTTCAGCTTCCGCGCAATGAGTTCGGCTTCGCTCTGAATACCTTTTTCGCCGCGATCCAGAAACTGAATGGCATTTTCGGTTTCCTTGATAAAGGCTGCGCCAATCAGGTTGGTATGATACAAAACCGACAACAGGGCAATCATGTTATAGGGTAACATGGCGCGCGGGCTGTCGGAACCGGGGGGCAACTGAATGTAAAACAGGTTGTATTCCCGTGCTATCTCCAGCAGCTTACCCCCCGATGCGATGGCTATCACGTGTGCCCGCTTAAGCAGGGCCTTGTTCATGGCTGCGATGGTTTCTTCGGTATTGCCGCTGTAGGAGCAGGCAATGAACAGGGTATGTGGACTTACAAACTGCGGGATGCTGTAGCTTTTACACACGGTGATGGGGATGGGTATGCGGCCGAATGTGAGCGACTCCACCAGGTTGGCACCAATGCCTGAGCCGCCCATACCGGCAATAACCACGTTGCGGATGTCGCTTCCCGGACGCACCAGGTCCACCGATTGGCTCATGCGCAGCGCATCGGCCAGCTGGCGCGTAAATCCTTCAATGTATTTCTTTGTTGCTGACATGGTTTGAAAAGCATTACAAAGGTAGGGCAAAATGGCAAACGTGGTAATGTATTTTCAGCTAGGTTTGTAAAGATGTAGGATGGCTGATAAAAAGCAGGCCGGCAAAAAAGGAGAGGACCTGGCCGCTGCATACCTCGAAGACAAGGGATATGTGGTGGTTGCGCGCAACTACCGTTTTCGAAAGGCCGAGATCGACCTGATTGTGAGCAAGGACAACTGGCTGGTGTTTGTAGAGGTAAAGGCGCGAAGCAACCAGGCCTTCGGCTATCCGGAGTCGTTTGTGGATGCCCGCAAAGTTGCCCTGCTGATGCAGGCTGCCGATGCATTTATTTATGCGCGCAATTGGCAAGGACATGTGCGCTTTGATGTAATATCGGTCGATCTTCGCACAGGCAGCCTGCAGCACTTTGAGGATGCTGTGAATTAACTGCTAACCGGTGGGTTGGAATAGGTTAAACGGAATAACAGAGCACACGTGTTTTCAACCAGCGGTGCTGTTGCTGGTAAGTCGGCATTTCCACCATTGGGTAGTGGATGGTTTCATTTGTTCGGGCTTGGTAAACACATTTAACTGTTGGTGCGGTTATTCCGGTAAATCTCCTTGCCTTTTTCATTCCACTCGGCTTTAATATAAGGCTGATAATCTTTCTGGAAAGGTTCCTTGGGATAAGCAATCACGCGCTTGCGGTTGCCGTTGGGGTAGTATTCGTACCAGTCGCCTATCTTTTCATTCCACTTGTATTCACCGGTTACGGCCACACGGCCGTTCTCGTGGAAGAGGTAATAGTTACCTTCGCGCTGGCCGTATTCAATAGGAATAATTTCCTTGGGTTTTTTTCGCTCCACCGGGTCCCAGTAGCTGATGAGGGACTCCTTGGGCCAGCCCATGAAATATTTTTCCTTGTCAATCAGCACGCTGTCGCGCGAATACCTCATCCAGCGACCATGCTTGAGTCCCTTATAAAAAATGCCGGTTTCAATGAGGGCACCATTTTGTATTTTCTGATAAGGTCCGTGCACAAGCACACCCCGCTTGGGGTCGAACCGACTGGTGCGCACAATCTCCCTGCGGGCAAAGTCGTAGTAATAAATGTCGCGTACCAGTGTCTGGGGTGTTTCGGGTACTTTCAGGTAATGAAACAGCTCATAGGTAACGCGTTCGCCTGTTCCCCGGCGGGTAAAGCCTTTGCGGGTCTTGACACCGTAAAAGACATTCTTCCTGGGTTTTTTCTTTTTAGGTGTGGCCAACGGCTCCTCTTCGCGCGTAAAGTCCAGGCTGGCAGGTGTGTCGATGGTAAATAACCTGTCGGTTTCTTCCACCTGGGCAACCGATGCGAAAGAAATCAGCAGCAATCCGGTAAATAGGGCAACACAACGCATGGTCAGTGCATTAACGATTGGCGAATTTGACAAAGTATGTGCAGCCCGGCAAAAAAGTAAGCGGGCGCGCATTGAAATTTATTTCTTCTGCACAGGCTTCAGCTCATACCACCAGCCCGTATGAAACCATTTTCCAAACAGTCTGAACCGGTTGAAATTCTCGGAAGGAAAGAAAATGGCCGTCATGCAGGTAAGGCCGTCATCGGCAAATACCTCAACGGAAGCCACATCTATCATCAGTTGCATGGTAAGCTGCGGTTGATCGGAAAGGCGCGGTGCGTGAACTACACCGGTAAACATTTCTGAAAAATTATTGCTGCCGGCTTCAGAGCGGTCTATATAAAATTGTTTCGTTGTGTGATCATATCCGATGCGCAACTTTTCATTCTTTGAATTGAAGAATTCAATACCTGTTTCGTCTGTATCTGCACCGATGCTGAAGGTGAGTATTAGCTCTGCCAGGCCGCTGAAGGAATGGGCCTGATCAGGATGAAGTGCCTGTTCCTTCTGCCGCAACATGAGCGCTTCGGCTACCGGCTGTGCGGCTACATGGTATCCGGCCGGAGTGTTTTTGAGGCGCAGTTCGCGTGGCAACGTCATGGCACTGCGCCAGTTTTGGGTGGGCACCACCTGTGCGTAGTTCCAGTTGCTCATCCATCCGATAAAAATTCTGCGGTTGCCGGGTGCGTTGTTCCAGGTAGCACCTGCGTAGTTGTCGGGGCCGTAGTCCAGCCAGCGCACCACCGAAGGTTCGTCATCACAGGAAAACGTTTTGCCATCGAATGAACCCACAAAGTATTGTGTGGCCGACCCGCCATTGGGGCCGCCCGGGTTGATGCTCACCAGCAATATCCATTTGGTTATACCTGTTTGAGGGTCGGTCAGTGGAAATAAATCAGGGCATTCCCACACACCACCGTGGCTACCGTATTCTTTTCCAAATTCACCGGTTTTTTCCCAGTTCAGCAGGTTGGCCGATCGGTAAAATTCAATGTGGTCGTTTACGGCCAGTGCGAGGATGTAACTTTCTGATTCGGGGTGGTAAAATACTTTCGGATCGCGGAAGTCTTTTACACCGGGGTTGCTGATAACCGGGTTTTTGTCATACTTCTGCCAGGTGCGGCCGTTGTCGTTGCTGAAAGCCAGGGCCTGGGTTTCGTAGCCCCGCTTGTCGTAGGTGAAGAAGGCCACGAGGGGTGGTGTGGTGCCGGTCTGAAGGCCGGACACACTTTTTTCATCCACAATGGCGCTGCCGGAAAAAATGTAACCCAGTGAATCGGGATACAGTGCAATGGGCAGGTGTTGCCAGGTTATCAGGTCGCGGCTCACAGCATGCCCCCAGTGCATGGGTCCCCACACGGTGCTGTCGGGATAGTGTTGGTAGAAAAGGTGGTACTCACCGTTGTAATACACCAGCCCGTTGGGGTCGTTCATCCATCCCGATGGGGGAGTGAAGTGAAACCGGGGTCGGTGCGGTTCGGTATCTGGCTGACGTGCTGCCGGGCCGCAGGACAGGATAAATATGAGTGGACTGAATGCGAAGAGCAAACGAAGCATGACCAAATATACCAAAGGCGCCCGAAGCGGACGCCTTAGGTAATCACGAAATAAATTCAACGCTGCGTTTGATGAACGTGGTCAGGTCGCTGCCCGTGAGCAGGTGTTGCGACAGCAGGGCCAGGTCCAAAGCCTGACGGGCAAGCCTTACTTTTTCATCCTCATTTTCGGCTTTCAGAATGCGCTGCATCAGGGTGTGGTTGCCGTTCACGGCCACGGTGTAGGTGTCGGGCATATCGCCCATCAGCGGGAAGCCGCCACCTCCTACTTTGGCCATGTCCTTCATCCTGCGCGAAAACTCGCTGAGGGTGATCACCACGGGCAGTTCATCGGGCGACAGCGGCTCGACACTTACCTGCATGTTGGGTTTGCCGGCAGCTTTTTCAAATACCGACTTAATCTGGTTCTGTTCATCTTGCGTAAGCACCATAGACGGCTTTTCGTCTTTGGGTATCAGTTTTTCCGGTGTGTCGCTGTCCACCCGCTTCCACTGTACTTTGTCAAGCCGGTATTCCAGCGTGTTGATGAAATGGCTGTCGAGTATGCCGTCCATCACCAGCACGTCATAACCTTTGTTTTTAGCCGACTGGATGAAACTATCCTGTTTGCCGGCATCGGTGGTGTAGAGGTACACCACGTTTTTGTCTTTGTCTTTTTGCAGCGACTTTACCTTATCATAGTATTCGTCCAGTGTAAAGTATTTGCCTTCGGTATTTTTGAGCAGGGCAAACTCTTTGGCGCGATCGTAGAATTTTTCATCGGCTATCATGCCGTATTTCACAAACAGGCTGATATCATCCCACTTCTTTTCAAACGATTCGCGCTCTTTTTTGAAGAGCTCCTGCAACTTATCGGCTACTTTTTTGGTAATGTGCTGACTGATTTTCTTTACATTCGAGTCGCTCTGCAGGTAGCTGCGCGATACGTTCAGCGGTATGTCGGGTGAGTCAATTACTCCGTGCAGCAGCATGAGAAAGTCAGGTACTACGTCCTTTACTTCATCGGTAATGAACACCTGGCGGGAGTAGAGCTGGATTTTATTCTTCTGGATTTCGAAGTCGTTCTTCACCTTCGGGAAGTAAAGGATGCCGGTAAGGTTGAACGGATAATCCACATTCAGGTGAATCCAGAACAACGGGTCTTCGCTGAAAGGATAAAGTTCCCGGTAAAATTTCAGGTAGTCTTCATCTTTCAGGTCGGCCGGTGATTTGGTCCAAAGCGGTTGTGTGTTGTTGATGATGCGGTCAACTTTTACGGTTTTATATTTTTTATTACCGTCCTTGTCCACACCGTCTTCCACGCTTTCCTCTTTGGTGCCGAACTTGATTTCGACCGGCAGGAAGCGGCAGTATTTTTCCAGAATGCGCAGCAGGCGGAATTCATCCAGAAACTCTTCCGAATCTTTGTTGATGTGCAGGATCACATCCGTACCGCGTTGCTTTTTCACGGCCGGATTCAGCTCAAACTCGGTGGTGCCATCGCACGACCAGCGCACCGCTTCAGTTTCGGGGGCCAGGTATGAACGCGTGATCAGCTCCACTTTATCGGCCACCATAAATGCTGAGTAAAAACCCAGACCAAACTTACCGATGATGTCGCTGGCATCAGTTTTATCTTTAAATTTTTCTACAAATTCAGCTGCCCCGGAAAAAGCAATCTGATTGATGTATTTTTTCACCTCTTCGGCTGTCATCCCAATGCCTTTGTCGGAAACGGTGATGGTTTTTTTTCTTTTGTCAAAACTCACCTCAATTTTCAAATCGCCCAGGTCCTCGGTGTACTGACCCAGGGCCGCCAGTTTCTTCAGTTTCTGGGTGGCATCTACGGCATTCGATACCAGCTCGCGCAGAAAAATTTCATGATCGGAATAGAGGAATTTTTTGATAATGGGAAAAATGTTCTCCGTGCTGATGGAAAGCGTGCCTTTTTCCTGAACGGTTGTCATAAACAAACGGGTTTTAACAGACGAAACCCGCAGGCTCAACAATTATTCCAGAAAAATAAAAATGACAGGATGGCAGAAGCCGGAATGTTCCAAAGCGCCCGGAGTTTACCGGATGCGCTCCGATTCGCGCACGATGCGTTCATCTCTGCGGATAAACTTCATGGCCAGCCAGTTGGAAAGCACGGCTGCAGCCGCCAGCACAACCCACCAGACCGATACCTGTCCGCGGCTGCCCTCCATAAGCTTATTGGCAAACCACACCGCACAAACCATGAAGCCGGCCAGCATTACCGAATTTAGCGCGCCCAGCTTCAGTTGCAGCATACGGTTGCTGTAACGCCTGATAATCATTATGGCCAGTGTAACAGAAGCCACGGCCATTGCAGCCGTTATGGCATAAGGCATGTAGATGTAATTGTCTCCGCGTTTGAGGTAAAAAGGTGTAAGCACTTCCTCTGCATTCAGTACCCAGATGGGTTTAACAAGTGCAATAAGCAGGGCAATAATGTTGAGGGCAAGAAATATGGTTTGGGGGCGTTGCCACATGGCAGGGTATGGTTAACTTGGACGGCAAAAGTAATAAAACCATAAGCCTGCACATAATTTGTTTATGACTCCGTGTGCCTACATACTAGATGCCTTGCGCACACCTATTGGCCGATACGGTGGCGCCCTGGCTTCTGTACGCCCCGATGATCTTGCTGCCTGGGTTATTCAGAAACTTCTGGAGCGCAATCCGGCTGTTGATGCAAAGCTGATTGAAGACGTGGTGTTTGGTGCGGCCAACCAGAGCGGGGAAGACAACCGCAATGTGGCGCGCATGGCTGCCCTGCTGGCAGGATTACCCATAGAAGTAGCCGGTGTAACAGTGAACCGCTTGTGTGCCTCGGGCCTGCAGGCCATCATGGACGCTTCGCGGGCCATCATGGCGGGCGAGGGAAAAGTGTACATCGCTGGCGGCGTGGAAAGCATGAGCCGGGCACCTTTTGTAATGGCCAAAGCTTACGAAGCCTATGCCCGCAAGGCCGAACTATACGACACCACCATTGGCTGGCGGTTTGTCAATCCGAAACTGGCCAAACTGCACTACCCGTATTCCATGGGCGAAACGGCTGAAAACGTGGCGGAGCAATGGAAAATAAGCCGGGAGGAGCAAGACGCTTTTGCGCTTCGTTCGCAGCAACGCTATCAACAGGCATATGAAGCAGGGAAATTCAACGATGAGTTGGTTACTGTGCCCGCTGAGCGGGGAAAAGAAACAGTGTGGGTGGACAAAGACGAGCATCCGAGACCTACCTCACTGGAAAAACTGGCATCGCTCAAGCCAGCTTTCCGCGAGGGCGGCACCGTAACGGCCGGCAACTCATCGGGCATAAACGATGGTGCCGCAGCCACCCTGATAGTAAATGAAGAGTGGCTGAAGGCCAACAACGTGCGTCCGCTGGCACGCGTGGTGTCCATGGCCGTGGCCGGTGTGGAACCGTCGTGCATGGGTATGGGGCCGGTGCCGGCTGTGCGCAAGGCGCTGCAGCGTGCCGGTTTGAAACTCTCAGATATTGGCCTGATTGAACTCAATGAGGCCTTTGCAGCTCAGGTATTGGCGTGTATAAAAGATCTGGATCTGAACCCGGAAATCGTTAATGTCAATGGGGGCGCCATAGCACTTGGCCATCCACTGGGTTGCAGCGGTGCGCGCATAACAGCTACCCTGTTGTTTGAAATGAAAAGACGAAAGGTAAAATACGGCATCGCCACCATGTGTGTAGGTGTGGGCCAGGGGGCGGCTGTGGTGTACGAGAATGTGAATGTGTAACAGTGTATGCCGAGGTTCTTTTTTGAGATATCCTACAGGGGTACCGGCTACGCGGGTTGGCAGAGCCAGCACAATGCCACCGGCATACAGGATGTGGTGGAAGATGCACTCGGGAAAATCCTGAGAATACAGGCAAAAATTGTTGCCAGCGGGCGTACCGATACCGGCGTGCATTGTGTGCAGCAGTTTTTTCACTGCGACATTGAAAAAACTTTTGAACCGCAAACATTGTTGAATCGGCTGAATGCTTTTTTGCCGCGCGATATTGCCATTCGCAGCATCCGTCCGGTAAAGCCCCAGGCCCATGCGCGGTACAGTGCCCGCGAACGTACGTATGAATATCATATTACTACCGTGAAGGACCCTCTGCTTATCGGCCTGGCACTTCCGTTTTACAAACCGCTCGATGTGCCAACCATGAACCGTGCTGCCGCGTTACTATGCGGAGAACACGATTTTACCAGTTTCAGCAAAGTGAACACGGATGTCCACCATTTCCGCTGCACGGTGAAAAAAGCAGTCTGGAAGCAAAAGGGTACGCGCATTACATTTACCATCACTGCCAACCGTTTTCTGCGTGGCATGGTGCGTGCCATTGTGGGCACCATGCTGGATGTAGGAACCGGAAAAATTTCTGTGCAGGACTTCAAAAGCATTATTCAGCTAAAAGACCGCAAAGCGGCCGGAGCCAATGCCGATGCACAAGGACTCTATTTGGTACGCGTAAAATATCCGTCATCCATTTTCATCACTACGTAGCACATGGAAAAAGAACAGGTAAGCAGCGGCAATATCATTGATTGGAAAGTTATCAGGCGACTGCTCGAATTTGTGCGGCCGTACCGCATTTATTTTATACTGCTCATTTTCCTTACCCTTTCCATAGGCGTGCTCACACCGCTGCGCCCCTATCTCATTCAATATACACTCGATAATCCTGTAGCCCAGGGGCATTACCGGGAAATGGTGCAAATGATTGGTTTACTGATAGCCCTGTTGCTGCTTCAGGCCATCATGCAATACGCTCACACCTACCTTTCGGGATGGATGGGGCAGCAAATCATCCGCGATATACGCACGCGCCTGTATCGGCACCTGGTTTATCTCAAACTGCGCTTTTTCGATAAGACACCGATTGGCCGCCTGGTAACACGTACCATCAGCGATGTGGAAACACTGGCCGATGTGTTTAGTGAAGGATTGGCCGCGATGGTAAGCGACCTGCTTCAACTCATCTTTATCCTGGCCTTTATGTTTTATCAGGACTGGCGGCTCTCACTCATCAGCCTGGCCACGCTGCCTTTGCTGCTTATTGCCACTTACATTTTCAAGGAAAAGATAAAAGTGGCTTTTAACGATGTGCGCAATGCGGTGGCAAATCTCAACACCTTTGTTCAGGAGCACATTACCGGCATGAGCATTGTGCAGATTTTTGCCAGCGAGAAACGTGAGTTCGAAAAATTTAAAGCCATCAATGAAGAACACCGCCAGGCCAACCTTCGCTCGGTATTGTATTACTCGGTGTACTTTCCGGTAGCCGAAATCATTGCTGCTGCCGGTATTGGTTTGCTGGTATGGTATGGCGCACGGGGTGCGCTGCACTTTGAAGAAACAGGTATAACTGTGGGCAAACTCATTGCCTTCATCATGTACATTCAAATGTTCTTTCGTCCTATCCGCATGATTGCCGATCGCTACAATACCCTGCAGATGGGGATAGTAAGTACTTCGCGCATCATCAACCTGATGGATGACCGCCAATATGTGCAGCAGGAAGGAAACTTTGTCCCTGACCAGGTACGGGGTGAAGTGGCGTTTCGGCATGTGTGGTTTGCCTATAATGATGAACAATATGTGTTAAAGGATATATCTTTTGAAATAAAACCGGGCGAAACAGTAGCTTTTGTAGGGGCTACAGGAGCTGGTAAATCCAGCATCATTAACCTGCTGAGCGGATTTTATGACTTTCAGAAAGGCAGCATTCTTGTTGATGGCCGCGATATCCGTGAATACAACCTTGGCGCTTTACGCAGAAACATTGGCGTGGTGCTTCAGGATGTCTTTTTATTCTCCGATACGATATTCAACAACATCACGTTGGGCAACGCTGAGGTAACGGAAGAAATGGTGTGGCATGCCGTTGACCTGGTGGGTGCACGAAAATTTATTGAGCGGTTACCGGGGCAGTTGCAGTACAATGTGATGGAGCGGGGAGCCACCTTATCGGTAGGTCAGCGTCAACTCATATCATTTGTGCGCGCCATGGTTTATAACCCGAAGATCCTGGTGCTTGATGAGGCCACGTCATCGGTTGACCACGAGACCGAGGAAATGATTCAGGATGCCATCAATAAAATGATGTATGGCCGTACGTCCATTGTTATTGCGCACCGGCTCAGCACCATCCAGCGAGCCGACCGCATACTGGTACTAGACCATGGCGAAATCCGCGAAAGCGGTTCGCACGATTGGTTGCTGCAACAAAACGGCCTGTACGCCCAGCTATACCGGATGCAGTATAAATACGCAGTATAACCGGCTGTCTGTGAATGCGTTTCCTTCAATCTGTTATCTTTGTTTTAATGAGGAAACTTTTTTTGCTTTTACCGGCTCTTCTGCTGCCCCTGTTGTTGCTGGCACAAAAGCCTAGGGTGCACCATGGTGGCCGCACTGTACATACCCGATCCAACCACAACTACAACGTCATCCGGATAAACCGCGCCAAGGCACGTATCGTTTGTCCGGTATTTGAAGATTCCGGTTATCCTTATCACGGGCTGGGCATAAAACTGGGCGATCCGTTTGCCTTTACCTATAAGTTTTACGCCAGTAAACATTTTTCCTTTGGTGTAGATTTTGGCCAGTCGGCAAGCGGCTTATACAGCAGGTACTACCGCGAAGTTTTTAATGAATATACCGAACCTGACACGCTGGGCCCCGGCCAAAGTGTAGGCTATCTTACCCACACAGTGAAAACCGACTGGGTAGCAGAGGCAAGGATGCTGTATCATATGAAGGTTGAAAAAATAAGTCCCGGCCTTCAGGTATATGTGGGGTTGGGCTGGGAAGTGCGCAGCCTGTCCCTGCAATACAATTATTTCTTAAATGACGGACCACTGGAAAATAAAATCGAAACGTTCGATGCAAGCCGGTTTACATATGGTATTCAGGGAACGATTGGTATTGAATATTCTTACTTCCGCCTTCCGGTGTCGGCCTTTATGGAATTGGATGTGTACAACGACCTGCTGAAAGATCCCGGTTACAGAAAGGTACAGGGTGGCGTAGGAATAAGGTACATTTTTTAATTCACTTTATCCCACACTGGGCTCCGTTTCGGCCCTTACCTGCTTTTCATACAGATCCTGGTAATAGCCGTTCATTTTCATCAGTTCCTCATGGGTGCCCTGTTCGGCAATCTGTCCGTCAACCAGCACAAGAATTTTATTGGCCAGTTTGGCCGATGACACACGGTGCGAAATGATGATAGTAGTACGACCCTGCATGATGCGCCTTAAACTATTCAGGATGTTGTGTTCAGTTTTGGTGTCCACGGCCGAAAGAGCATCGTCCAGGATTAGAATACGGGGCTCGTGAACGATGGCACGTGCAATGGAAACACGCTGTTTCTGGCCGCCCGACAGCGTTATGCCGCGCTCGCCAATGCGCGTTTCAAAGCCCTGCGGAAATCGCTGAATATTATGGAGCACATCTGCATCGCGCGCAGCCTGTTCAATCTGTTCGCGGGTAAGCTGGTGCGTGCCGCCAAAAGCAATGTTGTTGTAAATCGTGTCGCTGAACAAAAACACATCCTGCGGCACATAACCGATCTGGCTGCGCAAACAGGTTAAGTCGTAATCCTGAATCGGTATGTTGTCGATCCGTATTTCGCCTTCCGTTGCATCGTACATACGGGTAATAAGGTTGGCTATGGTGCTTTTGCCCGAACCCGTAGTGCCAATGATGGCCAGCGATTGTCCGGGATCAATCGAAAACGAGAGATGTTTCAGTGCCTGAATGCCCGTATCGGGATAGACAAAACTTACATCCCTGAACTCCACCTTACCCTTAATGGGTTGCACCAGGTTTTTCACCGACCGTATTTCCGGCTCTATGCGGAGAAACTCGTTGATTCTTTTCTGGCTTGCCTCCGCCCGCTGTACCAGGCTGCTGGTGTAGCCCAATGAAGTAACCGGCCAGGTTAGCAGGTTAACATAAATTACAAACTCGGCAATATGACCAATGGAAAGATGGCCTGCAATAACCTCAGCGCTTCCGGCATAGATCACCAACAGGGTGCTGAGTCCGATTAGTGCGGTAATAAGCGGAAAAAACAAAGCCTGCACACGGGTAAGCCGCAGCGACTGCTGCCGGTAGTGCTCACTTGCGCGGGTAAAACCGTTGATGGAGTCTTCTTCCCGGTGAAAAGCTTTCAGTACACGAATACCGCTGAAGGCCTCCTGAACAAAAGTAGAGAGTTGTGACTGACTGCGCTGGATGCGCTCCGAACGCCTTTCGATGGAGTTGTTAACCCAATAAATACTTAACGAAAGCAGGGGCAGTGGTATCAGTGCGAACAGAGTAAGTTTGGGGCTGATTACAAACATCACAGGAATTAATATAACAAACAACGTGATGAGCTGAAGTCCATACATAATGGCAGGACCCAGGTACATGCGCACACGGCTTACGTCTTCCGAAATGCGGTTCATCAAATCGCCGGTGTTGTTTCTGCGGTAAAAACTCAGTGGTAATTGCTGATAATGGGCGAATATTTCATTTTTCAGATCAAATTCAATATGCCGCGACATCACTATGATGGTTTGCCGCACCAGGTACAGAAATAATCCGCGCAAAAGTGCCATGACCAGAATGAGCACCGATAACCACGTAAGGCTGCGGTAGAAGGAAGGTGCGGCTTCGGCTAAACCAGATTTTCTGATCAGCTGAATCTCTTCAACCACCAGGTCTATGGCCTGCCTTACCAGTTGAGCAGGGAAAATCTGAAACAGGTTGGAAATGATTACAAATACGGTTCCCCACAACAGTAATTTTTTGTATTTAAACAAATACTTATTGAGATATTTCAGTTCTTTCATGCGAAAAAATTTGGTTAATGCATTGTAAAACGAAAGAAAAAACCGAAAGTTTATGCAAACGTTTTAGCGGCATGGAAAAGCACGGGAAAGCCCTTACTTTTGTCCCTGCAAATTAATCTATTCATGGAAGTAAGCGAACTGAAAAAATCCGAAACGGGCCTGTTTGGTGCGTTATCGCAACTGGGCCATGAGCAGGTGGTGTTTTGCTATGATGAACCCACCGGACTAAAGGCCATTATCGGCATTCACAACACGGTGCTCGGACCTGCATTGGGCGGCACGCGCATGTGGAACTACGCTACCGAACAGGAAGCGCTTACCGATGTGTTGCGCCTTTCACGTGGCATGACTTTCAAAGCAGCCATCTCCGGACTCAACCTTGGAGGCGGCAAGGCAGTGATCATTGGGGATGCAAAGACGCAAAAAACTGAAGCCTTTTTGCGCAGGTTCGGAAAATTCATCAACAGCCTGGGAGGAAAATACATCACAGCTGAAGACGTGAACATGAGAACTGCCGACATGGAATACATTGCCATGGAAACAAAATACGTAACCGGTCTGCCCGAATCCATGGGAGGCGGGGGCGACCCCTCGCCGGTAACAGCTTATGGTACCTATCTGGGCATCAAAGCATCGGCTAAAAAAGTATTTGGCAACGACAGCCTCAGCGGCCGCAAAATTGCCGTACAGGGTGTTGGTCAGGTGGGGATGCACCTGGTGGAATACCTGGTAAAAGAAAATGCTCAGGTATTTATTACCGATATATCGGAAGAAAAAGTAAAAGATGTAGCTGCCCGCTTTAAGGTTACACCGGTTAACCAGGATACTGTTTATGATCTGGATGTGGATGTGTATGCCCCCTGTGCGCTGGGCGCTACACTCAATGACAACACCATTCCCCGCCTGAAGTGCAGTATTGTGGCCGGTGCAGCCAACAACCAGTTGAAAGATGAAGTACGGCATGGCTATATGCTACAGGACAGGGGTATCACCTACGCACCGGATTTTTTAATCAATGCGGGGGGATTAATTAATGTATACAACGAATACCTGGGCAACTACAACCGCAAACGTGTATTCGAACAGGCCGAACGGATTTACAGCACCTGTCTGAGTATTTATGAGGTGGCAGCGCGCGAAAAAATAAACGCACAGGAAGCTGCCATTAAAGTTGCAGAAGCACGCATTGATGAGGTAGGAAAAGTCCGGATACCACGTTGATACCAGTTGCAGGCAAGCAAAATTTGCGGAAGCAGGATAAAATCCTGCTTTTTTTACCTGCACACCATGCTGTATTTTTGAGCGCTCTTTGAACGTATGCTGAACCGGCGTAACCTTAGAATTAAAGTCATGCAAAGTCTTTTTGCATTTCACCAGAGCCGAGATGCCAACTACCTGCTGGCCCTTGACCGCATCAGCGATACGTTCTCGCCCGATTTAAACTCCATGATCCAACCCGACCGGAAAGAACTGGAGGAAAAGAAACGCCAGGCGCAGGAGTTGTTTAAAAAGGTTTTCCCCAACCGTTCCCTTCCTGTTGAACACAGCCTTGCTGAAATCAGGCAGGCTGTTCAGGATGCCTTGCAATTCTATGATCAGGCAGTTCAGAAGGATTTTACATGGTTCAAAACCAACCTGGTAAGCGAGGTTGAGCGGCTTGACCAGCATTACCTCTCGGTCTTATCGCTCACTTTGGCACTGGCCGATGCAGCATCGGCCGACAAAAAGATCAACCACCGGAATTTTACGGGTAATCCGTGGATCGTTGCACTCAGGCAGGTGCCCGAAGTCGTTCAGAAACAAGAAACAATGTGGTCATCGCGGCAGGGCCTGGTAAAACAATGGTTGCGCGATGTTCTGAAAGCAGATGCGGAATACATGGAGTGGCTGGATCGCAAGGAAATTCAGCCAGAAGAGCAGCGGAAAATGATTATGCACATTTTTCGCAAGCTGATACTGGGCAAAACGCTTATCAGTGAATACTATGAGGCAGAAATTTTGCGCTGGACCGAAGATCGGGAAATTGTGAAGGGCATGGTGGAGAAAACCATTAAATCGTGGAGCCCTGACTCAAACCAGCCGCTGCAACTTCATGCCCTCTCACTAACCTGGGAAGACGACAGGGATTTCATAGAAAAACTATTTACCGGTGCAGCCTTTCTGCCCGAAGACTACCATCACCGCATAGCCAAAAATATGCGCAACTGGGAAATCGATCGGCTTCCGCTTACCGACCGGGTTATTCTGGAACTGGCAGTTACCGAAATGGTGTCATTTCCGTCCATACCGGTTAAGGTTACAATCAACGAATACATTGAACTGGCCAAAAACTACAGCACCCCCAAAAGCCGGCAGTTTATCAATGGTATCCTGGATGTGCTGGCGAAGGAACTTACCCATGACGGCCTGATTCGGAAAAGCGGCCGCGGCCTGATTGACAATAAATAAGTTGGTTACAATGACGGGCAGATTTGGTATTTTTACAGCCCGGAAGCCTGATTATTCAGGTCCTTTAATTTTATACATAAAGAATGAGCAAGAAGAGCGGAAACCTACTGCTGGCATTCCTGGCTGGCGCTGCCACCGGAGCTATTTTAGGGATACTTTATGCACCTGATAAGGGGAGCAACACACGGCAAAAACTGTCTTTTCAGCTGGAAAAGTACCGGAATATGTTGCAGAACCTGCTGAATGACCTCATTGACGGAAAAGAAACCCCGCTAACCACCGAAGCCCGCTCGCAGGGCCAGCGTGTAGTGGATGACGCCCGCGAAAAGGCCGAACGCCTGCTGGAAGATGTAGACGAACTTTTGGGAAAAATTAAGGGTAATAAGGAAAAATAACCGTGACAGAACTATGAAAAACACCTGGATAACCCTGCTATTGCTTGGAGCATCGGTAATAGCCTGTAAAGACAAAGAAGCAGAAAAGAAAATCGCGGCCCTGGAAGCCCGGCTCTCACAACTGGAAGGAAGTAAAAACAATGTGCAGACCTTCAGCGGAGACGGTCAGGATGTCATATCCGTAGGGCAGGATCAGAAACCGGAAGGCCCGCTACCGACTTTTTCATTTGAAAAAACCGAACACGATTTCGGAACCATTAAAGAAGGCGAGGTGGTAAGCTACACCTTTAAGTTTAAAAACACGGGCGAGGCGCCCTTAATCATCAGCAAAGTTCAGCCCTCCTGTGGTTGTACTGCCCCTGACTGGAGCAAGGAACCTATACCTGTAGGAGGCGAAGGCTTTGTTAAAGTGGAGTTCGACAGCAACGGCAAACCGAATATCCAGAACAAATCCGTTACCGTAACTGCCAATACCTGGCCGCAGACGATGACCCTTCGGTTTAAGGCCATGGTTACTCCAAAGGATCAGAAATAATCCCAAGCGGTTTTCAGGTTGGCATCCCGAATCTGCCGGATTTGGGATGCTGCTTTTATGGGCTAATTTTGCTGGCCAAACACAACAACTTTATGATAACCCTACCCAACATTTTACTGCAGGCATCAGCCCAGGGCAGTGCCACCAGCTTTTATATCATGATGGGATTGATGATCGTGATTTTTTATTTTTTCATGATCCGGCCACAACAAAAGAAAGCCAAAGAGCAGAAAAAATTTATTGACGAAATCCAGAAAGGAGATTATGTAGTAACCATTGGAGGTGCCCATGGTCGGGTGGTTGAACTGGAGGGCGATACGGTTGTGCTGGAAGTGGAAAAGGGGGGTCGCATCCGCTTTAATAAAAGCGCTATTTCTCTGGAAAATACCCGGGCCGCACAGCAGAAAAAATAACCCTTCATGGGTTTGATCCAGTCGATATTAAACGCGTTGCGTTTCAACCGCAGGAACTGGAAAGCAGTATTGCTGAGCATTGTGGCTGCAACCTTGTTTTGGTTCTTCAATGCGCTCAACAAAACCCATTCTGCCAACATCACTTTCCCGTTGCAGTTTGAGTACGATGAGGAAAAGTATATACCCGTCAGCCTGTTACCGGATCGCATACGGATAAATGCCACTGGAGTAGGCTGGGAATTGTTTTGGAAAAGTTCAGGCCTGAAAGGAACACCGCTCATCATACCCCTGGAACGCCCGACGGAAATAAAAAAGATAGTTGGATCATCCTTATCCCCCTTGTTCTCAACCCAGCTGGAAGGCCTGCAGATCAATTATGTGTTAACGGATACCTTGTACCTTGACCTGGACGTGCGAGGTCACAAAAAGGTAGCCCTTCAGCTCGACTCGGCCGATCGCCTTATTGCCCGTGGCTACATCCGCTCGGGGGCAACTGTAATTGAGCCCGATACCGTGGTTGTGAGCGGTCCTGCGAAGCTGCTGGCAGCCTTGCCTTCGGCCATTGACCTGATGGTTCCGGAAACAAAACTGCGGTCTTCACTTAAAGAAACCATTGAGGTACCCCTGCCGCATCCTGCCTTAACCGTGAGCCCACCGCTGGTCAATGTATTTGTTCCTGTGGAAGAGGCGCTTGAACAAGCGGTACCCATACAGGTAGTGATTCGCGACATTCCCGCCGGATATAAACCGGTGATTGATGTAGAAAAAGTAACCTGTTACTTTCAGGTACCGGCATCCTTTGCCGATACCCTTTCCTTCCGCGGGGTTGAAGCGACAATAAGCCTAAAAGACGTGCCAAGGGGCACCCATAAAATTTTGCCAACCCTCAGCAAGCTTCCTCCGTATATTCGGCTTGTCCGAACCGATACGCTGTTGGTTAAGTTTTAAAGCCAGATGAATCCATTGCAGATAGGGATCACCGGAGGCATTGGATCCGGAAAGAGTACGGTGTGCCGGGTCTTCCGGGTGTTGGGAGTACCCGTATACGATGCCGACAGCCGCGCGAAAGTTGTAATGACCTCAGATGTAATACTCATCCAAAAGATAAAGCAGGAATTCGGAAGTTTGTCATTCAGGGAAGATGGGTCCCTGAATTCGGCTTACCTGGCCGAAACTGTTTTTGGCGATGAAAAACGCCTCAAAATATTAAATCAACTGGTTCATCCGGTAGTGGCACGCGACTATGAAAACTGGCTCCGGGCACAACGGGGCAAACCGTATGTTATAAAAGAAGCCGCCCTGCTGTTCGAGTCCGGTTCTTACCTAAGTCTGGACCTTACCGGAATGGTGGATGCCCCTGAGTCGGTCAGGTTGCGAAGGGTGTTGCACCGCGATCGGCTTCGAACGGAAAAACAGGTAAAAGATATTATGGCCCGACAGTTGCCGCAAGACAAGGTCAGGGAGTTGGCTGACTTTATTATTGTGAACGATGACATACAACCGGTTTTGCCGCAGGTCCTTGCGCTTCACCAGCAATGGCTTGGCGGCAGGATACGACACTCCTGAACTACAAGCATGAAAAAGACACTGATAACGATTGGCATTTTAGCAGCTGTAGTTTTTTTAATAGCGCTGCCCAAACTGAATTTGTTTGGCAATCGGAATAAAAACCCGCACGCTGCAGCCACTTCCGGCAATTCATCTTCTTCCCCGCTACCGGTTAATGCGGTGGTATTGGTGCCCTCTAAACTGGATAATCGCCTCGTGTTTACCGGTTCCATCCTGGCGAATGAATCGCTTGAATTACGTGCAGAAGCCTCCGGTAAAATTTCAAAAATCTTTTTTGAGGAAGGACGTCCGGTAAAAAAGGGACAACTGCTGCTGGAAATTAATGACGATGAACTGGTAGCACAGCTTGAAAAGCAAAAACACAACCGCAAACTCAATCAGGATATAGAGTTTCGTCAAAGAAAGCTCCTGGAAAAAGATGCCATCAGCCAGGAAGAGTATGATAATGCTCTTAACAGGTTGAATACAACCATTGCCGACATCAAATTGCTGGAAGCGCAACTGGCTAAAACACGAATTTATGCGCCATTTGATGGCATCATAGGCTTCAGGTTTGTAAGCGAAGGGGCCTATATCAATTCCAATACAACGGTTGCCACACTGTATAACCTGAATCCGGCAAAAATTGAGTTTAATCTGCCCGGTCGCTACAGCACACAGATTCGGGCTGGTAAAAAAATCCGCTTTACCGTGGAAAACGACTCCAAAACTTTTGAAGGCGAAGTATATGCCGTGGAGCCTCAGATAGACCTGAACACGCGAACGCTGAAGGTGAGAGCCCTGGCCGATAATCCGGATGGGGTTTTGCTGCCGGGCCAGTTTGCGCGCGTTGAACTGATACTGGAAACTATTGAAAATGCTTTGCTTGTTCCTACCGAAGCAATTGTTCCGGATTTACAGGGGCATAAGGTTTTTGTCAATCACGGAGGTAAAGCAAAGGAGGAACGCGTGGAAATCGGTATCCGCACCGACCGTGAGGTAGAAATCCTGTCGGGACTGAAAGCGGGTGATACGGTAATTACAACCGGCATATTGCAGTTGCGCCAGGGCTCGCCCGTGCGCGTAAATGTGATTAATCAGCAAAACTGATGGCAAGTCTTTCAACCATAAGCATCAACAGGCCTGTGTTGGCCACTGTATTTTCGCTGATCATTGTGCTGTTTGGAATCATCGGTTTCAGCTATCTGGGTGTTCGCGAATTTCCCAGTGTTGATCCTCCGGTAATAACAGTCAGTACCACCTATGTTGGTGCCAATGCCGATATAATTGAATCGCAGATAACCGAACCGCTGGAAGAAGCCATCAACGGAATTCCGGGAATAAAAAATATTACTTCCACCAGCCGGGAAGGCCGCAGTAACATTACCGTTGAATTCGACCTGGGCATCGATCTGGAGGCAGCGGCCAATGATGTCCGGAACAAAGTGTCGGGTGCCATGAACCGCCTGCCTCCTGATGTGGACCCTCCCGTTGTTGAAAAAGCCGATGCCGACTCCAGCCCCATCATGTTTTTTACAGTTATGAGCGACAAGCGCGATCCACTCGAATTGTCGCGAATTGTAGAAAATGTGTTTAAAGAGCGGCTGCAAACCATTCCCGGCATCAGCTCGGTTCAGATATGGGGGCAGAAGCGTTATTCCATGCGGTTATGGATGGACCCCATCAAGCTGGCCTCACTTAAGCTGTCGCCATCCGATGTGCTGCAGGCTGTGAACCGCGAGAATGTGGAACTGCCATCCGGAAGGGTAGAAGGGCAGACGACAGAGCTTACCGTGCGTACCAAGGGCAGGCTTACCACCGTTGAAGATTTTAACAACCTGATTATAAAGGAAAGCGGAGATCAGGTGGTCCGCTTCAGCGATATCGGCTATGCTCAGCTTTATCCGGAAAACGACCGTACCATTTTGCGCAGAGATGGTATTCCCGGTGTAGCCCTGGCCATTATCGCTCAGCCCGGTGCCAATAACATCGATATTGCCGAGCGCGTGTATCAGCGACTGGAACAGATAAAGCGCGACCTGCCTCCGGACGTTACCTACCAGATGAGTTTTGACTCTACACGGTATATTCTGGCTTCCATAGCCGAAGTTAAGGAAACCATTTTCATTGCTTTTCTACTGGTGCTCTCCATCATCTTTCTGTTTCTGAGAGACTGGCGTACTACGCTCATACCAATAGTAACCATCCCTATATCTCTGATAGGCACTTTCTTCATCATGTATATACTGGGTTTCACCATCAATGTACTTACCCTGCTGGGCATTGTGCTGGCCATAGGCCTGGTGGTGGATGATGCCATTGTGGTACTGGAAAACATCTACACAAAAATTGAAGAAGGCGAAGATCCTAAATCGGCAGCCAAACGGGGCGCCACCGAAATTTATTTTGCAGTAATATCCACCACCGTTGCGTTGGTGGCCGTTTTTTTGCCGGTGATATTCCTGGAAGGCCTCACCGGAAGGTTATTCCGCGAGTTTGGCATGGTGGTGGCAAGTGCCGTGGTGATTTCATCATTTGTTTCGCTTACGCTCACACCCATGATGAGTTCGCGCTTGTTGAAGCGCAGAGCCATACAACCCTGGTTGTACCGCGCTACCGAACCATTTTTCAACAAGCTTACCAGCGGATACAGCCTCTGGCTGCATGCTTTTATGAAGAGGAGATGGCTGGCATTTGTTATCATCGCGGTGGCTGCAGCCTTGATTTATTTTATCGGTTCCAGCCTTCCTTCTGAGCTGGCCCCTATGGAAGACCGCAGTGAGTTCCGCCTGCAGGCACAGGCACCGGAAGGGGCCACATTTGAATACATGGACAGCTACATCCGCGAGCTCACGGCTTTTATTCAAAAAGAAGTACCCGAGCATAAAGGACTGGTAAGCGTAACCGCTCCCGGCTTTGGCGGCTCGGGTGTGAACTCCGGATTTGTGCGGGTTATTCTGAAAGACCGCGAAGAAAGAGAAAGATCGCAGCAGGAAATTGTGGATGACATCACGGTTAAAGTGCGCAGGTTTACCGGTGTGCGTACGTTCCTTACCCAGGCACAAACCATCGGCGACCGCAGGGGTGGTTTCCCCGTTCAGTTTGTTATTCAGGCCTCCGAGCTGGATAAACTCAAGGAAGTATTGCCTGCATTTATGACCAAAGCAATGGCTTCGCCAAAATTTGCCTTTGTGGATCTGGACCTCAAGTTCAACAAACCTGAAATCAACATCATCATCGATAGGGAAAAAGCAAGGGCGCTGGGTGTAAATGTGCTGGATATAGCCCAAACCTTGCAACTGGGCCTAAGTGGTTCGCGTTTCGGATATTTTATTATGGATGGAAAACAATATCAGATTATTGGACAGGTTGAGCGTACAAACCGCAACGAGCCGCTCGATCTGCGCACGCTGTATGTAAAAAACCGCAGGGGCGAGCTGATTCAACTCGATAATCTTGTAACCACGTACGAAAGCAGCAATCCTCCGCAACTGTACCGCTTCAACCGGTATTCATCGGCTAAAGTAAGTGCACAACTGGCCAAGGGGGTGGCTTTGGGAGAAGGTATCGCTGAGATGGAACGCATTGCCGATGAGGTGCTGGACGAATCCTACTCTACCAGTCTTGATGGTGCCTCCCGTCAGTTTGTGGAAAGTTCTTCATCCATTTATCAGGCATTCTTTATTGCCCTGGCTATCATTTACCTGGTTTTGGCCGGACAATTTGAAAGCTTCCGCGACCCCTTCATTATTATGTTTACGGTTCCCTTGGCCTTGGGTGGAGCCGTATTTTCATTATGGTATTTTGATCAGACCTTAAACATTTTCAGTCAGATTGGCATCATCATGCTTATAGGATTAATAACCAAGAATGGTATACTAATCGTGGAGTTTGCCAATCAGCGAAAAGAACAAGGCATGGCGTTGACGGAAGCCGTGATTGACGCTGCCGAATCGCGCTTCCGGCCAATTATTATGACCAGCTTGTCTACCATTCTGGGCATTTTGCCCATTGCACTCGCACTGGGTGCCGGCTCAGAAAGCCGCGTGTCCATGGGTATAGCTGTAATCGGTGGTATGATATTCGGAACCATCCTCACCCTGTTTGTTATACCAGCTATTTACAGCTACTTCGGAAGCCGCTCCTCTCGTACCGCTGTGGATGCTTAAAAGATTCAGTCAACCAATGAAGATACCCTTTAAAATTTTTTTTGCACTTCTGTTAAGCGGATATATCCGGGCACAGGAACCGCTCAGCCTTTCGCGTGCCATCGAGTTGGGTTTACAGAACAACCTGGACGTGCAGATTCAGAAGCTGGAAATAGACATTGCCAACCGGAATAACGTGTGGGGGCAAGCCGGCGCTTTGCCGGTTATTAACTTTAACAGTAATCAGAACAACAACATTACCTACAGAAGGCCGGCCAACCCCTTTGCCGTACCCGGACAAAATATATCTACCACCGTAAATGCCCAGCTCGATGTTCAGTTCATATTGTTCGATGGATTTTCTGTGCGCCTTTCCAAACGCAGGCTGGAACAACTGGAAAACCTGAGCTACGGCAACGCAACACTGGCAATAGAAAGAGTTATTCAGTCAATTATTTTGGGATATTATACGGCATTGCTCGAAAAACAACGGATGGACGTGCGCAAACGAGTCATGGATTTTTCGCGCGAACGACTGGATTATGTGAAACTGCGTAAGGAGCTTGGCGGAGCCATTACTTTTGACGTGCTCCAGGAGCAAAACAACTACCTGACAGATTCTACCAACTACCTGCTGCAGCAACAGATTTATATCAACGCCCTGCGTAACCTTAACCTACTGCTCAATGAGCCGTTGGACCGCGAATTTATCCTTACCGATTCGCTCACTTTTGTGGATGAAACCTATGCGCTCGAAGACTTACGCAGGAAAATGAGCAGCACCAACACCAACCTGCGCAATCAATATATTAACCAGGAGTTGCTGCGCCTAAACACCGGCATTGCCATGTCTGACCGGCTGCCTGCATTGACACTTAATATCGGAGCCAATGGCTCACTCGACTGGCTGAATGCCAATTTTGGCAGCCGGATCGGACCACCGCAGGTAATTGGCTATGTAAACGGTGATGTGAACAACCCTGTAATCAGTAATCAAAACAGTGTGGTACAGGTGCGGCAGACCAACGATGGCTATTCCTACGGAGCTTACGGCAACTTCTCCTTGCGCTATACTTTATTTAACGGGGGGCAATTTAACCGCAACATAGAAAACGCACGCATACGCGAGCAGATAGGTAAGCTGACCATCGATCAACTTAAATTATCGTTGGAAAATGAGCTGCTTATAACGTATGACAATTATAATTTGCTGCGGCAACTCGCATCCATTGCCCGCGTAAAATTGCAGGCTGCGGAACTAAATCTTGAGCTGGCCTACGAACGCTATAAAAACGGAGCCCTCAGTGCGATAGATTTACGCATTGTTCAGGAAAACTATCAGAATGCAGCACTTGAAAATTATCAGGCCATTTACTCTGTGCTCGCACAAAGAACAGATTTGGTGCGTCTTACAGGCGGCCTGGTAGATGAATACGATGCACGGCCGGGTGAATCCAAATAAGTGCTACACAACGGCCTGCGCTGGCTCAATCCAGAAGTTGTTGTAGCCTTCGCCCACCTGAATACTTAACTCGCCCAATGCAAGCAGTTCAAGGATGGCCAGAAAATTAAATATTAGTGCAACACGTGTGTTGTACACTCTTATAATATCTGTAAAAGCTACCCTGCCGTTGCGAGTTACTTCATTCATGATGTATTCCTTCTGACCCTCTACGGTATAAGGATACTGAATAACCTGGTGTACGGGTTTGTTCTTTTCGGCCTCAAACCGCTTCAGTACCTTCTCAAATACCAGCATAAGCTTGTATAAGTCAACATCCTGCAGCTCAGCCTCCACATTGCTGCTGGCAGCCAGCGACTTGATCTCCTTCATCAGGTTGCCGCGCTTTTCCTTGGCCAGCTCGGTTTCCTCCATTTTCTGGAATTGCTCGATAACCGATTTGTATTTCTTGTACTCAAGCAGGTGTTTAACCAGTTCTTCGCGTGGGTCAATTTCATTTCCTTCCTCATCTACCTGTGGCCGAGGCAGCAGCATTTTTGACTTAATGCGCATGAGCGTGGCAGCTACCAGAATAAACTCACTGGCCACTTCGATGTTCAGCGTTTCAAGATGATGCAGATAGTCCAGAAAATCCCTGGTGATTTTGGCTATCGGAATATCATAAATGTCCAGTTCATCCCGTTCGATAAAAAACAAAAGCAGGTCGAAGGGCCCTTCAAACAAAGGCAGTTTGACCTCAAAAGTGCTTTCCTCCTTCATGGCACGGGCAAAAATAGGCAGAAATGCAGGGAAATGCTGCCGGGCGCTGAAAATATCCTACATTTGAACTTGGGGGCAGAAATGAACACTTGCCAGTCATCGTTTGTTTAACGGGAAATTAAACAGCCTCAGCCTATGCTGATTACACCAGGCCCTTTATTGCAACAGATCAACAGTCCTGAAGATTTGCGCAAACTTGATCCCGACATGCTCCTTCAGGTTTGCGAAGAGCTGCGCCAGTATATTATTGACAATGTTTCCGTGTACGGGGGTCACTTTGGTGCCAGCCTGGGTGTGGTCGAACTTACCGTAGCGCTGCATTATGTTTTTAAAACACCGTATGATCTGCTGGTGTGGGATGTGGGCCACCAGGCCTACGGACATAAAATTTTAACCGGCAGACGCGATGTATTCCACACCAACCGTGTTTATCGCGGTATATCCGGCTTTCCGAAGCGTTCAGAAAGTGAATACGACACATTTGGCGTGGGGCATTCTTCCACATCGGTTTCGGCTGCGCTCGGCATGGCACAGGCTTCGAAATACCTGGGCCTGGACGACAGGCAGCACATTGCCGTGATTGGTGATGGAGCCTTAACAGGCGGCATTGCGTTTGAAGGATTAAACAACGCCGGAGTTTCCAATACCAACCTGCTTATTATACTGAACGACAATTGCATGTCCATTGATCCAAATGTCGGTGCCCTGAAAGATTACCTGACCGACATCACCACTTCGCGCACCTATAATAAGCTGAAAGACGAAGTATGGAACCTGCTGGGAAAACTTTCGACATTTGGTAAAAGTGCACAGGAAATCGTATCCAAGATAGAGAGCGGTATCAAATCGGCTTTGCTGAGTCAAAGCAACTTTTTTGAGTCGCTCAACCTCCGGTATTTTGGCCCGGTAGATGGTCATGATGTACACCACCTGGTAAACATCCTGCAGGATTTAAAGGAGATCAAAGGCCCCAAGATATTGCACTGTGTAACGGTAAAAGGAAAAGGCTATGGCCCGGCCGAGAAGGGCAACGCCACCACCTGGCATGCCCCCGGCACTTTCGATAAGATTACCGGAGAAATTCATAAAAAAGTATACGATACTCCACAACCCCCCAAATATCAGGATGTATTTGGACATACGCTGGTGGAGCTGGCCCGGATGAACAATAAAATTGTAGGTATTACCCCCGCCATGCCCAGCGGCTCCTCCATGAACATCATGATGAAGGAGTTCCCCGACCGTGCCTTCGATGTAGGCATAGCCGAACAGCATGCCGTAACATTTTCGGCCGGCATGGCCACCCAGGGCCTCATTCCTTTCTGTAACATCTACAGCACCTTCATGCAGCGGGCATACGACCAGGTAATACATGACGTATGCATTCAGAACCTGCCCGTTAATTTCTGCCTGGATCGGGCCGGCTTTGCCGGTGCCGATGGCCCTACCCATCACGGAGCTTACGATTTGGCCTACTTCCGTTGCCTGCCCAATATGATAGTATCGGCCCCCATGAACGAACAGGAGCTGCGCAACCTGATGTATACGGCATCGCTGCCGAGAAAAGAAAAAGCTTTCTCCATCCGCTATCCGCGCGGGCAAGGCGTTATGCCCAACTGGCGTACTCCGTTCGAGAAAATTGAAATCGGTACGGGGCGCAGGCTCAGGCAAGGAGATGAATTGGCCATTTTAACCATTGGCCACATCGGAAACTATGCAGTTAAAGTGTGTGATGAACTGGAAACACAGGGGATTAGAGTTGGGCATTATGACATGCGGTTTGTTAAGCCGCTGGATGAAAAACTGCTGCACGAAGTGTTCCGGCATTATTCCAAAATAGTGACGGTCGAGGACGGATGTATTCAGGGCGGTTTCGGAAGCGCCATCCTTGAGTTCATGGCCGATAACCACTACCATGCACAGGTGGTGCGACTGGGTATCCCCGACCGCGTGGTGGAACACGGTGAGCAAATTGAACTCCATGCCGAGTGTGGCTTTGATCCGGAAGGCATCAAACGCACGGTTCTTGAACTGCTTCAGCATACGCCTGTAAAAGTGTAATATGTTTGTTAGCGACCGGGGCTCGGGAAAGACAATAGTACTTCTGCACGGTTTCTGCGAAACCCACTCGGTTTGGAATAACCTGGCCAGGCGCTTGTCTGAGCACCACAGGGTATTGGTTCCCGACTTGCCGGGTTTCGGTAAGAGCGATTTGCCGCCCGTACCCTTTTCGCTTGATGATGTGGCCAGTGTGGTACTGAAGAACCTGACCGACCGCGGCATCCACTCCATGGTAATTTTCGGCCATAGCCTCGGTGGTTACGTGGGGCTGGCTATGGCCCAACAGGCACCCGAACGCATTGACGGAATTGCGCTGGTTCATTCCACTGCCTTGCCCGACAGCGAGGAACGCAAAGCCAACCGCAACCGGGTGATTGACTTCATTTCCAACCATGGAACTGAGCCCTTTGTGCGGTCCTTTTTCCAAAATTTATTTACCGACCCCAACCACCCGGCTCTGCCCGAATTGGTCCATCAGGCGCTAAACCTCCCTGCTCAAACCCTGACCGCCTATACCCTCGCCATGCGCGACCGCCCCGACCGAATCCCGTTTCTCAGGGGTTATCGGGGAAAAGTATGGTATATTGCCGGCGACAAAGACCAGCTGATCCCGATGGAAAGCGTTATGGAACAGGTGGCACTTTTGGGGTCAAAGGCAGGGGTGGAGGTACTTCGCGATACAGGGCATATGGGATTGATTGAAAAGGAAGAGGATATTTTTCAGGCCATGCTCAGGCTGATGACCCTGCTTTAATGCATCCTATTTTTTTCCGGAATTCGTTGGTATCTTGAAATTTAGGGGAAAACTCCTTTATTTGGGAAACTTTTAGGGGGAACGGAAAGTGCCCGAAGTAGGTATTCTGAACAGGTCGTTTTATATTTGTAATACTTAATATTAAACCCTATGGTTGAAGAACTTGTACAACACTACGAACCCTGGAACCGTTTTGCGCAAAACCTGGCTTATGGCCTGTGGGCTCTGGCGGTACTTGTTGTTTTGGGTTACATGGTTAAGCTGGCCGTTACCAGCGATCCCAAGACCAAGTACGATTTCATTAACCGCCACGAAATCAGTTTGCTGTGGCTTGCATCCATCATTCTGATACTGGGTTGCTGTTTTTACGCCAACTCCAATATTACCGAACTGAGTGCCTTGTGGGTTTTGGTGCGGGTGTTCATAACTGTTTCCATGGGTTTAATAGCGGCGTTGATCATTCAAAATCTGTTGAAATTTTATTATCCGTTTTTCATCGAAAAACGCCTCAAGGCGCTTCGTTATCGCCCGCGCATATCGCCCAAAACGGGTAAACCGATGAAGCTGCTCAGTGAAGAGGAAGAGGATGCTTACCTGGATGAAGGCATGCAGGCCGAGGAAAATGTTTTCTCGGTTGACTACGATGTGTGGAAAGATGAAGAAACAGGGTATATCAAGATTGAAAAATATGCCGGTCATCTTCATGCCTTGGAGTGTCCGGAATGTAATTACCAGACGTTTAAAGTGGTGCGGGAGGAGATCCTCAAGCAACCCACTCCTACCGAAGAGGGTGAGTTACTGAAGCATTACCAGTGCAGCTACTGTGGTTACAAGGCCAAGAAAACGGTTACACTCAAAATTTCTACGAAGTTTGAAAGTTCGCCTGCTGCCACAGCCTGATTGCATTATCAACGATACTTACTTTCTGCTTGCACAAAAAGTCCCGTCTCAACGGGATTTTTTGTTAACAAGTCACTACCTTTTTAAAAACTGATGTCGGAGGGGAGTTTAATCTGATCGGAGTAGAATTTCATTCGCGAATGCGAAGTGTCCAGCAACATGATCTTTTCGATTTCTGCATGCTTATGATTGACAAAAACTTCAATTAACAAATTCCCCAGTACGTAAAGGTTCACCTTGTACCCATAGTATCGGATAGCCATTACAAACGACCCCTGTTCATAAAGTGTTCTGACTTTACGGTCCATGGGCCATTTGCTAAACTCATCCCACGTAATCATGAGTTAAACATACACAAAAGCCAAGAGGCCTGCAATTTTTTTGCCCGCCACAGTTCAGCTACTTCAGGTGCTCTCTTAGAAAAGCAATGGTACGATCCCATGCCAGTTTTGCGGCTTCGGCGTTGTACCTGGCCGGAGATGTGTTATTGTTGAAGGCATGCTGGGCTCCTTCATAAACAAAGATTTGATAACGAACGCCTGCCTGCTTTAAGGCCTCTTCATATGCCGCTATACCGGCATTGATGCGCTCGTCCATGCCTGCATAGTGCAGCAATAAGGCTGCTTTTATTTTGGGCACATCCGCAAGCTCGGGCTGCCGGCCGTAGTAAGGCACAGCGGCACGCAGTTCCGGAACGTGAACGGCCAGGTTGTTGGCCATGGCACCGCCCCAGCAGAAGCCAACGCAGCCGAACCTGCCATTGCAGTCGTTGCGCGTTTTGAGGTAGTCAAATCCGAGAATAAAATTTTTCAGCGTCTTTTGAGCGTCCAGTTTCTGGAATAACTCGCGGGCCTTGTCGGCATCTTCCGGTGTTCCTCCCAGTGGAGCAAGGGCATTGGGTGCAAAGGCAAGGAATCCTTCCAACGCCATCCTGCGGGTTACGTCTTCGATATGGGGGTTAAGTCCGCGGTTTTCGTGTATAATCATCACTGCGGCATACTTGCCGTTTTTTTTAGGCCGGGCCACATAGGCCTGCATGGTATCGCCTGCTTCACCCGGATAACTCACATACTCAGTGAACAGTCTGTCATCCTGAGGTGGCACCGTGGCGGCTTTTGCATAATTCACTTCAATAAGCGGCAGTACGGCCATGGCTGCAGCGGTGCTGCCGGTTAACTGCACCAGCTTGCGCAGAAATTCTTCGCGGCTTAGTGGCTTATGTGTGTACTCGTCATACAGATTTATAATGCGTTGGTCCATCGGGCAGGTTTTGTTCATAAATTTTCCCTACCAATGGCCAATTATCCTAAAAGGATGTGGTAAGCGGTAAAAAAACTTTGAGGAAGTGAAAGGGTGGAAGATGGGACTCGAACCCACGACCCTCAGAACCACAATCTGATGCTCTAACCAACTGAGCTACATCCACCATGCCACCGCCACCGATGAGCGGGGTGGCAAAGTTACACAGCCGGAGGGTAATTGCAAATCAGTTGCGCGGGTTGAATACCAGGCGCATGCCTTTGCGGCCCTCATTAAACTTTCCGTTGGCGTAGGCCAAATGTCCGGATACCCATGTGTACAGAACCCTGGCGCGAAAAGTGGTGCCTTCGAAAGGCGACCAGCCGCACTTGGCCAGAATGTTCTCGGCAGTTACCGTCCAGGGATTGTTTAAATTCACTGCTGTCAGGTCGGCATAGTAACCCTCGCGGATGAAGCCGCGATCTTCAATACTGAAAAGCAGAGCCGGATTATGGCACATTTTGGTAACGAGCATCTCCAGCGAAATTTTTCCCTGATGGTAAAACTCGAGCATGGCCGGCAGGCTGTGCTGTACCAGAGGTCCGCCGGATGGGGCTTTGAAATAGGGCTGGCTCTTTTCTTCGCGCGTGTGGGGTGCGTGGTCGGTGGCAATAACATCGATGCGATCTTCCAACAGGGCTTTCCAAATACCTTCGCGGTCGGCTGCGGTTTTGATAGCCGGATTCCATTTTATAAAGTTACCCAGCCGTTTGTAGTCTTCATCGCAGAACCACAGGTGATGAATGCATGCCTCTGCCGTAATGTGTTTATCGGCCAGGGGTCCCGGTTCGAACAGTTCGGTTTCGCGTGCAGTTGAGAGGTGCAGTATGTGTAAACGGGTTTTGTATTTTTTTGCCAGGCCAACTGCGAGGCTGGATGAGCGATAGCATCCTTCGGCACTTCGAATCAGTGGGTGAAACTCGACAGGCACATCCTCACCATATTGCCTGCGGAAAGCTTCCGTATTGTTCCTGATGGTGGTTTCATCTTCACAATGGGCAGCGATGAGAAAAGGCACTTTTGAAAAAAATCTTTCCAGGGCAACGGGGTCATCAACCAGCAAGTCTCCGGTTGAAGAGCCCATAAAGATTTTCAGGCCGCATACTTCACGGGGGTTTACCCTGAGCACTTCATCCAGGTTGGTGCTTGATGCGCCAATATAAAATGAGTAATTGGCCAGAGAATGTTGTGCGGCAATCTGGAATTTTTGTTCCAATGTTTCGCGGGTTAATGCCGGGGGAATGGTATTGGGCATTTCCATATAGGAAGTGATTCCGCCTGCAACGGCTGCTTTTGCTTCGGTATAGATAGTTGCCTTGTGTGTAAGGCCGGGTTCGCGAAAGTGTACCTGGTCGTCAATAACACCCGGGAAAAGATACAACCCGTTTAAATCCATAATTTCATGGGCAGGCAGGTGCTGCAGGTTGGCAGAGATTCTTTCAATGCGTGTACCCCTGATCAGTACATCGGCCGGGTAAACCCTTCCTTCGTTAACTATATTTGCGTTCAGCAGTAACGTAGTTTTCATCTGCCCAAAGGTAATGAAAGAAACAACCACCTTTTCCGGTTTGGGTTTAAATCCGCAACTCCTTCGGGCGCTTTCGGATATGGGTTACAAAGAGCCGACTGAAATTCAAAAGCAAGGCATCCCCCCCATACTTTCCGGACAGGCTGTAATAGGCATAGCGCAAACGGGCACCGGTAAAACGGCAGCCTATCTGCTTCCGGTTTTGTACAAAACAAAATATGCACAAGGTTCCGATCCGCGGGCATTAATACTTGTACCTACCAAAGAACTAGTTGTTCAGATAACAGGATATGCACGTTCGCTGGCACGTTATACAGATCTGCGCATTGCAGATTTATATGGGGGAGTGGGCACGAAAAGCCAGATTGAACAACTGCGCAGAGGTGTAGACATTGTAGTGGCTACACCGGGCAGGTTTATGGAAATTTATCTGAAAGGAGAACTGCCTGTTAAGCAAATAAAAATGCTTGTGCTGGATGAGGCAGACCGGATGATGGATATGGGATTTATGCCCCAGCTGCGGAAGATTTTTGAAGTGATTCCGGCAAAGCGGCAGAATTTGTTATTTTCCGCAACCTTTCCGCCAAAAGTTGAACAACTGGCCGAAGAGTTTCTGGATTTTCCGGTACGTATCGAGGTTACGCCTCCGGCAACTGTTCCGGCACAGGTTAATCAGCAACTGTACTACGTTCCGAATCTTAAAACCAAAATCAACTTTATCGAATATCTGTTAAGCAAACCGGAATTTTCGCGGGTGTTGATTTTTACCCGAACAAAGACGGGCGCTGATAATGTATTCAAATTTCTGGATCGCAAAAAAATAGGACCGGTAAGGGTAATTCATTCCAATAAAACACAAAACAGCCGTATCAATGCTGTGCAGCAACTTAAGGAAGGTACTTTGCGTGTGCTGGTGTCAACCGATGTAACAGCGCGGGGCATAGATATAAGCAATCTGTCGCACGTTATCAATTTCGATGTTCCGGTTATGTACGATGATTATGTGCACCGAATAGGTCGTACGGGTCGTGCATTTCAAACAGGCACAGCAATAACACTGGCTACTGATGCCGATCGGTATCATATAAAAAAGATAGAGGAACTTATCGGGCAGCCAATACCGGTGTATCCTGTTCCGGCCGAGGTTAAATTGGAGGAAACGCCTTTTGAGGAAAAGCAACAGATGGCCCGCGAGATAGACGAACAGAGGCGCAAAGAAAACCCTGGCTACAGGGGTGCTTTTCACCCGAAGAAGAGGCATTAACGCAATTCCTGACCCAGGTTGCGAACGCCTGCGGCCCAGTACAGCATGGCTTTTTGTTTGCTGTAATCAGATAACAGCTTCAGCCATTTACCCTGTGTGCGCAGCAGGTAATCCAACTGCAAATTGATTTTAAAAAGATCGCTTTCGCCCAGTTGAAGATTGAGCAGTTCAGCTCTTAATAAACGTTCGAAATTGTTTACCATTTCACGTTGGTTGGTGGTAACGGCTGCTATAGTAATCAGGCTGTTATAGGTTGCCTGAAGATTATTGATTACCTGGCGTTCGGTAAGCACGCGCTCGTATTCCAGCGAGGTTATTTTAAGTTTGGTTTGTGCCAGTTTGGCTCTTTCTTTGCGCAGAAACAGCGGAAAACTGAAGTCGAGGCCGAATTTGTAATCCTCGGTTGGTAAAAAACGCGTGTTTCCTTCCGGGTCAAAAGGCTGATTCAGCAGAAAATATTTCAGGTCAAGCTTGGGTTTAAGAAATTCAGCTGCCAGCCTGCGTTCAACGTCCAGTTGCATCAGTTTAACGGATAGTTTGCGTAATTCCGGGTGGTTGTAACGTGCGCGGTTGCGCAGTTCATCCAGTTCTTTGTCCGAAATAACAAACATGTCCTGTTCGGGCACCGGAATCCAGCTCGGGGGCAGGTCCACGGGGTTGCCAAGGCTGTCCCACAGAAAGGTGCTTATCACAACTCCTGCGTTTAAAAATCCGAGCAGCGCCTCCTGCTGATCAATAAGACGGGTTTGCAGGGTAATTTTAGCCTGAACGGTATCAATAGCCGAGGCCTCTCCCAGTTGCGCATTGAGCTGCGTGCGTTCAAATATTTCGCGGGCTATTGCAACGCCCCGGTCTTGCAGGCGGTAGTGGTAGTAGTGATAAAACCAGTTCCAGTATTCTTTGGCGGCTTCCAGCAGGAGCTTGTTGATAATAGCAACCTGCTCTGCCTCTGTTAAATCTTTAAACAATTCGGCCTGGCGCAACGCAGCCCTGCGGGCATCGGTAATCAGACCTTGCCCGAGCGGGATGGCTACACCGGCATAAAGCTGGCGGAAATTGTACTGCGAAGAGATGAAAGATTCCTGATTAAGATATTGCCCTGTGTTTCTTTCAACACCTACCGATGGGTCAAGCGGGAAAAGCGTTTGAAATTTGAGCTGGGCGTTAAATTTTTCGTAATAGTCGATGTTGTTAAAGTTTTTGGTCAGGTAACTGATTTCGGCTTTTGGATCGAAATGGCCCCGCGCCAGCCTTATTTCCTGGCGTGCCACCTCGCTTAACAAGGCGGCCTGGCGTGCCACCGGATGATTTTGTATGACCCACTGATAAAAATTTTCCAGTGTGAGCACATGGGCGGTATCAGGAACAGCAAACAGTGTATCGGTAGAAAACTGTGCAGATAACGCTGCTGAATACAGCAAGCAGGCTGATAAAAATACAGGTTTACTTCGGGTCATCTTCCGATTTTTTGGCCGGTACTTTTTTTTCAATGATTTCTTCCAGCGGCTCGCGGTACAGGCTGGGCGGGAAGCCGTTCAGCTGCCGCCATATTTCATACCAGATGGGCACGTCATCCAGCATTACCCACCCCTTGATTCCTGATCCTATGCGCAGTTGTTTGGGCCAGGGTATGTCGGTGGAATCGGGTACAATAAGCAGGCGGAACTCACCCGGGCCGGTATTGACCATATCAATAACCTTTACCACTCCGCCAAAAGTACCTACCGACACGCTGGGCCAGCCCGAGAACTGCAGTGCCGGCCAGCCATCGAAAATGATGCGCACTTTGCGGCCTTTACTCACCAGGGGCACGTCCATGGCGCGGATGTACATTTCGGCTGCAATGTCATTGTTTACTTCGGCTACGGGCATAATCATACACACAGCCTCTCCTTCCTGAATGGTTTCTCCTATCCCTGCTTTCAGGGCTTTTACCACAACACCATCCTGGGGAGCAATAATTTGATACTGCTGATTACGGATTTGCATGTTGGCATACTCGTTTCGAAGTTTTGCCAGCTCGGCTTCTGTTTCAAAGATTTCGGCTTCGGTCTGGTTGCGATCTGATTCGGCCTTGCTTATCTTGTCCAGGAATTCGGCTTGCAGGCGGTCCAGTTCTATTTGTGCATTCACGTAGTCGGCCTGGGCGCCCCGGTACTTGTATTCAATTTCCTGAAATTTTGTTAAGGGAATGTTGCCTGCATCGTACAGCATTTTGTTGCGGTCGTGTTGATTTTTCAGGTTGTCGAAGCGGATTTTTTCGGCCTCTAATTTTGCCGTGGCCTGGTCGATTTTATTTTTCATTTCCTGCTTAAGTGCTGCGATCTGCCGACTCAGTGCGCTTGTTTTTTCGCGTTTGGCCACCAGGCTGCCTTCTTTCGCCTGAATTTGCTGCTGCAGGCGCAAAAGCAGCAAAGGGTCAAAGTATCTATCGCGGATTTCGCTGAGGGTTATGATGGTATCCCCTCTTTCAACATATTGCCCCTCTTGTACGTGCCATTTCTGGATACGGCCGGCAATAGCTGTTTCAATGGTTTGGGGGCGGTTACCCGGATTGAATGGGGTTACTTTGCCTGTGCCGCGAATGTTCTGCTGCCAGGGCATAAATAACATGACGATGAAAATGAGCAGAACTACCATGAAGAACCGGGCAATAATGATTCCTGCACGCGGTGTTTTGATGGCGCGTAACGAATAGAGCTTTTCCTGCTCTACAATGCGGTCGATTCGTGTTTTTGACAGGTTCAGCATAGATTATTCTGTATAAGGATCCAGTAATCCCTGAGAAAGCAGTTCATTGAATGGACCTTCAATTTCAACGCGTCCGTCTTTTATAACAATAACCCTGTTACAAGCCTCCATAATCAATGGGTCGTTGGAAACAGCAATAAGTGTCCAGGGACGGGAAGCATCGGTAACGCATTTTATCAGTTGAATTTTTGCCTCACGCTTGAGGCCTGTAAAGAAATCATTTAAAATGACAAGATTAGGCTTTTTTGCCAAACAGCGCGCCAGGATGAGTTTGTGGATGGTTGTATTAGACAGGTTTTTTCCCCCGCTGGTCAGGTGGGTGTTGAGTCCTTCGGGTAAAGATAAAAATTCATCGCGCAAGCCCACTGCCTCTATGGCCTCAATTGCATCCTGCACCTGTTCGGTAGCTTTCCCGAGCGTGATATTTTCCAGAATGGTGCCGTCAAAGATGTCTTCCTGAGAAATGTTTTTTCCGATTTTGTTGCGCAGGTGCGTAAGGTCAAGATCACGAAGCGAATAGTTGTTCAGTGCAACAATCCCCTCATAGTTGGTGTAAATGCCTGACAGGATGTTTACCAATGTTGTCTTTCCGGATCCACCGGGACCTGCTATGCAAACCCGCTCTCCGGCACGCACATACAGATCTATGCCCTTGAGTACATAGTTTTTATGGTTGGGGTAGCGAAACTTCAAATCCTTTACCATAATGTTATAGGGACCTTCATTAAATTTTTTAGGCATGTCCAGGCCGCCTATCCGCTCCAGTGGCAGGTCGGTAACGTTCGATACCTTATCCACGGCTGTAAGAAGGTCATAAATAACATCCATGTACATGATTATCTTTTCGATGGAGTTGAGAATAAGTATGATTACAACCTCAGAGGCAACGAACTGTCCCAGTGTAATTTGACGTTCCACCACCAGAATGGCGCCAACAATCAGCAAGCCTCCTATTACCAGGGTTTTAAACAGCAGTATAAAGGAATACTGGGTGATAAGAACCTGAAAGTGTATCTTCCGGTATTTAAGGTAGTTGTTAACGTTCTGGTCGGTTTTCTTGATAGGCAAATCGGTGCTTCCGGCCAGTTTAAAGGAATGTAAGGCGCGCGCCAGTTCTTCCAGCCAGTGCACTACTTTGTATTTGTATTTCGATTCTTCTATGGATGACCGCAACCCCCGCGGGCCGGTAAAGTAGAATATGACAAACAAAAATGTTATCAGCCCGATACTGAAGAAAACAAAGAACGGGTGATAGAGCGAAAGAAGTATAAGGCCGAAGAATATCTGAACAAGACCTGAGGTAAGATCAATAAGCAGCTTGGGCAGGCCCTTTTGAATGGTAATGATGTCAAAAAAACGGTTGATTAACTCGGGAGCATAATTGCTAATAATAGATTCGGCTTTAAGCCGGGGAATGCGATAGGCAAATTCCAGCGATGCTTTTGTGAAAATACGGCGCTGCAGGTGCTCCACCAGAGTAATCTGCATGATCTGAAGTATCCCGCCCATGAGCACGCCAATAATAATAATGGTAATGAGTACATAAATGGAGCTGAAAAACATGCCCCCGGAAATTAACTCGATGGTGGACTGTATACCCAGTGGAAGCACAAGACTGAGTAAACCCATTAAGAGGGCATAGAACAGGATATAATTAATTTGGCTCCGCTCGGCATGCAACAACCGCAACAACCTTGTAACCGGATTTAATTTTGCGCCACCCTCTTCTCCCCCCAATTGTATGTCGCTGACAATGCTCTCTTCAGGGAAAATAACCATAAAGAGCACTTCATCATTATCGGGGCAAAACCATTCTCCGGTGGGTTTGAAGTCATGCGTGTGTATAGATGCGGCATCGAACTGTGTTTCAAGTCGCCTGCGTGCAGCCGGATGGATAAGAACGGGTTTTATTTGTCCCTCTGATTTCCGGAAAGCCAGAACATACTGGCGTTCCTTTTGCAAAAAATCAATAAAAGCGGCAGGGGGCAACTGATACTGCAGCAGCATGAGCTGTATTTTTGCTCCGGCTTCAAACAGGTCGCGCTTGAACTCGCTAAATTCTTCGGCTGTGTAGGTGCGGTTGTTAACTTCAACAAAATGCAGATTATCCGCATTGTAGGTATGCTTAAGCTGAAGGGCTGCTTCGCGCAGGATTCGGACAATATGGTGGTTATTAAGCATTGCTTCGGGGTTCAATAGTTTTCAGAATCAGTATCCGCAAAAAATTTTCAAGTTGCTGATGATGTTTCTCGGGGTTGAATCGGATGTCGGTTAGTGAAGGGAGATGCTCGGCATAAAACAGCTGGTGATTGGCCGATAGCAAAACTGTGCTTATCAGGGTAAGCGGATACCGGAAGTGGGGGTTAATTTCTTTAAGTATTTTGGCCAGTTTGTTACAAACTGCTTTGTAAGGCAAAAAGGCACCATCTTTATGGTCGCGGTCCACCTGTTTGGTAAGGTATGTTTTTTCAAACTCTGCCATAACCAGTCGTTTCAGGGCTCCCGTATCCAGCTCATCTGAATAAATATCGTCTATCTTTCCCGATAAAAGAACGTGCAGGCAAGCGTCTAGTCTTTGGTGCGGATCGGTTAGGTTCTGGGTCACAATGTCAAACTGATAACCCATCCCCATCCAATACCAGTCTATTAAATAAAGAAGCAACCTGTGTTTGTTTTCGAAATAGCGGTAAACAGAAGCCTCGGTGCTGCCAATCGCCTCAGCCAGTTTTTTAAAAGTAAATTGTTCAAATCCCAGTTTATCAATTAATTGCACACTTACGGCAAGTATTTTTCGTCCCAAAGCCGAACGCTGCGGATCGCGCAGATAGAGCGTTTGGCTGAGGGGAAATAAAAGGGTGGCCATCGCTATGATAGTAATACTACCATAAACGATAGGACTACTAAAAGGTTTGTGCTTTATTCAAATTAATTTCACGGATAACCTGCCGGAGGCGGTGAGCGGGTACAACACCAGCCTGCTGCCATAATATCTGGCCGTTCCTGAAAAGAATAAGGGTAGGGACACCCTGAATGCGATAGGCTTTTGCCACTTCCGGGTTCCTGTCCACATCTACTTTAATTACCTTAATCCGGCCTTGGTATTCAGCAGCTATTTCAGATAGTACAGGAGCCATCATTTTGCACGGGCCACACCAGTCGGCATAAAAATCAACCAACACCGGCATATCGCCGTTGATGAGCTCAGTAAATGTGGGCTTTTGCATAAGAACAAATTTAAAGAAACAACCTGAGCGGTAGCAGTGATTTAAATCACAGTCGTTCAAACTCTATGATAAAGGCATCGGGGAATCGTTTGCGCAGCTCATCGCGCAACGACTCGGCTTTTGTTCTGTTGGGGAACTGGCCAACGATGAGCGAATAATATTTTACCCCGTTGAGTACTTTCACCTGGACGGTAATTTTTTTTTGATAAGATTTTTTCAGGTTATCCGTGAGCCGCAGCAGGTTTACAAGTTCCTGAAAGGTGCCGATCTGCACGCCAAAGCCTGCAGGGCGTGTGCGATCGATGGCCAGGTTATAGAATTCTTTTTCATCGACCAAAACATTGCCAATGGGCCGTGACGGGTCGCTTACTTTGCCGGTGCCGGGGTCAATCACTTCAATTTTTACATCGGCCAGGCCCTGTACAAGAAAGCCAAGTTTTTCTGCTGCCGATTTGGAAAGATCTATGATGCGATCTTCCACATAGGGCCCCCGATCGTTTATGGTTACTTCTACCTGCGCGTTGTTGGCAAGGTTGGTAACCCGCACGCGCGTGCCAAACGGAAGCGTTTTATGTGCAGCAGTAAGTTTATGATGCCGGTACTTTTCACCGCTGGCCGTTGGCTTGCCTTCAAACCTGTCGGCATAATACGATGCCTTACCGGTTTGCACTTGTGCAAAGCCACTACTAGCGAAAAATAAAAGAAACAGGAAAAAGAGCAGATTCGGTTTTTTCATGTACGGACATTTTGTTTTCAAAGGTAAAACCAATTTTTAAAGCCCGTGATCGGTAAATCATGAAATTAGCCTACCTTTGTCCGGCAAATAACGGTTTCAAACCTATTTGCCATGCCCAGTTCTTCATCTCCTTCCCAATCATCGAAATTTCTTTTCGAAGCACTGACGTACGATGACGTTTTGCTGGTTCCGGCCTACTCCGAGGTATTGCCCCGCGAAACCGATGTCAGTACCCAGCTTTCGCGTAACATCCGGTTGCACATTCCGATTGTTTCGGCTGCGATGGATACCGTTACCGAGGCCACGATGGCTATTAGCATGGCCCTGGAAGGGGGCATTGGCTTTATTCATAAAAATATGACCATTGAGGCCCAGGCCGACCAGGTACGTAAAGTGAAGCGTTCGCAGAGCGGCCTGATACTCGATCCGGTAACGCTTAATATACATGCTACCGCACAGGACGCAGAAAATATTATGCGCGAATTTAAAATAGGCGGTATTCCGGTGATTGATGATGACGGAAAACTGAAAGGTATTATTACAAACCGCGACCTGCGTTTTCAAAAAGATCTCAGTGTGCCGGTGGAAAAAATCATGACCAAAGAAAACCTCATCACCGCGTCTGAAGGCATTACGCTTGAAAAAGCAGAAACCGTTTTGCAACAATACAAAATCGAAAAGCTGCCCATCGTCAATAAAAAAGGAAAACTCATTGGCCTGATAACCTTCCGCGACATACAGAAGAAGAAAAACAAGCCCAATGCCTGCCAGGATAAATACGGTCGTTTGCGCGTGGGCGCAGCCGTAGGGGTAACACCCGACTTGTTAAACAGGGTTGAAGCCCTGAAACAGGCCGGTGTGGATGTGATAACTATTGACACTGCGCATGGACATTCAAAAGGTGTGATAGAGGCAGCCAGGCAGGTGAAGCGTAAATTTCCTGAGCTGGATGTAGTAGTTGGAAATATCGCTACCGGAGAGGCCGCAAAAGCCCTGGTAAAAGCGGGGGCCGATGCAATAAAGGTAGGTGTAGGCCCCGGAAGCATCTGCACCACCCGTGTGGTGGCCGGTGTGGGGCTGCCGCAGCTCTCGGCTGTGTATGAAGCGGCCAGGGCCATCAAAGGTTCCGGCGTGCCGGTGATTGCCGATGGAGGAATTCGCTTTTCAGGCGACATTGTAAAAGCAATTGCAGCCGGAGCCGACAGCGTTATGATTGGCAGCCTGCTGGCCGGAACCGAAGAAGCACCCGGGGAGGTGATTATTTACGAAGGCCGGAAATTCAAATCCTACCGCGGCATGGGTTCTATTGAAGCCATGGAAGAAGGCTCAAAAGACAGGTATTTTCAGGATGTGGAAGATGATATTAAGAAGCTTGTGCCCGAGGGTATATCGGGCAGGGTACCTTACAAGGGCATGGTAGCCGAAGTGCTGTACCAGATGGTAGGAGGGCTTCGTGCAGGTATGGGATACTGCGGAGCAAAAAATATTGAAGCACTGAAAAAGGCCAGATTTGTGAAAATTACCAACGCGGGGATAGTGGAAAGCCATCCACACGATGTTACTATTACCCGCGAAGCGCCTAACTATAGCAGAAAATAATGCTATATTTAGGTTGATTTAAATCACCTATCTATGCGCAGGTTGTTGGGTGCATTGGCTGTCTTACTTGGCAGCAGCACGTCATCGGCTCAAATACTGTTTCAGGAAAACTTCAACGATGAACCGAACGGGGCCACCTCGGGCACGGCAACAGGAGGTACGTGGAATGTTACCACTGCCCCTTTGGGCACTTTTTCCAAGCAGACTTTTTTGGGCAATGGTATATTCTTGGTAAATAACACAGTTACCGAGGGTGTATTTGAGACAAGCGTTATTGACATCTCGGCAACGGGCATGGCTACCATATCGCTTGATTTGGTTACAGGTGTCACCAGTATAACTGACTATATATGTGCTTACTATCGAGTTGATGGCGGCCCTGAAATATTATTTGCTGAACTTTTAGGACAGTTGTTAAACGTTACCACAGCAGGAAGTGCGGTGGTTACAGGAAGTACGCTGCAGATTGTAATAAGAGGTATAGAAAATACCCCCAGTCCTTTGTCGATTTTGTACTTCGACAACCTGACGGTAACTCAGGTGCCGGTTTTATACAGTTGTACAACCGGCAACTGGAACAGCGCCTCATCGTGGTCAACGGTTGGATTTACAGGGCCCTGTAACGCTTCGTCCCCGCCAACTACTTCGCAGGTTGCCATTATTGGTGGCGGGCATACCATTAATCTCACTGCCGATGCCAACGTGGGCGGAGTGGACATACGCACTACCGGTACTTTGCTCTACACCACGGCTAACCTTGATTTAGGCATCGAGCTGGGTTTCGTGCGCGTGCGATCGGGCGGCTTCCTGAATCATAATAGCCAGGCCAATGCACAAATTGATTTTAATCAAAATGTAGGGGGAGCAACGCTTCAGGTGGACCTTGGAGGAACAATAACCATTGAGGACATTACACTAACCACCAACGCCAACAGTTTGCACTACCTGGAGGGTGAAGGTACGCTAACGATAACAGACGATATTCTTATAGGTGCAGATAACGCAACCCTTGTTAATAACCGAACCACCGGACTGACGGTTGCGGATCGCATTGAATTCATTACCGGTACAACCGGGGCTTCCTTTATTAATAATACTTCTCTTACGGCTTCTTCGCTTTTGTTTGATGATGACAATAACACCTTCACCAACAACGGAACGGCTGTATTTTCCGGAAATATTGCTGCCAATGGCGCTGCCGATGATAACAATGCTGTGGTAAATAATGCCGGCTCGATCTTAAACTTTGCTTCTTTGGATGGTGATGCCAGCGGAGCAAGTGGTGATGGCGGTGATTTGACAGTCATTAATTACGGAACCATTAACCAGTCGGGTACCTTTCTGGACATTCCGAACAACACCAATGCATTCAATGATGTTAACAACATGAACGGAGCGGTGTGGAACTATGCGGGCACGGGTCATGATGTGCATCTCCGGCTTTTTGCTAATAACGGAAGTAACACCTTTAATTATACGGCCGCAGGCGCCCAGCAAATTATAACTCCGGTTGCATCAGATGGCTACTCAACTATTTCATTACAGGGTGCAGGTGCCAAAACAGCTTTGGGCAACTTCACTGTTTACGGAAACTGGATTCGCTCGGGTACAGCTACATTTGCTCCCAATACATTCACTGTAATTTTTGCCGGAACTGATCCCCAGACTATTACCACAGTAGGAGCCGAAACTTTTTATAATCTGACATTCAACAATACAGCTGCCGCATTCCCGCAAATTGTTCTCAACAGCTCTGTTGTGGTTGAGAACACGTTGTCCATGGTTTCCGGTAATATCAACCTTAATGGCAACCTGTTTACCATAGGTATTTCTGACGCTTCACCGGGCGCCTTGAGTCATACCCTGGCTGCAGGTAGTGGCAGAATGTATGGCGGTGTGCTTACCAGGTATGTTCCAAACACAGCTGTTGCCTTAGGGGCCGTAGCCGGCTTTTTTCCTGTGGGAAGTGCCGCCAACTTCAGGCCGTTTTTTTTGGGCAAAAACAATATAGCCGGAAGCGGAGGTGCAATATCGGTAACCTTTACCGAGGCCGCCACCACCAGTAATGTTTCTTTTCTGGATGGGGTAGCAACCATAACCCGCAGGCATGATTCCTTTTGGACGGTAACAACCGCGGGTATTACAGCAGGTACGTGGAGTCTTCGTGCCGGAGGCACGGGCTTTGGAACAATTGAAGAGCTCCCCGATTTGCGCATGAGTACCACAACAGGGGTTGTTGGAAACCATGCCGTAGCAACAGGCACCCTTGCCGATCCGCGCGTTAACCGAACAAACTTAACACCGGCTCAGCTTACCAATAATTTTCATGTGGCTTCTACGGATGCAGTAAATTCACCTTTGCCGGTAGAACTTGTTGCATTTTCTGCGCGTGTTGTTCAAAACCAGGTAGAACTCTATTGGCGGACTTCATCCGAAACCAACAACGATTACTTCACAGTTGAGCGTTCACTGTCGGGCGAATATTTTGCTGAACTGGGCAGCGTAATCGGTAAGGGTACCACTTCGGCAGTCAATGAATATCATTTTGTTGACGCAGACCCCCAACCCGGCATTTTGTACTATCGCCTGAAACAAACAGATTATGACGGTACATCGTCTTTCTCAACGGTTGTGTCGGTTAGGTACAACGGGCCGAATACACCCTTGCTCTCTGTTTTCCCTAACCCTGCGGGACCTTCGGGGTTTACCATCAGGATAACCGGCTTTCCGGAAGATATCCGAAGCTATCCGGTTTCAATCTATACCGTTCAGGGCAAGCAGTGTGCTGGGTTCGAGGTCGTAAAGAATCAGGAAGGAATATTGGAATATGTTGTAACAGCCCCGCAAATGCTTCCGGCCGGGTTCTATGTGGTAAAAGCCGGGCCGGTAAGGACACTGACTAAACACCTGATCATCGGTGAACAATAAAATATGTACAACTTTTCAACCTCTACGCGTGTCTAACCACTGTATAAATGAAATCAGTGGTTATGAATAGAAAATATGCATATGCGCTGCCGCTTTTCCTGGCCTCGGTTTTTATCGGATGCTCGGATAACGAGGAGGCAGGTATAGACCAGCTCAGTGAACAGGCACGTTCTTTTTTAAGCATGCGCCTGAACCGCGTGGCACAGTTTGAGACTGCTGCAACCACTTTAATTAATCGTTCCTTTAATGCTGTATCAGGAAATCCTTCCCCGGGAGGAGATAGTGATTCGACATTGATTGATGAACCCTGGATCGGAGAAACCTGTGCAGTAATTACAGAAATAGAAAACAGCGATGGCAGCACGACAATAATCCGAGATTACGGTAACGGCTGCCAGGAAGGTCAACATGGATTTGAATACTGGATGTTCGGCAAGGTTACAGAAACCTTTCGTTATATCCATAATATCACCGGAACCAGGTACCGCAACGAATATTTAAGCCGTGTTAATTATGAACAATATGGTGGCCGTTACAGCGATGACTATACCTGGTTAATCAACGGTGCTGCAAACTATAATGGTTGGTCAGAATGGGATACTGTTGCGCAGAAATTTTATGGTTCATTTACAGAAAGCAGTGATCTTGTAAGTAAATATGGCGACTGGGAATACAGTTATTCATCGGAGGGCGTATCGCATTATGACGACACTCACTGGGAACAGGCTGCGGGCGGGTTTTATCAGTACGCTGAAGGGGATGGCTATTATCGTTCCGATATTCTGAGAAAACTTGTAATGCGTTTTGACTGCCCGCACGATGACAGCATGGGGCTGATGGTTTTTGGCCTCACCTATGTATCGGGGTTAGAAAAAATTACTTACCGGCAGGATGGGAAAACAGGGGAATTTATAATTGATTACGGCAACGGGGAATGTGATAATGTGATTTACATTCTCGAAAACGGAAAACGCATTCGGATTGAAATGGATGTCCTGCTGACAATCCTTTCAGGGGGATAAACCAAATGCATGATTTGTTTTAACTTGCCAAGCCAATCCTAGTACGATTGGCTTTTTTATTGCATGCGCGCCAAAGCCTTAATCCGTTTGCTGTTCTTGCTTACAGGTATTGCCTGGCTGGCTTTGCTTTTGTCGGCTCTTGCGGTGGTGTTCAGCCAGCGTGCAGGAATTGCCTCCGATGTACCGGAATGGATCCCCCGCGTGCTTTTGAATGTTTACCTGCTGGGTGTTTATCTCTATTACAGAATCAAACTTGAGCGCGATGAGTTGCTGAGTTTTGTTGATTTGCTCTGGCGCGTCTTTGCCACGGGCCTCTTAGCCACCCTGATTTCCTTGGTGTTCAGAATAGTAGAGTTTTTGCCTGGCTCCTCACGGCTCACTGCTCATTTCATCTTTCAGGAAACAGCCTATCTGGTAGTCATGCCCTTGTGGGCAAGTCTGCTGCTGATTTGCCTGGTTGCATGGAAGAGACTCATCCTTTATCAGAAAACCAAATGGTCTTACAGGCTGTGGATGGTGTTTGAATATGGCCTCATAGGACTATTGGTTTTAAGCATGCAGTCAATCCCGTTAGCAAGCCGGTTTGATGAGGTGCTGATTGGAATATTTGTATTGCTTGCGCTCGTACTTTCGGCCAATACAAAATGGGTGGCCTACCTCAATTTCGGGCAAAAGCTTACGGCCCTGATGTTGTTGTTGTTTATTCTTTTTTACCTCGTTTACCTTGCCTATACCTCCGGGGCTGCTGTGAGCAGTTTGAATAACTCAGAAGCAGGCGTGGTGGATCACCGCAATCATCTTTTGCTCACCACTGTATTTGTTTTCATCACTATGTACAGTGCTTTCTCATTTCTTGTCATACTTTTTAATCTTCCCACCTCTTCAGCTTTTGAACAAAAACTGGAGGAAGCCATCAGCTTCCAGCGCATCAGCCAGTCCATACAAACCGAAAAAAGCGAAGAGAGTGTATATCATATTTTACTCGAAACCTCTGTCAATGCGGTTCATGCCGATGCCGCCTGGCTGGAAATGCACACCAACAATCCGGGCAGGGCAATCTATACACACGGCATCACCGAGCAGGAGGCCCTGGAGCTTAGCCAGCGATTGCATGGCAAGGAGATCAGAGGAATTTTTGACCAATCATCTGACAAAACCTATAATTTATCCAAGTACCTGAAAGGCTCACGGTACCGCTCGGTTATTGCAGCTCCTGTAAAAGTTAAAGATGAGCACACGGGAACCCTGGTATTGCTGAAGGAATTGTCGGATGGTTTTAACCGCGAAATGAAACAGATTGCCGCTACCTTTGCCAATCAGGCGGGAATTTCTATCGAAAACTTCCGGCTCATGGAGGAGGTGCTTCAAAATGAGCGGTACAAGGAAGAGTTGAAAATAGCGAGGCGCGTTCAGAAGCGACTGCTTCCTCCGCAACTAGAACAGGATACCTGCTTTGAGGCAGCGGCATTCTCTGAATCGGCCGATGAGGTGGGCGGTGATTATTACGACACTTTACGGTTGTCGCCCGATAAGGTAGCTATCATCATAGCCGATGTATCGGGCAAAGGAATATCGGCTGCATTTCATATGTCGCAGATGAAAGGTGTTTTTCACAGCCTGGCCGATGAAAATATTTCGCCTGATTATTTTATGCAACGTGCCAACCGCGCCCTTGCCTCTTGCCTTGAACGCGGTTCCTTTATTTCTGCTGCTTTCTTTGTCATTCATACTTCCAGCCGCACGGTGCAGTATGCCAGAGCCGGGCATTGTCCCGTGTTATACTACCGGGCTGCCGAAGGGAGGGCTGAATACCTGAGCGATCAGGGTGCCGCTTTGGGTATGCTACGGCATGCGGGCTATGAGCGGTTAATCAGGGAGAGTTCCGTCACCTTTCAGCCGGGCGATTTACTGATATTGTACACCGACGGCATTACAGAGGCCCGCAACAGCGCGGGTGAAGATTTTGGATTTGAACGCCTGAGCAAGTTGGTTAATGAAGCGCACAGTCTGTCGGCTTCGGAGCTGGTGAAGCAGGTTATTGAAGCTTTATACAGTTTTACCGGAACCAGAAATATAAATGACGACTATACACTACTTGTTGTGAAATTCAAGTGATTGGCGAGAATGGATGAAACAGCACAGGTTTTTATCAGGCACTTAACGAAAAATGACAACGAACGTTAAATATTAATGCTATGGTCCACATAAAACGCATGCAGCAAGACGGAGCCGATATCATTATGCCGTTGGGCGAAATTGATGCAGGGTCATCAATTGAACTGGACTTAACCATTGCGAAAAGCATCAGCGAAGGAAACACCCGCATTCTGATTGACTGCACCGGTCTGGATTATATTTCCTCGGCCGGACTGGGCGTTTTTATGTCGTACATTGAGGAGATGCGCGATAAAAACATTCGCATGGTGTTGTTCGGTTTAAATCACAAGGTTGCCAACACCTTCGAAATACTTGGCCTTAACCGGCTGCTCACCATTGTTCATTCAAAAGAAGAGGCTCTCCGGCTAGTTAAGGCTTAGCACATGAAACACACCTATAAAGTTGGTTGCAGCATTCAAAACCTTAAGGGTATCCGTGAGTTTATCCGCGGTGCCCTGAAGTCCTGCGGCCTGAGCGAAACGCAACTTAGCGAACTGGTTTTGGCCGTTGACGAAGTAAGCTCCAACCTGATGATTCACGCACACCAGTGCAATCCCGATGATTTGTTTGAACTGACCGTTGAAGTAAAAAATGATCAGGTGATTTTTGAGCTGGTAGATGAAAAAAACGTGTTCGACATGAATGCCTTTACCGAGCCCAGCCTGGGTGAATTGATCAGCGAAAAGCGCAAAGGCGGCTTAGGCATCCGCCTCGTCAAAACCATCATGGACTCTATTGAATACGACCAGCGCGGTGGACACAAAGTGTGTCGCCTGATAAAAAAATTGCCGAAACATTAATTTTACGAGTTTTTAGTTATGAGACGTACGCTCGGGCTTGTCGTACTTATTGCTACAGCAGCTTTTTCGCAGAAAAAAAATCCGGTTGTGCTTTCTGTAAACGGCAAAGAGGTTTACGCCGATGAACTGGCTTATCTTTTCCGTAAAAACTATACCGACAAAAAAGATTATACCGGTGAAAAAGTAAACGAATACCTCAGGTTATATATTCGCTTTAAGCTCAAGGTAGAGGAGGCTGTAAACCGGGGTCTTGATACTACGCGGCAGTTTGTCAAAGAGTTCAACACCTACCGCACCGAGTTGCGCAAAACCTATCTTCACGAAGAGAAACTAACCGATAGCCTGGTCCGTCTTACATACCAGCGGCTTCAAGAAGAAATAAAAGCCTCTCATATACTGGTGGCTTTACCGGCTGATGCCTCGCCTGCCGATACCCTGAAGGCGTGGAACCGGGCCATGGAAATATTGGATCGCATAAAAAGAAATGAGTCATTCAGCGAACTGGCCGAAAAATTCTCGGACGATCCCACTGCCCGCAACAACCGCGGCAGCCTCGGCTATTTTACCGCAATGCAAATGGTGTATCCTTTTGAAACAGCCGCCTATTCGGGCAAGCCGGGCGATGTTGTAGGACCCGTGCGCACCCGCTTCGGCTATCACCTTATTAAAATAGAAGATCGCAAACCTTCACGTGGTGAAGTGGAAGTAAGCCATATTATGCTGCGTAATTTACCGGGAAGGGATGAGATCCAAACGCGCAACCTTATTTTTGACATCCACGAACAATTAAAGAACGGAATGCCGTGGGAAGAACTCTGTTCGCGGTATTCCGAAGACTTAAATTCTAAAGGTAATAATTGCAGGTTGCGGCCTTTTGGCGTAGGCGCTTTTAATCAGGTGCCTGAGTTTGATGGCGTTGCCTTCTCCCTTCAAAATCCGGGCGATATTTCTGATCCGTTCAGAACCGCCTATGGCTGGCATATTGTTCGGCTTGAAAGAAAAATACCCCTGCCCGCGCTAAACGAGCTGCAAACCTCCCTGCGCAACCGGGTAATTCGCGATGAGCGCATGCAGGCTGCACGCGAACTATATTATCAGAAACTGAAGAAACGTTTTGCTTTTAAGGAAAATACCGAGTTAAAGAACATCATTTTTGCGGCAGCCGACACCTCCTTAACCAGAGGAAGATGGATGGTGCCGGCTATTCAGCCAAGTGAAATACTGCTGGAAGTAAACGGAAAAAAGGTTTACGGTACAGCATTTATACATTTTGTAAAAATAAATCAGCAGGCTGTTTCTTCGAAGCCGGTTGATTACATCCATGAACTGTACCGGAAGTTTACCGAAGCGGTGCTGGACGAACAGATCGAAAACGAAATTATGCAGGTAAAACCCGAATACCGGTATCTGTTAAAGGAGTACTATGAGGGTATTCTGCTTTTCGACATCATGGAAAAAGAGGTATGGAATAAAGCAGCAGCCGATACCTCGGGTTTGCGGGAGTATTTTAATACTCACCGCAACAGGTACCGGGCAGAAGAGCGGGCCAAGGCAGTTGTCTATTCAGCACCATCGGCCGAAGTTTTGCATCAATTAAAGCTTTTTCTGGAAAAACAGGACTCCGCTGCGGCAGCACAGTGGGTACGCGACAGGCAAATACGGAATGAAGCCGGGAAATTCCAGCGCGCGGAACGTGCCGTCCTGCAGTTGGTAGCCTGGCAACCCGGTCTTTATGAAGCTGAAAACAAAGGAATGTATTACCTTGTGCACATTTTGGAAATACTTCAACCCGGATTGCTGACGTTTGAAGAGGCGCTGATGAACGTTGTTTCCGATTACCAACAGGTACTGGAAGAACAATGGCTGAAGGATTTACAAAAAAAATATCCGGTGGTTCTCCATGAAAAAGGACGTAAACAACTTATACGGATGGTACGGAAGTAACTGGTTGTGGTGGGTGTTTCTGATGGCACTTCTGCAAAACTGCGATCTCATTCGCATGAAAAGACAGACCGACCCGGCTGGTGAAACTGACAGGGTGGCTGTAGCACGGGTAAACAAATCCTATCTGTACAAGGATGAACTTGGCGGAATTGTTCAGCCCGGTACTTCGCGCGAAGACAGTGCTGCACGGGTTGAAGCGTATATTAACAGCTGGATTCGCAAACAGCTCCTGATGCAGGAAGCGCTGAAAAAAATCAACATCAACGAAGCCGAATTGGAGCGTAAAATTATGGACTATCGTTACAGCCTGATTGCCTATGAATATCAGGCCTATTACATACGCCAGCACCTGGACACCGCTATCAGCAAAACCGAAATAGAAAAGTATTATAAAGAGAACCGGGATAATTTTATTCTGAAGCAGAATATTGTCAGGGCTACCTTTATTAAGGTGCCGAAATCGGCTCCGCGAACCAACAAAATCAAGGAACTAATGCTGTCCAGCAAACAGAAGGACAGGGAGGAATTAAAGTCTTATTGTCTGAGTTTTTCAGCTGCCTACCACCTGAGTGACTCCTCCTGGATGGTTTTTGATGAACTGGTTAAGAACACCCCTTTGGCCGACATACCCAACAAGGTACAGTTTCTAAGAAACTACACCTACTATGAAACCAATGATGAAAATTACTTGTATTTTTTGAAAATAGATGAATACCGCATTTCCGACAGTGTTTCGCCTCTGGAGTTTGTACGCGATGAAATACGCAACATCTTGTTGAACAAACGAAAAGTTGAATTGGTGCGAAAGCTGGAGGATGAGATTTACTCAAAAGCACAAAAAGAGAAAGAATTTGAGATATTAACCAAGTCAAAATAGTTATGCGAGGAGTGCTGTTTATTTCGTTTGCCATTCTAATTAATCTGGTTAGCGCTCAGGATGATGGCGGATTTATTATTGATAAAATCATTGGCAAAGTTGATAACTATATCGTTTTAAAATCGGAGCTGGATAAGGCTTATCAGGAATACATTTCCAACGGAGGTCGCCCGGGCGAACAGGTGCGCTGTCAGTATCTGGCCCTGTTGCTTCGCAACAAATTAATGATGGCCAAAGCCGAAATAGATTCGGTGGTGGTGTCGGACAGCGATGTGGATGCCGAGACTGCCCGGAGAATGAACGTTATACTGGCGCAATACGGGGGGTCGCAACAGGAATTGGAGCAAAGATTTAATAAAACCTTTGAACAATTCCGCATTGAATTGCGTGATCAAATCCGCGAACAAATGGTTATCAATGAAATGCAGCGGAGAATAATTAAAAACATAACCATTACACCGGCTGAAGTGAGACGGTTTTTTAACCGTATTCCCAAAGACAGCCTGCCGTTCTTTTCGGCCGAAGTGGAGGTGGCTCAAATAGTGAGGCTGGCAAAGGTAAGTGCAGAACAAAAAGAAATAACCAGGAGAAAACTGATGGAGCTGCGCAGCCGGATTCTGGCTGGTGAAGACTTCGGAAAACTGGCCCGCGAATACTCCGATGATCCCAGTGTAACAGCCAATAATGGCGACATGGGGTTTGTAGGAAGAGGTATGATGGTTCCGGAATACGAAGCCATGTGTTTTAAACTGAAACCCGGTGAAATTTCCATGCCGGTAGAAACCATGTATGGCTTCCACATTATTCAGTTGCTGGAACGCCGGGGTAATGAATATCATTCAAGGCACATACTTATTGCACCTACGCCATCCAAAGAAGACCTGGCTGCGGCCGAACACTTCCTCGATAGTTTGCGCAACCGCATCCTCATGGATTCTATAAGTTTTCAGAAAGCAGCCCGGGAATTTTCGGATGACGTGGCCACCAAAGGAAACGGAGGTTTTTTTACCACCGATGAAGGGGGCTTTAGGGTACCTGTTGATGAACTGGAACCAGGTGTTTATTTTGCCATCGACACCATGAAAATCGGAACCATATCCCGGCCCCTGGTTTATCGTACCGACAACGGCAAGGAAGCCGTGCGCATCCTGTACTACAAGAATCGCATCCCACCTCACGTGGCCGATTTGCAGAAAGACTGGGAAAGGATTCGGGCCGCAGCACTGAATGAAAAACAAATGAAGATGCTGGATAAATGGTTCAATAAGGCACGCAAAGATGTGTACATCAGCATTGACCCGGCCTATGATTACTGCGGCATCCTTGATGATTAGTGCGCTGGTGTAAAACTTAAACCCCAGACTGCCGGTTAATGCGTATGTTTACCTGCTAACTGTTCAGCATGATGAAATTTGCCAACGATGTGGAAGCTGCCGATGCCCTGGCTGATGTGTATAAAAAACTCCTGGCCGAAATTGGTAAGGTCATAATCGGCCAGCAGGAAGTTGTTCGCCTGGTGCTGACCGGCATATTTTGTCACGGCCACTCCCTGCTGGTGGGCGTACCGGGACTGGCCAAAACCCTGCTGGTGCAAACCATAGCCCGTTCGCTTGATCTGCAGTTTAAACGCATTCAGTTTACGCCCGATCTCATGCCATCTGATATCGTGGGGGCTGAAACCCTTGACAAGGAAAGAAACCTCCGGTTTGTGAAAGGACCGGTTTTTGCCAATATTATTCTGGCTGATGAAATTAACCGTACACCGCCTAAAACACAGGCTGCCCTGCTGGAGTCCATGCAGGAATATGCCGTTACCATCGGAGGTGTACGATATGAGTTGCCCAGGCCATTTTTTGTGCTGGCCACACAAAATCCTATTGAACAGGAAGGTACTTATCCGTTGCCCGAAGCACAGTTAGACCGCTTCATGTTCCATATTCAGCTTACCTATCCTTCATTCAGGGAGGAAGTTGATATTGTGAAAAACACCACGTCCGATGAACCAACCGAAGTATCAAAGCTGCTGAACGCTGCCGATATCGAAACGTTTCAGCACCTGGTGCGAAGGGTGCCGGTACCCGACAACGTGGTGGAATATGCAGTAGGGCTTGTGGCCAAAACACGTCCGGGTACAACTGCAGCCTCGCCTCTGGCAACCGAATACCTGGAATGGGGAGCAGGTCCCCGCGCCTCGCAATATCTGGTGTTAGGGGCCAAGTGCAATGCCCTGCTCAATGGTAAATACGCGCCCGACATGGAAGACGTACAGGCTGTAGCTAAACCCGTGTTACGACATCGCCTGGTAAGAAATTTCAAAGCAGAAGCCGAGGGCATAAGCGTGGACACCCTGGTAGAGCGAATCATGGAGTAAGCCGCGGAGAGTAACATGGGTTAACACCTCACTTTATACCCGGTCTAATTTTGAACCGGTTATTCTCTCCTCAACGGCAGTCTCACCATAATCAGATAGTTAAACCCCCACGTAACCGGTTTTACAGTACTTCCGTAGCCCGGCACATCGTACACATCCAAAGGACCGGTGTCTTGCGTGTGAAGACCAAACTTGTACCGCACGGTGTAACCCATCCAGATAAACTTGTACATCCTTACCCGTAAGCCGCCCGTTATTTCCAGCCATCCTGCCGAACGGCCGGTAACCAATATCCGATCAGTTTGTGTTCCCCATACCGGATCGGTGATCGTGCGTTCCAGTGTTTCGTCAAAGCGACTTCTTCCGTAACGCACGCCGAAAAACAGCATGTTCCGGTCGGGATCTTTTTTCAGAAAATTAATATCCATGCCAACCCTGTAGTAGTTGCCCGAGTTGCTGTAGCGGCTGTCATTACCTGCCATAGACCGCTCCCACCGGCCCACGTCGGCCGCCAGATAATAGCGGTAAAAGTCTATATCGGCACTGAACTCAAAACCCCGGAAACGCTTATCGGCATAGGTGTAAACCACAGGTATCATATCTGCACCCAGCCGGATTCCGGTAGGTATAAAACTTTGCCTTACCGTATCGGTTTTCTGTGCTGCCACCCATAATGGCAGTATTATAAGGATGATATGATTAACGATAGATTTCAATATGAACAGATCCTGATTTGGTTAGTGAAGCGTTAGCGATCCGTACCGAATCGAAATCAGTGAAATATACCTGCAGGTTACTGATGCGCACCTCGCTGAAGCATTCTTCGTTGATGAAACGAAAAGTGCGGAGATAACGCACTTTAAGGATTTTCTCTTCCGAAAGCAGCCGGAAAATAAATTCAGTAGAATCGGCAAAAGGATTTACAGTAACCACAGCGGGTGTTCCTTTAAGCGTATCACGCTGGTCAACAGGCTGCTGTTTATAAAAAATGCTGTCGGCCCCGGAGGCTTCGATATGGAAAAAAATCACCGTATCCGGCAGGTTGCTATCGGCCTTTTTAAAGGCGATACGCAAGGTATTATCGGCCTGGCTGATGCAGTCGGGCTTATCGAAGCAGGCAGGGAGTAACAATACAGCGGCAAAAAACCAGCGCATGGGTGTAAATATAGGGGTTGCACGGTACGGGCCGGCCTTTATTTTTAACTTTGCAGCCCCGTGAAAACCAAAGGCCATAAAAAGGTTAAAGTAAACATCGTAACGCTGGGCTGTTCAAAAAATCTGGTAGACAGCGAAGTGCTGCTTACCCAGTTGCGCGGCAACGGTATTGATGCAGGGCATGAAATGCCGGATAACGATGCCAGCGTGGTGATTATCAACACCTGCGGATTTATTGATAATGCCAAGCAGGAGTCGGTAGATACCATCTTGCGATACGTGGACGCCAAGCAGGAAGGCCTGATTGACAAAGTCTATGTAACCGGCTGTCTATCCCAACGCTATAAAGACGATCTGGAAAAAGAAATTCCGGAGGTGGATGCCTGGTTTGGTACACGTGACCTGTCCAGGTTGCTCAAGCAATTCAAAGCCGACTACAAACAGGAACTGGTAGGGGAGCGCATTCTCACCAACCCCGGCCACTATGCCTATATGAAAATATCCGAAGGATGCGACCGCCCCTGTTCATTCTGTGCCATTCCGTTGATGCGGGGCCGCCATGTGTCGCGCCCTGTTGAAGAACTGGTGCTTGAGGCTCGCAACCTGGCGCGCCAGGGCACCAAAGAGCTGTTGCTCATAGCACAGGACTCAACCTATTATGGTGTAGACCTGTACAAAAAACGCACCCTGGCCGATCTGCTGAACCGCCTGGCCGATGTGGAAGGCATTGAATGGATACGGCTGCATTATGCGTTTCCGTCGGGTTTCCCCGAGGATGTGCTGGACGTTATGGCCACACGAAGCAACATTTGTCGTTATTTAGATATTCCCTTGCAGCACGCTTCAACCCGTATGTTGCAAATGATGCGCAGGGGAATAACCCGCGAAAAAACCGAACAACTGCTCAACACCATACGCAACAAGGTACCTGGCATTGCCATTCGCACTACCTTAATAACCGGGCACCCGGGCGAAACCGAGGCTGATTTTGATGAATTATTGAAATTTGTGGAGGAACAGCGTTTCGAACGGCTGGGAGTGTTTACTTATTCGCATGAGGAAAACACCCACGCATGGACCATGAAAGATGATGTGCCACCGTCGGTAAAGCAGCAGCGTGCAGATGAAGTAATGGCCCTGCAGGAACGCATATCGTACGAAATCAATGAACAGAAAGTCGGGCAGATTATGAAAGTGCTCGTTGACCGCAAAGAGGGAGGTTACTACATCGGACGCACAGAATTTGATTCTCCCGAAGTGGACAATGAAGTTCTTATTGAATGCCCCGACTATTTGCGTATTGGCGATTTTACGCACGTTAAAATAACTGCTGCCACCGAATTTGACCTCTTTGCAACGGTTGTGTAATTTCTTAAACCGCTATGCCCGAAAACTTGTTATTTGTCACCTGTTATAACCTCTGCTGTTAACGCATGATGCTGGGCCGTGTACCATTTGAAATTACCCGGGCTTTTACGCCCCTTTTCCTTGATTACATCAACGGCCTGGATATCCTCAAACCGTTCTATAGCATCCATCCGAAAAAAGAGTTGTTTAATGAACAAATCCTTAAAAAGGCCAAATCCTGTACATCTGATACAAGACGGGTGCTTTGCCATGTGCTGGAAAAGCAATATGCAACAATAGAAAAATCAACTGCGGTTAAACAAAATCTTCAGGCACTTGGCCATGAAAAAACATTTACCATAACCACCGGTCATCAGCTCAACCTCTTTACCGGACCGCTTTACTTCATTTATAAAATCATCACCGTAATTAATATTTGCAGAGAACTGAAAAGTCTTTATCCGGATTACCACTTTGTGCCGGTGTACTGGATGGCATCGGAAGATCATGATGCGGACGAAATACGATCAGTTCGCATTCATGGAAAAATCTATTCATGGGAAACCGATCAAAAGGGGGCGGTCGGGCGATTTTCCACAAAAGGACTGGCCCAGCTTGCCGAAAGCATTCCTGCAGACACCACGGTGTTTCGTGAAGCTTATTCCCGGCATAGCCGGCTGAAGGATGCAGTGCGTTACTATGTTCATGCGCTTTTTGGTGAGTACGGACTTGTGGTAGTTGATGGCGATGACGCTGAACTTAAACGGTCTTTTATACCGGTTATGCGGGATGACATATTTTTTCATACCGCATATCACCGGGTTACCCTTACAGACGAACAACTCAAAAGCCTTGGCTACAAGCCGCAGGTTTTTGTTCGCCCGGTTAATCTGTTTTATCTCGATGACGGTTTGCGCAGCCGCATTGAGCCATCGGGCAACGGCTTTCGTGTGGCTGATTCAGCGATCCATTTTACAGCCGATGAAATAAACAACCTGCTTGAGCAGCATCCCGAAAAGTTAAGTCCCAATGTTATACTCAGGCCGCTTTATCAGGAGTGTGTGCTGCCGAATCTGGCCTATGTAGGCGGGCCGGCAGAAATTGCCTACTGGCTGCAACTGAAGGGTTTGTTTGAACACCACCAGCTGCCGTTCCCGATAATCATGCCCCGCAATTTCGCCTTGCTTATCAGAGAATCCCTGCACCGCAAGTGGCAAAAGAGCGGCATAACGCTGGAAGAACTGTTCATGCCCCTGCCGGAACTGCTCAACGAAGTAACCCTGCGCCATGCACCTGAACAAATTCGGCTGAATGGACAAAAAGAAGCAATCCTCGGCCAACTGGAGCTGGTACGTGAAAATGCCAGACACATTGATGCCACGCTGGGTCCGATGGTGGCTGCCGAAACCAAACGCATGCTGAAGAGCCTGGAAAAAATTGAGATGAAGATGCTGCGTGCAGAAAAGCGAAAACAGGCCGACAGGTTGCGCCAGATAACTGAACTGAAAGAGGCGCTCTTTCCGGCAGGGGGCTTGCAGGAGCGAACCGAAAACTTTCTTGCGTTTACCCCAGGTAATCCCGGTTTGATTCGGCTGCTCATCGAAGAGTTTGACCCGTTTGATTTTCGCTTCAATATTTTAAGGGTACATGACTAAGGCCGAAATCAGAAATTTTTTTTTGCAAAAACGACTGTCGCTAACCGATGCGGAGTATGAAAGGATGAATCAGTTGCTGTGTGATCGGTTTTTTGCCTCAGTTGAATTGCCGAAGATAACCTTGCTGCATACCTTCCTGCCCATAGTTGAAAAAAAAGAACCGTTTACATGGCTCATTATAGACCGGGTAAGAAAAGAATTCCCGCATATACACATTGCGGTGCCGCGTATTCGAGGCAGTGACCTGGAACATATGCTGCTGGAAGACTCGGAAGTAGAAATAAACAAATGGGGCATACCTGAGCCACGATCCGGCAGCAAAGTGGCAACGGAAAAAATTGACATGGTGCTCGTGCCCTTACTCGCTTTCGACAAAGAAGGCCACCGCGTAGGTTACGGAAAGGGGTATTATGATCGTTTTCTGAAAAACTGCCGCAGCGATGCACAGCGCATCGGGTTGAGTTTTTTCCCTCCGGTGGACCGAATCACTGCCACCCCACACGACATGAAACTCTCCTCCTGCGTAACTGCCGAAAAGTATTATGTCTTTGCATAACCATTTTTAGTTGGCCTGATACTTTACGGTAAATGTTTTCTGGGCAGTAAATGGAGTACCATCTGTGGTGAGTCCCTCGATGCTTATAACAAAAGTGCCGGCATCATCTGTGGTGGTAAAGGTAAAAGTAGCTTCCCCGTGCTGGTCCAGCCGAAGGTGGGGATTGAAATACAGCGTTGATCGCAGGCGGGGAGCACGCAGGTTGTGTTCCTGCCATAATTCAGGTTTTTGCGGAAAGGCATGATAGGGACTCAGACCGGCCATTTTAAAAGTACGTGCCGAGGCTGCTACCTTGGCCGCATAGCCGGGTAATTTGGTTTCAACAATAACAATGCCGTTGCGCGACATCGAACCAAGTTTGCTGATTTTGAATTGCGTATAATAGATTTTTATTTTATCCACATCGGCCGGAGCAAGACGCAGGAAAAAGTCTGCATCATCGGTCAACATGCCGTCAATAATAAAGAGCGGACCTTCGGTGCCAGAACGTGACAACTCAGGTATATACATGCGCACGGTTTCACGACCGCCTGTTTTCCGGTATTGAAGATAGGGGACAATTTCATGCAGGGTTTCTGCCATAGTAGGGAAAAGCACATAATCATCCAGGTCAATCGTCACATCCGCATCACCCAGTTCTTTTTCCAGTGTACTATGTGGAGCATTTTTGGGCATGACAGTCTTAAGCCCGAAATACCGGTACGATTCGGTAACCTCACGATGCATACGGCTATACCTGTTGTAGGTATCCGAACCCTCCACAGGCAGCACAGAGTAAGAAGCGGGCTGGTAGCGATATGGTGAAGCTTCAATTTTCAATTCAGCCTCACTGATCTTCCGGCCATTTTTTTCCACCCGGTAAAACAAATCCGATTCATAGTTGAAGGGAAACAGGAAAGACAATGAAAAAGCCCCGTTCTTATCGGTATCTATTTCATAGAAATCGTTGGTGTTCAGAACCAGAAAACTGATTTGAAGCGAATCTCTTATTGGCTGTCCGGTATTCCGGTTAATCACCACGCCCTGAAACTGCTGATAATCAGTAAACAGATGGGTGTTTTTCGGAAAAGTGCCCAGCACATCATCCCAGCGATACCAGGGCCACTCCGAAAGAATTAACATGTTATCGGAAAGTGTAAAACGGATACCCTCCGGCAAAAATGCATTACGAACCCACCGGATGTATTGGTCAATGGAAAACTGGTGTGCAATGCTTTGGGTAAACAACTCCTGATTATACACTGTTGCCGAAACCCGCGCCTGCAGCGGGTTGTTGTTCAGATCGGTGAGACGCAATTTTACGGTTTTCATTTGCCGCGTTCCGAGCTGGGTGGAGTCAATCGTTATGTTGCACCTGATACTGTCAGGATGGGAATTGTAAAAAACACGCGATGCCAGCGTTTCACCGTCCTTATTGACCACACATAAATAATTAATTCCATCAGGCAGCGCTTTGGCAGGAAGGGAAAGAATGGCGGTGTTCCGGTCGGAGAATTTTACCGAGGCACTTACCGCAAGCAGGTTGTGATGGCTTACCAGTACATGCAGTTCTTCGGCTCGCAAGGCCGACTGCCCGGGTACGGAAAGAATTAACCGGTGTGTGCCCTCAAAAGAGGAAGCGGGTATAAGCCGTAAGACAGGTCCATCACTTTTGGCTGTGATGGTAGCCGATGAACCTGTTGCTCTTATGGTGTACTGACCCCCGGTGGTTGGGGTAAAAACAACCGAGGTAACGCCGGATGGGTCAGCCTCTTGTGTTAATAAAACATTATGGTCTTTATCTTCTATGGTTATTGTACCCTGTGCGGCTCCTGCTATCACCAGCCTGTTCTGAAGGCCGGCAACCAGTGTGCCTCCTTCGGCCTTGATTTGCAACTTGCCTTGCCTGAGACTGCGTTGAAACGGCTGTGGCCCTGCGATGTGTAATTCGCTTTTAAAGAAAAAGTCTTTTCCGAAGTTTTTCATCCAGTTGTTATACACAAAAACGCGGTAGAGACCTGGTTTAAGGGTAGGCGGTATGACCAGCTGATTACCGCCCCACCCATCGCGTATGCGAAACTCCTGGTGGTGCATTGTCCGGCCTTCTTCGTCAACCAGATCCAGATAGATAAGCTGAAAATCTTTTATCGGTAACAAAGAGATCGCATCCAGTAAGGCAACACGAAAGTAAGCCGTATCTCCAGGTACATATTCGGGTTGATTAAAATGAAGATGAATGGTCAGGGGTTTGCGGTGCTCGTAATACTCCTGCAATCTTTCAGAAAATCTGATGACCGGCTGCGACCAGACCGTGCAGGTTACAAGCATGCAGAGAAGGATTGCTTTCATGGCTTACCAGAAAGGAGGTTTTTCATTGGTGGATGGTTTGTTTCTGAAGATCAGGCGGCAGTCTTCTGTAATCAGTGGAGGAGACGGAAGGATAAATGGCACTTCTGTTTTTTCAATAAAGCGGGACTTCCGGATCACATCGGAAAAAGCAACAATGCCATAAACATCTTCCGATGAATCATCAACACGGCTTATATTTCCCCTTATCCGAATCACGTTGGGCTGAAAAATATTGCTGACACTTTGCTGCTGTGCCTCCACGCGCTTCCAGAAGGAGTAAACAGCAGGCGATAGACTCAATTGCTCCACTTCGACATAGTATTTGTACGCAAAGCGCCAGGAATCAACCGTAATGCGGCCAACCAGACGGTTACGAAAAATGTTCTCGCTTACAAATTGATTGTTCGACACCACAGCGGATGCACTAAAATCGGTAATCCAGCATTCACAGCAAGAACATTCCATTGCGCAGGGTGGAGGATCAGGCACCTGGCACATGCAATCCGGGTCAAATTTGGTTTTATTGGCGGGATCGCTCAAAATTTTGAACACACCTTTCCAACGCCATCGCAGCAATCCCGGTGTACCAGGTACAGCCCGGGCATCAATGTACACACCAAATGAATGTTGTGGCAGAAACGGATCAACGCTGTTAATGGAATTAAACTCAAAAATTGTATTCAGTGCATCAATATTGCCGGCCGGATAGATTTCCTGGGTTTCTGACCGGTAAGTGCGGCCGTCTGCTAATGCAATAAACAAGGTGTATGATTTTCCTGTTTCTGCCTGCCAGCCCGATGGGGTTGCGTATCTCCCCGGTGCTCTCTCCGCCAGAACAATTGTATCATCATTTGTCACCACACGAAGTTGTGCCCCGCTCACAAACTGCCGGTTTTCGTAAGTGTTCGAAGGCGGCTGTGTCAATGTCAGCGTTACGGTGTGTGGCCCCGGTTCTGTAGTTATCAGGCCGTCAACCACCAGGCGGTAATTATGCTGGAGCTCCGGTATGCGGTAATTGTCCACACAGCTCCATGCAATGATCAATCCCGCGATAAATATGCTGCCCTTCATAAGCTAAACTTCAGTATTAAAACTTCATCATATAAGTTACGGTGGGCACCATCGTACCCACCACAGCCAGCTGGTAGGGTTTAAGGATGCCCCAGTTGTCTTCTCTGAAAAATACCGAATAGGCATTTTTCCGGAAGTACACGTTGTAGAAAGAAACTATCCAGGTGCCGTCCCAGAGTTTCTTTCGCTTATGATTGCCTTCAATAATAAAAGCCAGGTCCAGCCGGTGATAGTCCGGCAGGCGGTAAGTGTTGCGCTCAGGAAAATCGGATATGCCGATCCCATCTACATAAAAAATATGAGCCGGCAGAGATATGGGCCTTCCGGTATGATAGGTAAAATTGCCGGAAAAGAAATGCCTGCGTGAGATGCTGTAACGCCAGCTCATGTTGATAATGTGCGGCTGATCAAAGTTGGCCGGAAACCAATTTCCGTTATTGATTTTTTCTGAATCAAAGGCACCATTCACTTTACGGAGTGACCTGGAAAAAGTATAGTTGATATTGCCCTGCATACGTCCGCGATTTTTACTTGCCGACAGCTCCACACCGTAAGCCTTGCCGGTGCCGCCCAAAAGAGCTGTTTCCAGCTTCTCGTTCAGAATAAGATTAGCACCATCTTTGAAGTCGGGAACATTAACCAGGTGTTTATAAAATATCTCTACCGAAAGGTCGTACACGCTATTATCCAGCGTCTGAAAGTAACCTGCCGTTACCTGGTCGGCACGCTGCGGCCGGATGTAGGTATCGCTGAGCTTCCAGATGTCGGCTGGCGTTACGGCTACTGTGTTACTGATGAGGTGCACAAACTGAAACAAACGGTTGTAGCCTGCTTTGACAGATTGGTTTTCAGATAGCTTGTATATGGCAGACAGGCGGGGCTCTGCACCGTGGTAAAAGCGCACGATTTCTCCCTGGCCGTAAGCTTTAAATCCGGTTATGTATTCCGGCTCACGAGGCAACCCCGCTGAATACATAAAAACCGTGTCCGGTCCAATCCGTGCGTATAGCGCATAGCGAAGTCCGAAGTCGGCCGTAAGCCTTGGGGCCAGGCGTACCGATTTGGCAAGATAGGGAGCAACTTCCATGGCCTGTTCCGGTTCGGCAGATTGCAGCTTGGTGCTGGAATTGGCCGAAGTAGGTTTTATACGGCCCGGGTGAAAGCTGTACCAAGTACCCTGTACTCCAAAGTTGAGCGGAAGCTCATCACCATAATAAAAATCGGCCCGGAACGAAGGGTAAGTCATGGAGTAGGACAGGCTGAAGGCGTTTCGGTACGAAGGTTCTTCAACCTTATACTTATAAAACCCTGTTCCGAAATGAAGCGTGTAGTAGAAGTGTGGGTTGATGGTATGATGATAAGTTGCGCTGCCCAGCAGGTTGTTCCATTGAAACAACGTGTCGGTAATGAGGCGCATGCGGTCCTGACTGATGTAACCGGAAAAGGTTAGTTTAGATTTGTCGGATAGATGATGCGTGAGCCTGACGGAACCATCGTAAAAAGCAAGTAAACTGTTTTTCAATGAAGTATAGTTGGAACTGATGGTATTCAACACCCAACCACTGTAAGTCGATCGGAAGGAGGTCATCAAAGTGGTCTTTTCTTTCTGCAATGGTCCACCCAATGAAAAGTAAGAAGACAGAAAGCCAATTCCGCCGCTGCCCTTCCAGCGATTCGGGTCCCCTTCACGTGAGGTCACATCCAGAACAGACGATGCCCTCCCGCCAAATTCAGCCGGGATACTTCCCTTGAAAAACCGTATCCGCTGCACGGCATCGGTGTTGAATGAAGAGAAAAATCCCAGGGCATGCGAGGTATTAAAAACGGGCAGTCCGTCGTATAAAATAAGATTCTGATCAGCAGTACCCCCCCGAACATTGAATCCGCCCGCTACTTCGCCTACCGAAGTTACCCCCGCCTGATTTTGCAGTTGCCGAACGATGTCTATTTCGCCCAGGAAAACCGGTGCACGCTTCAGGTCAGTAACCCTAAGTGAGGTAGTTGTGATGGATGAATTCATAACAGACTGATCGGTAATGACCACTTCTTCGAGCATTACAGGTACTTCTTCCAGAATCAGTTCGGCTGTACCATTGGTGTAGATTTCGAGGTCGAGAATTTTCTCTGCATAGTTGCTGTGGCGAATGCTGAGCACATGGGTGCCGGCAGGGAGTGTCAGTTCAAATTGCCCAAGATCTGAAGTAGAGGTGCCGGTATTGGCGGTAAGTGCTTCAACCGATGCGTTTCTTACCGGCAAACCGGTTTTATCATCCGAAACCTTGCCCTGGAGTCGTACCTTTTTTCCAACGCGGTAATCGGCTGGTTGTCCTATTACCAATCGCTGGATAAGTCTTTTTCGCGCGGCAGCATCTTCCAGCAGCCGTGCCCGTACTATGGCAGCAGCCGGATTTTTCACCAGTATGATGCCATAATCTGCCAATGGAAAAAAACTGATGTCCATCTCTGAGAATACCTGTTCAAGAATCCGGCCCAACGGCATATCGGAATAAGCCTGCTCTATGTAAATGTGAGCTATCCATTCGGGGTTAAAGAAAAACCGGATGTTGTTTTGCTGCTCAACTTTCAGAACAAAATCAGAAAATGACAGCGGTAATTCTGCTGGCCTGATGGTTATTGTTTTGTTTAGTGGTGTCTGAGCCTGAAGCGCAGACCACATGATGATGAAAAAATATAGAGGTCGCATGTCCAGTTACTATAAAAATTGGAAAATGAACTGTAAAAAACAACCGGAGTTTTTTAAGGCTTAATTGCGCGCAGCATATGCCTTTTACCGGGAGGTCCGGCCAGTTTTTCAACCACCATGCCGCACTGTTGCAGGTTTCTGCGCACCTCTCCTTTGGCCGAATAAGTTACCCACACACCCGCACTGCATAATGACCGGCAGGTCCTGGCAAGCAGGTTATAAGTCCATAATTCCGGCTGCTTGGCCGGTGCAAAGGCATCGAAATAAACAAGGTGAAAATGCGATGCGGGCAAGTTGGCCTCCTGGATAGTGGTATTCAACTTAGTCAGTTCAAATAGATCGTGAATAGGTACCTGCTCGTTCCATTGGCTGCGATGGAGCCGTGCAAAATCCTGCTGTTGATCTGCCGATACATAATTTAGCTTCGACCATAAGGATTCGGGCAGGGCATATGGCTCTATGGATGTGTAACGGATTGAAACATGCTTTGCGATAGCTGTCTGAAAGGTTAGCCAGGCATTTAATCCGGTGCCAAAACCTATTTCCAGGATGTTTATTTTCTGTGCACCGCGTGCAATGACAAAGTCCAATCCGTTCCGGATAAAAACATGCAACGATTCCTGAACTGCGCCATGGCGGGAATGGTATGTTTCGTCCAGTTCGCGGTGATAAAGCGTATAACTTCCGTCTGCAGTTAACAGGGGTGTAACGATCATGGCACCTGCTGTATTAAGCATACCGCATAGGCGCACACACCTTCTTCTCGCCCTACATAACCCAGCTTTTCATTGGTTGTGGCTTTGACAGACACGGCATCTTCGCCCACTTCAAGCAAGGGCGCCAAGGCGGCTTTCATAGCCGGTATGTGCGGATTGATTTTGGGTTTTTCAAGGCAGATGGTGCAATCCACATTTACCACGCGCCAGCCTTTTTGCTTCAGCATGCCGATTACTTCTTTCAGAAAATGTTTGCTGTCCTTGCCTTTCCACTGCGGGTCGGTATTCGGAAAGTGGTAACCTATGTCGCGCAAACCGGCCGCACCCAGCAGGGCATCGCAAAGGGCATGAATTAAAACATCGGCATCCGAATGACCGGCTGCGCCTTTCGGGGCGTGCAGACGAATACCCCCCAGGAAGAAAGGATGATTTTCCTGCAAGGGGTGCACGTCAAATCCAAAACCTATCCGAATGTTCATGCTTGAGGGGTTGCGCAATAATGCATTACCGAACAGTTATTTTCCGCCAGCACCTGGCGGGCGGTTTCCTGCAAATCTTCTTTTGTTAATTGCTGATAATAGTCCCGTTCCAGATTGACCAGCTGGGTGTTGCCCGACAAACTCGCCACTGCCAGGTTAATGGCGCGGTTGAGTACCTCCACTTCTTCGAATTCAAGCGACATCAGCATCTGATTCTTGACTTTGGCAAGTTCTTTTTCTGCGATGCCTTTGTCAAGCAGCTCCTGAATAACTTCCTGAACGGCCTCCTCGCCCTGTGCAGGAGTTATGCCGTTTTTTAATCGTCCGCTCACCACCAGCAGGCCCGGATCAAAGGTGCCTGTAACATAGGATGAGAGGGTGGTGAACAGCTCCTTTTCTTTAACCAACCTGGTATAAAGGCGACTCGATTCCCCGCGGCCAAGCAGATCGCTGACCAGCTCAGCGGCGTGGTACCCGCTATCAAAACGGCCGGGCATGTGCCAGGCCATATACAGGGCGTCTGCGGGAACACCAGCTTCGACCCGAAGAAACTGTTTTTGCGCTTGCCGGGGTTCCTGCGGAATTTGCCTAGGCTTCTTTGGCCTGGACGGAATAGGCCCGAACCATTCTTCGGCCAGCTTTTTCACCTGATCTACTTCAACTTTTCCGGCCACAACTAAAACGGCGTTGTTGGGGATATAGTGAGTATAAAAGAAATTCCGCACATCATCCATCGTTGCGTGCTCAATGTGCGAAGGGTCTTTGCCAATGGTTGCCCACTGGTAGGGATGAATTTTGTAAGCAAGCGGCCTGAATTTCAGCCATGCGTCACCATAAGGCTGATTCAGATATCGTTGCTTGAATTCCTCCACCACTACTTTGCGCTGTACTTCCAGCACCTTGGAGTCGAACAATAAGCCTAGCATCCGGTCGCTCTCCAGCCAGAATACCGTTTCTATGTTGGAGGCCGGAACCACCACGTAGTAGTTGGTAATGTCGTTATTGGTAAAAGCATTGTTTTCTCCGCCGGCCATCTGCAAGGGCTCATCGTAGTTCGGAATGTTCACCGATCCACCAAACATAAGGTGTTCAAATAAATGAGCAAAGCCGGTTTTTTCCGGATGCTCATCACGCGAACCCACAAAGTAGAGCACGTTCACAACGGCTATTTCAACATTTGGGTCCTCATGCACAATTACCCTGAGGCCGTTTTCCAGCGTAAACTCTGAAAATGAAATCATAACAGGCCTGAAGATAATTACCCTTTCAGCAGATTGCCAAAATAAAGGTTGGCACCCGCAACAGAATGGCAGCAGGCGTGTAAATTTGCGCGGCATGAAATTTCATCGCAAAGACCTTACCGACAATCAACTCAGGCATCTCTACAAGGCCTTGGTCAAGCCGAGACTTATTGAAGAGAAGATGCTCATTCTGCTCCGGCAAAATAAAATCAGCAAATGGTTCAGCGGCATTGGTCAGGAAGCCATAGCCGTGGGCGTGGCCGAAGCCCTTCAGGCCGATGAATACATCCTGCCCATGCACCGCAACCTGGGAGTTTTCACATCGCGCAATCTGCCGTTGGACCGTTTATTTGCACAGTGGCAGGGAACCCTGCGCGGTTATACAAAGGGTCGTGATCGTTCTTTTCATTTCGGAACAAAAGAACACCATATTGTGGGGATGATTTCTCACCTGGGCCCGCAAAATGGTGTGGCCGATGGCATAGCGCTGGCGACCCTCCTGAAAAATGAAAAAAAAGTAACCGTAGTTTTTAATGGTGATGGCGGAACCAGCGAGGGCGATTTCCACGAAGCAGTAAACGTGGCTGCTGTGTGGGATCTGCCGGTAATTTTTCTTATCGAAAACAACGGATACGGACTCTCCACACCAAGCAGTGAGCAGTTTCGATGCAAAAGTTTTGTGGATAAAGCCATTGGTTATGGCATTGAAGGGGTTCGGGTGGATGGCAACAACATTCTGGAGGTATATGGCACAGTCAAAGAACTTGCCGAATCCATTCGTAAAAAGCCACGACCCTTTCTGCTGGAATGCGTAACCTTCCGCATGCGCGGTCACGAAGAGGCCTCAGGTACAAAGTACGTGCCGAAGGAACTGATGGAAGAGTGGGCAAAAAAAGATCCGGTTGAGAACTATGAAAAATTTTTGCTCGAACAAGGTGTACTGACCACCGAAGCCATCGAACAAATCAGGAAAAGCATAAAAAAAGAAATAGAAGCCGGCCTGAAGATTGCCTTTGCCGAAACTTATCCGGAGCCAGATACGGAGCGCGAACTCAGGGACGTTTATGCACCGCATATATCAACCGAAATCAAGCCCGAATCGGATAAGGCTTCAGAAAAGCGCTTTGTCGATGCGATACGCGAAGGTTTATGGCAAAGTATGGAAAAGCATCCCAACCTGGTGCTGATGGGCCAGGATATAGCTGAGTATGGGGGTGTTTTTAAAATAACCGAGGGCTTTGTGCAAAAATTTGGTAAGGAACGGGTACGAAATACACCGTTGTGTGAATCGGCTATTCTGGGGGCGGCCCTGGGCCTTTCGATTAAGGACATGAAGGCCATGGTGGAGATGCAGTTTGCCGATTTTGTATCGGAAGGGATGACCCAGATTGTAAACAATCTGGCTAAAATACACTGGCGTTGGGGGCAACAGGCCGATGTGGTGGTGCGCATGCCCACCGGGGCCGGAACTGCCGCAGGTCCTTTTCATTCACAAAGCAATGAGGCCTGGTTTTTCCATACCCCGGGGCTTAAAGTGGTGTATCCCTCCTCGCCTTATGATGCAAAAGGCCTGTTATGCGCAGCCTTTGAAGATCCCAATCCCGTAATGTTCTTTGAACATAAGTACCTGTATCGCTCAGTTAAGGATCTTGTGCCCGATGATTATTATACGGTGCCCATCGGAAAGGCCCGCTTAATACGTGAAGGCGCTGACTTTACCGTAATTGCCTACGGACTGGCCGTGTATTGGGTACTTGAAGAACTGGATAATCTGCCACAGGTGTCGGCCGATGTGCTGGACCTTCGTACCTTATTGCCATGGGACAAAGAGGCAGTTGAGCAGTCGGTAAGAAAAACTAACCGTGTTTTGATTGTGCACGAAGATACCCTTACAGGTGGCATTGGTGCGGAAATCAGCGCCTGGCTTACCGAACACTGCTTTACCAGTCTGGATGCACCGGTAATGCGGGTGGCTTCGCTTGATACTCCTATTCCTTTTGCTCCTACGCTCGAGGCCAATTTTCTTCCCAAAAGCCGTATCCGGCATGCGATAGAAAAACTTCTGGCGTTTTAAGCACAAGTCAAAAAGGTTGAATTTCCTTATCTTAGCTGTTCACTTTGCGGATTTTGAGTTGTTTCAGGTCATATTTTTCACCTCTTAGGGCTGCAGCATTGGCCCTTACCGCACTGATTTTGCACCTGATGCCAGTGGCTGCCCAGAACACCAAAGGCGATCAGCCCGTCAGAGCACCCCGTGAAACAAGAATCCGGCAAAAAACACCAGCTGTTCAGAAACAGAAAAAAGTTTCAAAACGAATTTCCCCTTCCCGCAGAACACCTGCCATGCAATCTCATAAAGGCACTCAGCCTGCAAAAGTTGTCCGGCCGCTCTACTCGGGCAGGCCTTCAGAAGAAAGGGCCTGGAAGGGCAATGCGGCGGGCAACCGGGTGTCGGTTCGAACGGCAACAGCACAAACCCGTAACATCTATCCGCAGCGCGGAAGATTTGTTCACAATCCTTCGATCCGCCCCGACCGATCGCAGGAAAAGTGGCAAGCCGTTAAATCAAAACGGGTTACTGTGCGCTCAGCTACCGGGCGTATTAAAAATGTTTATCCGCAAACAGGACGATATGTTCATAATCCATCGCGCAAGCCGGACCAGCCTGGCAGGCGCATAGAATCCAATCAGTCCATTATTGCGCGCAACCTGTCTTCACCCAGTCGCGATGAACCGCCAAGGAGAAAGAAACGCGTGGTACCTGCTACCGCTTCGCGCCCGTTTATTCAACGCCGCAGTATTAATCCCTATGCTGGCTTCTGGAACCGCAAACAGAAAGGAGAGAAGGCGTACGTAGGCGACATAGCCGGACGAAGACTGAGGACAAAAAACTACGTGTCGCCACGACCACCGGTTTCAAAACCCACCACCACACCATACTATGGCCGTAAGGGCATGGGCGATCGTCCCTATAAAGGGCCGGCCGCGGGTGGATACATTTCAGCAACCCGGCCGGGGCGGGCATGGCAGGGTGACATTGCCGGAAGGAAAGTCAGGGGCAGAAATTTTTCCAGCAAAGCAAAAATTGAACAAAGTGGTCAGCCGATACATCCACCCCGTCTGGCCAGGCAAAGACCCGGCGACAGACCCTATCGCGGAACTATGCCGGGCGGTGGATATAAAACAGCAACACGGCCGGGCGAAAAAAAAATTCAAACCTCACCCCTTCCACCTCGTGCACCCGGTATAGGGGCAAGACGCATTGATACCTGGTCGGGGAATATTAAGGGAAGAAAAATCTTTGCCGATCAGGGTATCGGCTTTGCGGGCATGACCAAAGCACGAAAGCCCCTGAAGGGTGGAGGCAGTGTAAGCGGTCGGTTGTGGAATAACCGCGGGCAACCGATACCCGGAAAAACCCCCGGCCTGGGGGCCCGGAGAGTAGATACGTACTCCGGCAACATCCGCGGGCGGAAGGTGTTTGGCGATCAGGGTGAAGGTTATGCCGGGGCTATCAAAACCAAAAAGCCCCGGAAAGGGGGCGGAAGTATAAGTGGCCGGCTGTGGAATAATAACCAACAGCCTGTTCAGGGGAAAACGCCGGTTGAATTGCCGGGCAATTTTCCGGGGAAACATCGTTTGTTTGATTTAAAACCTTCCTTGCAGGATCAGGGCGAAGAATACACCGGAGCATTGAAAACAAGACGACCCAAGAAAGGCGGGGAAAGCATAAGTGGAAAACTGTGGAACAACAACGGACAGCCCATTCCGGTGCGTACCCCCGATGAATCGGCGGCCAAAGCAGCCCGCTATTCAGGCAATATAAAAGCCGGGAGGAAGGAACCCCATAAATCAGTGGGCGGATTTCCGGGAAAGTACCATGAGTTTGATTTACATCCCGACATGCGCAATCAGGGAGAAGAATTTACCGGCTACGTGCGGCTGTCGAGGTTTAAACGCAATTATCTGAAAAACCCGAACCAGGCAGAAGAGGCCATCAAAAAACAAAGACCAGATAAAAACACGTATGAAGTTCGGGGCCTGCAGGTGCGTGTTAAGCGGCAGCCTTATGTGGAAAACGAGAATGCGACCGATGAAAGCCTGAAAAAACTGAAACCATCAAAGTTCAATCAGCAGGTTTCCGGACTTCAGGTTAAAGTGAGGGAAGGGAACTATCACACCAAACCCCATGCAGCTGATGAGGCTCTCAAAGGAATAGCGCCTTCAAGAGCCTCAGTGAAAGCCAGCGAATTCAGCAAGGCTTTAAAACGCGAATGGGATTACCACCATAATCCGGCCAGTGCCAAAGAAGCACTGGATGTGCGCGAACCCGGCAAAGCCTTTGGCCGTGCAACGGATTATCAAGGGAATATCCGAATGAAAAAGTTTGAGCTTTTTGACAAAAGGGAACTTCATCCTGATGCGCAGTTTGTCAAGACCAACAAAAACAATGTAAAAGAAGAAAAAGATCTGCTCACATCAGTAAAACTATGGTGGGGTAAGATGTTCCGCAAAACCGAAACCCAGCCTGTTCACCTGAAGGAAAAAATACGAAAACCTCGCTTCGATAAACGCGAAATCGGATTGTGGTACGACTAATTTACATGGCTCAGAAGTGAAAGGTAACCGTTTGCTTTACCGCCTCGCTCAGGCTGAGTGCAACCGGACAGGCGAGGGCTGTGTTTTTCAGCTTTTGCTTCTGCTCGGGCGAGGCATGTAAATCCGGATGCGAAAGTATAATCTGGATTTCAGCAATTCTGCGTGGGTGGCCCGTCATAACTTTAGTTACCTCGGCTTTCATACCTTTCAAATTGATGTTATCGCGGGCAGCTACAATACCCATGGTGGTAAGCATGCACGAGGCCAGTGCTGCACAAACCAGATCAGTAGGGCTAAATGCTTCCCCCTTGCCCTGATTATCGGGTGGGGCATCGGTTATAAAAGACTGGCCCGAACGGGTGTGTTGAAGAAGCGTTCGCAGGTTACCTTCATAAACAGCTGTCAGCGTAGTCATAATTCCAGGCGCGTTATTTTACGTTAAGTAAGAGGCAGGTAAATTTAGGTATCTTTGCACCATGAAGTTGCTCCTGCGTTCTGTACCCTGGCTCCTGGTGGCCTATTCGTGGGCTGTTTGTGCACAGACTCAGGATAGCTACGAATATCAGTCAGAATTTGTCTGGGGCATTAATAAGAATACCTCTGGGGGTTTGATTGGCGGGTTTATCTTTAAAACCGCGCGGAAACGCACTGACCGTGTGCTGGAAACCTATGGGCTGGAAGTCGTAAACATCAAACACCCGCAGGAACTGCGCACCAACTCTTATTACACCGGTAATTTTTTCATTTTCGGAAAAAACAACTACCTCTATTCGTTTCGGTTTCAGTATGGCCGCGATCTGATATTGTTTAAAAAGGCCCCGCACCAGGGCGTTGAGATTAAGGCCGTGGGGGCCCTGGGCCCAAGCCTGGGCATAGTAGCTCCGTATTATGTTGAATATTCAGTAGACAACTCAGGTTTCCTTACGCTTCGGGCACAGTACAACTTAGATATACCGGTAGATGCCATATGGGGCACGGGCCGGCTTTTTGAAGGCCTTGGCGAAAGCAAATTAGTTCCGGGAGCCAATCTTAAAGCAGGACTTAATTTTGAAATGGGGGATATAAAAAGCGCTGTTACGGGTTTTGAAGCAGGCTTTCTGCTGGATGTTTACACCCGTAAGATTGAGATGATGCCGACAGCCAAACAATATTCGGTTTTCCCTACGCTATACATCACGGTATTTTACGGGACACGTAAATAATGTACTAATTTTCTCATCGAATTGTGACCTTTGCCTATATTTGGGATTCCTAAAAGCAAATACAGGAAATATGGAACCGAAGAAGACCGAAAAAGCCGACCTGACCAATAAATCGTGGTTGTTTTTCAACATCGGCCTGGTTATATCCCTGGCAATAGTAATTACAGCTTTTGAGTGGAAAACGAAAGACGATACCGATTTAAAAAATCAGGCCAAAAACACCAACGTGGTGGAAGAAATACTGGATATTCCGCCTACGGAACAACCCCCGCCACCTCCGCCCAAACTCCAGCAACCTCAGATCATCGAAGTACCGGATGAAGAAGAAATAAAAGAGGACATCAAAGTTGAATTTGATGTGGAGGTAACCACTGATACAAAGGTGGAGGAGATTCAGATTCAACAGGTGGAGGTAGAAAAAGAGGACCCGGACCAGATTTTTATTGTGGTAGAAGAACCGGCTTCGCCCAAAGGTGGCTTTCAGGCCTTCAATAAATACATAGCAGAAAAGCTGAAGTATCCGGCTCAGGCCCGCAGAATGGGTATAGAAGGAAAAGTATATGTGGAGTTTGTAGTAAACCGCGATGGTTCTATTCAGGACGTAAAAGTGGTGAAAGGTATCGGGGCCGGCTGTGACGAGGAAGCGGTTCGCGTGGTGGCCAGCGCTCCGCCGTGGAATCCGGGTAAGCAACGGGGTAAGCCCGTGCGTTCACGCTTTGTGGTGCCCATCACCTTCAAGTTGCAATAAGACAGAACCCGCCCGTTGGCGGGTTTTTTATTGTTATTTCAACATCAGCCCCAGCACCAGGCCCCCGATTATTATTACCGGATGGGGAATACGTGTGAAGGTAAGCACGGCAAATGTTCCTATGGTAAAACCAACGGAAGTAAGGGTATTTGGCAAGGGCTGAAACAGAATGACGGCAGCTGCCACCACCAGCCCGGCGCTGGCAGCGGTTATCCCCTCGAGCGAGGCACGAACTGCACGAAAACTCTTCATACTTTCCCAGAACCGAATAACAAAAAAAATCAGGAAGGTGCCCGGCAAAAAAATACCGGCTGCAGAAAGCAGGGCACCCGTGAGTTCGCCTGCAATTCCATATTCACGCATGGATAACGCACCAATAAATGCACTGAATGAAAAAACAGGACCCGGCAGAGTCTGGGCTATGGCATAGCCAGAAAGAAACTCCTGTGCAGTGAGGTATTGCTTGGGGCCGTATTGCACAAACTCGGTGTATAACAAGGGGGTCAGTACCTGACCGCCCCCAAAAATCAGACTTCCGTTGCGGTAAAAGTTTTCAAACAGACGTATGGGCAGCCAGCCGGTTATGGCACCAATGATGGCTGCGGCAATCAGCACGCCTAACCATAAAAAGAAATTAGACCAGCTGATAACAATTTTCTTTTTCTCCTTTCTGGGCTGTTTTTTGTATTTAAGGGCTGTTACCAGGCCCGCTCCTAGCAGTATGGCCGGAAACACATAAGGGGTTTGAATAAAGTAAGAAACAACGGCAGCCAGAATCATGAGCACTACACCTGTTTTGGTATGTACCGTTTTCAGACAAATGGCATAAGCCGAATAGCTTACAAAACCCACAGCCATGGGCTGGATGAATCGGGTAAACTCCAAAGACCAGCTTTTCTCCTGAATGCCGGAAAGAAATATCCCTGCAAAGGCCATAAACAGAACCGATGGCAGGGACCACACCAGCAACGTAAGGTATGCCAGGTTGGGTCCGCCTATTTTATAACCTATGGCGGTCAGTGTTTGCGTGGAGCTGGGTCCGGGCAATATCTGACAGAGCGAATTGAGCTCCATTAGTTCTTGCTCGGTAAGGTATTTTCGATGTTCAACAAGCGTGCGCTGAAAGCAGGCCAGATGCGCCTGTGGCCCGCCAAAGGAGGTAAGGGCAAGCTTCAGCACATCGCGGAGAAAGATGATGTAGCGGATGCGCTGAACCATATACCGGGTTGACGGTTATTTCTTCAGTCCGATTTCCGCCAGACGCTGATCAAGAAATTCACCGGCCGTTATATCGGGCCATAATTTCGGATGCTCCTCATCTACACACGATGGCAGGGCAGCCAGGCTCATTTCGCTGCGCGGATGCATGAAAAAAGGTATGGAGTAGCGTGGCGTATTCATCTTTTCGCGCGGTGGATTAACAACGCGGTGAATGGTTGATTTCAGTTTTTTGTTGGTTAAACGCTCCAGCATGTCGCCTACATTTACCACCAGTTGTTCAGGTAGTGCGGTTATGGGAATCCACTTTCCATCCCTGCGCAATACCTGAAGCCCTTCGGCACTGGCACCCATAAGCAGGGTAATCAGGTTGATGTCGCCATGTTCGGCTGCCCGCACCGCATCCGGGGGCACTGCGTCGGGGTTGTCGATGGGATAGTAATGTATCGGACGCAGAATGCTGTTGCCGTGGCGTACTTTGTCGTCAAAATAATTTTCCGGAAGATTGAGATACAGTGCAATTGCGCGCAGCATCTGCACACCTGTTTTTTCAAGCTGCCGGTACACCTGCAGGCCTATGTCCCTGAATTCTGGAATTTCTTCCGGCCATACGTTGGCAGGGTATTCATTTTTTATCGGATCATCATCTTCCACTTCCTGGCCGATGTGATAAAACTCTTTCAGGTCGCCCGTGTTGCGACCTTTGGCGTGTTCCTTGCCCTTGCCCACGTAGCCGCGCTGTCCGGCCAGTCCGGGAATTTCATATTTCTGCTTTACTGCATCCGGAAGGTCAAAAAAGCGTTTTACCACATCGTAAAGCTTTTCCGCCAGCTCATCGCTGAGGTAATGGTTACGGATGGCTACAAAGCCGATATTGTTATAGGCTGCACCCAGGTCGGCTACAAATTTTTTCTTCTTTTCCGGGTTGCCACCGGTAAAATCGGCCAGGTCGAGAGAGGGAACCTCATCGTACAAAACTTCTTTCATAGACAGAAAGGTAAACAGGGTTGTGCAAGCTACGTAATTTTGGCTAATTTAGAAGCAGAACTGCATCTTATGGAACGGAACGGAAATGTAATAAAGCGCAGGGAATTTATCAGCCAAACAGCCAGGGCGGCTTTGGCTGTAACAGCCGCAGGACCCATATGGGTTAAAGCTGCCTGTGCTCCCCGCTCTTCCGAAACAAGTATGCCGCTTGCATTTTCGCAGATAACCCTGCCCTACGCCTACGCGGCACTGGAACCGCATATCGATGCACTGACTATGGAAATTCATTACAGCCGGCACCACGCGGCTTATGTGAAAAATGTGAATGATGCCATTGCGGAAGAGAAGATCAACTACAACAACGAGACTGAATTCTTTGCCAATGCCTCGAAGTTATCGGCCAAGGCCCGCAACAACGGCGGAGGAGCATGGAATCATAATTTTTTCTGGCAGGTGATGAAGCCGGGTGGAGGGGGTAAACCGACCGGTAAGGTGGCAGATGCGCTGAATGCCGCCTTTGGTTCATTTGAAAAATTTCAGGAGCAGTTCAATGCAGCCGCCATGGGTCGTTTTGGTTCGGGATGGGCCTGGCTGGTAAATGATAACGGAAAACTGAAAATCGGTTCAACGCCCAATCAGGATAATCCGCTGATGGATGTAAGCGAACTGAGAGGCACTCCCCTTCTGGCTCTGGATGTTTGGGAACACGCCTATTATCTCAAATATCAGAACAAGCGCAACGAATATGTGTCGGCCTGGTGGAATGTGGTAAACTGGGATGAAGTAGCCAAAAGGCTGAAGTAATATGTATGTATACAACGTAACCGTTGGTATTGATCCTGAGCATGAAACCGAATGGGTGGCCTGGATGAAGCGCGAACACATGCCGCGTGTGCTGGGTACGGGTATGTTCTTATCGGCCCGTTTGTTTAAGATTTTGCATGAAAGTGAAGATGGTACCTTGTCGTACAGTGTACAATATGTGGCCGAGTCGCTCGACCGGGTGTCGGAATACCTGGAACGTTTTGCTCCGGCTCTGATTGAAGAGCACCGGAAACGGTTTGCCAACCATGTGGCTTTTCGTACTGTGCTGGAAGAGGTGTGATGCAGCCTAAACCCTGCGGCTATGAAAGCACGCAGAATTTCATTGAATGAACTCCGGAACCAACAGTTTGCTACCGAAGATGTGCTGCTGACGTTTGAAGAAAAATTTGAACGGGAGCATAAGCTCAAAACGGCCATGGCACTTACCAATGCCGATCATGAGGAAATCAGCCTGTTTGTAAAACTGGCCGATGGAGAGGTTGTGGAAGTAATATCAGACTTAATTGATCTGGAAGAAGACTATGTAGAGGTGCGCGGAGGATTCGGTATCCCGTTGCGGGCTATTGTGGAGGTGGGGGTGTAGGGCTATTTTCCCGGTTCAACCTCACTGGTCTTTCATCAGCAGTTTTTCCATTTCATCCCGCTCCAGATGACAGTTTATCCACCCTTTGTCGAATCGGGCGTTGTAAAACTTTTCGTAGAAGCGGATAGCAGGCTCGTTCCAGTCGAGTACCTGCCACATCATGCCGGTACAGTTTTGGTCGAGAGCATGTTGCATGATACGGTCAAATAATTTTTTGCCGATACCTTTTCCGCGGTGTTTTTCTGTTACCACAATGTCTTCCAGATACAGCCGCTTGCCTTTCCAGGTCGAGTAGCGCCAGTAATAGAGTGCCATGCCGATGATATCCGATTTCAGCTCGGCTACAAAAAAACCATAAACCGGATGTTGCCCGAAGCCATCGCGTTCCATCTGTTCAACGGTGTTGGTAACTTCGTGGGGTGCCCGCTCATATTCGGCCAGTTCTTTTATCAGATCCAACACCCGGGGTAAGTCATCTTTTCTGCCTTCGCGGATAACAACTTCCGGCTTGTCCATAGCCAAAACGTGGTTATTGCTTTTTCAGCAGAGGCGGAGTTATACCCATGTTGTACCAGGCAAAGGCAAACTGGTCGGCTGTAACATCGAGTGCCTTCGAGAGGTTGGATGATCCGTGCCCGGATTTAATGTCAATGCGAATAAGGACCGGGTTGCTGCCAGCCTGGTATTCCTGCAAGGTAGCGGCAAACTTAAAAGAGTGGGCCGGAATAACACGGTCGTCATGGTCGGCGGTGGTTACCAGCGTGGCCGGATAGGCCGTGCCCGGCTTTAAAGCGTGCAGGGGCGAGTATTTTTTCAGGTATTCGAACATTTCCTTCGATTCATCAGCGGTGCCGTAGTCGTAGGCCCAGGCTGCACCCACCGTAAACTTGTGGTAACGCAGCATGTCAAGAACGCCTACTGCGGGCAGGGCGACTTTCATCAGATCGGGGCGTTGGGTCATGGTGGCCCCTACCAGCAATCCGCCGTTGGAACCTCCGGCTATGGCCAGATAACCGGGTGAGGTGAACTTTTCTTTGATAAGGTATTCTGCGGCAGCAATAAAGTCGTCAAAAACATTTTGTTTGTTCATTTTCGTGCCGGCCAAATGCCACTGCCGGCCATATTCACCGCCACCGCGCAGGTTGGGTTGGGCATATACACCACCATTTTCCAGCCACACCATGCGCGATGCGGAAAATGAAGGCGTGAGTGAAATGTTGAAACCACCGTAGCCATACAGCCAGGTTGGGTTTTTGCCGTTGCGTTCCAGTCCTTTTTTATACACTATAAACATGGGTACACGCGTACCGTCTTTGCTGGTATAGAAAATCTGTTCGGTGGTATAATCTTCCGGATTGAACAGCACCTTGGGGCGGGCGTATTCAACAGAGGTGCCGCTGGCGATATCGTATTTAAAGATGGTTGGCGGATAGGTAAATGATGTAAACGTATAATACACTTCCTTATCGGTATGCTTGCCGCCAAAGCCACTGGCGGTACCGATGCCGGGCAATTGAACTTCGCGTTCCAATGTGCCGTTGTAATCGTATTGTTTAATCAGGCTCTTGGCGTCTTTCAGGTAGGAAACAAAGATTTTTTTTCCGGCTGTGCTCACGCTGCGTATGGGTTCGGAGGTTTCGGGAATGAGATCTTTCCAGTTTTCAGGTGTAGGCCGGGCAGCATCGGCTACCACAATTTTTCCGTTGGGGGCGTTCAGGTTGGTGCGGATGATGAGCCTGCTTCCATCGTTGTCAATAATGCTGTGGTCGTTTTTGAAATCGGTAACAACTGGAATCAAAGATGCACGCGGATTGGTTAAATCCTGAATATAAAGTTCATTGCCCGAGGTAGTAACAGAGGTAGCGATAATCAGGTATCGTTCATCTTCGGTAACACCGGCACCGGCTCTGCGCTGCGGGTTTTGTGCGCCTCCGTCATAAATTAATTTATCGGCCGATTGCGGGGTGTTCAGCTTATGATAATACACCTTGTTGTAATCTACCTTTGAAAAAAGCCGGTTCCCCTTCGGGTTTTCGAAGCGCGAATAATAGAAACCATCATTTCCTTTCCAGGCGATGCCTGTAAACTTTAAGTCTTTCAGGGTATCACCGACCATGCTTTTGTCGGAAGTACGCATGGTAACGGCCTTGCGCCAGTCCGATCCTCCCTCCTGGATAAGGATGGTAACCAGCGAACCATCGCTGTTGAAGAATATACCGGCCAGTGAGGTGGTGCCATCGGCCGAAAACGTGTTGGGGTCAATAAATAATTCTTCTTCATCACTGCCTACTTTTTTACGGTACCACACGTTATGGTTTTGCAAACCGGTGTTGCGGTAATAATAGTAGTAGTCGCCTATCTTTTCGGGAGCACCTATGCGTTCGTAGTTCTGCAGTTCATCGAGGCGGTTGCGGATGGCCTGGCGGAAGGGTATTTTGTTAAGGTAAGCGTACGTAACTTCATTTTGCCGGGCTATCCAGTCGGCTGTTTCGCGGGCTGTATCATTTTCCAGCCAGCGGTACGGGTCGGGCACAATGGTGCCGAAATAGGTGTCGGCCGAATCAACCTTGCGGGTAACCGGATAGATGATTTTTTCATTGCGGTTTTCCACGCAGGAAAAGGCAGAGAAGATGAAAAAGAACAGAAGAAGACGGTTCATGGAAAAAGATTTTTACAAACCCAATTTTACGTAAAGTGTTTTCGCTTTTACTCGGGGTTTTGATGAAAGGGGAATCCCTTCAACGAGGTTACGAAATCCGGTCGAAACCGGTGTAAGGCACCAGTATTTTCGGTATGCGGATGCCCGCCTCATCCTGATTGTTTTCCAGCAGGGCGGCTACAATGCGCGGCAGGGCCAGCGCACTGCCATTGAGGGTGTGCAGCAGGTGAATTTTACCGTTGGCATCGCGGTAGCGCAGCTTCATGCGGTTGGCCTGGTAGGTTTCGAAGTTGCTGATCGAGCTTACTTCCAGCCAGCGTTGCTGGGCAGCGGCATATACCTCCATGTCGTAGGTCATGGCCGAATTGAAGCCCATATCACCACCGCAGAGCAGCATTTTGCGGTAGGGCAATTCGAGTTTTTCGAGCAATCCCTGTACGTAGTTGCACATTTCTTCAAGTGCCTGGTAAGACTCTTCCGGTTTGCGTATCTGCACAATCTCCACTTTGTCGAACTGATGCAGGCGGTTCAGTCCGCGTACGTGTGCACCCCAGCTTCCGGCCTCTCTTCGGAAACAGGGTGTATAGCCTACGTTTTTTACCGGCAGGCTGTCTTCACTTAGAATCTCATCGCGGTACAGGTTGGTAATGGGCACTTCAGCGGTGGGAATGAGGTAGAGCTGGTCGGCTGTAACGCAATACATCTGTCCTTCCTTATCTGGTAACTGGCCGGTGCCGTAGCCGCTGGCCTCGTTAACCAGGTGTGGAGGCATCATTTCGCGGTAGCCTGCCTTTTCAGCCTCGTCAAGGAAGAAACTGATTAATGCACGTTGCAGTTTGGCGCCCTTTCCTTTGTACACCGGAAACCCGGCACCGGTAATTTTGTTGCCCAGTTCAAAATCAATGATGTCGTATTTTTTAATAAGATCCCAGTGCGGCAGTGCGTTATGTGGCAGTGCCGGAATGGTGCCATGCTGGTGTACGTTCACATTGTCATCTGCACCTTTTCCCGGTGGCACTGCGGCAGCGGGCACATTGGGGATTTTATACAGCTGAAGTCGCAGCTCTTCTTCGTATCGGGAGAGGTCCTCTTCCAGTTTTTTCAACTCGTCTTTCCATTGTGCCAGGTGTTGCCGCAATGCGGTGGCCTCATCGGTTTTTCCGGCTTTCATCAACTCGCCTATTTTCTTTGATTCATGGTTGCTGCGTGCACGCAGTTCATCGGCACTGGCCTGGGTTGCTCTGCGAAGCTGGTCGAGTTCCAGTGCATGGTCAATGAGTTGGGCGGCATCAGGAAGGCCGCGTTTCTGCAGGCCGGCAAGGGCAGTGCTGCGGTGTTCGCGCAGGTAGGCTATTTGAAGCATAGGGGGTAATCGGTTTAAAAATCAGGACATCAAAAATAGCCGCTTATCGGCTTTAATGGCGGTCTGTGTGAAACAAATTTAGCAGCATCATTTGTTTGTATGTAAATTTGGCCTATACTTGCAGCATCAAACGGGTTTATTCGGGCCCGACTGAATATATCAACACATATCTTATTTGCATATCATTCCTTGAAACGGAAACTGTTTATCAGTGAAAGTCGAAACAGACTGTTGAATGTATAACATAAACTAACCCAAAAACCTTTATTCAATTTTTTTATCCACCCATGTACACCATTGACGATTTAAATGTACGGCTGCTCTCTGAGTTGAAAGAAATTGCCGAACAGATGGGCATTAAAAATGCCCGCAAACTTGCCAAGCAGGAATTGATTTACAAAATACTCGATCAGCAGGCAGTTACCGGCGAGGCGCCAGGGGCACCGCAGAAAACTGCCACCAATGGCGGACGCACCCTTCGGCCGCGCAAGCGTGAGAACGTGGCGCCAAAGCCGGAGAAGGAAATGACATCCGATGATCTGCTGGACTCGCTGAATGAAGAACTGGAAACAACGGCAGCCCGGTTTGATGATGAGCCTCAGGTAACGCAGCCGGCTTCGGAAGAATCGCGGCCCGCCCCGGTACCGGAATCGGCAGCCCAGGCAGATGAACGCCAGGCGGTACGTTCGCACATCCGCGATTTCGATGGCGTGGTAGTCAGTGAAGGAGTGCTTGAAATCATGCAGGATGGCTACGGCTTCCTGCGCTCTTCCGACTACAACTACCTGGCCAGTCCGGATGATATTTATGTTTCGCCTTCGCAGATTAAAGCCATGGGCCTGAAAACAGGCGACACCATCCGCGGGCAGATACGTCCGCCCAAAGAAGGTGAAAAATATTTTGCACTTCTGAAAGTAGAGAGCGTCAATGGTAAAACAGCGGAAGAAATACGCGATCGGGTAGCGTTTGAATACCTCACACCTTTGTTTCCCAACGAAAAGCTGAAGCTGAGCACCACACCCGATAACCTTTCTACCCGCATACTGGATTTGTTTGCACCCATCGGAAAGGGTCAGCGCGGTATGATTGTGGCACAACCCAAAACCGGGAAAACGGTTTTGCTGAAAAACATTGCCAATGCCATTGCCGAAAACCATCCGGAAGTTTACCTCATCGTGCTGCTGATTGACGAGCGCCCGGAAGAAGTGACCGACATGGCACGCAGCGTAAAAGCCGAAGTGATAGCTTCAACCTTCGATGAGCAGGCCGAACGCCATGTAAAGGTGGCCAGCATTGTGCTGGAGAAGGCAAAACGCATGGTGGAGTGCGGACATGATGTGGTTATCCTGCTCGACTCAATTACCCGCCTGGCGCGTGCCCACAATACGGTTATTCCCTCATCGGGTAAAATTTTGTCCGGTGGGGTTGATGCCAATGCGTTGCACAAACCCAAGCGATTCTTTGGCGCAGCCCGCAACATTGAAAATGGCGGGTCGCTGACCATCATAGCCACCGCCCTTATTGACACAGGTTCGAAGATGGATGAGGTGATCTTTGAGGAATTTAAGGGCACCGGCAATATGGAATTGCAGCTTGACCGCAAGCTGGCCAACCGGCGCATTTATCCGGCCATTGATGTGCCGGCTTCCGGTACACGCCGGGAAGACCTGCTGATGAAGGAAGAGGAACTGCAACGCGTATGGATATTGCGCAAGTTTATGGCCGACATGAACTCGATTGAGGCAATGGAGTTTCTGCAGGAGAAGATGAAAGGCACGCGCAACAACGAAGAGTTCCTGCTGTCAATGAACGGATAATTCCGATTAACCAACTATTAAAAACTTATAACCGGTGGCCGGATTTCGGTTTGCCGGTTTTTTTTTGCGAAGGATTTTTGTGCAGCACCTAAACGCATTAATCCCGGTTCAGTATATCCTGTGAAATTATTTTATAAATCTCTGCCAGTGCATGGTTTTCTTTTAAAAATTCCATGTGCCGATCCAGTGTGGCCAGGTCTCCGCGCCGGGCCGGGCCGGTTTGCGAGGCCTCAGGGCCCAGATCAAACACCTTGTTTACGGTTTCGGCTATCAGCTCATTGAGCCAGTCGGGCTTCAGGTTGTTTTCCTCGGCTATTTCATGTGCCAGCCGTAACATGTGGTTGGTGAAGTTGGATGCAAACACGGCAGCCACATGCAGGGCAAGGCGCTGCTGCTCATTCAGTACTACTACTTTTCTGCTGATTGCTTTGCCCATCTTCACCAAGGTTTTTTCGGTTTCTTCTGTATCTGCTTCAACGAAGACAGGAATGTTGCTGAAGTCGATTCTTCGTGCTTTGCTGAAAGTTTGAAGCGGATAAAATACACCGGTAGTTTCGGCAGCGGCAAAGCTCAGCACCTGGCGCGGCTTGCTGCCCGATGTATGAATCAACAGGGCATTGTCCGGCAAAACCATTTCACGAACCACGGGTTCAATGGCGTCATCAGGTACACAGATAATAAAGATTCCGGATGGGGACGCGGAAAAGTCAAGGGTTTCAACAACCTGCGCATCATAGAGGCGTTCGGTTAGTTGGCGGGCGTGTTGTGGGTTGCGGCTGTACACTTCGCGCACGGCATAACCCGCATTATCGAGTGCAGGGGCCAGGTGCCAGGCCAGGTTGCCGGCACCAATGATGGTGATGTCGGCATCCATGCCTCAGGCCTCTACTTTTTTAAAAAGTTCGGTCAGCACATTGACCGCGTAGTCAATTTCCTTCAAGGTGTTGTACTTGCTAAAGGAAAACCGCACGGAAGCGCGCTTTGAGCCAGGGTATAAATGGGCCAGCACATGCGAACTGGTGGTTGCCCCGCTGGAGCAGGCGCTGCCTCCCGAGGCCGAAACACCGTGAAGGTCCAGATTAAACAACAGCAGACTGCTGTCGTCGTTTGCGGGCAGACTAACATTTAACACGGTGTACAGGCTTCGTGCCAGGTTGGCCGAGTCGCCATTAAAGCGCACATCGTGGATGTTTTCCTGCAGGCGTTCAATCATGTGCTTTTTCAGGGCGCTTATGTGGCGCTGGTGCTCGTCCATGTCGCGGTAAGCAATTTCAAGAGCCTTGGCCAGACCAATGATACCGTACACATTTTCGGTGCCGCCACGCATATTGCGTTCCTGGGCGCCACCGTGAATAAAGGGATGAATCTTATGATCCTTTCGAATGTACATGAAGCCGATGCCTTTCGGACCATGAAACTTATGCGCGGCAGCAGTCATGCCACATACAAACAGGCTTTTCAGATCGTGCCGGTAATGTCCTACGGTTTGCACCGTATCAGAATGAAAGAAGGCCTTGTATTCCCGGCACATCTCGCCAACCGTTTGTAGGTCGAGCAGGTTTCCGATTTCGTTGTTGGCGTGCATAAGCGACACCAATGCCTTGGGGTATTGCTTTAGCAGGCTTTCGAGGTGCTGCAGGTTTACATGCCCTTTGTCATCCAGCTCTACGTAATGCAGCTGGGCCTTACCCGATTTAGCGAGGTGTTCGAGCGTATGCGTAACCGCATGATGTTCGATGGGCGAGGAGATAAGATGCTCTATGCCGAAAGTCTCGGTAGCACAGGTGAGGATGGCGTTATCGGCTTCGGTGCCCCCCGATGTGAAAATGATCTCCCCCGGTGCACAGTTAAGCAGTTCAGCTACTTTTTTCCGGGCCGACTCAATAGCCGCGCGCACTTTTCGTCCGTGTGCATGGGTGGATGAGGGGTTGCCGAAGTCTTCGAGCATGAAGGGCTTCATCGCTTCGAATACTTCGGGATCCATAGGGGTGGTGGCGGCATTATCGAGATAGACCTGCATAACCGGTAGCTTTTAATGCAAAAATAGGCAAAGGGCTGAAAACCAATTGCCCGAACGGAATCAGGAATCTGACTACCGTTTTACAGGCACCATTTTACCTTTTTACCGTGATCGTTTTAACAAAGCAGTAGCACTACTTTTAAGTAAATTCTGTAACCATGAAAACAACGGCTGGTGTGATAGCGGGCTTGCTGGTTTGCTCGCTGAATGTGTATGCGCAAATAGATTGTGAAGACTTTATTAACAAATTTTGTCTGTTTACCATTAATGGTAAATATGGTTTATATGAGGAGAAGAAAAAGAAAGTTGCGCTGCCGGCTGAGTATGACTCCATACTTGCCGATGGAATACAAAGCTACTACATACTGGCTTGGAAAGCCGGCAAGCCCCATCCTTTTAACATGAAGTTAGAATCGATAAAATTTGCTTCGGAGTACACCTCCATGCGTATCGTTAACACCAATGATATGCAGGAGGCCTATTTGCTTGTGCAGGACAAGAGAGGTGAGTTTATTCCGGTAACAGAAAACAAAGCATACAGCCTGGGCGCTGATCTGCGTGTGCCGGGCGCTATCAAGGTGAATGACCGCCTGATGATTTCTGAAACAGAAGTAACTATAAAAGACTGGCTGATCTTTATGAGTCATGCCCGACACAGTATGGAACTGCCGTTTTCACAAACCATGCCCGACACGTTGAAAATGCATCCGCGCACGCGAACAATTCTACAATTGTTTTTAAAGCATGTGGATGAACGGGACGACATCGCCAATCAGATCTCCCTCATCACAAAGTTCAATAAAATTTCAAAAGAAGTAAATATCCTGTATCCTCAGCAACTCCGTGATAAATCGTTAGCTTTTTATGAAGCATTACCGGTAACCGGTATCAGCTATGAGCAGGCGCAGATGTACTGCAGGTGGCTTAGTGAACTCTATGATGAAAATACCACGTTTTCCGAAAGAATAAAGCTAAATTTTCGGTTGCCGGGCAAAGAAGAATGGGAAAGTTTTGTGCGTGCCGGGCTGAATGAAGCCATGAAGCACAACAACCTGTTTGACAGCCTGAGTAAAGACGGGTGCTTTTTATACAATTACAAATTTGCCAGCACCTGCAAGGGTTACGAGGCCGTTATTAAAAAATACGGTTCAACCGGCATCATGCAGGTGCGTGAATTTTATCCGAATACCATGGGTATCTACAACCTGTTTGGCAATGTGGCCGAGATGGTGGAAGAGCGCGGCATCGCCAAGGGCGGGCACTACGACTTGTGGGCACGGTTATGTGCTTTGGATAAAGACCAGATTTACAGCCAACCCGAGCCCTGGCTGGGCTTCCGCTGGGTAGCAGAGGTGGTGCTTAAAGAAAACTAAACTAACGCCCTGATTTCGTTTATTATTTTTTCGGCCAGCGCATCAGCAGCGGGCTGAGTGGTTGACTCTGAATAGATCCGGATAATCGGCTCGGTATTCGACTTGCGCAGATGTACCCACTCTCGCGCGTGCTCAAAATCAATCTTTACACCATCGGTGGTATTGATTTTTTCGTGTGCGTACTTCTGCTCGAGGTGTTTCAGCACAGCATCGGCATTCATGCCCGGCTTCAGTTCAATTTTCTTTTTGGCCATGAAGTAGTCGGGGTAGGTTTTGCGCAGCTCTGAGGCTTTCTTTCCGTTCCTGGCCAGATGTGAAAGAAACAGGGCAATGCCCATCAATGCATCGCGTCCGTAATGCAGTTCGGGAAATATTACCCCGCCGTTACCTTCGCCACCGATTAGGGCTTGGGTCTTTTTCATCATCTCGACCACATTCACTTCGCCCACTGCCGAAGCATAATAATGACCACCTGCCTTTTCGGTAATGTCGCGAAGGGCGCGGGTAGATGACAGATTGGAAACTGTGTTGCCCTTTTTCCTTTTCAGAATGTAATCGGCTACCGCTACCAGCGTGTACTCCTCACCAAAGGGTTTGCCATCTTCCTGTACCAGGGCCAGGCGGTCAACGTCCGGATCAACCACAATACCGAGGTGGCACTTTTCCTTTTTCACCACGCGGCAAATCTGACGGATGTTTTCCGGAAGAGGCTCGGGGTTGTGAGCAAATTTCCCGTTGGGTTCGCCATTCAGTAATATGATTTTCTGCACGCCCAACTGTTTCAGGAGCATAGGAACGGCTATGCCGCCCGTTGAGTTCACGGCATCTACGGCTATTTTAAATTTTGCCCTGCGGATGGCCTTTACATCAACCCATTTGCTTTTTACAACTAAAGCGATGTGCTTTTCCAGATACCCGGGTTTATAAACGTACTTACCCAGGTGGTTAACGGCTGCAAACCTGAAAGATTCTTCTTCGGCCAGGCTTAACACCTGGGCACCGTCACCGGCCGAGATAAATTCACCTTTTTCATTGAGCAGTTTCAGTGCATTCCATTCGGCAGGATTATGACTGGCCGTGATGATGATGCCTCCTCCGGCCTTTTCCAGGGGAACAGCTATTTCAACGGTGGGAGTGGTAGATAGTCCAAGATCAATAACATCCAGTCCGAGCGCCAGCAAGGTATTACTTACCAGGGCACTAACCATTTCACCTGATATGCGTGCGTCACGACCAATAACCACTTTCTTTCCTTTTCGTGCAATGATCCAGGTGCCAAAGGCAGCTGTAAAACGCACTACATCAAGAGGTGTGAGATTATCGCCGGGAATGCCGCCAATGGTTCCGCGGATACCCGAAATGGATTTCATTAAGGCCACAGTATGTTCGGTTAAGACCGGGCAAAATTAGCAGAATATTGCTCCTTATTTCTTGCCGGATACGGGGGGAGCTGCACTATCCGGGCTGCCGCAGGCGGTATCGTCAGCGGTAAGGGTTTTACCGCAATACCCGCACGTGGCTCCTTCTTTATTCAGCCACGGACTTTGCGATGCACAGGTGCCGCGAAATTCGCCATCTTTCAGGAAAATGAGGCGAACGGACATCAAAATAAAGAAAAGCGCAAGAATACCTATGGATAATACCCACACCATGTGCAAATAAATGTAAAATTTGTACGACAAAGATACGAACATCTATTACCCCCGCTTAGTTTGCCGATATGAAAAAAAACCGCTCAAAACCAGATTTGCGACGAACCGAAAAGCTCAGGGCATTTGACCGTCTGCTCACCATCATGGATGAACTGCGCGAGAACTGCCCGTGGGATAAGAAGCAAACCCTGGAAAGCCTGCGACACCTTACCATTGAAGAAACCTACGAGCTTTCCGATGCCATACTGGAAAACAACCTGGAGGAGGTAAAGAAAGAGCTGGGCGATTTAATGCTGCACAATGTTTTTTACGCGCGCATTGCTTCTGAACTGGGAGCTTTTGATGTGGCCGATGTGCTCAATGCAATCTGCGATAAGCTGATAGAGCGGCACCCGCACATATATGGGGACGTGGTAGCCGAAGATGAGCAAACTGTAAAAGCCAACTGGGAAAAACTGAAGCTGAAGGAAGGAAAGAAGTCGGTGCTGGAAGGAGTGCCGCAGTCGCTGCCCGCCCTGGTAAAAGCCATGCGCATACAGGATAAAGCCCGTGGTGTAGGGTTTGACTGGGAACGCCCGGAGCAGGTTTGGGAAAAAGTGCAGGAAGAGCTGCATGAACTGCACGAGGTTGCAGCAAAGCCCGAAGCTGACCGCAATAAGATAATGGCCGAGTTGGGAGACGTATTGTTTTCGCTGGTTAACTATGCTCGCTTTGTTGGAGTTGACCCGGAAGAGGCACTGGAACGTACCAACAAAAAATTTATTTCCCGCTTCACTTATCTGGAACGGGAATCGGCAAAGGATGGAAAGAAACTGGGCGACATGACACTTGCCGAGATGGATGCATACTGGGAAAGAGCAAAGCAGGAAGATAAAACCGGGTAGTTATGAATAAGGAGCTCATAAGTATGCATCTCTTACTCGGACCACTCTTATTGCTGCTCACTGGAATCTTTGTCTTATTTCCACCCCGAACCATCAACTATCTGTATGGCTATCGTAGTCGGCGGTCTATGAAAAGCCAGCAGGCGTGGGATTTTGCCAACCGCTTCAGTGCGCGGTACATGCTGGTTGTTGCACTGGTAGTTTGCCTGGTTCAGGTAATAACCATTGTGTGGCTTCCCCTGAGGCAGTCGTTTAGTGTATCAGTCATTTTTATGTTGGTTGCACTTATTTCTGTCGTTCCGGTTACGGAATGGAAGCTTAAGAAAAATGGGCTTTGAGCGGGTAGCCACAAAAAAATCCAAATCATTTCATTCTGAAACCTAAATTTCTACCTTTGCGGTCGGATTTTAAAACCCTTAAAATCAGGCTGCTGATGCCCTTTTTTTTACTGATTTCCAAACGATTATCCTTGCTCTTGACCGCAGTTTCTGCGGTTCTTTTTACTCCCTCTGCCCGGGCTTCCGAAGAATCCACTTCCGGTGGCTTTGATGCCGGCGAGGTGATTCTTCATCACGTGAAAGATGATCACATCTGGCACTTCTGGGATGGGCATTACGGAACAATTTATCTGCCGGTCATTGTGTATTCCAAAGAAAAAGGATGGGATATCTTTTCTTCGCGAAATTTTTATGATGAAAATCATAATCTGATAGAATACAAGGGCTACCGGATGGAGCACGGTCATATTTACCTGGCCGACAGCGGTAAGCCTGTGCTCGACATTTCAATTACCAAAAATGTGGCCATGCTCTTTATCAATGCTGCATTGCTGCTGGGTGTTTTTCTTGCAGTGGCCAGGAGGTACCAGGAAAACCGGGGTCGTGCTCCCAAGGGCATTCAATCCTTTTTCGAGCCGGTGATTGTTTTTGTGCGCGATGAAATTGTAAAACCCAACATCGGGCATCATTACGAAAAGTACCTGCCTTACCTGCTTACACTCTTCTTCTTTATCTTATTTGGCAATCTGTTGGGCCTGTTGCCGGGGGCAGGTAACCTTACGGGCAACATAGCTGTAACGATGACGCTCGCTGTGTTAACCTTCATCATTACCAATGTGAGCGGCACAAAGTCTTACTGGGGGCATATTTTCTGGACTCCCGGCGTACCGCTGTTGCTGCGTGTGGTTATTTTGCCGGTAGAAATAGTAGGCTTATTTACCAAGCCTTTTTCGCTGATGATTCGTTTGTTTGTGGCCATCACGGCAGGGCACATCGTGTTGCTGAGTCTTATAAGCCTGGCGTTTATTTTTCAGAGCATTGCGGTAGGACTGGTATCGAGCTTAATTGTATTGTTCATCAATTTGATTGAGTTGCTGGTGGCAGGTATCCAGGCCTATGTATTCACTTTATTTACTTCATTGTACATAGGCATGGCTGTGGCCGACCACGACCATCATTAAGATGACTAAAGATACCCCTGGTCGGAAGCGATACAGGGTTTGTTTAACTTAACTATACAATACACATGTTAACAGCACTTTTATTGGACATCAGCTACGCGATTATGGGCGCAGGTATCGGTGCCGGCTTGGCAGCAATTGGCGCAGGCATTGGTATCGGTCGCATCGGCGGCTCGGCCATGGAAGGCATGGCGCGTCAGCCCGAAGCATCCGGAAAAATTCAGGGTGCCATGCTGATCATCGCTGCCCTTATTGAAGTGGCCGCGCTCTTTGCGCTGGTTATCTGCCTGCTGATTTCCTTCAAAGGCTAACGCCCGAAAGAACCTGCACCGGCAATGGGCCGGCAGGTTCTTTCTTTTACTGTGAAATGAAACACTGGTATAACAATTTATAGTATATGGATTTATTAACACCGGGTACGGGGCTTATCATCTGGCAGGCGTTTGTATTCCTGCTGTTGGTTCTGTTACTATCCAAATTTGCGTGGAAGCCCATTCTCAATTCACTTAAAGAGCGGGAAACGTCCATCCAACAGGCACTGGATGCGGCCGAAAAGGCGCGGGCAGAAATGACCCGTCTTCAGGCCGACAACGAAAAATTATTGAAAGAAGCACGCGATGAGCGCGATAAAATGTTGAAGGAAGCCCGCGACACAGCCAACCGCATCATAGACGAAGCACGTGCCGAAGCCCGCAAGTCGGCTGATAAAATTATTGACGATGCGCGCCAGGCCATTCAGCTTGAAAAACAGGCCGCCCTGCGCGAAGTAAAAGTTCAGGTGGCCCGTTTCTCACTTCAGATTGCTGAAAAGCTTTTGAAGAAAAACCTGGAAAGCGATAAGGCTCAAAAAGAACTGATAGAGACCTATCTGAAAGACATTTCTGTAAACTGATATGGCCGAATCACGTGTTGCCTACCGGTATGTTAAATCACTGCTTCAGCTTGCCGTAGAACAAAAGGCGCTGGAAGAGGTACATGCCGACATGCAGTTATTCAGCCGGATTTGCCAGCAAAACCGGAGTTTCACGTTAATGCTTCGCAATCCGGTAATCCGCCACGATAAGAAAAAAGATGTACTCATGGCCTTGTTCAGGGGAAGAGTACACTCGCTTACGCTGGCCATTTTCGATATCATCACCCGGAAGAACCGCGAGCCGCTGTTGCCGGAAATTGCCCGGCAGTTTCATCAGGCTTATAATGAGTACAAGGGCATAGTATCGGCTACGCTCGAAACAGCCATAGAGCCGGATAATAAACTCATGTCCGAATTTGAAAAGCTGATTAAAGAAATCAGTAAAAAGAATCAGGTTGAACTCCATACCAAAGTTGAGCCTGAAATGATTGGCGGATTTGTGCTGACGGTAAATGACAGGCAGATTGACGCTTCTATTCGCAACCGCCTGAAAGCGCTGGAGCGCGAACTGACCCGGAATCCATACATTAAAACTTTATAATATCGAATAACGAACAACGAAAAACGACCAACGATTATGGCAGATATCAGACCCGAAGAAGTATCAGCAATATTACGCGAGCAACTGGCCCAGGCCCGTACCGATGCCGAACTGGAAGAGGTAGGCACGGTGTTGTCGGTGGGCGATGGAGTGGCCCGTATCTACGGACTTACCCAGGCTCAGGCCGGCGAACTGCTGGAATTTGAAAACGGCTTGCGCGCCATGGTGCTTAACCTCGAAGAAGATAACGTAGGTGCGGTATTGTTTGGCGACTCCAAAGGTGTACACGAAGGTGATACGGTGAAGCGCACTGGTAAAATTGCCTCCGTCATGGTGGGCGAAGGCATGCTGGGACGTGTGGTGAACACTTTAGGTGAGCCGGTTGATGGCAAAGGACCGATAACCGGTGAACTTTACGAAATGCCGCTGGAACGCAAAGCCCCCGGTGTAATCTACCGACAGCCGGTAAATGAGCCCTTGCAAACCGGGATCAAAGCCATCGACTCGATGATACCCATCGGGCGAGGTCAGCGTGAGTTAATCATTGGCGACCGCCAGACCGGAAAGACTGCTGTTGCCGTGGATACCATCATCAACCAACGTGAGTTTTACGAAAAGGGTCAGCCGGTTTACTGTATTTATGTGGCCATAGGTCAGAAAGGTTCAACCGTTGCACAGGTAGCCTCGGCACTGGAAAAAGCCGGAGCATTGCCTTACACCATTATTGTTTCAGCCACGGCTTCTGACCCTGCACCCATGCAGTTTTTCGCACCCTTCACCGGAGCAGCCATAGGTGAATATTTCCGCGACACCGGTCGCCCGGCACTGGTAATCTATGACGATCTTTCGAAACAGGCGGTTGCCTACCGCGAAGTGTCGTTGCTGTTGCGCAGACCTCCTGGTCGCGAAGCCTATCCGGGTGATATTTTCTATCTGCACAGCCGCCTGCTGGAACGCGCTGCCAAAATTATTAATGACGACAGCGTGGCCCGCAATATGAACGACCTGCCCCCTTCGCTGAAAGGAAAAGTAAAGGGCGGTGGTTCGCTCACTGCCTTGCCCATTATCGAAACACAGGCAGGAGATGTTTCGGCATATATTCCGACCAACGTCATTTCTATTACAGACGGGCAGATATTTCTGGAAACCAACCTGTTTAATGCCGGTATCCGGCCAGCCATTAATGTGGGTATATCGGTGTCGCGTGTAGGGGGTGCAGCACAGATCAAGTCTATGAAAAAAGTGGCCGGCACGTTAAAGCTTGATCAGGCCCAGTTCCGCGAACTCGAAGCCTTTGCCAAGTTTGGTTCTGATCTGGATGCCGCCACCCGGCTTACCATTGAACGCGGGCGAAGAAACACAGAAGTGTTAAAGCAAGACCAGTATGCACCTGTTCCGGTAGAAGAGCAGGTGGCTATCATCGCAGCTTCCACGCGTGGTTATCTCGATAAAGTTCCGGTACCGAAAGTGCGTGAGTTTGAAAAGGAGTTTCTGGATCGCATGCGCACCACCCACCGCGATGTGCTGGACAATCTGCGTGCCGGCAAACTGGAAGACAGCGACCTGGAAGTAATTAAAAAAGTGGCGCTTGAAACGGCCGCGAACTTTGCTGCGTAACCAATTAAATCAACGCAAGTTATGCCCAGTTTAAAGGAAGTAAAGATGCGCATCAACTCGGTGATCTCTACCCAGCAGATCACCAAGGCGATGAAAATGGTGGCAGCGGCCAAACTGCGCAAGTCGCAGGATCGCATCATTCAGATGCGTCCATTCGCACAAAAAATGTCGGCTATCCTTCAGAATCTGTCGGCAAGCCAGCACGATGACTCGGCCAGTTGGTATAGCGCCACGCGCGATGTAAACAGGGTGTTACTAGTTGTAGTTACTTCCGATCGTGGCTTATGTGGGTCGTTTAATTCCAACGTATTTAAAGGTGTGCTTCGCCTTATTGAAGAGCAGTATGCCGATGTGCACAAAAGGGGTAATCTTACCATTATGCCCATCGGTAAGAAGGCGCTCGATTATTTCGGCAAAAGAAAGTATCCGGTTGTAACCGACTTTGCATTGCTGTTTTCGAAACTGAATTTTGATGAGGCCTCACGTGCTGCCGATTATCTGATGAAAAATTTCAGAAACGGCACTTATGATCGTATAGACGTTGTTTATAACGAATTCAAAAACGTTGCCACGCAAATTCTCCGTGCCGAGCAATATCTGCCGGTAGTGCCAAAGGCTACGAAAGAAAAAGTACAGGTAGATTATATCTACCAGCCCGGCAGCAGCGAGGTGCTTGAGGGTATTATACCCAAATCGCTGCGGGTGCAACTGTTCAAGGCCCTGCTCGATTCCAATGCTGCTGAAAACGGTGCGCGCATGACGGCCATGGACAAGGCTACCGAAAATGCAGGTGAATTGCTGAAAGAATTGCGACTAAGCTATAACCGTACACGGCAGGCAGCCATTACCAAGGAGATTCTTGAAATAGTGGGCGGTGCAGAAGCACTGAAATCGTCATAACCCTGCGGAATCCATCCATCAAAGAAAAGAGCCAACTGGCTCTTTTTTTGTTTTTTTACCCTCCACGGCCCCGGGGCGGGTAAATAGGAATAATGACAAAAACCCTGTATATTGCACGGTAAGACCCCTCAAAGTTTAATGGTAAACCAACATTTCTGTCCATGCAGGATTTTATTTCCCGGGTTCCCGCGGTAGTGTTTACCTGTGTTGTGCGCAAGGACGGCACCCCTGAACTTGTTTATATCAGCGAAAATAGCCCGGCATTGCTGGGTCTATCTCCGGCCGATATCATGAAGCGATATTCTTCCTGTATAGAAATGGTACATCCGGATGATCGGGAATCTTTTGAGCAGGCATTCAGAAACGGAGCGATTCATGAAAAAGCTTTGCTTTGGGAAGGAAGATTTAAAATCAATAACACAGTGAGGTGGGTTGAGCTGCGAAGTGGCTTGCCCGTTCGGGCAGAACAGCTAACCTATACCGGCCTGATGCTGGATATTGATGAACGCAAAAAGCAGGAAGAAGATCGATTAAAGAAAAGCGAAACACTTTTTAACCGGTTATTCAATAATGTGCCTGTAGCGTTGGTACTGCTTGATGAGAAAGGCAAAGTTTTGCTGGTAAACCGTGGATTTAATGAAATGTTTGGTTATGGACTCCTGGAGCTTCGCGGTAAAAATCTCAATGACTTTATTGTTCCGGAAAACCTTCAGAACGAGGGAATTGATCTGAATAATCTCATCGCTTCCAACAATACCATTAGTCTTGAAACGGTGCGTAAACACCGCGAAGGTAAACTGGTAAATGTTATATTATACGGTGTGCCTGTTTCGCTTGAAGACAAAACCATAGGTATATATGGTGTGTACGTAGATATAACCGAGCGAAAGAAAATTGAGGAGGAGTTAAAGATAAGAAATGCCGAGCTGGACAACTTTGTGTACAAGGTATCGCACGATTTACGGGCACCGTTATCGTCCGTTCTGGGGTTGGTTAATCTTGCCCGCCTGCCCGGGAATACGGACGATCCGCGTATGTACCTTCAAATAATCGGGGAGAAGGTTCAGGAGTTAGATCGCTTTATCAGCGATGTGTTAAGTCACGCCAAAAATCTGAAAATGGAAGTGACGGTATCCAAGATCGAATTTGTAGAAATGCTCTCCAAGACCTTCTCCGATCTGAGTTATCTGCCGGGAGCGGGTGAAGTAGAGCTGATTACCCAGGTTACCGGTGAGGAGTTCTACAGTGATCCCTGGCGGTTGGGCGAAATATTCCGGAACCTGGTTTCCAACGCCATTAAGTACCGCAACAAAAAGCAGGCCCGTCCGCAAATCAATGTGCAGATTCACACCACCTTGCAGCAATGCCATATTAAGTTTGCAGACAACGGTATTGGCATAGCCGAAAGCGATATCGATAAAATTTTTGAAATGTTTTACCGGGCATCCGAGCAATCGGACGGCTCGGGAATTGGTTTGTATATTGTAAAAAATGCCATTGAAAAACTCGGTGGACGCATAACCGTAAGCAGTTCGCCGGGCTTTGGCACCACATTTGAAATATGGCTGCCCAATCAACGTAGTACCCAACAAAAAGATAATCTCTACCGGTATTTACAGTCCCAATGAAATTACTTGAAGTTAAAACCAAAGCTCAGGTTCGTGAATTTCTGCACCTGCCGGTTAAACTATACCATAACCAAAAGCACTGGATACGCCCGTTGGACAAAGACATTGAAGCGGTATTCGATCCAAAGAAAAACAAAGCATTTCAGCACGGTGAATGCACTCGCTGGATTTTACAGAACAATGCAGGTGAAACAATTGGTCGTGTTGCGGCATTTGTCAATCATAAAACCGCAAATAAGGGCAATGATCAACCTACCGGCGGCATGGGTTTTTTTGAATGCATCAATGATCAGGATGCAGCCTTTGCGCTGTTTGATCAGTGCAAACAGTGGCTAACTGAACGAGGAATGGAAGCCATGGACGGTCCGATAAACTTCGGCAACCGCGATCGCTGGTGGGGGCTTCTTATTGAGGGCTTTGACCGCGAACCCAACTACCTGTGCAATTACAACTTACCCTACTATAAGGAATTTTTCGAGGCCTATGGTTTTCAGGTGTATTTCTATCAGTTTACCTACGGACGCCCGATCATGGGGCCGGTTGATCCGCGGTTGTATGAAAAGGCCGAAAAGGCTTTTGCCGATCCCAACTATTCGTTTCGTTATCCCCAAAAGATTGATGTGAACAAACTGGCCGATGAAATCCGATACGTATATAACCGCGCCTGGGCGAAAAGGGGTGAAATACCTGAGCTCACAGAATATCAGTCACGTGTGCTGGTTAAACAAATGAAGCCTATATTAGACAAACGGCTTATCTGGTTCGGCTACTATAAAGATGAGCCGGTTGCCTTTTTTATTTCTTTGCCCGAGCTCAATCAGATTTTTAAACATCTGAACGGGCAGTTTCACCTGTTGGCCAAACTGAAGTTTTTGTGGCATAAATGGCTCGGAACCAACAAAAAAGCATTTGGAGTGTTGTTTGGTGTTGTGCCTGAGCATCAGGGCAAAGGTGTGGATGGTGCCATCATCGAGTCGTTCAGAAGAATTGCGCAGGTGGATTCCTTCCCTTACAAGGAGTATGAAATGAACTGGATAGGTGATTTTAATCCCAAGATGATCCGTGTGGCCGAACAGGTTACACCCCATGTTGTAAAACGACATGCCACTTACCGCAAGCTCTTTGATGAGAGTAAACCTTTTAAACGCTTTCCGATAATTTCCTGAATCTATGAAAAATCACCGGGAAGAAAGCCGTTCAAGGTTTCTGATTAAAAATCTGCTGCGCGGAATCCTGTGGTTTGCTGTAATCATTACGGCTTTTATCCTGGCTGAAGAGTATATCCGTTCAACATTCGAGCACGATCTCGAAGCCATTCAGGATAAGCCGATCATCATGTTTATGGTATTCTTTGCATCGGAAGTGATCTTTGGTCTGATACCACCGGAGTTTTTTATGCTCATCTGGATCCTGCATAAAATTACCCTCTTGCAGTACATCCTCAATCTTGCCCTGCTTACAATTCTATCGTATTTGGCCGGTATTATGGGTTATCTTATCGGCAGCAACTTTTCGCGTACGGTTTTCTACAAGAAACTGTACGTTCGCTACCTGCTTCAATATGAGCAGCAGCTTAAGCGTTACGGAGCTTTTCTGGTGCTGGTGGCAGCTGTAACACCCATACCCTATTCGGCCACCTGTATGCTGGCCGGATCAGTTAATCTTCCGTTCAAACAATTTCTTCTTATCGGCATTGCGCGTGTTGTACGCTTTGCCGCCTATGGTTACCTGGTGTGGGCTTTCCCCAACTGGTTTTCGGCCTGAGGCTTCAGCCTTCCTTGGTGGGGCAGGTATTCATCCCAAACAAGGCATAGAGCGGACAGAAGCTCACCAGGCTGGTCAACACAAACACACCGGCCAACACCAGGAGTACCACTCCAAGCGTGCCCGTAATGGTGCCTGTAAAATACAGGCCAGCGATAATTGCCGCAATAATGATGCGGATGATGCGATCGGTATTACCCATGTTCTTTTTCATATTTTCAGGAAGTTAAGGTTTCAACCATCCAGACTAAAGCCCAGGCAAGACTCAGACAAATCAGACAAATCCAAAATAACTTGACTGCCTTACTTTTCATTCGTATATCGTAAGGTAAATGTAAATTTTTTACCCGAAAAGACCAGTAACTTAGGTCACCATGTTCAATGACTTAGATCATAGCTATTTATGAAAACAAAAATTACCGCTTTGCTTGTTTGCGTTTTTCCGGCTTTGCTGTTTGCACAAACTGCCTTACCACCGAAGAAAATGCCGGCTATAAAAAAGAAATCATGAGCAGCATTGATGCCCGATATGCCGATTATCGCGCGGCCGCCTTGCGTATCTGGGAGTATGCCGAGGTTGGTTATAAAGAATATAAAAGCACAGTGCTCCTGCAGGATATTCTGAAAAAGGCCGGCTTTTCGGTTGAAGCCGGTGTGGCTGAAATACCAACTGCCTTTGTAGCTACATACGGTAGCGGCAAGCCGGTAATTGGTATTCTCGCTGAATTCGATGCCCTGCCTGGATTGTCCCAACAAGCTGTTCCTGAAAAAAAACCACAACCGGGTCTTTCGGCCGGTCATGCCTGTGGTCATCATTTGTTTGGAGTAGCATCGGTAGCGGCAGGTATAGCGCTGAAAGAACAAATGGAGAAGAACGGATTGAAAGGCACCATTAAAGTGTATGGCACCCCGGCTGAGGAAGGTGGTGGTGGAAAAGTTTATATGGTACGTGCGGGCCTGTTTGACGGAGTAGATGTGGTGATGCACTGGCATCCGGGGAGCCGCAATGCGGCTAACCCGTCCAGCTCATTGGCCAACATTTCTGCTAAGTTCCGCTTCTACGGATTGTCGGCCCATGCGGCCGGTGCACCGGATCGCGGCCGATCTGCGCTGGATGCCGTAGAAGCCATGAACCACATGGTAAACCTGATGCGCGAGCATATCCCTTCCGATACCCGCATACACTATGTGATAACCGAAGGCGGAAAGGCACCCAATGTAGTGCCCGATTATGCCGAAGTGTATTACTATGCGCGTCATCCAAAACGCGATGTGCTGGCCGGAATTTTTGAACGAATCAAAAAAGCGGCCGAAGGTGCGGCTTTAGGTACAGAAACACGCGTGGAAGTAGAAATTATCAACGGCGTTTACGATTTACTGCCCAATGAACCACTGGCCCGCCTTATGCACACCAACCTGGAACAGGTAGGAGGTGTAACTTATACACCGGAAGAAATTGAATTTGGGAGAAAGATACAGCAAAGTCTCATCGGCAGCAGTCCGGATATCAGTACAGCTTCCAGGGTGGATCCGTTTAATCCTGTTGCCCAGGGCAGTGGCGGATCCACCGATGTAGGCGACATCAGCTATGTGGTGCCTACCGTGGGCCTGGTTACCGCCACCTGGATACCCGGTGTGCCGGCACACAGCTGGCAGGCTGTGGCCTGTGGCGGAACCGATATCGGAATTAAAGGGATGATGGTTGCTGCCAAAACACTGGCACTTACCGGGCTTGATTTGCTCAACGATCCGGTGCATATCCAGCAGGCGCTTCAAGATTATCAAAAACGCTTAGGCCCCAACTTCAAATACACGGCACTTATAGGCGATCGCAAGCCACCACTGGATTACCGCGACTGAAGTTTGGACAATGTTGCGTCTTCCTGATCGGGAAACACGATACCTGGTTACTGTAGGCAGTTTTGTATCGTATCAATCAGCCGGTTTACCACCCGGATATATGCAGGTAGAGTGGTAAGCCTATGGTTATGTTCACAGGAAAAGTAACCGCCAGCGCCATGGGCAGGAATATACCCGGGTTGGCCTGTGGTACGCTTACCTTTAATGCAGCCGGTACGGCTATATAAGATGCACTGGCCGCCAGCACACCAAACATGAAGCGGTTGGATACGTCTTCGGTAACTAAGGCGCTTGCCCAGGTAACGCATGAGCCGTTGACCAGGGGAACGATGATGGCAAACAACACGGGAAACCAGCCGTAATTGAAAAAGGTTTTTAGCTTTCTGCCGCTTTCAATGCCCATGTCCAGCAGGAATATGGCCAGGAAGCCGCGGAACAGGTCGGTGGTGAAGGGTTTGATGCCCTGCGCCTGATCTTCGCTGGCCAAGTAACCGATAATGAGGCTGCCGACAATCATCATCACACTTCCGTTGGTAATGGCATGTCGGAAGGCATGGCGTTTTTTGATGTGAATATTGTCGTTCTTTCGGGAAAACACGCTGATTAACAACAATCCGCTTACAATAGCCGGAGCCTCCATGAGCGCCATCACCGCAACCATGTGTCCGTGCAGGCGGAGATGGTGCGCCTCCAGATAGGCCGTGGCGGTAACAAAAGTTACTGCGCTGATGGAACCATAGGCAGCTGCAATCGCACCGGCATCATAAATGTTGAAACGCTGCCGCAGAATAAAAAAGGTGTAAACCGGTATAAGCAACGACAACAAAATACCAAACAGCAGCGACCAGCCAATTTCCAGGTTTAGCGTTTCGTGTGCCAGTTCCTGGCCACCGCGAAAACCAATTGAAAAGAGCAAATACAATGAAATAAATTTGGAGGAGTTGGAAGGGATTTCCAGGTCGCTTTTTACCATAACGGCCAGTATACCTAATACAAAAAATAGCAGGGCCGGATTGGTAAGGTTTTCAATCAGCAGTTGGGTGTTCATACGCAGTGATTACAGGAGTTTTACCTGAATGGGTTTCGTTTTAGGGATGTGGGTTCACCGCTCCACAAGCAGAGCGCAGCACAGGTGCGCCAGCCTGCGTTGAGAGCTGAGTGGGTTTGCAGTATTTGACTGATTTAGTTTCTAAAATGATTTTTAAGTATTGAACGAATAACTGAGCAGGGCACACCTGATATTTACGAAACACCGGATTATCTTTTTTTCTTTATGATGCCGGGTAACAGTCCGGAGGCATCTGTCCCGGAAACCATCATCGTCCTTCATCAATGATTTCAACCCGGATTGCTGAGGTAATTTTCAGGATGCATCTTCTCTGACGGGCAAACTGGGTGAATTGTTTTACTTTTTCCTGCTCGGCACGTAACTCCGGAAGGCGATGCAGGGCAACGCTGTCCGGTTTGCCATGTTGCACCAAAGAACTAAAGTTGTTCAGTTCGTGATATTGAATTTTACACTGAATTAAGTTAAGAAGTATTTCAAGTGCTTCCTCTGGTGTAAAGATTCCGTCAACCAGTTTTACCGAGGCAACATTTTGCTGGGTTTGTACTTTCATGGTTTGGTCTGAGATTTAAGTCTTATAATAAACAGGGCAAATACAATAGACAGGCCGGTAGCCAGGTTGGCTATCAGCGGATTTTTAGCCCACAACATACATCCGATCAGGATGGTGAGCACGGCCGGAAGCAGACTGGACTTCATCATACATCACTTGGTTTTTATTGACCCTGGCCCACCGAAAAAGCCGGCTGACCGTTAAAAGCGTACAGGTTTTCAGTTTTAATAACTTCTACATCGGCCTGGCGTGCGCGCTGCATCAGTGCAATAATTTCATCGGCATCAAATTGTTTGCCCTGCGGGGGCATAAACCGGCAGCGCCAATGATCCGTACAAAATGTTTCCGGAAACCCATCGGGATATACCTTTATACCCCGGTTGGTTATGAGCTTCAGTTCGGCTTTTGCTGAGGCAAGAGGCTTGAGTTTTTGCGCCAGTTCACCGGCATTGCTGCCGCGCCAGTGTACAAATAAGTCAACCCCCACGAGCTCCTTGGGAAGAGGTTCTTTGCGGGTGTAGGCAGGCAGGCGCAACGGCCCTTTGCCGCTGTAGGAAACCGGTTTGAGTGTTTTAGGTTTTTCGCCCAGGTTGCTGATAACGGCATCGGCAAAGGCGCGCGTACCTACCTTTTTCCGGCTTACATTTTCCTTGAAAATATCGTAGGTATGGATACCGTCTTCAATGGTTTTGAGCCAGGCGTTTTGAACGCGCTCAGCCACATCGGTCTGGCCGATATGGGTGAGCATCATGATGGCACCCTGCAGGAGCCCGGAGGGGTTTGCCACGTCCTGACCTGCCCGGCGAGGAGCTGAACCATGGATGGCTTCGAACATGGCGCAGGTTTCGCCAATGTTGGCAGAGCCGGCCAGGCCTACGGAACCAGAAATCTGGGCAGCAACATCGGACAGTACATCGCCATACAGGTTCGGCATCACAATGACATCGAAGGCTTCCGGTGTATCGGCCAGCTTGGCAGCGCCAATGTCCACTATCCAATGCTCATTTTCTATTTCCGGATACTCTTTGGCAATCTCATCAAACACCCGATGAAACAGTCCATCGGTTTGCTTCATGATGTTGTCTTTGGTAAAGCAGGTTACTTTTTTTCTGCCCTGCTGGCGGGCAAATTCAAACGCGTAGCGCACAATTTTTTCACAGCCCGGCCTGCTGATAAGCTTTAGGCATTGCACCACTTCATCGGTTTGCTGGTGCTCGATACCGGCATACAGGTCTTCTTCGTTTTCGCGCACAATAACCACATCCATTACCGTGTGCTTGGTGGCAATAAACGGATGGTAGCTGCGGCAAGGCCTGATGTTGGCATAAAGCCCCAGAAATTTGCGCGTGGAAACGTTCAGGCTTTTGTAGCCGCTGCCCTGGGGAGTGGTAATGGGGGCCTTCAGAAAAATTTTGTTCTTCCGGATAATGTCCCACGATTCCGGGGCAATACCTGAAGAGTTACCGGCCAGATAAACCTTTTCACCGGCCTGGATTTCATCAATTTCAAGCTGGGCTCCGGCTGCCAGTATGATACGCAGGGTGGCATCCATGATTTCCGGACCGATGCCATCGCCCCGGGCTATGGTAATTCTGGTTTTCATCACAATCAGCGGGGCAAAATTAGAACAGGATAGTTATATATTTTTATTTAACTTTGATATAAAATTCATAAAATTAATTTATGAACTACACCCTTCATCAGCTGCAGATTTTTCTGAAAGTGGTTGAAACAGGCAGTGTGACAAAGGCTTCCGAAGAACTGAATCTCACACAACCGGCAGTCTCTATACAACTGCGCAATTTTCAGTCGCAATTCGATTTGCCACTCATTGAAGTGGTGGGCAGAAAGCTGTATGTTACTGACTTCGGGCACGAAGTGGCGGAGTCGGCCAGGCGTATTTTGGATGAAATACAGCAGTTAAACGGCAAAATGTATGCCCACAAAGGGCAGCTCTACGGGAAATTAAAAATCTCGGTTGTTTCTACGGGTAAATATGTTATTCCGCATTTCGTTACCGGTTTTGTACATCAGCACGAGGGGATACAGCTGGTTATTGACGTGACCAATAAAAGCCAGGTAATTCAAAGCCTGGAAAATAATGAGGTGGATTTTTCGCTTGTTTCACTGAAGCCCACAACCATCCGGGTTGACCACATGGACTTACTCCAAAACAAGTTGTTTATGGTAGGAAATTTATCCCGCGAATTTAAGCAGGGGCCTTATGATAAATCGCTGCTCAGCGAGTTACCGCTCATTTTCCGTGAAAAAGGATCGGGTACGCGGGAGATGATGGAGAATTTTTTACACAAGCAGAATGTGCCCGTCATTCGCAAGCTTGAACTTACTTCGAATGAGGCAGTAAAGCAGGCCGTGCGGGCGGGTTTGGGATATTCCATTATGCCGCTTATCGGGCTCCGCAATGAATTAATGAACAAGCAATTGCAGATTATTCCGATGAAAGGCCTGCCGATTAAGACCACCTGGCAACTCATTTGGCTTAAGGGCAAAAAACATTCGCCGGTGGCCAAAGCCTTTCTTCAATTTCTGAGGAAAGAGAGGAGCCGCATTATTGAAAGCACCTTCAGGTGGTTTGAGGAGTATGAATGATGCTTCAGGGCGATGGCCTGAGTAACACCTTTTCGGCTTGGGTGGTGAGAATTTTTTCGCGGCTGAAGTATATTCTGAAATACCGATCGTTGGCCCAGGGTTCGAAAAGATTCTTAAAAAACACACTGCGTGCATCTCCGCTCTGACCGGGAGCGTTGCTAAACCAGCAGTTGTCCCAGTCGGATACATCGGCTACTATGCGGAATGTAGCCCCGTGTGTCTGGTTGTCGGCGTTGCCCGTCATGCCGGGGGTGGAAGCAGAGCCACCTCTTGGCAGCGGACCGCAGGTGAATAACTTCTTTAATGAATCATTGACCACTGCGTAAAGCGGGTGCCGGATAAGAACATGGTGATAAGCCGGCTGGCCATATACCCAACCGTTGAGGTCTGTTCCGAATTTTTTCTCCAGCTGTTCACAGGCTGTCTTCAGTGCAGCAAGTAAAAAACGGCTCCTTCCCTTTAATTCTTTCCGGTCGGTTTTAATCCATTCAATTACCTTGCGCAACGACACCCGCACCAAATTGCGTGCCTGCACTGGTACGAACAGGGCGTTGCATTCATTAATCAGTACGCGTTCCCACATCATGTAAATGCCGGCTTCCACGGAATTTTTTTCAAGACGACCGTCCCAGTTTACCAGCATCTGACGGGCTTTTTCAACAACCGGGTCATCCGCTTTGGATTCTTGCAAAAAGCCAATAAGCGTACGTGCCGGCAGGGAAACGTAATCGTTTTGAAGCGCCATCATGTCGTGCACCGAAAGGGTGGTTTTACTTTGCAGCACCTCGCGAATGCGGTTGCCGCGGCTGCTGTCGGCCCACTCCCAGCCCACGGCATAGCGGTGCGGATAATCCGGTGCCACAAGGTTTTCATTGGCTGTGGCCCAAAAACCTTGTGAAGGATTTACGATATGAGGCAGTTCCTTTACAGGCAGAAAACCGTCCCACTCATAGCGGCCGTCACCAGGCACCGGCAGCAATCCATCCCAGTTTCTGCGGATGGGTGCCAGGCCTGCTACCTGCCAGCCGGTATTTCCCTGCCGGTCGGCCCAAACCATGTTTTCGCCGGGCAGATAACTGTACGTACAGGCTTCACGAAACGCTTCCCAGGTGGTGGCAGTGTTCATGCGCAGACTGGCCAGGTAGGGAGCATTGCCGGGTTCGAGCCAGGCACACCGCACCGCATAGGCCTTATTTCGTTTGTTATCAATGAAGGTTACCGGCCCGTGCCGGGTATAACGATGCACAACTACTGTGTCACGATTCCCCTTTATCGATATGGTGTCGTACACCAGTTTCATGTCTTCCCATGCGTTGCGGTAGCGATACTGGTTTGTGTTAACAGGGTTTATGTCATACACCATTAAGTCTTCTGCATCAATACGAAATACGGTTAATCCCCAGGCGCCATATTCATTGTGTCCGATGGAAACACCCGGAACAGCGGGCTCTCCGCCTCCCACCACATTCCAGCCCGGTGCCGAAAGGTGCACCATGTACCGCAGTGACGGCATGGTAATGGCGCGGTGCGGGTCGTTGGCCAGCAACGGAAGGCCGGTAACCGATTTCTGTCCGGCAACAATCCAGTTATTGCTGCCAATGGTTGTGCGGATTTCGGGATCCGTTAAGGCCTCAGCATGCGGTTCATAAAGATGTGCCGAATAGGCTGCTGCAATATCTTCAGGAAGGAATGAGAGTGGTTTGCGGAAAGCTTCATACAGTTCAATAACCGGTTCAAACAGACCTTTTGGGTCAATGGCCTTGTCCAGCTCCAGGCGCGGTTCTCCCGGTTCGAAGTGGCGCAGGTCTTTTAGTTTGTCAGCGCCTATCAGCGCTACAGCCCGGGCTGTGTTGAGTTCGTCAGTCAGGTTGGCCAATAGTGCCTGATGCCTGGAAATAACCACATCGGGGGTCCACTTTCCGGGCCGGGTACGAAGGATTTCAAATTCTAGTGGAAGCAAATCCGGATTCTGTTCAGTTTCTTCAATCCAGGCGTTGATGCCATCGGTGAATGCGCGGATGATGGCCTCGCCCCGCGGGTGGTAATGGTTGTATTCGGTTTTCAGGTCGCCCCGGTATTTAAAAAGCCTTGCGCCAATATCCCGTTTCAGTTCGCGCGGTCCAAGCCATTCGGCCATGGTGCCGGTGGCCTGCCTGTGCCACAGTTCCAGCTGAAATAAGCGATCGCGTGCGGCCGCATAACCCTGTGCAAAAAAAAGGTCGTGTTCGGTTTGTGCATAAATGTGGTTCACACCGTTTGAATCGCGGAATATTTCAACGGGTTTTTCAAGGCCGCGCACGTAAAAAAGGTAATCGGTTTGTTCTTTGCGGGTGCAGGAAAGAAGGGACACTGCAACGGCAAAAAGAAAAAAAAGTTTTTTCATACCCGATTGGCCGATTTGCTTGGTTACCTCCAAAACCCTCAGGAAGCAGCAATCTTAAGTACTGCCTCTGCGAACCTGTCCAGATCGCGGGTAAGGGTATAAACATGTGGTGTTACCCGAACGCAACTAATGTTTTCCCATTTAATGGCCGTGGTGTGAATCTGGAAATCATTAAACAACCTATTTACCACATCAACGGGATCCAGGCCGTCAATGGAAAAAGTACCCAATGCGCAGGAGTATTCAGGTTTCAGCGAAACATGGAGTCGTACACGCGGGTGTTTCATCACCTTTTCGCACCAATAGTTTTTCAGGTAGCGCAAGCGTTCTTCTTTTCGTTTGGCACCGATGGCCAGGTGGAAGTCTATGGCCTGACCAATGGCCTGTTCGGGTGCGAATGAACGCGTTCCCAGGCTCTCAAACTTGCGGATATTGTTATCGGTTGGTTTGTCGTTGGGGAAAATTGGGTACAGGCCCGGTATGTTTTCCCGTTTTACATACAGCATGCCTGTGCCAAACGGGGCGCTGAGCCACTTATGCAGACTGGTGCCATAATAATCCGGATTGAAATCGCTGACTTTAAAATCCATGTGTGCGAAGGTGTGGGCTCCATCAACAATGGAGAGGATGTTGCGTTTGCGCGCTTCTTCGCAAAGTTTTTTTACCGGCAGAATCTGCCCGGTCCAGTTGATCATGTGGGTAATGTGCCAGATTTTTGTTTTGGAGGTTGTGGCATTCACAAATTCGCGCAACACTACCTCGTCATTTTCTACCGGCAGGTTCAGATTTATCCATTTGATTTTTATGCCTTCGCGCATTTCTTTTTGCCTCCACGCATGTATCATGTTGGGATAATCCTGGCGGGTCATCACAATTTCATCGCCACGGTTCAGCGAAAGCCCGTAGGTTACAATGCCCAGCGCCTCGGTGGTGTTGCGGTTGATGCATACTTCTTCAGGTGAAGTGCCAGCCAGGTCGGCCAGCTTTCTGCGCAGCGGCTCGCGGCCTTTGTCCAGTATCTGCCACATGTAGTAGGTTGGGGCTTCGTTGCTTAAATGATAGTATCGGTCAACAGCATCCTGCACTACCTTGGGCTGCGGGCTTACGCCTCCGTTGTTCAGATTCAGGATGTTGGGCGATGCCGTATAGGCCTGCGCAATCCTTGACCACAAATCTTCATCAGTTAGTGACTGATCGAAAGGCAGTTTGTTCAGCGCACGAAGGGCATCTGAAATATCGTCAGCCAGGGCATGCGCTGCCAGCGGAGTTAATGCAAAGGCACCGGCAAGTCCTGCTGATTTACGGATAAATGCTCTGCGGCTGTTCATGATAAAGGTAAATTTAAGTGGTGGAAGGTACTGAAATTACCATTCCTCTGCACAGATTGCCACATCAGTGAACTATAGCTTATGTGGAAGGAGTAAATCGATGGCCGAAACAGCTTTTTTCAGCCGTTCTTCGGGGGGGCCGAATATTTCGGTGCAGGTTACGTTGAGTTTGCTGATCTCCTGTTTGTAGATGGAAAACAACAATTCCCTTTTATCCGGGTGCTCGCGCTGGGGGTCGTCTTCCCAGGGCACATCGGGGTGGGTAAGAAGATGCAGGTCGTACTGCCGATGGTGCAGTTGGTGAATAATTTCGGGCGGACAGCTTCCGTATTTAAACTCGCTCCAGATTTTGATAACCAGAAGGTTGGTGTCGCAAATAAGAATGTCTTTGGCCTGCATGGCATATTCATCTTCCCATTTTAGCTGGCCTCGTGCAATGTGTATCAGGTCATCCTGTACATAGGGGCGGCTCAGCTTATCCAGGTACGAGCGCGCATACTCAGGAACCCAGGCAGTTTGATAATGGCGGGCCAGCGCTTCGGCCAATGTGGTTTTGCCGGTGCATTCCGGGCCTACTATGGCGATGCGTTTTACCTTTGGTCGCTTAAATGTATCCATTCCGACCCAAAATGGCATATTTTACTATCTTTCAGAAAAACCGAACAGTGTGAATCGCAGAAAAGCAATCAGGCAAATTGGTCTTGGTCTTTCAGCCGGCCTTGCTCTGCCACCGTGGCTCAGTGCCTGCGTAAAAGATGAAAACCTGCCGGAGATTAATTATGATGGGGTAGTAGGCATTATTGGTGCCGGAGCGGCAGGATTGATTGCAGCGGACATACTCATCTCAAAAGGAGTGCGGGTTAAAGTATTCGAAGCCAATAACCGCGTGGGTGGGCGCATCTGTTCGTTGTATCGTACCAGCGTTCCCAGCGACTCACTCATATTCTTTCCCGGCAACTATCCCTATTCCGATTTTCCGGTAGAACTCGGCCCTGACCGTATCAATGGGTCCGATTCAAAATGGGCGAATATTCTGGCTGTGCGCGGTGTGCCCGTGGTGAACTTCCGCACCCAAAGCAGCGACCGCTACGTGGTGAACAATGCGGCAAAAACCCAAGCCGAAGCCTTGGCTGATGCAGGCTTTGCCACCGCAAAATCATTTTACGATTCGTTCACTTCTTTCAGTGGTTCGGCTGCGCTTAGTGTGGAGCAGGCAGCCCTGAATGCCGGCGTACCGGCTTCGCTACTGCCCATGATCAATTCCTGGTTGGGCAACCCATACGGGTCATCGGCAAGCAACATCGGTGCGCGGGCCCTGGCTGAAGGACTGGCACTGGTAGAGCACAATGGTACAGAGCTTACGCTGCGCAACAATCCGATGCAGGATGCCTTGCTGAGTGTTTACAGCCGGGTGCTGCCGTCTGTCCGGTTCAATACCGTTGTTCAGGCGGTTAATTATGGTGGCGACAACGTAGAGGTGGTGTACAACGGTGGCAGCGAAACGGTCAATAAACTGATTGTAACCGTTCCGGTTTCGGTTATCAAAGATGGCGATATCACCTTTTCGCCCTCACTGCCCGCATCGAAGCTTTCGGCACTGAGCCGGCTGGGCATGGATCCGGCTATGCGTATTGTGTTGGAGTTCAAACGCAACTTTTACGGAGAGGATGTGGCGGCCATCTTTGGCAGCACCGAATCGCCCATAATACTTAATGCCGGCGTGGGCCGAAGCACATTAAACAAAACCCTGAGCATAACAGTGTTTGGTGCCAAAGCCAACACCTATTCGTCTATGAACCCTGATGATGTGGTGCTGAATATTCTGGCAGAAATGGACACCTGGTATGGCGGAGATGCAACTGAAAATATCCGAAGAAGCACCATTCCTGAAGAAAACAACCGGTTGTTGTACACCATCAAAGACTGGAAGAAAGATCCATTTGCCAAAGGCGGCATATCTTACCACCTGCCCGGCGGGCAGCTGGCCGATCGCGAAGTACTTTCCGCGCCTATAGGCGGCAAATTATTTTTTGCAGGTGAAGCGACCGACTTTACCGGGGAGGCTGGCACGGTAAGCGGAGCCTTGAAGTCGGGTGAGCGGGCTGCATTTGAGGTGATTGATGCAATTTTGAACGGATAAAAACAAGATTACTGTTCACTTTACAGGAAAATTTTTTTGCCGCTGCGTTATCGTGCTGAACTGAAGCATTCCGGAAAAATTGTTTGGAAAAAGAAATTGAGGCCAACGGGATAGCCTGCTTGTTCGTAACTTTCCGATGATTTAGGTTAAGTATGAAAATAGTTTTGAAGCCGGAAGCGAAAGTTTGCCAGTCACATTTCCGTGAAGTCGTTGTCAGTATCAGTTTTACTTCAGGATGGTTGTATGTGCGCAATGCTTCCAGGTTTAACGAAGCAGGTCTTACTCCGGAGCAATTCGATGTGCTGCGTAATGCCCGGCAAAAAAGATGTCTTCAGAAGGATCCGATACGATAAATCCAATCTCCGATGCCACTGGGAGCTGAGCACTTTCTGATAAAACGGGATAATCCCCGATGCCTGGGCTATTTCCAGTCGGAGCATGCCCTCACCGTTTTGTTTCCGGATGTTGCCGAAGAAAAGTCTTTTCAATATGTACGATGTTTCTTTAATCATTTTATTCTGCACCCACTGCCCTGCCAGCTGGATCTGATTCCTGCAGTTAGTTCGCTTACCATTGTATTTGATTATCACCGGCTTGTGCAGGAATTCGGAACAGATTATCCAAATCATGTTTTGCCGGCCTTGCAACAACAACTGAACTTTTTAGATGCCGGGGCTGGAAAGGAGCAGGGCCGTAAATTGCGCATACCGGTTTGCTATGATGCTGTTTATGCGCCGGATATTTTGCACGTGGCTGAATTAAAGAAGATGACTTGTGAGGAAGTGGTTGCGGTTCATTCATCCGTTGTGTATCGGGTGATGATGCTGGGCTTTCTTCCCGGATTTGCTTATATGAGTGAAGTACCCGAGCGCCTGCGGGTAAATCGCCGGGATAAACCACGCCAGCTTGTGGAGCCCGGCAGTGTAGGGCTAGCCGGAAGGCAAACCGGCATTTATCCGCTGCCCTCACCGGGAGGGTGGTTCATTATTGGCCGGACACCTTTACAGGTTTTTTATCCCGACCGGAAAGATTCACCCGCCCTGTTTTCGCCGGGCGATGAGATAATTTTTTATTCCATTACACCTGAAGAGTATGAAAATTTCCCTGTTCAGGATTATAATCCGGTGGTCGCGTGAGTATTGAGGTTCTTAAATCGGGTATCACAGACAGCATACAGGACAATGGCCGTTACGGGTATCAGCATGTAGGCATTCCTACCAACGGTGCCATGGACAACTGGGCCATGCGTGTGGCAAATGTGCTGGTCAACAATCCTCAGGATTATCCGGTGGTGGAGATGTCTTTTCCGGCATGCCGCCTGAAGTTTCATGCACCGGCAATTATTGCTCTTACAGGTGCTGATTTTAACCCGTTATTAAACGGACACGCCATACCGCTCTGGCAACCGGTGCAGGTTATTGCCGGCTCGGTACTGGAATTTTCACGCCATAGGAGTGGTTCATTTTGTTACCTGGCTGTACACGGAGGTTTCAAGGCTGATACCTGGCTGGGCAGCAGCAGCACCAGCATTGTTGTAAAGCGGGGCGGGCTGAACGGCAGATTGATGCAAGCAGGCGACCTGGTTGAACTGAATACCAACCTCCTTGCACTGCCAGAAATTCGCGTGCTGCCTTTCCGCGCAAAAACGGATGACTTTTACCTTTCAGGCGCGGCTAAATGCCTGCCAGGGGGTGATATGAAACGCATACCAGGTGAAACCGTCAGGCGGTTTACACGCGAAAAATTTATTATCAATCCGCAAAGTAACCGGATGGGATACCGGATACAGGCTGTAAAGCCACTGCCAGCTCCGCAGGCCGGAACGTTATCGGGTGCTGTTACTTTCGGAACCATACAATTACTGCCTAATGGAGAACTCATAGCCTTGATGGCCGACCACCAGACTACCGGTGGGTATCCGGTGTTGGCCTGTATTGCGCAGGCATTTCGATCTGCTTTTGTACAACATCGCCCGGGCGATGCCGTTTTTTTTGACTGGATTGAACTTTCCGAAGCCAGACGTTTATTTGCCCTGCAGGTTCGTGCCATGCACCAACTGGAGGCTTCCGTACGTTTTCGGTTCAAAGAATTTCTCAGATGAAAAAGATAGATGTGAACTGTGATTTAGGGGAGGGTATGCCCTGGGACGAAGCCATCATGCCGTATATCAGCAGTGCCAACATTGCCTGTGGCTACCATGCCGGTGACGAAATGACCATGCACAGGACGATAGATTTGTGCATAAGCTATAACGTGGCTGTTGGTGCACACCCTGGTTTTGATGATAAACAGGGTTTTGGAAGGAAAGAACAACCCATAACCCACGATGACCTGTACAGATTAGTAACCAACCAACTTGTATTGTTCAACAAAATATGCAACCAAAAGCAGGTTCAGCTTCACCATGTCAAGCTACACGGAGCACTCTATAATATGGCTGCCCGAAGCCGGCAACTGAGCAAAGTGGTTGTGCAGGCTGTCAGGGATTTTGATGCAGGGCTGTTCTTCTACGGCCTGAGCGGCAGCGTGATGATTGAAGAGGCACGTGCAGCCGGTCTTCCGACAATTGAGGAGGCTTTTGCCGATCGCGCCTACCGGGCTGATGGTACGTTGGTTCCACGCGGCATGCCCGCTGCCGTACTGCACAACCCGGAAGACGCCTGGCAGCAGGTAAAACAGATAATTGAAACAGGAACGGTTACAACGGTTGAAGGCCGGCAGATAAGCCTACGAGCTGAAACCCTGTGCATTCATGGTGATGAGGCCCATGCCCCGAAAATGGCACCCTACCTGTACCGAAGACTGCAGGACATGGATTACATCGTTACCGCTCCCTGAATAAATCCGCCTTATTGCTTTTTACATTTTACATCCTCTTCCGACAAGGCAAGTGAAGCCAGCACAGTAACCGGCAGCGTGAGCACAAATCGTACAACATTGCATGTTGTTAAATCAGGTTTGTAATTGCATTTTTACAAGAACCTTATTCGGCCTGTTGAATAATTTTTCTTCCTTATGAAGAGTATGAGTATTATCCGAAAGCTGCTGAAATTTTTTAGCTTAGAAGCGGAACTTGAGGATCATAACCTGGTCTATAAGGAAATAGAAAAAGGGGTCATTTTCAAAGGCACTAATCTGTGGATTTTAATATTCGCCATCATCGTAGCTTCCGTGGGTTTGAATATGAATTCTACGGCTGTTATTATCGGAGCAATGCTTATATCGCCATTAATGGGCCCCATCAATGGCATGGGTTACAGCATTGCAACGTATGATTTCGCCTTGTTTCGGAAATCCATCAAAAATTTTTCATTTGCCATCATCGCCAGTATACTGGCGTCAACAGCTTATTTTGCACTTAGTCCTGTTTCTACAGCGCATTCCGAACTATTGGCCCGCACCAGCCCAACTATTTACGATGTGCTGATTGCCCTGTTTGGTGGTTTGGCCGGTATTGTGGCTATCTGCAGTAAGCAAAAGGGCAACGTAATTCCCGGGGTAGCTATTGCCACCGCACTGATGCCTCCCCTTTGCACAGCCGGATATGGCCTCGCCACGGCACAGTTCAATTTCTTCTTTGGTGCGTTGTATCTGTTTACCATTAACACCATTTTTATAGCAATGGCATCGGTGTGGATCTCCCAGTTATTGAAATTTCCTATCCGAACTATTGTTGACGAGTCACAGAAAACCAAGATAAATCGCATCATTACATTTGTAATCTTAATTGTCCTTTTACCCAGCCTGTTTTTTGGGTATAAGCTGGTTAAGCAGGAACGCTTTAAAGAGAAAGCCTATCAATATGTTTCCAATGTTGGGCTTTTTGAGGGAAACTATCTTTTGAAGTACGATATCGATGTAAAGTCAAATAAAATCATATTGGTGTACGGAGGATCCCAACTTTCAGACGAACAGAAAAACGCAATCAGAGAAAAATCAGGGTATTTCGGTTTGGATGATGCCAGCATTGAGGTACAGCAGGGCTTGTCTCTCAGCAATCTGGATGAGAAAAACATGGAATTATTCAAACTAAAAGAACAGATTGTTGAACTCAACGACAAGCTCAGAAAAAAGAATATAGAAATAGACAGCCTGATCAACAGGCGTAAACTGGGGATCACAATTTTAAATGAAATAAAAGCCTTGTACCCACAAATAAACGGATGTTTATATTCCGAATCGTTCAATGATCGCGATTCACTTGCCTCAACCATACCTATAGTTATTTTTTCCGTGAAATCTCCAATTGCCAGGCCCGACCAGACAAAAATCAGAAACTGGTTAAAAGAAAGGCTGAAGAGCCGCGAGGTAAAAATTTACTATGAATAGCATTTGTAGCTATGTACAGCACCAGCTAAATGTAAAAAATAAACATAGAATATTCATCCGGCAATTTGCATGATTGTTTCAAACCAGGCGCCCTGCTGCGCGCGGGTATTGTACTGTTAAAAGTTCAAAAGGAACTTTCCGGTTTTGTTGCCGGTTTGGTTTCTGCGCACAGAGTGAGCCGGTTGGCTTTGACTTTGCCAGTATCCCTCTGCCCTGCAAAACTCATGAAGTTATCAAGATGAAAACCATATTGCACCCCGCCCACACCCGTGGCCATGTCAATTACGGATGGCTCGATACATGGCATACCTTCAGTTTTGCGCATTACTTTAATCCCGATCGGATGAATTTCGGTGCCCTCAGGGTATTGAATGACGATACCGTACAAGGCGGCAAAGGCTTTGGACGGCACCCGCACCACAACATGGAAATCATTTCCATTCCGCTCTCGGGCGAACTGGAGCATGCCGATAGCATGGGCAATAAAGCCGTGATTGGCGAAAACGATGTGCAGATTATGAGTGCCGGCACAGGGGTGGAGCACTCGGAATACAACAAACATGCCGACCGGCCGGTGAGTTTTCTTCAAATCTGGATTTTCCCAAAAGAAAGAAACATTGCGCCCCGTTACGACCAGCGCACTTTCAGTCCCGAACAGCGGCACAACCGATGGCAGTTGCTGGTAAGCCCCGTTGCGTCCAATGGATCCGTAATAATCAATCAGGATGCCTGGCTTTACCGGATTACGCTTTCCGAAAACACGTCTATCGATTATCAGTTGCACCGAAACGATAACGGGACGTATCTTTTTGTAATCGATGGTTCGGTTCAGCTGGATAACCTTCAACTGAACAAACGCGATGGCGCAGGTATCTGGGAAACAGGCAAAATAGGTGTGAAAGCCAACACATTGACCGATTTGCTGTTAATAGAAGTACCTTTATCGCTTGAATCATGAAAAACAGAAGTGTGTCCCGTTTGCTTTATGCGCATGTGGTAGATATGGGTGGCATACCGGTACGTCAGCCGCTGCCTTCGCAACAGGTAGACCAGGTTGATCCGTTTTTACTGCTTCACCATGCCGACCTTCAGGCACCTCGTCATATTGAGCCGCGCCATGCCGGCATCGGCCCCCATCCGCACCGCGGCTTTTCGCCTGTAACGTTCATTTTCAAAGGCGGTGTGCACCACCGCGATAGCCGAGGTAACAATAGTGTAATCTATGAAGGCGGAGCCCAGTGGATGAATGCCGGTCGTGGTATCATACACAGCGAGCGCCCGCCTGCAGACATTCATGAACGCGGAGGCAGGCAGGAGCTCATTCAGCTTTGGATCAACACTCCGGCCGCACATAAAATGGATCAGCCCATGTACTTTCCCGTAGCGGCAGAAGAAGTTCCTGAAACTCTTTCCCCTGACAAGCTTATCACCATCCGGCTGTTTGCAGGCGAGCTCATGGATAAAAAAGGTCCTGCACCATCACAGACTGAAGTCATTGCAGCTACGATGCTGATAGAACCGCACGGCAGAGTTGAGATACCACTGCCAAGGGAACATAATGTGATGTTGTATCTGCTGGATGGAGAAGTTAATATTGAAGATTACGGAAGAACAGAAGGGTTGCACCTGGTGGTTTTCAATACCGATGGTGACGGCATTACAATTGAAGGGATTGAGCCAACGCGTGCTTTGTTGCTTAGCGGAAAACCACTTAATGAAGAAGTTGTATCATATGGACCATTTGTGATGAACACCCAAACGCAGATACTGGAAGCCATGCGCGACTATCAGATGGGGAAAATGGGTGTGCTGATTGAAGATTAAACCGTAAGTTTACAAGCGATGAATCCATCTATGGACAACCTGATTTCGTCCGATATTGAAGCACCGGTGATGGACGTGGTGCGCATTCGCAAAAGTTCGCGTGCCTTTGCCGGCAGGATGGTATCAGACGAAGTTATCCGGTCGTTGTTTGAGGCAGCACGTTGGGCACCATCCAGTCGCAACGAACAGCCGTGGAAATATATATATGCCACCAAAGATCAAACTGATTTGTGGGAGCGCATTTTCAGCGCACTGACAGAAGGCAACAAGGTTTGGGTGCAGTATGCGCCCCTGCTCATCGTGAGCATGATGCGCAAGAGCTTTGCGCGCGATGGATCGCACAACCCTACCGCAGCCTATGATTTGGGGTGCGCCAATGCTTTCCTTACACTGCAGGCCACGTTCATGGGTTTAAATGTACGCCAGATGGCGGGCTTCCATCCGCATAAACTCAAGGCATCTTTGCGTATTCCGGCCGATTATGAAGTTGTGTCGGTGATGGCAGTGGGCTATCCTGCACAGCCCGATATATTGCCTGCCGAGTTGCAGCAACGCGAGAACGCACCACGAACCCGGTACCGCCAGCCGGCTTTTGTAATGAATCAAATTTTTGACGATTGATGGAAAACCAGGTATTTACTGCCATAGCCGAGATAGGTAAAGCACATTATCTTACAAACCTCGCCAACACGCGGGGGCACGAACTGGTGGCCGATGAACCAGCGGATGTGGGCGGTACGGATAAGGGCCCGCGTCCCGGTGATTTTATACGCATGGGGCTTGCTGCCTGCACAGCCATTACCCTCCGCATGTATGCCGACCGCAAAAACTGGCCCGTGGAAAGGATAAAAGTGAAAGTGTCTAACGCACCGTTTGATGGACAAAAAACAGTTTTTCAAACCGAAATCGAAATAACCGGCTCAGTGGATGATGAACAACGGGATCGTTTATTACAAATTGCCAAGCTGTGTCCGGTCCATAAAATGCTTACCAATCCAATAGAAACAGAAACTGTGCTGAGGGTTAACTGATCCGCCTTGCGGGTTAGCGTCATTTTGCCTATTTTTAAATTTACTGCAAGGCATGTTGCGCTTATTTTTCCTGCTCGGGGTATTTACCATTTTTGGTTCCTGCAACCCTGATGAGAGGGGGCATCTCATTCGCCAATATGAGCTGGTTTGGGAAACGAACCTCATGGATCGCTATGCGCAGCTCGAACCGCTGCCAGCGGTTATCCCTTCTTTTCGCTTTGTTTTTATTAATCCTGATGGCAGCGTGTACGTGCTTCATTCGCCAGCCGATTATTCCGAGGCCACCACAGTTACTTTGCTGAATACCGAAGGAGAATTTGTGGGTGATATTACCCTGAATGGTGAATATGTTTTTGATATTGCTGAGAATGACGCAGGTTTCATGCAAACGCTGTCGCGGTCGGGGGAAGTTTACCTGATTAAAACATGGAATGAAAATCTGGGTGCGATCCCAACGAAAGTTCTACCGCAGCCCACCTATTTTCATCAGTTATTTATCCGAAAGAGTGCTTATTACGAGATCCGCTTCAATGCGGAGAACAGCTCGTACTCCCTGTCCAGGTTCAGCTTCAGTGATGTACCGGAATGGACTCGGCTGTTCAGCGATTATGGAATTACCGGATATGCCGCACCCATATTTTTCCCGGAAAGCAATGACTTTATACTTGCCCGGAATAATGCCAGTTACGACAGCCTTTGTGTTGTTAAAGCAAACGGAGAGACAGGTGCCCCTTTGTGGTTGAAAAGGTTTTCGCTTGCTTCCCTGCATGCAACCAACCAGTTACCAAAGGTAATCCCTGCTGCTGATGGACATGTGCTGATTTTCAATAATTACCGTTACTGGGCAATTCCGCCAAATGGTTTAACCGTTTATTCCGGTAACATAGGCAACACCCAATCCATACCCGAAAGTTTTGTAACACATTGCATTAGGGAAGATGATGGGGGATATTTACTTGCCACCACATTTGCACCAGAAGAAGGATGGGATGGTTTTCGTTTGATAAAGACCGATCGGGGTTTTAATGTAGGCTGGACGGGCAATTTCCATCAGTCAGTTACAGGCTACCTTAGCGGTGTAGTCCGTCACGGCAACTTAACCGTATGGCTCACTTCGAATGGCTACCTGTACGCCCTTCGGCCGGTGTTCTGACTCATTCCACAATCACACGCTTCAGATAAAACCCTTCCGGATCAACCTGCGGCAGCGTATCGCTGATAACCTGTTTCGGGTTTTTACCAATCATCATTCGTTGCTTACCGGAAGAGGTTATTACATCAACAGGGATTTCGTCATCGAGATTCAGCAGGCTGATGCGGTACTGCCGATCGCCAGTGCGCACCAGGCTAATTTCCAGCTTATGCGTAGTACGCAGGTACAGGTCGAATAAGGGCTTCAGGCTTTTTCCATACGCGGCACTGAACAACGCCTCCACCTCACCGGTAGTTACGGTGTTGGGCGATACATAGTTTGGATCGGTAGCCAGTTTTTTTAGGGTGAGAAAGAATACCTCATCGCCCAGTATGTAACGCAGGGTATGCATGAAAAAAGCACCTTTGCCGTAGATGTCGCTGTGGTAAGCCTGATCGGTATCAATGGCTTCGCCCTGCACGATGGGCAGTTTATTTTGTGCATTCCATGCATGGCGTTGCATGGCCTGCAGGTAGGCTTCACGGCCTCCTTTTTCTTCCAGGTGCAGGGCATCGGCAAATGAGCAGATGCCTTCCTGTATCCACATGTGGGCCCAGTCGCGGTTGGTGATTTTGTTGGCCCACCATTCGTGCCCGAACTCATGCACCAGCAGCCAGTCGTGATCACGGCCCCCCACTTTCGTGTACCTGAACTTGTTGCCGTAGGCATTGAGTGTCTGATGCTCCATGCCCAGGTGCGGGGTTTCGCATATCCCAATCTTTTCCTTCACCCAAGGGTATTCGCCAAAATATTTTTCCAGTATGCGACAGGATTCTTCCAGTAAGGTTAAAAGGCTTTGTGCTTTGTCTTCATTTTCTTCCAGCACGTACATGTCCATAGGCACCGTGTTGCCGGCAATGGTGGTGTAAGGACGGCTTACTTTTTTGAATTTGCCGATGTTGAACACCAGGCAGTAGTTGCTGATGGGGTAGCGCGTGCGCCAGTGAAAAGTGGTAAGGTTGCCTTTGGTTTTCTGACTGATGAGCAATCCGGGGCCAGCGACCACCAGTCCTTTGGGCACGGTGATGATCAGATCAGCGCCCTCATCGGGCTCATCGCTGGGATGATCTTTGCACGGAAAGAAAATTTTGCCACCCTCGTTCTGGCAGGTGATGGCCACCCACGGATTGCCGCGGCTGTCTTTTTCCCATTGAAAGCCCCCTACCCACGGCGGGCGTTCGGCTATGCCCGGCTTACCGTTGTAGTAAATGCGCACGGTTTGGTTATTCAGGTTGCGCAGGTTCAGATGTTGTGTTTCAATTTTCAGCAGATCATCATCGGTATGTTCAAAGCGTGAAGTTTTGTTATTGACCAGTACACGACTTACGGAAAGTCCTTTCCAGAAATCCAGCAGGATAACTGATGGCATCTGTGCATAATTGATTCGTATCTCGGTATAGCCTGAGATGGCCTGATTGGCAGGATCAACTTCCAGTGCAAGGGTATAGTGGCGCACATCCATAATGGCTTGTTCCGGCTTGAGCGGGCCGCCCGATCGCAGGTTTTGTGCATGAAGAACTACCGGTATGCAAACAATCAGACCTGTCAGAAATTTTCGCATGGCTGTTTACTTTTCAAATTCAATGATAAATTCCGAGCTGTACTCATTGGCTTCGCTGTCTTTTACAAACAGGCGTGCACGCTTACCCAGTTTCAGGCAGGTATTTTTGTTTTGAATATCCTCGGGGGTATTCAGGGGTTGTAATGACGGGTACCATAACACCCTGCCTGGTTTACTAATGAGCAGTTGTGGTTTGGTCCATTGCAGGGCGTTATCGCCCGCGCCCAGGTCGGCATGTGGGTTAAAAGAGATGTAGATGTTGCTGCCTCGCCACATAGGCTCTTCCACTTTGGCCATGAGCATTACCCAGCAGTTGAGGTAGTAGTTCCAGCTTACCGATGGCCCCCAGTAGTATTGTTTGGCCTGTGAGGCAGCGCCTCCGCCTTCTTCCATAGGAATTTGCAAGGCTGGTATAGGCTTGCCGGCACCGTTGTGCGGGGCATTGAAGCCGGTGCCATCCCAGCGCCTGGCCTTCCCTTCCGGATTGTCCAGGTCGGTGAGTTTGATGCGGGCTACGCTGATGCACTGATGTGCCCACTCTTTTGTTTCATCGTAGCTGGCCGAATCATACTTTTCCGGATAGCTGTATTCGCCATAAAACAAATACAGGTAATCGCCACTGGCTACAGCCGAGGGGTCGCCCACGCCACCGGCAAAAGTGAGCGATATGTTATGCGGTTTGCGGATCATCCGGTCGTTTAAATCTTCAATGAAAATGCCGCGGTCTTCCCAGCTTTTTCCGCCATCGGTCGATTTCATGATGCCGATGCGGCACACGGCTGCTGCAGACTCAGGGCCCCGCAAGCCCTGAGGCCAATTGTCATCGGTATAACCTATACCTGTGGATGGATCATAGGGCAGTGTTTCGGGATAGTTTTCATTATGATAGATGCCATACAAGGTTTTACCGGAAGGGTCGCGCACATCCTGGTACATGGTTTCGAACCACACGGCCCCGTGCAGGCCGGGCATACCGGGTGGGGCATTGGGCGGCAGTTTCGGACTGATGAAGCGGTTGTGAGGGGTAAGAAACACTTCATCGGCATGGCGGCCATCGGCATACTTCAGTTCGAGGGCCTCGCCCCATACGGGGTCTTCGCCATATTTACCCGGAAAGATGCGCAGCGTGTCGCCTACCCAGGCTTCGGCCATGTTGCAGTCAACGAATGAATTGAAGACAAACCGTTCGGAAGGAACGAGTTTAAAGGAAGGATTAAAAGATTTTTCTTTCTTCCCACATGCTGACTGGAGAAAACAAAAGCATATGAGCAAGACTATACCAGTAAATGGTTTCATGCCAACAGGTATTCTTTTTTCAACAGGGGGCAAATCTTATAGCGTTCATCGTGGGTATCCTCATACACTGCTTCGAGCAGTTCATAAACGTGTTTGATGCCGATGCGTTTGCACCATTCAAAAGGCCCGTAGGGGTAGTTCGTGCCCAGTTTCATGGCCTGATCAATGTCTTCGCGCGAGGCAGTACCTTCCTGGGCAGTGTAGTAGGCTTCGTTGATGATCATGCCCACAATGCGCGGTGTTACCATACCCACGCGATCATCAACCAGCAGGTAGGCGGTGTTCAGTTTCTGGCATATTTCATCGAGCTTTGGCCGGTCAGAATCGTTCAGCACACTTACTTCCAGCACTTCGCGGTTCACAAAGGTGGGCAGGCCATTAAAGCCGAATAACCGGGCTCTTATGCTATGGTCGGAAAGATTGGATAATTCGGCCAGGGAAATTTTAGCGGTGTTTACAAATACAGTGGTATCGGCTTTGTCGGCATAAATCTCCACCTGAAAAGGCTCTTCATCGAGGATAAAATCAAAGATCAAGTCACTGCCGGAAACAAAGCGTTCGGCCTGGCGGTGGTCTTTTTCCAGAATATAGCGGTGATCACCGAATTTAGCTCGGCATTCGCTGAGATGCTCTTCTTCTCCGATAACCAGGATCTGCATGTGTGTGTGGGTTGGTTTTTCTATTTTGCAACGGTTACGAAGATAAATTTTAAAACGAATACATATGGCAAAGCAGGTCATTTATTCCGCGAACGCACCCGAGTCCATTGGTCCGTACAGCCAGGCCATCCGCAACGGCCACATGCTTTTTATAAGCGGTCAGATAGCCATTCGCAAACCCGAAGGAACAATGATAACCGGAAGTATTGAAGAAGAAACCGAACAGGTGATGCAGAACCTGAAGAGTATATTGGAGGCTGCCGGTATGGATTTTTCGCATGTGGTGAAGAGCACCATTTTCCTGAAAGACATGAACCACTTTCCGGTGGTGAATGAAGTGTACGGAAAGTATTTTCCAAACAATCCGCCAGCCCGTGAAACGGTAGAGGTAAGCCGGTTGCCCAAGGATGCAAACGTGGAAATATCCTGTATTGCAATCGGGTAGTTATTTTCCCGCTTCTTTGGCCCAGGTATCTTTCAGGGTAACTGTGCGGTTAAACACGGTTTTGCCCGGAACAGAATCCGGGTCCATCACAAAATAGCCTTTGCGCAGGAACTGATAATGGGCTTTGGGGTCTGGTTCGGCCAGTGACGGCTCGGCCCATGCCTGTGGCAGTATGTGCAGTGAGTCGGGATTGAGATACTCTTTAAAGTCGCCTTCAGCATCCGAAAGGTCGGCTACCTTAAACAACCGATCGTAGAGCCTAACTTCTACCGGCACCGCATGGGCGGTGCTTACCCAGTGCAATGTGCCCTTTACCACGATGCCCGAAGTGTCGGCACCGCTTTTACTTTCGGGCAGGTAGGAACAATGTAATGCTGTGATTTTTCCGGATGCGTCTTTGATTACTTCATCGCACCGGATGATGTAAGCGCTTTTCAGGCGTACCATCTGGCCGGGTGCCAGGCGGAAATATTTTTTGGGTGGGTTTTCCATGAAGTCGTCCGACTCAATATACAGCTCGCGCGAGAAGGGTATCTCCCGATGCCCTGCCGACTCATCTTCAGGATTATTTTCGGTAGTGAGCCATTCGGTTTTCCCTTCCGGATAGTTGGTCAGGATAACCTTTATCGGATCGAATACCACCATTCTGCGCAGTGCAATTTTATTCAGGTGTTCGCGCACGCAGAATTCGAGCAGCCCGACATCAATGAGGTTGTCACGTTTAGCCACGCCTACGCGGTCGCAAAACTCGCGAATACTTTCGGGCGTGTAGCCGCGCCTGCGCATACCGCTAAGGGTGGGCATACGCGGATCGTCCCAGCCGTTTACGTGCTTTTCGTTTACCAGCTGCAGCAGTTTGCGCTTGCTCATCACTGTGTAAGTCATGTTGAGGCGTGCAAACTCGTACTGTTTGGAGGGGAAGATCTCCAGTTTTTCAATCAGCCAGTCGTACAACTCGCGGTGGGGGGCAAATTCCAGCGTGCAGATGCTATGTGTCACGCCCTCGATCGAGTCGCTCTGGCCGTGTGCAAAGTCGTACATGGGGTAGATGCACCATTTGTTGCCGGTGCGGTGGTGGTGTGCATGCTTAATGCGGTACAGAATCGGGTCGCGCATGTGCATGTTGGGATGGGCCATATCGATTTTGGCGCGCAGCACCTTTTCACCGTCCCGGTACTTGCCTTGGCGCATCTCGGCAAACAGTTTCAGGTTTTCTTCAACGGGGCGGTTGCGGTAAGGGCTGTTGGTGCCGGGCTCGGTGGGTGTACCCTTCTGGCGGGCAATCTCTTCGCTGGTGCTGTCGTCCACGTAAGCCAGCCCTTTTTTAATCAGCCTGACGGCAAACTCATAGAGTTGTTCAAAATAGTCAGAGGCATAGAGCTCATTTTTCCACTGGAACCCCAGCCAGCGGATGTCGTTCTTTATGCTTTCTACGTACTCAACATCCTCGGTAACGGGGTTGGTGTCGTCAAAACGAAGGTTGGTGTAGCCGCCATATTTCTGTGCCAGCCCGAAGTTGAGGCAGATGGACTTGGCATGTCCTACGTGAAGGTAGCCGTTAGGTTCGGGCGGAAACCGGGTGATGATTTGCTTATACCTACCGGCCTTCAGGTCGTTTTCAATAATTTCTTCCAGAAAGTTCAGGCTCTTTTCTTCGCTCATGGCCATGGGAAAAGCACAAAGGTAATATTCGGGGCGGCAGTAAATCTAATACATCGGTTAACTTTGCCGCATGACCAACGTGAGGGTTCGTTTTGCACCCAGTCCTACCGGGCCATTGCACATTGGCGGTGTGCGCACCGCCCTGTACAATTACCTCTTTGCGCGCAGGCATGGGGGCACCATGATTCTGCGCATAGAAGATACCGATCAGACCCGGTTTGTGCCGGGTGCGGAAGAATACATCCTTGAATCATTAAAGTGGGTGGGTATTGAGATAGATGAAGGCGTGGGAGTGGGCGGGCCGCATGCACCCTACCGGCAGTCGGAGCGGAAGCACCTGTACCGGCAGTATGCCGAACAACTGGTTAAGTCCGGACATGCCTATTATGCATTTGATACAGAGCAGGAGCTGGAGGCTTTGCGCCACCGGCTGAAGCAGGCAGGGGCTGAACAACAACAATATGGCATTGCTACGCGCATGACAATGCGTAACTCCCTTACCTTGCCCGATGAGGAGGTGCAGAAACTGCTGCGCGATGGTACGCCCCATGTTATCCGGATGAAGATACCGGAAGGACAAATCGTAACACTGCACGACCTGATAAGGGGTGAAGTAATGGTGGACAGTGCGCAACTGGACGACAAGGTGCTGATGAAGTCCGATGGCATGCCCACTTACCACCTGGCCAATGTGGTGGATGATTACCTGATGCAGGTTACCCATGTGATACGCGGAGAGGAGTGGCTGCCTTCTGCACCGCTGCATGTGCTGCTGTATCGCGGCTTAGGCTGGGAGGCCTCGATGCCGCGGTTTGCGCACCTCCCATTGTTGCTCAAACCCGATGGGCATGGTAAATTGAGCAAACGCGATGGCGATCGCATGGGCTTTCCGGTTTTTCCGCTCAACTGGACCGATCCGTTTACCGGAGAAAAGTCGCCTGGCTTTCGGGAAGCAGGATATCTGCCCGAAGCGCTGATAAATTTTCTTGCTCTGCTGGGATGGAACCCGGGTACGGAGCAGGAATTGTTTACCATGAAGGAACTGACTGAGGCTTTCAGCCTGGAGCGCATCAGCAAGTCGGGGGCCCGGTTCGATATTCACAAAGCACAGTGGTTTAACCAGCAGTACCTGCGCAAACTTTCTGATGAACAACTGGCACAACGGATGGCAGATGACCTGAAAGGGCACGGGGTGGAAATTCCGGCAGCTAAACTGGTAAGCATAGTGAAGCTGTTGAAGGATCGCATCACCTTTGCGCACGAGTTATTGACGCAGGGCAAATTCTTTTTCGCGGCACCTGCGTCACCGGATGAGAGCTTTATCAAAAAAAAATGGTCACCTCAGGTTCAGCAGGTGCTTTCGGCTTATGCTGCGGTTATAGCGGAAGAAAAAAATTTTTCAGCTGATCGGTTGAAAAGCCTTCTCGAGCAAACAGCGCAGAAACTTGGTGCAAAAGCTGGTCAGGTTATGCAACCGTTGCGGGTGGCCCTGACCGGAGAAACAGCCGGTCCCGACCTGATGGCCGTGGCCGAAATTCTGGGCAGGGAAGAGTGCGTAAGAAGGATTAACTTTGCCTTACAACACGCCCAACTCTTTGTTTCCTGATGCCGCGCAAATCCACACCCCCCAAAAAATCCGCATCCAAAAAACCCAGGGTGCACAAGGAACTCGAAGGCTTTGAAATATCGATCGATCCGTTTGGCGAACTGAGGTCAAACGTGGATATCGAAAAAATCAACGAGTTTCTGAACCGCAACGTGGAGGATAAGAAACTGGCCGAGCGCGAGGATTATGAGGAGCTGAAAAAGGGAAAGAAAAAGTCATCGCGTAAACCCTGAAAAGAATCTTTCAGGCATCATAAAACCAGATTGACTTGGCCTCAAGTCAAAATTTTTATATTTTTGACTTGAGTATAAGTCAAAATGGATGCTCTTTACGCTTTTCAGGAAGCGCTTCTGAAATCGGTTAATAATTCCTTTGTCCGGTCTCTGAACGATCGTATCAACTGGCGTCAACGCATGCTGGGCATAAGAGGATTACGCGGAGTGGGTAAAACCACGCTTTTGCTGCAGCGGCTAAAATATCATCTGCCAAAGGAATCTCTCTACGTAACGGCTGATCATCCATGGTTTTATGATAATACCTTGTTTGGGTTGGCGGAAATGTTTGAGAAAAATGGTGGCAGGGTTCTGCTGGTCGATGAGATTCATAAATACCCGCGGTGGTCAACTGAATTAAAAAACATCTACGATGGGTTTCCTGCGCTTCAGGTAATTTTTACGGCCTCCTCGGCGCTGGATATTCAGCGAGGAGAAGCAGACCTGAGCCGCAGAACACTTTCGTATTCAATGGGAGGATTGTCTTTTCGGGAATACCTTGACTTGTTTCATGGGCAGAAATATCAGGTACTGAAACTGGATGCTGTTTTACATGATGCATCATTCATCAGCAGGGAATTAAAATTTCATCAGAAAGTATTGCCTCTCTTTCGTCAATATCTGAGGTCAGGATATTTTCCTTTTGCCATGGTGGAAACCGAAGGTGATTTTATGATAAAGCTTAATCAGATAATTAACATCGTATTGGAGAGTGACTTGGCTTTGATCGAAGATTATTCTGCGGGTAATGTGATAAAGATTAAAAAACTCCTGGGTGTACTTGCAGAGTCTGTTCCTTTTACGCCCAATATCTCAGCGCTTGCAGCCAAAATGCGAATGGGGCGGGATACAATCAACAATTTTCTGCAGCATCTTCAGCGGGCAGGTATATTGAATCTGATTTACCGGAGTACAAAGGGCGTGTCTGCTTTGCAAAAACCAGCGAAAATTTTTTTAGAGAACACCAATCTCAGTTATGCCCTGCAGGCCAACCCTGATTTGGGCAGTCTTCGCGAAACCTTTTTGTTAAATCAGTTAAAGCATGCCGGCCATCAGGTAACGTTACCTGAAGAGGGCGATTTTCTGGTGGACAAAAAGTGGATAATTGAAGTAGGAGGGACGGGCAAAAAGCTTAAACAGCGCAGCAGAATTGAAACAATTTATCTTGCTTTGGACGATCTGGAAGTTGGCTATCAGAACAGGATTCCACTCTGGCTTTTCGGATTTCTTTACTGAAAATTGCAGGCAGCTTATGCGCACTCTAATCATGTCATTTTAACCGCGGAATCAGCGCAGGCACTCTTTTCCGGTAATTCAGATACTGCTCACCAAACTGTTTTATCAGTTTTCTCTCTTCCAGCCCTATTCCTATGGGCAGATAAGCGAAAATGCAGATAACACTCGTCAGCGAAGTGGTTGTAGGAATCAGCAACAAATAAGCTATTGACCAGAGGATGGTCGCGGTGTAAAGCGGGTGGCGCACCCGGCTCAGAATGCCGTTGGTTTTGAGCTCAGTGGAATTTTCTTCAGCAAGCCCGATAAATGCCTCGAAGCGATATTGCCGGAAGGCTGCATTAAAAATCCAGATACCGGAAAGAATGCATAAAACCGCAATGATGGCAAAAGGCCACGAGGGTTTGAAGAGCAGAGGGGCAGGCGTTTGAATAATCAGATAAATGATGGCGGCAAGTGTGCCAGTGGAGATGATGCTGTATACAAGACGGTAATTCCTTTTGCTGATATGGAGATTTTTATATGCCCAATTTTTAATGGCATCGGCTGCCAGCGTACTGTGCAGGAAGAAATAAACTGACCAAGCTGCGATTAAAGTAAGGTAAGTCATCAGTTAAAATTACCAGAATTTAATTTCACTGCGTTTTGCTTATTAAGTCTTACATCGTAATTCTTTAGCTTTGGGTTTTTCATCTATGCAATCCATTTGTATTGGTTTAATTCGCGAAGGCAAAATCCCGCCCGATAAACGGGTGCCCTTTACGCCTTTTCAGGTTGAAGAAATTCACCAGCGGTTTCCGCATGTAAAGGTGGTGGTGGAAGAAAGTCCCGTGAGGGCTTTTCAGGATCGTGAATACCGCGCACTCGATATTGAGGTCTCGGCCGATATGACGAAGTGCGATATCCTGATGGGCATAAAAGAAGTGCCCGTTGACCGGCTCATACCGGATAAAACCTATCTTTTCTTTTCTCACACCATTAAAAAACAACCGCACAACCGCAAACTGTTGCAGGAAATACTGAAGCGCAACATTCGGCTTATTGATTACGAGGCGCTGAAAGACAAACTGGGCAATCGGTTGGTGGCCTTTGGTCGTTTTGCCGGACTGGTAGGCGCTTACAACGGCCTATGGACCTACGGCAGGCGTTTTGGATTGTTCAGTATGAAACGCGCCTACGAATGTTTTGACGTGAACGATCTGAAACTGGAACTGCGCAAGATCAACCTTCCACCCATCAAAATTATTCTTACCGGCAGCGGTCGTGTGGGTCATGGTGCTATGGAAACACTCGATAGTGCGGGCATCCGCAAAGTGAGCGTGGATGATTTTCTGAATAACACGTTCAATGAACCGGTATACGTGCAACTCGGCAGCGCCGATTACCATGTGCGAAAGGGGGGAGGACATTTCAACCGCGATGAATTTCACAAACACCCTGAGCATTACGACTCCACTTTTCTGCGGTTTACCCGGGTGGCCGATATGCTGATAGCCGGTGCCTACTGGAATCCGGCAGCACCGGTATTGTTTACCAGGCAGGACATGTTGTCAGCTGAGTTTAAAATTAAGGTGATAGCCGATATTACCTGCGACATTGGAGGTTCAATACCCAGTACCAAACGCGCCAGCCGGATTGATGATCCGATCTACGACTATGATGCAGCCACCGATACGGTTCAGCCACCATTAAGCAGTGAAAAGTTTGTTACCGTAATGGCCATTGATAACCTGCCCTGCGAGCTGCCACGCAATGCATCGGAAGAGTTTGGTCGTGATTTACTGGATAAGATTTTACCGGCGTTGCTGGTAGAAGATTCGGAGGGAATCATTGAACGGGCCACAATAGCAAAAAACGGCAAACTTACTGAGGCCTTTGCCTATCTGCAGGATTATGTGGACGGGATGTAGCGTATAATCGCAGGCCGATGAATCTATTTCAGCCTTTCCAGAACTTTTCTGATCACTTCTTCAACAGCGATGCGTGTTAAGCAGGCGAAATCACCGCGGTGGCAGGTTTCTTTGCCATACACCGAGCAGGGGCGACAGGGCAGTTCATTGCGGTTAATCTGAAGAACACCTGCCTCTTCCTGGCCCAGTGGTGCAAAGCCCACATCCGGGTGGGTGCCACCCCAGATCGAAACCACCGGCGTGCCGGCCAGGGCTGCCAGGTGCATGTTCGATGAATCGGTGCAGATCATCACATCCAGCTTCTTCATCAGCGCTATTTCCTGTTGCATTTTTAATTGCCCGGCTACCACCACAACCTGATCATGGAATAAAGTTTTCAAATCATGGAAGTAGCTGATTTCTTTGTCACCGCCCCCAAACAAAAAAAACCGGGCACCGGTAGCCTTACCGAGTTCCTTGATTAACGAAGGGTAATTGGCCAACGGCCATATTTTGGATTTGTGAAGGGCAAAAGGAGCTATTCCGATCCACGGCTGTTGCTTTACAATACTTTGTTTATCCAGCCAGACTTGAAGATTTCTGACAGCTGTTTCATTGGGGAATAGCCATGGACCATGCTGCAGGTCAAACTGAAAGCCGGCCAGCTCCAGCGCCATCCGGTATCTTTCAGTGGTATGCGGAAGCGGTTTGGTTATTTTATTTTCCTTTCGTGTGAAGGCGCGCTTTTCCTTTCTGCCTTTGCTGAATACAATAACTTTTTTTCCGAACAGCCTGAACAGACTGCGCAATACCATGGTGCGCACGTGGTCGTGCATATCAATCACCACATCGTAATCGTCTTTTACCAGCAGGGCGAAGAAAAGTTTTCGTAAACCAAAAAATCCGGTGAAGCGAAAATCCACATCGGCTTCAAAAACTTTTACCCTGTCGATGCCCGAAAAAAAGGCGGCAAAGCGCGGGCGTGTGGCAATGGTCACTTCCACATCGGTATGCGTGGCTGTGAGCGAGCGTACCACCGGTACCAGCAGCAGTACATCGCCCATGGCCGAAAACCTGAGCAGGAGGATTTTTTTCATCTCTTCTGTCCGTACAGCACCGGGTTGAGCGATGCATCGTTGTACATTTTCATCTGGCGGTACACTTTCATTCTGCGTTCGCCTTTGGAGATGTCTTCTATCAACTGGTCGAAAGCCAGCTGCATATCATCCTTTTGTTCGAGCAACACATTCAGTTTTGTCGTGCATCGTGCAATATGATCGGCATCGGCATCGGTACGCAGGGTTTGTTCGCGCATGTGATAAATTTTCAGCATCAGGATGCTCATGCGATCCAACAGCCAGGCCGGTGTTTCGGAATTTATCCGTGCGTGGGGCTTGTACTGCACATGGCGGAATTGTTCCATAAAATAGTCGTCCATCAGTTCCACTGTGTCGGTACGTTCCTGGTTCGATTTATCAATGCGTCTTTTTATCTGCAAAGCTTCAACAGGATTGATATCCGGCAGGCGGATGATATCTTCCAGATGCCATTGCACGGTATCGATCCAGTTTTTTTTGTACAACAGGTATTCAAATGAGTTTTCCGGATAGGGATTGCGCATGGGCATATCCACGTTGTCATGCACGTGGTAATCGTCAATACTTTGCTGGAAAATGGCGTAACATTGGGATGCGGTAAGCATGGCGATGATTTAAAGCATGCAATTTACGTATTTTGCCCAACCATGTCTTCCCATCATATTGTCCGCGACAATCAGGAACCGGCCTTGCTGCTGGTTGATGTTTCGGAATCGGGCTTTGCTTTTATACAGGAGCTGCTGGAGTGGAGCCCCAGGATTATGGTGTGCGAGCAGGCACTGGAAGAAGTGTTGAAGTGGGATATAAAAATTGATGCCGCAATCGTGGAGGAGGTGCATCGCAACCGGTGGCTCAAAGCGCTGCAGCATCAGGCGCCTGTACAGTTGTTTACCTGTCCGGCAGGAGAGCCACCGTGGGTTACGGCTTTTTACCTCTTAAAAACCACCGGACAAAAGTCAGTGCATGTTGTAGGGGTACATCCTCATCAAATTCAGTTTGTTCCCGATGATCTTGACATCACCTGTGTTCACCGCCACACCCGTTGGGTGTATGTGCGCTCGGGAAGATTTGAAAAATGGCTTCCGGCAGGTGTGCGCATAGATGTGCTGGGCGAAAATGCAGTTGTTTCGGGAGTAGATAATGATGGATATACGCAGGCCGATGGGCTGGTTCGCATTGCCGCCTCATCGCCAAGCTGGATAGGCGAGCAATTACCGGTTACATCCACTTAGCTATTACAACCCGATCTTTACCCGACATATCTTTAAAAAGCCGTGTAGCATAACCACTGGAATCAAATACTGCTGTTACGGCTCTCCCCAGCCGTTCATTAATTTCAGCCACAATGTATCCGTTTTTTTTCAGCAATTGTTTTCCCTTGCGGGCAAGGGCGTCATAAAAAACAAGTGGGTTGTCATCGGGTACAAACAGCGCCAGGTGGGGTTCATAGTTAACAACGTTCTGCTTGAGTAAGTCCTTTTCATAACCGGCAATGTAGGGCGGATTGCTGACGATGAGGTCGAGTTCTGAGACGTCCGGAGCAGATTGCAGAAAATCGCACAACATAAAGTCAACCGGAGCAGGTAGATTTTCTGCATTCATGCGGGCGATGGTCAAAGCTGCATGACTTACGTCAATCGCATACACCCTGCTTTGCGGAAATTCCAGTTTAAGCGTTATGGCGATGCATCCGCTGCCGGTGCCTACGTCCAGCATGCGTAACGGTGCAGAAGCAGGGAAAATGCTTCGTACAACGTCAACCAGTTCTTCCGTTTCCGGACGGGGAATGAGGACATCGGGGGTTACACGAAACTTACGGCCATAAAACCAGGCTTTGCCGGTTATATACTGAACCGGTTCATGCCGGTTGATGCGGCAGATACCTTCCACGATTTTTTCGTGCAAACCAGGGTTCAGATTGATTTCCTTGCCGGCAAGAATTTCAGCGCGATTCAAGCCCGTAAAGTTCTCCAGCAGCACCAATGCCGTTTCACGGATTTCAACCGCAGTTTCCGGAAGGTTTATCTGCCGGATCGTCTCTTCCAAAAGTTTCCGGGTGTTCAAGCTTTTGTCAATCTTTGCAAAAGTAAACATGTGGCCCGATCGTACACGCGATGAACAATATATGCGCAGGGCAATGGAGCTGGCGCTTTTGGGCCGAGGTTACGTCAGTCCCAATCCGCTGGTGGGCTGTGTGGTGGTATACAACGATAAAATAATCGGTGAAGGCTGGCATAAGAAATACGGTGATGCGCATGCCGAAGTAAATGCCCTGGAATCAGTAACCGATAAATCGCTGCTCAAAGAAAGCACCGTTTATGTAAACCTGGAACCGTGTTCACATTATGGCAAAACACCCCCTTGTGCCGATCTGCTCGTTGCCAATCGTGTGCAGCGTGTGGTGATCAGCAACGTTGATCCAAACCCTCTGGTGGATGGCGGTGGCATACGCAGACTACGCGAAACGGGGATCGAGGTAACTACCGGTGTGCTGGAAAAAGAAGGACGCGAGTTAAACAAAAGATTTTTTACATTCATAACGCAGAAACGTCCTTATATAGTTTTGAAATGGGCACAAACTGCCGATGGCTTTATTGCAAAAGAAAATTTCCGATCGAAATGGATAAGCAACGGCTATTCACGCAGGCTGGTGCACAAGTGGCGTGCGGAAGAGGATGCCGTGCTTGCCGGTACGCGCACCGTTTTTCATGACGACCCGCAGCTTACCGTGCGCGACTGGTCTGGAAGGAATCCCGTGCGGGTGGTGATAGACCGCTTTTTGAAGCTGAACGATAAGTTGCATGTGTTTGATGGAAGCCAACTCACGCTGGTGTACAACCTCATTAAACATGAAGAGCGCACCAATCTGATATTAGTGCGCCTTCATGAAGATAATTTTATCCGGCAAATACCGGACGATTTATACAAGCGAAAAATACAGTCTGTTGTAATAGAAGGAGGCGCGCAGACACTGCAGGCATTTATCGATGAAGGACTGTGGGATGAAGCACGTGTGTTTACCGCGCCCAAAACTTTTATGAAAGGCATTGCGGCACCGAGGTTAAGCGGTGTGCTGGTAAGCAGTGAGGCTGTGGGCGAAGATAAACTGGAAGTGTATGTAAAAACCAAAAGCCGTGATTGAGTGCCACGGTTTATCGGCTTAGTTTTACGCAATTATGCCGGTCAGAACTTGCCCGGTAAGCCCTGCTCGAAAAAATTAATCTGGTTTAATCTGTTTCAGTTATTTTTCAGGATTAAAGTAAAAAGATACGGTGGATGGCAGAGGAACTAAAAATTTCAGCTACAGCGGATAAAGCTGAAAAATACCGGGAGCTGCTTCCGCAACTGAGTGCACTAATGGCCGGGGAAAACGATCTGACAGCCAACCTGGCCAATGTGGCGGCTGCGTTGAAACAGGCTTTCGACTTTTTTTGGGTTGGATTTTATATAGTAAAGGAAAACCAGCTTGTGCTCGGACCTTTTCAAGGGCCCATAGCCTGTACGCGTATTGATTACGGCAAGGGCGTATGCGGAACGGCATGGAAAGAAAAGCGAACCATTATTGTGCCTGATGTGGAGCAATTTCCCGGCCATATTGCGTGCAGCTCTTTATCAAAATCTGAAATTGTTGTGCCGGCTTTTCGGCAAGGCGAGGTAGCACTGGTGCTGGATGTAGACAGCGACAGACTGCACGACTTTGATGAAGCCGACAGGGAAGGACTGGAAAAAATAATGCGCTTGATCGAAGCCGGTCTTTAACGGAGATTTACTACCTTTAATTTTGTTGTTTAAAGACCCCTTCTCTTAATGAAACCTGCTCTTACAATCATTGCCCTGCTGACTTTAGTTGCAGCCTGGGCGCAAATTGGTGCAGCAGCACAACAACCGAAACTAAATGGAGTATGGGTAAATAATCAGTTCGGCTATCGGTTGACGTTGATACTTAATGAAGATGGCACAGGCGAATTTGACGGTGAAGCCATTCGCTATACCGTGTCGGGCAACAGGCTGTCCATAACCCAGTCGGGCATGACCACAAATTATCTATACGCCGTATCAGGCAATACCCTTACACTTTCCGGAGGGGATATTGACGGAACAATTTCATTTAACCGGCAGTTGCAGGCCGGCAATAGCCCGGCAAGAAATCAACCTGCCGGCCAGGGAGAGGCAGGCAGACAAGCTGTTGTTGGCGTTTGGTCGGGGTATGGCGAAACCATTGAGTTCAGCGCAGACGGCCGCTGCACTTATCGCGGAGAAACTTTTCCTTATAGCCTGTCGGGCAATAATCTTATCCTGCAAACCCCGATGGGTGAGGTGGTGATAAGTTATCAGATTAACGGCAATCAGATTTCGTTATTGGCTAACGGGCAGACGTTAACTTACACCAAAAGCACAACTGCAACTTTACCATCGGCTGCCGGACAAAAACATGTGGCGCAGGAACTGGTGGGAAAATGGTGTTATGTAAATGTATACTCCTCCAGCAGCGGGGGTAGCACCACAGAAAAATGCATTACACTGAATGCTGACGGAACGTATGAATATTACGGAGAAACTTCTCGCAGCGTAAACACCGATGCTTACTATGGCGGTACCAATTCACAAAGCAGCGACCGGGGCACCTGGTCGTATGACGGAGAGAGATTGTATTATAGTTCACAGAGCGGACAGTCTGGTTCGTTTCGTCTGGAAAAACGAAACCATCCGAAAAACAACGATCCCATGATTGTACTGGATGGAGAAGCGTATGTAACCTATTATCAGAGAGCGCCCTGGTAATTCACTTACCACCGGCATAATTTACCTTTCAGCGGCTATGATTTTTTGATACCTTGAAGGTAAAAATTCTGCTTATGGAAAACCTGGTAAGCCGCAGGAGGTGGATTAAATCGGCCGCAGCACTGGGTGCGGGAATTCCGCTGAGCTTAGCTATTGCCGAACAACTGATGGCCGCCCCGGTGAGCCGCGCGGAAAAACTGCATGGCATTAACCGCCCCGGCAAACTCATCCGCCTCGGATCGAACGAAAATCCTTATGGACCGTCACCGCGTGCCAGGGAAGCCTTGCGCGCTGCAATTGCGGAATATAACCGCTACTCGTTTAGCGAGGCGCAGGAGTTTAAAAAAGTGTTGGCCGAAAAAGAAGGGGTTTCACCGGACTATATTTTATTAGGGCATGGTTCAGGAGAGTTGCTGGCCCTTACCGGCATGAGTTTAGGACTGGAGGGCGGAGCCGTGTTATCGGCATATCCTACCTTCCGTACCCTGATGGACTATGCGGTAAAGTTTAATGCACGGTGGGATAAAGTTGATTTGGATGAAACGCTCACCCACAATCTTGAAGCCATGGCTTCGGCTGTGAAGCCGGATACGAAAATTGTCTTTGTGGTGAACCCCAACAATCCTACGGGCACCGTCGTGGTACCGGAAAAACTGAAAAGTTTCTGCGAAGAAATGTCGCGCAAAACCATTGTATATGCTGATGAGGCTTATCTGGAATTTCTGGAGCCTTCACAGCAACATTCCATGGTCGAGCTGGTGCGCAGCGGGCATAATGTAATTGTCTCGCGCACCTTCTCCAAAATATACGGCCTGGCCGGCCTGCGCATCGGATATATAATTGCAAAGCCCGACATTATTCAGAAGATAGCCCGTTATCAGGCCAGTGCCATCATCAATCAGGCTGCACTTGCCGCAGCAAGGGTGAGCCTGAATGACCACGAGTTTATGAATTTCACCCGGAAGAAGAATGCCGAAGCACGTGATTACTTCTGTAAGTATCTCGACAGCAAAAAATGGTTCTACGGTAAGTCGCATGCCAATGTGGTATTGTTTCCGGCACCCAAGGATGGCAAAACCATACTGGAAGAAACCGAAAAACGAGGTTTTCAGATACGGATTTGGGATTATCAGAATAAAGAATGGTGTCGTGTGAGTATTGGCACACTGGAAGAAATGAAGGCGTTTACGAGGGCATTTGATGAAGTAGTAAGTTTATGAAAGCCACTTTTGAAATCAGTCTTTATCCGTTGCACAACGAATACAAGGAAATTGTGCTGATGTTCCTGAAAGATCTCAATGCATTTGCAGGTATAAAAGTTGAGACCAACGGTATGAGTACACAGATTTTTGGCGAGCTGGACGAGTTGTTTACGATCATGAATGCATTGTCCAAAAAATATTTGGAGCATTATGATGCGGTTCTGATTTTTAAGATAGGCAAAGGGCATTTGCGTTACGAGCCATCATGACAAATAGCGGTTACACTCCCGTTGATTTTATTTACCGCGAAGCCATTGAAAAAGCTATTTCGCAGCAGCAGTATGGCCGGATTTTTTACTTTGATGACCATGAACGACTCGAATCGGCTGACGGTATTGTGGTGAAGATAGAGGAAGAACCAGACGGGTGGTGGATAGAGCTGAATACCACCGTACGTATTCGGTTGCACCGCGTGATTACGTTGTTCGGCAAACCCGGCCCCGCCTATGACGAATATGATTTGTACAGCATCAGATGCGGAGAGTGCTCGGAATAATGGACACAGTCGTTGCTCCTTAATCCATCGACCAACTAACCATCGACCAACTAACCATCGACCATTAAACCATGGACCAACTAACCATGGACTATTTAACCATGGACCATTGAACCATGGACCATTGAACCATGGACCATTGAACCATGGACC
>DAIQOI010000002.1:0-356537 GCA_036787955.1 Cyclobacteriaceae bacterium
CCTTGTTATGGACACACACCGGCACAGGAACCCTGGTTAACGCAACCACCTTAACACCTACCTATACACCGGGAGTAGGCGAGACCGGCACGGTAACGTTCACCCTGACAGCGAATGGCAACGGCAGCTGTGCATCGGTGAACGATGCGATGGTGCTGACGATCACGCCATCCCCGACCGTAAATGCAGGCAGCGATGCGGAGATTTGTCAGGGAGGAGTATTTGCTTTTTCAGGTCAGGCCCTGCCAGCTACAGCGTCAAATTTTAGCACGCTGGTATGGTCTCATACAGGATCGGGCTCACTGTTTAATGGGAGCACACTTACTCCCACTTATTTTGCCGCACCTTCAGAAACAGGAACAATAACCTTTACACTTACTGCATTTGGCCAGGGTAGTTGCGCTTCCGTAAGTGATGGCATGGTGTTGACAATTACACCTGCTCCTGTTGCCATAGCCGGAAACAACGATGCCATTTGTGAGGGTACACCAACTTTTGATTTTGCTATGCGAACAACACCGGCAAGTTTTGCTAATGGTACGGTATTGTGGACGCACACCGGAGCAGGCTCGCTAAGTAGCAACACAGCTATCAACCCTGTGTACACAGTTCATCCTTCGGATGTAAATACAATTATTACCTTCACTCTTACCGTTACCAGTCCTTCTCCGGTATGTTTACCGAGGCAAAGTCAATTCACCCTGAATGTTAACCGGGCAGCAATCGTCTCCGTACCGTTGCCGGCTACAGTTTGTGAGCCTCAACGGATTAATCTTTCGGGCACTATTGGTGGCGGCGCTTCCAGTGGAGCCTGGAGTCTTATTACAGGTGGAGGAACTCTTTCCGTGAGCAGTATTACCGGACTTAACATTACGGCAACCTATGACACAGTACGTGCTGATGTAGGTAATACGTTGGTCTTTCGGTTAACCGCATTTGATCCGGATGGATTCGGTCCCTGTACAGATGTATTTGCCGATTATGCCGTAACTATAGAAGAGGCTCCTAAAGTGTTTGCCGGTGATGATTTTGCGATCTGCGAGTATGATAATATTAATTTACAGGGTTCGTTTGGCGGCTCAGCAACCTCGGTTACCTGGAGTGGAGGTGTGCCCGCACAATTTGGCGATATCAATAACCCGATAACTTCTTACACTCTTAATTCGTCAGAACGTGCCGCAACCAATCTGGTGATGACTTTTACATTAACAACCGATGATCCTGTTGGGGTTTGTTCCTCAGTTTCTGATCAGGTAAAAGTTACTGTTAATGATACATTGAATTTTGTAACCTTTACGGGATTGAATCCTATTTACCAGGAAGACCATCCCCCAGTTTTTCTTTCAGGTGTTCCTTCGCCTGGAGTGTTTACAGGGCCTGGTATTGTTGCAGGTACAAATGAATTTGTTCCAAGCAATGCAAATCTCGGAATTAATGTAATTACTTACACATATAATGACCCTTTAACAGGCTGTTTAAGTAGCCCAAGACAAACTACAGTTGTAAATCCGATTACAGATATAAACTGGGAAGTTAGATTACCAAGCGCATATACGGTCCCTGCACCAATTATTGATGGGAAACAACAATTTTGTGCCACCGTTAGACCCGGTTATGTTCTTTTACTTGGTGATCCTGATGTTTTAGATCTGGGTAGTCAAAGTCCTACCTCACCCCCATTTTTCACTATATTTCCTGACGGATCACCATCTTATATTGAAAAAATAGGAGGACAGTTTTATATCAATACTAAAAACCTTCCACCTGGAACCTATTTGGTAACCTATACATTTACAAATCAGTATGAAGCAACAACACAGTTAAGCAAATTTATAAAAGTGCTTGCTGCTCCCAAAGCTATTATTGATGGTGGTAGTTTTTGCGTATCTAACGATGTGTTATTTACAGAATCTTCTACCATTCCGGATAATAACGGAGCTGTTATAAGTTCATGGTTCTGGGATTTTGATGACAATAATAACACTAGTACTGCGCAAGAGCCCTCATATCGCTATTCTTCAAGTGGCATCTATGATGTTACTCTAGAAGTAACAACTAACGAGGGGTGTAAACATGATACTCTACGAACCATTCAGGTGGGCCCTGTTCCAAAAATAAATTTCTCCTGGTCTGCATTTTGCCAGGGTGACAATACGCAGTTTACAGATTTAACCGATGCAGGAATCAGTACTATTATCCAGTATAACTGGGAATTTGGGGATGGCTTCGATGTGATCAATAATTACCCTGCTCAAATTCCAACTGATCCGGTTCCTCCGGCTCAGAATAATAGCGGACGAACTGCGGGTACCTTTAAGAATCCTTCGCACCGGTACGACACATTTGGTCAGAAAAATGTGAGGTTAGAGGTGCTCACTAATGACGGCTGCTTACGAGACACTACCATAACCGTTACTATTTTGGATTATTCAGCACCAACACTTGTAACAAACTATTTCGAAGATTTTGAAGGAGGACAAGGTTCGTGGTTCAGTGCTAAAGCTAATTTAGTAGGTGTTGCCAGCGATACGAGCTGGGTATTTGGTTTGCCGTCTGGAAATGTAATCAACTCCGCATCGTCAGGAACCAATGCCTTTTGGACTGGCCTTAACCCTAATTTTGCGCTGAATCAGGATAAAGCCAGATACTATAATAATGAGCGCTCAGCCGTTATTGGTCCTTGTCTGGATTTGACCAACATCAAACGTCCTATGATATCGCTTGATTATTGGGCCGACTCGGAAGACCGCTTTGATGGGGCCGTTCTTCAGTATTCAATTGATGGTGGTGCAACCTGGCAGACCATTGGCGATGATGCCGGTGCCGGTATTAACTGGTATAATGGCAGGGCATTAACTGGAAATCCGGGAATTCAGCCCATAGGCCAGTTTGGCTGGACCGGTCGACAGGGAGGATGGAAGAATGCGCGGTATAATCTCGATCAGATACCCATGGCCTACCGGGACAAAGTGATCATCCGAATAGCCTTCGGAAGTAACAACGATAATGGTACGCCTCCACCCGTAAATGGAGTTCCTGATTTGCCATTTGAGGGCTTTGCATTTGACAACATTTTCATTGGCGAGAAACAACGAAATGTGCTGGTTGAATACTTCACCAACGCCGGGATCAGTCCGGTAACCAATGATTATCTGAATAATCTGTACAACAACCAGTTTACCTTTAAGGACAGCTCCGACTTCTTCAAGATTCAATACCACATTGCCAATCCGGTAGCCGATCCGATTAATCAGGCCAACCCCGGGGATCCGGCAGCCCGCGCCTTATTATACGGTGTGTCTCAGCCACCCGTAGGGATAATGGATGGCATTTTGTACAATTATTACGGAACGGCATTCAATGGCGACCAGACCAAAATTACAGCCACGACAGTTGATCGCCGGGCATTGGAGGATCCTTTGTTCCGCATAGGGGTAACACAGGTGCCCACCAACGACCCCACCACCCTGGATTCGCTGCACATCAACCTGCGACTGGCCTATCTGAAACCTTCACAACCATTCAGTGGTCGTTTGTTCCTCCATGCAGCCCTTATCGAGTCGAATGTGTCGGGTAATATAAATGTAGTACGAAAGCTGCTGCTCTCTCCGGAGGGATACCTGTTCAACCGCACCTGGCTGGACACAGTTTCCCAGACGGTAACCATTAAAACCGTTATTGATGCGCCTATTGGCATTAATAATCCGAACCTGTGGCTGGCAGTATGGGCCCAGGAAGATGCCACCAAAACCGTTCTGCAAAGCCGGCTTGTAAAATTACCGGTACGTAACCGAACCAATATTGTGGGTGTTGAAGATGGGCCGGCTCTTGCGCAGATACGGGACATTGTGATTTATCCCAATCCGGCATCGAAACAGTTTAACTTTGCCGTTGAGCAGCAGTTTGCCCTTCCGGTACGCACCGAAGGCTTTGCTTTCAGCATCATTGATCAGCGAGGTGTGGTTGTTCAGTCTGGCAAACTAAACGAAGATTTATCCACACCTCAGCAGGTTGATGTTCAGAACCTTGCCAGCGGAATGTATTTAGTTACCATCAGCAGGGGTGGTAAGGTTGTTGCTCAGCGCAAGTTGGTTATTTTGCACAGGCATTAACCAGCGGTACGGGTCAAATCACTTCTTTTTTCAGCTTTAAGGTAGCGTCCCTAAGAAGTTTGGTGAAGGATCTTAGCTCTTCGTGCAAACCGGGGGGGGCATGGTTTGATTTACAGGACAGTTCAAGTACGGATGCCTTCTCTTTCAGTTTATGCATGCCCAATAGCGACAAAGAAGGTTTTATCTGATGAATTAAACGGCCGGCTTCGGGCCATTTGGCATGCTGAATATAATTTTCCAGTTCAACTAAAAGGGATGCGGATGTTCTCACAAAGGTGCTGACGATGTCTTTTACAAATTCCTGGTCGTGATTGGAAATCTTGTGCAGGTATTCCAGACTGAACGTTACCTCAGGTGCGCCAGCAGCAAGATTCCCGGGCTGGGATGGGGTTAATTTCAGTTCGACAAAAAGCACACGATACAGATCTTCGCGGGTAAATGGTTTTGGCAGGTAAGCATTCATGCCGGCAGCCATGCATTTTTCCAGGTCGGCTTTAGTGGCATTGGCTGTGAGTGCAATGATGGGCACTGAGCCGCTTTTGCCGGGCAGTTGACGGATGGTTTGGGTGCTTTCATAGCCATCCATCACAGGCATCTGAACATCCATAAGTACTGCATCATATTCGCCCGATTTGATCTTTTCAACAGCCATAAGTCCGTTATCTGCTGTATCGGTAATACAACTCCAGGATTTTAGCAGCGTCTCCGCGTACAAACGATTGATTTCATTATCTTCAACCAGCAATACCCGTAAGCCAGGTGCAGGTTGCTGCAGCTTTAGTGTTGTGTGGGGCAGGGCTATCCTGGTCTTCTCCGAACACAAATAAGGTATCGAAACAATAAATTCAGAGCCTACGTGCACCGTACTTTGTACCGTTATTGTGCCCTTTTGCAATTCGGCCAGCTGCCTGGCAATGGCCAGACCCAGGCCGGTTCCCCCGTATCTTCTGGTAACACTTGCATCGGCCTGGCTGAAACTTTCGAAGATGGTTTGCAGCTTATCGGCCGGAATACCCACTCCGGTATCTTTCACACTTACCTTTAACACACATTTTCTGGTATTGGCCCGCAGAATATTGGCCGTAACAGTAATGGAACCGCGGTGGGTGAATTTTACTGCGTTGCTTACCAGGTTGGTGATTATCTGATTGAGCCTGGCCGGGTCACCAATGATCATACGGTTTACTTCGGGGGCAATCTGTACGTTGAATTCGAGTCTTTTTTCCCGTACCTGGTAGGTAAATGTTTGCGCAAGGTTCTGAATCAGTTCGGCTGCATTAAAGGGTATTTTTTCAAATTTCAGTTTTCCCGATTCAATGGCTGAAAGATCCAGCAGATCGTTGATGATTACTTTCAGGTTTTCGGCCGAATGACGAATGGCGTTCAGGTAGGCTTTGCGGTCTTCTTCCGGTGGATTTTGCGACAGCAGATCAATCATACCGGCAATACCGTTAATGGGCGTGCGGATTTCGTGGCTGATATTGGCCATGAATTGTTCTTTGGTCTTCTGCAGACGCAGCAGTTCGGCTGCGTCTTCTTTGCGTTGGGTTATATCGCGGCAGTCGAGAATAAGGCCCTCCGGGCCACCACGGTGTTTCAGGTTAATGGAGTTGAACTCAAAAAAGCGGTAAGATTTGTCGCGGCACCGAAATTGAAATTCAATTTTCTGATTAAAGGCTTTTCGCTGACTTTGCCTGAACTGGCGTTGAAAAGAATCCAGGGTTTCTGGTGAGATGAAATCGAATATATTTTTTCCGATCAGAGTGCCTGCGCGGTAACCCAGACTTTTTACCGATGCATTGTGGTAATAAATCTTGCCGGAAAAATCTACGATAAATATGATATCCGACCCTTGTTCAACTACGGCTTCGTAAAACTTGCCTTTGCGTATATATGCATGAAGGTTTTTCATAATCAGATTCCTGCCGTTTCCATTTCTTTAAGATAGCGGTAAATGGTTGATTTACCGATGTCTAACTTTTCTGCTACCTCTACCACGTTGTTGTTGTATTTGTTCATATAATAGCGAATGATGCGGTAGGTGTATTCCTGCAGGGTCATTTCTTTGTTCAGCAATGATTCGGAACGCGTACCCGGCGAAAAGGTAATGTTCTCGGGTTGAATAACGCCATCGGTGGCCAGCACGGCTGCCAGCTCGATTACCGATTTAAGTTCGCGGATATTTCCCGGGTATGAATATTGAAGCAGTTTTTGCTGGGCTTCTTCTGAAATGGCAATTTGCGGCAACTCATTCTCTTTGATAAACAGGTCGAGAAAATGCTTGGCTAAAAGCAGAATATCATTGCCCCGTTCACGAAGCGGGGGCAGATGAATAGGAAGACCCAGCAGGCGATAGTATAAGTCTTCGCGAAAGCGTCCTTCCTGTACTTCCTGTGCCAGGTCGCGGTGTGTGGCAGTAATTAAACGAACGTCCAGTTTGATAACCTGGTTTCCTCCTATGCGCGTTATTTCCCGTTCCTGCAAGGCACGCAATAGCTTGGCCTGAAGGGCCAGATCCAGTTCTCCGATTTCATCAAGAAACAAGGTTCCGCCTTCTGCTTCTTCAAACTTGCCGATCCGCCTGCCGGATGCCCCTGTAAAGGCTCCTTTTTCATGCCCAAATAATTCACTTTCGATGAGCGTAGACGGGATAGCGGCAACATTTACTGCAACAAAAGGCCGGTTTTTTCTTTTGCTGTTGTAGTGGATGGCTTTCGCCACCAACTCTTTGCCGGTGCCTGTTTCGCCCGTAAGAGAAACGGTGATATTTGATTGCACCGCTTTTTCCAGCAGGTCGAATACTTTTTTCATGGCAGCGCTTCGGCCGATGATGCTCTTTTCAAAGCTGTATTTCCCGGATATTTCCTTTTTCAGCTGGTTGATTTCGCGTATGAGAGATGATTTTTGACGGGCGTTGTTAATGGAATTAAACAGGCGTTCTTTGGTGTCCTGGTCCTTGGTGATGTAATCAAATGCGCCTGCTTTCAGCAGTTCAACAGCTGTTCCTATTTTTTCCTGTGCCGATACGATGATGACACTGATCCCCGGATCGTATTGCCGGATTTGCTCAAGAACTTTTTCACCGGGCATATCGGGCAAAGAATAATCCAGCGTTATCACATCCGGATTTCTATGCAGGTTGGCTATGCATTCCTTACCTGTGGCATAATATTCTACTTCATAATCAGGGTTTAAGCCCAGCACATATTTAAGAAATTTGATATATGCCGGGTCATCCTCTACAACAAAAATCTTAATGGGGTCTTTCTCGTACATGCTGCCAATTTCATTAAAAATTACCGAGGTAAAAGTTCCTAAAAACAACTTAATTAACCAATTTTACCCGATAATGATTGCGGAACTTTCCCATTTGTCAAAACCGGAACAGGAAATTGTGTACAAGGCGCCTTTGTTGGTAAGCATTCTTATTGCCGGTGCCGATGGTTCGATTGATCGCCGGGAGATTCATGAAGGCTTTCAGCTTATGGTGAAAAAAAGCAGGAGCGGGTCGTCGGCAGTGGCGGCACTTTTCAAAGAAATCAGTCAGGATTTCGAAGATAAACTCAAGTTGCTTATGCAGCAGTATCCCTATGAACATACCCGGCGTAACCTGTTGATATCCGAAGACATTGCACGTCTCAATGAGGTTATGCAAAAACTGGACAACCGATTTGCCATTGAGCTGTATAAATCGTTATTGCTTCTTGCCGAAACTGTTGCAAAGGCATCAGGGGGCTTTTTAGGGATCAAAAAAATTGCTGAAGAAGAGCAGCGCTTTATTTCGCTCCCCATGCTGCACAATCCGGCCCGTCAGTCGCATTAAGTTGCTATGGCACAATCATCACTTTTTGGCAGCGCAGTAATACCGCTGCGCCTGGTTTTTCTTATGTGGTTATTTTTCATGCTTGAGCAAGTGTACGGCTGGCCTTTGAGTAATCTGGGAATTACCCCCCGTACTTTATCGGGTTTGGCAGGTATTGTATTTGCCCCGCTTATTCATGGCGATGTGTACCACCTGGTTTCTAATACTGTTCCTTTGCTCTTCCTGGGAACCATGTTATTTTTCATTTACGAGCGGATTGCCCACTTGGTATTTTTTCGTGCTTATATATGGACCAATATTTTGGTCTGGATCTTTGCACGTCCGGCCAGTCATATCGGAGCCAGCGGTGTAGTTTATGGGTTGGCTTTCTTTCTGATTTTCTTTGGTCTTTTCCGCAGGGACTTTATTTCATTGCTTATTTCGGTATTCACCGTTTCATTGTATGGAGGCATTTTCTATGGAATACTACCGGGCGATCCGTTTGTTTCGTGGGAGTCGCATCTGGGAGGCGCTTTGGTGGGGATATTTTCTGCAGTTAACTTTAGCCGCATCAAGCGTGTGTACTGATGGATGCCGCATTGAAAAAAATTGTAGACGAGCTGAAGAAAAACATTTATCACCCCTTGTATTTTCTTCAGGGTGAAGAAACGTATTTTATTGATTACATCGCTGATTATATCCAACAGCACGCCCTTTCCGAAAGTCAGCGCAGCTTTAATCAGGTTATTCTGTACGGACGCGATGTGACGATAGCCACTGTGCTTAACCACGCCCGCCGGTTCCCGATGATGGCCGAGCGCCAAGTGGTTATTGTGCGAGAAGCCCAGGATATCCCCGATTTAAACAAGGACCACGGAAGCAAACTGTTGCTCCAGTATATCCGACAACCTGTGTCTTCCACCGTCCTGGTGTTCTGCCATAAACACAAGACGCTGGATAAACGAAGGGAGTTGGGCAGGGAAGTGGATAAGTTGCCGGGCTCGCTTACCTGTAAAAAATTGTATGAAAACCAACTGCCTGATTTTGTGCGGAATTATCTTTTGGAAAAAAAGGTACCTTTTGATCCCGAGGCAATTCAGCTGTTGTGCGATTTGGTAGGCAATGACCTGAACCGGCTGGTAAATGAGATTGAAAAAATACGCATTGCGCTCAAAGCGGGTGAGCAACTCACGGCAGGTCAGGTGCTTGATCAGGTTGGTCAGAGCCGCGAATACAACATCTTCGAACTTCAGAAGGCACTGGTGCGTGCCGACCGGCTGGCTGCAGCGCGCATCACTGCCTACTTCGAAGCCAACACCAGACGCAATCCTGTTATTCCGGTGGTCGCCTTTTTGTACTCCTTTTTCAGTAAGCTGCTCCTTGCCTCAAGACTTGATAATAAAGATGAGAAGAGTATTATTAGTGCGCTGAAAATCAGTCCTTATGCTGCCCGTGATTACATCACCGCATTAAGTAAATATTCAACCTCAAAAATCCTGAATAATGTGCGCTTGCTGTGTGAAGCCGATCTGAAGCTAAAGGGGGTTGACAGCGGCTCGGCTTCCGAGGGTCAATTGCTGCGTGAGTTGGTTTTCAGGTTGCTTCCATGAATGGCAACCCCGTTGTTGGCAATCCGTTTATTCTGCGTAACTTTGAAACGCATTCAGGCAAATATTTTTTCAACTTTTTTGGTGCGTCAGTTGCAATATTTTTTTCTCATCAGGGTTGTTACCGGTAAGATGTTCCGACTCTTCACCTGTTTGCTGCTGCTTCCCTTCATCCTGCTGGGGCAGGATCAGTTGTCCCGCGGTCGTGCAGACGAATTGTACCGCAAAGGGCTGGAACTTATTCAGCACAACAACTTCGGTGCCGCGCGAAGGGTTATCGAAAACTTCCTGGAGGTAGCCGAAGCCAACGACCTACGCCGAACCGAAGCGTCTTATCAGCGCGCCTATTGTGCGCTTCAGCTTGCGCATGCTGATGCCGAAAAGCTGATGGAAGATTTCATGGATCAGCATCCGGCCCATCCGCGTGCTGCGCTCGGTTACTTTGAACTGGCCAATTTTTTTTATCAGGAGAAAAATTACAGCAAGGCGGCAGCCTATTACGCCAAGACTGATTTTAATGCGCTTACACGCGAACAGCAAAGCGAAGCCCGCTTTAAATGGGGGTACAGCCTCTTTTCACAAAAAAAACTGTCAGAGGCGCAAAACCAGTTTAGTTATGTGAAAATTCAAAACTCATCGTATGCTGCTGCAGCCAGTTATTACTCCGGCTTCATATTTTATTCCGAAGGTAAATACGATGAAGCTTTGCCTGATCTGAAGCGGGCTGAGGCCCAGCCCTCGTATGCCAATGTGGTACCGGTGCTGATTGCCGGCTGCTACTACCACCTGAAACGGTACGATGATTTGCTCGCATATTATCAAAGCCTCCAGTCGCGGGCGGCTTCGGTAATTTCCTTTGCCGACATTTCGCTTTTTGCGGCCGATGCACTCTACTTTAAACGCAATTATCGCGAAGCGATTACTGCCTATGAAAACTATTTGAAGAAGAATGCGGGCAAGGCACCTGCCGCGTCTTTGTTCCGGGCAGGGCATGCCAGCTATATGCTTGGACTAAATGATCAGTCTTTTAGCTGGTTGAAGGCAGCGGCTTCTGTCTCGGACACGGTGAGCTATTATGCATCTTACTACCTGGGTATATTGTATGTGCGCCAGGGAAATAAGTCGCTTGCCAAAAATGCATTTGACTATGCACGCAAACATCCGTACGATGAGCAGCTTGTGGAAGAGAGCACCTTTTATCTGGCCAAGGTTACCTATGAAAGCGGCCAGGCCGATGAGGCGATACGGGAGTTTGAGGAGTTTATTTTCCGGTTTCCCCAAAGTCGTTACGGGCAGGAGGCCAGGGAATTGCTGGTTCAGGCCTATGTAAACGGCAACAATTACAACAAGGCCATTGAATACATCGAATCCCTTCCATCGCGCAATGCAGCCGTGCGCGAAGCATATCAGAAGGCGACCTTTCTGAAAGGTGCCGAGTTGTTTAATAAAGAAGATTACGCGGGCGCGGTAAGTTTTTTTGAAAAATCGCTTGCCGATGCACCCCTTCCTGATTACACCGCCCAGGCAGCATTCTGGTGTGCCGAAGCGCTGAGCATGCTTCGCAGAACGGCCGAAGCGCAATCGAAGTACCAGCTGGTTTTGCGCCTCGAAAAATCTGCGCCTCAGGATGTTGTGCAGCGCGCCTATTACGGTTTGGGTTATGTATTATTTAACTCCCGTCAGTACGACCAGGCTTTACCGATGTTCCGCCATTTCGTTTCAAAGGCCAGTCGCGGAACCCCTTTGTACACAGACGCTCTCGTTCGTCTGGCCGATTGCTTATATGCTACCAAATCTTACAGCGATGCGCTGTCGCATTACAATCGCGCCCGCCAAATGGGTTCGGCCGAAGACGATTATCTTTTATTTCAGCAGGGTATGATCAACGGCATATTGCGCAACTATTCCGAATCGCGCAATCTGTTCAACTTGTTGTTATCGCAATACCCCAAATCTACTTACCGGGACGAGGCCATCTATCAACGTGCGCAATTTGATATTGAACAGGGCAACTACCAGCTGGCGGTTGACGGGTTATCGCAACTTATTCGCCAGGCCAGTGGTTCGCGTTTTCTCCCTTATGCCTATTTACGAAGGGCGGCTTCTTATTACAACCTGAAACAATACGATCGCGCGGCCGCTGATTACATCGAAATACTTCAGCAGTTTCCTTCGCATCCTGCCGCGCAACAGGCTATCATGCTGCTTCCCGAGGCGCTGAACCTGGCAGGCAGGGGCCATGAATTTGAGCAATACCTCTCTTTCTACAAACAGGCCAATCCTGGCGACAAAAACCTGGAAGTCGTTGAGTTTGAGCGTTCAAAAAATTTGTATTTCGCAGGACAGTACAACCAGGCTATTGCAGCGCTTCAGCAATTTCTTTCCTCTTACCCCGAAAGTGCACGCCAGGACGAAGCGCGGTTCTATCTGGCCGAATCTTATTTCCGGCAGCAACAATATAACCAGGCACTGCCTTTGTACGAGCATGTACAAAACAACCGGGCCTTTACCCAGGCAGTAAGAGCCTCGCAGCGCATTGCAGAAATACATTTTCGCGAAGGCCGCTATGAACACGCTGTTGCAGCGTATCACCGGCTGGAGCGCGATGCCACCAGCAAACGCGACTTATACCTTGCCTGGTCGGGATTGATGGAGTCGTTCTATTTGTTGGGCCAATACGATTCCGTGAATGTGTATGCCCAACATATCATGCAGCGCGGGAACGTGAATGCCGGTGCAGTGAACAAGGCTTCATTGTTCATCGGAAAAGCTGCTATGGCCCGGGGCGATTTCGAAACCGCTAAAGATGAATTTCTCTCGGCATTAAACACCGCCCGCGATGAATATGGAGCTGAAGCCAAGTACAGGCTGGCAGAAATTTTTTATCAAACGAAACAACACCGCCAATGCTATGAAACGCTGATAAGCCTAAACAACGATTTTGCTGCCTACGAAGAGTGGGTGGGAAGGTCTTATCTGTTGCTGGCGGATAATTTCCTGGCCATGAACGATCGGTTTAATGCAAAGGCAACGCTGCAGTCGCTGGTCGACAAGTTCCCGCTTGCCCACATCCGCGATGAGGCCCGCAGAAAACTGAATGATTTACAGCAAGCTGAAAAACTTGAAAAGGAAAAACAACTGGCTGCCGATACTACCGATAACAGGTAACGTATGAAACGAGGTATTTTTTTGCTGACTCTGTTTTTTATAGCGATGCAGGTTGCAGCCCAGGAGCCTGTACAAACCGAACTTTCGCCTGTAGAAGTAGAGATTGTACGCGAAAGAAAAATTGTGCTTCCCGAAGCCAACCGGTTGTATGAGAAAATACCGCCTCGCCCGGCTGAGCCCGTTCGCCCCGAAATAACCTATCATTTCCGTCCATTGGAATTTCAAACACCGTTGGTGAATCCCTCCATCCGGCCATTCAAAATAAAGGATGAACAGGGCCCGTCCGTGCATCAGGGGTTTATCAGTGCCGGCTATGGCAACTATGCATCGCCTTATCTGGAGGGCTTTTACAATTCAGCCAGGCATAAAAATCAGTTAGTCGGTGCGCACGTGTATCACAGCAGTTCAGGCAAAGGGCCTGTAGACGGAAGGAATTCAGCCAGTGGTTCATCGGGCCTCTCGTTGTTTGCCGAGTCGTTCGGAAAGGCTATAACCTATTCGGCAAACATGGGGCTGCATCATCGGTTCACCCATTTTTATGGATATCAGGTGCCCGAGGTAAAACGCGATACGATACGGCAGGCTTTTATGCTGTTCAGGGCAGCAGCAGGTATTACCAACTCGCGCAAGTCCAATTTTAATTATTCGCTCAAAGCTGATTTCAGTTACCTGGATGACAAGCGGTCGGCATCGGAGAGCACGGTTGATTTGAATTTTAATTCCGGATACACCTTTAAAAATGATTCCAGACTTCAGTTCAGTGCTTTTTACGCGCTGATGAGCCGTAAGGATGCAGGTCTGGATGCCAGTCCCCGACATTTGTTATCGGTAAATCCGGCCTATCACTTTACCCCTATAGATAACCTGAGATTGAAAGCAGGAGCAGTAATAGCCCTTGAAAATGATACGTTGGATCATCGCAATTTTCATCTCTATCCGGATATTCAGGGTGTTTACCGGTTGAGTCCGACCGTTGAGGTTCTTGCAGGAATTAATGGTGGTGTAGAGCGGGTATCATTGCAAACCATTACGCGTGAAAACATGTGGGTAGGGCAACGTATTGCTTTAAATAATGTAAATACCCTGTTAAATTTTGAAACATCCCTGCGTGCACGAGCGGGATCCCTGCTTACGTTACAAGCGGGGGTTTCGGTGGCGGCTCTTCGCAACTTTTACGGATACCTGAATGACCCGGTAAAAGTAAACGAGTTTCAGGTTGTTTACGATGCGGGTACAACGCGCAGAACCAATCTTTTTGCGTCCGTGAATCTGAATCGCGGGGATGTGTTTAGCATGTTGTTGCGGGGTGACTTATACCGCTATCAAACAGACGAACTTGCTGAAGCCTGGCACAGGCCTGGATACCGAACAACCATGAGCGCTTCTTACTCTATTCAGAAAAAACTAAGGTTGGAGGCGGAACTTATAACCCTTGGCGATATCCGTGCATTCAATCCGGTTACGGTTCAGGCTATCAAACTGGATCCTGCACTGGATCTGAATTTTCGCACAGAATACCTCATCTCACCCGGCTTTTCGTTGTTTCTGCGTTTTAACAACATCACCAACAACAAGTATTCAACCTTGTTGTACTACCCGGTCAGGGGATTGCAGGTACTGGGCGGATTGACCTGGAGTTTTTAACCAGGCTATGAAAATTTGGCAGCACAAAAAAAACGCGTAATTTTGTTTGAAACTCATTTTTTAATTTTTCATGGCACGAAAAAAGAAGTCAGGTGAAAGCGAATCTCCCGATGAGCGCACCAACCTTTCAGACGATACCTTCGGCTTACCGGAAATTCATTATGAACCTATTCGCAAGGATGAAGAAAAGCCCGCTGAACCAGTGAGTACAGTTACTGAGAGCAGCGAAGAAGCAAAACCTGAGCAACCGGTGGCATCAGAAACCGAAAGCACCTACCATTCCGAGGCAGAAGAGACACCTTCCCATCAGGTTGAGACTGAACAGGAGTTACAATCAAAGCCGGAGGAACAAACCTATTCCTTCACAGAGGAAAGATCATCGCCTTTGTGGCCAAAGATATTGGGACTCATAGCGGTGCTTCTGCTGGCCGGAGCGGCCGTTTACTACTTTCTCATATTCAAGCCCAGGCAAGATGAGAAAGAACGCCAGCGGCAACTGGCTTTGCAGGAGCAACAGGAGGCCGAGCGCAAACGAAAGGAAGAGGAAGAACGCTTGCGGCTGCTGCAGGAAGAGGCAGAAAGGCGCAGGCGCGACTCGCTGGCGGCCATTCCGAAAACCGGTGTAATTGAAACACTCGAACAGCGCACGGGTCGCTATTATGTAGTGATATCAAGTGCAGTGGATGGTGATTTGGTTATGGATTATGCCAAAAAACTGAGCGAGAAGGGTGTCAGCACCAAAATCATACCGCCCTTTGGAAAATACAAGTTTTACCGCCTGGCTATTGATGAAGGTGGTTCCTTTATGGAGGCTCAGGCTAAAGCTGAAGGGCTGAAGCAGGAATATGGTTCACGGGTTTGGGTATTAAAATATTGACACACTTTTTGCATACTTTTTTAACTGTTATACGTTATTTTTTGAACTACTATGCTACTGCAAATTGTAAATGAGTCAGCTTCGTTGCAGGCTGCTGTTGATCAAGAGATGTCTTTATGGGAGTTGTTCCGTGCAGGGGGGTGGATGATGTATCCCATTGTGCTGATGTCTTTCATAGCCATTTATATTTTTATTGAGCGACTGCTTACCCTGAACAAAGCCAATGCGAGCCCGGAGGCTTTTATGAGCAAGGTAAAGGAGCTGGTGCTGAAAGGCGATGTGAACGGGGCCAAGTTACTATGCGCACAGCATGATTCACCCATTGCACGCATGATAGAAAAAGGCATCAGCCGCATTGGCAGTCCGCTCAAGAACATTGAGGCTTCCATAGAGAATGTAGGAAGGATAGAGGTGTTCAGGCTGGAGAAAAATCTGAGTACACTTGCCACCATAGCCGGGGTAGCGCCCATGATGGGTTTTCTCGGAACTGTAATTGGCATGGTGCAGGCCTTTATAGCCATAGCCCAGCAGGAAGGCTCGGTTAGTCCAAAGCTGCTGTCCAGTGGCATTTACACCGCCATGATAACCACCGTAGCCGGATTGATTGTGGGAATTATCGCTTACCTGGCCTATAACTTTCTGGTTACACGTGTGCAGAAAATCATCCATCGGATGGAATATTCTTCGATTGAATTTATTGATCTGTTACAGGAACCACGATGAACCTGCGCTCTAAGAACCGCGTTGAACCTATGTTCAGCATGGCTTCCATGACTGACCTGATATTTTTATTGCTGGTGTTTTTCATGCTTACGTCATCTTTTGTTACACCCTCAGGTTTGCCGGTTAATCTGCCCACCAGTGTTCAGAGTAAAATTGAGGTACAAAAAGTTTCCGTATCCGTAACCCGCGACCTTCAGTATTACGTAAACGATAAAAAGGTATCGCGAAACATGCTGGAAGCGGAGTTGAAGAGCCGGCTTACACCAGGCACAGGTTCCGTTGTGCTGCACATTGATAAAGATGTGCCATGGGAACACGGCATATATGTAGCCGACATCGCTACCCGGCTGGAAGCGAAGGTAATAGTGGCCACAAGGCCAAAATAAAGAATACAATGATATCGGCACAGGAAAAACGCAACAACAATGTGGCATTGGTTTTATCAGTGCTGTTTCATGGTTTGCTTTTTCTGATTCTCACCTTCACCATAGCCTGGCGTGCCCCTAATCCTCCGTTGCCGGAGTATGGTTTCGAATTAAATTTTGGAACCGATGCGGCCGGGAGCGGTTTGGTTCAGCCGAGTGAAATATCAGGCGCGGAAAAAACGAGCGAATCTGTTCAGCAGGAGGCTCAACCCGAACCTGAGCAACCCACCCAGCCTGAACAAACAACACCTTCTGTTCAGCAGCCCCAGGAAGAAAAGCCTGTTGACTCAAAACTCGAAAGCCCGGTAACCGTGAAGGAAGGTGAGAAGCAAGATGTGAAGAAAGCCGACAAGCCTGCAGAAAAACCGGTTGAGAAACCGGCCCCCAAAGTTGAAACAAAGCCTGCTGACACACCGGCCGAGAAGAAGGACACCCCTGCCGAAGCATCAAAAGTAAATGAAGGAAAGCCGGTGAGTCAGGGTGACAAGCCTAAGACAACCGGTGATCAGGGCAATCCGCAGGGTACGCCCGATGCCAAGGCTCTGTATGGCCAACAGGGTGGTGGTGGCGGTGGGCCTCAACTGGAACTGGCCGGGTGGACCTGGGATTATATTCCAAAACCCAACGTTCCGAACAATGAGTCGGGCCGGATTGTATTTGAAATTCGTGTAAATGCTGACGGAGAACTTGGAGGATACCACTTAGTTGAGAGCAGCGTGGGGCCTGAGGCCGAGCGCGCCTGTAGGGAAGCAATTGAGAAACTAACATTTTCAAGAAAGGACGGAGCCGTAGTCCCTGCAATTTCAGTAGGCCGTATCACTTTTATAATCAGGGCGCAGTGAAGTCTCTAGCAATGATTCTTGGAAGGCTGATTACATGCTTTGAGCGGGCTTAGCTTAGCAGCCGCGTTTTTATTTCCTTAAAAAAATTATTTTTGCACCGCTTTTTTGGAAGACGGTTCAGCTAATCATTCCATGAACATCCGTATCGAAAACCTAACCAAACGATTTGGTCCGCAGAAAGCAGTTGACAATATATCCTTTGAAGTACGTACCGGGGAAATAGTGGGCTTCCTGGGTCCGAACGGGGCCGGCAAAAGCACCACCATGAAGATGATTACAGGTTATCTGGGCATTGGCGAGGGCGACATTTACATTGGTGATAAGTCGGTGCGGCATCATGGCGATGAATTGAAGCGTCATATTGGCTACCTGCCTGAGAACAATCCGCTGTATACCGACATGCCGGTCATTGATTACCTGGTTTTCTGTGCAGAACTACAGGGAATTGATAAAGCAAAAATTCCTGCTCGGGTGCGTGAGATGATTGATATAACCGGCCTGAAGGCCGAAAAGCACAAGAAGATAGGAGAGTTGTCAAAGGGTTACCGGCAGCGGGTGGGCCTGGCTCAGGCCATGATTCATGATCCGGAAATTCTGATTCTGGATGAGCCGACTACCGGACTGGACCCTAACCAGATCGTAGAGATTCGTAAACTCATCCGCGAGTTGGGGCAGCACAAAACAGTTATCCTCAGTACCCACATCCTTCCGGAGGTGGAAGCCACGTGCGATCGAATCCTGATTATCAACAGAGGAAAGATCGTGGCCAACGGCACGGCTGAGTCCTTGCGAAACCAGTCATCGGGAAATGCCGTGTTACGGGTTCTGATTGAAGGAGCAACCCCTGATGAAGTGCGCACGGCCATATTGAAATTACCTTCCGTAAAACAAGTTTTGCCCGTTGATAGCCAGCCGGGCCGAATGGAGATAACAGCCGAGCCGGGCACGTCCCTGGGCCGGGTACTTTTTCACTTATGCGTTGAGAAGGGCTGGGTACTAACCGAAGCTGTTCCGGTAGAAACCCGCCTTGAAGATATTTTCCGCAACTTAACTCTGAACTGATATGCACGCTGTTTGGGTAATAGCCAGGCGCGAACTGAATTCCTTTTTTGATTCCCTGGTAGCCTATATCCTGCTGGTGCTTTTTCTGGGCTTCAGCGGATTTTTTACGTGGCTGTATGGTGGAGATATTTTTCTGTCGGGCCAGGCCAGTTTGCAGGGTTTCTTTTCTACCGCCTACTGGAGCTTATTCTTTTTTATTCCGGCCATAACCATGCGCCTGCTGGCCGAAGAAAACAAGACCGGCACCATCGAATTGTTGCTCACGAAGGCCGTTACCGATCGGCAGGTGGTTTTCGGTAAATTTTTATCCGCATTGCTGCTCGTTTCCGTTGCACTTGCCTTTACGCTGCCATATGCTTTTACAGTAGCGTCCATAGGCCCCCTGGACTGGGGAGCGACACTGTGCGGTTACCTGGGTTTGCTGCTCATGAGTGCTGCTTATATTAGCATAGGTCTTTATGCGAGCAGCATCACCAACAACCAGGTGGTGGCCTTTTTGATTACGCTTTTCATCGGATTGTTTTTTCATGTATTATTTGATGCCCTTTCGGCCAATTTTACCGGCTTTGCAGGCCTGTTATTCAGTACGCTCAGTATGTCCGAGCATTTCGACAGTCTTTCGCGGGGCGTTGTCGACACGCGCGATGTGATCTATTTTCTGTCGCTGATTATTGCCGGACTACTGCTGGCCGAGTTCTCGCTTACCAAAAGAAACCTGAACTGATATGAAGACACGTGTTTATACAACACTGGCGTTGCTGTTGGGAATTCTGCTGCTGCTCAACCTAATCTCCAATGAATTTCACTTCAGGCTGGATTTAACCGAAGATAAGCAATACACCCTGAGTCGCGCCACCCGCGATATTCTTAATAACCTCGAAGACCCGGTAATGGTTACGGCTTATTTTTCGAAAGACCTGCCACCACATATTGCCAAAACCAAACGCGATTTCCAGGACCTGCTCGTGGAGTATGCCATGCGTTCGGGCAATATGGTACAGTATAAATTTGTAAATCCGAATGAAAAAGAGTCGCTGGAGAATGAAGCGGTGAACAATGGCATTCAGCCCGTTTTGATCAACGTTCGTGAAAAAGACCAGATCAAACAACAGAAAGCATTTCTTGGAGCAGTGGTAAGCCTGGGCGAAAAACAGGAAATTCTGCCTTTCATTCAGCCGGGGGCTGCGATGGAATATGCCCTGTCCACGGCTATCAAGAAACTCTCGGTGGAGAACAAACCTGCTATTGGATTCCTGCAGGGACATGGGGAGGCTACTGCAGGCGACTTGCGCCAGTTATACAACCAGCTTGAAATCCTTTATACGCCGCAGGCGGTAAGGCTCGATTCGTTGGATGTTCCTCTTACCATCAAAACCCTGGTTGTTATCAGACCAAACGACACCATACCACCTGCACAACTTGCACGGATTGAACAGTTTCTGGCGCGTGGCGGGCGCTTGCTGCTTGCACTAAACCGCGTGGAAGGAAATTTACAGCAGTCGGTGGGGTATGCCGTAAACACCGGGTGGGAAGAATGGCTGCAGAAATATGGTATTACCATTGAAGATGCATTTGTTACCGATGTGCGCTCAGGTTCGGTTACCGTTCAGCAACAAACGGCATTTGGGATTCTGCAAACAGAAATGCCCTTCTATTATCTGCCCATTGCTGCTTTGTTTGCCAAACATCCTATTACCACCGGCCTGGAGAACTTGATGTTTGAATTTGTGAGTCCCCTGGAGGTGAAAACGGATTCGGCTATACAGTATACACCTTTGGTTTTCTCATCCGAGCGATCGAATGCACTGAAGGCACCACAGTATTTCGACATCAACCGGCAATGGACAGAAGCCGATTTTCCGGAGAAGAACCTTGTGCTGGCTGCAGCTTTTGAAGGAGTGTTTTCGGGTGATGCGCCAACGCGGATGGTTGTAATTGCAGACGGAGATTTTCCGCTGACCACCAGCCAGCGCAGACCCCCGGATAATATCAACCTTATTTCGAATGCTATTGACTGGCTATCAGATGATACCGGCCTGGTCTCGCTCCGAACCAAAGGAGTTACTTCGCGGCCGTTGGATGAACTTTCGGACGGGAGCAAGACAGTCATCAAATATGCCAATTTCCTTTTGCCGGTGTTGCTGGCTATAGGCTACGGGCTTTATCGCTATCAGCAAAACCGGATGATTCGCATAAAGCGCATGAGTGATTTGTATGATTGAAGTTTAAACTGTATGCGAAACCTGAATCTTAAGCATCTTATCATAGCCTTTGTGGCCCTGCTGTTAGTTTGGCTAACAGCGCGTTATTTGGGTTCCATCCGAAGAACTTCAAATGTTCGATCCGACCTGATAGCGTTGGACACCGCTTCGGTTGACGAGCTGCGCATTCTTCGGAAAGGCGAGTTGAAGCCCATCGTCATTAAAAGGCTGGATGCCGGCAAATGGAAGGCAGCACGGGAGAATGAACCGGGCTACGATGCTGATCAGAGCGCTGTAAAACAGGCCTTGGGGGTGTTCAGCAAGTTATCCGCACAACGGATGCTTACCCGCAAAAAGGATAAATGGGGGGCGTACGATGTTACAGACAGCTCCTTGCTGGTTCAGGCGCTTGGCAAGGGAAAAGTAATGGCTGAGCTGCGTGTAGGTAAACTGTCTTTCCCCGCATCGGGCGATGCCTTTACGGCTGTTCGCTTAAATGATGACGATGTGGTTTATGCAGTGCAGGGGTATTTAAATACCAACCTTGACAGGGATCTTGCAGCATGGCGTGATAAAACATTTATGCGGCTGAAACCCGATCGTGTGGATAAGGTAGTTTTTGAGTATCCTGCCGATTCATCTTTTACTTTAGTTAAAGAAGATACAACCTGGAAGGCAGGCGGGGTTGCTGTAAATCGCGACAAAGTCGATCGGTACCTCAGCCAGTTCAGAAACAAAAACCTCCACGCATTTGCCGATGATTTTACACCTTCAGGTCAGGCATCTTTCATTATTCGTTTCGAAGGCAAAGGAGCAGAATTGGAGCGGGTGGAAATATGGCAACGGCCAGACGGAAGCTATGTGCTTCGTGGAGTTCACCTGCCGGTTTTCTTTTCAGACAAAGGTTCGGGCATCATCAAAGAACTTATGAAGTCTGAGAAATATTTCACCAAGGGCTGAGCAGATGTGGCGGTGATGCAGCACCCGGCGAATGCTGCACAGTTATTTCTTCCGCATCGAGGACTCGCGAATCACCAAATGGGTTTTTAAAATCTTTTTCTCCGGCACTACTTCTCCACTGCCTTTCTCCTTCAGCTCAATCTGGCTGATGAGCAACCGGGCGGCTTCCATGCCCATTTCAAACCCGGGCTGATGCACCGATGAAAGCGGTGGATCCATCAAAGCACTGAAAAACCAGTTGCTGTAACCTACAATAGCGATATCGTCAGGTATTCTGAGGCCTCTCTTTTTGATAACCTGCATGGCACCGAATGCCAGCAGGTCGTTGTTGGCAAAAATGCTGTCGGGTCGTTTTTTCAACGACAGCAATTGTTCGGCCGCGCGCTGCCCGTCCTCAAGGGATCCTGAAGGACAAATGATGGTAAGCTTATCGTCAACCGGGAGATTGTGGTCTTTGAGGGCATCAATATACCCCCGCTTTCGGTCTTCGGCTATGGCGAGTCCGGGTGCCATTTCAAGATGTGCAATACGCCGGCAGCCCTGCTCGATGAGATGTTTAACCGCTTCGTAAGCCCCTTCGTAGTCATCTACCAGCACTTTGCTGGTGTTGGGGTTGTCGTACGAACGGTCGAAGAAAACAACCGGTACATCTTTAGCCAGGATGGATTCGATGTGTTCGTAATGGTTGGTTTCACGCGATATGGAAATGAGCATACCATCAACGCGGCTGTTAAAGAGAGCTTTCAGGTCGGTTGCTTCGCGCTGAGCCGATTCATTCGATTGGGTAAGTATCACATTGTAGCCTGCTTCATAGGCTACTGATTCAATGCCACTGATGACGGTGGAAAAGAAGTAATGAACGATTTCAGGAATAACAACACCAATGGTATTGGTCTTTCTGTGCCGTAAATTCAAAGCAACAATGTTGGGTTGATAATTCAGTTTTTCAGCCAGTTCATGAACGGCTTTTTTTGTTTCGGCACTGATATCCGGATGGTTTTTTAATGCGCGGCTTACCGTGGATGGCGATATGCCGAGTTCGCGTGCAATATCCTTTATGGTAACCTGATTGAAACTCATGCCTCCAAGTTACGAATCATTCCGCAATTAGTTGCACAAACGTTTTAGTAGGCAGATAAAGCGGTTATTGAATTAAAAAGCAACTGTTGATTCGCGTTTGTTTGCGGGGATAACAAAGGGAAGCCTTGTGAGACAGGGGAAAACGGAAAGGTATCGAAAAGCGCACGGAGATGAGCGCAACGGATGGGGCGGTTTGTAAAAAACACTTTTTTCAGATTCCATCATGAAGTATAAAGTTTGAAACAGGTTTGACTTTTTGCAAACGTTTGCGATAACGTTTTCTTAATTTTCTGTTAAACAATGCTTGCTAATTCTTTTGAAATGAGCGATTTTTCAAAATAAATCCTAACCTAACCAAAATCCTATGATTAAGATTTACCACTCAGGGCTGAAACTGTTGCTGATTCTGTTGGTGGCAGGTTTCACCAGCGTTCTGGCACAAACCCGAACGGTAACGGGTAAGGTCATTTCGTCCGATGACGGTGCACCTGTCCCAGGTGTAAACGTTCAGGTGAAAGGGACCTCAACCGGAACGGTTACCGATGCCAACGGAAATTACAGCATATCCGTTGGCAGTAATGCTGTATTGGTATTCTCATTTGTGGGCTATGCCACTCAGGAAGTAGCAGTGGGATCCCAAAGTGTTGTTGATGTAACGCTGCAGTCGGATGTTACTGCACTGACTGAAGTAGTGGTGGTGGGGTATGGTACGCAGGAGAAGAAAGAAATAACCAGTGCGGTTTCCAGCATTAAATCCGAAAACTTTAACCGCGGTACGGTGAACGACCCTGCGCAACTGCTGGCCGGTAAAGTAGCAGGTCTCAGCATCGTGCGCCCGGGGGGCGACCCGAATGCTCAATCAACCATCCGGCTGCGCGGCATCACCACCATTGGTGCAAATAGTGAACCCCTCATTGTGATTGACGGTGTAATTGGTGGCTCGCTGAACACGGTTGACCCGAATGATATAGAAACAATAGATGTGCTGAAGGACGGTTCAGCAGCAGCTATTTATGGTGTCCGGGGCTCAAGTGGTGTGATTATCATTACCACGCGCCAGGGCAAGGCAGGCCGCTTTCAGGTTGATTACAACGGCTCGTATGCGGTAGAATCGATCGCCCGCAGAATAAGCGTTATGGATGCCAATGAATACCGCAGTCTGCCGGGTGCCGTTGACCTGGGCGGAAACACCGACTGGCTGGATGTGGTAACCCAAACCGGCAATGCTGCTGTGCACAATCTGGCAGTTTCCGGTGGCAACGCATCAACTACCTATCGGGCTTCTTTCAATTACCGCGATGCGCAGGGAATAAACCTCAATTCCGGCTTTACCCAAATAATCGGTCGTCTTAATCTCAATCAAAAAGCGCTGAATGATCGTGCAACCATTTCGTTGAACTTTGCAACCACTTCGCGCGAATCGAGCTACGGGTTTACAGAAGCGCTGCGTTATGCAGTGCTTGCCAATCCTACTTTACCCGTTTATTACACCGGCGCACCTGGTTTGACCAATATTGGCGGGTATGCCGAGCGTGATATTTTTGATTTCTTCAACCCGTTGAGCATAGCTGAGAAGAACGTGAATGAAGGTAAGGATAAGCGGGTACTTGTAGGTGTTCGTGGTGAATATGATTTCAGCGATGTTGTTGACGGACTTCGGGCTGCTGTATTTTATTCCCGCCAGGAGGAGAATGATATGCGCGGTGAATACTATTCCAAGACAGCCAAATTCCGCGGCTTAGGTCGCAACGGCCTGGCCAGCAGGCAGTCACACTCACGCCTCAATGAGTTGTTTGAAACAACAGTTAACTACGATAAAAACCTGGGCAATATCAACCTGGCGTTGTTAGGAGGATATTCTTATCAGTATTTCTTCAATGAAGGTTTTGGCATGGAAGGGGGTAATTTTCTTACTGATGCATTTAGCTATAATAATCTTTCTGCAGCACAAGATTTTAGCGATGGCCTTGGAAGTGTATTTAGTTATGCAAATTCCCATCGTTTAGTGGCTTTTTTTGGCCGAGCAAACTTTAATTTAAAAGATACATATTTCGCTTCTTTAAGTCTTAGGTACGAGGGTTCATCCAGGTTTGGTGTTAATAACAGGTGGGGATTATTCCCAGCAGTTAGTGTTGGTGCCAATGTAACAGATCTAATAAGTATTCCTCAGGTTCAGTCCTTGAAGGTTCGTTTAAGCTACGGACGAACAGGTGCAATACCGGGTGAATCTTATATCTCATTAAGTAAAGTTGGTCAATCAGGTTATTTTTTATATAACGGTTCATTTGTTCCAGCTTATGGACCAACATCTAGTAATCCGAATCCTAACTTAGGTTGGGAGATTAAAGATGAGTATAATTTAGGTGTTGACTTCTCGGCTCTAAATGGAAGACTTTCAGGTTCCATGGATTATTACATTCGGGCTACTAAAGACATGATTTTGCCAGTTAACGTTCCTGTTCCTCCAAATTTGGTTGACGTTACGTGGGTTAATATTGGCGAACTTCGCAGCAATGGCTTCGAATTTCAGGCCGACTACAAAGCTATTTCCCGCCCGGATTTCAGTTATAATGTAGGTATTAATTTTTCACTGCCAAAAACGAAGGTGGTGAGCCTGACTTCCGGTGACTTAAGTTTTGGAGAAGGTGGTGTTTTGTTCCGTGCCAACATGGGTGCTCCGGGACAAAATGACACAAGACTTGTCCGTGTAAAAGAGGGAGAACTTCTTGGGCAGTTATGGGGCCCTGTAAAAATAGGGGTTAATCCGGATGGAACCCCGCGTTTTGCTGATTTGAGCGGTGATGGGTCATACTGTAACTGTGATGATGACCGGACTGTAATAGGTAACGGTTTGCCGAAATTCCTGCTGGGGTGGAATAACACTATCCGGTACAAGAATTTCGACCTCAATGTATTCTTCAGGGGAGCTTTTGGTCATGATTTGCTCAACAGCTACCGGGGTTTTTATGAAAACCTCGAAAGCACCACAGTGAGTAACTGGAACGTGGTAAAAACCAAATATTTTGATCCTGCCATCACCAAGGCTCAGGTGAACAGCAGCCATGTGGAGAGAGCAAGCTATGTGAAGCTGGATAATGCCACCTTGGGGTATAACTTCCCACTCAAGTCTTCGGCAATCCGCAATCTCCGCGCTTGGGTATCGGGTCAGAATCTCTTTGTCATCACCAAGTACACAGGTGTTGACCCTGAAGTTCGGTACTTTGATGTAAACGACAGCGACAACGGTGGCCGTCCGGGTGCGCCTGATCCGCTTTCGCCCGGTATTGAAAGACGGTCGACTTACTTCACTACCCGAATTATCACGGTTGGATTAAATATAGGGTTGTAAATTTTTAAACATCGCATTACAATGAAAACAAGCTTAAGAAAAATAACAATGGCTGGAGTGGTAACCTTAGCGCTTACCTTATCCTGTACCAACCTGGATGAAGAACTTTATGACACCCTTACAGCGGACAACTTTTTTAATACTTCCAGCGAACTGATTTCAGGTTTAGGCAGAGTTTACCAAGCTTTTGGCGGGCTAGGTGGGCATGCCAACCTGTGGTCTATTCAGGAAATATCTTCGGATGAGCTGGTTGTAACCACCAAAGGGGGTGACTGGTATGATGGCGGTGTGTTGATACAGTTGCATCAGCATACTTATACACCCGATAATGGTTTCTTTAACAACACATGGAATTTTCTTTATAATGGAGTTAACCTCTGCAATTGGTTTATATCGGTATGCCAGGCACGCGTCGGTAGTTCTGATCCAGAAATAGCTGGGTTATCTGCTCAATTTATACCAGAGGTCAGGACACTACGAGCGTTGTGGTATTACTGGCTATTAGATTCTTTTGGTAATGTACCTATAGTTACCGAAGAAACTACAGGTCAAGCTCCGGAAAATAACCCTGACTTTGCTGCTGGTCGTCAGGAGTTATTCAATTTTATAGAATCCGAATTAACTGATGTTCTCGCCGATTTACCAACCAGTCGGAATGCAACAACATACGGTCGTGTGACGCGCTGGGCAGCTCAGGCGCTTTTGGTTAAGTTGTATCTCAATGCCGAGGTTTATACCGGGACTGCTCAATGGAACAAAGTAATTACTGCAGCTGACGACATCATCAACAACGGCGGCTTCTCGCTGGAAGGCCTCTATGCCGACAATTTTAAAATTGATAACTCTGGTTCCCGAGAAAACATCTTTGTCTATCCGTATGACAAAGTATTTGCGCAGGGATTTTTCTGGCCCATGATGACCTTGCATTACGCCAGTCAAAATACCTACCGCTTCACCATGCAACCATGGAATGGCTATGCCGTACTCGAGGAATTTTACAATTCTTATGTTGATCCCGTGGCCAATCCCGGCCCGCAGGGACCGGTGTGGAAAGGTCTTTGCCCGGATGTGGATGGTAACGGAATACCGGACGATACAGGTACGCTCGATGAAAGATTATCCAACTTTATTGTGGGTCCCCAGTTTAATGCCGATGGATCCCGCACGGAAGATCCGGCCTTTGAAGGGCCCTCAAGTGCTCAACCTGATCCAGACGGGGCGCCACTCACCTACACACCCCGCATAAATCAGTTACAGCCTAATAGCTGGAGACAAGGCGGTGCCCGAATCGGAAAATATGAATATGAAGTTGGCGGAACTAATAACATGAGCAACGATTTCGTTATCTTCCGCCTTGCCGATATAATCCTTGCCAAAGCCGAAGCGCAGTTCAGGCTGGGTACGGGCAATCCGCTGGCACTGGTAAATCAGATTCGCGCCCGGGCCGGTGTGGATCCGTTTACCTCTTTGGATCTGGATAAACTCCTTGCCGAGCGCGGCCGCGAAATGTTTGCCGAAATGACGCGCAGGCAGGATCTGATTCGCTTCGGCAAGTGGGGCAATGCTTGGTGGGAAAAGTCTTTATCAGATGCTAACAAATACAAAGTGTTTCCCATACCGCAGGTGCAAATCGATGCCAACGCAAACCTGAGGCAGAATCCCGGATTCTGATATTATCGGAAATACGTCAACAAAGCAGGGGCTTTGGCCCTTGCTTTTGTTTTTATAGATTATAGTCTGATATTTCAGCGTGCGAAATTTTTTTCTGTTCTGCATCGGTATCATCGGGTTGTCGGCTTCCTGCACCAGGGAAAAAATGCATGAAGTGGTGCAACAACCAACGCTTTTTTCTTTGCGCGATTCTTCCGATACGGGTGTTGCGTTTACCAATACACTTACCTATGACGAAAATCTGAATCCATACATATTTCGCAATTTTTTCAACGGCGGGGGCGTGGGACTGGGTGATGTAAACAACGATGGACTTGTTGATATTTTTCTTTGTGGTAACCAGGTTTCCAATCGCTTGTACTTAAACAAAGGTGACTTTAGGTTTGAGGACATCACCGAACGCGCAGGCCTGCTGTCAGAAGGTGTGTGGACAACCGGCGTAAGTTTTGTGGATATTAATGCAGACGGATGGCTCGATATTTATATCTGCAAATCCGGCCCGCCCGGTAATTACCGCAGGTATAACGAACTGTTTATAAACAACGGCAATCTGACCTTTACCGAGCAATCAAAAACATATGGTCTGGATTTCACAGGTTTATCAGTTCACGCGGCTTTTTTTGATTACGACAGGGATGGCGACCTGGATTGCTACCTGCTGAACAACTCCATCCGATCGGTGGGTCAGTACGATTTGCGCAAAGATCAGCGCAACATTCCCGATCCACTTGGGGGCAACAAATTGTTGCGAAACGACCGAGGAAAATTTACTGATGTAACCCCCGGATCGGGCATTTATTCCAGCCTTATAGGGTTTGGTCTGGGTGTGGCCGTTAGCGACATCAATCTTGACGGATGGCCTGATCTGTATGTGGCCAATGATTTTTTTGAAAAGGATTACCTCTACATCAACCAGAAAAACGGAAAGTTTAAGGAACAACTCGAAGAAATGATCAGTGAGATAAGCCTGGGTTCCATGGGAGCGGACGTGGCCGATTTGAACAATGATGCACGGCCGGAAATTTTTGTTACGGAAATGCTTCCCGAAACCGACTGGCGACTTAAAACTACCAGCCAGTTTGAAAACTGGAACAAATACAGAGAAAACCTGCTTAATGGCTACTACAAGCAATTTAGCCGCAATGTACTTCAACTGAATAATGGGGATGGGACGTTCAGCGAAATCGGACGATACGCGGGCGTGCATGCCACTGATTGGAGTTGGGGAGCTTTGCTGTTTGATGCCGATAATGACGGCTGGAAAGACATGTACGTAGCCAATGGCATTTACAAGGATTTGCTTAATCAGGATTATGTGAATTTTGTGGCCAATCCGGTATTTATCCGCAATCAGATTAAGAAAGGTGCGGCTGTCATTACGCAATTAATCGACACCATTCCCTCCAATAAGCTCACAAACTACTTCTTCAAAAACAACGGCAACCTCACCTTTACAGATATGTCTGTGCCATGGACAGGCGCTAACCCTTCCTTTTCCAACGGGTCGGCTTATGCCGATCTGGACAATGACGGTGATTTGGATTTGGTGGTTAATAATGTGAACATGCCCGCCTTTATTTTCGAAAACCGTAGCCGGCAGCACAATCCGGAAAACGCTTTTTTATCAGTTCGGGTAAAGGGTGACCAGAAAAATATCTTTGCAATAGGCAGTAAGGTAATTGTAAAAGCTGCCGGAAATACCTTGTATCAGGAATTGTTTCCGGCACGTGGTTTCATGTCATCGGTCGATTACCGCCTTCATTTTGGTGTAGGCCGGGTTAGTCAGGTTGATTCACTTGTGATCGAATGGCCCGACGGCAGCACTTATGTTTTTACCGAAGTGCCGGTTAATCAGTTTATGGTTGCAGAAAAGTCGGCAGGTAAGTTGTTGGTTAAGAAAAATATCACACAGGCAAAAACTTTGTTTTCTGAGATAGACAGTCCTGCAGGAGTGGACTTTGTACACCTGGAAAATGAATATGCTGATTTCGATCATGATCGGTTGCTTTTTATAATGACTTCCAATGAAGGTCCTTGTCTGTGCAAAGGCGATGTAAATGCCGATGGCCTGGAAGATTTTTATGTGGGTGGGGCCAAAGGGCAAGCCGGAAAAATTTTTGTGCAAACAAAAAAAGGCAGTTTCCGGTTGATGGCGCAAGATGTTTTGGAGCAAGATAAAGATTCGGAAGATGTGGACTGTGTTTTTTTTGATGCCAACCAGGACGGCTTTGACGACCTATATGTAGCCAGTGGAGGGCGTGAATTTTCATCCAGCTCAACTGCATTGATTGATCGGCTGTACTTTTCTTCATCCGGAAAATCACTTATACGCAGCAATCAGGTTTTGCCTAATCCCATGCGCTTCGAATCTACTTCGGCCGTTAGCGTAGCTGATTTCAACAGGGATGGCTACCCCGATTTGTTTGTGGGTTGCCGCTTCCGGCTTCAAGCGTATGGTTTACCGGCCGACAGCTATCTGCTGCTGAATGACGGCAAAGGTAATTTTACAGATGTTACACGCACGGTAATACCCGGCCTGCAACAAATAGGCATGGTAACATCGGCCGCCTGGATTGATGTGGATAACAATCAATGGCCTGATCTGCTGGTGGCCGGTGAGTGGATGCCTCTGCGTCTTTTTATGAATCAAAACGGTCAGTTCACGGACCAATCATCCGAATGGGGGCTTTCTCTTACTTCCGGGTGGTATAACAGATTGTTAGTAGCCGATGTGAATAACGATGGCAAAAAAGATTTCATAACCGGCAATCATGGATGGAATTCAATGTTCAAAGCTTCGGCAGAGCGGCCGTTGCTAATGGTAGTCAACGATTTCGACAAAAACGGATCACTTGAACAAATTATTCTTCGGTGGGAAAACGGAAAGCGTTATCCCTATGTTTTGCTGCCGGAACTGCTGGCCCAGATTCCATCCTTAAAGAAAAAATATCTTTACTACAGCCTTTATGCCGGACAAACCATGGAGGATATCTTTTCAGATGCTGAACTTCAAAATAGCATCAGACTTTATGCACACGACTTAGGCAGTTCGGCCTGGGTAAACACCGGGCAGTCGTTTGTCAGAAATTACTTACCCATGCGTGCGCAATTCATGCCGGTATATGCGCTTGCATCGGTGGATGTAAATGATGATGGCTTACCCGAAATAATACTGGGGGGCAATCAATCCAGGGCCAAGCCACAAACCGGAACCTATGAAGCTGGTTATGGAGATATTTTAATCAACAACGGAAAAGACCAGTTTACTGTTTTGCCACGTTCCCAATCGGGCTTTTTTGTTCGGGGTGAGGTGCGACAGATTGTTGATATAACGATTTCCGGAAGCAAGCATATTGTTGTGGCAACAAATAATGATAGGCTGCATTTTTTTAAACTAAACACCGTAAACAAATGAACAAAATGGTACTGCTGTTTGCCGCTTGCTCAATAACCTTGTCATGCAGTTATCTGGATACCGGTCCGCGCAAGTCTGAGGAACTTTTTCTGGGTATTTACCTGGGCATGAAAAAAGAAGATTTTTTTGACCGCTGCTGGCAGCTCAATAAAGAGAATCTGGTGACCCAGGGACCGGGTAATCAGAGTGTGGAATACCGGCTTAATGGAAATGAAAAGCCGTCTATTCTCATGCATTTTTATCCCCACTTTTATAATGACCGCATCTATGAGATGCCGGTGGTATACCATTACGAACCATGGGCACCCTGGAATAGGGAGTATTGGTCTGATAAATTGCTGGATAAAATCGTGCATCATTTTGATTCTACCTATGGCAAAATGGAAGTTCTCGATCACAGAACCATGGGTAAGGTTTATTATCGCATAGATGGCAAGCGCAGAATTAATGTCTTTATCAAAGACGATCAGTATGTTCAGGCTGTATTTACCGATATGAGTGTGGAGAGAAGGATTAAAAGGTTGCAAACTCATGACAATAATGAATAAACTGATATTAAAGGCTTTTTTTCCGGCATGTTTCATCGTTGCGGGCTGTACCGAGGCAGTTAAGCAAACAACCCTTTTTACCGAATTGCCGCCTGCCGAAACCGGAGTTCATTTTGAAAACCGTTTACAATTTGATAACAACTTTAACATTTATACGTACCGCAACTTTTACAACGGTGGAGGAGTGGCCTGTGGTGATATTAATAATGATGGATTGATCGATTTGTATTTTACTTCCAATCTGGATTCCAATAAATTATATCTCAACAAGGGTAACTTCCGGTTTGAAGATATTACCCACAAAGCCGGTGTTTCAGGAAAAAGATTCTGGTCAACCGGTGTAACCATGGCCGATGTAAATGGTGACGGATGGCTTGATATATATGTCTGTAACTCAGGCGATGTTAAAGGCGGCAATAAGCAAAATGAATTGTTCATCAACAACGGAGATCTTACTTTTACCGATAGGGCCGAGGAATACGGTGTCGCTGATCCCGGATTTACTACCCACGCTGCGTTTTTCGATTACGACCGCGATGGCGATCTGGACTTGTATATTCTGAATAACTCGTATCAGGCAATAGGGAGCTTTAATCTGAGAAAGAACGAACGCCCCAACCGCGATCCGCTTGGCGGTGATAAGTTGATGCGCAATGACGGCAATCGTTTTACGGATGTAAGTGAACAGGCCGGTATCTATGGCAGTGTAATAGGCTTCGGTCTCGGAGTAACCGTGGGTGATGTGAATAATGATGGCTGGCCCGACCTGTATATTTCCAACGACTTTTTCGAGCGCGATTACCTGTATATCAATATGCAGAACGGCACATTTCGCGAAGTGCTGGTCGATGCCATGCCCGCCATCAGCAACGCATCCATGGGGGCCGACTTTGCCGACATCAACAATGACGGGTGGCTCGATCTCTTTGTTACCGACATGTTGCCAAAGGAAAATAACCGGATTAAGACCGTTACCACCTTCGAAGACTGGAACCGCTATCAGTACAGCGTGGAAAACGGTTATCATCACCAGTTTACACGCAACACATTGCAGCTCAATAACCGCAACGGCACCTTCTCTGAAATTTCGCGCCTGGCAGGCGTTGAAGCCAGCGACTGGAGTTGGGGTGCATTGATCTTTGACATGGATAATGATGGCCTCAGGGATATTTTCGTTGCCAACGGTATTTATCAGGACCTTACCGATCAGGATTTTCTGGTGTATGCCAGCAGCGAAGAATTTGTTCGATCAGTCATTACAAAATCTGGGGTTGATTTTAAAAAACTTACCGAAATAATCCCTTCTGTGCCCATTCCCAATTGTGCTTTCCGGCAAACGAGTAAGCTTTCTTTCAGGGATATGGCTGGTCAATGGGGTCTTTCCCGCCCCATGTTTTCCAACGGCTCAGCCTATGCCGATCTGGATAATGACGGTGACTTGGATCTTGTGCTGAATAATGTGAACATGCCATCAGTCATCTACCGTAACAACACGGTCGAACTCCATCCGGAAAATCGTTATCTGCGCTTTGTACTTAAAGGGGAGGGACTGAACACCCACGCCTGGGGAACACGAATCACCCTGCACATAGCCGACTCGGTTGTGATAGTGGACCAGATGCCCGTGCGGGGCTTTCAGTCAACGGTCGATCACCGTCCCTTTGTAGGGTTGGGCCGCGTGGATGTAGTAGATAAAGTAGTGGTGCAATGGCCGCGTGGCAAGGTTACCGTTCTGAATTCAGTTAAAACCAATCAGACACTCTACCTCAACGAACGCGATGGTGTGTACGAAAACCAATCTGTGCCACATGAGGTTTTGAATAAAACAATATTCAGGATTTCTGATTATGTATTTCCTTATGTACATCATGAAAATACGTTTAGCGATTTTGATCGCGACCGGCTCTTGTTTCACATGACAAGCAACGAAGGCCCTAAGGGTTGTGTGGGCGATGTGAATGGCGATGGTTTGCAGGATGTGTTCATTGGTGGTGCACGTGGCTATGCGGGTAGCCTGTTGATTCAGCAGCGCAACGGATCCTTCGCGACCTTGAAAACTACCTTGTTTGAAGAAGACAAAGAAGCGGAAGACGCAGGGTGCCTGTTCTTGGATGCCGACAACGATGGTGACCAGGATTTATATGTGTGCAGCGGGGGCAATGAGTTGCCCAATACTGCTGCGGCCCTGATCGACCGGCTTTATATAAACGATGGCAAAGGTAACTTCAGAAAGTCATCTCAAACTTTGCCCACCCCGCGTTTTGAAAGTACTTCGGTGGTACGAGCAGTTGATTTTGATAAGGACGGTGATTTGGATCTTTTTGTCGGTTGCCGTATGCAACCGGCTACCTACGGCCCGCCTGCAAACGGTATCGTGTTGTTCAATGACGGGAAAGGCAATTTTACCGATGTAACCGATGCCGTGGCCCCGCAACTGAAGTGGCTGGGCATGATTACCGATGCCGTTTGGGCCGATGTAAACAATGATGGAAACTACGACCTGATAGTGGCAGGAGAGTGGATGAAAATAAAATTGTTTCTGAATGAAAACTCCAGGTTGGTCGATGCATCGGAAAAATATGGCCTCCAGGGTACGTCAGGATGGTGGAATTGCATCCGCGTGGCCGACCTGAACGGTGATGGCCTTCCCGATATTGTAGCCGGTAACCACGGCCTTAATTCAAGGTTTAAAGCTTCGGCTGAACAACCAGTGGAGATTTTTATTAATGATTTTGACAATAACGGAACGTTGGAGCACATTATTACAGTGTACAACAATGACAAGGCTTACCCCATGGTACTGCGCCATGACCTTGTATCGCAAATGCCCTTGCTGAAAAAGAAATACCTCAGGTACCAGAGTTACCGCGACCAACAGATAACCGACATCTTTACAAAAGAGCAGCTGGCCAGGGCGTTGCATCTGTCGGTTACGGAGCTTCGGTCCATGGTTTTCCTGAATTCTCCGGAAGGCTTTTTCAAGGCTGTGCCGCTGCCGGTAGAAAGCCAGTTCTCTAATGTATATGCCATTCTGGTTGAGGATTTTACACGCGACAATAAGCCGGATATCCTGTTGGGAGGCAATAATTATCGCGTCAAGCCCGAGGTAGGCCGATACGATGCCAGTTTTGGTTTGCTGCTGGAGGGGAGAGGCGATGGCACTTTTACAGCCATAGGGCCTGCAGAATCCGGGGTCAGCATACATGGCGAAATCCGCGATCTGCAGATGATGCGCATCGGAAACACAAATGCTGTACTGGTACTTCGTAACAACGACAGGCCGCTGTTTCTACTTCATTAATTTTGATGAAAAGGTTTTCGGCTATAATCTTGTTATGTATCCTTTTTTCTGGATGCCAGAAAAAAGCAATACTTCGCGGAAGACTTTTTACACCGGTAGAACCGTCTGCAACAGGTATTGATTTTATTAACCGCGTTGAAGATTCGGATCAGCTTAATATCATAAAATACCTGTATTTCTACAATGGCGGGGGAGTGGCTGTTGGCGATATCAACAATGACGGCCTGCCCGACATTTACTTCACTTCTAACCTTGGCCCGAATAAGCTCTATCTCAACGAAGGCAACCTGAAATTCAGGGACATTACACAACAGGCCAAGGTTGCTGGTACCGACAACTGGACCACCGGTGTTACCATGGCCGATGTGAACGGTGACGGTTGGCTGGATATTTATGTGTGCGAAGTAGGCAGGTATCTGCATCTGAAAGGAAGGAACCGCTTATATATTAACAATGGTAACCTTACTTTTACCGAACAGGCCGAGCAGTATAACCTTCACTTTTCCGGGTTTGCCACGCACGCTTCTTTTTTTGATTACGACCGCGATGGCGATCTGGATGTTTATCTGCTGAATCATTCTGTTCATGCCAACTACACCTTTGCCGACCTGGCCCTGCGCTACACACCCGATGAACGGTCGGGCGACAGGTTGATGAGAAATGATGGTGGAGTGTTTACCGATGTTACACAAAACGCGGGCATACTAACAGGCTCACTGGGTTACGGACTGAGTGTTATGATTTCTGATTTGAACCAGGACGGTTGGCCCGATATTTATGTGTGCAATGATTTTCGCGAAAACGATTATCTGTACATCAACAATCAGGATGGAACGTTTCGTCAGGTTATTGAAATATCCGTTCCCCATACCAGTCGCTTTTCCATGGGTTCTGATGCAGCCGATATTAATAATGATTTGCTCACCGATTTGATTACGCTCGATATGCTTCCGGATGACGAGTCCATAAGAAAACAATCGGCCGGGGAAGATTCATACGAGGTGTTCAGGCATAAATTAACCTACGGTTTTCATTATCAGTTTTCCCGAAATACCTTGCAGCTTAACCGCGGAAACGACCTGGCGCATAATCCGATGTTCAGCGACATTGCAGCCTATGCAGGTCTGGAAGCAACCGATTGGAGCTGGGCAGCACTGTTTGCCGATTTTGACAACGATGGCTGGAAGGATCTTTTCATTACAAATGGCATACCCAGGCGACCCAACGATTTGGATTACATTAGTTTTATTGCCAGTACGCCCTCGCGTAATACACCTGATATGGAATTGATCAGACGTATGCCTGCGGGAAAAGTGCCCAACCGCATTTTCAAAAATCAAAATGGTTATCGCTTTACCGACATGACCGGCCGGTGGATTGATACGACACCCGACTGCTCGCAGGGTGCGGCTTATGCCGATCTTGATCTGGATGGCGACCTGGATATTGTGGTGAATGTAATGAATGAACCGGCCCGCATTTACCGCAACAACGTTGAATTAAGTTCATCAAATTACCTGCGTATCAGATTACACGGTGAAGGAAAAAATACTTTCGGCATAGGCGCAAGGGTGCAGGTATATGCCTCAGGCCTTCGATCGATATATGAGCTTATGCCCTCCCGCGGATGGCAGTCTGCTGTAGAGCCTGTTATCCACGCAGGCCTCGGACGCGCGCAGTCGGTGGATTCTTTGTTCGTGTACTGGCCGGATGGCAGAACTCAAAGACTTCTACACATACCGGCCAACCAGCTTGTCAACATACACCAATCAGAAGCAGCACAAACAAAGCAGTTGCGTGCAACTGATACAACGCATCTGTTCAGCGAGTTCGAATTGACCGGTTTGCAATTTGTGCACAACGAAAATGATTATTCGGCTATGTTGGTAGAGCCGTTGCTGCCTTTTATGTACACCTCAGCAGGGCCGCCTTTGGCTGTAGCTGATGTAAACAACGATGGACGCGATGATCTGTTTGTAGGCGGTGGCGCTGGTCAGCCCGGTGCTCTTTTCCTGCAGCAGCACAACGGCACTTTCCGTCTTTCCGGACAACCTGCCCTTTTGCAGGATGCCGATGCCGAAGATACAGCCTGTGCCTTGGTTGATGTAAACAATGACGGCTTTGCCGATCTGTTGGTGGCAGGTGGCGGTCATCAATTTGATGCGAATGACCCGAGGCTTAATCCGCGGTTGTACCTCAACAACCGGAAGGGTGTGTTTATCAGAAGTAAGGATGCCTTCAAGGACATTTTTACCGATGCTTCCGTCATCGGCGTTGCTGATTTTAATAAAGACGGCTTGATAGATATTTTTATTGGTGGACGGGTTACGCCCGGACGCTATGGCAAAATTCCACAAAGTTACTTGCTGCTGAATGCCGGTGGCGGAAAGTTTAACGATGTAACGGAATATGCATTTGGCGGGCACACCCTGGGCATGATAAGCGGAGCAGTGTGGACAGACATAAACCGCGATAATCTGCCTGACCTGATAGTGGCCGGACACTGGATGCCCATAACGATATATGTACAACAAACTGATGGTAAGTTTTCCAATAGAACTGATGAGTATGGCTTGGGCACAACCCATGGCTTCTGGAATACGCTGACTGTGCACGACTTTAATAATGACAATCTCCCGGACATTGTGGCCGGAAACCTGGGACTTAATTCCCGGCTTCGCACTTACCCCAATCGTCCGCTTATGCTTTATATCAGCGACTTCGACAGCAATGGCAGCGAAGAGCTCATTTTAATGTATAATCTTCCTGATAAACAGGTGCCTTTTCTTACGCGCGATCAGCTTGTAAAACAAATTCCTTCGCTGAAACGGAAATTTCTGCAATACGTGAAGTACAGCAATGCATCGCTCACCGATATTTTTACGGAAGAGCAGTTGCAGCATGCAAACGTTTTGCAAACACACATGTTGGAGTCGGTACTGCTGAAAAACACCGGAAATGCCTTTGAAATATTGCCTCTACCGGCAGAGGTGCAGTTCTCCCCCGTATATGCCTGTACAGTGATGGATGTATCAGGGCAGTCGGAATTGTTGCTTGCCGGAAACCTGACGGCAGTACAGCCTGATTTGGGATATTTCGATGCCGGATACGGCACTGTGGTGCTGGTGGATAAGAATTTTCAAATGAAAGCCATACCCTCTTCATCATCAGGATTTTTTGTTCGTGGTGAAGTACGCAACATCAGCGCTTTGCAGCTGCGGCAGGCAGCAAAAACTTTATGCATCGTTTCACGGAATAACCGCACTTTAGTAGCTTTTCAAAGAAATTGATATGAGATTTTTTGTTCTTCTGTTTCTTTCAGGTTTCTGTATTTCTGCAGGGTCGCAGACAGTTGACACATGGCACATTTCAGCTACTATACAGCCGGGGCAACCTTATTATGGAGTAACGGTGGCTAATGGCATGATTGGTTTGGTATCTTCGTCCGAGCCCATGAAAGTGAAGGATGTGGTACTGAATGGTGTATACGATTATTATCAGCGAGGAAGGGTTTCCAATATTTTGAAAGGTTTCAACCATGTGAATCTGGCCCTTGAAGTGGACGGGCAGCGTATCGGCTTACAGGGTATAACCGATTTCCGTCAGGAACTGGACATGAAAAAGGCCATCCTGACCAGCACGTTTACGGTACCTGGTAAAGCTGAGCTAACTCATCAACTTATGGCGCTTCGGCATCTGCCCTTTACAGCACTTGCCATCGTAACTGTGAAAGCACTGAAAGATATACGGGTAACAGCAATGGGTATCATTGAAGCCCCCGATCATCTTGCAGATGTCCGTAACCTGTACAGCGAGATTGATCGGCCGCATGTGCTCATTCCCCTGCTGACATCCGTTGGGAAAAGTCCTTCCGGAAAAATAACCATTGCAGCTTCCGCTTCTTTCGTATTTCCGGAACCGCATGGCCACCAACCCAGAATCATTCACGAAGACTGGGACTATAACATGCATCTGGCCAAGTTTACCAAAAATCTTGCTGCGGGTACCTCGTACACTTTTGCTGTTGTGGCATCGGCTGTTTCATCCGCACACTACAACGATCCACACAACGAAGCAGAGCGGCTCACCATCTTTGCTGCTCTCGAAGGGCCTGACAGATTGTTACAACGGCATGTGGGTGAATGGGAGGAATTATGGAAAAGCGATATTGTTATCGAAGGTGATGATCGTGTACAACGCGATGTGCGTTTTGCGCTGTACCACTTGTACTCTTTTGTACGCGAAGGCACTGCATACAGCCTGTCGCCCATGGGGCTTTCCGGACTGGGATATAATGGCCATGTTTTCTGGGATACGGAACTGTGGATGTATCCGCCCCTGCTTGTGTTGCAGCCTCGTCTGGCAAAATCCCTGTTGGAATATCGTTATCAGCGGCTCGAAGCAGCAAAACAGAATGCCTTTGCCCATGGTTACCGCGGTGCCATGTTTCCCTGGGAGTCATCGGCCGATGGGAGTGAGGATACACCGGTGTGGGCGCTCACCGGACCTTTCCAGCACCATATCACCGGATGCGTAGGATGGGCCTTCTGGAAGTATTATCAGGTAACACGCGACAAACTATGGTTGCGCGAGCGCGGTTATCCGGTGCTGAAAGAAGTAGCCGACTTCTGGGCAAGCAGAGTCGAGCGCAAAGGACCAGGCCGGTACGAAATAAACAACGTTATTGGTGCCAATGAGTGGCAGGAAAATATTGATAACAATGCGTTTACCAACGGCATTGCCATCACTGTGTTGCGCTATGCTGCGCAGGCCGCCCGCGAACTAGGTCTTGAACCCAACCCGGACTGGGAACATGTGGCCGGCAATATTCCGATATTAAAATTTCCGGATGGCACCACCCGTGAAAATGCCACTTACAACGGAGAGGAGATTAAGCAGGCAGACGTGAATCTGCTGGCCTTCCCTCTTGAGCTGTTCACAAGCAGGAATCAGATTGAAAAAGACCTGAAGTACTACGAGCCGCGCATATCGCCAAATGGACCGGCCATGGGCTTTTCCGTGCTGGCCACCCTGTATGCCAAATTAGGCCAACCCGATAAGGCCTACGAGCTTTTTCTGAAAAGTTATCGGCCCAATGAAGTACCCCCTTTTGGGGTGTTGGCCGAAACAGCCGGTGGAACCAATCCTTATTTTGCCACGGGTGCGGGGGGTATGCTTCAGGCCGTACTTTTTGGTTTCGGAGGGGTGCAAATTTCGGATGGTGGTTTGATTATTTCTGCACCAACACTTCCGAAGCAGTGGAAGAATCTGGAAATTTATGGAGTAAAATCTTTAACCGACAGCCGTAAAAAAAGTAAATAATTTATGAGGCGACTCGTGTTTTTACTGGTCATGATTGCTTTCTCCTGCAATCATCAGAAAACAGACTACAGGATCATAACATCTGATCCAAAGTATCTGCATCAGGCCATGAAATCCATTACCGATCGTATGGTGCATGATATTTTTTCACCACCTGTTGCCAGCCGTGTTTATGCCTATACTTCCATAGCTGCCTACGAAGCGCTTGTACCGTTTTCGGAAAATTACATGAGCCTGGCCGGTCAGATAGAACATTTTCCGGCTGTTCCAGCGCCTGAAACCGGAAAGGAATATTGCAGTGAACTGAGTTCCATAGAAGCACTTTTCAAAGTTGGACGCCAGTTGATATTCAGCGAAAAACAGCTGGACTCAGTGTACCGGCAAATTATTCAGGTCTATGAAAATTCGGGCATGCCCGAAGAGGTATTCAGCAGATCGCTGGAGTATGGCCAGAAAGTAGGCGAACATGTGCTGAAGTGGGCATCTGACGATAACTATCATCAAACAAGATCATTTCCCAAGTACACCATCCGCGAGGACCCGGCCGCCTGGAGGCCTACACCACCGGCTTACTTCGATGCTATTGAGCCACATTGGACCAAAATCAGACCATTCACACTTGACTCATCAACACAATTCATTCCACCCAGGCCAACACCCTTTTCTGTTGATAAAAAAAGTCAGTTTTACAAGGATGCCCTGGAAGTATATGAAACCGGTAAACAACTTACCGATGAACAAAAAGAAATTGCCTCTTTCTGGGATTGTAACCCTTTTGCCATGCAGGTTCATGGTCATGTCATGTTTGGGGTAAAGAAAATTTCCCCCGGCGGGCACTGGATTAATATTACCCGTGAAGCCTGCGAAAAAGCAAAAGCTGATTTCACCGCTTCAGCCGAGGCGTATGCCTGTGTATCTGTAGCATTGGCCGATGCTTTTATTAGTTGTTGGGATGAAAAATACCGCAGCATACTGGTGCGCCCCGAAACGTATATTAACCGCTACATTGACGAAAACTGGGTGCCGCTGCTACAGACACCACCGTTCCCGGAGTATACCAGCGGGCACAGTGTGATTTCGGCTGCTGCTGCTATTACCCTCACAAAATTGTTTGGTGAGAATTTTGATTTTGTAGATTCGACCGAAATCGAATTTGGCTTGCCACCCCGCAGGTTTAGTTCCTTCTTACAAGCTGCCCGCGAAGCCGGTATCAGCCGCCTCTATGGTGGCATCCATTACCGTCCTGCTATTGAAAATGGCTTGCAACAGGGGCAGCACGTAGGAGAGTGGGTAATCAGCCATATTACCACCCGTAAACAACCGGTAGCCACTGCAACCATCACCGACAATCCATGAAACGATTACTGCTGCTCATAAGCACAACTTTTCTTGCAGCATGTGCTGTAAGCTACGAAGTAAACTGGGATGAAGTATTCTCATCATCTCTTTTTCATGATGTGCAGATGAGCGGAATTTATCCCGATTCCAAGACTTTTCCCGATTGTACTCCGCGATCATCCTGGAAAAAGTGTATCGAACTGTACGAGGATTCAAAAGATAGGTCCGGTTTTGATCTCAGAAAGTTTCTACTCGATAACTTCAATTTGCCGGATCGACCTGCTGTAAATTTCCGAAGCGATACGCTCGCACCCCTCGATATTCACCTGCGCAAACTGTGGCCGGTGCTTACAAGGCCCTCTGATAAACCCAACCAACAGTCATCGCTCCTGCCTTTGCCTTATCCTTATGTTGTGCCGGGCGGAAGGTTCTCAGAGGTGTATTACTGGGACAGCTATTTCACCATGTTGGGTTTATTGACTCATGAGCGGTATGACGATGTCCGAAACCTGCTGAATAATTTTAGTTTTCTCATTGAAAAGTATGGTCATGTACCCAATGGAAATCGCAGCTACTATCTGAGTCGCTCCCAGCCACCTTATTTTGCCTGCATGATCGATCTGTTGCAGTTTACCGATACCACTGCTTTGCTAACCTTTCTTCCTGCCCTTCAGAAGGAATATTTATTTTGGATGGATGGAGAAGCCAACCTTCAAAAGCCCGGCGACCATTACCGAAGAGTTGTAATGATGCCTGACGGAACAGTATTGAACCGTTACTGGGATGATATGCCGCTGCCACGCCCCGAAGCCTACCGCGAAGACGTGATAACTGCCGGCAAGTCGGGTAGAAATGCAGAAGAAGTGTACCGCCATCTTCGCGCAGCAGCTGAATCGGGGTGGGATTTTTCTTCTCGATGGCTGATGCATCCCGATAAACTGGAAACTATACGCACCACTGAAATCATTCCTGTAGATCTGAATTGCCTGCTGCTTTTTGCCGAGCGCAAGCTGCAACAGGGTTTCGCGATGAAAAACCGGCCTGATTCTGCCCGTTATTACCTCGCGCGGGCCGATAGCCGGAGGCGCGCCTTGCTTACATTTTTCTGGAATGAATCCATCGGCTTCTTTACCGACTACGATTTTGCCAAGCAACAGCAAATGCAAAACAAAACGCTTGCTGGTGTTTACCCGTTGTTCTTCGAACTGGCTCAACCCCACATGGCCGGGCGAATAGCTAATTCGATTGAACAGGAATTCCTGAAGCCGGGTGGTTTGGTAACAACTTTAGTGGTGTCAGGTCAGCAATGGGATGCTCCCAATGGCTGGGCGCCCTTGCAATACCTGGCCATTGCCGGATTACGCAAGTATGGTTATGCGCAACTGGCCGATGAGATTGCAAGACGCTGGCTCGATGTGAATGAAAAAGTGTTCAGGCGAACAGGCAAAATGATGGAGAAATACAATGTGCAGGACATTAATCTTCAGGCCGGTGGTGGTGAATATCCTTCTCAGGACGGATTTGGCTGGACCAACGGAGTAGCAGCTATGCTATTAAGCAAAGCCACAAATCAATAAACTATGAAAGCAAAATTGTGGATTATCGGACTGCTCATACTGATTTTCACGGAGTTTTTGCGTGTCTATTTTATCATGCCTTTTCCGGGAAGTCAACAATGGGACACCATCAAGATAGCTTATTTTCTTCACCACAATGCGTGGTGGCTGCGAGCCGCAGGTTTGCTGTTGCTGGTGTATCCGGCTTACCAGTTAATCCGATCTAAAACATTAAAAAATTACATTGTTGCTGCGCTGCCTTTTCTGCTGTGGTTAACTCTTTATTTTGTTGTGTCCAATAAAATGCAGGCCGATAAAATGTTTTATCAGCCAAAACAGGTAAGGATGTTGCCTGTTACTGAAAATGTCGTACCGCGCAATACCGTAATCATAGGTTTGAGCCTGAATGGTTTGCAGCGAGCTTATCCGCTTGAACTTATCGGCTATCATCATCAGGTTCGGGATACAGTGGGGGGCGAGCCGGTGATGGTTACCTATTGCACCGTGTGCCGTACAGGCCGGATTTTCTCGCCTATGGTTCAGGGCAAGGCGGAAACTTTCAGGCTGGTAGGTATGGATCACTTCAATGCCATGTTCGAAGATTCCCGAACTGAAAGCTGGTGGAGGCAGGTAAATGGCGAAGCCGTGGCCGGCCCTCTTCGCGGCATGCGGCTAAAGGAACTTCCTGCCGAACAGATGACGCTGGAGGCCTGGATTGCACGCTATCCCAACACCCTCATCCTTCAGCCCGACTCAACGTTTGCTGATGAGTATGCAAAACTAAGCGGCTATTCTACGGGCAGAAAAAAAGGTAAGCTAACCGGCACCGACAGTTTATCGTGGAAGGATAAATCCTGGGTTATAGGCATTACACTGGGATCAGAAAACAGAGCATACGACTGGCGCCATCTGCTGCAGGAGCGACTCATACATGATAAGCTTAGCGGAGTACCGCTCCTGCTGGTCGTTCAGCCAGACAGCCTGAGCTATCACGTTTGGCAAAGGCCGGACACACTGACTTTCCAAATCACGGAGAGCGGTGAATTAACGGATGCCAATACCGGATCATTGTGGAATTACAGTGGCCAATGTGTTTCCGGAAAGCTGGAAGGAAATATACTTAAGCCGGTTCAGGCATATCTGGAATACTGGCATTCATGGCGTACCTTTCAACCGAAAACCACGCGTTATCCCGGTGAATGAGCGTAAGCACCTATGGGGCATTGACCTGGGCGGCACCAAGATTGAAGGAGCAGTTCTTGATGCCAGCAAACCGGAAAAAGTACTGTTTCGCAGCCGGTTACCCACTGAGGCTGAAAAAGGTTATCACCATGTGGTTAACCAGATAGCCCGGCTGGTGCAGATGATGGAACAGCACCTGGGTTACAGGCCCAGGCAGATTGGCATAGGCACACCGGGTACACTCGATCCGCAGAGTCTGCTGCTTAAAAACTCCAACTCAACGGTGCTTAACGGACAGCCCTTGAAAACCGATTTGGAGAAAGTACTGCAAATGGATGTTTTCATGGCCAACGATGCAAACTGCTTTGCGCTGGCCGAAACCCGCATGGGAGTTGTGCGCAACAAATTTCCGCAGGCCAAAGTAGTATTTGGCGTGATCATGGGCACCGGCGTAGGTGGTGGAATTGTGGTTGACGGTCACGTATTAAATGGACTGCAGGGTATTGCCGGGGAGTGGGGGCACAACTTTCTGGATGACTCCGGGGGGGTGTGTTATTGCGGTAAAATTGGTTGTGTGGAAAAAGTAATTGCCGGTCCGGCGCTGGAGAGCTACTATGCGCACCGCACAGGGACACGCCGGCCGCTCAAGGAAATACAGCAATTGGCAGATGAGCAAATGGATGTTCACGCCCTGGAAACGCTCGACCGTCTTACCCACTTCTTCGGTAAAGCGCTGAGTGTGGTTGTTAACATACTTGATCCGGATGTAATTGTGGTAGGAGGAGGGGTAGGGAATATTGATGTATTGTATTCGGCAGGTGTTGAATCGCTGCGTAAACATGTGTTCAATACGCGGCTCGAAACACCAGTGGTTAAGCCACTGCTTGGCGACAGTGCCGGAGTTTTTGGAGCGGCTTTTTTGGCTAATGAATAGGCGAAGATTACACGCTTTTCGGATCGATCTTTTTTGTAAAAACCAAAAAGTGCGGGGCCAGTTTCGTAAACGTTTGCACGACCTTGAAACCAATGTGTTTGCTGTGAGCCGGTACCGGCACTGCCGGCTAAATAATTTCTTGCAAATGATGTAGTAAATCTTTGTCCGAAAACTTAATTTTCACTCCAACAGATTACCCGCTTTACATTATGAACCATGTAAATCTAAACACAGATGCAGAGAAGAAACTCACGTACGATGCCATTGTGGTAGGTACCGGAATAAGTGGTGGCTGGGCTGCAAAAGAGTTATGCGAATTAGGTTTGAAGACCCTTGTACTCGAGCGAGGCCGAATGGTCGAACATCCCAATTATCCCACTGCCACGCTTGATCCGTGGGAACTGCCGTATGCCGATAGACCCACCCAGGAAGACTTACGCAAACAAGGCGTTCAGAACCGCACCGGCTATACCATTCGGCAATCGTCCAAGCACTGGTTCGTCAACGATCTGGAAAACCCGTATATTGAAAAAGAAGGTAAACGTTTCGACTGGATGCGCGGCTACCATGTAGGGGGGCGCTCCATTATGTGGGGCCGGCAGTCTTATCGTTGGAGCGACCTCGACTTTGAAGCCAATCTTCGCGAAGGCATTGCCATTGACTGGCCCGTGCGATACAAAGACATTGCACCGTGGTATGACTATGTGGAATCCTTTGCCGGTATCAGTGGCCAGCCCGAAGGACTTCCCCAGCTGCCTGATGGTAAATTTTTGCCTCCCATGGAGTTAAACTGCCTGGAGCAACACCTGCGCGATTCCATGCGAAAAAATTTCAACAGGGTGCTAACGATAGGTCGCACGGCCCACCTCACCGCACCACTTGATCACAGTCCGCAGCGAGGAACCTGCAAATACCGCAATATGTGCATACGCGGGTGTCCTTATGGGGCCTATTTCAGCAGTAACTCAGCGACCCTTCCGGCAGCTGCCAAAACCGGTAATATGACTTTGCGGCCTGATTCTATTGTTTATGAAGTGATTTACGATGAAAAGAAAGGCAAAGCTACAGGGGTAAAAGTGCTCGATGCCAACACCGGCCAGCAACTGGAGTTTTACGCACGTATTATTTTTCTCTGCGCTTCAACCATGGGCAGCACATTTATCTTGTTAAATTCAGTATCGAATCGCTTTCCCAACGGGTTGGGCAACGACAGCGGTGAGCTGGGCTGCAACATCATGGATCACCATCTGGGTGTAGGCGCTTCCGGAGAATACGATGGTTTTCACGATAAATATTATCATGGCCGCAGGGCCAATGGTTTTTATATACCGCGCTATCAGAATATCGGAAAGGATAAACGCGATTTTTTGCGGGGTTATGGCTACCAGGGTGGTGCCAGCCGGGAAGGTTGGTGGCGGCTGGTAGCTGAGCTGGCTATAGGCAAGCAACTTAAGGAGGAAGCTGCCAATCCCGGCCCGTGGCGCCTGGGCATGACCGGTTTTGGCGAAGTGCTGCCTTACCATGATAACCGTGTTACCATCAACCGCGACAAGAAAGATAAGTACGGTTTGCCGGTACTTGAATTCGATACGGAGTTTAAGGAAAATGAATACCGCATGCGCAAGCACATGATGAACGATGCGGCAGAAATGCTGGAAGCGGCAGGTTTTAAAAACATTGTTACCTACGATAACCCGGGCGGCCTGGGTCTTGGCATACATGAGATGGGCACGGCACGTATGGGACACGACCCGAAGACTTCGGTACTGAACAAGTTTAATCAGATCCATGCCTGCAAAAATGTGTTTGTTACCGATGGCTCGTTTATGACCTCCGCCTCGTGTGTGAATCCGTCCCTAACCTACATGGCGTTTACTGCGCGTGCGGCCCACTATGCTGTTGAAGAATTAAAAAAGCGTAATCTGTAATCACCTAATCAATAATCAGCAACAATATGGATAGAAGAGAAGCCTTGCGGAAAACTGCTCTTGTAATGGGGGGCATGCTGTCTGCCTCCACCATGGCGGCATTGCTAAAAGGGTGCAAAGCCGAACCAGCCCTGACCTGGAAACCGGAGCTGTTCACCGAAGACCAGGCACGGGTTATCACGCGCCTTGCAGATATCATCATTCCCAAAACCGATACCCCGGGTGCTGTTGAAACCGGTGTGCCCTACTTCATCGAGCAGGTGGTTAAGGATTGCTATGATCAGGACGAGCAAAAACGATTTATTGATGGATTGAATGCGTTCATGGCCGGGTCGGAAAAAGAGTATGGCAAAACTTTTCTGAAACTCTCGGCCGAGAAACAAGAGGAGTACACGGCAGCTGTTCACCAGCAGGCAGTAGAGGCTGAGAAAGCAAAAGGCGAGGGCTACAAAAGGCCGTTTATTTTAAAATGCAAGGAATTGACCATGGCAGGTTATTTCACCTCTGAGCCGGGTGCCACGCAGGTTTTACGATACGAGCCTGTACCCGGTTCGTATGAAGGTTGTATTTCGTTGGAAGAAGCAGGTGGAAAAACATGGGCGGTTTAACTGCAAGCGTCAAAAAAAACTGTTACTTACCTCGGTTCATTTTTACCGTACGGAAAGTGGGGATTGCTGCTTTTTCAAAAATATTTTAAAAACGGAACCTGCCCCTTCGCGGCTTTCGGCTTCCAGATAACCACCGCTGCGTTCCAGTAGTTCACGGCACAGCCGCAGACCAAGACCTGTGCCCTTTTCGCCCATGGTTCCGCGGCTGCTGCTGCCTGTTCCGCTTAAAATCCCATTCAGTTCATGGGTACTCATCCCAACACCATTATCCCTTACTTCAATAACCCAAAAGGCTTTATCCGACTTTCCGCAAACAGTCACCGATCCTCCCGGATTGCTGAACTTAATACTGTTGTGGATGAGGTTCCGGAGCACAAGTTCAAGCACATTGCGGTCGCAGACAATTTCATACATCGGGTCAATATCGTTTATAAGCCCAATGTTTTTGGTGCGGGCCATATCGGCAAACAGATCAAAAATTCTTTTTACCACATCATGCGGAAACAGTTTTACGGGCTGGAAAGTCATTATTCCGAGCTGGGATTGCCCCCAGCCAAGCAGGTTTTCCAGTGTTTCATTCATGCCCGTGAGCAACTGGTTGATTTTTGGTGCAAACAGTTTAAACTCAGCTTCTGTTATTTGTTCTTTTTGCAGAAGTGCCAGCATGCCGCGCAGACTTACCAGCGGACTGCGTAAATCGTGGCTGATGATGGAGAACAACTTGTCGCGCAATGCTGATGATTGCAGCAACTGTTTGTTCTGATCTTCTATCTGGCGATTCTGCTTTTGCAGTTCTTCATTTACAATTTTCCGGTACCGGTTGTTTCTCAGCGCTAGAATCAGCACAATGCTCATCAGTACGAAAACAATGGCAAACGAAACAGAAATTATCAGTTGCTCGCGTTGTGCCTGCCGTGCCGTTTGCTCCAGCGATGCAAGCTGTTTCTTTTGTCGTTCATCATCTGCCTGCCGGTTAATCAGAATAGCCCGCTGGGCAATTTCCCAGTTCAACAGCGAGTCTTTTAATTTGCTGAATTTTTGCAGGTGTTCGTATGCGTTTCTGAAATCGCCCAGCATAGCATAGGCATTGGCCATTCCTTGGTAATCGTCTTTAAGCACCTCCCGAAGCTTTAACTGCGAACAAAGACCAGCTGATTCTGCAAACCATTCCAGTGCCTTGGTTGCGTTTCCCAGGCTCAATGCTATTTCACCCATTAACTGCTTGTTATAAGCAAACACGGCCTTATCATTGGCTGCTGTGGCTGCCTGATTGGATTTTTCAAAGTGAGAGAGTGCCAAATCGTATTTCCTTTCGGCTTTATAAATCAGGCCTTTCGAGTTGTGGTTGTAACTCAGCAACCGGGCGTCCTTTAATGAGTCAGACAATCGTAGTCCCCTGTTGGCCAGCCGGTGTGCTTCATCCAGCTTCTCACCGGTTATTGCGTAAATCCAGGTGATGTTGCCGCAAAAGGCGGCTATATTTCTTGGATCGTTCAGTTTTTTATAAAGTTCAAAAGCCTGAAGCTGATGCTCCAAAGCTTTGTCGTATTGTTTCAGTCCCAGTGTGTATGTGATGCCCAAAACACGATGGGCTTTGGCAAGTGCATCTTCATGGTTATGATGTTGTGCTTTTTGCAACGCTTCTGTGGCTTTTTCAACAGCCAGGGCATAATCACTAAGTCGGAAGTGGCATTCTGCCAGTACGGCAAGGGCAATGGCTTCATAACGGGTGTCTGCAGTTTGCTTAATGAGGTTTAAAGCCTGCTGTGTCAGCATGAATGACTTCTCAGGATTACTGGCCAATTGCTCCTGGGCTGAATCGATGAGTATCTGCAACCTTTTCTGGTATGACTGAGAAACAGTATCAGCAAAGCGTCCGGATGCCTGAAATGCCGGTGCGAAAATGGAAACCAAAACCCATATTCCTGTAAGCCAGATATTTTGCATAGCCTTGCCCTTCTATTATTAGCCTTTAATTAACTAAACTATTTCGCTAATGCAAAAGCCTTAAATTGCCAGCACGGGATGCAGACCGATTTTTCGAGGTGTTCTTCTTCATCGTCCGGAAGTGCTGCGAAAAAATTCAAACCCGTGAAGCGCTCCAGACTGTCGATAGACACAGCATAGGTTTGCAGTGGCCGGTCTGAACGCTCGTTGCGCAAAATAAACCCGATACATTTTTTATGACCGGGCCGGTAAACCAACAGGGCTTTGAAAAAATAATCCGGAACTGTAACACCCGATCCCACCAGATTTTTCAATGTATCGGTTAAGACCGGGCCTGTAACAACATACAACACCGAATCGGTATGGGCCCACATGCGCACCTGCGATTCCAGCTTTTTCCATATGCCACGATTAAAGGCCGGAAGCTGCGGGCTTATGTTGCTGTAATAGAATGACTCCCGCATGGCTTCAGCCGACCAGCTCATGTCGGCTGCCGGTACCAGATGCCCGCGGTCATAACCCGATTTGCGGTAATCGGCATCGGTTGCCGTAAGTGCGGGAAGTTGCGGGTCGGGGTAAAAACGGTTTGAGCACGGTTCGGAACCTTTGGCCCGGGCGGCTGTCAGCACATAAGCCACCCAGCGGGCCTGACGGTGCCGGGTGTCGAATACCAGTGAAAAAGCAGTGTGCCTTACTACCCGCTGTCCCGGTGTTATTTCGGGCCATTCCAGCGGGCCAGATGGCGGGGGAGTGGTTTGTGCAAACTTTTCGGGTGCACATGTGGTGGCCGAAAGGAAAATGATATAAACCTTAGTGCACGGAAGTCTGATTTTGTGTAGCTTGGTACAAATGCTGCTCAGGTTAATCATACTATCGGCAGTTTACGCGCTGTGGCCCATCAGACAAATTTATGGGCAGGATATTCCTTACAAAAAAGAAGATGAATTTTTACTGCGTGTTCAGCTTGATTTTAAAAGCCGCCCGCCTGCCGATGCCGATCAGGTAAAAGTAATAGAAACCATGGCTGAATATCAGAAGAGAACTGCCGCAACACCGCTGCCTTATTTGTACCTCTACCTCACATTTACCCATCTCCAGCCCGATGAAGTACGTTATACTGTGGCTAAAGGAGGTAAAGGATTCATGACCAAAAAAGCTGAGCTGAACAAGGAGATAAAACTTGATCTGGGTTTTACCGACGACATCAAAGACCGCACTGCAGAGTCGGAATATGTAATTACCCTGTTCAACAACAGCAAAAAGCCGGTAAGCCGCATTGTGATATTCTTTAACGAGTCGGGCGATTACCTGGTAAATGGTGTAAAACGAGGCAAAATTTAGTTTTTCTTCAGCCATTTGTAAGCTGCTTACAGCTTTGGTGTAACTTGAGACAATAGTTACCAACCTATTTTGTTTATTGCGCTTTTGGCAAAGCCGAATGGTATGCGCGTACTTACCGTCCTTTTATTTATCATAACGCTTCATGCGCCGGCACAGCACAGGCAGCCCCATGCTTCCCAAATTCTGCTCAAGCTTAAAAAACTAAATTTTTTAGGTTCGGTGCTCTATGTGGCAGCGCACCCCGATGACGAAAACACGAGGGTCATAGCCTGGCTTGCCAATGAAAGGCTGGCCACAACCGCTTACCTTTCGCTCACGCGCGGTGATGGCGGGCAAAACCTTATTGGTCCTGAAATACGCGAAGAACTGGGGTTAATCCGCACCGAAGAACTGCTGGCTGCACGAAAGATTGATGGCGGGCAGCAATTTTTTACCCGCGCAAACGACTTCGGCTTTTCGAAAAACGTAAATGAAACTCTGAAAATCTGGGGCAAGGACCAGGTGCTCAGCGATGTGGTGCGTGTGTTCAGGCAGTTTCAGCCCGATGTGGTAATTAACCGCTTTCCGCCCAATGAAAGAGCCGGCCACGGGCATCATACGGCATCGGCTGTTCTGTCGCTGGAAGCCTTCGATTTGTCCGGATCCCCATCGGCATTTCCTGGGCAATTGAAAACTTTAAAACCCTGGCAGCCGGTACGTATTTATTTAAATACCGGAAGATTTTTTAACAATGCAGTCAATGAAAATACTCCGGGAGTAACGGTGATGAATGTAGGCGGCTTTAACACCCTGCTCGGCCAATCGTATGCAGAAATTGCCGCCTTCAGCCGCAGCCAGCATAAAAGTCAGGGTTTCGGATCTCCGGGCAGAAGGGGAAATGCCAACGAATTTTTCGAGCTGGCAAAAGGCACGCCAGCCGCGAAAGATATTTTCGAAAACATCAATACCACCTGGACGCGTGTGAAAGGCGGAGAAAAGGTTATGCCGCTTGTTGAGCAGGCGATACGCGACTTTAACCCAAACGCTCCGCACCTTATCATACCGCAGTTGCTGTTGATCAGAAAAGCTATCCAGCAGGTGGAAGATGGTGTATGGAAGCAGCGTAAGCTTAGCGAAGTAAACGAACTGATTCAGGACTGCTCAGGGCTTTTTGCCGAAATTACTGCTTCGCGTTACTGGCTTTCGCCCGGCGACCGCGCTGAGCTTTCCTTTGAAGTAATCAACCGTTCGCCTGCACGGATTCAGTTGCTTTCGGTGCGTGGCAGGGGTATTCAACTGGATTCTTCCTTACACCGCAACCTTGAAAACAATGAAGCACTGTTGTTCAAATCGCATAACCTGATTACCCGGTCCGATTACTCAGCACCTTACTGGCTGCGCGAACCGCATGAACATGGATTATTCAAAGTATTAGATGAAAATCTGATAGGTAAACCCAGGAATGACCCGGCCCTTCAGGTTAACATGCTGTTTAGTGTAATGGATGAGCCTCTTGAACTGGAAGTTCCGGTGGTATATAAATGGACCGATCCGGTGAAGGGAGAATTGTACCGGCCTGTGGAGGTGACTCCTCCGGTATTTGTCAATCTTTCCAATGGAATTATGGTGTTTCCTTCATCGGAAAAGCGTCCCGTTCAGATTACACTGAAAGCCGTGAGTTCTGCCATGCAACACGGAACAGTAAGGCTTGAGCTACCCTCGCAGTGGCGTTGCGAGCCTCCTGAAATAGCGTTTGAATTGACCAAAGCAGGCGAGGAGCAAACGAAAACTTTTTACGTATATCCGCCTTCTTTCCCTTCTTCCGGAACACTTCGTGCAGTGGCTGCAACGGGAACCACCAACCACAGCCTCTCGGTTAAGACCATCTCTTATGACCACATACCCGCTCAAACCCTGATGCCACCGGCAGAAATGAAAGTGGTGCGCATTGATTTGAAAAGAGAAGGACAACGCATTGGTTATATCCGCGGAGCGGGCGATGATATACCTGCCGCCCTGCGCAATATGGGGTATGATGTGTGGGAAATGCGCAATGAAGAAGTAACCCCGGATAACCTGAAAACGCTGGACGCCGTGGTGGTGGGAGTTCGGGCTGTGAACACCAATAAACGCATCGGATTTCTGATGGAGGCCCTGTTGGATTATGTTTACAATGGCGGCACCCTTGTTGTGCAATACAACACCACAGCCGACCTTGAAACGAATCGGTTCTTTCCTTATCCGCTTACCTTAAGTCGTGAACGGGTTACGGAAGAAGATGCCGAGGTGCGCATACTGCTTCCCGAGCATCCGGCACTGAATTTTCCGAATAAAATCACATCCGAAGACTTTTCGGGTTGGGTTCAGGAAAGGGGTTTGTATTTTCCGGGTACCTGGGACAGTACCTATGACGCCTTGTTGTCGATGAACGATGCAGGCGAATCGCCTAAAAACGGAAGCCTGCTGGTTGCTTCCTACGGCAAAGGTTATTATGTGTACACAGGTTTGTCGTTTTTCCGCCAGCTTCCTGAAGGTGTGCCGGGAGCATACAGGCTGTTTGCCAATCTGGTATCTCTCGGCAAATCAGCCGGCCGGTCAACGCCCGCTGAAACCGGGCCTGCTGAAAAAAACGGTAAGCGAAAAAAGAAAATAAAGTGAGTGGAAAGATACACACCGATGATTCAGAGAAACCACCAGTCTTTTCAAGCTGGAATGGCTGGTATCTTTTGCTGTTGGCTGTGTTGTTTATACAGCTGATTTTTTACTTTTTTCTCACCCATCTTTTTGCATGAATGTTATAGACTGGCTTGTTCTTTTTTTTGCACTTGCTGCTATTGTGGCTTACGGTGTTTATAAAACCCGTGACAGCCGGTCCATGGAGGTGTACCTGCGTGGTGACGGTACATTAAAATGGTGGATGATTGGCATATCCATCATGGCTACACAGGCCAGCGCCATTACCTTTCTGTCAACACCCGGTCAGGCCATTGAAGACGGTATGCGGTTTATACAGTTTTATTTTGGCTTGCCGCTGGCCATGATTATCATTTCGGCCTTTTTCGCTCCGGTTTATTACAAACTCAATGTACTCACTGCCTATGAATACCTCGAGCAGCGTTTCGACCTTAAAACCAGGGCGCTCACGGCCTTGCTGTTTCTCTTGCTCCGGGGTCTTTCGGCAGGCATTACCATATTTGCTCCATCACTTGTGCTTTCAACTGTGCTACACTGGCCTGTAGAAGCAGCTACCTTGCTTATTGGCACGTTGGTAATGATATATAGCGTTTCAGGCGGGTCAAAGGCGGTAAGCCTTACTCAGCGACTTCAACTTACCATTGTAATGTTCGGCATGCTGCTGGCCGGCATCATTGCCTACTCTAGGTTGCCTGAAAATCTTGGCTTTTTAGAAACAGTAAAAATTGCAGGCCACCTGGGCAAGCTGAATATGATCAATTTTCTTCCTGCCGATGCCGCGCAACACCTGCCACCGGGCGTTCCTTCAGTTGATCAGTTAACGTGGGCCCAAAAGGCGGATTTGGTGCTGAAAGACCGCTTCAACATCTGGAGCGGACTCATTGCCAGTGTGTTTCTTTTCCTTTCGTATTTCGGCACCGACCAATCGCAGGTAGGGCGCTACCTGGGCGGAAAAAACCTTGCCGAGAGCCGCCTTGGATTGATGTTCAATGGTCTGCTTAAAATTCCCATGCAGTTCATTATTCTGTTCATTGGAGTGCTCGTTTTTGTCTTTTATTTGTTTCACCAACCGCCTGTCTATCATAATCAGGTACTGTACGAGCGTGCACTGAACACATCGGCCCGTGCGCAATTTTTGCTGTTCGAACAACAATTCGATTCCTTGTTTCGGCTTAAGCAGCAGGCAGTTAACGGGCTGGTGCAGGCCGTTGAAAGCAATAATGAAGTTGAAATAAACCGGAAACGCCAGTTGGTTAAAAGCCTGGAATTGCAGGAAAAGCAACTGCGTGAAGATGTGAAGGCTGAAATAGCACGTGTTTTTCCAAATGCCAAGGTTCAGGACCGTGACTATATTTTCCTGAATTTTGTGCTCAACCATTTGCCACATGGCGTTATCGGCCTGTTGCTGGCGGTCATGTTTCTTGCCGCCATGTCTTCCGTGGCCGGTGAACTCAGTGCGTTGGCGTCAACCACTTCGGTAGATTTTTACAAAAGACTGGTTGTGAAGAATGCTTCGGCACGTCATTACCTGGTTGCCTCAAAAAGTTTTTCTGTGCTATGGACCGTTCTGGCTGTGTTATTTGCCATTCTGGCCTCCTTTGCCGAAAACCTGATTCAGTTTGTGAACATCGTGGGTTCCTTATTTTACGGAACTATACTGGGTGTTTTCATCACGGCTTTTTTTATCAGATACGTTCAGGGCACCGCTGTTTTTGTGGCTGCCATTGCTGCCGAGCTGATTGTGTTATATTGTTACCGCTTCACCGATATCGCTTTCCTGTTGTATAACATCATTGGTTGTGCTGCGGTGGTAATTCTGGGTGTAACGATTCAGTGGATAATAAATGTAAATGAAAAGGCCGGACAAGGCCGGCCTTCCTGACGTTTTCAACGGGTTCGTTTATTTCTTTTTTGCGGGAGTTTTAGGCATCTCGGCATTGATTTTCGCAATCAGCTCTTCATTTAATTTAATATAGCCAAAATCATTGTTTGCCTTCTTTGCCAGATCGAGCGACTGTTGGGCGGTAGCCAGGGCGCCTTTGTAATCACCCAGTGCCAGCTGAATTTTTGCTTTGGTGTGAATGTTCCAGAACGCTTCGCGGTTGCCGGTCTCGATGCCAAGCGTAATCCATTCCAAAGCCTTATTCAGATCTTTTTTGTTTTCAAAATAATAATTGGCGGCTGCAATGTAGTTGGCCGGATTTACGCGGGTGCCGGCTTCAATGGCTTTCATCACCTTGCTGTCGTAATCTACTGCCACCTTAAAACGTATTGCCGTGTTTTCCCAGGCCAGCTCTATGTTGGCACTGGTGTTGTCGTCAGCAATGTCGGTAATACTCATGGTGAAGGTCTGCACCGGTTCTGCCAGTCGCACCGGCCGTACGGTAAATCGTGCGGCATCTTTTTCCTGTTTGTAATTGGCTGTGTTGCCTCCAATAGAAGGGTCACTGTACAGTATAACTGTCCATTGATTTGCATCAGGGATGGTGAGCAACAGGTATTCGCCCTTCTTCACATCCTGTCCTTCCACCTTTACGTCATCCGAAAAAGTTATAATTGTTCCGGCGTTGGCACCCGTGCGCCACAACTGGCCGTAGGGAACCAGGTATTCGGGGCCGGAACCGAAAATTTTACGTCCTTTCATTTTAGGACGGGAATATTTGATGCTGATATCGGTAAGCCCCACAACGGTGCTCACCGTGCCGGCAGGGCTTGCAGCCGGTGTCTGTATTTGTGCCTGCGCAGCGAAAATAAAAAGAGCAAATGCAGAAACGAGTAGGTTTTTCATAGTATGGAATTTTTGGTTATAGTCTTTTTTTTGCAAAGTACACCAATTTAATTGCCCGGGCGAATATTTTTTCATGAAACTGGATAGGGCATTTTATCAGCGGGACAATGTTGTTCAGATAGCCAGGGAGCTGCTGGGCAAGGTGTTGGTTACCGTGAGCCATGGCCAGTTAACCTCCGGCATGATTGTGGAAACCGAAGCCTACTCATGGAAGGAGCGGGGCTGCCATGCCTACCAGAATCGCAAAACCGGTCGCAACGCAGTTATGTTTTTGCCTGGCGGAATTACTTACGTTTACTTATGCTATGGCATGCACAACATGGTAAATGTGGTAACAAACCGTGAAAATGTGGCCGAGGCTGTACTGATAAGGGCACTGGAACCACTCGATGGAATAGATGTCATGCGGCAGAGGCGGAAAATGAACGGAGAAAGCCTTTCATCCCTCGCTTCTGGCCCGGGAAAACTTACCCGTGCCATGGGTATAGACCGGAACTTTAATGGAAAACCCCTTACCGGAGAAGAGATTTGGATAGAGGAGGGTGAAAAAATTTCATCGCGCAAAGTGGTAGCTTCAACGCGGATTGGCATAGCTTATGCCGGAGAAGACGCTAAATTGCCGTGGCGTTTTTACATTCGCGGACATGCGTGCGTTAGTAAAATTTAATATCGCTTTCTTTTTCCTTGCCGCCTTCTCTATAAGCCAGGCGCAGTTCCCCTCGCTTTCAGGGCTTAATACACCTTACGATGAACTGAATCCGGTAGTGTCGCCCGATGGCACGGAACTTTACTTTACGCGTGCGGGCCACCCTGACAATGTTGGCGGAAAAGCTGATCCGGGCGATATCTGGGTCTCTTTCAGAATCAATGGTGAGTGGACAGCTGCCGTGCATGCAGGAAGTTTAATCAATGACAGGGCCTACAATGCTGTCATCGGCTTTTCGGCCGATGGCTTACAAATGTTTCTCACCGGGCATTACAGCGGCAATTCCACGCCCGCCCGTACACAGGGCATTAGTGTAAGCCGCAAAACTACTGGCGGATGGTCGCGCCCGGAGAATATTTTCATTCCGTTTTACCTGAACAAATCCCACCTTCAAAGCGGCTTTATTTCTGCTGACGGGTCGGTACTGGTTTATTCGGCCGAGGCTTACGGCACTTATGGGGTTGAAGATATTTTTGTTTCACTGAAAATGCCCGATGGCACCTGGAGCGAGCCGCGCAATGCCGGTCCAAAAGTAAATACACGGTTTCAGGAACTATCGCCATCGCTAAGTGCCGACAAAACACGCCTGTACTTTGCCACCAACGGGCGCAGCGGTTACGGAAGTTTCGACATTTTTTATTGTGAACGTCTGGACGACACCTACACCAATTGGTCGGAGCCTGTTAACATAGGCGCACCAGTCAATACGGAGGGCCGGGAATTATTCTACCGCCTTGTACCGGGAAAGGGTGCAGTGCTCACCACCACCAAAGACAGCAACGGTTATGGCGATATCCGCTATTTCAATGATTCCTCAGACTCAATACCCAGGCCCGATACCATTGTGGCGTTTAAAACAAAAGTTTACCCGGACATGAGCGGTCAAATCCGCGTTTACGGGACCGTTACCGATGCGCGCACCGGAGCTGCCATTCGTGCCGAGGTTGTGTTTACATCGGGCACACAGACCTGGCATGCTGTTTCAGGCACAACCCAGGGCTATGCACTTACCATTCCCTCTTCGGGAATTTTTAACATTGAAGTTAAAGCCAGCAGATATATCACCGCCTACGAACAGCTCGACCTGCAGACACGCGAAATGAAGGATTTTGAACTGAATTTCAGGCTGCAGCCTGTAGAAGTAGGCACCACCGTTACGCTGAAGAATGTGTTGTTCAAGCAGGGTACACCTGAGTTGCTCCCCGAATCGTATGAAGAACTGGACAGGGTGGTGGAGTTCCTCAAGGCCAACCCGCAGGTTGAAATTGAACTTGCCGGTCATACGGATAACCGCGGATCGTACCAGGCGCTGATGGATTTGAGCCAGAAGCGCGTAAACCGGGTGAAGAGTTATCTGGTATCGAAGGGCATTGAGCCAAAGCGCATAACCGGCCGAGGCTATGGCGGGACAAAACCAGTGGCCAGCAACGACACAGAAGAAACCCGCCAGTTAAACCGCAGGGTAGAGTTTATTATCCGAAAAACCTGATACTAAAAGCCTGCTGCACTGTCATCGCCACGTGGATCGGCACCGCCCTCCAGTTTCCCATCTGGGCGTACCAATATGGCATCAACTCTTCCGATAGCTTTTCTGAACCGAAAAATATGTCCCATGGCCACCAGCCTAAGGCTGTCTTTTTCAGAAAATGCACCTTTTTCATTAACCACAACGTCCGGCATCCATTGGCTGTGGAACCGTCTGGCGGAAACCGCTTCCTGCATGGTCATGCCATGCTCAATTACGTTCAGGATCGTTTGGTACACCGAAGTAATGATGGTTGTGCCACCCGGAGTGCCCACCACCATAAAGAGCTTTCCTTCCTTTTCAACAATGGTGGGTGTCATGGAACTGAGCATGCGCTTATTGGCCACTATTTTGTTGGCCTCACCGCCAATTGCCCCATACATATTCGGCACACCCGGCTTGATGCTGAAATCATCCATTTCATCGTTTAAAATAAATCCGGAACCAGCTACCACTACATGCGAGCCGTAGCTGTCGTTGAGCGTAGTGGTAACAGCCACAGCATTGCCCATCGGATCGACAACAGACAAGTGGGTTGTTTGCTCAGATTCATATCCTGCAATCAGGCCGTGTGAGACGGCTGTGCTGGGGGTAGCTTTTTCAGGATTGAAGTTGCTTATTCGATCGGTGTTATATTGTTCTGATAACAAGGTAGATAAGGGTATTTTAACAAAGTCAGGGTCACCCAGGTATTTGGCGCGATCGGCATAAACCCTGCGTTCGGCTTCAATCATGAGGTGAGCGGTTTTTACCGAATTGTGCCCCCACCTTTTAACGGGAAAGTTTTCAGTCATTTGCAAAAGCTGGAGCAAGGCCACGCCACCGCTGGAGGGCGGAGGCATGGAGATGATGGTGTAGTTTTTATAGGTGCCTTTCAACGGTGTTCGCCATACAGCCTGATAGTTTTTCAAATCTTCGTAGGTAATAAACCCGTTGCCCCGTTTCATTTCGCTTACAATATCATCGGCTGTTTTGCCTTCGTAAAAACCGGCTTTGCCCTTATCGCGAATGCGTTCAAGCGTTGCGGCCAGTTCGGCATGGCGGATGGTATCGCCTTCTTTCCATCCATCTTCTTTAAGCAAATGTTCCGGCCGAATGGTATTGTATTGAATAAAATCTTCGGCTGCGCTATTTAAGCCTTTGGCTTCCAGAGCGGTAAGGGTAAAACCATTGCGGGCCAGATCAATGGCCGGCTGAACCAGTTCGGCCCAGGGCAATTTGCCGTACTTGTGGTGCGCCTCAACAAGTCCTGCCACCGTTCCGGGTACGCCTGCCGACTTGTGCCCGCGAGAACTGAGCTTGGGTACCGGGTTGCTGCTTTCATCGAGGTACATATTTGGGTGAGCTGCCGCAGGAGCCTTTTCCCGGTAGTCCAGTGCGTCCACCGAACCATCGGCAAAACGAGCCAGCATAAACCCCCCGCCACCGATATTGCCCGCTGCCGGAAACACAACCGCCAGGGCAAACTGCACGGCAATGGCGGCATCAACGGCATTTCCACCTTTCCGCAAGATGTCGGCACCCACCTGCGAAGCCAACGGATGTGCTGAAACCACCATAGCCGATTCGGTGATAAGACCGGTTTGTGGGGAGCGCTGCTTATCAGGAGTACAACTGATGCCTGTGACGAGCAGAAGAAGAATCAAGCGTTTTATCATGATTTCATTTGGGTATAACCGGCTAAAAATATTAATTAAAGCCAATATACACAGCGGTGAACTTACGGAAAGAAAAGGCTGCCCGATTGAAGGTTAATATCCTCAACCATACCCTGAAACTGATCGGCAAGAAACCCTTTCAGGATTTGCATGTGGATGAAATCTGTGCTGCGGTAAGGATGAGCAAGGTAACCTTCTTCAAATATTTTCCGCAGAAGGAAGACTTGTTGCTGTACTATTTCCGGCTGTGGTGTTTAAAATGCGTGGTTGAATTAACCACCAGACCCCGCGAAGGACTTGCCGGAGTCTATTTTCTGGCCGACCGGCTGAGTGATGCCTGCGAAGAACACCTCGGCTTGATGTTAAGCCTGATAGGGTATCTTTCGGATCTCAACCGCCCGCCAAAGCCGTTTCCTGTTAAGCCGGAAGAGAAGCAGTTTCTCTATCCCGATGTTCCGCACATAAGAGAAATAGAAATAATGTCTTTGGAGCAGATGTTGGAGAAACTCTCGCTGGAAGCGGTGTTCCGGAAGGAGATAACCAAAACCAGTTCAACCCGTGATGTCACGCATTTATTTATGTCGGCTCTGTTGGGTGGAGTGGTAACGGCTCATTTGTTAAGGATTGAGCCACTGAAGCATTTTTTAAGAAAAAACGTAGAATTGACCGTTAAAGGTTTGCAGTAAGCCTACCCCTTCATTTTTACTCTTTTTACTCCCTGTTTTTCCGGTTCAAACTTTATCCGGCCGATGTGCCACTTCTTTTTATAGATATGATTCTTATACCAGGTGTGGTGGTAGCGTGGCTTAACAACTACGGTCTGGCCGGGTTTGGCTGACTGGCAGGAGGCCAGCATTGCACAAATAAAAAAGCACAATGAAGCAGATACTCGCACGGCTTGAAGACCTTTAAGGAATGATGCAAAATGCAGATATTTCTTCACCTTTCAAGGAGTCAGTTGAAAAGCAGGGTAGTTTTTTTGGATAAACGAAGTGTCCCTTTATCTTTGCAGCCTGTTTTTAAGCCTGACGAAGCGCAGCTGGTCAGGGTGCTGAGATGCGTCAGCAATAGAATGCCAGGGAAGCATTCTAAAAACGTGAACAAAGTTATTTGAAAGGTCCGGTAGTTCAGCTGGTTAGAATGCCTGCCTGTCACGCAGGAGGTCGCGGGTTCGAGTCCCGTCCGGACCGCACGTTGAAAGGCCCTACAGGGCCTTTTTTATTTCCTTTTACTGTTAAAATACTGAAAATCATCCCCAAACAGTCTATTTCCGCAATCCTGTTAACTTTGCCCGTTACCTAACCAAGGGGCTATGTTGCTGGATTTTGAAAAACCCATCGCTGAATTGGAAGCGAAGCTCAACGACATGAAGTCGCTGGCCAGTGACAGCGATGAAAAAGTACAGGAGGCTATTCGCGCGCTGGAACAAAAAATCATTCAATTGAAAAAGGAAACCTTCGAAAACCTGACCGGCTGGCAGCGGGTGCAACTGTCGCGACACCCTGACCGACCTTACACGCTGGATTATATCTATGAGATAACCACCGACTTCATCGAGCTGCATGGCGATCGGCAGGTGGCCGATGACAAGGCCATGGTGGGAGGACTCGGCACCATTGAAGGGCAAACTTTTATGCTCATCGGCCAACAGAAAGGCCGTACTACCAAACAACGCCAGATGCGCAACTTTGGCATGGCCAATCCCGAAGGATACCGCAAGGCGCTGCGTTTGATGCGCATTGCAGAAAAATTTGGCAAACCCATTGTTACGTTTATTGATACTCCCGGAGCCTTTCCGGGTTTGGAAGCCGAGGAGCGCGGACAGGGAGAAGCCATAGCCCGTAACCTGAAAGAGATGTTTTCTCTGCGTGTGCCGGTAATATGTATTATCATAGGCGAAGGTGCATCGGGAGGGGCCTTGGGCATTGGCATTGGCGACAGGGTATTTATGCTCGAAAACACCTGGTACTCGGTAATATCGCCGGAGTCCTGCTCGTCCATACTGTGGCGAAGCTGGGATTACAAAGAACAGGCAGCCGAAGTGCTGAAGCTTACCGCTAAAGATATGCTCGAGCTTAAAATGATTGATGGCATTATAAAGGAACCACTGGGCGGTGCCCATACGGATGTGAAATGGATGGCCAACGAAGTGAAACGGGTTATTCTGGAAACCACAGCCGAACTGAAAAAAATTCCTGCCGATGAACGCATTGCGCAGCGCATTGCCAAATTCTGCGCCATGGGCGTAGTAAAAGAATGAATATCGCATGAACCTTCACGTGATCAACACCGGTTTTTTTAAGCTGGACGGAGGGGCGATGTTCGGAGTGGTTCCTAAAACCATCTGGCAACGCACCAATCCGGCCGATGAAAACAACCTGTGTACGTGGGCCATGCGTTGCTTGCTTATTGAAGACGGAGACCGGCTTATTTTGATTGACACAGGAATTGGCGATAAGCAGGACGAAAAATTTTTCAGTTATTATTATCTGCATGGCGAAGACACCCTGATAGGTTCCTTGCAAAAGGCCGGATTCAAGCCGGAAGATGTAACCGATGTGATTTTAACCCACCTCCATTTCGACCACAGCGGTGGTGCAATAAAACGATTGGGTGAAAAACTTGTACCCACATTTCCTCATGCTACTTACTGGTCGAACGCAGCACACTGGGCCTGGGCCACACATCCCAATGCGCGTGAAAAAGCATCTTTTCTGAAAGAAAACATTTGGCCCATTCAGGAAAGCGGGCAGCTTCGGTTTATTGAGCAAAATTTACCTTCACCCTTTCCGGGTATTGAAATCATGTATGCTTCCGGCCATACGGAAAAAATGATGTTGCCGAAAATAAAATATAAGGACACCGTAATCTGTTACATGGCCGATCTTATACCTTCAACAGGACATATCCCGTTGGCTTACGTGATGGGATATGATACCCGGCCTTTGCTTACACTGGAAGAGAAAGAAAAATTTCTGAATGAAGCAGCTAACAACCGGTACATTCTTTATCTTTGAACACGATCCAGTGAATGAATGTGCTACCGTAAAGCCTACCGAAAAGGGCGTGCGGTTAGATCTTGCTTTCAGGCTTCATGATGTACTATGAAAATAGGATTGGCCTTATCAGGAGGTGGCGCAATTATGAATATTTTGATGTAAGAACCGTGTAATAAATTGGGCAAAATTGACCCATAAGTTATGCTGCCATTTGTGTAAATTTAGCTGTTCATTCACCAAAAACCCTCAAGCTTATGAAAAATTCATTACGTTTCATTACGTTTCATTACGTTTCATTACGTTTCATTACTATACTAGTAGTAATGGTATTTTATTTTTCCAAATTTCCATCCGCTTTTTCGCAAAATTTAAACTGGGTAAAGCAGATACAGGGAAGCGGCTTCGATTACGTGAAAAGTATGACATCAGACGCTAACGGTAACATTTATCTTGTAGGTGCTTTCACCGGAATTATAAATTTTGGTTCCGGTTCAAGTGCCGGCCCGTCTGTAGGAAGCGATATCTGGTTTGGAAAGTTTACCAGCACTGGGAGTCTGATATGGGCACACGGCTTGGTGGGTGGCGATGATGATTTCGGTTGGGATATCGCGCTGGATAATTCCGGCAACGTTTTCATTACAGGGTATTTCGGAACTACTACTGCCCAACTCGATTTTGACCCAGGGGCCGGAACAGCATTCCCTACCGTAACGCATGGCTTGTTCATTGCCAAGTACTCCAACAGTGGCACTTTTCAATGGGTTAAAACCATTGGGGCTACGAACGTAACGACCCGTTCATATGCCATTGCTCTTGATAGCTTTGGCGATGTTTGCATTGGTGGGCAAATATGGTCTTTTTCTTCGCAAAATGTTGACTTCAACCCCGGAGCAGGTGTTAACAACCTCAATACGGCCAACGGCTCAATATTTTATGCCAAATATAAAGGCAGTACCGGCAATTATGTGTGGGCCAGAAACGTGGGGCCAGGCAATACAGCCAGCACCGATTTATGGGACCTGATCATTGATGCCTCAAACAATATTTACATAACAGGCTACTTCAACGGTTCAGCCGACTTTCACCCAACTTCCAACTCCCCAATTTTAAACAGTTCTTCAGGCAGTGCATTTGTGTGCAAGTACAACGCTAACGGTGATTATATATGGACAAAACAGGTTGCCGGACAAAACGGTGACATTGGCAGGCGCCTGGCGGTTGACGGCTCTGGTAACGTGTATGTTACCGGTGGCCTGAATACCAATGGCGGTAACATTTTCCTGGCCAAGTTTAATTCATCGGGTGCGCAACAAATTCTCAAATCCATTGGAGGTGCCAACCAGGACACCGGCCACGCACTAACCTTGGACGGCTCCGGAAATCTTTATCTAACTGGTTTTTTCTTTGGAAATAATATTGACTTCAATCCATTTGGTTCTTTGCAAAGGTTAATATCCAGTGCGCCTTCACATTCTAACTTTTTCTACGCAAAGTATCAACTTTCCAATTTGGACTGTCAGTGGGTACGAAAGATTGATTTCAATCTTGAGTTACCCGATTATGAAATGAATGCTATCCGGTTGGTAAAAAACAAAATTGTTGTGGCCGGCAATTTTAAGGGCACAGGCGATTTTACCACGTGCAGTGATTATACTCAGTTCAATGCCTCTACGATTGACGGTTTCATAGCCGGTTACAACACCTCCGAATCGGCCTTCTATATCAGTGGCGGACCGCCCGAAGTTTGCGAACCGGGCCCCGTTACGTTCTATGCCTACAATGTGCCCCTGGGTGCAACCGTTTATTGGACGGCCAGCCCCGGAACAATAGTAACTCCCACCAGCGGAACAGGCAGTTCCTTTACCCTTACCGTGCTGCCGGGGGTTTCCGGAACGGTTTCTATCAGCGCCACCATTCCCGGCGAATGCGGTGGTACAGCCTACGCGAGTTTTACTATTGGTCTGCCCGATGGTCAATCCTGTTCTCCTACCAATCTAATTCTGGAACCTTGTGCAACACTCTATGCCGAAACCTGCAGTGGTGGCCCGCTTTACAACTGGTATATTGACGGCAACCTCGTAATGACCACTGAAACCTATAATGCCCACATCTCATTAATTTTTAATCCGCTACAGGCCGGCCAGCACATACTTTGTGTAGCCTATGCCAACTCGTGCGGTGAAGGACCATTAGCTTGCACTACGTTTTACACAGGCAATTGCAACGGGGGCCAGCAATTTATGATGGGCTACCCCAACCCCACGCAACAGCAGATTAACTTTGTGCTGGAACCGGGAGGCAAGGAAACCGTTGACTTTGAGTACAGCTATGCGCTTATTGATAAAAACGGGGCCACGGTTAAAAACGGGGCAACTCACAAAAACGCCCTCGTGGTTGATGTAAGCGATTTAAAAAAGGATACCTACTTCTTTAAAGTGCGACTGCCCAACCAGCGTATTGAACAACGGATTGTTGTGGAGTGAAATCAATTTTTGAGTCTGTCTCAAAAATCCAATAGTTGAAAATTTTGCTTCGTTTTTGAACTAAAAACAAATAAAAAAATGAAGAGGCTGCTTTTTTGAGACAGCCTCATTTTTTTAAATCTAATACGTTATTGCTCTACGATGAAGCATCTATTTGCTATTGTAGCTTTTAATTTAATAACCATCACTGTTTTATCTCAGCAGCAGGCAGCTGTGTGGTACTTTGGTGAGTTTGCAGGGTTGAGTTTTAGATCCGTGGTCCCATTAGCATTGTTGGACGGGAAACTAAATGCCTATGAGGGCTCTGCTACTATTTCAGACAGTGAAGGACATCTTTTATTTTACACCGATGGAGTAAGTGTTTATAATAAAAATCATCAAATTATGACTAATGGAACTAATCTATGGGGCCATAATAGCACTACACAGACATTGATTGTGCCACAGCCCGGCAATGATTCTATTTTCTATATTTTTACACTCTCTCCCCAGTACAATATCGCTTTTGCAAGTGATTCCGTAGGATGTCATTACTCGGTGGTTAATCTGGCGCATAACAATGGATTAGGGGCAGTCATTCAGAAAAACATTCTTTTGTTTAAAAAAACCACCGAAAAAGTTTCAGCCGTACACCACGCAAATGGCACCGATATCTGGGTGGTATTTCACGAGTGGGAAAGCAATTGCTTCCGGGCCTACCTCGTGACCGAAAACGGAATTGAACCGACACCCGTGGTAAGTTGTGCTGGTGCCGTACACCAGGGTGGAGGCCCCGCACCTGGAATAAACTATAATTACAATGCAGCCGGGCAGATGAAAATTTCACCGGACGGCTCATTACTCGCACTAACGCTTACTGCAGCTCGAAGAGTTGAAATTTTTTCATTTGATAATAACACGGGTAGAGTAACGAATCTTATTAAATCAATTACTGAACATAACAATAATCGCATTGGGCTCTACTACGGAATAGAGTTTTCCACAAGTAATAAGCAGCTCTACTTCACGTATGGTTACTGGAGCACAGGATGTGGAGTCAATATTGCAGAAGACCCCAGTGAGGTGTGGCAGTACTCAATCGAGAATCAGAAAACCTCTAAAGTTGGGTCTTTTGTTGGCTCGCTCAACGCCATGCAGCTTGGGCCTGACGGGCGCATTTACATTTCACGCTGCAACGACATTACCAATGAATCGGATTACCTGGCTGTAATCAACAACCCTGGCCGTGAGGGCACGGCCTGCAACTTCGTAAGCAAAGGGGTTTCGCTGGGTGGCCGCAAAAACCTGCTTGGCCTCCCCAACTTCATCGCCTCCTACTTTCGGTTTGAAGATCCCGTTATAGACATGCCCAATGTGTTTACGCCTAATGGCGATACGTACAACCCCGTGTTTAAACCCATCGCCTTTGACCACATACTCGATGCCGATTTAACCATTATTAACCGCTGGGGCCAGCGGGTATTTTACACCCGCGATGTGGAAACCGGTTGGAACGGTGAGGGTGCATCCGCTGGCGTGTATTACTGGCTGCTGCGCTACGAGGGCAAAAACGGAAAGATCGGAACAGCAAAAGGCTGGGTGCACCTGATCCGTTAACCGTAGGCAACCGGTCAAAACAAACTCAGGCTTCCACCCCTTCTGAACCGGGTCAGGTTAAAGGGCGTCATTTTTCTTCCCGCCAGGTATTTTTCTTCGCAACATGACAGAGTTGGTAAATGGCCTTGGCGATATTTCCTTAACCGGTAATCCTTCTGCCGTACTATGAGTCGTTTCCTTACCCCCGTGCAGCGCACAACTGGTTCCATACCTTGTTAAACCGGTCGGGAAATTTTTTCTGAGCCATTCTTCAAAAATTTTTCCTATCGCTCCATTTAATCGTAAAACCGTCATGCCCGCGATAAGCGCACCGTGATTGGCAGCAGCTTTTATCACGGCATGGATTTCGTGATGATTTAACCCTGGAATTATTGGCGCATTCATTATGCCTGCTGGAATTCCGTAGGAAGCCAGGGTTTCAATGGTTTTTTATCGCTTCACCCCGGTTGCCATTAGCGGTTCCATAGCTGGGAGGTAATTTCCAGTTTACGTTCGATGGGATGGTAGCGACCCGTATTACCCGATACACTAATGGGCACCGGCTGCCAGTTCGGCTTCAGCAAAAACTTTTCCAGCAACTACGGGCATTCCGTTTCACTATAATCCGGCTTTCAAAATCCAGTCCCTCGCTAAAGCCATAATATTCGTACGTGTTGTGGGCGTAGCAGTACACGCATCCATGGTCGCAGCCCTGGTACGGATTAAGCGACCAGGCCATACCCAGATCGGAACTGGTAACTTTGTTCACAATCGTTTTTGGGTGTTAAAAAAACTGTGTATCCGGTGCAGCCAGCAAGGGTTCGTCCAGTTCCTTTGGGTGTTCAGCAACGTAGTGTGCTTTTAAAAACTGGTTATCTGTTTTTAGCTGCGAGCCTCTCCCTTTAAAATATTCTTCCATTCACCTGTCCCCTGTTTTACTTAATGTAGCCATTTAGGACTTCACCTGTACCGTTTGCGTATCTTGCAGGATACAAGCTGTCAGATGTTGCGCTATACCCCCACGCCCATCCAGGAAAGTGGGCAGCTTCGGTTTATTGAACAAAATTTACCTTCACCCTTTCCGGGTATTGAAATCATGTATGCTTCCGGCCATACGGAAAAAATGATGTTGCCGAAAATAAAATATAAGGACACCGTAATCTGTTACATGGCCGATCTTATACCTTCAACAGGACATATCCCGTTGGCTTACGTGATGGGATATGATACCCGGCCTTTGCTTACACTGGAAGAGAAAGAAAAATTTCTGAATGAAGCAGCTAACAACCGGTACATTCTTTATCTTTGAACACGATCCAGTGAATGAATGTGCTACCGTAAAGCCTACCGAAAAGGGCGTGCGGTTAGATCTTGCTTTCAGGCTTCATGATGTACTATGAAAATAGGATTGGCCTTATCAGGAGGTGGCGCAAGGGGTATTGCGCATTTGGGTGTGATTAAAGCACTGGAAGAACTGGGACTGAATTTTTATTCCATTTCAGGAACGAGTGCAGGCTCAGTGGCCGGTGCCTTCTATAGTGCCGGCTACAAGCCGGAAGAAATTCTGAAAATAATTCTTGACATGGGCTTTATCAAATCCGTGCGCCCGGCCTGGTCGTGGACCGGTCTGCTCAGCATGGATGGTTTTCGCGAAGTGTTGCTGAAGCATATTCCGCATAATTCCTTCGATAAGCTGAACATACCGCTTACGGTAGCAGCAACCGAGATTCGGCTGGGTAAGGTAATTTATTTTTCGGAGGGCGAACTCGCACCGGCTGTCATCGCTTCTTCCAGCATTCCGGCATTGTTTAATCCTGTGCAACTGAACGGTCATGTTCTGGTAGACGGGGGCCTGATGGATAATCTGCCGGTAAGGCCGCTGGTGGGTAAAACTGATTTTATAATTGGCAGTCACTGCAATCCCGTGGCTCAACGGTTTGACATCAGAAATGTAAAAGAAGTAGCAGAGCGCAGTTTGCTGATAGCTATTAACGTGAACACGGTACATTCTAAAAGTCATTGCAATTTTGTATTTGAGGCACCCGAACTCGGTAAATTCAGTACCTTTGATCTGGATAAAGGAAAGGAAATATTTGATATCGGGTACAGAAATGCGAAAAGCAAATTACCGGAACTTGAAAGCGCAATGAAGCAATATGACCGCTCTAACAACCGCGAGTTTTAAAGAGCAGATACTTCAGGGTATTCCTGATGAACTGCCTCCACCTCGGGAATACGATTATAGTGTAAATCACGCACCCAGGCGAAAGGATATTTTGTCGGCCGAAGAAAAGAAGCAGGCGATACGTAACGCATTACGGTACTTTCATCCGCGCCACCATGAAGTGCTTGCACCGGAATTTTATAAAGAGCTGACCGACTTCGGGCGAATATACATGTACCGCTTCCGGCCACATTATCCGATGTATGCCCGACCGATCCATGAGTACCCCTATAAATCAATCCAGGCCGGAGCTATCATGCTGATGATACAAAATAATCTGGATCCAGCCGTAGCCCAACATCCGCATGAGCTCATTACGTATGGAGGCAACGGGGCGGTATTTCAGAACTGGGCCCAGTACCTGCTCACCATGAAATACCTGGCTACGATGACCGAACAACAAACACTGCACATGTATTCCGGTCATCCCCTCGGTCTGTTTCCTTCCTCGCCCGATGCACCACGGGTTGTTGTTAGCAATGGGATGATGGTGCCCAACTATTCAAAACCCGATGATTGGGAACGTTTTAATGCATTAGGTGTTACCCAATACGGACAAATGACGGCCGGCTCATACATGTATATTGGCCCGCAGGGAATTGTACACGGTACCACAATAACCTTGTTGAATGCCGGAAGAAAAATTTCAGAACGGGGAGAGGATTTATCAGGAAAACTTTTTGTTACATCAGGATTGGGGGGTATGAGCGGTGCCCAGCCTAAAGCCGGGAATATAGCGGGTTGTATAACCGTAGTTGCTGAAGTTAACGACAAAGCTACCTTCAAACGCAAGGAACAAGGCTGGGTGGATGAGGTTTATGATGATCTAAACAAACTCACCAGCAGGGTTGTTGCGGCAAAGAAAAATAAGGAAACGGTTTCGCTTGCTTACAGGGGCAATGTAGTGGAAGTGTGGGAGCATTTTTATGCCAAAGGAATTAAAATTGAACTGGGCAGCGATCAGACGTCCCTGCATAATCCCTGGGCGGGCGGTTATTATCCGGTGGGATTGTCATTTCACGAAGCCAATCGGCTCATGGCAGAAAACCCCGATGAATTCCGGAAACATGTACAGGCATCGTTGCGCAGGCAGGTGGATGCTATCAACAAACACGCCGCACAGGGCATGTATTTTTTTGATTACGGAAATGCCTTTTTGCTGGAAGCCTCCCGGGCCGGTGCTGACATCCTGAAACCGGATGGCTCCGGTTTCAGATACCCTTCCTATGTACAGGATATCATGGGGCCGATGTGCTTTGATTATGGCTTCGGTCCGTTCAGGTGGGTGTGCCTGTCGGGTAAGGAAGAAGACCTTGATTATACAGACCGGCTTGCATGCCAGGTGCTGGAAGAAATACACCGTGACGCTCCGGATGAGATCCGGGGCCAATTGGAAGATAATATCCGCTGGATAAAACAGGCTAAGGCCAACAGGCTGGTGGTCGGATCCAAGGCGCGCATTTTGTACGCCGATGCCGAGGGGAGGATAAAAATTGCGGCTGCGTTTAACAAGGCCATTCGCGATGGCAAGATTGGACCGGTTGTATTAGGGCGTGATCACCACGATGTGTCGGGTACCGACAGTCCGTACCGCGAAACATCCAACATTTATGATGGTTCAAAGTTTACGGCCGATATGGCCATTCACAACGTGATTGGTGATTCCTTCCGCGGGGCTACGTGGGTATCTATTCACAATGGCGGTGGAGTGGGGTGGGGTGAGGCCATCAATGGGGGTTTTGGTATGGTTTTGGATGGTTCGGCTAAGTCGGATCGTAACCTGGAAAATATGCTGTATTTTGATGTATTGAATGGTATTGCACGCAGGGCCTGGGCGGGAAATACACCGGCAATTTTCTCGGCCCGCAGAGCTGCGGATAAAAATGATATGTTTCAACCCACCATGCCGTATCCTGTTGGCAAAAATATCGTTTAAAATGATTGATTTCCTTAAAACAACTTTACGTATGAAGAAAGTAATTTCAACCCTTTTTATTGTTGCTTTATTGACCGGCACGCAGGCCTTTGCACAGGCTCAGCTGGCCATCGGGCTTAAAGGCGGACCCAACTTTGCCCGATTTGACATAAATGACGCGGGAACCAGCTTCAAAAATAAGACAGGTTTCCATGGCGGTGCCTTTGCATTGGTGAAACTGGGAAAAATTGGTGTACAGCCTGAAATCATTTTCTCGCAGCAGGGCTCCAGGTTTAGCTTCAGCGGGCAGGATCTGCAGTCTAACTTCAGCTATGTAAACATTCCGGTGATGCTTAAAACATATCTGGTTGCAGGTTTAAACCTGCAGATTGGTCCACAGTTTGGATTTCTTACCAATGCCGGTGGAGAAATAGTTGACGAAACGGGCGATGTCCGACCCATCAACAAGGAGATGTTTAAAAAATCTGATATCAGTGCAGGCATCGGGCTTGGATGGGATTTGCCCTTTGGCCTTACCGTAGATGCCCGGTATAACCTGGGGCTTACCAAAATTGAAGACGAAGCCGCACTCAATGCTACTAAAAACCAGGTTATCCAGCTTTCTGTTGGTTATAAAATCCTTAAATTGGGTAAATAAACAACCCTTGCCGAATAAAAAAGCCGGGAACGCCCGGCTTTTTTATTCTATTCTGATCAAATAGTAGTTTTTGCGCCCCTTCTGCGCCAGCAGATAACGGTTATGCAGTAAAGTGAAATTGCATTTCAGGTTGGGATCTGAAATTTTTTGTTTGTTTATGCTTACGCCTCCGCCCTGTATCATTTTCCGAGCTTCGCCACGAGAAGGAAAAATAACACCACGTGTATGGTCGGCCAGCAGTTCGGTTACGGTTGGTTGTTGTTCCCAGATACTTCGTGCAATAACAGCCTGCGGAACACCCTCGAGTGCCGAAAGCAGCACGCTCTCGTCCAGTGAAGCCAGCTCTTCGGCCGAAGAACTTCCGAATAACACGGCAGAGGCACGAATGGCCTTGCTCAGCTCCTCTGCCGAGTGAACCCGGGTGGTAATATCCGCAGCCAGTTCCTGTTGCAGTTTTCTCAGGTGAGGAGCCTGGCTATGTGCTTCGGTTAGGGCAGCGATTTCTTCCTTCCCTTTAAGGGTAAAGATTTTAATGAAGTTGGCCGCATCTTCATCGGAAATGTTCAGCCAGTACTGATAAAATTGATATGGCGAAGTTTTGGCGGCATCAAGCCAGATGTTACCCTGCTCGCTTTTACCAAACTTACTGCCATCGGCTTTGGTAATAAGTCGTGTGGTTAGTGCATAAGCTTCGCCATTCAGTTTTTTTCGGATAAGCTCAGTTCCGGTAACGATATTTCCCCACTGATCAGATCCCCCCATCTGCAACTTACAGTTTTTATGCTCATATAGCCAAAGAAAATCGTAGCCCTGAACCAACTGGTATGAAAATTCAGTGAATGATAAACCGGATTCCAGTCTTTTCTGCACCGAATCTTTTGCCAGCATGTAATTGATGGTAATGTGTTTGCCAATATCCCGTATAAAATCGAGAAACCGGAAGTCTTTGAACCAATCGTAGTTATTTACCATTTCGGCAGCATTACTGCCCGAGAAATCCAGAAATTTTTCCAATTGTTTCTTAACACAGCCTTCGTTGTGCCGAAGCACTTCTTCCGAAAGCAGGTTGCGCTCAGCCGACTTTCCGCTCGGATCACCCACCATGCCCGTAGCTCCACCTACCAACGCAATGGGTTTATGACCCGCCCGCTGAAAATGCAATAAGGTCATAATTTGTGCAAGGTGGCCTATATGAAGCGAGTCGGCAGTAGGGTCAAAACCAATGTAGCCGGTGGTGGGTTCTTTAAGCAATTGTTCTTCCGTGCCGGGCATGATGTCATTTAACATACCCCGCCAGCGTAGCTCTTCAACAAAATTCATGCGCATAGCTTTTCGGCAAAGCGCAAATATAAAAATTGCCCATGGTAAGCCCGCCCAAGAAAGACAATGAGCAGTTATGCCAGCACAGGGTTTTCCGACCTGAAGTAAGGCGGAAGCTTTGAAGCATGGTCCATGCTTACTTTCAGGTCGCGGATAATGCCATCTTTTATGCTATACACCCAGCCATGAATATACGGCAGTTGTCTCGTTTTCCAGGCATTCTGAATGATGGAAGTTTTGGACAAGTCAAAAACCTGTTCCATTACATTGAGCTCTACCAGGCGGTCGAACCGTGCCTGAGGGTCTTTAATATTCTCAAGTTCCTGTTCGTGCAATCTGTAAACGTCTTTAATGTGGCGAATCCAGTTATCTATCAGCCCAAATTGTGTGGTGCTCATAGCTGCCTGAACACCCCCGCATCCATAGTGCCCGCACACGATTACGTGCCGTACTTTTAATATGTTTACCGCATAATCGAGTACGCTAAGCATGTTCATGTCGGTATGAATCACCATGTTAGCTATGTTTCGGTGCACAAATATTTCACCAGGCAGCGTTCCGGTTATTTCGTTAGCGGGAACGCGGCTGTCCGAGCAACCTATCCAAAGTACCTGTGGAGACTGCCCTTTTGAAAGCCTTTCAAAGAAAGTAGGATCTTCTTTCAGACGCTGCTCAACCCAGGCCCGGTTTCCTTCCAATAGTTTCTGATAAATTTCCATAGACGGATTTTTTGTGTAAAGTTGAATACTAAAACAATAGTTAATTGGAAATCAAATAATTAAAGGATGTTTCCGGAGTTGCAGCTTTCGGGAGGCGGAAGAATAATCTGTAAAAAGGGAGAGTCCGGGGTATTATCTGAGCTTACTGGCAATAAAAAGCAGGTTTTCAGCGACTTATTCTGATAGATAAAACCAGAAATTAAAGTTTGGAGGTTGTCTTTTTCCTTTTCATTTTCCGGCTCGCGGAAATCCTCAATGGTTTCGTAAAAACAAGTAAAAAAAACTGAATCCTTATGGTTTGAATTGAGCACTTCAACCGTAAGAAACAGCAGCCAGGATGCAATAAAAAGCCGAACAAAATGCTGGTAAAACATCTGTCAAATCTATTGCTTTGCAATTGGAGTCACAAATTTCACAACGTTTTTTGCTGTTAAAACTGCCATGAAACAACCCGATGCGCTGAACCTTGTAGCTGAATTTCACCGGACGTTCAATCATCCTATACTGCCGGAGCCAGCTATTCCCCCGGAAGATCGTTGCCGGCTACGGATAGCCCTGCTGGCAGAAGAACTCAAAGAACTTGAGGCAGCGGTTGCTCAGCGCGATATCGTGGGTGTGGCCGATGCGTTGTGCGACTTACAATATGTACTGGCCGGTGCCGTCCTCGAGTTCGGCCTCGGAGATAAATTCAATGAATTATTTGAAGAAGTACAGCGCTCAAATATGAGCAAAGCCTGCAAAACAAAAGAAGAGGCAGACGATACGGTGGCCTATTATAAAAAAGAAGGAACCGATTGCTATTACAAACAGGAAGGCGACCGGTGGCTGGTGTACCGCAAAGCAGACAACAAGACCATTAAGTCCATCGGGTACTCACCGGCCAGGCTCAGCGAAATACTTCACCGCTAAACATAAAATTCAATCTGAAAATCTGTTTCCGAACCACGCACAGGAAGGGGATTTAATGCCAGAATGGGCAGCGAATTATACGCCCGTATAAATTCGGTCCGGCTTATCCGTACCTTACTGACGCCCGGCTTGATGCAATGGTACTGCATCCGGCCAGACTTGTTTGCAGTAGCGGTATAGATAAGCCGGAACTGCGGCGTGATAGGGGAGGGGATGTACTTCATTAGTGGTAAAACCTTGCAAATTCGGTGTGAATCATGGCATTTTGCCGGGCATTGTACTGCGCCAGCAAGGAGTAGGCCCATGAGGGCACGTAGTTAAATCTCCGCTCATAATACCTGATTTTCTCGCAAAGCTCCTGGATGTAATACCGGATTTGATCCAGGTTTCGGCACTCCGACGGCCTTTCAAAGTTCCTGGAGGTGAATTTCCTCAGTTCAATCTCCAGCTTTTGTTTTTCATTCACATTCATAACTGTGTAATTTTACACAATTATAATACAAAATAATTTAATTAAACAAATTTTATTGTGAAATTTTACACAAATATTTTCAAAAATATAAGCCGGGGGTTTGTTTGTAACCCTTAATAAACTGATAATCAGATGATAACGGACTTATTAATCAAGAACGTTGCGGGTAACCCAGTAGCGCCAGGCAACGATCAGTTTGTCAATTTTACTGAGCCGGTTAAGGTCGCGCTTGCTGATGCGCGGCAACAGGTATTTGTTGAACTGAGCCAAAAGCCGGAATATGAATTTCCGCATAAGCAATAGGTTGTGGTGGCGGTAAGCGGGAATTGTTATCTTACCGCTAATTTAGTTAATCGCGCGTATGGATTATAAGGAATTCACTCCTTTTATAGTGGCCTGGAATTATTCGATGATTCTGGGTACAATAATCATGGTAGCCGCAGGCATTATCATTTATATCGTTTACAAAATACGGCTCTCAGCGATACGTGATTTTCATAAGAAATATGATTTTGTAAACACCCATGAAATAAAGACCTATAAACTGGTCTTTTACTGCTTTGGCGTTGCCACCACCCTGGCCATCAACCTTTATGGCAAGAACGAGATGAGGGAAGTTGAGCTGTGGTTTTATACCCGGCTGTTTATGTCAATTGCGGGCGGAACGCTGGTAGCCTATGTGTCGTACCTGGTGCTGGAATACTATTACCCCTCGCGTTTGGATAAAAAGCTGAAGCGGTACCGGTATGCCACACGGATTAATCCGAAAACCGGTAACAAGATGCGGCTTCTCAGCGAAGAGGAAGAAGACGTTCACCTTGAAGAAGGGATGAAGGCAGAAGAAGGAGTTTTTTCCGTTGATTACGATGTATGGATCGATGAAAAAACCGGTGATGTGAAGATTGAAAAATATCCCGGCCGGCTGCAGGCTCTGCGGTGCAACACCTGCGGCTTCCACACCATGCGCATTGTGAAAGAAGAGGTTACCCGCATGCCCTCGGCTACTGAGCCGGGCGAGCTGGTCAAGCATTACCAGTGCAGTTACTGCAAATCGGTACGTGCCACAGCATTCAATATTTCTACCAAACAGGCCGATGATTACCGGAAGGAAAAGTTCAAGTTTAAGCGAAACAAGGATGTGGATCTGGTGAAGGTAGAAATTCACACGGTGGCAGGTGAAAAAAAGCATTTTGAGTTTCAGAACATAGATGAGGCACAGCGCTTTTTGTCCGAATTCGATTCGTCCCGGTAAACTTTCCGTATTTGCATGTCGTTTGATGTGAAGGATTCATTGTAAATGTTGCATTCATGAAAATCCGTTTTTTGATATGGCTGTTACTCTTTGCGTCAGCCGAGGTTAAAAGTGCATTTTTCCCGGCCGACAGCGTGCTGAGGCCACGGCCGGTATTCGGAAGACAGGCCAAAGTTGTGGCACAGTTGCTGGAGAATTATCACTACCGCAAACTTCGTATCAACGACTCCTTGTCATCGGCAATACTCGACTCTTATATCCAGGCGCTGGACATCGGCAAAATGTATTTTCGCCAGTCCGATATCCAGTCGTTCGAGAAATACCGATACCAGCTTGACGACCTGATTTTTCAGGAAAATGTGCATGCAGCATTCGATATCTATCAGGTTTACCTGAAGCGGTTCCATGAACGCATGGATTATGTAATGAATGTGCTGCTGAAAACGCCTTTTGAATTTTCTTCTCACGAGTTTTACGAACCCAACCGCGAAAAAGCACCCTGGCCGGCATCGGCAGAAGAACAAAACAAAATCTGGAAATTATACATCAAAAATCAGGCGTTGTCGCTGAAACTTACCGGCAAATCTCAGGAAGAAATTCAGGAAACACTCCGGATGCGCTTCGAACGTTTGGTCAAGTCGGCCCGACAGATGCAGTCGGATGACATTTTCGGTTATTTCATGAATGCAGTAACAGAGTCTTTCGACCCGCATACCAACTTTTTTACACCCAAGGCTGCCGATTTGTTTAAACAGAATATCAGTCAGTCGCTGGAAGGAATCGGAGCGCGGCTGCAAACCGACAACGATTATACCAAGGTAGTGGAAATTGTGCCCGGTGGGCCTGCCGACAAGTCGAAACTAATCCAGGTAAACGACCGGATTATTGGTGTAGGGCAGGGCGATAAAGGCGAGATTGTGGATGTAATCGGCTGGCGCATTGACGATGTGGTTAAACTCATCAAGGGCCCGAAGGGCACTAAAGTAAGACTGGTGTTGCTTCCGGCAGAAACAGGTCTTAACAGCCAGCCGGTTACCATCACCCTGGTCCGCGATAAAATCAAACTGGAAGATCAGACAGCAAAAAAGAAAATAGTTGAATATCCTTTTGGCGATAAAACGGTGAAGTTAGGCATCATCACATTGCCCAGCTTTTACTTTGACTTTGAGGCCTACCAGAAAGGAGATCCGAATTATAACAGCACCACGCGCGATATCAGACGGATGATACATGAAATGAAGCAGGAGGGAGTCAGCGGCCTGGTCATTGACCTGCGCAACAATGGCGGAGGTTCCTTGCAGGAAGCGGTTAACCTTACCGGCTTATTTATCAGAGAAGGTCCGGTGGTTCAGGTGCGTAACTTCATGAATCGTACGGACATTCTGAATGATGAAGATCCGGCTTTGGTTTATGATGGTCCCCTGGTTGTGCTGATTAATCGTTTTAGTGCTTCCGCTTCCGAAATTTTTGCCGGTGCCATACAGGATTACCGCCGGGGCGTTATCGTTGGCGAATCCTCCTTCGGCAAGGGTACGGTTCAGACCATCCTGGAACTGGATCGGGTGCTGAATAATGCGGGTGAACCGGTAGGCTCGCTAAAATATACCATTCAGAAGTTTTACCGCATCAACGGAAGCAGTACGCAGTTTAAGGGCGTAACCCCCGACATTGCCTTGCCCACGGCCCTCAATGCCGAAGAATTTGGCGAGCGCTCAAACCCTTCGGCATTGCCATGGGACGAAATCCGCGGAACGTTTTATCAGAAAACTCCTTTTGTTAACGACAAGTTGTTGCAGTCGCTGCGACAATCGTATGAGAACCGACTTAAAACAGACGACCAGCTTAAAAACTTTATGGCAGATGTCGAAGAATCGCGCAGACAGATGCACGAAAATAAAATTTCTTTAAATGAAACAGTGCGCAGAAAAGAAATGGAAGAGGCCGAGCAAAAACGCAAGGCACGATTGCCCGCTGATATAAAACTAAACACGGAAGGAGTGCAATCAGGTAATTCGCTTAAAATGGATGATGAATACCTCCGCCAGGGTTTGATTATTCTCAGCGAAATGCTTACATCAAAAATCGGGTAAAAGCGCTTGCGAAAAAAAAGACGCCGGGACTGAAACCGGCGTCTTTTTTGTGATTCGTCAAAGGTTTTAAGGTTCTTTCACAAATTCTTCAAAGGAGATCAATTTCACGGGTTCGATGCCGTTTTTGGTGAGTACCGCATCAAAGTTTTTGTGTTTGGCTTTTATCCTCCCGAATTCCGTTTTAGCTTCCCTGAACCGGGTTTCAATCGCCTCCAGGTTGTCCAGCTCGGCCTGGTTGGGTTTGTAAAAACTTTGTGCCACGCGGCTGAACAATTCGGCCATTTTTTCGCGCAGCTGAGGTTCAGCCGAGCCTACATAGTTATCGCCTTCTGTTACCACCAGGGTTTTCTTTAGCTTATTGAGGTCATTTATAAAAGGTGTTAAACTTTTTGCGGCTGCAGGATTTTTTGCCTTCAGCAACTCGGCCGCTTTCAGGTGTTGATCAACCTCGTACACAAAATAGGCAAGTTCCTGGCACATGTCGTACAATTTGCGTGCGGTTTGTTCCTGCATTTTCCGGTCGGCCAGCGGTATATCTGATTTGGGGTCATATTCTATCACCAGATCGGTTGAATAAGTTGCGTTTCCTTTTTGGATAACCACTTTATAAGTTCCGGCCGGCACACGCAGGGGGGTAAATCCTCCGAAGGCAAAGGTTTTGGCGGCCGCCATTTTGGGTGGCCTTACCGAGTAATTCCACTCTACAATGTTGATGCCTTTCGATTTGCCGGGTGTCAGTTCGGTAATCTTGTTTCCGTTCTGATCGTGGATCTCAAGGGTCATTTTGCCCAGGGTGTGTCTTCTTTTCAGGTAGTAGATGATTTTTGCAGCCCTGCTCGCGTTGGTTCCTATAAACTGGGTTTCGGTGCTGGAACCACCAAAACCATTGGCTTCGTTGATGACGGTAGGTTTAAGTTTGAAAAAGTGCAGGTCCTTATCCATCACATCGGGCGTTAGTTCGCGCAGCGGACTGATGTCGTCAATTATAATGATGCCGCGGCCATGCGTGGCAATCACCAGGTCGTTGGTACGTTTGTGCAGCTCGATATAGTGAATGTTGGCGTTGGGCATGTTGTTGGTAAACTTCATCCAGCTCTTGCCACCGTCTATGGTGATATACAAGCCGAATTCCGTACCCAGGAACAGCAGGTTTTCGTTTACATAGTCTTCCTGAATATTGCGGCAAAAGCTTTGGATGTCAGGTGTTACCAGCGACTTCCACGTGGCACCAAAGTCGGTAGTCTTGTACACGTAAGGATTTTTGTCGCCCGTCTGATAGCCGGTAAATACGGCATAGGCTGTTCCTTTGCCGTGCACGCTTGCTTCAACGTGGTGTACCATGGTGTTTTTAGGGAGACCGGGCACGTTGCCAACCACATTGGTCCAGGTTTTTCCGCCATCGCGGGTTACCTGCAGGTTGCCATCATCGGTTCCGGCCCATATCACGTTTTCATCCAGGGGCGATTCGGCAATGGTGAAAATGGTGCAATGATTTTCGGCACCTGAGTTATCGCGCGATAGCCCGCCCGATTGTTCCTGTTGTTGTTTGGAGGGGTCATTGGTAGTTAAGTCCGGGGAAATTTTTACCCAGGTTTCGCCCATATCGTCCGAACGGTGCACAAACTGGCTGCCGATGTATACCCTGTCTGGTTTATTAGGGCTGATGGTAAGTGAGGCGTTCCAGTTGAACCGCAGTTTGGGATCGCCTTTGGCCGGCAGCGGCTGAATGGATTTAGCCTGGTCGCGTGCCGGGTCAAAACGCCATACATTTTCTGCGCCCTGCATTTCGGAGTAGATAATCTTTTTGGTGGGATGGCGGTACACGCGGTACCCATCGCCCACACCTACACGTACCCAGTCTTTTGCTTCCACGCCACCCGGAGATGAAGACGGACCAAACCACGAACCATTATCCTGCAATCCGCCATACACATTGTACGGCTCTTCATCGTCCACACTTACGTGGTAAAACTGCGACACAGGAATGTTCTCTACGATTTCCATGGTGGTGCCCCCGTCCCATGAACGATAGATGCCCCCATCTGTTGCCACATACATGATGTCGGAATTATGGATATCAAAAACAATATCATGGATATCCGAGTGCATGGGGCCCAGATTTTTAAAGGTTTTGCCACCGTCTCTTGAAATGGAACCCGATAGTCCGGCTTTAACCACCACATCGGGATTGCGCGGGTCAACCACAATCCGCGAGAAGTAAAACGGGCGCACCAGCAGCTCAAAGTCGTTATTCAACTGTCTCCAGTTTTCACCGCCATCATCGCTGCGGTACAGACCTTTCCGTTTGTCATCTTCAGCCTCCACTACGGTGTACAGTACGTTGGGGTTTGAAGGGGCCACTGCTATGGCCATTCTGCCCAACTGGCCCGGAGGAAAGCCGTTGTGAATTTTTTTGAATGTTTTGCCGCCATCGGTTGATTTATACAGGGCACTGTTATTCCCTCCCGATTTAAAAGACCAGGGAGTTCTGCGCACTTCCCAAAACGAAGCATATACAATTTCCGGATTTTTGGGGTCCAGTGCCACATCGCTGCAGCCCGTGGTTGGGTTTACATACAATATCTTGTTCCAGGTTTTTCCGCCATCCGAAGTTTTGTACAAACCCCGTTCCTCGCTGTCACTCCACAGTGGCCCAAGCACTGCCACATACACTTCGTTTGGATTTTTGGGGTTTACTTGTATGCCGGCAATGCGCTCGGAGTTGGCAAACCCCATGTGCTGCCAGGAAGAACCACCATCGGTGGTGCGATACAGCCCATCACCAACCGACACGCTGTTGCGGGTCCATACCTCACCGGTTCCCACCCATACCACGTTATCGGGATTGGTGGGATCAACGGCTACGGCACCAATGGATTGGCAATAATCATCGAATATCGGGTTGAAGGTAGCCCCTCCGTTGGTGCTTTTCCACACTCCGCCACCGGCAGTGCCGGCATAAATGATGCGCGCATTAGTGGGGTGTACTTCCAGGTCGGTTATCCGGCCGCTCATGATGGCCGGCCCGATGTGGCGCGCTTTCAGATCGCCAAACAATTCTTTACCCCGGGTCACAGCATCCTGTGCCGTGCTGAGCCCCGTTAAGAAGAATAAGTGAAGAATGATAAATGCTGATTGTTTCATGTATGGAAGTTTAAGTTGACCGTTGGAAAAATAAAGGCCTGACACGAGCCAAGCCTTTTGTATAGCAACCGGAATTAATTACCCTCGGGGTACTTAAACACCGCATCGTCAACCTTGGGATTGAGTTCATATTTCACAACGGTGGTAGTAAATGCCCCCGTGCCTCCTTTGGCACCCTGCGACATGGAAAAAGGAAGCACTAACCCATTAACTTCCTGATAATCACTGTATTTAATCTGAGCTATCTGTCCTTTGGCAGGGCCCGATTTAACTTCGGATTCAATTAAAATGGGAATGTAATCCTGGGCATCAAAATAGTAGAACACCACGTTGTCGGTTTGCACGCCATCTACTTTTATGGGTTTCTTGGTAACTTTTATTTTGAAAGTTTCGTTGCCGTCAACCGTTTCTTTGCCCACGAGCTCGAGCTTGTATCCCAGGGCCTTGTAGTTCAGGAAAGGGTCGGGGAATTCGCCCAGTTGCTGTTTGAAGTTTTCGGTTGTTTCCGCATCGCTTCGCTCGGCCTTCATGTTCATCCAGTTGGTTGACCAAAGCGTAGTACCGTCGTAGACCCCTTGCTTGATTTCCATGCCCTGAAAAGTAATTTTTGTGTATTGGCGGCCATCCTTCAATTGTACGATTTCAATGGGTATTTCCATGCCCTGCTGGTTGGCCTTGGCCATGATTTTTAATCCGGTCAGCGACTTCCACTTATCAAGGCCTCCGGTGTTTTCAAAATACCGTTTAATGATTTCGTCAACTGTTTGAGCCTTGAGGGTCAAAGAGCCGGCAATAAAAAGAATGAATGCAAGATTTTTTTTCATAGGATAGGGATTTGGATAATTAGTCGGTAAATTTTGGCTTTTGTTACAAGCATACGAAGGTAAAAAAATTCATCCCAATCGCGCATATTTCCGTTCATAGCTGAAGGTTTTTTATCGGTATTGATTAATTATCTTGCTGATTACGGATTCTGTATATGAGTGAAGAGTTATTGAAAGCCATTGTACAACTATTTGCCATCGTAGCCAGAGAACACGTTAGCGATGAGGAGCGAAGCAATATCCGGGAATTTCTGAGCCAGCATCTCAATCGGGATTCGATTAAATTTTATATGAATCTCTTTGATGAGTATGCCTCTGCCCAGGCGGATAGCTTTCAGCACGCAACCGATAACGTAGATGCCGACACGCGGCTGTTCGTAGACGAGTGGTCGCGTATTATGCAAATTACCCGGCAGGTAAATCAGTCATTGACCCGTCCGCAAAAACTGGTGCTGATTATTAAAATCATAGAGCTGGTATATGCCGATGGTTCCATCTCCGAGCGCCAGGAAAATCTGATTTATTATATCGGCAAAGCGCTCAAAATTCCGCAAAATGAAGTGGAAGAGTTACGCAGATTTGTTGTGGGGCAGGACAGGGATGAGCTGGCTTCGCCCCATGTTCTGATTATTGACGAAGGGTTTGGCGAGAGACCTTATCCCGGTCCGCACATTGTGGAGAAAAATATCAACGGCCTGATTGCCATTCTCAAACTGGAGGATTTGTTGTTCATTAAATACCTGGGTATTTCGGTTCTTTATCTGAACGGCATTCCGCTGAAAAGCCGTAAAGTTGATGTGCTTCCGGCCGGCAGCACTATCCGCGGGGATAAGATTGAACCCATCTATTACAGCGATATTATCAGCAGGTTTTTATCTACCATCAACCGGCCAAAGATTTCTTTCGTTGCCGATCACATATTTTATCATTTCAAATCGGGGAGGGCTGGCCTTCAAAACATCAACATATGCGAGCAGGGCGGAAGGCTGGTGGGTATTATGGGCGCCAGTGGTTCGGGGAAGTCAACCCTGTTAAGCGTATTAAACGGATCCTCACCACCCTCCAGCGGCAGGGTGAGGTTAAACGGCATTGACATCTATTCGGAACCCGAAAAGGTGCAGGGCCTGATAGGTTATGTTCCGCAGGACGACCTGCTTATGGAAGACCTGACCGTTTTTGAGAATCTCTATTACAATGCGCGCTTGTGTTGTACCCGTGAAAGCAGGGCGGAGACAACCGAAAAAGTTGAGAGATTGCTGCATCAATTGGGCTTATATGAGATAAAAGATCTGAAAGTTGGTTCACCGCTTGAAAAGATTATCAGCGGGGGTCAGCGCAAACGCCTGAATATTGGTCTTGAATTATTGCGCGAGCCCTGGGTTTTGTTTGTAGATGAACCCACATCGGGTCTTTCTTCGCGCGATTCGGAAAACATTATGGATTTGCTTAAGGAGCTGGCTCTTCGAGGCAAATTGGTGTTTGTGGTAATTCATCAGCCATCGTCCGATATCTTCAAGATGTTCGACACGCTGATTATTCTGGATGTGGGCGGCTTTCAGATTTACTATGGAAATCCTGTAGAGTCGGTCATCTACTTTCGCGAAATTATCAATGCTGCCAACAAAACACAGGGTGCTTGTCCGGTATGCGGAAATGTAAATCCGGAACAGGTGTTTAATATTATTGAAACGCGCATTGTGAACGAGTATGGCCGGCTTACCAATGCCCGAAGAATATCGCCGGGGCAGTGGTACCAGTATTTTAAACAACGCATCCGGCTGCCGAAGGCCGAAACAAGCAATGAACCCTTGCCGCCTGCTGTTCCGGTAGCCGATAGAAAACGGCAGCTCGCTGTTTTTCTGAAACGCGATGTAAAGTCGAAGCTGGCCAACCGGCAGTACATGCTCGCTACCTTGCTCGAAGCACCCGTGCTGGCAGTATTTATCGGATACATGGTTAAACACTACAACATCCTCGACAGTGACGAGGCGAAGTATTCGTTTTTTGAAAACAGCAATATCCCTGTGTTCTTTTTTATGAGCGTGGTGGTAGCCTTGTTCCTGGGACTGATAGTGAGTGCAGAAGAAATTTTCAGGGATCGAAAAATACTCAAGCGGGAAAAGTTTCTGCACCTCAGCCGAATGAGTTATTTATCGTCCAAGGTAACCATCCTTTTTGCCTTGTCGGCTGTGCAAACTATTTCTTTTGTACTGATTGCACATGCCATTCTGGAAATACCTTTAACCGAAATGCGCTTCTGGTTTATTTTGTTTACGGTATCGTGCTTTGCCAATATGCTGGGATTAAACATATCCGCATCGTTTAAGTCGGCTGTTACTATTTACATACTTATTCCGCTGCTCATTATTCCGCAACTATTGTTAAGCGGAGTGGTAATAAGTTTTGACAAATTTAATCCAAAGGTAAGCGACCCGGTGGGCGTTCCGCTCATTGGCGATTTGATGGCTACACGGTGGGCGTTTGAGGCCTACATGGTTACCCAGTTCAGGGATAATCCTTATCAAAAACCGCTCTATGAATGGGACAAGATTGCTGCGCAGTCGGAGTTTAAACGCGTCTATCTTATTCCAGAGCTTGAGTCGCGGCTATCGTTTTGCTATACCCATCCACAGCATTGGCGCAACCCGCAGCATCAGGAACTGGCCAAAGCCATCCACATACTGCGCACCGAAATTGGGCATGAACTTCAATACTTTGGTGAGCAAAAATTTCCTATGTTTAATCAACTCGTGCCGGGCAATTTCAGTGTTGCCCTGTATGATTCCACACGAAAGTTTCTGCAGCGACTTCGCAACTATTACACCTATAAGCACAACAGGGCTTTACAGGCACGCGATGAGTTTATAGCTGCGCAAACAGCAACTCCGGCCGATGAAGCAAAATTTCATGCGCGCAGGAAGAAATATGTAAATCAGGCAGTAGCCGACTGGGTAAAAAATTCAGGTGCAATTCAGCGGATTGTTGAGTACAACGGTGGGCTGGTACAGAAATATTTTCCGATATACCAGGACGAACACCGGCCCCGGCACTGGTTTGATTACGATGCAAACTTCTATCAGCCGGTAAAACATTTTGCAGGGCGCAAGTTTGATACCTTGTGGTTCAACCTGTCGGTGGTTTGGGTTATGACAGCATTACTTGGCATAACGCTGTATTTTGACCTGCTCCAACGACTTGTAGTGTGGGTAGAAAACCGGAAATACTACCGCAGCAGGCAGCTGGTTTGAAAATATCATGGGGCACTATTTCAGGTAATTTTTTAGGTTTACAAAAAATTTGAAACCATGACACAACGTAAACACATTTTGTATTTGCTGGCTGTGGTATCTTTTATATGGGCCTGCAGCAAAAAAGAAAAAGCCGAAGAGCAGATGGAATGGCCCGAGATGGATGCTTTTCATCTGATAATGGCCGAGAGTTTTCATCCTTTTAAAGATTCAGGAAATCTGGAACCGGCAAAACGGTATGCTGCCGAGTTGGCCCAGTCGGCTGCAAAGTGGGCCGATGCACCGCTGCCGGAAAAGGTCAACAAACCTGAGGTAAAGGAGAAAATAGCCTTGCTGAAATCCGGAACAGCCGATTTTGCTGTTATTGTACAGAATGGTGACGACACCCAGATAGGCGAGGCGCTCACCAGCCTGCACGATTTATTTCATGAACTTCAGGAAGCCTGGTACGGCAGGGGCGAGGGACATCATGAACACAAGCATTGATTAAATATTTTTGTGGCTCAGAACAGCTGGCATGTGCCGGCTGTTTTTATTTTCATACAATCCTTATGTTAAAAGTTGCCTGGTCACCCGCCTACGTACTACCGCTCCCGCCCAATCACCGCTTTCCGATGAGCAAGTACGAGGTATTGCCCCAGCAACTGCTGTATGAAGGAACATTGAAGGAAAACAATTTTTTTCGACCTGACGCTGCTGACGAAAAGCGTATTCTGGCTGTTCATGATTCCGCTTACTGGAACAAGCTTAAAAACCTTTCCTTAACACCAGCCGAGATAAGAAGAACCGGATTTCCTTTAACCGAAAGACCGACTATCAAAATCCACCCACTAACTCTCAATACCCTGAAAAATATCGTCTATACTAAAAAAACCATGGGCTTCACTGACTATACACAAACTAAAGCCCTCAGTGAAGCTATTAACCTCCTGGCTCAATCATTACCCCTCAAAAATAGACCCGCCTCCATCCAAAAAAATGAACAAAAACGCTCTATCATCATCGCACGCTCCATCGCTAAACGCAAAAAACAAACGAAAGAAACCCCATAAAAAATATATCAATACAGCCAATTAAACCAATTATTGCAACCCCCATGTTGTATTATACAACCTCCATCATTCATCAATACTCAATTCGAACGTTGTATATTCGTTGTATATTTTTCCACAAAATATACAATTTGAACGTTGTATTTTTATACAATCTTTTATATATCACCTTTTAATCTTTTCTATCACCTATGAAAAACTTTAGCCCTCAAAAACTCATCAACGCCAGAAAACAACTTAACCTGAAATGATTCCTGCGAGATTCATTATCTTTCTTCTACCATTGGCTTCTACCATTGGGCTGATGATAAGCCTGGGTGGAGTGGTATGGAACATAGATGCAAATTTCAACTACGGTCGCGACTGGCCCCGAACGGCAATGAAATTGTCAACCGGATTGCTGGTAAAATTCTGAACCCATACACGGTGGCAGTCGGGGTATTTAATGCCTAACTTGCCCAGCCATGCCTTTCACTTTTTCACATCCGGCAATTGTTTTGCCCCTAACCAGGCTGAAGATTCGCTTTATGTCGGCTTCGGCACTGGTAGTTGGTAGCATTACTCCTGATTTTGAATATTTCATTAAGATGAAACTCAGCGGCAGGTTCAGTCATACATTGCCGGGAGCTTTTGCTTTTTGTCTTCCGGTTGGCTTTGCACTGCTTGCTGTATTTCATCTAATTGTGAAACGTCCGTTGATCAATGCTTTGCCATCCTACTTTTACGCCCGGCTTGCCAGGCTGCGTGATTTTAATTTTATATCATCTGTAAGAGAACATCCGCTCTTATACGCAGCGTATTTACTTACAGGAATTTTTTCTCACCTGCTGTGGGATAGCTTTACCCATGCCAACCATTTTATGGTACGGCATATTGACTGGCTTTCCTGGCCGATAGCGCTGCCGGGTTACGGCCCGATGCCGCTTTTCAGGTATCTGCAACACATCAGTACCGTGGCGGGGGCGGGTTATCTGATATACTTTTTTCACAACATGCCAGCACATGATGAAAAAAATACCCTGCATTTTACATACTGGGTGTTCGTGCTGATCATTTCACTGGTTATTTATTTATTGCGTGCAAGGCAGGGATTTCAGTACCTGGGTGATCAGGTCGTTTCGTTAATCAGCGCCATCTTCATCTCAATGATTCTGACAGGAATATATTACGGGCTCAAAAAGAACCTGTATCAGAAAAACGTCCCGAACAAAAAATAACCACATGAACTGAGCCTGCCTTGCAGTGCATGTAGACTATGCTTCACTATCGCCCGATGATCATTTGCCTGAGTCTGTTTTTATCCGGTTACAGCCCTCCTTGCCGTAAGTGGTTCAGCACCGAATGTCTATCAGATTTTGATTTTGCAATCTTTTCTTGGTACATTATTCTTCCTGCCGTAATTTGCAGAACAGGGGTGTTAATTAAAAGAAAGAAGCATGCATAAAGTATTTGAGCAGGAAGTAGCCACCCGGTATCATCTGTACAACAGCCTGTTTCTAAATTTGCCTTTCGACAACATTTACCAAACCGGCACCCTTCTTCCTTTGCTGCAACAACATGCTGCGAAATGCTTTGACGAAGGAAAAGATCCGGTGTTCATTATTCATGAATTTTTCAACAACTATACCAGGGGGTTATCTTTTACCCAGCGCATTGATTTGTTATTTCGCTTTATTCAATATGTGGAGCGGGAAATTGTGTTGTTCGACTCTATAGAGGATGCATCGTTTGAAAAGATCAACGACCTTAACGGGCACGGTACACTTACTTCCTTGCTGGTTCGGTGCCGGGCCGAAAATAAAATGAGCAAGCTGGTTGACAAGCTGCATCAGTTTAGTGTTCGTGTTGTGCTTACTGCCCACCCTACACAATTTTATCCGGGCACGGTTCTGGGTATCATCAACGACCTGGAACAGGCCATTCGCGGGGATAACCTTGCCGAAATCAATGGGTTGCTGCTGCAGCTGGGCAAGACACCCATATTTAACCGACAAAAGCCTTCGCCCTATGATGAGGCGGTAAGCCTGTGCTGGTATCTGGAGAACATTTTTTATCACGTTGTTCCCGATATTGTAATGCGGCTAATTGAAGCTTGTAACCACGATGTGCAAAGCTGGCCGAATTTTAACCTGCTGCGCATTGGATTCTGGCCGGGGGGCGATCGTGACGGCAACCCCTATGTTACCCACGACGTTACGCTAAAAGTAGCCGCCCGCCTGAAGGAAACCATTTTGAAATGTTATCATCGTGATCTGCGCACACTCAGGCGCAGGCTCACTTTCCGGAAGGTTTATGAGCTTGTTGTTAAGGCAGAGCAAAATGTTTATCAGGCAATTTATTATCCGGAGAAAGGATACCAGCATGCGGATGAGCTGCTGCAAATCCTCAACGACATTCGCCAATTACTGATTGAAGAACATCAGGGACTTTTTGTTGACCTGATCGACAGGTTAATCGCAAAGTTGAAAATCTTTGGCTTCTTTATGGCGAGCCTGGATATCCGGCAGAACAACAAGGAAATTGCATCGGCATGGAAGGAAATATTCCGGTTGCAGGGCCGAAAAGACTTTGAAAAGCTGGACGAAGAAGAAAAAATCGCAGAGATGCTTCGAACCGAACCAGGCGGGGGTGAGCTGACGAACGCAGATGCAGTGCTGGATGAGTTACTGGCAACAATGAAGGCCATCTTTCGCATTCAGCAGGCCAATGGCGAAGCGGCCTGTCACCGGTTTATCATCAGCAACTGCCACGCTGTTTCCGACATTATCGCTGTGTTTCAACTCGGCAGAATGATTTATGGTACGCGCCACAAGCTACCACTGGATATTGTGCCGCTGTTCGAAAGCATTGACGACCTTGCCCGGGCCGGAATCATCATTGAACGGCTTTACCGCATACCGGAATACCGGAAGCACCTGGAAAGCCGCGGCAACACCCAAACGATCATGTTGGGATTTTCCGATGGAACGAAGGATGGGGGGTATTTGCGTGCCAACTGGTCTATTTTCCGGGCCAAGGAAGAACTTACCCGCCTGTCGCGTAATCAGGGTATTAAAGTCATCTTCTTTGACGGGAGGGGTGGCCCACCGGCACGGGGCGGAGGCAACACACACGATTTTTATGCTTCGCTGGGTAAAACCGTTGAAAATCATGAGGTGCAGATTACGATTCAGGGGCAAACCATCAGCTCCAACTTTGGCAGGCCTGCAAACTGCAGGTATAACCTGGAACAACTGCTGTCGGCCGGCCTGGAAAGTGAAATTTTCCGGGAACAACAGTATCAACTGACAGACCAAGACAGAAAAATTATGGACGACCTTGCGGAGGCTGCCTACCAGGCTTACCGGCGTTTAAAGCAACATAAAAAGTTTACCGCTTATCTGGAAAAGGCTACACCGCTTAAATACTTCTCAGAAACCAACATTGCATCGCGACCGGTTAAAAGAACCAACTCAGCTGCGCTGAAGCTGGAAGATTTACGGGCCATCCCTTTTGTCGGCTCCTGGGCGCTGATGAAACAAAATGTACCCGGATTTTATGGTGTAGGCTCGGCTTTACTGGCCCTGAAAAGAAAAGGGCAGGAGGCCGGTATTAAAAATTTGTATAGAAATTCCCTGTTCTTCAGAACCTTGCTGAGCAACAGCATGATGTCGCTGGCTAAAACATTTTACCCGGCTACCAGTTATTTGGCCAAGGACAAGGAGTTTGGTCCGTTGTGGAACATATTGCACAGAGAATACCGGATGGCCTGCAAAGCGTTGCTGCAGGTTACCCAGCTAAAAGAGCTGATGGAAGACAAACCGTTAAATAGGGCTTCCGTGCAATTGCGCGAACAAATTATGTTGCCTTTGATTGTGATACAGCAATACGCACTTCAGTTGCTGCGAAGCGGCAGACAAAGAAGGCACGAAGAGAAGTTGCACAGGCTGGTGCTGCGCAGCATGTTTGGAATAATCAATGGTTCGAGGAACTCTGCGTGAACTCGTGGGATACATGCAGTTAGTAATCAGTTTTTTTGCACCTCTTTTTCAGGCTTTCCGGTATGGTCATATGTAATTGTTCGGCTTTCAGAAAATCGCTGCAGGCATTTTCCCATTTCTCCAGTTTACTCCAGCTTAGGCCCCGGTTAAAATAAGCACGCGGATTATCGGGGTCGTAGCTAAGCGCAGCCGTGTAGTCTTCAATGGATTCGTAAAACCTTTTAAGCTGATGAAGCACATTGCCGCGTTCCAGCCAGGCTTTCACGAAATCTTCTTCCAGATACAGCGCCATACTGAAATCATCGTATGCACCGGCCCAGTTGTTCAGATGCTTGCGGGCAATGCCGCGGTTCAGCCATATTTCGGGATTGTTGAAAAGATAGGTCAGTGCCCGTGAATAATCATGCTCGGCACCGGCATAGTCGTTTCTTCCCAACCGGTAGTTTGCGCGTTCAAGCCAGGCATCGGGCAGGAGAGAGTCGGTTCGGATTACTTCCGTGAGTTGTTCTTCCATTTGTTGATCATTGCCACTTAGGCGGGCAAGATGATGCAGGGCAAGCGCATGACCGGGGTCGATCTGAAGGGCCTGCTGTAAATCCGACTGAGCAGATGCCGGTTCCCCGCAATCGGCCCAAGCCCTCGCCCGGTTCACCAGCAAGTCGGCAGAATTTTTCGTTATCAGCATAGCCGAGTCAAACCATGCGATAGCATCCCGGCACTTGTTTAGCTGAATCGCAGCGAGCCCCAGATAGGTATAAATCAAGCTGCGTATATCGCTCTGAGTAGTAAGCATGGCAACAGTCGTCTCGCGATAAGGCAACTGCATGTAGTAAAGATTGTGCGTTTCGCCAGCCGGCAGTCGCAGCACCCGCTGAAAGGTGGAGAGGGCATCTTCCCATCTGGAAAGCTGAAACAAAAGAAGACCTTTCCGGAAAGTAAGTTCTCTGGAATCAGGCTGCAGCAACAAAGCCGTCTCAACATCAGTAAGGGCGTTTTCTTTTCGGTTGGCCTTTTCCCACACATCAGCCCTTAGCAGGTAGGCATCAATCCGGGTAGCATCCAGGTAAAGGCTTCGGTTCAATTCCTTTAAGGAAGCCTGGTAATCCCCTGAACGATACAGCTTTAAACCCTCTTCATAATGTTTCTCGGCAAGCCCGGCATTACCCTGTCCGTGGGTTAAGAAAGATATTACACTGCACAGGTAGAAAACCGCTTTGCGCATGCTTTTCGACAATAATTATCTTTAAATCAACAATTTATCATCTTTATCTTCATCTTTTGTAATAAATAACATACACGCCATCTGCAAAGGACACATACGTTTTTCGTTTAGTTACAATTCCCCTGCCGGATCTTAGGGCATTATCTTACTAAACCGACCAGAAGGTAATAAAAAACAAGATGAGGCGGTACGCTTCGAGTGCAAGAAACAACCCGATAATCATGGCCACAGCTTTTGCTACCCGCTTCCAGCCCCGTTGGTTATAGAAAGTAAATGCAGCCCGGTAAACAAAGTATAAATTGGTGAGGATGAAGATAATTGTTAAAGTGTTGTCGTTGAGGTAATTATTCCAGCTAAGATGACCAACCTGAAAAACCCGGCTCACCACCCACAAAACGGCGGAGAGCAAAATGGCATTTACAAACAAATTAAAACAGGCCAGCTCAACAGAAAGGGTTACATGGTCGGTGAAATAGCGGTTGCGCTTCCGTATAAACAGCAAAGCCAGCGGGATTGCAGCCAGTACAACATATACCACAACCAACAGCTTGGCCAGGCTTGCCGACTTGGCGTTGTATATTAGTTCAAATCCCTGAAGACTGAGGTTTTCTTCAATTAATCTGTTAATAACCAGCTTCCTTACCCACGCACCATGCGCCAGGTAATACATTTGGGTGCGCAGGGAAGAATTGAAAAGCTGCAATACGGGAAAGAGAAAATAAATAAGGTTCAGAATAAAAAACATCTGGAGCGGGCGCACATGTTTTACCCGTATGCCATCTGCATACTGAGCCGACAGGTATCCCGGCCTGGATAAAATTAGCCACAGGGTTTTGACGAACTTATTGTCGGCAAAGGTGATGGCAATGAGGATATTAGACAGAAAAGCCCTGAAGGAACGGTCCTTGGGCTCAATTATTTTTTCACCGCACAGATTGCAATAAATGCCCTGGAAGCGATTGCCGCAGTTTTTGCAGGTACGCTCTTCGGTTTCTGCTGGGCTCATTTGCCTGCAAAATAATTGAATTTACAGTTTGAAAATAGATTTTTTTATATATTTATATCGCTGATTAATAGCTTATTAAAGGCTTTTACTTAATTTTTTAATGTAAAATATGTGCTATGGAAATTTTTTTAACTATTTCATCGGTTTTACTTTTTCAGCTAGGGCTGTGTTTCTTTTGCTTTTTTAAGAAATCGGCTGAAGCTTTTGTGCGGTGACATGCATCAACCATGGCGGTGCGGATGCTCATGTGGGCAACAGACCAGTTGTTGGTATATTTGGATGGGCTATGAAAAAGTACGGCATCTGGATTGACGGTAAGACTGCATGGATTGCCGAGTTGGCCGAAGACGGGCTTCATGAGGTGGTGGTGGAATCTGCCGCTGAACGCAAACCAAGAATACCGGGCGAGACATCGAAGAAAACCACCCGTGCTTCAAAAGGGTTTGATTACGAAAGCAACCAGAAGGCGCGTTATGAAGAAGAGTTGAAAAAATACCTGCGCAAGGTTGCAGCCATCGTCTCTCCGCCTGCTGAAGTATTTATTTTCGGCCCTGGCGAAACAAAAAATAACCTCGAAAAAGTGCTCAGCGGCAAGCAGAAGGTTATTGTTCTAGCCGTGAGGCCGGCCGATAAACTAACCCTTAATCAGAGGCGCAAACTGGTACGCGAATTTTTCGTGCCGGCAGCCGGCCATAGCCTGCAGAAAAGGCGCTAATTGCCTGGCTTTTTAACCAGCTCACAGCCCTCTGCACGGCTCCATTCCTGCATTGAACCATCGTACACCTTCAGCTTATAGCCCAGCACCCTGCCTGCCAGGTATACTACACTGGCTGTCTGTCCTGAGTTGCAGTAGGTTACAGCTTCCTTTTCTTTTAGCGGTATTGCCGGTTCAAAGAGTTGTTTTAACAAATCGCTTCCTTTCAGTCCTGTTGACGCATTGTCGATCAAGTCGGTATAAGGAATGTTTACTGCACCGGGTATGTGTCCGTCACGGGGGTGGCCGGAAGGTTCGCCGTCATAAAAGCGCTTCATGCGGGCGTCAATAATCACCGCTTCACCCGATTGCAGGACATTCTGAACATAGTGCCTGTCAACAAGTCGCTGCTGCAACGTAGCCTTGAAGTTGCCTTTAGGTACCGAAGTCCCAGGACCTGTCTCTGTAACGTAGCCCTCTTTTTTCCATGCTTCCAGCCCACCGTTGAGTATTGAAACCCTTCCTTCCATACCCAGGTGTTCGAGGGTTACAAACATGCGGGCCGCAGGCGGCAGTTCCTGGTTGCTGTAGCACAGCACCACATGCGAATCGCGATTCACGCCCAGGCGTTGGAGCACACGGCTGGCCTCCTTGGGGTGAGGGGCGTTCAGGCTGCCTTCGGGTGTATCGGGTGCCAGCCAGCCCGGCCACAGGAACCGCGCCCCGGGAATGTGCTCACGTTCAAAATCCAGCCTCAACTGGTTGGTCTGAAGCACTACGATTTTCGGATTGCTTAGGTTTTCTTTTACCCATCGGGCGTCCACCAGCACAGGCGCCTGGGCCAGTGTAAAGCCGGGTAGCACACACAAGCCAAAGAGGAGTTGTTTCATTGTCAGAGCTTTTTTACATATCAAAGATATGTTCTTCATGATGTCCCGGCTATTTTCTGCGGCCATTTATTTTTCCCCTTCAGCGAGGCTGTTTCACAAAAAACATTTTCCCAATTATCTTTAGGCTGGAGAAGCGACAGAAATTACTGGACATTATGGAAAAATTTCTGGCATTTTTTGAAAACATGCCTACCTGGCAGCGGGCGGTGTGGATTGTCGTGTGTCTTTCAGTGTGCTGGATTCTGGAAGGCAACTTTCCGCTGTTTAACCACAACTACCGAAAATGGAAACACGCAGGTGTGAACTTCGTCTTTCTGGGAACCACACTTATTATCAACACCCTGTTTGGCCTGGCCACGGTAGGTGTGTTTGAATGGATAAGCCGTAATCGGATAGGGTTGCGCTACTGGATTGATTTGCCGGTTTGGGCACACCTGATAATTGCCTTGCTTATCTTTGAATTGATTGCTCAATACATTGCCCATTACCTCTTACACAAATACAAGTGGATGTGGAAGCTGCACATGGTGCATCACAGCGACACACACCTTGATGTAACGAGCGGTACGCGCCACCATCCCGGCGACTTTGCCATACGCGAATTATTTGCGCTTGCAGCTGTTATCATTACCGGATCACCACCTGCATTTTACTTCTTTTACAGAATTTGCACGGTGTTCTTCACCTATTTTACGCATGCCAATATATATCTGCCGGTATGGCTTGACAAACCATTGAGTTATATTTTCATCACACCCAATGTGCATAAATTTCACCACCACTTCGTTAGGCCATGGACCGACAGTAACTTTGGCAACATGTTTTCCATTTGGGACAGGCTGTTCGGTACCTTTGTCTATGACGATCCACGCAAAATACGGTATGGTTTGGATGTGCTGGACGATGCCAAAGCCGAAGATGTGGTCTACCAGATGAAAATACCATTTGATAAGACTATTAAAACAGATTATTAATCATCGAACCGAAAATTGATCGACACAACATACGTGCAACCTGTTTACGACATCAAGGATAATACCGATGCAGTGTTCCGTAAGGCAAAAGTATTGCTGCACTGCAACTGCATGAAGATGTTGCTTTAATCCGCAGGGTGTGGCTGCGCAAGGACATTCCGGACCATGTCCGGCATTTGGCAGGCACCTGGCGGCTTTTGTGGAAATGAGCGAATGGATCAATACCCATTGGCGGGATACGAATTAGTTGCCAGCCACCGAAACCTTTTTCTGATTTCGTTGTTGAGCAATGTGTATGAACACAACGAAATCTGCATCTGCCAGGAAAGCCAAATCCCGCAGCGACATCCGTCAGGCGTATATAGACTATGTTCTGAGCCAGGGCAGTAAGCCGGTGTCCGTTTTTAAGTTTTGCAAGGACCTCGGTATCCCGGAAGCCGACTTTTACAAAGTAGCGGGATCCTTTGAGGCCCTCGAAGGTATCATCTGGAATGACTTTATCGCGGTTACCGTTAATCGCCTTAACCAGGACGAGGAATTCGGGCGATTCACCACCCGTGAAAAATTGCTCGCCTTTTACTTTACGCTGTTCGAGGAGCTGAAACAAAACCGCAGCTTTATTTTGTATAGCGCCAAACCCCGCTTTCGCCCTGAAATAATACCTGGGTTTCTGAAGCCATTCCGCAAAACTTTCCTTCAATTTGTAAATGAAACAATAAGCAAAGGACGGCAGTCGGGCGAAGTAGCCAGCCGGCCCTATCTTGAAAAAACTTATCCGCAGCTATTCTGGATGCACATGTGTTTCCTGTTGTTTTTCTGGATGAACGATGGCAGCGCTAACTTTGAACAGACTGATGCCGCCATCGAAAAGTCGGTGAACCTGGCATTTGATTTAATTGGCAAGGGTGCCGTAGACTCTGCCCTCGATTTTGCAAAATTTTTGTATCAGTCGGGGATGAATTAAGCACAGCAGAATAGAATGAAGGAGCACAACAGCATACCTGTAAGCAAAGTACGACGGGCAGGTAAATTCATTTCCACAGGCGCTAAAATTGGAACCAATTACCTGAAGCATTTTGGGCGCAAGCTTATTAACCCGGATATAGGAAAGGAGCTGCTGCACGAAGACAATGCCCGCGACATCTACAACTCACTTAGCGAACTGAAAGGCAGCGCGCTAAAGGTGGCGCAGATGCTGAGCATGGACAAAAACCTGCTGCCTGCGGCTTATCAGCAAAAATTTGCCCTGGCTCAATACAGCGCCCCGCCCTTGTCGTACCCGCTTGTTGTCAAAACCTTTCGCAGTACGCTGGGCAAATCGCCCGATGAGCTTTTCGATTCATTTACCCGCAAAGCGGTTAATGCTGCGTCCATGGGACAGGTGCATCAGGCCATACTGCGACAGCGCAAACTGGCTGTTAAAATTCAGTACCCGGGCGTGGCCGAAAGTGTGCGATCCGACCTGGCTATGGTCAAGCCGATAGCTTTGTCCATGTTTAATCTCAACCCGGTTGAGTACGATGAGTTTATTCAGGAAGTGGAGCATCGCATGTTGGAAGAAACAGATTATGAGCTTGAGCTGAAACGATCCGTTGAGCTTTCAGAAGCCTGTGCCCACATACCCAACCTGGTGTTTCCCAGATACTATCCCGAACTTTCTTCTTCGCGCATTCTTACCATGGATTGGCTGGAAGGGGAGCCCTTGGGTGAAGTACTAAAAAAAGGCACCGATCGGGATACCGCGCACCGGATCGGGCAGGCCATGTGGGACTTCTACCATTATCAAATGCACGTACTGAAAGCCGTGCATGCCGACCCACATCCCGGAAATTTTATTCTTACCAGCGATGGTAAATTGGGTGTGATCGATTTTGGGTGCGTCAAGGTTATTCCGGAAGATTTTTATTCTATTTACTTTCAACTGCTCGACAACAACTTACTGGCCGATACCAGAAGACGGGACGAGGTGTTTCGAAAGCTTCGTTTCGTTTATCCGGATGATACGGCCTATGAAGTTGAATTTTTTACCGGCCTCTTTTGTGAACTGGTTGATATGCTTGCCCGGCCTTTCAGAACCGGCAGTTTTAACTTTGCCGATAGTGCCTATTTTGAGTCTCTGTTTGCTCTTGGCGAGCGGCTCGCTAACATGAAGGAACTGCGGCAGTCGAAAAAGGCCCGGGGAGTGAGGGATGCATTATACATTAACCGCACCTATTTCGGCCTGTATAATATACTTCACGATTTGCGTGTAGAAGTTATCACACAGGGCAGGCTTTAAGCCAAAAATTTGTGCAGGGCATTGCGTGGCACAGCCCCCCACGTTGGTGGGCCGTTCGTTGCCTTATTGACTAAGCTCAAAGTTTCTTACACCTTTGCGCCCGTGTTTACCAGCTACCAACAGGTACTCGATTATCTGTACAGCACGCTGCCCATGTACCAGCGCATAGGCGTGGCGGCTTTTAAGAAAGACCTGACCAACACCCTGGCTTTATGCGAGGCGCTTGGCTATCCGCAAAACAAGTTCAAGTCGGTGCATGTGGGCGGCACCAATGGCAAGGGTTCCAGTTCGCATATGCTTGCCGCCATCCTGCAGATGGCCGGCTACAAAACCGGTTTGTACACATCCCCGCACCTGAAATCATTCACCGAGCGCATCCGCATAAACGGAAAAGAGGTAACAGAACGGTTTGTTATCGAGTGGGTTAACCGCGCGAAGCCTTTGCTTGAACATATCCGCCCTTCATTTTTTGAAACCACCGTGGCTATGGCGTTCGATTACTTTGCTGCTGAAAAAGTGGACGTGGCGGTGATTGAGGTAGGGTTGGGCGGAAGGCTCGACTCAACCAACGTTATCACTCCCGTGGTTTCGCTTATCACCAACATAGGCTTTGACCACATGGATATGCTGGGCGATACGCTGGAAAAGATTGCCTTTGAAAAAGCAGGCATCATTAAGCCCGCTGTGCCCGCTGTAATTGGAAAAAGATCGGCCGAAACCGATTCGGTTTTCCGCCTTAAAGCCGATGAAGTGAAGGCACCCCTGTTTTTTGCTGAGGATACATACCATGCATCAGGCAATGTGGACCAATTATTGATCCTGAAGGACAACTCGCCTGCCTTGCCGCCCATTAACCTTTCGCTGAAAGGTGCCTATCAGAAAAAAAATATTCCGGGCGTATTAAAGGTAGTGGATGTGCTGCGTGAAAGAGGGTTTGTCATCAGCGATGAAGCCATTGTAAAAGGACTGGAAAATGCTGCATCGCTCACGGGCCTTAAAGGTCGCTGGCAGGTTATCGGTCATCAGCCGCTCACAGTGTGCGACACAGCCCATAATGAAGATGGACTGCGCGAGGTGATGCAGCTCATCGCACAACATTCATTTAATCGTCTGTATATAGTGCTGGGCATGGTAGCCGACAAGAATCACGATGCGATGCTCGGGCTTTTACCCGAACACGCTTATTATGTTTTTTGTGAAGCCAAAATACCCCGCGCCCTGCCGGCCGAGAAACTTGCTGAAAAAGCGCGTAAGCACAATCTGATGGGTGATGTGGTAAAAGATGTCAATCAGGCATTGGCGCATGCCCGAAACCTGGCCCATGCCGGTGATTTTATTTTTGTGGGTGGCAGCACGTTTGTGGTAGCCGAACTGAATGAATTGTAAACATGAAGAAAAAGCAGGAACGATTCCGCATTATTGAAGAGCGCGCCAATGTAATAGAGCCCAGTAAACCGCTTTATCAGTCCATTAAAGGCAACTGGCACCAGTTCTTTGGCAATACGAACCCGATAACAGTTGAGCTGGCCTGCGGTCGGGGCGAATACACCGTAAACCTGGCCCGCCTGTTTCCGCAGCGAAATTATATAGGCGTAGATATTAAAGGCGAGCGGATTTGGAAGGGCAGCACCTGGGCGCTCGAACAAGGGCTTACCAATGTGGCTTTTCTGCGCACGCACATTCTTACCATCGAAAACTTTTTTGCCCCCGGCGAGATTGATGAAATATGGCTTACCTTTCCCGACCCGCGTCCGCGCAAACGCGACATCAAACGCAGGCTCACCAGCCCGAGATTCATGCAGTTTTACCGGAATCTGATTAAACCCGGCGGCTACGTGAGACTAAAGACGGATAACACCATCCTGTTCAACTACACCCTTGAGGAGCTCGCCCTTCGAAAGGATATTGATGACCTGGCCTATACACACAACATCTATGAATCCGATTTAAGGCCCGAGTGCTTTGACATTAAAACCAGATACGAGGAAGAATTTGCCGCTCAGGGCGAAACAATTAAATATCTTCGGTTCAGGTTTATCTGAACGAATGCCCTCTTATCAGAAATTGCTGAAACATTTGCGGTACAACCGGTAAGTTGTAGCCATGAAGAGCTCCGTTTGTTGCGTTGTTGCGCTGCTTGTTTGTTCTGCTCTGTACTGCTGCCGAGAACAGGCACAACTTTCCGGTAACCCGCTGTTTCCCGGCTGGTATGCCGATCCTGAAGCAATCATATTGGATGATCATTTCTGGATTTATCCTACGTATTCAGCACCCTACGAACAACAGGTTTTCCTGGACGCATTTTCATCGCCCGATTTGATTAACTGGACCAGGCACCATAGAATTTTGGATACGGCTGTAATAAAATGGGCCCGCAGGGCAATCTGGGCTCCGGCTGTCGTGCGAAAAGACAACCGGTATTTTCTTTTTTTCAGTGCCAACGATATTCAGCACGATAACGAGTTGGGCGGGATAGGTGTGGCCGTAGCCGATAAACCTCAGGGTCCGTTCCGCGATTATATAGGTAAACCCCTTATTGATAAATTTCACAATGGTGCGCAACCTATCGATCAGTATGTCTTTCAGGATGGAGAAAAATATTATCTCATCTACGGAGGCTGGCGGCATTGCAACATTGCGCAGTTGAAAAATGATTTTACAGGTTTTGTGCCGTTCGAAGACGGCAGCCTTTTCAGAGAAATCACTCCCCGGCAGTACGTGGAAGGGCCGGTAATGTTTAAACGGAATGGTAAGTATTATTTCATGTGGTCGGAGGGCGGATGGACGGGGCCGGACTACAGCGTTGCTTATGCCGTTGCCGATTCTCCGCTGGGACCATTTTTGCGCGTAGGTAAAGTTCTTCAGCAAAATCCGCAGGTTGCAACCGGTGCAGGCCATCATTCGGTACTGAATATTCCCGGTTCAGACCATTGGTTTATTGTATATCACCGAAGACCACTGGGTGAAACTGACCGCAACGCACGCGTGGTTTGCATTGAGAGGATGGAGTTTGATAACGAAGGATTCATCAAACCGGTTACCATCACCTTTGAGGGAGTACGGGCAGCTTCGCTGAAGGAAACAGCAAAACAATAACTAAACCGACTGCATAACAATTATATAACCTGTCCGACAAAAGCCGGTAACGTTGCCCGGTTACCTTTGCATCATAAAGCTTCTTTAGTGTGGTTTAGGTTTTCCTGAAGGCTTGCAGGTCTTCAGGATTCCTTTTAGGTATGGGTTCAAGAAAAAAGCGCAGGCCTGAAATTGTCATCATATCCGATGTGCATCTGGGTACTTATGGCTGCCACGCAGAAGAATTGCTGCGCTATCTCAAATCCATCAAGCCCCAAAAACTTATTCTTAATGGCGACATCATAGACATGTGGCAGTTCAGTAAGCGCTACTGGCCCAAGGCGCATATGCAGGTTATCAAGCACATCACCGGCCTGCTGGCCAAAGGAACCAAAGTTATCTACCTCACCGGAAACCACGATGAAATGTTGCGGAAGTTTGCCGGATTTAAAATAGGTTCGTTGCACATTGATAACAAGCTGGTTCTCAAACTCAATGGCGAAAAAGCGTGGATATTTCATGGCGATGTGTTTGACGTAACCATGAAGTATTCCAAATGGCTGGCGCGCCTTGGTGCAGTGGGTTACGACATTCTTATCCTCATCAACACACTTGTCAATTGGTGCCTTAAAAAAATCGGGCGCGACCCGATATCCCTGTCTAAGCGGGTGAAAGACAGCGTGAAAACTGCCGTTAAGTTTATCAACGACTTCGAGCAGACTGCAGCCGGCATTGCCATGGAAAACGGTTATCAATATGTTATCTGCGGGCATATCCATCAGCCTGAAATACGAACCATCGCAACCGACAAAGGTTGTGTTACCTATCTTAATTCGGGCGACTGGGTAGAGAACTTAACTGCTCTGGAATACGATGGCGAGAAATGGTCGCTGTACCGCTATGCCGATGATGCGCTGGCCCAGGCGGTTAAACTTCCAAAGCGACTGCGCGAAAAGCTGGATAATGAAGAAATATTCCGTGATCTTGTAAACGAATTTCTGAGTCCGCGAAAGTGAAAATTCTCTATGCCATTCAGGGAACTGGCAATGGCCACCTGGCACGTGCAGAAGATGTGGTTCCTGTGCTTCGGCAATACGGTCAGGTAGATCTGTTTGTCAGTGGTGCACAAGCCGACATTTCCCTGCCTTATCCGGTAAAATACAAATCGAAAGGGCTTAGCTTTTATTTCGGGAAGCATGGAGGCGTGGATATCATGAAAACTTTCTTGCAAAATTCATCCAAAGATGTGCTGCGTGAGATCAAAAACTTTCCGGTTGAGGATTATGATGTGGTGATAAATGATTTCGAACCCATATCGGCATGGGCAGCCAGGAAGAAAAAGGTACCATGTATTTCCCTCAGCCACCAGGCGGCTCTGCTTAGCAGGAAGGTGCCCCGGCCCAGGCATTACGATCCGGTAGGAGAGTGGATACTGAATAACTATGCACCCGGCGATGATGCAGTCGGTTTCCACTTTGCACGTTTCGACAAAAACATTTTCACACCGGTAATTCGCAAAAGAATACGCGAAGCGCTGGTTAAAACATCCGATCATTACACGGTTTATCTGCCGGCTTATGACGACCGTAAGCTGGTGCTCCTGCTGTTGAAAATTCCTTTAATCAAATGGCATGTGTTTTCCAAGCATGCAAAAAGGCCTTATCACATCGGAAGAGTTTCGGTTTACCCTGTGAACAATGAAGAATTTGTAGCCAGCATGGTTAGTGCACAGGGGGTGTTGTGTGGCGCGGGTTTCGAAACACCTGCCGAAGCGCTGTACCTCGGAAAAAAGCTGATGGTAGTTCCGATGAAGGCGCAGTACGAACAGCACTACAATGCAGAAGCATTGCGTGTATTGGGTGTTCCGGTTTTAAAAAACATCAAAAAGAAGCGACTGCCGGAAATGAAGGAATGGATTGAGAGCAGGGAGATCCATGAATTCCGGTTTGAAAACATCACGTCCGAAGCCGTTGAGCTTGCTATCCGTAAAGCAGGTAATTAATCCCGAAAAGTGGGTGCTGTGTTTATAGTGTAATCGATAATACTTTAATAACCATGCAGTAACACTATATGCTTAGCTTTTCGGAATGAAAAGAAAAAAGTTCAGGGTGATGGTAGTGGACGATGATCGCGACATCCTGGATTTGATTGCCTACAACCTGTCGAAGGAAGGATTTAAGGTAAAGCCGGTATCCGAAAGTTCAGCAGCTCTTCACATCGCGCAAAAATTTCATCCCGATCTGATTATCCTGGACATCATGATGCCGCATCCCAATGGCATTGAACTTTGCCGATCCCTGAGAAAAACTTCTGCGTTCGTTCATACACCCATCTTCTTCCTTACGGCCCGGTCCGAATCGTATTTCAGGCAGGCTGCCCTGGACACCGGCGGGGATGAATTTATTGAAAAAGTTATGGGGCTTCGGGCGTTGACACAAAAGGTAAAATATGTACTCACCAACCACATTGTTATCCAGAAAGGCACCCGTGAGTTGCGCCAGGGCCCGCTTATCCTGTTTCGCGATACTTCAACGGCCAGGCTTTATGACAAAGACCTCGTATTAAGCCAGCCGGAATTCGAATTGCTTTATTTTCTAATGCAAAATCCAGGGCTTGCAATTACCACGCGGGAGCTTCTTACCCTGTTGTGGGGCTCCGTGTACTATTTTCCGGAAGGAAGCATTGATACCCACATTGCGAACCTGAACCGCAAGGCAGGAAAAACACTGATCGAAGTTACGCCCGACTACCGGTATCAGCTTGCCAGGTGGTTACTGTGAAGCATCGCATTCCAATTGTTCAAGAACAGAAGAAAGGTGGTCGTAATCCTTCAATCCGGGTCTTTCTTCATCACCTCCGGTAAGCACAAACCCGCTTACCGGAAGGTGCAGGTACCTGGTTGCATCCCTGTCGGGCAGTTGGATAAGAACCGGGCTTACTTGGGAGGCCATACGCAGCGCCTCAGTGCTCACCGTTGTATCGGTCATGAGGAAGGCGGGCCTGAAGTCGGGCGGGATGTGCTGGTTTTCCAGGAAAGATGCTTGCACATTTAGTATATAAGGGAGTCCCGCCTCTTTCAGCAAGGGTAGTTCTTTCTGGCCTCCTTCCAGCAGGTCAGGTAAATATGCTGCCTTGATTCGTTCGAGCTCTTCCAGCTGCCTGATGCCGTACACTTCGGCTACTACCTGAGGCCCGGCAAACCAGCCCCGCAAATCCTGAAATGCTTTGGGCGGTATATAGCCCGCACGACCCGGTACGGTTACAAAACCCAGCATGTGCACACCCATGCCTGCGCAATAACGTGCATCGCTCAGGTTGGTAATTGAACTTACTTTAACTGTTACCTTTAGTGCCATAGCCGGAATTTAACCGCAATAAAATAACTTTCGGCATATTTGAAGTGTTGGAACAAGGGTATGCGGTTACAACTTTTTGTATTCAGGTTTTTGAGTTTTTTAATCCTTTTTGTTTCAGGATGCGATGACCGCAATGCCGTTGCCCCTGAGAAAGATTACTTCCCGCTGCGGTCAGGACTTTATTGGGAGTATGATGTGGAAGAAATTATTTATACTCCATTCAATCCGCCCGCTTCGCTAAGCTACCAGTTGCGCATCATTGTTGCGGATTCAGTTGGCTCGTCAGAGGGTGGTTATATCTATGTCTGGCACTGCTTTAGGCGTACTTCCGATGCCGCAGCGTGGCAGTTCAGCGAAACCTGGTCGGCCCGCAAATACGCAGGTTATGCGCTTGTTGCCGAAGGAAATACCACGTACGCACGGCTGGCATTTCCAGTCTATGTAAACCGCACCTGGGATGGTAATCTCTTTAACAGCCTTGGGGCCGACAACTACAGGATTGCTGCAAAATCAGCAGGTATGGTTTCACCTCTTGGCCTTTCTTTTAACGAGGTGGTCGAAGTTGAGCAGGAAAATGTGAGCAACAACCTTACCTACCGCGATGTGAGAAAAGAATGGTATAGCAACGGAATCGGATTGGTGCGCAAGGAGAGCGAAGTGTGGACCTACCGCTGCAGCGGGGGCACCTGCACCGGTGAAATAGAGAGCGGATATGCCCTTCGTATCAATTTAAAGGATTATGGGCGTGAATAGGTGGCTCATCGCAACTTTTGTTTTGTTGGTGGGCCATTCCTATGGTCAGGACAACCGCTATGTAGTCTTCTTTCGGGATAAGGCTGGTACGCCTTACAGCATCAGCAGCCCTTCCGCATTTCTTTCGGCCAGGGCACTGGAGCGCAGAAATAAAAATCAGGTTCCGGTAACACCGGAAGATTTACCCGTTACGCCATCCTATGTTGACAACCTTCGGAATGCCGGGGCAGCTGTACTTTTTACTTCGCGCTGGTTTAACGCGGCCATCATCCAGTGCCCGGCTTCGCTGCTACCTGCGCTTCTTGCATTGCCCGGAGTAGATCGCATTGAGCAGGTAGCCCACGGTGTGCGGCCATCGGGAAGAGCCAGCTCAGCCGGTCGCGTTCAGGAAGTAACCGATGCCCAGCTTGCCTTTCACCAACTCAACGAGATGCACCTGGATGATGTACGGGGCGAAGGTGTGTACATAGCCATTTTCGACAGCGGCTTCAGGGGGGCAGATACCCTCGCGGTCTTCCGGCATGTTTTTAATGAAGGGCGCCTTCCGCCCGGCTCTGTATTCAATCTGGTACACGGAGGAACAAATGTATTTGCCTATGACGACCATGGCACAGCTGTGTGGTCGGTTATTGCAGGAAAAAAAAACGGGTCCTATACCGGCGGGGCATACGAATCAACTTTTATGCTGGCCGTAACTGAAGACATTTCCTCGGAGTACCGGATAGAAGAGTACAACTGGGCTGTGGCAGCCGAACGTGCCGACAGTGCAGGTGTGGATGTGATAAACACTTCGCTGGGATATAACACCTTCGATGATCCCGCGATGGATTATACCCCTTCGGCAATGGATGGAAACACAGCCGTTATATCGCGTGCTGCATTCATGGCAGCGCAGCGGGGAATAGTGGTGGTGGTGAGTGCCGGCAATGAAGGGTCGCGCTCCTGGCAGATTATTACGGCACCAGCCGATGCACGTGATATTTTGGCCGTGGGGAACGTGAACAGCAGTGGCATAATAAATCCGACCAGTTCAACAGGACCTTCGGCCGATGGACGGATTAAGCCCGATGTGGCCGCCCTTGGAACGGGTGTGGCCGTTGTGCGCGGTAATGGCACCATTGGATTTATATCGGGAACCTCGCTTGCTGCACCCATTGCTACTTCGCTCGCAGCAGGGTTGATTCAAAAATTTCCCGGGGCAAAGGCTTCGGATATTGTACGTGCAATAAAAATGGGCGCTTCCCAATCAGGCACGCCTGATAACCTGATTGGTTATGGTATTATCAGTTATACAGGATCACGAAACCAGCTCCAAAGCATGTTGGCCGAGCCCCGCCTTCAGGTATATCCCAATCCGGTAACGAACGGAAGAATAAGCATCATCAGCACCAATCCGGCAGCCATCCCTGCTGCATCCTTTCAGGTATTGCTCAGTACAGGCCAGGTGATTTTTTCCGGAACATTGGAATTCACGCAACAAAACCCGGCTGCTTCATTATCGTTCAACCAGCTCACTGCCGGCTTGTATTTTCTGCGCCTTGCCTGGCCGGCAGGCGCAACAGTTGTAAAAATAATGAACCCCTGAGACCAGTATTTTGCATTTGGCAACCCGATTACGGATTTTTGAGACTTCATTTTTATGCGCGCACCCATTATTGCCCCATCTGTTCTTTCGGCCAACTTTGCCCGGCTCGGTGATGAAATACGCATGCTCAATGCCAGTGCAGCCGACTGGATTCACCTGGATATAATGGATGGCGTGTTTGTTCCAAACCTTTCATTCGGTTTGCCGGTAACAGAAGCCATTAAACGTATTGCTGAGAAGCCGTTGGATGTTCACCTGATGATTGTCCAACCCGAACGTTATGTGGAGGCTTTCTTTAAAGCCGGCGCATCGGTTATCACTGTTCATGCCGAAGCCTGCATCCACCTTCACCGGATTATTCAGCAAATCCGATCATTGGGCATAAAGGCAGGAGTAGCCATCAATCCGCATACACCCGTGCGTATCCTGGAAAATGTGGTTGCCGAAATTGACCTGGTTTGCCTGATGTCGGTTAACCCGGGTTTTGGCGGGCAACGGTTTATTGAAAATACGTACCGGAAAATATCCGAACTGAAATCATTAATCATTGAGTCGGAATCGCGCGCACTGATCGAAATTGATGGGGGTGTAAACCTGAGCAATGCCAGCAAGCTGGTGGAAACAGGAGCCGATGTACTGGTGGCCGGTAATTTTGTGTTTTCTTCCGAAAACCCGGCAGCGGTTATACGCCAGTTAAAAGAACTCAGTTAATACGCGGTTCAGCCGGGAAACAGGCAGGATTTTTGTTTTATATTCACCCAAAACATATCCAGTTATGAGGTCGTTGATTGGCTTTACTCTTTTACTGATGATGACGTCATGTTCCCGGTCGGTTACGCGGCTTGATCCGGCAACCAGCATTGACCTGAGCGGTAGGTGGAACGACACCGACTCCCGCCAGGTAGCCGACCAGATGATACACGACTTATTCAAATCAGACGGATTTACACAATACGCCAGAACATTGGGACGCAAACCGGTTATTATTGTGGGATTTATCCGGAACAAAACCAGTGAACATATTGATGCCGGCAATTTCATTCGTAAAATAGAAGTAGTTATCCATAATTCGGGGCTTGCTGATTTGGTCGAAAACGAGGAATTCCGCGACCGGCTTCGCAAGGAAAGGGCAGAGCAGCAGGACTTTGCCGACCCCGCCACCGCCGCACGGTGGGGGAAGGAACTGGGTGCAGACGTCATGTTGTTTGGAGAAATGAATTCCGAGACCGATGTGTTCAACAAAAGAAAAGTAACCAACTACATCACCACCCTTTACCTTACTGATATTGAAACCAACAGGCGCATCTGGTATGGCCAACATGAAATAAAAAAATACATCAAAAACTAAGGTCTGCGCATGTCGGGAAACACGGCCATATTAACAGGCCTGCTGTTCGTTACGGCATGTGCTACCTTTTACGAAGCCAATATCCATTATAACCGGCAGGTTGAGCAGGGTAACCTGCAGCAGGCGCTGGAAGAGTTGCACCGCAACACAAAACTTCACAAACCGCAGGTAAGGTTCCTTTATTATGTGAATGCCGGCCTCATGCACTCCATGCTGGGCCAATATGAAGAAAGCAATGCCTGGTTCGAAAAGGCTTTTCTCTTTGGCGAAGATTACCGCGTCAACCTGGCACGCGAAGCGGCATCTTACCTCACTAATCCCCTCGTAACGATATACCGGGGCGAAGACCATGAACACCTGATGGTTTTATACTACAAAGCCCTGAATTTTGCCAAAATGGGCCGTTTTGAAGAGGCCCTTGTAGAATGCAGGCGCCTGAACATCCGGCTTCAGCAACTGTCCGATCGCTACTCCTCAGAAAACCGTTACCGCGAAGATGCCTTTATCCATAACCTGATGGGCATTTTGTACCAGGCTTCCGGTGACTGGAACAATGCCTTTATTGCTTACCGAAATTCCTACAACATTTACCGGAGTTTTTACACAGAACGGTTCGGATTGCAACCCCCGGAGCAGCTAAAACGCGACCTGCTGCGATCGGCCAGGGTAGTAGGATTTACTGAGGAGTACGAGTGGTACAAGGATCTGTTTGGCATGGAAGATGAGATCGGAAACCCCGAGGCAGAACTGGTGTTGTTGTGGCATAACGGACTGGCTCCGGTTAAGGATGAATGGAGCATCAACTTTATGATTTATCGCGGTGAGGGAAATACGGTATGGATAAGCAACCCGGACCTGGGACTAAACTACTCCTTTCAGGTAAGCGAAGATGACAGCAAAACGTTAAACCACCTGGAATTTTTCAGAGTGGCATTTCCGAGATATGCAGAACGTCCGCCTCTTTACCACCGGGCAGTGATACAGGCAGGTGATAAATTGTACCAGCTCGAACCAGCAGAAGATATCAATCAGATTGCAAAGTTATGTTTGCAGGAGCGCATGGCGCTGGAATTCAGCAAAACGTTGCTGCGCGTGGCCCTGAAAAAAGCCACTGAGTATAGCGTACGAAAAGAAAACCGTGCGATGGGGAGTGTTATTAGTGCCATCAACGCCATGACAGAAGCGGCCGACACCCGCAACTGGCAAACCCTGCCACACACCATTTATTATACACGGGTGCCGTTAAAGGCCGGCAGGCAAACGCTTACTATTGCATTCGAAGGAAAGGAAGGAACCAGGACGGAAGAATTTACCTACCAGCCTGCAAGGGGGCAGACACTATTTCATACCTACACATCGTTGGAGAGTCGGCCGGCTTTCCGGTAGCTTTAAGTTTTGTATTTTTATGCTTTACCTGAGTAAAGAATGCGCGATTTTTTAAACCAAACCCTGCTCTGAAACCTATTCGCATCATATTTCACTTGCTTTGGTTAGGGTCGGCCGTGCCGGTGCTGGCCCAGAAAGATGGCAAAGATGTGTCCATCCCCCTGGACCATTTTTATGTGGAAAGGCAAGGCCCGGGTATTTTCAGAAAAGTGTTGAGCAAGTTCACTTTCGGATTAAGTACAGGCTATGGAAGCACAGCCTTTCGCCATACGTTTGACGGTTGGGTACTTTATCAGCCTGCCAGCGGGGCGCCAGTGATATACAATCCGGGCAATCCGGCTCAAGGATATACCAACTGGTTCAACCGTATAACCTCATCACCCCTCACCATCAATCCGGGCGATTTTCAGGTTAATTCCGATAATGCCGAAGTAGGTTTTCGCAGTAAATCATTCCACATTCCCCTGCGTGCTACGGTGCATGTGGAATTTTCCGGCCGATACCGGGTCGGAGGAGGTTACGCAGTTGAGTACACCCGGGTGGGCGACTTTGTGCCCATAAGCTATCCGAACGATATTCGCTCGTTTGTCCCCGATGTTTCCGGCTTTATGCTTAAAAAATATTTTGTTCTGGCCGGTGCTTCATTTTACCGGTATGACAACTACCTGTTTTCTGCAGAGCTGAACATAGGCGGTTTTTCAATGGGTAAACAGTTTGATAAGGCAGTTATGGATAAGGGACTGCTGGTCAACCTGGGTTTACCGGTGGAACGGGAGCTGTCAGAATACTTCCGCGTGTTTATCAGGCCTTCTTTCGAAATCAGAAATTTTAATATGGATATACCGGAAGAGAGCCGGTCTATTCGCCACCGGTTCAACGCCTTTTATCTGCATATAGGCGCCACCTACCGTATTCCGGAACTGCGCCGGTGCTTCGACCCTAAGTGCCGTGCGCAGGTAAACCATGCACATGGCAACCGCGAATACCGCAGCCGCGTGCATCCGATATGGAAAAAGCAGAATCCGCATTATGGCGAAAATTATCCAACCCTGATAAAATACAAGGGTAAAAACAAACGGAAGCTCAACCCTTATTAGGTGGTTTTTTATTCGAAAAGAGCCTGAAAAACGCATTTTTTGCCTATCTTGCACCGTTTTAAACAATCTTTAAGCAGCATTAAAACCCATATAAAACCCATAGTTCGTGGCTGAGGATACAGGAAGCCAGGCACCAGGCCGGCAAAGCATCATCCCGATCAACATCGAAGAAGAAATGCGGGGCGCCTACATCGATTACTCGATGTCGGTTATTGTTTCCCGCGCCCTGCCCGATGTACGTGACGGCCTGAAACCCGTGCACCGAAGGGTACTATACGGCATGCTGGAACTGGGCGTGAATTACAACAAGCCCTATAAAAAGTCGGCCCGTATCGTAGGGGAGGTGCTTGGTAAGTACCACCCCCACGGCGATGCTTCGGTGTATGACACCATGGTGCGCATGGCACAGGACTGGAACATGCGCTACCCGTTGGTAGATGGACAAGGGAATTTCGGTTCCATAGATGGAGATTCACCGGCTGCCATGCGTTACACCGAAGCCCGCCTGCGCCGCATAGCAGAAGAAATGCTCGCCGATATCAACAAGGATACGGTTGACTTTCAGCCTAACTTTGATGACTCGCTGAAAGAGCCGGTGGTACTTCCCGGCAAACTGCCAAACCTGCTGGTAAATGGTTCTTCCGGCATCGCTGTGGGCATGGCTACCAACATGGCACCGCATAACCTGGGCGAAGTTGTAGATGGTATCTGCGCCTACATCGATAACCCCGACATCACCGTTGACGACCTGATGAAATACATCACCGCACCGGACTTTCCAACCGGGGGCATTATCTATGGCACAAGTGGTGTACGCGAGGCCTACACCACAGGCCGCGGTAAAGTAACCGTGCGCGCAAGAGCGGAAATTGTTGCTACCGGCAAAGACCGCGAGCAGATAATCGTTACCGAAATTCCCTATCAGGTTAACAAGGCGCAGATGATTGAAAAAACGGCTGCGCTTATCAACGAAAAGAAAATCGAAGGTATATCCGATCTGCGTGATGAGTCGGATAGGGAGGGATTCAGGATTGTATATGATTTGAAAAAGGATGCGATTGCTTCGGTGGTTTTGAATAACCTGTTCAAATACACCCAGTTGCAATCAACCTTTAACATCAACAACGTAGCTCTCGTAAAAGGTCGCCCCCTAACACTCAACCTCAAGGACCTCATCCGGCATTTTGTTGATCACCGCCATGAAGTGGTGGTACGCCGGACAAAATTCGAACTGAATGAAGCTGAGAAACGGGCCCATATTCTGGAGGGTTACTTGATAGCGCTGGATAACCTGGATGAGGTTATTGCACTGATACGCAACTCAAAAGATCCGGAAACGGCCAAAACCGGCCTGATGGATCGCTTCGGGCTTTCGGAAATACAGGCCAAAGCTATACTGGATATGCGCCTCCAACGGTTAACTGGCCTGGAGCGTGAAAAGATTCAACAGGAATACAAAGAAGTAAAAGAACTCATTGCCAGGCTCACCGAAATCCTTGGTAACGAAAAGCTTCGGATGCAGATCATTAAAGATGAACTGAATGAACTGAAAGAACGGTATGGCGATAGGCGCAGAACAGAAATTGTCCAGACCGAAGAAGATATCACGCTGGAAGATATTATACCCAATGAGGACATGGTGATAACCATTTCCAATCAGGGGTACATCAAGCGCACGTCACTTTCAGAGTACCGCACGCAGGGCAGGGGTGGGGTAGGTTCGCGCGGGGCGGCCACCAAGGAAGATGACTTTACGGAGCACCTGTTCATTGCACAGGCCCACAATTACCTGCTGATTTTTACAGAGCAGGGCAAGGTGCACTGGAAAAAAGCCTACGAAATACCCGAAGGCACAAAAGCCTCGAAAGGACGGGCCATACAGAACCTTATACAGATAGAACCCGGAGATGCCGTAAAAGCCATTATCAATGTGCAGAACCTGGATGATGAACAGTATTTGTCCAACAATTTTGTTATCCTGTGCACCGAGAAGGGTACTATAAAAAAGACCGCGCTGGAAGCTTACTCAAGACCCCGCCAGGGGGGCATACAGGCAATTACCGTAAAAGATGGCGATCGGTTGATAAATGCTTCGCTCACCAATGGCGATAATGAAATTGTGATAGCCAAGTCCGAAGGCAAGGCAGTACGTTTCCACGAACGCGATGTCAGGCCCATGGGCCGGACAGCTGCCGGAGTAAGGGGTGTAACTTTAGATTCTGCAACCGATCGCGTAATAGGCATGGTATGTATTACGCGCCCTGATGTAAATTTGCTGGTCGTTTCCGAAAAAGGATACGGCAAGCGCTCGGCCCTTGAGGATTACCGGATAACCAAAAGGGGCGGCAAAGGTGTTAAAACCATCAACATCACTGAAAAAACTGGCAAGCTTGTTGCCATAAAAGAAGTAAGTGATGAAGATGAATTGATGATTATTAACCGCTCGGGCATAACCATTCGGATAAAGGTAAGCGAGCTTCGCGTGATGGGCCGTGCCACGCAGGGAGTACGGTTAATTAAACTGAACGAAGATGACCGGATTTCATCGGTGGAAAAAATCCAACGAATGGAGTCCCTAAACAACGATTAGAACCAATTTTAAACTTTAACCATGAAACGATTATTCACCATTCTGTTTGCCATTTCATTGTTCGGGGCTATGGGTCAGAAACCCGTTAAACCGAATATCAACAAAGCCCTGAATTCCTGGAATTCCGGAAAAATAAAGGAAGCCAAAGAAATTATTGATGTGAGCATGGCCGATCCAAAATTTTCGCTCGATCCGAAAACTTGGTTCTATGCCGGGCTAATCTATGCTTCCATTGACACTTCCTCGAATCCGGCTATTCATAACCTGGACCCGAATGCTTTCCAGAAAGCCCGTGATGCTTTTAAAAAAGCCGATGAATTGAAATCAGGCAAAAGTGAGCTGTTCTACACCAGCCAGTCTGGTTTTCCTGTTCCTAAACCTATGGCCCTGGACCAGCTGGCCGGCTATTACCTGAACAAGGGTGCGATGGCCTATCAGGATGACGACTTTAAGACGGCCATCCAAAATTTCGAAAAGAGCCAGCAACTAAAACCAGACGACACCACAGCTTTCTTCTATGCCGGTGTAGCCGCCAATGCCGATGAAAACTACGAGCAGGCCAGATCGTTTATGGAAACCTACCTGAAGAATGGAGGTAAGATGGTTGAAGCTTACTATGTAATTATAAATGCCTATGCGGTAAACAACCAGAAGGATAAGGCCATTGAAATAGCACGCCAGGCCAAGGCAAAGTATCCAAGCAACATGGAAATACCCAAGCTCGAAATACAATACTTGCTTGAACTGAACCGTATTAACGAAGCAAAAGCAGGGTTGGAAGAAGCAATTAAGTCCGAACCAAACAATTTCATATTGCATTATTACCTGGCCTATACCCATTTCCAATCCAAGGACTATGAAAATGCGAAAGCCAGTGCCCAACGGGCCCTTCAAATTGATCCCAAATCGTTCGATGCGCAGGTGCTGCTGGCCAAGTGCTACTATGTAGAGGCAGAAAAAATCAAAAAAGAGATGGCCGCCCTGGGCATCAGCGAAGCAGATAAGAAAAAGCGATTTGAACTGGATAAAGTTTATGTTGATAAACTGAAAGCCGCCTTGCCTCACTGGGAAAAAGCAGAACAGCTCAACCCTTCCGATACGGAAGTACTCGATGCCCTGTATCTGATCTATGGAGACCTCGATATGCAGGCACAGGTAAAGCGCATTGAAAAACGTTACAAGGAACTAGGCCTGGATAATTAAACCACTCAAACAACCGCATAACCTTAAAGCCGGAAGCCCTGTTGCTTCCGGCTTTTTGTTTTTATCTTTTCGCAGGTATGAAAAGCGGTTACTTGTTTTTGATAGCAACGCTCATTTTGTGGCCTACCCTTGCTGCCCAGCCATCGCATTTCGAACCGGTTAGTTTTGCACAGGTTACTATTACGGATCCATTCTGGAAAGCACGTATCAGCACGGTGGCTACGGCTACTATCCCGGCATGTGTGGAGCAAACAGAAATCAAAACACCCCGCATCCGGAACTTTGAAGTAGCCGCAGGCCTTAAACCCGGCCAATTCGAAGGCATCTTTTACGATGATTCGGACGTGTACAAAGCCATTGAAGCCATCGCCTACTCCCTGCGCAACAACCCGAATCCGGCCCTGGAAGCCCGTACAGATAGTTGGATTGAGAAAATAGCCGCGGCTCAATTGCCCGATGGTTATATCAACACGTATTATACACTTACAGGACTGGATAAGCGCTGGACCGACATGAGTATGCACGAAGATTACAACGGAGGGCACCTGATTGAAGCAGCCATTGCCTACTACCAAACAACCGGAAAGCGCAAACTGCTGGATGTAGCCATTCGCTTTGCCAACCATTTTGACTCCCTCTTCGGGCCGGGCAAACGCCCCTGGGTTACCGGCCATCAGGAGCTGGAACTTGCACTGGTAAAGCTGTATAAAATTACAGGCGAAAAGAAATACCTGAAACTGGCCGACTGGTTACTTGATCAACGCGGAAGAAAACTGGCCGTGGGTTACACCTGGTCGCAGTGGCGCGACACTGCCTACGCCCAGGACGTAGTGCCCGTAAAGCAACAACGCGAAATAACCGGGCATGCTGTAAGAGCCATGTATTTATACACCGGTGCAGCAGATGTAGCCGCGCAAACGGGCAACCTGGAATACCTCAACGCCATGAAGGCAGTTTGGGAAGATGTGGTGCATCGCAACATGTACATCACCGGTGGCATTGGTTCTTCCGGCCGAAATGAGGGCTTCTCCCACGATTATGATTTGCCCAACTTACAGGCATATTGCGAAACCTGTGCATCGGTGGGTATGGTTTTCTGGAACCACCGCATGAATAAACTAACCGGAGAGGGCAAATATGCCGATGTTCTGGAACGAAGTCTTTTCAATGGTGCGCAATCAGGGTTGTCGCTGAGCGGTGACCGCTTCTTTTACGGCAACCCGTTGGCCTCAACGGGTACACACCATCGCAGAGCATGGTTTGGCACAGCCTGTTGCCCGTCAAATATAGCCCGCCTCACTGCATCGGTTGGCGATTACATCTATGGCACATCACCTCAGGGTTTGTGGATTAACCAATATATAGGAAGTAAAACCCGTGTTATCATGGGCAGTCAGCCTGTTGATGTAGAACTTATCAGTGACTACATGTGGAATGGTAAAGCTGAGGTTTTGGTGAATCCCGCCCGCACCACATTCTTTGCCCTTTATCTACGCATGCCCGGCTGGGCTGTGGGTGAGCCCGTGCCCGGTGATTTATATCAGGCAATACGCAAATCAGCACACAAAACCGTTATCAGACTAAATGGACAGGAACTGCCGCTAACCATTGAGAAAGGATATGTTGTGCTTTCCAGAAAGTGGAAAAAAGGCGACCGCATCGAAATACAGTTTCCAATGGAGGTACTGGAGATCAAGGCACACGATGAAGTAAAATATAACCGCAACCGCATAGCCCTGCAGCGCGGTCCGCTGGTTTATTGCGTAGAAGGCGCAGATAATGAAGGCAATGCCTTTCATTTCATCGTTCCGGAAAACACTTCTTATTCGGCTCATTTTAATGCTGATAAACTGGGAGGTGTGGTGTCGTTAAAGTTTACCGTACCCGCCCTGAAAACCGAATCGGCCACCAAAGTTGAAACCGTTGAGAAAGACATCATTGCTGTTCCGTATTTTACCTGGTGCAACCGCGGCCCCAACGCCATGCAGGTATGGTTGCCGCGGAAATTCGAAACCCTGTACGTTAACCCTGAAAACTGATGATTTTAGTCAGGAAGCTTGCAATGGCTCTGGCAACGACAGGTAGCAGTCTTTTATTTTGCGCCTGCCGCATGGAAAAACAGCCCCACCAACAAACATACTCAGTAGAGGAATCCGTGTTTGGTTACATTGACAGGAAACCAATCCGTCAGTTCAGATTAAGAAACCATGCAGGCATCGAAGTGCGCATCATATCCTATGGAGCCACTATAACCGACATCCTTGTTCCCGACAGGAAGGGCATACCAGGAAATGTGGTGCTGGGTTTTGATTCATTATCCGGATACCTGCAGCCTGCTAACCCTTACTTTGGTTCTACAATCGGCCGCTATGCCAACCGCATTGCCCATGCCCGGTTTTCGCTGAATGGAAAAGCGTATACGCTGGACGCCAACAACAACGGCCACATGCTGCACGGAGGATTCAGAGGTTTCGACAAAGTAATATGGGATGCAGAAATACTTTCCGACAACCGTGTGAAGTTTTCGTATCTGAGCCCGGATGGCGAGGGTGGATTTCCCGGAAACCTGAAAGCTGAAATAACTTTTGCGCTCACCGATTCCAACGAGCTTCGGATGGATTTCACTGCCGTAACCGATGCGCCCACCCCGGTAAACATGACCAGCCACTCTTATTTTAATCTTTCGGGCAGTGAAGATCCGGATGTGCTGCATCACGAACTGCGCTTGCATGCCAGCCGGTACACCCCTGTAAACGAACAACTTATTCCCACAGGCGAAATTCTTTCCTGCCACAATACCCCTTTTGATTTTACCGAGCTGAAGCCAATTGGAAAGGACCTGCACCGGGTAGCAGGTGGATATGATCACAATTTCGTACTCGACCGGAGTGGCGAGGGTTTGCAGCCTGCTGCCGAACTTATCCATCGCAGCAGCGGCCGCGGGCTGCGCATATTTACAACACAACCCGGCATTCAGTTTTATTCGGGCAATTTTCTGGACGGTACCCTGAAGGGTAGGGGTGGAGTGAACTATGTCAAACATGCCGGGCTGTGTCTCGAGCCCCAGCATTTTCCCGATTCGCCCAATCAACCTGCTTTCCCGTCAACCATTGTTTACCCCGGCGAACCATACCGGCATAGCATTCTTTATCAATTCTTCATAAAATGAAAAGATGGCTACCCATTCTTTTGCTGACCGTTGCCTTTGCCCGGGCATTCAGCCAGATACAGGAAGTTGTCATTGAAGAGCTGCAGGTAACCCAAATCAGAACCCCAACCCATAAATGGATTTTTAACAACCCCCTTGTTGAATTTACCGTTCACGATAAGGTGTATCGTTCCGATCAGGCATCGCCTGTAAGTGTGGTGGTTACCAACACCACTTATTCCTCGATGGGCTTCCGGTGTTCCGTAATATTTACCAACACAACCAGCGATACCCTTTTGCTTAGCAATGTACTACCTTTCGGAAGGGAAGGGAAGGAAGTCTTCATTACCGGCCTGGGAAAGCACCGGCTGTCGCGAACGCATCTTTTCTTAACCGGACGGACACCGGTAAATGTTATTGTACCCGACAATGCATGGGAGTTGGGCTATTCTGCAGGGCGGCTCGATAACCAGTGGTCTGTGTTTGCACTTGCCCGAAGGGATGCGGCAAGTATTCAACAGGGGCAACGCAGACGCTTTGAAACGGTGCTGTACCCCGGTGGCACAGTTACCTACAACCTCTATGCCGATGTGTATCGCGGAAGCTGGCAGGAGGGCTTACGCGAAGTTTTTCAAAAGCGCTTCCTGTACGACCTGAACGAATTTAATGATCAACTCTATAAACGACCTGATCTGCAATGGATTAAAAAAGCTTATGTAATGCATTTAATAATGGCCTGGGACAAGGATTTTTTCGATTATACCACCGGCCGGTTCAACCTGATCGAGTTTCAGAAACGGGGCAAACAACTCTACGGTGGCGATGACGTTATATGCCTGTGGCCAACCTGGCCCGCGCTTGGTCTTGACCAGCGCAACCAGTTTGATATGTACCGCGATTTGCCGGGCGGGCTTTCAAAACTCCGCGAGCTGGCCGATTCACTCCGTAGGCATGGTACTAAATTTTTTATTGCCTACAACCCCTGGGATGAAAGCACCCGTAACGAAGAACACCTGCAGGGATTGGCGCATTTGATAAAGGAAACTTCGGCCGATGGGGTGGTGCTGGATACAAAAGGGGAGTCGAGCAAAGAATTGCAGGAAACGGCAGATGCCGTAAAGCCAGGGGTGATTATGTACAGCGAAGGCATGGCCGTGCCCAAGGATATGCCCGGCATCATCAGCGGCCGGGTGCACAATGCTTTGCATTATCCGCCCATGCTTAACCTGAACAAATTTATCAGACCCGACTTTGCCATATTCCGCGTAGCCGAGGTTTTTAAAGAGCCCATTAAACGCGAATATGCCGTGGCGTTCTTTAATGGATACGGAACTGAAATAAACCAGTTTGCGCCAGGCCACCCCGAATGGGAAGAGGACCAGTATCGTTTTCTGGGACGCACCACCCGCATCCTTCGCGAAAACGCATCGGCCTTTACATCCATTGATTGGACACCACTCATACCTGCATTACACGATAGCATCTGGGTAAACCAATGGCCTGCTGGTGACCTGGACGCCAACACCCTATTCCGGCCAAAAAAAACCATCTACACTATTTTTAGCCTGAAGCCCGAAGGTTACAAAGGCGCTTTGTTTGAAGTGCAGCAAGAAGCTAATTATCACTATGTTGACTTGTGGCATCATGAAGAAATGATTCCGGTAGCCGTAAATTCTAAATTGTATGCAACAGTAAAACTTGAAGCATTTAACAGTTACGATCTGGGTACCAACAATGAAGGCTCTGTCGGTTGCATTGCAAAATTGCCTAACCTGTTAAAGGTTACTTACCGGAACAATCACCTAAGTATTGAAGCCGGCAAGGGATCAGAAATACGGTTATGGATGGGCAACCCGGCTTATGGCAAAGCATACAAACGTTTTGCCCGCACTAACCACGATTTATTTTTGCCTGACCATATTGGCCGCTATGAAGGCAAACTGGTTGTTCAGTTGATGGATGGTGATGAACTGGCTGACGAACGCATTGTTGAAATCAAACCGGGTTCACCCAGGCTTATAACCAAAGTAAAGCCCACCGAAACTCTTGCAGAAAAGCAAGTATCCGGCATGGTGCGCATACCGGCAGGGACCTTTATGTTTAAAACTTCGCATGGGGATGCCTTCATTCCCTATCCCGATAACGGATCGGGTGAAGTGCTGGATATGAAAGCTTACTGGATGGATCGGACGCCCGTTACCAACCGCATGTTCAGGGAGTTTCTCCAGGCTACCGGTTATCGTCCTGACGACACCACCAACTTTCTTAAGCACTGGAAGAACGGGAACATAGTTCCGGGGGAAGAAAACCATCCGGTTGTTTATGTTTCGTACGAAGATGCCCTGGCCTATGCCCGGTGGGCAGGAAAACGATTGCCCACCGAAGCAGAATGGCAGTATGCTGCCCAGACCAGCAAACTCAACGAGTGGCCCTGGAAACAAAAAGATCCGGTAACACGCAAAACGCAGTACGTTACGGAAACACTCACCGTGTCGGCCATCGAAGGAATTGACCCGCGTATGGCCAACCTGGGTGATGGCAAATTGTATCCGGTAGGCAAATACCCACGGGGTGCCAACCCCTACGGCCTGCTTGATCTTACCGGATGTGTGTGGCAACTAACCAACGACATTTACGAAAGCGGCAGTTACCGGTATATTATTCTGAAAGGGGGAAGTTATTTTAAGCCTTCATCAAGCTGGTGGTACGTACAAGGCGGACCGCGCGAACTGCATTACCGGCAGGAGCTACTGCGCGTAAGTCAGGGCTTCGAGCGAAATGCCACTGTCGGATTCCGTTGTGTGAAAGATGAATAAACAAACACCCTACACCTATCCGTCCTACTACGAATACAACCGTGTTCACTTAATCAGGGGTGGCGCAGCGTATTTCGAAGCGTTGGAAGATCTTATCCGCCAGGCACAGCATTATCTGTACCTGCAGGTGTATATTCTGGAAGCAGATGAAACCGGGAACAGGATAAGAAAGGCCTTGGAGAAGGCGGCCGCCAGAGGTGTATATGTACATGTGCTTGTGGATGGTTACGCTTCTCAAAATCTGCCGCTGGCTTTTATTCAATCGCTTGTCTTAGCCGGAGTGCAATTCCGTTTTTTCGAACCGCTCTACCGCAGCAGGTATTTTTATTTTGGTCGCAGGCTGCACCATAAAGTGGTAGTGGCAGATGGAAGAAGGGCTCTGGTTGGCGGACTGAACATCAGCGACCGGTACAACGACACGGCTCAGCACCCGGCCTGGTTAGATTGGGCGGTGCTGGCAGAAGGGGAGGTGGCTATGGGGCTGCATAACATCTGTGCTGCCCGGGCTCTTTCGGCCTGGCGCATCCATCCTTCAAAACTTCCCAAGCCACCTGCATTTCCTTTGCCGGAAACCAAAGTAATGGTGGGTATCCGCGTAAACGACTGGGTAAGGCGGAAATCAGAGATAACCAACTGCTACCTGAAGATGATTGCCCGGGCGGATAAGGAAATCCTTATCATGTCCAGTTACTTTTTTCCCGGCCGGAAAATCCGCCGGCAACTGGTTAAAGCTGCCCACCGTGGTGTGCGCATCCGGATAGTAGTGGCAGGCCATTCAGATGTGAAGCTGGCTAAACAAGCCGAGCGTTACATGTATCGCTGGATGTTGAAAAACCGGATGGAGGTTTACGAGTACCAGCGAAATGTTTTACATGCCAAGGTAGCCGTTTGCGATTGCCACCGTGTTACCATTGGCTCGTATAATTTGAACGAAATCAGCGAGCGCGCCAGTGTAGAGCTGAACCTGGAAATAGCCGATGAAAACTTTGCCCGCCAGGTGCACCACCGCATGGAAGAAATTATAAGCCGGGACTGCGAGCGGATTATTACCTACAGAATATTTCGCTGGTGGGAAAGGATGCTGCAGCAGGCTGCCTACCGGCTTATCCGCTTTTTGCTGGTAATGTTTACATTTTATTTCAGACAGCGGGAGTAAGATACAAGGTATTCAATTGCTTGGCTTGATTTGCAGCAGCGTTTTTCCGAAACTTAATAAAAGCTTATTGCCGTGTACTTCCTTACTAACTAACTTTGAATTATCCGGAACTCATGCATGTACCAGGTATTAAATAACAGCCTATGAAACTAACATACTTTGGCCATTCGTGTTTTGAAGTGGATACTGCAGAAGTGAAGTTGTTGTTTGATCCGTTCATCACACCCAATCCACTGGCAAAAAACATTCAGGTTCAGTCTATCAAGCCCGATTATATTTTGTTATCACACGGCCATGCCGATCACATAGCCGATTGCGAAATGATTGCCAAAAACTCAGGGGCTACGGTAGTGGCAGCGTGGGAAATATGCGATTGGCTGAACAGGAGAGGCGTGGAGAAAACCCACCCGATGAATACGGGCGGAAAGAAGAATTTTGGAAAACTTTCTGTGAAATGTGTCGTAGCACAGCACTCCAGCAGTATGCCCGATGGCAGCAACGGTGGCAACCCGATGGGGTTTATTGTTTTTAGTGAAGAAGGCAGTTTTTACTACAGCGGAGACACGGCACTTACCATGGATATGCAACTGATACCTGCATGGGCACCTGATTTGCGGTTTGCCGTGCTGCCCATAGGCGATAATTTTACCATGGGTGCTGAAGACGCTGTGCGCTGTGCCGGAATGATTAAGTGCACTAAAATAGTGGGAGTGCACTACGATACCTTTGGTTATATACAAATTAACAGGCCATTTGTTAAAGACCTTTTCATCAAGGCCGGTGCCGAGTTGCTTTTACCGGAAATCGGGTCAACTATTGTGATTTAATTAATTATCGCCACCCACCGCCCATGGCTTTGTACAAATCGATGTAGGCATGAAAAAATTGCTTTTGAGCGTTGGTGTATTGCAGCTCGGCATCGAGCACATTCCGGCGTATCATAAGCACTTCCAGGTAGTTGGCAAAACCCGTTAGGAATAAATCGTTACCAATGCTTAAGGCTGCCTTCAGTTCGGTAACCTCAGCCAACTTAAGCTCGCTTATTCGTTGGTAAGCCAGCAAGGTGTTGTACAATGAACTTACTTCTGCAACACTTTGCAGCAGGATTTTCTGGTAGTTGTATAAGGCTACATTTTTTTCTGCAGCCTGCAATCTGTATTGATAATTTACCTGATTGCGGTTAAAAACAGGAAGGCTTAACGAAGCGAGGCCAACATAGGCAAGCGAAGCAGGATTGAAAAAGTAACTGGCGTTAAAGCCGTTCAGTGCTGTAAATCCGGAAAAGTTTAAGGCTGGTAAAAAAGCGGCCCTTGCGGCACGCAAGTCAGCCTCGTTTGCCTGCAATTGTGCCATGGCCTCTTTCAGGTCGGGGCGGTTTTCGAGTAGGTAAATAGGAAAGCCGGTTTTCAGTTGTGCGAGTTGAGCAGTATTAACCAGCGTGTCGGCCCGGGTGATGATTTTAGGAAACTTTCCAATCAAGGTATTCAGGGTGTTAACCACAAAAACCAGGTGCTGCTTTCGTTCGGCTTCCAGAGCCTGCGTTTGCAGTAACTGGACCTTAAACTGTTTTACAGCCAGTTCATTAATCTGGCCGCTTTGCTTCTGGATATCCACTATCTCCATGGCGCGTTCCTGGATATCAATATTCTGGCGAATGATTTTCAGCTCGTTATCAATTGCCAGCAACTCGTAGTAAAGTCGTGCCACCCCGGCTACCAACTGTGTTTGAACAAGATCGCGATAGTACGAACTGGCCAGCAAGCGGGCCGAGGCTGCCTTTCTGCGGCTGCGTAGCTTACCGGCAAAACCCGTTTCCCAACTGGTTTGCAAACCTAGAAAATAATCGGGAACGGGATTAGGGATGCGTTGCTCGGGTGAAATGTTGGATGAAAGATTGGAATCAAAATTTCCCACACCATCAACTGTATAATCACCATACTTTGTTACACCGAAAGACGCATTGGCTTGTACGGATGGGTAAAAGTTCCGGTAATGGTACTGCACTTCTGCGCGGGCCTGTTCAAGGCGTTGATTTGCTATTTTTAAATCCTGATTATTTTTTATGGCTGAGTCAATTAAAGCAACTAGGTAAGGATCTTTAAAAAACTCGCGCCAGTTTGGTAGTGGAATATCCTGTTGCACGGTGCTATCCATAAAAGGATACGCAGCGGGAGGAGTTAGTTCATTTTTAACCTGCAGATTTTTAGGCAGCGTACATGAACTTAGAGCCGTGATAAATAACAAAAGAAAATTATACCACCAGCTTAGTTTTTGCATATTACTTTTCATAGTAAGAATCTAGCTCGGATAGGGGGCGTTCTTCAACAGAGGTTTCAATAATGGTATTTTTTAGTTTTTCTTTAATGGTAGCAAAGATGAAGTACAGTCCGGGTATGATAATTACACCGAAAATTGTTCCTACCAGCATGCCGCCTGCGGCGGCAGTTCCAATTGAGCGGTTTCCCAGCTCGCCAGGACCTGTGGCCAGAACCAGCGGAATCAGTCCGGCTATAAAAGCAAAAGACGTCATTAAGATAGGGCGGAATCGGGTAGCGGCTCCTTGAATGGTGGATTCGAGTATTGAAGCACCGGCTTTGTGTTTTAGGATGGCGAATTCAACGATGAGAATAGCATTTTTACCCAATAATCCGACCAACATAATCAGCGACACCTGCGCATAAATATTGTTCTCCAAACCAAGCAGCTTCAGAAAAAGAAATGCACCGAAAATACCTGTTGGCAACGAAAGAATTACCGGCAGTGGCAATAAAAAACTTTCATACTGTGCCGCGAGCAGCAGATACACAAAAACCAGGCAAATAATAAAAATATATACTGATTGATTGCCTGCAAGAATTTCCTCACGCGTAATACCCGACCATTCAAATGTAAAACCACGTGGAAGTTCTTTTGCCACCTCTTCGATGGCCTGAATAGCCTGACCGCTGCTATAACCCGGGGCAGCTTCGCCATTGATCATCACAGCGTTAAACATATTGTAGCGCGTAATCATCTCCGGCCCGTAAATCCGCTCAAGTCGGATAAATGTACCCAACTGTACCATTTCGCCACGGTTATTTTTTACGTACATCTTTAGAATATCTTCAGGCTTGGCGCGATATTGAGGGCCGGCCTGAACCATAACCTTATACATCTGCCCGAAACGCACAAAATTGCTGGCATAATAACTACCCACAAGTGTTTGCAGGGTGTTCATGGCATTGGCTACAGTTACATCTTTTTTTGCAGCCATTTTATAATCCACATGGATGAGATATTGCGGAAAACCGGGATCAAAACTGGTAAATGCATCAGCTATCTCTGGACGTTTTTTAATTTTTTCAATAAAGTTCCTGGCCACTTCGTTCATTCTGTTCAGATTGCCGCTGCCGGTTTTATCAATTAATCGCAATTCAAAACCACTGGCATTGCCAAAACCGGGCACAGTGGGAGGGGGAAAGAACTCTATTACAGCATCATTAATGTGATCGGTTTTTTTATGTAATATTTCAATCAATTCGTTTACTGATTCTTTTCGGTGATCCCACGGTTTAAGGTTAATCATGGCCATGCCGTAAGACGCTCCGGCTGATTCTGTTAGTAGGCTGTAACCCGCCAGTGTTGAGATGTTTTCTATTACATCCACCTCCTGGCTTACTCGTGTGATTTCATCGAGCACCTTGCCGGTTCGCTCAACGGTAGAACCTACAGGTGTGGTTACATTAACATAGATCACCCCCTGATCTTCGGTTGGTATAAAACCCGAAGGAAGAAAATGATTCACGATGATAATACCTAGTAAGAACAACAACGTTGCCGCAATAGTAAATTTCCGCTTTGCAGCATAGCGCTTAACCAGGGCTTTGTAGCCGTTCTCGACTTTGGCATAATTCCTGTCGAACCACTCAAAGAACCGTTGAAATAATTTGTTACTTGAGCGATGAGTGGGCTTGAGAATTATGGCGCACAAGGCAGGGGTGAGAGTGAGTGCATTGACGCCTGAAATGAAGATAGCTACCGCAAGTGTTAAAGAAAACTGACGATAAAAGATACCTGCCGGTCCCGACATGAATGCGACTGGTATAAATACAGCCGACATTACTAAGGTAATGGCAATGATTGCGCCACCAATTTCGTGCATGCTTCTGAAGGTGGCTTTTTTGGCATCAATTTTTTCTTCCTCCATTTTTGCATGAATAGCCTCTACTACTACAATGGCATTGTCCACCACAATACCAATAGCCAACACCAAGGCAAATAAGGTGAGCAGGTTGATAGAAAAGTTAAGCGTTTGCATAAAAGCAAAGGTTCCGATTATGGCTACCGGAACAGCCAATGCTGGAATGAGAGTAGATCGAAAATCCTGAAGGAAAATAAACACAACCAACGAAACCAAAATGAAAGCCTCAATAAGTGTTTTAACTACCTCGGCTATTGAGGCATCCAAAAAGCGGGAAACATCGTACGCATAGTTGTATTTCATTTTGGGTGGAAATGTAGTCTTTTCCAGTTCGGCCATTCGCTTTTTGACATTTTGTATTACTTCGCGTGCATTGGAACCCGGCCTTTGTTTAATCATAATGGATGCAGAGGGCTGGCCGTCTGTTTTTGAATCCATGTGATAACTTAAGGAACCAAACTCCACATCTGCTACATCTTTCAGCATTAGCAAGGAGCCGTCTTGGTTGGATTTTATTATGATGTTTTTGTATTGTTCTGCATCGATAAACTTACCGGTGTACTTCAATACGTATTGCAGGGGCTGATTAAGTTTATCCGAACTTTCACCGGTTTTTCCGGGCGCTGCTTCTACATTTTGTGCGCGGATGGCCTCAATTATCTCTTCGGCCGAAACGTTGTAGGCTGCCAGTTTTTCCGGATGAATCCATACCCGCATGGAATAATCCTTCATACCCATTATTTCCGCGTAACCAACACCTTCAATTCGTTTCAGTTCAGGAAGGATATTAATGTCGGCGAAGTTATAGACAAATTTTTCATCGGCAGCTTCATCTTCACTAAACAGATTTAGATACAGCAACATGCTGTTTACTTCTTTTTCGGTTTGCACGCCGGCTTTAATTACTTCTTCAGGCAGCTCATCCAGAACGGTACTTACTCGGTTTTGCACATTTACTGCGGCCACATCGGGGTCTGTACCCACCTTGAAAAACACAGTAATGATGGTGGTGCCGTTGTTGGATGATACAGACGACATGTAGGTCATTCCCGGCACACCGTTAATAGCTCGCTCAATAGGAGTAGCAACCGTTTTTGCGCATACTTCTGCATTGGCACCGGTGTATTTGGCCGTAACGGTAACAGAGGGGGGGACGATCTCCGGAAACTGCGTGACAGGAAGATTGAACAAAGCCAGCAATCCCAACAAGGTAATAAGAAGAGATATTACCAAGGATAAAATCGGGCGTTGAATAAAAGTATCCAGCACGGTTTCAGTGGTTTAAGGAGTTTGCTTCAAGTATCTGTTCGGCAGTTATAAAGCGGGGTTTGATAACCATGCCTTCCCGAACGTTTTGAATTCCCTCGTAAATAAATTTATCAGCCTCCGACAGGCCGCTGCCCACCACATAAAAGTCGCCAATCCGAGCAATGGGCACGAAGCTTTTAAGGCTTACAGTTTGATTTTCGTTGAGCAGAAAAACATAGTTTTTATCCTGAATTTCAAGGCCCGACTTTTGTGGCAAGAGCAGGGCATCCTTACGCGCCTCGTGCAGACGTACCTTACCTGTAGAGCCATGTTTCAGCAACCGGTTGGGATTCTGAAACTTGGCGCGAACAGCGATGGCCCCGGTGCCTTCCTCAAATTCACTTTCCATGGTCTCGATGGTTCCTTTCAACGGATACAAAGTTCCGTCAGCCAGTATAAGCTCCACGTTGGAAAGGAAAAGGGCATTCTGGTTTTTGGCTTTACTGAACTTCATTAAGTACTCTACTTCTGATACATTAAAATAGGCATTGACTGTTTCGATGTCAGACAGGGTGGTGAGCAGGGCACCTGCTGAAATTAAGCTGCCGATTTTATAAGGTATCCGATCGATGACTCCGTTAAATGGAGAACGGATGCTGGTATTGGCAAGGCGTATAGAAGCCGCTACTTCTTCGGCTTTGGCTTGCAGTATTTTGGAACGGGCAATTTCAACTTTTGCTTCAGCCAAATCCAGTTCGGTACGCGTAATTACATTCTTGTTTACTAATAATTTAACCCTCTCCAGCTCAACCAAGGCTGATTTCATCTCGGCCTCTGCACTGATTACATTGGCCCGGGCCCGATTTAGTTCAGCCTGGTATTCTTCATCGTTAATTTTAAATAAGAGTTGGCCTTTTTTAACTTCCTTGCCTTCATCAACCAGAATTTCTTGCAAGTAGCCCTCCACACGTGCTCTCACTTCAATGTTGCGGAAAGCCTGAATGCTGGCCACGTACTCGAGTGGAATATCAATGTCGCGCTTAATCAATGAGGCTACAGGATATTCTTCCGGTTCGTCTGAGTCAGGAGATTTATCGGCCGTGCGACAGGATAAGGATAGTATTAAAAGAACCAAGTGGAAGAGAGTATTACCTAAAAAGTATCTACTTGTCATCATAAGATGAAAACCTAATTAAGTTATTACACAAAACGATGATGGAATCAAACACCGCAGCACCGATGGCCGTGGTATGACTTAAAACAACTTCCAGTGATGAACGGCTAAAAGTATTTCGTTAAAAAATATGGTTCCGCCCAATTCAATAACTTTTTGAGATACTACAGTGTGAAACCTTAAATTTTCAAAACTATGGAAGAGGTTAACATTCCATCTGGTAAAGTTTATATGAACAGAGGGGATCAAATGCCGGGGCCTTATTGGTAATAATTTAGTGTTGTATGAAAAATCATCAGCCAATGAAACCGGATGGTAACTGGCGCAACCTAAAGTTGATTCGGATTTAAAGTCTTCAAACACAGCGGCATTCAAAAAGACCAGAACCAAAAAATAAATCAGCGGATGTCGGCAGGCCATAGTCGCGGTTACCAAAAACTGCTGCAAAAGTGCAGAAGGGGAAGGGATAATCAAAACCTATTTTAGCAGGCGAAACACAAGGAGAGCTTATTGAACATGAAAAAAGAGATGCATTTTTATATTTAACATAATATAAATTATATAACTATTTTATTACTAAAATGCTAACCACTGTGGCACACGCACATGCGTTTGCCAATGCTCACAAATGCAATTTGAAGGTATCATCCGATCCTAATTCCAACTGCCACAATTTGGATTTATGTCAAAAATGACATAAATTTGGGCATGAAAGCATGTGGATAAACCACTTGTTTGGTTGCATGGCGAAGTGAAAACACCACCTTTCTCAGAAGGTGCTCGTATTGAGGCTGGATCCTTATTAAGGAGGCTTCAGAAAGGTGAAAACTTGTCCATGCCCCACTCGCGTCCAATGCCTTCCATTGGCAAACGATGCCACGAACTTCGTATAGATGATGCGGATGCAACTTGGAGAATTATATATCGTATTGATCCGGATGCCATTGTCATTTTAGAAGTTTTTCAGAAGAAAACCCGTCAAACACCAAAGAAAGTCATTGAAGTTTGCCAGCAGCGGATTCGAAAGTATGATTTTCTTAACTAAATAAAAAAATACATTATGAATAGAGCAAAGAAAAAACGTCTTCAAGCAAATGGGTGGAAGATTGGTAATACAGCGGATTTTCTGAACCTTTCAGATGAAGAGATTGCCTATATCGAAATTAAACTTGCCTTAAGCAAGGCTCTCCAGAAACTACGAAAATCCAAAAATCTTACTCAAGTTGATTTTGCCAGATTTATAAAATCAAGTCAATCGAGAGTAGCCAAGATGGAAGCCGCTGATAGATCGGTTTCATTAGATTATATGTTTCGCTCATTGTTTGCGCTTGGCGCATCCAGAAAAAAAGTGATTGAAATGCTGGCAGATGAATAGTTCTCAGATTTATGCACATGCTAATATTGACAATTTCGCTTGTGCTGGCCTTAATCCACATTAAGTCCGGGCTTGCTCTTGCCAGCGCGCTTGGTGCTTTGCACCGGGATTTAATCCGTATTGAGTAACACTTTCGCGCCCTTAACCGGCAGGTTTTTCAATTCCCACAAAGCCTGGTTTGCCTCCCTCATCGGGTATTCCTGAATGAAGGGCTTTATCTGTGCACGTTCGGCCTGCACAAAAAATTGCCGCACATCTGCAGATGTGATGTTGGCCACACTCTTTATTTCCTTTTCCATCCATAAATGATGTGCGTAGTTAAGCGTGGCGAGTTCGTGCTGATCGCCATTCTCTTTTCGGATGGCATTAATAACCAGCCGGCCACCGGGTTTCAGGCAGCTGAGCGATTTCAGTACTGGCCTCCATGCCGGTGTGGTTTCAATCACGGCATCGGCAAAAAGCGGAGGCATGGTTGTATAATCGCCCGCCCAAACAGCACCCAGCTCCAAAGCAAATTCCTGTTCCTGTTTACTGCGTGCAAACACCCATATTTGCGAATCCGGAAACATACTTTTAGCCAGTTTAAGCACCAGGTGGTTAGATGCACCAAATCCGGCCAGGCCAAGTACGTTACCGTTTTTCAGGTTGCTGAGTTTGAGCGAGCGGTAGCCGATGGCTCCTGCGCATAGCAAAGGCGCAGCCTCTGCATCGGTCAGATAGCCGGGTATTCTATAGGCATAGCGTTCATCCACCACCATATATTCTGCATAACCGCCATGCTCATCGCGGCCGGTAGCACGAAAATCCGGACAAAGGTTTTCATTACCCGACAGGCAGTAGGGGCAGTTTCCGCAGGCGCGGTATATCCATGCCACACCTACGCGGTCGCCGGTTTTAAAGGCAGTTACTCCCGTTCCTGTTGCCTCTACCCTGCCCACTACCTGATGTCCGGGCACAACCGGATAGGTTGGTGGCGGGGTTCGCCCTTCGATCTCATCCAGTTCGGTGTGGCATACACCGCAGCAACCAATCCTAATGAGCAGTTCTCCTTCTTTTGGTTCCGGCATCGGAATATCATTCAGCCGCAAGGGCTTTGTTTCTTTTTGCAAGTTGTAAACCCCATCCAGCTGCCAGGCTTTCATGCACGGAATTTACAATTTATCGGGCACGCGGAAACTTAAAACTGGCATTTCTGCGTGAAAAAGAACTGTTTCTGTACTGCCCAGGTAATAATAGGGTTTACGTGTACGGCTGTGTGCCATCATTGCTATCCAGTCGGCTTTGGTACGTTTGGCAAAATTGAGGATTCCCTGTTCGTGCGACAGGTCGTTGTAGATGTGTTTGTTGAATTTAACCTGCTGTTGTACCGGTGCGGCCGAAGCAAGCCGGGCTTCAGCCGAAGGGGTATCGTAAAAGTTCAGTGGGGTATTGACAAAAAGCAAATCAACGGAAGCCGACAGTTTGGCCGCGATATTTTTTAGCCGGTTAATTGCATCTGTTACTTCTTCTGTTTCGAAATTGGATGCAAAGACTATCTTTTTCACTTTTTGTGGATTGTAGTTCTTCTTTACCGAGAGCACCGGACAGTTGGCATTGCGAATAACTTGCTGGGCGGTAGAACCAACAAAGAGATGATGTGATTCACCCGCACCATGAACTCCCATGATGATGAGGTTCATGGTATAGGCATGTGCAAACTGAACGATTTGCTCCCGGGGCGAACCGCTGTACACGTGGGTATGAACCGTACATCCTTTAAAAACGGGCGAACCGGCAACCTTATCGAGTTTGATCTCAGCATCTACCATCCGGGCTTCTGTTTCAGGATAATTTTGTTGTTTTTCTACCGGCAGCCGGCTCCAATCCGGGGGCGCAAACACCACGTGTAGCAGATGGATCTGGGCACCTGTTTTTTTTGCCAGCCAGGCCCCGGTAATTGCGGCTGCTTTGGCGTAGGCCGAAAAGTCATACGGTATGAGAATATTTTTCATAGCCATAAATTTACTGTGGCGCTCAAAAGTCACGCTGCCGGTGGGGTTTTCAAATCAGAATTGTCAGTGCAGCCATTGACATTTGTCAATTGACCGACAACATAAATGGAATTTTTCTTACATTTGGCAGGTTCAATGAAAGGGTTGGTCACCATACTTGTTTTTGTGGTACTTCTGAAAGCCCTTATGCCGGCTATGAATACAGCTGAACTGGCCAGGTTGCCGTTTTTATTTGAACATTTTAAAGAGCACCGCAAAAGCAATCAGTCGATTACATTCTTAGATTTTCTTATTCTTCATTATTCCGATAAGAATCATCACAATTCCGATCATGCCAAACACAGCAAGCTTCCTTTTGGCAACATGCACCATCAGCAGGTAAACATTCAGTTGTGGTACGCGGAAGTATGCATGATAATTATTCCGGAATTTAGTAACACCTACTTTTGTGCTGTTTTGACGGAGGGAAAACTCCTCAGCATTTTTAAACCCAACGTGTGGCAGCCACCGCGTTCGCTTTGATTTCATCTATCTACAACCGGAAGTAGCTTTCGGACTGATAATTATCCTTGAGGCACGGTCTGGCTTATGACCCGCCTTTTCCTGCTTACTCAGTTTCGACCAACCCTTATTTATTTGACGCATGCAAAGCATGACCATTATTGTACCTGTTTACAATGAGGAAGGATGCCTGATTAAGCTGTTTGATGCACTTAATGGGTTCGTACAGCATTCTGATATCAGTACAACGGTATTGTTTGTTGATGATGGTTCAACGGATAGCAGCCTTGGTTTGATTGAATCATTTTGTTCAACTCATGCCAACTTTTATTTTATCTCACTTAGACACAACAGCGGACTTAGCGCTGCGCTGAAATGCGGTATTGATCATGTGCATACTGAGCTTATCGGGTATCTGGATGCCGATCTTCAAACCACACCTGAAGATTTTTATAAATTGTTAAAATTTATTCCGGAGTATGATCTTGTGTTGGGTGTTCGTACCAACCGAAGAGACGGACCGGTGAAGAGGATTTCATCTCTTACTGCCAATGCGGTTAGGAAGCTGTTATTGAACGACAATATAAAGGATACCGGTTGTCCGCTTAAAATAATCAAAACAGAGTATGCCAAAAGAATTCCATTTTTTAAAGGAATGCATCGGTTCCTTCCGAACGCTGTAATGATGCTGGGTGGAAAGGTTATGCAGGTACCTGTGCGCCACTTTCCGCGACTGGCCGGCAAATCCAAGTATAACCTTTTCAATCGGCTTCTTGGCCCATTTATTGATGCATTGGTATTTCGCTGGATGCAGCGCAACTATATCCGGTATGACATCAAAAAGAATAGCCTATCAATAATCCAATCCTTATCTCGCGAAATATGAAATTTGTTTTTGCGAATGTTTTTCTGCTTACAGCGATTTTACTTGCCACGGGAAATCTGTGGGGGCCACTTGAAACAAGCGAAGCACGATATGCTGAAATAAGCCGTGAAATGCTTGTGTCCGGTGATTGGATCCACCCTACTTTACTGAATATTTATCATTACCACAAACCACCGGTAACATATTGGATTACAGCTGCAGCTTACTATATGTTAGGCATAACGCCTTTTGCTTTTCGCTTTTTTCTGGTTGTGGCTCTTGTTATTCAGTTTTTTATCGTTGTGGAGATTTCCAAAATGCTACTCAATGATAAAGAATCAGCTCGCCTGGCCGGATATATTTACGTTACAATGCCTCTTGTGCTGGCATCAGCGCGGGGCTTAACAACCGATTCTTATCTGATGACTTTTGTTTTACTCAGTATTTTATGCTGGATTAAACTGATTGAAAAACAACATGTCATTTTCATTTACTGCTGTGCGATAAGTCTGGGCCTGGCTTTTTTAACTAAGGGTCCTGTTGCACTGATTCTGCCACTGACAGTTATTTTATCTTTGCTGAAGTGGCGACCTCTTCCGCCTCTGAAATTTTGGCACTGGGTGCTGGGGCTAACTATCTTTTTACTTATTTCTACGAGCTGGTTTTTAATATTGGTATACGAAAATAAAGAGTTCATCCATTACTTTCTTTTTAACCATACCATAGAGCGGATTACGCATGCCGAAGTATTCAGCCGGTCAAAGCCTTTTTATTACTACCTGCTTTTTCTTCCTGTGCTTGCTTTACCTTGGATCGTACCATTTGTTTTTCAGCTGTTCAAACGAACCGAGTCCCGCACAATTGTTAAACGTATAGTATTGTATTGGGTGGGGATACCCCTTTTGTTTTTTTCGGCAGTTAGTTCAAAATTGCCTCTTTATATTTTGCCATTGTTTCCTGGCATAAGTATCGTTACGGCTTCTTATTTTACTAAAAATGTCCTCCCCCGAATTTCAATTATTTTTTTTGTTCTGAATGCGATAATTGGTGCTGCTTTGCTATACCTGGCGCTATGTATTTTTAATAACGAACTGACCTGGAAAGTATTTTTTTCAGCTGTATTTATCCTGGGTGGATCAATTATAGTATATCATGTTTTTTCAAAAAATATAGCACTAAATGCATTGGTACTTGTTCTTATTACAGGCTTGCTCATAAGCTCTGTTTTCGTATTCTCATCTGCATATAGCTATGATGTGAATACGGCTGCCCTTGCCAGATTATTGGTAGAGAAAAGAAAACAGAAAGAACCCGTATTGGTTTTTGATGAGTTACTTCCCTCGCTTGCATTTCATCTGAATGAAGTGCCTGTTTCTGTTTACAATGGCAGTAAATCGCTGCATCGAGAAGTAGCTTTTCAAAAAGATAGTTTGTGGAAGAATTATTTCGTCAATTTTACCTCGTCCAATGGTAAAGAGCGGTTCAGACAATTTATTAATAACTCAGCGGTAATTGTTGTCCAAAAAAACAAATACAATCACCTGGTACCGTATCTGTCTGATTCATATAAGGCAGACTCAGTCGGCAATCGTTTAATTGTCTACTCCGTCAAAAAATGAGGACGAAAACTGACTTAATAATTTATTCGATTGGCTTTGCTGCCCAGATTCTGTTTGGTTCGCGCATTGTACTGCAATGGCTTTTGTCGGAGAAAAAAAGGCAATCAACTTCACCGGTTGGCTTTTGGGTGCTTAGTCTGGCGGGTAGCCTGTTATTCCTTTTTTACGGTCTGATGCGCGAAGACTGGGTTATCATTGCCGGTCAGAGTATATCGTTTTACGTTTATGTCAAGAATCTTCAGCTTAAGCAGTACTGGCAGTATCTTAATCCGGTTTTGCAGAAGCTTATCCTATTCATGCCTGTGCTGGTAATCGTTTTGTTTTTCGGTAGTTATCACGGCAGGCTTTGGCCTTTTCAGGGGGGTGCACCGGCATACTTGCTTGTTGTAGGTTTTGCGGGGCAGTTTCTTATGAGCGCGCGGTTTGTCTATCAACTGTTTCAGTCAGTCAGAACAGGACAATCCGTCATGCCTTCAGCATTCTGGTTCATGAGCCTTTCAGGTAGTATGTTGTTGCTCGTTTATGCAGGCTTCCGGAAGGATCCGGTCTTATTTATTGCACAAAGCTTCAGCCTTATTCCGTATGCACGGAACCTGTATTTTTCCGCGAAAGCAGATGATGTTACACCATAGGTCAAATTTATATATTAAATTGTGGATTAAAATTTTTGAACCAAGTACCTTTGTGGCAACATGCACCCGCAAGCCATTTTATTGGTGTTCATTATCTTTCTGAAGGCACTTATTCCTGCCATGGACACCGCTGAATTGGCAAAGATTCCCCTTTTATTCGATCATTATCAGGATCACAGAAAACAAGATACAAACATTTCATTCATGGCTTTTCTGGCTTTGCATTATGCTGATTCCAAACATCATGAAGAGGATCACACTACGCACAGCAAGCTACCTTTCGGTCAGCATCATCATCTGAATATAATTATAACCGCATGGTTTGCCCCTACCCTGCCAGAGTTTCTGTTGCCTCCACAGCCGCAGAAAGTTGAGCATAACTCAATGCACTTTCCACAGGAACTTTCAGCACATGCCATATCCATATGGCAACCTCCACGCCTGGTTTAATTTCTGCAATTGCCTGTTTCCGCTTCTAAGCAGAAAAGGATTCTATTTCATTAATCTAACTATTGATTTGAAAACCGTTAAGCATTTGCAATATGCTGAATGCCATTATTCGATTTTCCATGTCCAACAAGTTGCTTGTTGGTTTCCTTACAGTTGGGCTTGTTTTATGGGGTGGGTATTCGGTTACTCGCTTGCCCATTGATGCGGTACCTGATATTACCAATAATCAGGTGCAGGTGATAACTGTTGCACCTTCACAATCTGCCGAGGACATTGAGCGTTTTGTAACCTTTACGGTTGAGCAATCCATGGCTACTATTCCGGGTCTTACAGAGATGCGGTCTTTTAGCCGCTTCGGTCTTTCAGTCGTGACGCTGGTATTTACAGATGACACTGATGTGTATTGGGCCCGGCAGCAGGTAAGTGAACGGCTCGCAGATATACGCAGGCAGATCCCTGAAGAGATAGGGATACCGGAACTGGCACCGGTAACTACTGGACTGGGAGAAATTTATCAGTACACCCTGAGTCGAAAACCTGGTTACGAATCAAAATATTCCCTCACCGATTTGCGTACCATCCAGGATTGGATCGTGCGCCGGCAGCTACTGGGCACCCCGGGTGTGGCTGATGTAAGCAGCTTCGGAGGTTATGTGAAGCAATATGAAATAGCCCTCAATCCTGACCGGCTTCGCAGCCACAAACTTACTATTCAGGATATCTTTCTTGCGCTGGAACGAAACAATCAGAACACCGGTGGAGCCTATATTGAAAAAAATTCGCAGGCGTATTTCATAAGGTCAGAAGGTTTGATACAAAACGAGGAAGAACTGAATAAGCTTGTTATTCGTGTTACGGATAACGGAGTGCCTGTGTTGCTTCACCATGTAGCCGATGTCCGAATTGGGCATGCAGTGCGCTATGGCGCCCTCACTGAAAACGGAAAGCAGGAGACGGTTGGTGCTGTGGTGATGATGCTGAAAGGTGAAAATTCTTCGAAGGTAATCCGGAATATCAAAAAAAGAATTGAAGAAATTCAGCAAACGCTGCCGGAAGGAATTGTTATTGAACCCTTTTTGGATCGTACCAAACTGGTTAATAAGGCCATACGTACTGTAACCACCAACCTCACAGAAGGCGCGCTGATTGTGATTTTTGTTTTGGTGCTTATGTTGGGTAATGCCAGAGCCGGTGTAATTGTGGCATCTGTTATTCCGTTGTCTATGCTCTTTGCCATAGGCATGATGACGCTGCTGGGCATATCCGGAAACCTGATGAGCCTGGGAGCTATTGATTTTGGTTTGATTGTTGACGGAGCTGTTATTATTGTAGAGGCTACCCTTCACCACCTTGTCACGCGCACATCAATCAACAGGCTTACCCAGCGCGAGATGGATGAAGAAGTGGAGATATCCGCGCGCAACATGATGGGTGCTGCCTCTTTCGGGCAGCTGATCATCTTGCTGGTTTATATACCCGTGCTCACGCTTACCGGCGTGGAAGGAAAAATGTTTAAACCCATGGCCGAAACAGTAATGCTAGCCATAACAGGTGCCTTGATTCTCTCACTTACCTATGTGCCGGTAGTATCATCTGTATTTCTTTCTAAACATATTCAACAAAAGGTTTCCCTCTCCGATCGCATCATGCAACGTATTACGAAAGCCTACCGGCCAACGCTATCCTGGGCACTTGCGCATCGGAAAATAGTGGTAATTGGCGGAGTGGTGATGCTGGCAGGAAGCCTGTTGCTATTTACTACCCTGGGGGGAGAATTTTTGCCGGAACTGGACGAAGGCGATTTTGCCATTGAAACAAGAACCCTGCCCGGAAGCAGTTTAACCGAAGCCATAAACGCAACGCTTCGTGGCGGTGAAGTACTGTTAAAGCACTTTCCGGAGGTTGAAAAAGTAGTTGGCAAAATCGGATCGGGTGAGATACCCACCGACCCGATGCCCATGGACTGGGCTGATATAATGGTTATTATGAAAGACCGATCGGAGTGGAAGTCTGCCTCATCCAAGGAAGAGCTCATTGCCAAAATGCAGGCCAAACTGGAAGAAGAGGTACCAGGCATATCGTTTGGCTTTCAACATCCTATTCAGATGCGTTTTAATGAGCTCCTCTCTGGTGCAAGACAAGATGTAGTAGTAAAAATTTATGGCGAAGATCTGAATAAGCTATCCGCTTATGCCGACCAGGTAGGGCAGCTTGCAAGCCGTGTGCGGGGTGCGGAAGATATTTATGTAGAAAAGGCCATTGGCCTTCCGCAACTGGTTATCCGGTTTGACCGCAATCGCCTGGCTGCTTACGGCCTTTCCGTTGCAGATGTAAACCAGGTTGTCAATGCAGCCCTGGCTGGCCAGCAGGCTGGTTTGGTTTTTGAAAACGAGCGAAGGTTTGCGCTTGTGGTGCGCTATGCGCCCGAAAAAAGGCATTCTGTAGATGATATCCGGCAGTTGCTGATCACCACCCCTTCCGGAAACCAGCTTACACTTGATCAGGTTGCCGAGGTGAACCTGGAAGCCGCACCGGCACAAATTCAGCGGGACGAAGCCAAACGTAGAATTGTGGTTGGCTTCAACGTGCGGGGGCGTGATATGGAAAGCGTAGTACATGATCTTAAGCAATTAATTAAAGCAGAAATGCGTTTTGAACCGGGTTATTATGTTACCTATGGCGGCACGTTTAAAAATTTAGAGGAAGCCCGACAACGCCTTATGGTGGCTGTTCCGGTAGCACTGTTGCTGATCTTTGCCTTGCTTTATTTTGCCTTTCATTCCATACCACAGGGCCTGTTGATCTTTACTGCCATACCGCTATCTGCCATCGGTGGTATTGTGTCGCTGTGGATTCGCGATATGCCGTTCAGCATATCGGCCGGAGTAGGTTTTATCGCGTTGTTTGGTATATCGGTGCTGAATGGTATTGTTCTGGTTGCTGAGTTCAACCGACTGTATCAGTCGGGCATATCAGATCCCGATGAACTGATAAAGCAAGGTACTGCCACACGGTTGAGGCCCGTGCTCATGACAGCTCTGGTCGCTTCGTTGGGCTTTTTGCCCATGGCGTTGTCAGAAAGCAGTGGCGCTGAAGTGCAACGTCCGCTGGCTACGGTGGTTATAGGCGGGCTGGTAAGTGCCACGTTGCTGACGCTGGTGGTACTTCCCTGTCTCTACCGCATATTCTTCAGGTTTCTCTATTCAAAATCGCACTAACCCCTATACACCATGAGATGTTTTATAGCAAGTCTTCTGGTTTATTTGTCAGGGCAGTTGTATGCTCAGCAACTTACTTTGGATGAAGCCATCCGTAAAGCAGTTAAAAACAATGCAGGTTTGCAGGCCTCTGCCTACACCGTTCAGCAGCAACAGGCCCTAATCAGGGTAGCCGCTGAATTGCCAAAAACGGATGTCAACCTGATGTACGGAAAATACAATAGCGTAAACAACGATAACAATATCACCATAACACAAACATTTCCATTTCCGATTACATTGGCCCGGCAGGTCCAGCTTGCGCAAAAGCAGCACACGCTGGCTGAATCGGATTACAACTACCAGCGGCAGCAGGTGGTTTCAGACGTAAAATCAGTTTTTTACCAACTGTTGTTTTTGCGTGAACGGTTACGCCTGCGTATGCAGGCCGACAGCCTCATGGCCGAGCTGGCCAAAGCTGCTGCTGTGCGCTACCGCACCGGCGAAGGCACCCTGCTTGAGCTGACTACTGCCGAAACACAACACCGTGAAGCACAGATGCAACTGGTGCAGGCCAGAGCTGAATACACCGCACAACTCAGCCGTTTATCGGCTTTGGTCAATTCGCCTGTAGCGGATGTTGAAGGAATTTTGCATGAAAGATCTTTTCCGGCAGCTGACTCGTTGATAACAGAAAATAGCCCGCTATGGGTACGCGAATTCAGAAAACTGGAAGTTGCCCGTGCCACCACAATAACCGAACGCTCCCGTCTATGGCCCGATTTGCGTATAGCTTATTTCAATCAAACACTCATAGGAGTGCAGAACATCAACGGAACGGATGTGTACTTCGGTGCAGGCACCCGCTTTTCAGGATTTGAGGCGGGTCTTACATTACCGCTGTGGTTGGTACCGTTTCAATCGCGCATCAAAGCAGCAAAATTAAATGAGCGGGCATCAGCAGCTGCCCTGCAGCAAACGAAACTGCAGTTGCAATCCAGGTGGATACAACTGTTGCAGGAACTTAACGCCACAGCAGAAATTCTTCAGTATTACCGGGAAAAGGGTTTACCCGCAGCCGATCTGATGGTTGAGCAAAGTCGTAAGGCCTTCCGGGCTGGCGAAGTTCATTACATGATTGCACTCACCAGCCACCAGCAGGCGATTCGCATAAAAGAAGAATATGCCAATGCCCGCAACACCTGGAACCAGCTGATAATTGAACTCGAATTTTTAATGGGAAAAGCTTATGAAGAATAACGGAATATTTATTTGTGTCTGTGTTATTGCAGTAATTACCGGCTGCAGCTCAAAAGATGAACAATCAACTGAAATGAATGCAGAAACGGAGCAAGTCCTTCATCTTTCAGCTGCGCAGCAACGTCGGCTTAACGTTGAAGTGTCGCAGCCACAATACCGAACTGTATCCAAATACATAGAAGCATCGGGCCAGCTCGATGTTCCACCTCAGCATCTCATCACCATTTCAGCCCCTTTAGGAGGCTTTATAAAACGCACTCCGTTGCTGGAGGGAATGCGGGTTCGAAAAGGCGATGTGCTGGTAGAGATGGAACATCCCGATTATATACAACTGCAACAGGATTATCTGCAGGCACTCAGCAGGCTGCAGATGCTGAAAGCTGAATATTTACGCCAGGAAGAACTTGCGCGGGAGAACGTAACGGCACAGAAAGCACGCGAAAAAGCCCAAACGGAATATGAAACTGCCCGCGTTGAAGTGGAATCGTTGCGTGCCCGACTTAACATGTTGCATATCAATCCCGATCGGTTAACCCACGAAGGTATTCGCCCTGTTGTAACCATCACATCGCCCATCAATGGATATGTAACTAAAGTAAACGTAACAACGGGCGCCTATGTGCCGGCACAGCATGATTTGTTCCGGCTTATCGACCCTACTCACCTGCATGCAGAATTATTCGTTTTTGAAAAAGATCTTGCTGCCCTGAAAGAAGGACAGCGGGTAACATTCACCTTGCTGAATGACACCATAAAGCGGCATGCCAGCATCTATTTGATTGGGAAGGAACTAACCAGCGAACGTACAGTGCGCGTACATTGCCATCTTGATCAGGACTATCCCGGTTTAATTCCGGGCCTGTACATACGGGCGCAGATTGAAACAGCCTCGCACCGGGCACTAACCGTACCCGAAAGCGCAGTGGTTCGGATTGGAAATGTGCCTTATGTTTTTGTAAATCGTGAAGAGGGCAGATTTGAACTTACGCCTGTCCGGCTGGGCGTGACCCTGGAAGGTTATACAGAACTTGCAGACACTTCGATTACTGAAACGACACGGATAGTAAAGTCCCCGGCTTATACGCTATTATCAATGTTGCGCAACCGGGGTGAAGAGTAATCAATCAACTGCACACAGCAAGCCAGTCCCAGGGATAAGGATCCTTCATCCAGGCAGGAGGGTTGGAAAATTCAGTGTCCCATGCATATTCTACCTTATCCAGCCTGTTTAGCTGTAAGCCGGCACGGGGAAGAAGAACCTGCAGTTCGGGAGCGGTATAATGCTTGGTGGTAACTCCGTTGATTGTAACCATTCCCTGAAGAATGTCAGTAATGCCCCCGAGAAATCCGCTTAGTTCTTCAGGATTAATGTCCTGCGGTGCGGTGCCCTCCTGTCGGTACCAGTCAATAAGCCTCCAGGCAGAAAACAGGTAGGATTCCAGGGAAGGAATGATGATAACAGCCGTACCGCCTTTTTTCATACAACGTTTGATGTTGCGGAACATCGAAAGGTTTTTTTCAGGGTCGGGAAGCATGATGACGTTGCAGCAGAACACAAAATGCGCCTGCGGAAGCGGGAGTGTTTCATCAGATAAATCGGCACGCTGAAACACCAGATTTTTGTATTCACGGTTTCTGGCTTCGGCAAGACAACGATCGGAAATGTCCATGGCGATGACCCGTTTAAAATACGGTGCCAGATAAGGGAAGGCCTTCCCTATTCCACATCCAAAATCAAAAACAATGTGTTTTGAATTCCGGTATCTTCGGAAATATTTTTTCAGTATGCCTTTTTTATCGCTGGCAAACACATCAAAAATTTCATCCTGATAAACCGGTGCAATAGTGTTCCAGTGGGCGCGCTGATCCATTACGTATTCATTTAAAATAAACTAACTAATTCGCGGTATTTAACCGCATGATAACAATTTCTGTCCGTAAAACCATTAACATTAGTCGAATCGAATTTTGTTCACTGCTTGTATCAGCTTGTCATCCTGAACCGAACGAAGTAAAGGCGGAAGGTACTTTCATCAAATCTGTGCGCTAATCATGCCTGCATCTGTGCTCTTTGCGCTTTACAAGATGCAGATATAGAAGCTTATTTTTCTTAAATTTGTTTATCATCAATTAAAAATTATATGAACATAAAACGCAAAGCCACAGCCGTATGGAACGGACCGGGAAAAGACGGCAAAGGCATCCTTTCCACACAAAGTACTGTTTTGCACCACACCCAGTACTCCTATTCTTCACGCTTTGAAAGCGGCATAGGCACCAATCCCGAAGAACTGGTGGCCGCAGCGCATGCCGGTTGTTTTACCATGAAACTCAGCTTTGTGCTGGGCGAAGCCGGATTCACACCTGCCGAATTAAAAACCGATTGTATCGTTACGTTCGAAAACGGTGTCATATCAGAGTCCAGGCTTGCCGTTCAGGGCAAAATCCCCGGCATCAGCTATGAAAAATTCCTGGAATGTGTAGAAAACGCCAAAGTGAACTGCCCGATTAGTAAGCTGCTGAATACCTCCATTGTAGCAGAAGCTTCCCTGATAGGTTAATTGAATTTTTATGGTACAATCAGACTGGCTGAAAGAAAACCCGAATCTCTACGTTTTCCTTCCTTTGTTTTATGTGGTCTGGTCGGATAATGTGCTGACTGACGATGAATTAAAAGTATTACACAACCGTATCAATCAGCAGAAATGGATAAGCGACAGCGAAAAGGATTTTTTATTCCGGCAGGTTAATCCGCAAAATCCCCCTACACCCTACGAGCTGAAGCAATGGCTTTCAGCCGTGCACAGAGTGCCCCTATTGCCCACCGACAGCCTGGCTGAAATCGGTAACAAAACCGCGGCATTTTACGCAGGCCAGCCGGTATCTGCCGAGGTCAGCAATGCGCTCAGAGGCATTGAAGAAGAACTTGGCTTCATTGGCCGCGAGGCCACCTATGCATTTCATCCCGAATACAGACATTCTATCACGCAGCAGTTGCGCACGCGCGAAACCTTTGACGTGCAACGCATGACACAACTGCTCGATGGAAAAGATGCTCCGCTCATCAATCGGGTTAAAGCGCTTATCTCCTCCCCCGACTTCGCCTACCTCGAAACCGATAACCTGAATGCCTACCGCGAGCAGGTACTCCGGTGGGCGAAGGTGCTGGCCGAACATGGTTTTGGATCCATCGCTTACCCACACGAATATGGGGGAAAGGGCGATATGGCCGCTTATTTCACAATAATGGAAACCCTGAGTTACCATGACCTGAGCCTTGTAGTAAAATTTGGTGTACAGTTCGGGTTGTGGGGCATGAGTGTATACTTCTTAGGTACGGAAAAGCATCATGCCAGGTACCTGAAAGAAATCGGAACACTGGCGTTGCCGGGATGTTTTGCCATGACAGAAACGGGACATGGATCGAACGTGCGCGGAATTGAGACAACAGCAACCTACAATCATCAGGATAAAACCTTTACCATCCACACTCCCACTGAACAGGCGCAAAAGGAATACATAGGCAATGCAGCGCTGCATGGCCGCATGGCTACGGTCTTTGCAAAGCTTATCATTAACGACACCGACTTTGGTGTAAATGCATTTATTGTGCCGCTGCGCGATGAAAAAGGAAATGTATTGCCCGGCATTACCATTAAAGATTGCGGACGCAAACTCGGACTTAATGGGGTGGACAACGGCATCATCCGGTTTGATCAGGTTGTGATCCCCAAAGAAAACATGCTCGATCGCTTTGCCCGCGTAAACGATGACGGGCAATTTGAAAGTCCCATCGCCAGCGATAACCGTAGGTTTTTTACCATGCTGGGCACACTGGTAGGTGGGCGCATCGGCATACCGCGTTCGGGTAATGCGGCCAGCAAGTCGGCCCTTACCATTGCTATCCGATATGGAGATAAGCGCACACAATTTGGACCTGAAGGCGCTGCCGAAGTACCTATATTGAATTACCGCACACATCAACGCAGACTTATACCCTTGCTGGCCAATGCCTATGCTCTGCATTTTGCACTGCAATACCTTACGCAACGATTCATTAACCGAACCGAAAAGGACATGCAGGAAATAGAGGCCCTTGCTGCCGGCCTGAAAGCATGGGGAACCTGGAATACCACAACTACCATCCAGGAATGCCGCGAAGCCTGCGGTGGTAAAGGCTATCTGTTTGAAAACAGGCTGGGTACACTAAAAAATGATACGGACATCTATACCACATTTGAAGGCGACAATACGGTGTTAATGCAATTGGTAGCCAAGAGCCGCCTCACCGAGTTTAAACAGGAATTCAGCAGCATGAACGCTTTCGGCCTGCTCAATTACCTGGCTGGCCAGGCTGCCACGGCAATAACCGAAATGAACCCGCTCATTGTGCGCAATACCGATGAAACCCACTTGCTTGATCCGGAATTTCACCTGAATGCTTTCCGGTATCGCGAACGCGACATACTCGTTTCGGCTGCCAGAAGGCTGAAAAGACATATTGATTCGGGTATGGACTCGTTCGATGCCTTTAATGTGTGCCAGCACCACCTGGTACAGGTAGGCTTTGCCTATACAGAACGCATTATATTGGAACAATTTCATTTGGCCACCGATTTGGTTGAAGATGACAGCTGCAAAACAGTGTTACGACAGCTATACAGGATATTTGCACTCAACCTGCTGGATAAGCACAAGGGCTGGTACCTTGAACAGGGATATATGGAAGGTGTAAAAACCAAAGCCATCCGAAAGCTGCTCAACCAACTTTGCTGGGAAGTACGTCAGGATGCAGTGCCCCTGGTCAACGCTTTTGCCATACCCGATGCCTGCCTGGCGGCACCTATCGCAATAAATATGGTTAGAAAGCCATGAAGCGCGTTTTGATTTTAATAGCGTTGGGGCTATACTTTTTCCTTTTGTCGCATTGCACAAAGCAAAAAGCCATGGAAGGCCAGCCTGTGGTTGCCGATTCTGTTTACCTGAGCAAGGGCAATCTGATTGTATCGAAAACCTTTGATACACTTCGCAATGCCCTGACTTCAGCCATTGCCGATAGAGGCATGGTGTATGCAATTTCCTTTTGTAATGAGGCCGCCTATCCGATAACAGCGGTGTATGGACAGGAAGGGGTAACCATCAGGCGTGCATCAGACCGATACCGTAATCCCAAAAACAGGGCCGACAGCCTGGAAAGTACCGCACTGGCATATTTTGTTACCAATAAATCGCCTCGAATAATCAGAACTGATAACGAAGTTCACTACGTCAAATCCATTGTAGTACAGGGCATGTGTCTGTACTGTCACGGTGTGCCTGATAAAGAAATCAATCCCGAAGTGCTTGCAACTATCAGGGAAAAATATCCGGAAGACCGTGCCACTGGTTATCGCGAAGGCGACCTGCGTGGATTATGGCACGTGGTGTTCAGGATAAAGCCGGAATAACCATTGCATTAAGCAAGCCGGAACTTAAAAATGAAAGTTCATTCACCGGTAGCTAAGCTGATACCGCGTGTTCATCATCAAGAGCCCCCTGCCGGAGTCGAACCAGCGACCTACTGATTACAAGTCAGTTGCTCTACCAGCTGAGCTAAGGAGGCGTTTTCATTATTTACTGCCCACAATGGCGCAGCAAAGAAGGTGCAAAAATACTGCATGCCGGCATTTTTGCAAATTACTCTGCCACTGTTCGCAATAAACGCAATTGTTGTTTTAACTGATTCAGGCGTGCACCGGCAGCTTCTATTTTTCGGTTTACTTCTTCCCGTAGGCCATCGGCATTTTTTGAACGGGCAAAGAACTCCAGGTTATTTTTCCACAGCGCTATGTCGTTCTCTACCTTAGCAATTTTTTTGCGGATAACCAATTCCTTCTGCTGCAGTTTTCTATCAGCACCCGGGCCAGATTTTATTTCCCCGATTTCGTTTTCAAGAATAAGCCGGCTTTTCTCTTCTTCGGGTAAATCTTTTATTGCCTGGACGAAATTCTCATACGTGTTTTTGTAACGTGTTCGCAACGAGGCAGCCTGGTTGCGCGGAACCTCGCCCAATGAATTGAAACGTTGTGATAACTCATTCAGCATTTCAACAGATGCCCGCCCTTCTGAAACAGCCTGCTCCATCTGGCTGATTATCTCTTCCTTTAATCTCAGGTTTTCAGCAAGCTGGCTTTCCTGCAGGTTTCTGCTGTTTCGAAGCTGATTGAAGAAATGGTCGCAGTGTTCTTTAAACTCGGCAAAAATTTTTTCCCTGTATTTATCAGGAACCGGCCCAATCTCCTTCCAGCGTTGCTGAAGTTTGCGCAGTTCAGCTGCCGTTGCATCCCAATCCTGGCTGTCACGCAGTTCTTTTGCGCGTTGCACCAGCTCCTGTTTCATCTGAAGATTGTATTTTCTTTCGGCATCAAGCTTACGCAGAAAAGCATTTTTGCTTTGAAAGAAAGCTTTAAACGCGCTCCAGAACTTTTTAGATACCTCTTTGCCCTTGTTGCGCGGCATAGGCCCGGCCTCCTGCCATTGTTTTTGCAAATCGAGAATAGCTTTGGTTTTCTGATTCCATTCTTTAATCCGATCCGATTGAAAAGAAGCGTATTCCTGAACGCGTTCGCTGAGCTCTGTTTTGATAAGGAGACTTTGCTGAAGTTTTTCCTGCAACTGCTTGTTGTAAGCATCCCGGCGTGCATAAATGGCATCCGAAGCGGCTTTAAAGCGTTGCCATACGGCCTCTTTCTCTTCGCGGGGAACCGGACCTATATGTTTGAATTCGTGATGGAGTTCATTCAACTCGCGAAGCGCCTGTTGGATATTTTCCTGCGCGGCCAGCCGCTCGGCACGTTGGCATAGTTCGAGTTTGGCCTCCAGATTTTTCTTGCGATCCAACTCCTTCAGCTCGAAGTAGATGCTCTGATTATCATAGAAACGGTCAACCAGTGCATGGTAGTTGGCCCATAATGTTTTGGCATGAATACCCGGCACTGCACCCACGGCTCGCCACTCGGCCTGCAGGGCTTTAAACTGTTCGAACTGATTTGCACTGACGTCTTGTGAATCGACCAGTTCACGAAGCCGTTCGAGGAGTTCCAGCTTTTTTTGGTAATTCTCGTTTCTCCGGTTTTCTTCTTCGCGAAGCTGCTGGCTTTTGCGCTCTTTGATTTGTTTAAACAGCCGGGCAAATTGCTCATCGATAGGCTCCCCGCGGTAATCAAAACTGTCGGGGGTACCCCCATCCAGAATGAAGCGATTGAAAGCATGGGTACGTTCCTGCTCACACAGGTCGTCAAAAGCGGCTTTGATTTCCCGCAGTTCGCGATCGGCTTTTACCGCGTCTGGTTCAGTTGCAAGCTTTTTTACAGCCTGCAACAATTGTTGCTTGGTAAAGGTGTGGTAATCGGGAGCTTCTTCATGGCGTTCGAGATCATCGGTATTCTGATGAGCGTCCGCCAAATCGGTTTCATTTTGCAAAGCAGACACATGGGCAATTAACCCGGTCTCATTAACATACTCCTGCACTGCGCTCTTTTCTTCTCGTTCCATGGTTATTGTCCATTGTTTAATGAATTCTGCGAAGGGTAAAGTTACTAAAAAACTAATTTAGAGAGGGATCGAGCGGATAGTTGGCAAATACGGAGTATTTTCCACCCATGTCTTTCAATGCCTTACGCCACATCAGGTCGGGTTCTGTATGAAACAATAACTCTTCCGTAACATAATCACAAACAATCCAGGTATCCTGCTCCAGTTCTTCCTGTAGTTGCCCCGGACCCCAGCCACTATACCCCAGAAAGAAGCGGATTTCTTCCGGACGGAGCTGACCTGTGTCGGCCAGAAATGTTACTTGTTCAAACGATCCGCCCCAGTAAATGCCTTCGGCCACCGGTTCGCCACCTTCGATGGCAGCGCTGCAGTGAATAAAGTGCAGGGTATCCTGTTGCACCGGCCCTCCTATAAATACCGGATGATCGAGCTTTGAAAGATCTTCCAGTATGTCGGATGCTTTTACATCGGCAACTCTGTTTAGCACAAACCCAAAAGAGCCCTCGTCATTGTGCTCGCATAGCAGAACAACCGTTCGCACAAAGTTTGGGTCTGGCAGGAAAGGCTCTGATATGAGCAATCTGCCCTTTTCAGGGGGAATCCGGTTTCGGTACTTGAAAAAATCCATCCCGTTGGTGGCTGAAATAAAACACATGCAGGCTTATCAAACAAGTGCAAAACATCTGTTTTATTGCGGTAAAAACGAAAAAATCATGAAAACCGATTTGGCTACGCTGCGAAGAGAATACGCCGGTCAGCTGCTTGACCCCGAAGTGATGTTACCCAATCCTGTGAATCAGTTTGAAAAATGGTTTGATGAAGCCCTGAAGGCGGAAGTTCCGGAGGTAAACGCCATGACGCTGGCTACCGTGTCGGAGGGTGGAAGACCCAGCCAGCGGGTGGTGTTGTTAAAGGGCGTGGAGAACGGAAAATTTGTGTTTTACACCAACTACCAGAGTGCCAAGGGGCGAGAGCTTTTAAATAATCCTTTTTGTTCGCTTAACTTTTTTTGGGCCGAGCTTGAACGGCAGGTGCGTATTGAAGGCATCGCCTCGCGGGTAAGCGAAGAAAAATCGGTTGAGTATTTTAAACTACGTCCCCGGGGCGCCCAGATTGGCGCCTGGGCCTCCCCTCAAAGTGCCGTGGTAGAAAGCCGCCAAATACTGGAAGAGCGTTATCGCCTCATGGAAAAAAGATTTGAAGGAAAGGAAGTTCCCAAACCCCATCAATGGGGCGGTTATGAAGTTGAACCCTACCTGATAGAATTCTGGCAAGGCCGGCCCAACAGGCTACACGACAGAATACTTTATTTAAAACAAGATAAAAGCTGGACTATCAATCGGTTAGCGCCCTAAATCAAATCAGGTTGGTAAGTAAATCTATGCCGGCAATTCTGCGCACGGTAAATCCCTCACCGTACCGTTTCCCTATAGCGTTGCCGAATTCACTGGCGCGCCCCTTAACCAGTTCCAGGAATTCCTTCGAAGCAATGTAGGTAGGTGCTTCCCTGCTTTCGGGATTGTACATCTGGCTTTCGTAGGCCATAAAAGCTGCTTCCTTCACATCCCAAAAATCGCTGATGTCCACGATTATATCAGGCCGGATATAATGGGCCTGAATAAAGTGGCAAAGCATGCGCGGCCGCCAGGGCGGTTGTGGCCTTCCGTCATCCGATACGGAATGAATTTTAGCTAATCCTGCAAGGAAGCAAGCATCGTTCACCAGCATGGCGGCCCTGCCGTGGTCAGGATGCCGGTCTTCAACTGCGTTGGCAAGCACAATATCGGGCTGGTACTTGCGGATAACCTGGATGACCTTCAGTTGATTTTCTGCGTCATTCTGAAAAAATCCGTCTGGCAGGCCCAGGTTTTCACGAACGCTTAACCGCAGAATTTCGGCAGCCCTTGCTGCTTCTTTGGCGCGTATTTCGGGGGTGCCGCGCGTACCCAGCTCCCCCCGGGTCAGGTCAACTATCCCTACCTTAAAACCCCGGTCCACCTGTTTGGCGATAGTTCCTCCGCACCCCAGCTCGGCATCATCGGGATGTGCTGCAATGACAAGGATATCCAGTTTCATGAATGTACCGCTTCGGCCTCTTTGGCAGCCAGAAATTTTTCTGCATCAAGGGCGCCCATGCAGCCGGTGCCGGCTGCGGTTACAGCTTGCCGGTACACCTTGTCGGCAGCATCGCCTACGGCAAACACCCCTTCTACATTGGTGCGTGTAGAACCCGGTTGTACTTTGATGTAGCCGGCTTCATCCAGTTCAAGGTAGTCTTTGAAAATTTCGGTATTGGGTTTATGCCCGATGGCCAGAAAGAAACCCTGAACGGGTATCGTTTTCTTTTCTCCTGTCAGGTTGTTTACTACACGAACACCGGTTACGCCCGAGTCATCACCTAAGATTTCTTCCGTTTCGGTGTTCCAGTGAATTTCAATATTCGGCGTGTTGAGCACGCGTTTTTGCATGATTTTCGAGGCGCGCATTTCGTTTCTGCGAACCAGCATGTGCACTTTGGTGCACAACTTGGCCAGGTAAGTAGCCTCTTCGGCAGCGGCATCACCGGCACCGACTACGGCCACCACTTTTCCGCGGTAAAAGTAACCATCGCATACAGCGCAGGCCGACACCCCTTTGTTGGCAAACTTTTGTTCTGAAGGCAGACCAAGGTATTTGGCGCTTGCGCCCGTGGCGATAATCACTGATTCGGCTATTACTTCCTCCTGACCGTCTACGATCAGTTTATGCGGGTAGCCGGAAAAGTCAACAGCAGTTACCACCGCATAACGTATCCGGGTGCCGAAGCGCTCGGCCTGGCGCTGAAGATCGAGCATCATCTGCGGGCCATTTACTCCATCGGGATAACCCGGAAAATTTTCTACATCGTTGGTGGTGGTGAGCTGGCCACCGGGCTGGGCCCCTGCAAACAGAAGCGGATTGAGCCCGGCACGTGCTGCATAAATAGCGGCTGTATAACCCGCAGGTCCTGAACCAATAATAACTACTTTTTCTTTAGACGGATTCATAAATGCTGATTAAAAATTGAGGGTCTCCGTGTTGGGCAGAGACCCCTTAAAACAATTCATTTTCGTGGAAACTTAACCCAGGTAAGGCTTTAAAGCTTTGCTTCGGGAGGTGTGGCGTAACCTGCGGATAGCCTTTTCCTTAATTTGCCGTACCCGTTCCCGGGTAAGGTTAAACTTCTCACCGATTTCTTCGAGCGTGAGGGCGTGTTCACCGTTCAGGCCAAAGTATAGGGTAATGACATCGGCTTCGCGTTGGGTAAGCGTGGAGAGCGCGCGTTGCACCTCTTTGCGCAGTGACTCGTTCAAAAGCCCCGCATCGGGTGTTTCTTCGCTGTCGTTTTCCAGCACATCCAACAGGCTGTTCTCTTCACCTTGCACAAAGGGAGCATCTATGGAGGTATGGCGACCGGAAATTTTCATGGTGTCGATTACCTCAGCAGTAGATACATCGAGCACTTCGGCCAGCTCTTCGGGCGAGGGCTCGCGCTCGTATTTTTGCTCCAGTTCGGAAAAAGTCTTGGAAATCTTATTCAACGACCCAACGCGGTTCAGCGGGAGCCGTACAATGCGGGACTGTTCGGCCAGTGCCTGAAGGATAGACTGCCGGATCCACCACACGGCATAGGAGATGAATTTGAAACCGCGTGTTTCGTCAAAGCGTTGTGCGGCCTTTATCAGGCCCAGGTTGCCTTCGTTAATCAGGTCGCCCAGGGAAAGCCCCTGATTCTGGTACTGCTTGGCCACCGATACTACAAAGCGAAGATTGGCCTTGGTAAGTTTTTCCAGCGCTATCTGGTCGCCTTCCTTGATGCGCTTGGCAAGCTCCACTTCTTCATCGGGAGTAAGCAGGTCAACCTTGCCAATCTCCTGAAGATACTTATCCAGCGACTGGCTTTCGCGGTTGGTAATCTGTTTGCTGATTTTAAGTTGTCTCATGTTGTCAAAAAATCAGTTAGATAAACGTTTTCAGGTTTCCAATTAGTTCCCGTAGCTCAGGCCGTTTCCTTGCGGGGCGGTTTGGGCAGAAGAACCTTTCTTGAAAGCCGGAATTTACCTGTTTTCTTATCAATATCTACCAGTTTTACCTTGATCTCCTCGCCTATTTCAAGCACCCCATCCATGTTTTCAAGGCGTTCCCACTTGATTTCGGAGATGTGCAGCAGGCCGTCTTTACCTGGCATAAACTCTACAAAGGCACCAAACGGCATAATGGATTTCACTACACCATCGTACACCTGACCGATTTCGGGAACGGCCACAATGGCTTTTATGCGCTTCATGGCGGCATCCATGCTTTCCTTGCTGGTGGCAAACACGCTCACCACGCCCTGGTTGTTCACCTCTTCGATCACTACGGTTGCACCGCTGGTGTTTTGGATATCCTGTACCACCTTTCCGCCAGGACCAATAAGTGCACCAATAAGTTCTTTTTCGAAGATGAGCGTAGAAGCGCGCGGTGCATGGGGTTTAAAGTCAGGACGCGGGGCAGCCAGTGTTTTCTTCATTTCATTGAGTATGTGCAGCCGGCCTACACGCGCCTGCTCCAGTGCTTCCCGCAAAATTTCATAGGTCAGGCCATCCACCTTTAAATCCATCTGGCAGGCCGTAAGTCCTTTCTCCGTACCGGTGGTTTTGAAGTCCATGTCACCGAGGTGGTCCTCATCACCCAGTATATCGGATAGGATGGCATACTTGCCGGTTTGGGCATCTGAAATCATGCCCATGGCAATGCCGGAAACCGGACCCTTGATTTGCACTCCGGCATCCATAAGCGCCAGCGAGCCGGCGCAGACCGTGGCCATTGAGGAAGACCCGTTGGATTCAAGTATATCCGAAACCACGCGTATGGTATAAGGGTTTTCTTCATCGGATGGAAGCACCTGTTTTAGGGCGCGCAGGGCCAGGTTGCCATGTCCTACTTCGCGTCTTCCAGGTCCGCGATTGGGCTTTACCTCGCCTGTCGAAAAGCCAGGGAAGTTGTAGTGCAGGATGAATTTGCTTGAGCCGCTGAACATGGCACCGTCAATCAGTTGCTCATCCATTTTGGTACCCAGGGTAACGGTAGTAAGCGATTGTGTTTCACCGCGGGTAAAGAGTGCACTGCCGTGCGTGGAGGGCAACAGATCTACTTCCGTGTAAATAGGACGAATATCGGTGGTTTTTCGACCATCCAGGCGAATGCCTTCATTCAGCACCAGGTCCCGGGCTGCTTTTTTGTGAATACCGTGATAGTAACGTTTCACCATTTCTCTGTCGATGGGGCTATCCTCCGGCAGCGATGCCAGGTAGTCTTCCAGGATTTTTTCAAATGCTGCTGTCCTTTCTTTTTTGCTTTTTATCTGTTGCCGGGCCACTTCATAGACCCTGGGATAGAGCAGCTCGTAGAGTTCTTTCTTCAGGTTCTCGTCATTAACTTCGTGGCTGTAGGTTCGTTTGGTGGTTTTTCCGGCTTCACGGGCCAGTTCCAGTTGCAGCTCGCATTGTACTTTGATTGCCCCGTGGGCAACCTTGAGGGCCTCGAGCATCTCTTCTTCGCTTACCTCTTTCATCTCTCCTTCCACCATCAGGATATTATCAATCGAGGCGCCCACCATCAGATCAATATCTGCCCGTTCCTTCTGCTCCAAAGTGGGATTGATAACGAATTGTCCGTCAACGCGGGCCACACGAACTTCGGATATGGGGCCGTTCCAGGGAATGTCGGAAACTGACAGAGCAGCCGAGGCAGCAAAGGCAGCCAATGCATCGGGCAATGCGTTCTGATCGCCCGATATCAGGTAAATCATCACCTGGGTTTCGGCATGAAAATCATCGGGAAACAAGGGCCGGATAGCCCTATCTACCAGCCGGCTGATGAGTATTTCATAATCGGAAAGTTTTCCTTCCCTTTTCAGGAAGCCGCCCGGTACTTTTCCGGTAGAGGCAAATTTTTCCTGGTAATCAACTGAAAGCGGCATGAAATCGGCCCCTTCAACCGGTTCTTCTTTGGCCACTACCGTAGCCAGCAGTATCGTGTTTCCCATGCGCAGGGTTACCGCACCATCGGCCTGACGCGCCAGCTTGCCGGTTTCTATGGTGATTTCCCTGCCATCGGGAAGTTTGCAGGATTTTGTGATAATATTGAATGTCATACAGAATTAAACAGTTAAAGGCCATTTCCTACCGGGGATGGCCATGGTAAAATGTAAACAGGGAACCGAGGCTGGTTCCCTGTTTATTAAGCATTATTTTCTTAAATTCAGTTCAGCGAGAATAGCCCTATACCGTTCTATATTTTCCCGCTGGAGGTAATTCAGCATTTTTTTCCGCTTCCCTACCAGTTTTAACAGGCCACGCTGGGTAGCAAAATCTTTTTTGTGCACGTTTAAATGCGCAGTCATGTCGTGAATGCGCTTGGTGAACAAAGCAATCTGCGATTCGGGTGAACCAGTGTCTTTTTCTGTTTTGGAAGGACTGTGTTTTTTAAACAATTCCTTTTTCTCTGCAGCAGTTACAGGCATGATAAAAAATGTTTCTTTTTTTTCAGCCTGCAAAGATAAGGCAAAGGCAGGCACAAATCAAAAAAAGGCTGAAAATAAGCTATTTATAATGGCTTAACCGGGCTTTCAGTTTCTTTCTGAACTGGTCAAGAACTATCAGATAATAATCTGTATCAAACAGGCGGGCATCCAGGCGTGCCTGCCGCAAAAACAACAAGCCGATGATGAAAAGAATGGCATCAGCCGACCAAACGCCAACTACAACCGGAATGAACCCCGTCTTGGCCCATTTTTCGCCCAGTATTGAAAGCATGTAGTACAGAATAAAAAAGAATACGGACACGATAAACGGCACGCCCAGGCCACCCTTTTTGATGATTGCCCCCAGGGGCGCGCCAATCAGAAACATAGCAATGCATGCCAGGCTGCTGGCCCATATTTTATGCCATTGCACATGATAGGTGCGCCACTCGGTTTTGTACGCATCCAGCGCATACAAGGTATTTGAGATTTCACTTCTTACCATTCGGGCGCGCGCAGCGGCCTGCGATACCACGGTGGGGTCATCTGGCATGGCAAGCAGGCTGTCGATGCGGGATAAAACGCTGTCTTCCGTGCCAGCGCTCCCGCGTTTTTGATGCTGATTAAAAGCAGGACTACCTGCGGCCGAGTCGGCCTTCGGGGCAAGCAATTTTAATTTTTTTCTCAGGTTAGGCCTGTCCGGCTGGTTCGAGCTGGCGTGGTCGGGCTGTTGTTCAATTTTTGAATCAGGAAGTTCCCAACCCGTGGCTGAGGAGGCGGAGGTAAATTCAGCTACCTGAAAAGCAGGCGCAATATCCCTTTCCAGATTGGCAAAATAGCCGCTTCTGTGTTGAAGTAATTTGAGTTTTTGTGCTTCGATCTCGTTGCCGATTGAATCCAGGTCACCGTCCAGCTGACGAAGGTTGCGCATGATGCGGTTACCCTGAAACCACTTTTTATCCGTGCGGTTGAGCGAAAAGGAAGACAAATCGAAAATGAGCTGTGAGCGAACAAACTGACTTCGGCTAATGGCCTGCAGGTTGGGCTGGCGTACCTTTGAAGTAAGGTCCTGGCCGGCCTGTGAACCTTCCGTGTAATTGTAGCCATTGAAAAGTTCCAGTTTCAGATAGCGCTGGTTGTAAATGGTGTACATTCTTCCGGAATCGGCAATGGTTACGTCTTTGTTGCCATCCCGTTTTCGATGATCGTAGATAATGATGTTCTTCAACGACACACCATCGGGCAATTTTTTGTCTACCTTAATGCTTACCTCGGGTATGCCATTGTAAAATGTGCCTTCGCGCAGTTCGAGGGCGGGTTTTTTCTGTTTGATGTCGTACAAAAGACTATACGCCTCCAAGGCTGCGCGTGGTACCAGGTTGTTATTGACATGAAAGGCAATGACGGTAAGGAACAGTACGAAAATAAAAATCGGTTGAATAACCCTGAGCAGCGAAACACCCGCACTTTTTACAGCTGTTAGCTCAAAATGCTCGCCCAGGTTTCCAAAGGCAATAAGCGAAGCAAACAACACCCCGAGCGGCAAAGCAGAGGGAGTCAGAAAAACTGCGAAATAAAACAACAACTGCCCTATTACATCCCAGCCCAGGTCCTTCCCGATGATGTCATCGAAATATTTTAACATATGCTGGGTGAGCAGGATGAACACCACTACAAAAAATGATAAGATGAAAGGCCCGGCAAATGCCTGCAGAATCAACTTATCTATCTTTTTCATAGCGGGTGTGACGGAACAAATTATGCGCCAAGTTAGGAATTAAAACTGCTGTAGGGCGGCAATGCCTCACACTCATTAACGGTAAAAGGTAAAATTTAGTGATTACCCTCCAACAGTCTTCTTCAGGTTTTCAACCAGGCCATCCCATAAATCGCCCAACTCTTCCAAATCATCAAAGTCGGAATAATCGGATACGCGTAAATACACGGCCTGGGTAAACTCATTGAATTCAAGGCGAAGCTCGAAGTAACTTGGATCGTTGATGTCGTCTTCCTTTTCCGGAAGAAACTCAAACCGGGCAAAGTGATTGGTACGGTGTGCGGCAAGGCGGGCTTTATGGGTTTCGTTATCCCAGTGAAAAATGAATGTCTTATCCAGGTTATCAACCGTTACGTCATCGGCAAACCACTCGGCCAGACCGCTGGGTGTGTGGATGTACGGATACAGCATTTTTATAGATGCATGGATCTCGTAGTCGCGTGTAAAAAGTTTCTTATTACCAGTGGTGGCCATAAGCGCTTTTAAATTAGAAAAAAATCTGTTTAGGCCAAACGCTGCCATACGGCTGGTTTTTAATAATCGAACATCTGTTGTAAGTTTGCCGTCCGTTTAACTGGCGCGGTAGCTCAGGTGGTTAGAGCGTTGGATTCATAACCCAAAGGTCGGGGGTTCAACTCCCCCCCGCGCTACCATTTCTTCGGAATAATTCCGGAATGCTCCGGTTACAGCATGCATTCTTTGAAGGTTCTCCGCATCATATTGCAACTGCATTTTTACAATCTATGATACCTGCCGTTAATCCGATGGAAACACAGGCGTGGCGGCTCCTGGAAATGCACCTGCTCGAAATGCAGGCGGTTTCCATGCGCGAGCTCTTTGCCACCGACCCCGGGCGATTCGAAAATTTTAGTCTGCAATTTGAAGATATCCTGGTGGATTTTTCCAAGAACAGAATAAACACCGAAACCCTGAAACTGTTGCTGCAGCTTGCGGATGAAGCAGGACTGCGCGAAGGGATAGAGGCGATGTTCAACGGAAAAAAAATCAACAGAACAGAAAACCGGGCTGTACTGCACGTAGCACTCCGCAACCGATCGGGTAATCCAATGCTGGTTGACGGCACGGATGTGATGCCTGAAGTAAACCGGGTTTTACGACAGATGAAGGACTTTACTGACCGCCTGCACAATGGTGCCTGGATCGGCTATACCGGCAAGGCCATAACCGATGTCGTGAACATCGGCATCGGTGGGTCGGACCTCGGGCCCTGCATGGTTACGGAGGCTTTAAAGCCTTATGCCTCCCGCATCCGCACACACTTTGTTTCAAATGTAGACGGCACGCACCTTTCGGAAACCCTGCGCAAGGTAAATCCGGAAACCACATTATTTATTATCGCTTCGAAAACCTTTACCACGCAGGAAACCATGACCAATGCCAAAACGGCCAGGCAATGGTTCCTGCAGCACGGAACAGAGGCAGCCATTCCTTCCCATTTCGTAGCGGTGTCCACCAATCGCAAAGCGGTAACCGACTTTGGTATAGCGGCTGAAAATATGTTTGAATTCTGGGACTGGGTTGGGGGCAGGTTTTCGCTGTGGTCGGCTATCGGATTGCCCATTGCTTGTGCCATTGGGTTTGAAAACTTTGAACAACTGTTGGAAGGCGCCCATGCCATGGATAACCATTTCAGGAATGCTCCTTTCCATGCCAACATTCCGGTAGTGCTGGCCCTCATAGGAATATGGAATACCAACTTTCTGGGAGCAACCACCGAAGCCATATTGCCTTATGATCAGTATTTGCACAGGTTTCCGGCGTATCTGCAGCAAGCCTGTATGGAAAGCAATGGCAAGTCGGTTGACAGAAACGGGCAACCGGTTGATTATCACACCTCACCAGTGGTTTGGGGCGAACCCGGAACGAACGGTCAGCATGCTTTTTACCAGCTTATTCATCAGGGCACGCATCTTATTCCCTGCGATTTTTTAATGGCTGTTAAAAGTCACAATCCGGTTGGCAACCATCACCAGATACTTGCTGCAAATTGTTTTGCCCAAAGCGAAGCATTGATGAGAGGTAAGACTTACGAAGAAGCAAAAGAAGAATTGCGGGGGGCCGGTTTTAACGATGAACAGGTGGAGTTTGCAGCCCCTTACAGGGTATTTGCCGGAAATAAACCGAGCAATACCATTCTTTTCAAAGAGCTGAACCCGCGCACGCTGGGAAGTTTAATTGCTATGTACGAACACAAAATCTTTGTGCAGGGCCTGATATGGAACATCTTCAGCTTTGATCAGTGGGGCGTGGAACTGGGTAAAGTGCTGGCCAACAAAATTTTGCCCGAATTGTCGGGCAGCGAACCGGCAACTGCACATGATTCTTCCACCAATGGATTAATCAACTATTTCAAACGATTGCAATAGCGGCTGTCAAAAAAAACTCCTTAAAGCGCTCAAAAAGCGTAATTTTAGCCGTTTTTGCATGGAATCCGCGATAAAAAAAATAGGTGTTTTTACTTCGGGGGGCGATGCTCCCGGCATGAATGCTGCCATTCGGGCGGTGGTTCGCGCATCTATCTATTACAAAAAAGAAGTGTTTGGAATTATGCGCGGCTACGAGGGCATGATTGAAGGTGACATCGTAAAACTGGGTGCCCGCTCGGTGGGCAATATAATTCAGCGAGGTGGAACCATACTCAAAACTGCGCGCAGCGAACTGTTTCGCACACCGGAAGGAAGAAAACAGGCTTACGAACAGCTGAAAAAGTTTGGCATTGATGCACTGGTAGCCATTGGTGGTGATGGTACCTTCACCGGCCTTCATGTGTTTTATCAGGAATACGGACTGCCGTGTGTTTGTATTCCCGGTACGATAGACAATGATATACCCGGAACAGATTTTACGATAGGCTATGACACCGCTACCAACACGGCCGTTGAGGCCATTGATAAAATCCGCGATACGGCTCTTTCGCACAACCGGCTGTTTTTTGTTGAAGTAATGGGCCGCAATTCGGGGTATATAGCAATCAACAGCGGGATAGCCGGCGGAGCGGGTGCTATTATTATACCCGAAGATGGCATGAGCTTTGAAAATTTATATGCAGTGCTGGGCCCGGAAAAAGAAACGGCCAAAAAATCGAACGTAGTGGTTGTGGCAGAGGGTTCCAAAATCGGGGGTGCCATGGAGCTGGCACGCAAAGTAGCCGAACGTTCTTCTTACTTCGATATCAAGGTAACCATCCTGGGGCATCTGCAACGCGGTGGCTCGCCTACTTACTTTGACCGCGTGCTGGCCAGCAAGCTGGGTGTTGCAGCCGTAGAAGGATTGCTGGCAGGAAAAACGGATGTAATGGTGGGGATCAGGAAGGGTGAAATAGCATTCACTCCGTATGAAATTTTTTCAAGCAGCACGCATGTCATTAACGAAGACGATTTACGCATAGCCAAAATATTATCCATCTGATGAAAACCGCTTCAATTGGAATCGATATCGGGGGTACTACTACCAAATATGGCCTTACAGACCGCGAAGGAAAGATTTATTTTCAAGGCGAATTGTCGACCCGGCAGTTTGATGAATTTACCGATTATATCCGCGCATTATCGCAACAAATACGATCCGGCCTGAATCAGCACAACCTTAAACTGGTTGGAATAGGCGTGGGCGCAGCAAATGGAAATTATTACAAAGGCACCATTGAGCACGCCACCAACCTGAAGTGGAAAGGAATTATTCCGCTGGCTGATTTGCTGCAACAGGAGTTCAATGTACCGGTACTGGTTACCAACGATGCCAATGCAGCTGCCGTTGGCGAAATGGTATATGGTGCTGCACGCGGCATGAAAGACTTTATTGTGATTACCCTGGGTACAGGACTGGGAAGCGGATTTGTGTGCAACGGACACCTTGTTAATGGCAAGCATGGCATAGCCGGTGAACTGGGACACACCATGGTAAACCCTGCCGGACGATACTGCAACTGCGGAAAACGTGGTTGCCTGGAAACTTACGTATCGGCCACCGGCATAAAAAGAACCGTTTATAAATTGCTGGCCGACCACCTGGAACCCAGCGAATTACGCGGTGTTAGTTTTGAAAATCTGGACACCAAAATGATAACAGATGCCGCACTTCGGGGCGATGTTGTGGCGCTTGCAGCATTCGAATACACCGGAAGAATACTGGGAACCAAACTGGCCGATACGGTGGTGCATACAGACCCGGAAGCTATTTTTCTTTTTGGCGGCCTCTCATTAGCCGGTGATCTCATTTTTAAACCCACTATCAAACACATGGAACTGAACCTGATGCCGATTTTCCGGGGCAAAGTGAAGGTGTTGCCCTCGGGCCTGCAAAATCAAGCGGCCCCCATTCTGGGTGCCAGCAGTTTGGTTTGGAATTACCTGGAAGAAACAACCAGCAAGATATCCGTTGCATATGAATAGCGTTTGCCGGCTCATTTAACCGGCTGTTGTTACATCGCCTTTACTTTCACGCCAAGATTTTTTCCTAAGATTTCAAACTGCTTGTACCATTCCGCGCTGCGGTTTTTGCCGTTGTTTTTGTTATCCTGCTCCGATATTTCGAAATAAAGATTCTGGCTCTTGTATAAATTGGGTTCCAGCTTGAATTTTCGCAGCAGCGGGAACAGCCGGTTCAACCTTTCGATGCGCCTGAGGTTGCTGCCCTCGGCCGATATAATCCGCAACTCTTTGTAAATGCGCTCTCCGGCAAGCCGTGCCACCTGCTCGGGATCTTCAATATTCAGTTTCCAGCTTGCCAGTTCATTCATGATGCGCTCTATCTTTTTTAAATTAATTTTTACAGACTCAAAGCTGGCCATCAAATCGGCATTCAGGATGTAGGAAAGCGTGGTGAGATAAGCCGGAGGAATGGGCATTTGGTTGTGCCGCAGGGCATTCATCAACGGATAGTCGCGGTTATATACCCTTCGAAGAGACTCTTGCAAATCGGCCAAACTTTGCCGGGTTATCTGATCCAGAACCTTCCTTTTTTCATCTTTAAACAAGTGCCAGATGGTGTAGTACTCCTGCCCGAAATATGCCTGAAACAATCCAATTACATCTGCCAGCCGGGACTCATCAAAAGCTTTTACAACGCGCACCTGCATGGAGGTAAATTCATCCGGCTCCATTTCGATGGAAATAGCGCCTATCATGTTGTGTTTTCCCATATACAGGGCAGCGAAAGAAAATCGTTTTTCTGACCAGGTTACATTCGAGCGCACCCTGGTTATGCCCAGCACCAGTTTCTGCTCACCGGCTTCCTTGCGCAGAAAAAATTCATTTTTGGTGGTGTAGTTGAAAACCGGAAAATTCTCCGGATCGTCTTCGAACAACGAGGCAACGGCATAGTGCATGCCTACGCGTTGCAGCGATACTTTGGATGGCAGTACCAGCTGCGTATAAACCCCCGATCCATTTTCGAACTGGCTTAGATTGGATGGCGCCCTGCTTAACAGGCGAATGAACTCCTGCTCAAGATCCTGCTGAGTAAGCTGGCTGGTTAGCTGTATGGCGCGGCAGGCGTATTGCAAGATCTGGGTGGTTTCAATACCCGATATTTCATCGAAAAACCAGCCACAGCTGGTGTACATCAGCATAGCATTGCGCTGCATTTCCATGAGCCGCAAAACACGCGAAGGCTCGGCATTTTTAACAGCATGTTCGCGTAAAAATTTTCTAACCGAGTCTTCACTTCGCTTTAAAATAACACTGATGTAATCGTTGCGGGCCTTCCAGGGATCAGCGAGGATCTTTGACGCATTGGCTTCATACAGCGCGCTGAGGGTATCGCGCAGCCAGTCCAGCGCCTCGCGAAGCGGCTTTCGCCACTGTTGATTAAAACCAGCCCTGCCCGAATTGCAGCCACAGTTATCGCGCCAGCGCTCAATACCATGTACGCAGCTCCATGAAGTATTTTCAACTACCTGAACTTCGTACTGCGGGGGAAACAATTCCAGAAACTGTGCATAATTGGTAAGTTTAACGTCAGGTTTTTGCTCAATATATTCTAAACAATAAGCCAGGGCCATATCACCGTGTTTGTGGTGATGACCGTAGGTCTCGCCATCGGTAGCTATGTGCACGAGCTGCGGTTCAGGGTCGTTGTTGAAAGCACTTATCAGCCGCTCGGCAAAGTGCTGGCCGTTGTTTAACAAGCCGTTAAAGGCTACAGCCTGCGACAGCGCCCCGTTATAAAAAAATAATCCAATGCTTTTGCCCGATGGAAGCTGGCATTCATAAACCCGGCGTGTGTTAATTTCTCCTCCTGTTAGTTCATGCCATTGCTCCTGTCCTTTTTTTCTAAACCTGCGGGCCTGGTGGGGAGCAAGGATTGTAAATCGGATTCCATTTTCGGCCAGCAATTCAAGGGTCTCATTATCTACAGCCGTTTCGGCCAGCCACATGCCTGCCGGCTTACGGCCAAAACGGTATTCGAAGTCGCGGATACCCCATATAATCTGTGTTTCTTTGTCTTTCCGATTGGCCAATGGCATTATCATGTGGTTGTAAACCTGAGCTATGGCCGACCCGTGACCACCAAATAGCTTGCTGCTTTCCTTATCGGCTGTTAATATGGCCTGGTAGGTTTCGGGATCGTTTTCTTCCATCCACGATAACAGCGTAGGACCAAAATTGAAGCTAATGCGGGAGTAGTTGTTGGTTATTTTCTTAATGACACTGTTTTCATCCAGTATCCGCGATACGGAATTAGGCGCATAGCACTCGGCCGATATGCGTTCGTTCCAGTCGTGGTAAGGATGTGCCGACTCCTGCCATTCAATGACCTCAAGCCATGCGTTTTCCCGAGGGGGTTGATAAAAGTGTCCGTGAATGCATATAAACCGGCTGTCCCGTCTTTCCATAATCAAGTTACATCAGTTATTCGCTTGTTGTTTCTGGCTTCAGTATCACAGCTGCCAAAGGCGGAAGTGTGATGGTCAGTGAATGGCTCTTTCCATGACAGGAAATGTTTTGTGTAAGGATGGTTGCGTCATTCAACACACCGCTGCCACCAAAACGGACCGAATCGGAGTTGAACACTTCTTTCCATGCACCTGGTGCAGGGGCCCCTAACCGGTAATTGCGGTGCACTGCCGGTGTGAAGTTGCAAACTACCAGCAGTCGTTTTTCGGGATCCGTGGCCTTCCGCTGGTACGCAATAACGCTGTTTTGCCGGTCGGAGTAGTCGACCCATTCAAAACCACCCGGTTCAAACTGGCATTCAAATAAGGCGGGCTCATGTTGGTACAGCTTGTTCAGTTCAGTAACCAGTCTTTGTATTCCCGCATGATATCCCTGCTGCAAAAGGTGCCATTGCAGGCTTTGTTCGTGATGCCATTCGTTCCACTGGCCAAATTCCCCGCCCATGAACAGCAATTTGGTACCCGGATGAGTAAACATATAGGTAAACAGCAGCCGAAGATTAGCAAATTTCTGCCATTCATCGCCGGGCATTCGTGTAAGCAACGAGCCTTTACCGTATACTACTTCATCGTGCGACAGAGGCAGCATAAAATTTTCGGTGAACGCATACACAATGCTGAAGGTTATCTCATCCTGATGATAGGATCGGTAAATCGGGTCTCTTTTGAAGTACCCGAGCGTATCGTGCATCCATCCCATCATCCATTTTTGGCCGAAGCCGAGACCACCCTGAAAGGTAGGCCTTGAAACGCCGGGCCATGCAGTAGATTCTTCAGCTATTGTAAAAACATCGGGGTATTCGCGATAGACGGTTTCATTGAACTCTTTCAGGAAGTCAATGGCTTCAATATTTTCCCTGCCTCCATATTGATTGGGTATCCACTCCCCTTCCTTGCGCGAATAATCCAGATACAACATGCTGGCCACCGCATCTACGCGCAGTGCATCAATGTGGTAATGTTCCAGCCAGAAAAGGGCATTGCTGATAAGAATGGATCGGACTTCATTTCTTCCGTAGTTGAAGATGTAACTTTTCCAGTCCGGGTGAAAGCCCTTGCGCGGGTCGGCATGCTCAAAAAGGTGAGTACCGTCAAACTGAAACAGGCCGTGCTCATCGCCCGGAAAATGCGAAGGCACCCAATCCAGTATTACGCCAATGCCTGCCTGATGAAGGGCATCTATGAGAAACATAAAATCCTGCGGGCTGCCATACCGGCTGGTAGGCGCATAATAGCCGGTAATCTGATAGCCCCAGGAGCCGAAAAACGGGTGTTCCATTACCGGCATAAATTCCACATGGGTAAATCCCATTTTCCGCACATAGTCAACAAGATAACCGGCCAGTTCGCGATAGGTAAGCCAGCGATTTCCATCTTCCGGCACCCTTCGCCAGGACCCCAGGTGAACTTCATACACAGAAACAGGTTGCCTGTGCCAGTTTTTTTCTTTTCGTTGGTTCAACCAGTCAGCGTCTTTCCATGAATAGTCGTGCAGCGACCAGACGATGGATGCTGTTTTTGGTGGTGTTTCGCAGTAGCGCGCGAAAGGATCGGCTTTCTCAAGCCATCGGCCGTCCTGCGTTTCAATGGCATATTTATACAATTCACCCTGATGAATACCGGGAAAGAATCCTTCCCACACACCCGATTGATCCCATCTGGGGTGAAGCGGATGTTGTTTTTTAGTCCAGTAGTTAAAATTACCGATGACAGACACGGATTTTGCATTGGGTGCCCACACGGCAAAGTAGGTACCCTTTTTTCCGTTATGCTCAACCGGATGTGCACCCATTTTCTTGTATAATCTGAAATGCTTGCCGGCTTTGAACAAATGGATATCAAAATCAGTGAAGGGCGTATAGAAGTCGCATGTTGGTGTTTCTGATTTATTGGAAATATCGGTTGCCATAAAAAGTTTCAGTTTTGCTTCAGTGTTTTGTGGCGTGCGTCTTTTTCCATCTTATATCGGTTTATATGGTAAATGATCCCGCGCAAGGGTATGCTCACCCATTCTTTCCGGTAGTTCAGTTCATAGTTCAGTTCATCGATTGCTTTTTCGATCAGAAATGTGCGTAGCAAAATGTCGTTGCTGTATGTCCACTCCTGAACACCCATTCGATCCATGTAGGCCGCCAGAAAGAACCTGCTTACATAATGCTGCCAGTGTTCGGCCCATTGCTCCAGGTTTTCCCGTTCACGCATCCGGTAATTTTCATTCATCAGAATTTTGCCGAAAGCGGCATAGTGAAAAGATCGCATCATGGAGGCTACATCTCTCAGCGGGCTTCTCTTTAGTCGTCTTTCGCTAAAAGTTATATTCGGTTCGCCTTCAAACCCTGTAATTATAAAGTCATTTCCGGTGAAAAGTACCTGCTCCAGATGAAAGTTGCCATGAATGCGTGTTTTCATGGCATTGATAGGGGTTTCGGTAATTTCGCGAAAGGCCTCCATCACCACAGGCTCGGCCGCGATCACCTCTTCTGCCAGGGCAATTGCATCGGCAGGCAGTTTGGATTTTGAACTGCGCAACATGTTCAATCTGTCGCGTACCAGTTTACGCAAACCTGAATAAAGAGCTCGCTGATAATTCCGCGTAAATGGTTCCGGCACCATTTCGGGTTTGGCCGAGTCGGATGCCAGGGCCATATGCAGTTCGGCTGTGCGTTGCGCAAGGCGCGCTACGCGTTCGTAAAAGCCACGACCTATAAACTCCTGCATCAATGGAGGTGCTTCTTCAAACTTCAGCAACGGCTTATTGATCAAAGGGGGTAATTTGCTGTGCTTAGCCCCTGTAAGAATGCGTTCAAAAAACCGGCCCACCGAGTCGGTGGTCATTGTCCATGCATCGCTTCTGTTTTCAACGCGGGTTATCAGCAGGCCTAAAACCATCCCTTCGCCCGATTTGTGCCGAAGTTCGATGCTTCCCAGGTAGCGTGGAATATTGCTGAATGCCGTATTTTCTGAGATGAACCGAATCAGTTCAAGAGCAGGGTTTATCTCGGGCTCTACCCGGTGATACAATTTAAGAACGTACCTGTCGTTAAAATTTACATCGGTGCTATTCTTGTCGGATTTAATAATCCTTGAAGTTAAATTGCCACCCGGTGTTATGCGGTTGAAGACGCTGGCCTGAAATTCGAGCGAAACATCATTATGAGTTAACCGCTGCTTTTTTTCAATAGCGCGAAAAAGGTAATTCCGAAATTCCGGATCGAAAGTACTGTCCATCACAAAGCCTGTCTGGCCCTGAATATCGGCCCGGCATATAACACTTTGCATCGAATATTCTGCTTCTCCAAACAGCTTGTCGCCCGGAACAAAGACCATCGGAACAATGTAGAATTCGGGAAGCTTTTGCGCATAATGGACTTCAAGCAACAACAGGTAATGGTAGTCATCGTTTACTTTGAGCGGCAAAAGCGAGGTAATTGATATACGGGCAATTGATCTGGTCTTGTCTTCAAACCACGCACATTTTCTGATATAGAAAGGCAGTACTTTCCGCTCAAAAAATCTTCTGCTCTGATGTTCATGAAAAGAGCGTTCCCACGACAAAGCCGATTCGAATAACGGCAGTTCCGAACCCGTGCCTGGTCGTTTTAATTTAACCGATGAGTCGAGCTGAAACCAATAATACCCGTATGGCCCGATGGTTATCGGGTATTCGGTATTTTCTACACCCGGAAAGCGATTCTGGCTGAATACTTCTGTCACATCGCATCCGCGGTAATCGGAAAGATTGAGTTTGGCTGCCTGGGAGAATTGCGACAGGTTGGCCACAACCACAACATGGTGATTATCGAGCGATCGAACAAAACATAAAATTTTATTATTGTTTGTTTCAATGAATTTAATTTCACCGCGGCCAAAAAGATTTAATCGTTTGCGCATGGCTATGGCGTTGCGTATCCACCAGATTAGCGAAGAAGGGTTTTCGAGCTGTGCAGCAACATTTACTGACTCATACCGGTAAACCGGGTCGGTAATAACCGGCAGATACAGCTTTTGCGGATTGGCCTCCGAAAAGCCGGCATTAATGTTCATGTTCCATTGCATGGGTGTACGTACACTATGCCGCCCCCCTAAATACACATTATCGCCCATGCCTATTTCATCGCCATAGTATATAACGGGTGTACCCGGAAGGGAAAACAACAAAGCATAAAGCAGTTCAATTTTTCTGCGATCGTTGTTGAGCAGAGGTGCCAGTCTGCGCCTTATGCCATAATTAAACTTTGTCTGCGCATCGCGTGCATAGGCTTTTAAAAGATAATCTTTTTCTTCTTCGGTAACCATTTCCAGCCCCAGCTCATCGTGATTGCGCAAAAATATGGCCCACTGGCAACCACGTGGCGGGGACGGTGTCTGTTCCATAATATCCGTAACCGGGTAGCTGTCTTCGGTTCGCAAACTCAGAAACAGCCGTGGCATAAGCGGATAATTAAACGCCAGGTGGCATTCGTCTCCATTGCCAAAATATCTGGCAGCATCTTCGGGCCACAGGTTGGCATCTGCAATCAGGATTTTTCCTTCATAATGTGCATCAATGTGTTTGCGGATTTTAGTGATAAAAGCATGTGTCTGTGGAAGGTTTTCACAACTGGTTCCCTCTTCTTCAAATAAAAATGGCACAGCTGCCAGCCGAAAGCCATCCACACCCAGCTTCAACCAGAAATCTATCACCTTCATCATTTCCAGGTGTACCTCCGGATTATCGTAATTAAGTTCGGGTGTGTAGCTGAAATACCTGTGCCAGTAATAGGCCCGTGCCTCATTGTCCCACGTCCAGTTGGAAGCCTCTTCTGAGTGAATAATAACCCGGGCCTCTTTGTATTTATCCGGATTGTCGCTCCAAACATAAAAGTTTCGGTACCGGCTGCCCGGCCTGGATTTGCGCGCACGCTTAAACCATGGGTGCTGATCCGATGTGTGGTTAAGTATCAGCTCAATAATTACCCGAATATTTCTGCGATGCGCTTCTTTCAGGAAATACTTGAAGTCGTTAAGCGTGCCATAGTCGGGGTGTACATCCATGTATTCGGTAACATCGTAGCCGTCATCGCGCAGGGGTGACGGGTAAAAAGGTAACAACCAGATGGTATTGATATCCAGATCTTCCAGGTAATCCAGTTTTTCTGTAAGACCCCTGAAATCACCTATTCCATCCCCGTTGCTATCATAAAATGCCCGAACGGATAATTCGTAAAAGATGGCCTCCTTAAACCAAAGCGGGTCCGGTTGAATTTTTTTTTCTCTTGTTTTGCTCATAAAATGTTCCCGTCATTGTGTACGAAGACGAAACTATTGTTACAACCTGAATACATGATACCCAAAAGGCCGGAGCATAAATTCCGCTGATGAGGCGTTCATTTCAAGTTTTGTATCGCTCAGAATGTCGTGCAACGTAGCGGTTTGTTCAGGAGCACCAATCATCTTCAGCACATCGTCCGGCAGTTCAATTATCACACGCTGTGCGAAGGCATTGAAGCCTGCCACAATGAGCAGCTTTTCAGAGTCGTCAAATCTCAGGTAGGCAACCACCCGATCGGTTATATTCCTTTTGTTGCGATTATACATGGTTAAATCGTAAAAAGCCCCTTTACCGATAGCCGAAGAAGATTGTGCCAGCTGAAGCAACCTGATGTAAGTTTGGCGCAGTTGTTTCTGATTTTCCGATAATCCTCCGCCATCAAAAGCGCCTCCATTCATCCACTTCTGGTGTTCGGGTACGCCCCAGTAATCCATTTTGGTGGTAACACCAGGTTTTTCAAATGTCTGAAATCCGGGGTCGCCATCGGCCGGCTCGCCAACCTCCTGCCCGAAGTAAATGAGAATGGCTCCGTTATCTATTGTTGCCGATACCAGCATTGCCGGTATGCCTTTCCATGGATCTCCGGCAAAATATTTTGAAGCAATACGCTGTTCATCATGATTTTCCATAAAATGCAACAGGCGGTTACCGATATCGCTGAGCGAAGATCGGACCTGAAGTATAGCCTGTGCGGATGATTTTCCTTCCATCAATAGCCTGAGGGTATCGTATAATTGTACCTTGTCGTACAGCAGGTCGAAGCGACCTGTCGTCAGAAATTCGCGATACAGTTCAGGCTGGTATATTTCGGCAATAAACACGGCATTTGGGTTACGGGCCTTTACCTGCGGTATTACCCAATTCCAGAACTCGACCGGCACCATCCAGGCCACATCGCAGCGAAAACCATCTACCCCTTTGTCTGTCCAGAACAACAATACATCGCGCATTTTAAGCCAGGTATCCGGAATTGGATCAAAATATGTTTTTCTGCCGCCCTGCAGGTCAACACCGTAATTCAGTTTAATGGCTTCGTACCAGTCGTGCAGCGATGGACCGGGACTAAACACATCATTGGCTGTGGCTTTTGCGGGCACTTCATCAAACCTCCCGTCCATGCCGGGTAATTCAACCAGAGGTTTCGGGGGTGTGAACGACTGACCGGGCAAATAATAAAAGTTGTTGGACGGCAAAAAAGCTACCATGCGGTTATCATCTTCACCCAAATCGCGCACAGACCGGGGTTTGGCATCGGAATGATACGACCGCGCCACATGGTTGGGCACAAAGTCTATAATCACGCCCAGGCCGTTCTCATGCGTTCGTTTTACCAGTTCTTCAAACTCTTTCATCCGGTTGGGGATGTTCACGGCCAGATCGGGATGAACATCGTAATAGTCACGGATAGAATAGGGTGAGCCGGCAACGCCCTTCACTACATCCGGATCATCGCCTTTAATTCCATGCTCAGGATAGGCGGTGCACGAAGCATGCTCAATGATGCCGGTATACCATACATGGGTTACCCCCATTTCTTTTATACCCTGCAGCGCTGCTTCATTAATGTCGTTCATTTTGCCGCAGCCGTTCTCAGCAAGTGTACCGAACCTTTTGTTCGCAGACTGCTTATTGCCAAACAGGCGCACCATTACCTGATAAATAACAATTCGCTTGTCCGAGGCCGGCACCTCAGGTAAAACAGGGATGGTTTCTTTTTGGCGGGCACAGCTGATAAGGAACAAAAATAGGGTGAACACAACAAGCCGAATCATGGCTAAAATTAGCGCAAAGGCAGGGCGCTTCAAAAGAATTGACAAATTTGTATTTAAAGTTAAGAATGGTGGTTTTGCAAACGATTGAACGAGGATTTTATTCGTGCAGACTGCCATAAATAGTACAAGCAAACAAGCAAACTGAACCCTGCATAGACGAAGTAACGGACGGGTGTGATGTGCCAGAGATTCAAACCCGGCTTCTGAACCTGCAACGCATCGATGAATGCACCGGCAGCAAAGATTATGTACACCAGGAACCCGACAAGAACCACGGCAAGCAGGGGACGGATAAAAAAATTGAATATGGCAAGCACTGATTGTAACGCCATGAGCCCGAAAACCAGTATCCAGATAACCGGGTGGTGACCCGATGTTTCGTAAAAAGCCAGTATCAGAAAAGTTATGGCCAGCAAAAAGCGGAACGCACGCATTAGCTGCTAAGCTATAATATACCGGCAATATATTTAAAATTATTCTCTGCGCTTACAAGAGACGAAACCTCGTAGGTTTCCTGTTCAACGAAGAAGTGTTTCATCCCCGATTGCCTGGCCTGCCGGAAAATTTCTGAAAAATTGATTCGGCCCTGTCCCAGATCTGCATTTTTATCCGGGTCTTCTTTGTGCATATCTTTTACGTGCCACAATTCAAATCGTCCCGGATATTTTTTAAAATAATCATCGGGCGACTTACCGGCCCGTACAATCCAGTACAAATCCAACTCCATGCACACCAGTTTGGGATCCAGCTCGGCCAGCATCACATCATAGGGAATCTTTCCATCCAACAATTCAAATTCAAAAGCATGGTTGTGGTATCCCAGCCTAATACCGGCTGCTTTACACACCTCGCCTGCTTTGTTCATTTCCTGGCATAAACGTTTGTAATCATCAATCGATTGCCGTTCTCCTTCAAAAAGGTAGGCAATAACCATGTAGGTTTGCCCTGCGCTTTTTGCGTCTTCCACTGCTTTTTCCCATCCGTTGCGCAGGTTGCCGGAAGTATTCTGATTATAGCCGGTGATATAATGACCGCTGGTTATTTTCAATCCTAAGTCGCGGGTCATCCTGACAAAATCGGCAAAAGGTTCGCCAAAAATTTTTCCATCGGCATAGGAAAATGTTTCTACTTCGGTGTAACCAAAGCCTGCCACTTTTTTCAGTGTTCCGGGCAGGTCTTTGAATATTACATCCCGCAAGGTATAGAGTTGGATGCCTATGGCCGGTTTTAACGATTGCGCGCACGAGGTGAGCCATGCAGGAAGCATGAGTGTGCCTGCAGCAACTGCCGAGCGGGTAACAAATTCTCTTCTTTTCATAAGTGGCTTGGTTTATCGGGTTCGTATCCAATCGTATGCTTCTTCTTCATCGGAAAATACCTCAAGCTGCACACCGTGTGTTTTGAATTTTTCAGCTGCACGAAGCTTGAATTTTTCCATCGGGTATTCGGCAAACAAATCTTCACCAAGAATAACAGCGTGATATTTCACACCTAATTCACCGAACAGCAGGTTATCCCATACTTCGGCAAACCACTTTTCGGTTTCCTCATCTACTTCACCCAGCAATTGGGTGTCGGCCAGCCAGGCCAGGTTGCTGTACGATTTCGACAACTCGCGGTAGCGTTCGGCTATGTGCAGCAACATCTGGCGGAATATTTCGCCAGGTAACGGGCCTTTCCATCTGTGCCTGAGCACCGGCAGTTCGTCATCCAGCTCACAACTAACATATTCGTTATCGAATATGGTAATGATCATGCAGTGAATTTGCAAAATTTATCCGAATGATGCCTCCCCACCCGGATATTACTGTTTCTCCGTTTCTCCGTCCAGGGAAAGCACATAGCGCGCCATTTTTTCGGCATCTTCCTGCGACAAGTCGGGATGGGCCGTCATGGGGATTTCTCCCCATACCCCACTGCTTCCTTTTATAATTCTTTCGGCCAGCAACTTTACATTGGCTGTGGTGAACTCGTACTTTTTGGCAACATCGGTATGCGATGGGCCAATGATTTTATTGGTTGCATGATGGCACGTCTTGCAGTCGCTGGCTCTTACCAGTATTTCGCCTTCTCGTATCTGCGACTCGCTGTCGATCTTTTTTCCGCAGGCACTCAGCCATGCAACAGCAACCGCGGCAAGGATGAAGTAGTGAATCCGTTTCATAGGCCCATGATTTTACGATTCATTTCGGTGTCGGTCTTGGCAGCGGCAAAGTCGTCAAAGGCTTTATCGGTAACCCGGATAATGTGGTCTTTGATAAAGCGGGCACCTTCGGCTGCACCTTGTTCGGGATGTTTCAGTACACACTCCCACTCCAGCACCGCCCAACCAGGATAATTGTAGTAGGCCAGTTTAGAAAAGATTTGTTTGAAGTCCACCTGACCATCTCCCAGCGAACGGAACCGGCCGGGACGCTCGCTCCAGTCGAGATAGCCACCATAAGCTCCGCATTTTCCGGTGGGGTGATATTCTGCATCTTTTACGTGAAACATTTTTATAAAGCTGTGATAATGATCGATGTAGGAAATATAATCCAGTTGCTGAAGAATGAAGTGGCTTGGATCATAGAGCAGGTTAACGCGCGGATGTTTGCCGGTAGCCTCCCAGAAGCGTTCAAAGGTTATACCATCGTGCAAATCTTCGCCTGCATGAACTTCATAGCACAAGTCCACACCCTGTTCATCAAAAAAGTTCAGGATGGGCAGCCAGCGTTTGGCCAGTTCTTTGAAAGCATCTTCTACCAGGCCTTTTGAGCGTTGGGGCCAGGGATAGACATAAGGCCAAATAAGCGCACCGGAAAAAGTAACGCATACGTTAATGCCGAGGTTACGACTGGCCCTGGCGGCCAGTTTAAGCTGGTCAACCGCCCAGGCTTGCCGGGCTTTGGGATTGTTGCGGTACTGTGGCGGAGCAAAGCTGTCGAACAAAATATCGTAAGCCGGATGCACTGCAACCAGTTGTCCCTGCAGATGCGTTGAAAGTTCGGTGATCTCCACACCATAACTGCGGATGGTCTCCTTATACTCATCGGCGTAGTCTTTGCTCTCAGCCACTTTTTTCAGGTCGATGCAGCGTTCATCTACGGTAGGAATCTGTACGCCAACAAAACCAAGCGAGGCTGCCCATTTGCATATAGATTCCATGTTATTGAACGGTGGCTTGTCGCCCATGAACTGGGCAAGAAAGAGTCCAGGTCCTTTAATCGTTTTCATGTGCTCGCATTTTTGTTATGTTCAAATTTACTCCGGTATGGGTACCCATTTTTGTTTTTGCCGTGACGATTTCACGGCAGCTTCAATAAAAGCCATACCACGCAGGCCATCGTTCACATCGGGAAATCCGTATTGGTGTGCAGTTATTTTTTTTCCGCGCTGGTAGTCGTTAACAGCCTTTGCAAAGGCCACATAGATGTTGGCAAATGCTTCGAGGTACCCTTCCGGATGACCGCTCGGAACACGCGTTGCGGCTTTTGCTTCATCGCCAACATACGGAAGACCCGTGCGCAAAACCTGCCGGGGCTTATCGGGCCATTTTAATATTAATGAGTTGGGCTCCTCCTGCCGCCATTCCAGCCCTCCTTTTTCGCCATACACGCGAATGGAGAGGTTGTTCTCTTCTCCTGCTGCCACCTGGGTAGCTATCAACATACCTGTTGCACCCCCATCAAAGCGCAGAAACATGGTGGCATCATCATCCAGCACACGGCCGGCTACTACCGACTGAAGGTCGGCACACAGGTGTGTAATATTCTGACCGGAAATAAACTCGGCAAGGTTAGCAGCGTGTGTGCCAATGTCGGCAATGGCTCCTCCCAAACCCGAATATTTCGGATCGGATCGCCAGCTGGCCTGCTTTTGTCCGGTCTTTTCAATGGGTTGCGACAACCAGCCCTGTGTATACTCCACATAAATTTTACGGATTGTGCCCAGCACTCCTTTCTTTACCAGTTGCCGGGCTTCTTTTACCATGGGATAACCGGTGTAGGTATGCGTGAGGGCAAATACCAGTCCGGATTTATCAACAATTTTTTTAAGCTGCCGCGCCTCGGCAAGCGAAAGTGTCATGGGCTTGTCGCAGATTACATGAAAGCCGTTTTCAAGCGCCATTTTAGCCGGCCCGAAATGCAGGTGGTTGGGAGTAACTATCGAAATAAAATCCATGCGGACATCCGGAGGCAGACCTTTTTCCTTTCGTATCATTTCTTCATAAGAGCCATAGACGCGGTCGGGCGAAAGAAACAAACTCTTTCCGGTGGTCTTGCTTTTTTCAGGATTGCTGCTGAATGCTCCGCACACCAGTTCAATGTAGCCATCGAGGGCAGCCACCCTGCGGTGCACGGCACCGATAAAGGCATCGGAGCTGCCTCCTACCATGCCCATTCTTAACTTTCGTTTCATCAATTGATAGTTTGACTTTGCGGCTTACAATATAGCAAAAGATAAAAGTGAGAAACTCAGGGTTTTTTATGCAAACGTTTTCGTAAAAAGCAATTTGCATAAGCAACAAAATCCTTTGATATTTTCGATGATTAATGCCAAACCCAAGTAGCTTATGTCGCAATCATCCAATCTGGTTTTCAGACTCAGCATCATGATGTTCCTTCAGTTTTTCATCTGGGGAGCATGGTACACCAGCGTGGCGGTGTATATGACAGAACTGGGGATGAAAGATTTAACCCACTGGCCCTACACGGTCAATCCCGTGGCTGCTATTGTGGCCCCCTTTTTTTTAGGCCTTGTTGCCGATCGTTATTTTGCCACTGAACGGGTACTGGGCGTACTGCATGTGCTGGGCGGACTCATTCTGTTTATCACCCCGCAGGCAAGCGCTTCACCGGTATTATTTATTACTTTGCTGCTGGCGTACAACCTCTGTTATATGCCCACTCTCGGACTGGCTAACTCACTGGCATTTCATCACATTGAGAATCAGGAAAAACAGTTTCCGGTTATCCGGGTATTTGGAACAATCGGCTGGATAGTTGCAGGGTTGTTTATCAGCTTTATCCTCGGAAGAATCACAGGTCAGATAGCAGAAAAAACACCCATGCCACTGTACACAGCTGGCGCTGCATCGGTGCTGCTCGGGCTTTTCAGTTTTTCATTGCCACACACCCCGCCTAAAGGCGCAGGTGAAAAGGTATCGCTGCGCAGCATTGCCGGCCTTGATGCGCTGGAAGTGCTGGGCAGCAGGCCTTTTTACGTCTTTCTCATTTGCTCTTTCCTCATCTGTATTCCGCTGGCAGCTTACTATAATTTCACTCAGCTATACCTGCAGGCCTCAGGCTTTGAAAACATAGCCGGCACACAAACGCTCGGCCAGATGAGTGAAGTAATTTTTATGTTGCTGATGCCGCTGTTTTTTGCGCGGCTTGGTGTGAAAAAAATGTTGCTGGTAGGTATGTTCGCCTGGGTTCTGCGCTACGCTTTATTTGCCCTTGGCGCACCCGAAAGCATTACCTGGATGATTATTGTGGGTATTGCCCTGCATGGCATTTGTTATGATTTCTTTTTTGTTACCGGGCAGATTTACGTTGATAAGAAATCGAACGATAAAATCCGCGGGCAGGCCCAGGGTTTTCTGGTATTGGTAACCTATGGACTGGGCATGCTGATAGGCGCACAGATTGCCGGCACCACGTACAATAATTTTCTGAAAGGAACGGAAGCGCTGACAGCCGTGCAGTGGCAGCAATTCTGGTGGCTGCCAGCAGGTTTTGCCCTGGCAGTAATGATAATATTTGCGCTCTTCTTTAAAGATGAAGAAGAGGTAAAGGTGTAAAACCCTGATGTTTCCGGCAGTTGGTTATCGCTGCCGGAAACAACACCCGATACTAATCAAAATTTTCCCGTTCGTATCACTCCAACCCCTGCATCGGCAAGCTTACGGTTAAATGCCGGAAGTTCTTTCAAAGCCAGTTCTTCGAATCTTTTATTCAGCAATTCCCATTCGGCATGCAGCGCATTATACCTGTCAATACAAGGCTGATTTACACGGGGGATGTCGCTTTCTGTCTGGTTAATCAGAAACAAAAAGTTGGCCGTGAACTTATTCGGGAAGTTTTCCACGTCATCATAAGCCTTCGATTTTCGCTGCACCATGTCTTCGTCCCAGGCCTTCATCTTTTGGTACAGGTTCTCCCCTTCCTTTACCAACCCGCTCATCTGGGGGTTTCTGCGTAATTCATCGAGTAAACCTTTTAATTGATTCTGTGCCTGGTACAAAGCATTTACCTTTTTGTGCATATCGGTTAATTCAGCCTCCAACCGGCTCATAAACTCATCATATTCCCGGTACTGTTGATTCGTTACCTGGTAGAGCGGATTGGGTTTAATCCTTACCGATGTCTTCCATTCATTGCCGGGTAATTTCATTGTAATGTTGTAGATACCCGGAATCACTTTGTGGCCGCGGTAGCTGCCTTCGATATAAGCCATCGGTATACCGGGCAGGGTTTTGTGGCGCATGTCCCACACGAAATAGTTCATTCCTTTTTTTCGCGTGAGCAAAGGCTCTGCATCCGGACCGCCATCGTACTCCTGAAAGGTCTCATCCGGTTTGGAGGAGAATGTTCTTATAACATTTCCTTTGTCGTCTGATACCAAAAGGGTTATGTGCACCGAGTCGGGAAGCTTTTCGGGAAGGTAGTAATGGATAGCAACTCCATTAACCGGGTTGATGCCGTAATACAGTGCTTCACCTTCAAAATCCTCAGGCGGGTTATTCAGCACACTGCGCCAATTACCCAGGTAAGCATCTTGTGGCTTGTACAGCTTCCCCGCTAAATCCGCAGGCTGGTATTGCCGGATGATGTGCAGGTCGTCCAGTATCCACACAGCGCGGCCCATGGTTGCCACAATCAGGTTGTTGTGGTGGATGAGCAGATCAGTTATTGGGGTAACGGGCAGATTTAGCTGCAGGCGCTGCCATTGTAATCCTCCATTCCAGGACACGTACAGCCCTGTTTCGGTGCCCGCAAATAACAAACCTTTGCGCACAGGGTCTTCGCGTACTACCCGTGTATAGGCCCCGTATGGAATGCCTTTGCTTATGTTCGTCCATGTTTTTCCATAATCAGTGGTTTTGTAGATGGCTGGTGCCAGGTCATTGAATTTGTACCGGGTAGTGGCTATGTAGGCAGTACCTTTATCGTGTGGCGATATTTCAATGGCGTTCACAAGTGTTTCGGGCATGCCTTTGGGTGTTACATTCGCCCAGGTTTTGCCGTAATCGCGCGTAAGCTGGACAAGGCCATCGTCAGTGCCAATCCATAGCGTGCCGGGCTCAGTTGGCGACTCAGCCACATAGCTGATTGTTCCATAGTTCTCTGCTCCTACTGCTTCATTGGTATAAGGTCCGCCCATCTTGCCTTGCTTGTCTTTTTCATTGCGCGTTAAGTCAGGCGATGCTTCTTCCCAGCTTTTGCCCATATCGCGGGTGCGCAGCAGGCACTGGGCAGCGTGATAGAAGGTATTGGGCTCGTGTCTTGACCAGATGACAGGTGCATTCCAGTTAAACCGGTATTTCATGTCTTTGGCGTCACGGCCAAGGTATTGAATGGGTGCGGCCATGATATTGGTGCCGGCCTTTGCTTCGGTATCCAACACTTCAATGGTACCAAGGTAACTTCCGCCCAGTACGTAACGCGGATTATCGGGGTTGAAAGCCAGAAACGCACTCTCCCCTCCTGCCGAATAAGTCCAGTTTGCCTGTGTGATACCGTGTTGCCCCAGGGCTATGCTTTCAATTCGAACGGAGGTGTTGTCCTGCTGGGCTGTGTAAATGCGGTAGGGAAAATGGTTGTCGGCATTAAGCCGGTAAAACTGTCCGGTAGGCTGGTTGTATTGCGTTGAAAATGTTTTGCCCCCGTTAAAGGTGATACCCACTCCCCCGTCATCGGCAATGGCAAAGTTTTGCGGATTGAAGGGGTTAATCCACATGTCGTGATAATCGCCATGCGGCCCGGAAATGGTTTGCCAGGTTTTGCCTCCGTCTATGGATTTTAAAAAAGGTGCACTCAACACATATACTATGTTATCATTTTGCGGATCGGGAAATACTTCAATATAATACCACGCACGTTGCACAAGGCGATGGTCACTGCTTACTTTGGTCCAGTTTTTTCCGCCATTATTGCTTACGAACAGGCCGCCCTGTTCTTTTTCCCAATCGCTTTCGATGAGCGCATACACCTTGTCTGGATTGGAACGGCACACAGCCACTGCCATTTTGCCCAGTTCATTGGGCAGCCCATTATGAATTTTCTCCCAGGTTTCACCTCCATCGGTTGATTTGTACAATCCACTGCCAGGCCCGCCACTGATCACTTTCCACGGCAGCCGCTGGTGGTGCCACATGGCTGCATACAACACACGAGGATTGTGGTAATCGATGGAAAGTTCTGCACAACCGGTCAGATCGTTCACATACAACACTTTTCTCCAGGTCTGCCCGCCATCCGTTGATTTGTAAACGCCTCGCTCGGCAGTGGGACCGTTAATAGCGCCTTGTGCAGCCACATACACAATGTCAGGGTTTTTCGGATGGATAACTATGCGGGAAATCTGCCGGGTATTTTCCAACCCCATCTTTTTCCAGGTTTTACCTCCATCAAATGATTTATAAACGCCATCACCGTAGGAAGTCATCACACCACGTGGGGCATGTTCACCCATGCCTACGTAAACAATGTTCGGATCGCTTTCCGACACGGCAACTGCACCAACCGAGCCGGTGGTAAAGTATCCGTCTGAAATGTTCCGCCAGGTAATGCCCGCATCGTCCGTCTTCCACAGCCCCCCTCCTGTGGTACCCATATAATAAACCAGCGGATTACCCACTGCGCCACTTGTACAAACTGAGCGCCCCCCTCTGAATGGGCCTATGTTCCGGAAATAAACATGTTTAAAAATGCTGTCGGAATTTTGTGCCTGAGCTGGCACAAACCATAAAAGCGAAAGGATAACAAGCAGGCGACTCATCGGTTTTTTTGCTTAAGATTTGAAAAAGAATGTTTAAAGCAAAATACAATTATGTGTTGCGTACAGGCCATGAACCTGGCTTTCGATGTGTTGGATTACTCCAGCCACACACTTTCGGTTTCCAGCTCAATTGGCTGATTCTTGTATTGTTCAGGGATAATAAGTACCATTTGAAGGTTTTCGGGTTTTGTAACAACCGGTTGCGTTGCGGATTTTTCATCAAACCAGAAAGGCAGAAACACCGGATACCCACGCGGCAGCAAGGCGAGTTTATACTTCTCAAAGCTGCTCATCGAAATAGCGTGATCGTTCCATTTGTTACCAACTGTTATTTCCTTACCATAAACGGCACCTCGGGAATCGGCAAGGCCCACATGCATTTGTATTGCCGAAAGATTTGTTTTAACCCGAATTATAAGTTGTGATTTTTCTGCCCGATCGGACATGCGCCCATGCAAGATATCTCCGCAATAAAACCGGATGGGATAGAGATATTTTTTCAAAGCGGTGTCAAGGAAAGCATACCGTTGCGGGTTATCCAGAATAATTTTCCAGGCTGTATTGCCGGAAGGCAGCGGAATCAGCTGCGAAGGGGCCCACATCCGAAGAGTCCGGCTATGGTCTTCCTCTGCTTTAAAAAGGTAAATCGGATAAGCGGAAGGAACAATGCGGGTTGTGAAAGATTGGGAGTAATAAAAATCCCAGCGGGAAGGATCAGCGATGGCACCATCGGGAAAAGTGCGGGTTATACCCCGACTTGTTACAGCAATAAAATATTCCATGATCCCTGCTGAAAGATCCTCAGCCGGAATTACACATTCGTACGTAAAACCGGATACGTACATCATGGGCATGGATTTTTGCCGGCCACCGGCATGGTAATACAACCTGACGGCTTCAGGTGCAGAGGTTGTAATAACCCGGGCAGACAGCCTGTACTCCCTGCCGGCCGTTATTTCACGCCGGGGTTCGTGAACAACGGTGTTCAGATCAGCAGGAAGAGCCAGCAACAATTTTTCCGGCAGGGCATATTCTCTTAACCGCAAGTTACGGATGATTAAATCATCCGGCAGCGTATTTAACCGTTTGTCTGACAACAGATACGTTCCAGGAAAAATTTTAAATGAAAAACGATGGGCCTGTATAGGCAAGGTATCGCGGCTGAGCGGATAGACGAAATAACGATCCGAAAGATCAGGCAGGTGGATACTGATATTGCGATAGTTGTTTACTAAACAGGCCACTCTTTTTTCAGGGCTCGTGCGATCAAAAGGATCGGTAAGCCAGGCAGCATCGGGCAAAACCTCCAGGCGCCAGAGGCCATCAGATATTTTATCGAGAAAATAAGCTCCCGTGCCATCGTAGTGTACAATCGGCGAGCTTCCGGCACCGGCAATTTGCAGCAGCCCCGAAACATTCAAAGGTTCCACGTCGGTGGTTCGGCTGTAAAAGAATTTTTGTACAGAATTAAGCAACGCCAAATCATTTTCCTGATCGAGGTAAATGTTTTCAAACGACACATTATCAGGATAACTACCATACGATTTGTTCAGCGGAACAGTACGGAATGCCTCTGCGGCAATCATTAAGCCAATTGCTTTATTTGGGGTATAGAGCAGATTCATGTAATGGGTTCCGTACTCGGTGTTCAGGTGCGCCATATAGGAGGGATCGTAAGAAAAATGAGTGGCTACCTGCATACCGGCCGTGCGGAAACTGCGTGCCATGGCCGGGTAGATATAAGAAGCCGCACAATCGGCCGCATCGAATTCATAAACTACTTTTGTTTTGCCTGAATAGCCCCGAAGGTTTGAAAAGGGAACGGGATAGTGATCAACATGGGGCAGCAGGTTCCCTTGCAGTGCATGGCGGGAACCCAGCCCGGTAGGATACCACTGATAGGTACCTCCCTGAATGTTTGCCTGAAAGTAGGCCTGTGCCAGTTCGATGCTGTGGGTAACGTTATAAAATATCGGTTTTTTGCAACCGGTTTTGCGAATGGCCTTTACCATGCCGTTGATAAAGTCGGTAACCTGCTGCGCAGTGCCCTTGTGATGCGGTTCGTTTGACACTTCAAATGCCAACACGTCCGGATCGTCCTTGTATGCAAGTCCGGTGTAACGGTTTACATGGCTTACAAACTGAGCAAGGTAACGCTGTTGTGCAGCGATGGCCTGCGGATCTTCAAGACACGCATCTTTTCCGTAGCGCGCTGAAAAACCGGGTGTTGCCTCGTCTGGTTCCGGCCAGCCGTTGCCCCAATAAGCAATGGGCGTAATGATGAACTTCATACCGCGGCTTTTCATTTTGAAAATGAGATAGTCAAACAAACGTAAGTGCTCATTATCAAGCAGATTCCCAAGGGTATCGCTTATTTCCGTATCCCACACATGAACCCGGAAAGCATTTAGGCCCAGCCGCGCAAAATGATACACGTCCACATCAATGGCTTTTTCCATATCCACACCGAGTCGTTTCGCGGTGCGGAAGGCATGTGCAAAAGGTACTGTATAGTTTACTCCAAATGCGCAAACTTCTTTACCTGTTTCTTTCCAGCGCCACACACCCTTTTTATCAATGTATGTATTCTGCGCAGAGGCATTGAAAACGAAAAGAACAAGAAAGGAGCAAACAGTAAGCTTGTTAAGCATAATGCGTGTTGTAATCAAAATTCAAGTATAGTACATTTCGGTTGCTGGAGTAATGCCATGAGGACATTTGGTACAATATTGATTTGTTTTGCAATGGTTGGTTGCGAAAACAAGGATGATAACAACACACCCACGCCCGAAGGCAGCCTGGCTTCGGTTTCGGTGCGTGCAGCCGACCTTTCATTCCTTCCGGAGATTCGGCAATGGAACATTCCGTTTAAAGATCGCCAGGGTACGGAAGGCGATGCGCTGGATATTCTGAAAGCAGCTGGTTGCAATTATGTTCGCTTGCGGTTATGGCATAATCCCGAATCCGGTCGTAGTGCGCTGAATGAAGTTAAGATATTTGCCGATGAAATAAAGAGCAAAGGACTTAAACTCTGGATTACGGTTCACTACTCCGATACCTGGGCTGACCCCGGGCAACAAACAAAACCAGCTTTGTGGCAATATCTGGCCTTCTCCGACTTATCGGACAGCGTTTTTAATTACAGCCGCAAGGTAGCAACGTTGTTGAAGCCGGATATCATCCAGGCCGGCAATGAAATTAACGATGGATTGCTGTGGCCGGATGGACGACTTTCGGTTAACCGCAATGGATTTATACAACTGCTTAAAAGAGCAATTGACGGTTTGCGCGCAGGGCATCCCGATGCCAGGATCATGATTCATTATGCCAATCCGCAAAACAGCTCGTGGTTTTTCGATATTCTTAGAGATGAGGGTGTAAACTACGACCTGATGGGATTGTCGTATTATTCAAGATGGCACACCCGTTACTTCAGCACGGTTCAAAGCAGCCTGATAAATTTGTCAAGTGAGTTTACCAAACCTGTTGTTCTGGCCGAAACAGCTTATCCTTTCACTCTTAGCTGGGCCGATTGGACCACCAATCTTTTCGGGCTTAACGAACACCTTATTGACGGGTACAGCGCTACGCAACAGGATCAGTACCAATATCTGGTTCGCATCCGGCAAATTATACACGAAACCCCGCAGGGCCTCGGATTTTGCTACTGGGCACCCGAATGGGTAGCCTATAAAGGACCCATGGCAACCGATGGGTCGCCATGGGAAAACGTGGCCTTATTCGATTTTGCATTCAAGGCTACGCAGGCTATCGAAGCATTCAAAGAATAACTACTGCTTTACCAGGCGGACGTACTTAACAGGCTTACCGGTCCTGCGTACCAAAGCAATATACAATCCGGCCGGAACACTTTCAATGTTCCAGCAACCATCAGGCTGAAGCTGAGGTTGATATGTTTTTCCGGAAACAGATATGAGCCGGATTTCATTTACCGTGTCATCTTCATCAATGCAGAAAAATTGACCCGCCGGATTGGGATAAAAATTCAGTTCAGTCTCATCCGAATATCCGGGCAGCGATGTGATTAAGGGATTAAAAATTTCCACATCGGTAAACAGACGATACTCACCCGGCATCAACTGCAGGGTATGCGGCAGTGAAGAAACCGACACAGGTGTGCCAGCCAGATAATAATCGTACCATGTTCCGGTGTGCGGAAAGTTAACCTGAACAGACTGCGTCACCACATCGAAGTTGACAACAATGTGAACATTCATCTGATCAGGTGAAGCGGGATTAGCTGTGTAGGGATTGTTTCTCAATGTAAGTTGCTTAACAAGATTATTTGACCCCGACAGAGTAACCGATCCGGCTCTGAAGACAGCGTGTTCGTTGCGCAGGCGCAGCAAATCAGCGATGTGGCGGTACAAGCCATACCGGGCATCGTCATTGCGATAATCCCATCTTACAGGCTTCGGATCAAGGCGGCAGTTATTGTTTACCGTTCCGTTTATACAATAATTGATGCTGTAATCATATCCCAGCTCGCCAAACTGCCACAGCATTTTAGGCCCCGGAATTGTATAAAACATGGTTGCAGCAGCACGCATCCTCCGCAGTGCAACCGAACGGTTTCTGGTGCTGTATCCGGATGCCGCATTGCCATATTGAATATTGTTGTACATCAGTCGCTCCTCATCGTGGCTCTCCATATAGCCCACCACGTGGGGCACGCTCCAGCCACGTGTGCCATGATATATCCAATCCAGCGATGAATTGTCTGAATAGCCCATGGTGTTTTGGTTGTAAGCATAGTGCAGGTTGCCCCATAGCATCATTCCCTTCCCCTCTCCTGCCCTGTATTCGGCCAGCTCTCTTTCCTCGCTGTTGGCTGCAAAATGCTCAAGTATAATGATGGCATCAGGTGTATGGCTCCAAATTTTATCTGCCATGCGCTTCAACAACGCAATTCGTGTCGGATCATAGGCCGACCACAATTCCACATTGTTGCCGCTATTAACCTGCGTAAAGCCTTTGGACAGATCAAACCGGAAACCATCCACTTTGTATTCATGAAGCCAGTAATAGCAAACTGTATCGACATAAGCCTTGGTGTATGGACTTTCATGGTTCATATCATAGAAAACATTAAACGGATGTCGGGCCGTAACATTAAACCATTTATTGTCGGGTGTAGGGCGCATGTTGGTAAAATCAAAATCGAGCATGGCCATGGGGTTGGGAATATCCTGATGGTTCAGCGCTATATCCAGTATTACCGCTATACCCTGTTGATGGCATTTATCAATAAACTCCTTGAGTTTATTTTTGGTACCATAATATTTATCGGGTGCGAACATGAAGGTTGGGTTATAACCCCAGCCCTCATTTCCGTTAAACTCCATAATCGGCATCAATTCAATTGCATTGATGCCCAGTCGTTTAAGGTAGCTTAAGGTATCTATCAGATTTTGATAGTTGCGGTTATTCGGGTCAAAAAAATCCCGAATGAGTACTTCATAGATCACCAAATTTTTCTTGTCAGGGCGCTGATAACCCGTACTTTGCCACGGGTAATCCGGCTGAGCCGTTTGAAACACAGCCACGCGATTGAAATACCAGAATGAAGACAGCGCCTTTTGCGGGTAAGCCTTTAAACCCGGATAGGTAGTTGATGGAATATATTGATCATCGGGATCAAGTATCTTGTCGGCATAGGGATCTGCAATCCACAGTGTTTCATTAACCAGGTATTGATAACCATATTCCTGTCCGGGTGTTAAACCCGTCAGCTCAATCCAGAAAAACTCTCCATCTCTGTACATCAGATTCTGCGGTAGCACATCCCAGTTGCTGAAATCACCCCGCACATACACCGAATTTTTACCCGGTGCCTGAAGACACAGGGTAACACGCGAAGGGTCGGATGAATAGTTAATACCCGGTATAATACCTGCAGGGCGTTGCTGAACGGGACTACCTGTGCGCAAAATGTATTGAAACTCAACCTGGTCGGTGGATGAACCCTGCGCAGCCATTAGCAGTACCGTTCCATAACCCGAAGCCTCGGTTACGGTATGCAGATAGGTAAAATTGCGCACATTGGTGGATGAACTTACCAGGTTGCCATTTATATAAAGCTGGTAGTCAGCATTCACCGGGGTTTCGGCCGATATGGTAAAGCTGTCGTTGGCGTTTACAAACAACGGGCGACTGGTTGGCGAAGTGAGCGCAATCTTGAATGTTCCGTCCCAGAAGGTCGCAATGTAGTCGCTTGTCTGGCCGTTGGGCCAGTCATTTGCTTTCAGCAAGATACCCAGCTTCGTGTAGGAAGTGATGTTTTGTGTAAAAAAATCAGCGGGTCGGAAAGACAACGTAAAAAGCGTGCGACCCGCAGTGGTGCTTTTTGTAAATCGGGCCGGATCGGCGGCCGAAGTTGCAGGATTGATGTTGTATCGGCTGTTGATATTCGGACCGGGTATCCATACCCATGCCCAGGCATTGGCCAGTGATGCCAGGGGTGTTCCGGTTACATCGTACGTAACGGTGATGACATCGTTGTGTCTGAACAAAGCAGGTGTTATAACCGGATCCAGCACTACCCGCTGTGCGAATACACCCCCAACGATAAGCAACAATATACCTGTAAACCGTCCCTTCATACTAAAATGAAAGGGCCGGCATAAGTTAACTTATGCCGGCCTCGATTAGTTATACCATTTATTTTAAGAAATAATATTCACCCGTCAGGGAATTAAATGTGATGAAGTATGTACCTGCCTGCGCGGGTATGTTGGCGCCATTTTGAACACCAATACCACCCGGGAAGGTAGATGCGCCCCAGTTTACCGCCCAGTCATCATCTGCCCTGAATTTGAGTTCTCCTTCAACAAGGGTAAAGACACGTGAGTATCTGTAAGAATTGGCCGGGTTTTTAACAAGGTTTTCATCGGGACCGCCCCATCCGTTAGGCGTGGCAGGACCTATCATTCCCACCGATCCGTAAGGAGTGCTGTTGGCAACAGGTCCTATCATGTATTCTCCTGATGCAGAGTTAAAGTACACAAAATAGGTACCTCCTGTAGGGATAGGAATATTTGGTCCGTTGCCAATGCCATATCCGCTCGGATAGGTAGTTGAGCCCCAGTTGGTACTCCACGAGGCATCGGCCCGGAATTTCACTTCACCGGCTGAAAAATTGATTGTGCCTGTCCAAATGTGCGCGCCCGCACCTGTCGGGGCACTTCGGGTCAGGAATTTCTCATCGCTGTCCGACCAGCCGCCAACACCTGTGCCAATTACACCTATCTGCGAATAGGAGCCGCCAACGGGGGTAAAGGAATAAGCTCCCGTTTCATCGTTGAAGGTTACCCGGTAATATCCGTTAGAGGATATGGGTATATCGGGGCCATTCTGAGTACCGGTTCCCGAGGGAAATGCATTGCTCCCCCAGTTGGTATCCCAGGAATCCATGGCACGGAATTTCACATATTCACCACCAACCAGATAGAGGGTAACTGTCCAGGTTGATCGGTCAACCCCGGTTGGGTCGAGCAGGCGCATGTCGGTGTCGGTGCTCCAGCCCCCCGGTGTGGCACTTCCGATAATACCTACCGAACAAAAGTTACCGCATTCGCTGGTGCGGTAGGTTGTGGCTTTGCGCTGGATGGCTGTTGAAAAAAGTGGCTCGTTATCTATTCCGTTTATGGAAGATTTAACCCGGAGATAAACAGTTGACTGCTCAAATGCTGGCAGGCCCAGCGCCAGCATGGCATCGTTTATTTGTTTTACCGTTACAGCAACCCAGCGGGTTGAGTTGGTCGTGGTTCCCTGCACTGTAACCAGCGTGCGGGTTTCAGCTACATCAAAGCTGGAAGAAGCCGAAATTTCCACATCATATCTAACCGATACAGGTATTCCGTAGTTGGCATTGTTCCATATGAAGGTCTCATATTCAGAAGCCTCTTCTTCCGGCCGAAGAACTTTTTCCGGTGCAGTTTCGGGACTCACCCATACCGGTGATACAAAATCAGCCGGATCGCCCAGTATAATTTTGTTGCTGTCATCTTCGCAGGCAGGCAACAGCAGCAAGCCCGCCAGGGTAAGTATTGCTCTTCTTAAAAATGCAGAAATCATATCTTTTTTCATTTTAATACCTGATTGTTCAGCTTAATAACCTGGGTTCTGTGTTAAAGTAGGGTTTGCAGCAATGTCGGCTGCCGGAATGGGAAACAGGTCGCGGTAAGAAGGTGTTGCAGTGCCTTCTTTCACATTACCTTTCCACGCCCACAGATAACTTCCACCGGTGAACTTTCCAAAACGAATGAGGTCAGTTCTGCGGTGCCCCTCCCAGTACAGTTCACGGGCACGTTCGTCCAGTATAAAGTCTAAATTCAATGAAGACAAGGTAATGTTGCCCGAGGTATTGCCGTATGCACGCTCCCTGATCTGGTTAACGTAAGTGAGGGCCTGGCTTAGTGAACCGCCCGTGCCACCGCGCAGGACAGCTTCCGCATACATCAGGTAGGCATCGGCCAGCCGGAACAAGGGATAATCGGTGTCAACGAAATCAGGGTGTGGGTTGGGTGGCAAATCACCGCTCAGAGTCCGGTTTCGGAATTTGGTGATGGCATAGCCATCGGTAAACACACCCACATCATTTATTTCCAATGACTGCCCGTCGGTATAGAAAAGTGCCCTGCTATCGGCCCCCAGGTTAAACTTATTTACAACCTGCTTGGTAGTGCGGATTCCGGCCCAGGGGTTCTGTACTCCAAAGATATCCATGGAGTTCATAGAACCACCAATTGAAGCATGAATTATAAACACCATGCCTCCATAGGTTTGCGTACGCTGGCCGTCATGATTAATAGCCAGTATAATTTCAGGGCTAGTGTGGTTATCGGCTGAAAAGTTGTGCCGGTAATTAGCTGCAAGGCTATAGGCCCCGGAAGCAAAGATTTTGTTCAAGGCGGTAATACATTCGGTGTATTTGGATACACCTTTATAAACCTCGGCGTTGAGGTACAGCTTGGCCTGCAGCATCCATACGGCTGCCTTATCGGCACGGCCATATTCAAACTTCGGATCACCCAGATCGTCCTCGATATCGATCAATTCGGCTTCGATGTAATCGAACAAATCACTGCGGGAAATCTGACGCGGAAAGTAAGAGCCGGGCCTATCGGCTTCGGTTACAAAAGGCGGATTGCCAAATAAATCGATGGCATGATAGTAGGCCAGCGCACGTATAAATCGTGCCTCAGCATGATATTTCTGAATATCCGGGTCGGGGTTGCCGGCCGAAGCGCGGATAAATTCATTTGAAATAGCCACGGTGTACATAATCCGCGCGTACATGGCTGCAATAAATACATCGCTGGGCGTCCAGGAGTGCCAATGGAAATCCTTGATGGTCTGGTCATTCCACGAAATAACTGCTTCATCTGTGGTTAGTTCCTGACAGTACCAGTATGCTCGCAAGTACACACCAAAACCTTCGTCAATACCCGATATATCGGGTTGTCCGGCTGGTCCCTGCTGCCCGCTCAGCACAAAGGAGGCGTACAGCTTGGCGAGGCCGCGTTTGAAATCGTCTTTGGTGCGATAAACATTCGAGGCGTTCAGCACATTCGGACCAAGGTCTTTTGGATCCAAATCACCAAGACACGAAGTAAGCAGCACAGCAGCTGCTGCCAGTATCGATGTATAGATTCGCTTCATCATAGTTTCGGCATTCATAAGGTTTAATATCGGTTAATAGGTCAGATTTACACCCACCAGAAATACACGTGGACGCGGATACAGATTGTTGTCTATACCGTTGGGGATTTCCGGATCAATGCCGGAATATTTGGTAATCATAAAGGCATTCTGAACCGTTAAGCTGAAGCGGGCTTTGAGTTTCTGTCCTAAAAGTTCGTTTGTATTGTAGCCCAGGCTCATGTTATCCATCTTGAAGAAAGAGCCATTCTCCACATAAAAGTCGGACCAGTACTGAGCGGCTTCAAACCCTGTGTCATAAATAAAGCGCCGCAGGTTGTTGAACGTAACGGTGTTGTTGTTGAAGGCCGCCTGATAGAAGGTGTTCGAGGCTCCGTTGTTATACACATAATTACCCAGGCTAACACGACCCGCCATGAAAAAATCAAAGTTTTTGTAACTCAGCATGGAGGTGAATCCCATGAGTACAATGGGTGCAGGCTGTTTGTAGTGATATTTGTTCAGTTGGTTGCTCACTACGCTTCCCCCATTACCGGTTCTGTCTACGTAAAAACCTTCAATGGGCCTGCCATTGGCATCGTATATCTGCTGGAATACAAAAAATGAATTTTGCGGAAATCCAACGTTGTTGTTTTGAATTGTGTTGCCTACACCACCGGATATACCTCCGATGTTAATACCCTGGTAATTGGGATCATCGGTAGCCGTAAGCTTGGTGATTTTATTCTTGTTGTGCGAAAGATTAAAGCCAATGTCCCAGGTTACTGCATTGGTTTTAATTGCCTTGGCATTCAGGGTCAGCTCCACACCGCGGTTTTCCAGGTTACCAATGTTGGTGGTTAGGAAGTTATTGAAGTTGCTGCCTGCTGGTATTGGGATGGTATTGATCAGATCGCGTGATTCGCGGAAGTAATAATCCACCGATGCAGTAATCCGGTCAGAAATCAAACCAACGTCCACGCCTACGTTGTAGGTAATGGTCTCCTCCCACTTAAACGAGGCGTCATAGGCAGAGGGCCTGAAGGTCTGGTAGAACGTGTTGCCAAACTGGTACTGGGCTGTAGGCGTGCTGAGTAAATAAACGGGCAGGTACGGATATGCTCCCCCTACATCCTGTTGGCCGGTGATGCCGTAGCCCAGGCGCAACTTCAGGTCCGACAGGCTTTTAACATCGGCCAGGAAGTTTTCGGACTTGAGCCGCCAGGCCACTGCCAGAGCAGGAAAAACACCCCAGCGGTTTTCTTTGGCGAAGCGTGATGAACCATCGGTCCGAAGGGTGGCAGTCAACAGGTATTTGCCCTTGTAGTTGTAATTGGCTCTGCCAAAAAACGAAATGAGGTAGTTGGGGTTGGGAATGAATTTTCTGGGTGCAGGGTCGCCTTCCGTATTAAGCTCAAAATCGTAAAAGATCGATTCATCAAAGCTGCGGCTGAAATTTGAGCCATCGCGCTGGAAGCTCTGATAGGAATACCCGCCTGTGAAGTCAATTTTGTGATCATTCAAGACTTTGGTATAGTTCAGATAGAAATCGAACAGGCGCGACTGATTTTCTCCCGTATAATCTGTGCGTACACCCAGCTCACTTGTCCACGGTGCAAGCGGTGACACATTGTTAAATCCGGTGCTTTTCGACTGATCAATGCCCATGTTCAGGTGCGCGCGGAGCTCGGGCAGGAAGCTAAACCGGTAGTCGGCCTGGAAATTGGCAATATACCGGAATACCTTGGAGCGGTTATCGGTCAGCTCCAGTCTTGCCACCGGATTTCGCGGTGCAATTGCACTGGCATCTGAGTTTGGATCGTTCGGATCAAGTGTCCATGTGAAGTAACCACCCCAGCGGGTGTTGCCGTTACGGACAGGCTGGGTGGGATCGAAAGATACAGCCGAGCCAATGGCGCCTTCATCGCCAAAATTATGACGCGTCTGCATGCCTTTAATACCTGCTGTAATGCGCAGGTTATCATTTAAAAACGAAGGCGAAACATTTATATTAAACGAGTGACGTTGCAAGCCTGTGGTTTTCAGTATCCCCTGCTGATCGGTGAAACCGTAAGAAACCCGGTAAGGAATATTTTGTGTGCTGCCCGACACACTCAGAAGGTGATCGGTTGATACTGCATTTCTGAATACTTCATCCTGCCAGTCGGTGTTTTCATTGCCCAACTTGGAAGCAGCGGCAGCATCAATACCATATTGCCCGACAAGACCATTTATCAGCTCGCGGAATTCATCGCCTGTAAGTACTTCAGCCTTCCGGGCCAGCGTGCTTAGCGAAACCTGCGCATTATAACTGAGTGTGGGTTTGCCTGCCGCACCTTTTTTGGTGGTGATGATAATGACCCCGTTGGAGGCCCGGGCACCGTAAATAGCTGTTGCCGATGCATCTTTAAGCACAGTGATGTTCTCAATATCGTTCGGGTTAATGGTGCTCAGTGAATTCGACATACCCGCCACTCCGCTGTTATCCAGCGGAAAGCCATCAACCACTATCAGCGGATCATTGCTGGCATTAACTGAAGAGCCCCCGCGAATCCGTATCTGTGCCCCGCTGCCAGGCGCCCCGCTACCTTGCGTAACCACCACACCTGCCACTTTGCCAAGCAACAAATCCTGAGGCGAGGTCATTACGCCTTTGTTGAAGGAAGCCTGCCCCACAGACACAACCGAACCGGTAAGATCTTTCTTTTCAACCTGGCCATAGCCCACCACCACAACTTCCTGAAGGGCCGTAACATCCACCTGAAGATTAACATTGATGGTGCTTTGATTACCCACCGTTACTTCCTGGGTGGCATACCCCACAAACGAGAAAACCAGGACGGCATTGCTGCCGCTTACCTGCAGGGTAAACCTCCCGTCTGAGTCGGTAACCGTTCCGTTGTTGGTTCCCTTTTCCAGCACATTCACGCCTGGAACAGGTGAGCCGTCATCGCTTGACGTAACTCTGCCGCTCACCGAGCGGCTCTGAGCCCATGCGCCCGTGCCTGCTCCCGTAACCAGAAACAGCACAAGGCAAAGTTTCATCACTAAGTGGTAGAATCTAATCATATTCAACGCTTTTTTTTTTCAGAATTTTATTTGCCTAAAGTTTAGATTTTGTTCATCCGCAATATTCTAAAATTTGCAAACTGAAAAGTAAAATCTCCTTCAATTTTTTTTGGAATCGATTGCGAAATCGTTTGAGGTTAAATGGATGTTTGAATTGCGCAATCAGAACTATCAATTATAGAAAAACCGAAGTGTATTCATCATATTTGTTGCCCGTTCAATCTGCGCTTTATGACAATGCCACCCAAAAATACATTTCAACACGCCGGCAAAATTTTGCACGCAGCTTTCAGCAAAAACAGCCTTGCCATAAAAACCGAAAACGCCGAGGCGGAGATTTCATTTTTCAACCACAACATAGCACGGATTTTAATTTGCAAGCCGGGCCAGCAACGCACACCCTCCTACGCTGTCGTTGCCAGGCCCGATGATATAAATCTGCAGCATACGGATGCAGATGACGTTGTTACTTTGCAATCCGGTTCTTTTCAGATTAAAATCCAGAAGAAAAGATTTGGCCTCACGTTTCTTACTCTTTCCGGTGAGGTCATCAGTCAGGACGATGATGCTTTTGGTACCGGCTGGATTGGCGAGCAGGTAACTACTTATAAGAAGCTACAGGAAAATGAGAAGTTTATTGGTTTGGGTGAAAAAACCGGCCCGCTCAACCGGCGAGGACACGGTTATCAGAACTGGAACACAGATGCCTTTGCCTACCATGCCGGCACCGACCCCTTGTATTGCTCCATTCCCTTTTACATGGGCATTCACCACGGCCTTGTGTATGGCGTATTCTTCGATAATTCATATAAAACTTTTTTCAACTTCGGGGCTTCCAACGATCGCTTTGCCTGTTTCTCGGCCGACAGCGGTCTGATGGATTACTATTTTATTTATGGCAACACGGTAGCCGATATTCTGCGTGAGTATACCTGGCTAACCGGAAGAATGCCCTTGCCCCCAATCTGGGGCTTAGGTTATCAGCAATGTCGTTACAGCTATTACCCCGAAGCCGAAGCCATGGGTGTGGCACGAACCTTCCGCGAAAAACAGATTCCCTGCGATGCGTTGGTTTTCGATATCCATTACATGGATCGCTACAAAATATTCACATGGGATACATTGCGGTTTCCCAACCCCGCTGCAATGATTAGCCGCCTCAAGGAAATGGCTTTCGAAGCAGTGCTGATGTGCGACCCGGGGATAAAGGCAGAGCCCGGCTACGAACCCTACGAGGATGGCAAGTCAAAAGACGTGTTCCTTAAATATCCCGATGGCACCTATTACACCGGCCAGGTATGGCCCGGTTGGTGCCACTTTCCCGATTTTTCAAAACCCGATACCCGAAGCTGGTGGAAGGAAAAACTCAAAGCCTATACCAACCTGGGAATTGAGGGTTTCTGGAACGACATGAACGAAATAGCCACGTGGGGTAACATGCTGCCTGAATTAATTGAGTGTGATTTCGATGGCAACCTCACCACCATGCGCGAAGGTCGCAACGTTTATGGTTTGCTCATGGCACGCAGCACCTATGAAGCAGCCTGCAGTCTCTTGAACAAACGACCCTTCAACCTGACCCGTTCAGGTTTTGCGGGCATTCAGCGCTATGCAGCTGTATGGACAGGCGACAATGTGGCTTACGATGAGCACATGTTGCTGGGAGTACGCCTGGTAAACAGCCTGGGTCTATCCGGAGTGGCCTTTGCCGGTTATGATGTAGGAGGTTTTGTAGGCAATGCCGACACCCGCCTGTTTGTCCGGTGGTTTTCCATTGGCAGTTTTTCACCCTTCTTCCGGGGGCACACCATGATAAACACCCGCGATGCCGAACCCTGGACATTCGGAGAAGAGGCAGAACAAATATGCCGCAACTATGCAAGGTTCCGCTACAGGCTTCTGCCCTACCTGTATTCTGTGTTTTATGAAGCAACCCAGACCGGCTTACCGGTACAGCGCTCATTGGCGATCGATTATTCGCATGATGTAAAAATTTATGAGCCGTTGTATCAGAATGAATACCTGTTCGGACCCAACCTGCTGGTGGCACCTGTAGAAAGCAACCGCGACATCGCAAAGGTTTACCTTCCGGCCGGCAAATGGTACTATCTATACAATGGCACTGCGTTCGATGGAAATACCGAGGTGCTTATCGAAAGCCCCCTCACCCGCCTTCCGGTTTTTGTCAAAGCAGGAGCCATTATTCCCATGACCAGGCCGGGACAACATACCCGCGAAAGATCAGATACCATGGAGCTTCATGTCTATGCAGGTTCTGATTCGTCATTCTGCCTGTATCAGGATGACGGAGAAACGTTCCGCTACCGCCATGATGAATTCTATAAAAGACTGGTGAAATTTTATCCGTCTGAAAACACCCTTCTCATCGAAAAACCCGAAGGAACCTACGCACCGTCCTTTACCACGTGGAAAGTTTTATTTCATGGTTTTACCGGGAACCTTTCATTTCACATGAATGGTAACCCTGTACAGCATGTTTATGAAAAAATACGTTTCTTCGAGCCATTGGAAAAGTTCGACCCGATAAGCGATCCGGAGCCGGCTATGGAAGAGGCTGTTGTAACTATTACTTTCCCGGAATCCGAACACGAAATACGAATTCAATGGTAACCACGCATGGAAACACATAAGCCCCGCCTGTCTTTCTGGCAAATATGGAACATGAGCTTTGGCTTTCTGGGTATTCAGTTCGGCTTTGCTCTGCAGAATGCCAATACCAGCCGCATATTTCAAACGCTTGGAGCACAACCCGATGACCTGGCGGCATACTGGCTGGCGGCACCCATAACAGGCCTGATTGTACAACCTATTGTTGGCTTTTACAGCGACCGGACCTGGCATCCATCCTGGGGGCGCAGACGCCCCTATTTTGCAGTGGGCGCGTTGCTGGCTTCGCTTGCCTTGTGTTTCATGCCAAACTCTCCGGCGTTGTGGGTGGCTGTGGGTATGCTGTGGATTATGGATGCATCCATCAACATCAGCATGGAGCCGTTCCGCGCTTTCGTGGGCGATATGCTGCCCCCCGCTCAAAGAACCACAGGCTTTGCCATGCAGAGCTTCTTTATCGGAACGGGTGCTGTGATAGCATCGTTGTTACCGTTTGTGTTCACCAACTGGCTCAATATACCCAACACCGCTGCTGAAGGAGTGGTACCCCAATCTGTAAAGTATGCCTTTTATACCGGAGGGTTTGCGTTGCTGGTTACAGTGATGTGGACTGTTTTTTCAACCAAAGAATACCCACCTACACCGGAACAGCACGAACGGCTTCGCAACCGGGAAAAAAGAAAACTGTTAAGAGAAACGGAAGAATACCAAAAATTGATTCGCAGCGGTGCTTTACTGATAGCAGCAGGCCTGGTAACCGGCTTCATTATTTCAAAATCAGTTGTCGAAAAAGAACTCTTTTTGCTGCCAGCCGGCATGATAGCTTTCGGTTTCGTTTTCCTGCTTGCTTCGTATTACATAAAAAACAAACAATCCTATCTGGGTATAGTGCACATGGCTGTTGATTTTCTGAATATGCCAAAAACCATGGTGCAGCTTGCCATAGTTCAGTTTTTTTCATGGTTCGCACTCTTTTCCATGTGGATATATACCACCCCGGCAGTGACCAGGTACTTTTACCATGCAACTGATACGTTTGGCCAGGCTTTTAACGATGGTGCCGACTGGGTCAATTTTCTGTTTGCAGTTTATAACGGTGTGGCAGCGCTTGCTGCCTTCGCTATACCGGTCTTAGCCCGCTATACCAGCCGAAGGATAACCCACCTTATAGCCCTGTGCCTGGGTGGCGCAGGCCTGCTGTCTTTTTATTTTTTCACTGATCCGCAATGGCTCATCCTGTCCATGGTTGGAGTAGGTATAGCATGGGCAAGCATCTTGTCCGTTCCGTACGCCATGCTGTCGGGGTCGCTGCCAAGCGAAAAGATGGGGTATTATATGGGTGTTTTTAACTTCTTCATCGTCATTCCGCAAATCATTGCAGGTACCGTGCTGGGATTCATGGTGAACCGGATTTTCGAAGGCGAAACTATTTTCGTTCTGATTGCAGGCGGAATCAGCATGATGGTGGCCGGCATACTGAGCCTGCGCGTAGACGACCAGGACGAGATCAAACTTAAACGCCCTTCAGCCTAAAACATGCTTCTGCCAGCTTTAAGTCCCTGAGCTCTTCGTACCAAAAAATCATCAATTTCATGCGTGGGCAGCTACTTTTAATTTTTACGCACCTAAGCAGAAACGCTATATTCGGGGCAAAGTTTAGCCTTCTGTTATGTGCAATCCACCTTACCGTGCTTGCTGCTTGCTTGCAGTGCTTTACCTTGCAGCCTGCTCATCGGGAAAACAGGCTTTTGAGCGAGGCGAATATTACGAAGCAGTCATGCAGGCCGTTTCCCGCCTGCGGCAAAACCCCGACCATGCCAAATCAAAAGAAACCCTTCGCAACAGCTATCCCATGGCTCTGGAGTGGCTGGAATCCGATGCCAAAAACCAGATTGCCTCGAACGCCACCAACAAATGGCGAAATGCCCTGTATGCGTACGAAAGAATCAACAACATGTACGAGGCTATCCGGCAATCGCCGGGTGCCCTGCGCGTAATTCCATCGCCCAAACACTACTATTCAGAAATAGGCCCCCTTAAAGAAAAGGCCGCTGATGAACTATACAACGCAGGCATCGCCTCGCTGATGAAGGGCACACGCGAAGATGCAAAACGCGCTTACTTCCAGTTCATGGAGGCAAATCAATATGTGCCCAACTACAAAGACGTTGTAGAGTACCTCGGCAAAGCCAAAAGCGAAGCAACTGTTTATGTAGTTGTTGAACAGGTATCTGTTCCGGCCCGCTACAACCTGAGCGGTGATTTTTTTCAAGATAAGATTTGGGAATTTTTAAACCGAAACTATACCGAACAGGGTTTTGTACAGTTTCTCAGTCCGGCTGCGGCAAAGGAACTGCATCTGCCTCGCATCGATCAGGTCATGCGTCTTCAGTTTGACGACTTCAGTGTCGGCAACGTAACCACAACCGAGAAGGTGGAAACTGTGAGCAGGGATAGTGTAAAGGTGGGCGAAGCCAAAGTGAACGGGCAAACTGTGCCGGTGTATAACACCGTTACCGCCAAGTTGACTACGGTGCGCAGAGAAGTGGTGTCGCAGGGGCTTCTGAGCATGATTATAACCAACGCAAAAACAGGGGCTGTGCTCTCGCATCAGAAATTTCCCGGCCGGCACGTATGGACAGCCACCTGGGCGCGCTTTAACGGAGATGAACGCGCACTAACCGCACAGCAGATTGAGCTGAGCAAGCGCCCCGAGGCATTGCCACCCGACCCGCAAAATTTGTTTCTCGCATTTGCCGGCCCCATATACGACCAGCTCATCCCTGCCATACGGGAGTTTTACCGCAATTATTAAGTAACAGTTACCGAACAAAAACGGTTATTTGCAGGTTAATACCTTGTGAAACTACCTGTTTTCCAAACGGCAACCCTGACCCTGATGTTGATTTCGTGCACTGGCGGCAGCCAGCCGGCCGAAGAAAAAAAGGATACCCAAGTAAAAGTTAATATGACTAATCAAACAGAACTGGCCACTTTTGGCAGTGGTTGCTTCTGGTGCACAGAAGCCGTTTTTCAGCAGGTTAAAGGAGTGGAAAAAGTGGTTTCCGGCTATTCCGGAGGGAGGGTTAAAAACCCTACTTATAAAGAGGTATGCAGCGGACTCACCGGCCATGCCGAAGTGGTGCAGGTTACCTACAATCCCGCTGTCATCACATATGACGAACTGTTGGAAATCTTCTGGCAAACCCACGATCCTACCACGTTGAACCGCCAGGGGAATGACGTAGGCACTCAATACCGATCCGTCATTTTTTACCATAATCAGGAGCAAAAAAAGAAGGCAGAGTATTACCGGAAAAAGCTAAACGAATCCGGAGCCTTTAACCGCCCCATTGTAACCGAAATTAGCCCCTTTACCGAGTTTTATCCTGCCGAAAATTACCATCAGAATTATTACCGCCTCAATCCTGAAGCACCCTATTGTACCTACGTAATTGCACCGAAACTGGAAAAATTCAGGAAAGTTTTTGCAGATAAATTAAAGCATTAGCCGCTGTAAAATTTTTTTAAAAATCCGGCACGAAAGTTGAAACATTTGTACCGTCCGTTCGTTAGAACGGTCAACGAGTAAATCTTCTCATAGGTTTAGGTTTAGGTTAACAAAAAAGTCCCGGGTTGCGGGACTTTTTTGTTTTTTTAAACCTCATAGGCAATTTCCATAATGCGCACAACTTCGCCCTCTCGGTTTCGAATAGGCGTAAATGTTGATTTGAGGGTAACGGGCATGCCCTGCCGGGTAATGCGTTTAAAGGTGCCCTTTTGCACCTTACCTGCTGCCAGGTCGCGCCAGAACTGGCGGTATTCTTCACTGCTTTTTTCCTCTTTGGTAACGAAAATACGGTGGTGCTCGCCCATTACTTCCGAGGCAGAGTAACCCATCAGGTTCAGGTAAGTTGAGTTTATCTTGGAAATGTGACCTTCCGTATCATAATCGGCTATGGCCAGGGTGTTGTTAATGGCCATCATAGTACCCTCGGTTTCTGCCTGGGTACGCTGCATTTCTTCCTGCGTAGCCTGAAGCTCTTCCATATTCTGGCGCATTTCCTCCTCCTGGGCCCGCATCTGTTCAGTCATTTCCTGGGATTCTTCCAGCAAACGCTGTGTCCGCGCATTTACCTTAACAGTAGAAATAGTTGAAGCAATGCTTTCGGCAATTTTTTCAACAAACTGAATTTCAAAATCTTTTAATACATTAAATGAGGCTATTTCAACCACCCCGTAAATTTGTTCGTTAAACTTCAGCGGCACAATCAAAATGCAGGTGGGATTGGCATCGCCCAAACCAGAAGTTATCCGGATGTAATTTTGGGGTACTTCGGTAAGAAAAATGGTATCCCCCTCCTGCCAGGCCTGGCCAGCCAACCCCTCGCCTTTGTGTATTTTTTGATTCAGGTATTTTTTCTTATCCCAGGCATAGCACGACTTCAGGGAGATGGTAGGTTCACCCTCTTCGGTTTCATCATCAAGAATATAGATAGCACCCTGATTAGCTTTTAAGTATTTCACCAGGTTGCTGATAATTTCATCTGCCAGTTTGTTGAGGTCATTGGTGTTGGAGCGCAGTATTTCACCGAAACGCGCAAGTCCTTCGGTTATCCAGTTGCGCTTTTTATCCTCTTCGGCCACGCGTGCCAGGTTGTCGCGCATGTTGATCAGCGCATTCCCCAATACATCATGATCGCTTAAAGGCTTAAAATCAGATGTATAATTTCCCTTCCCAATATTTTCAGCAAAAAGTGTAGTTGCTTTTAAACCTGAAACCAGGTTATCCATGGCCAGGGCCATCTCACCGATTTCATCATTGCTGAAACGCGCCTGCTTTTCTTCCACCAGTTCGCCACGGCCCAGTTTCACCACAATATTTTTAAGGAAGTTTACCGGCATGGTGATGGATCGCATCAGAAAAAATGCAATGGTCAATCCCAAAGCAACGGTAACACCTGCCAGAATAAGTGTTATGTTGCGGAGGTTCCTTGTTGAAACGATTAAATCTTCGTCTGACTTGGCGGTAATCTGCGACTGCGCTGCCGCCAATGCGTTCAGTGAGGCAAGGATGTCCTTTAACTCCGGATTTATTTGGCTTTCCAGCGCATCCTCTGCCAGCAATTTGGTTATACCGTCCTCGTAACTTTCAAAGGTGGTTAATTGTGATGTAATTTGTGCTTCAACGTTCTTCTGGACTGCTTCAAACCTGCTGAAGATAGAATCTACGGCAACCCGCTGGCTGTCGACCTGCCAGGTTTTTGTGAGGCTGCTGATGCGTTGTTTCAAATCCGGGTACTCGTAATTGACCAGTTGAATCAATGCCCTTTTATTCTCGTCATTAGTCTGAAGGTATACCCAACTGGTAACCAGTTTCTGATATCGTTCTACCAGCAGCACAAATTCATTAATAGCATCCCTGCTGGGACGAATTACTTCAGATAAGTTAGCTATAACCTTATCAATCCGGTTGGCAGTAAGGAAAATTATGGCACCGTTTACCAGAAACAAAGCCATAACTATTACAAAACCTAAAAGAATTTTTCTGCCAATGGTAAGGCGAAAACGCAGTTTCTTGGTTTGACTTTTCATGGAAGGGGTTCGGTGTTCATTTTCACACGTGCAACGGGCAAAAATAGAAGTTTTCTGACAAGGGAAAACTGCCAAAATCAGTGTTTTTCTGACATCCATTTCCTTCCGGCTGTTTTTTGAAAGTTTTGCAGACTTGGCCGGTAAGCGTTTAGTTTGCGGCTTTAAGCAATGCATGAAACATACCGTATTGATTGCCGGTGGCGGAATTGTAGGGCTGGCCACGGCCTACCGCATGCTGCACAAAATGCCTGATCTTCAGATAATTGTTCTGGAAAAAGACAACGAGCTTGCCCGGCACCAAACCGGGCACAACAGCGGAGTTATTCACTCAGGAATCTATTATAAGCCCGGCAGCCTGAAGGCAGTGAACTGCATTCGTGGTTACGCCATGCTGCTGGATTTTTGCCAGGCCTTTGGCATTCACTATGAATTGTGCGGAAAAATTATTGTGGCAACCCGCAAGGAAGAGCTGCCAACGCTTGAAATGCTGCTGGGGCGCGGCCAGGCAAATGGCCTGAGTGGCTTAAAAAAGTTAAACGCCGGCCAGTTAAAAGAATTTGAACCCCACGTTACCGGCCTGGCCGGAATTTTTGTGCCGCAAACCGGCATTGTTGATTACCGCCAGGTTGCGCTAAAATTAGCTGAGCAAATACAGGCAGCCGGTGCACATATCGTAACTGCAGCAAAAGTACTAAGACTCGCTGAAAGGGACGATCAGGTAGTTATCACCACCACCAGGGGTGAGTATGCCGGCAATGTTTTTGTTAACTGCGCAGGGCTGTATTCCGATACACTGGCATTGCAAACTTTCCCTGAGTTGGACGTACGCATTGTACCTTTCCGGGGCGAATATTACAAATTAAAAAAGGATAAGGAACATCTCGTGCGGAATCTTATTTATCCGGTGCCTGACCCATCCTTTCCCTTCCTCGGTGTTCACTTTACCCGCCTGATTGGGGGAGGCGTAGAAGCAGGTCCGAATGCAGTTCTGGCCTTGAAGCGTGAAGGTTATAAAAAATCCGATTTTTCGTTGCGCGAGTTTACCCAGACCCTCGCCTGGCCGGGCTTTAGAAAAGTTGCCGCAAAATACTGGCAAACCGGTTTGGAAGAATTGTATCGCTCTTTTTCAAAAGCAGCTTTTACAAAAGCATTGCAACGACTTATTCCAGAAGTACAGGAAGATGACCTGATTGAGGCAGGCGCAGGCGTGCGCGCCCAGGCGTGCCATCGCAACGGAACGCTGCTGGATGATTTTCTGATCCTGGAAAACAAACGATTTGTTCACGTGTGCAATGCCCCCAGTCCGGCAGCCACTTCTTCCCTGTCGATAGGCGATTACATTTCTGATAAAGTGATCACCAGGTTTCAGTAAAAGCGAAAGACCAGACCACCCTGCACACCCACCACCGGAACGGACCGGTAATAGTTTTGATACACCACACCTGCTGAAATGAAACCATGCGCTGGCTTGCTCTCAAAAAGCAGATGTTGATATTGTGCGCTGAGCTCAAGCCGTGGCCAGGCTCCGGTGCGAAAATCATGGGCATGCCGGTATTCCATCCACAGCATCTCTGTCTGGCGTCTGTTGTGCACACCTATCATGGCCGACCATTCGTAAAATACAGCTCGTCTTCCAAAGTTTTCCTGAAGCGTTCCATTGCCCAGTCGTAAGGTCAGATACCGGCTGGTTATGATGTTAAGTTGCAGTATTTGCCAGTCGCTGGTACGGATGTGAATGTAAGAGCCATCAGAAACTTCCTCTATGAGGTAATTTACCCGGTAATCGGTTGAAACGATTCCCCAATTACCACGTATCCTTGGCCACAAAAAATAATAAGCTGGCGGATGAGCGGCACCCTGCGCCAATAATTCCAGTGAGACAAGTGAAGGATACCGTGTGCGATCAGCTGAAAGCTTAAAGCGCTGCCAGGCAGGAATAGCCTGAAAAAACAAGTCGAAAAGAAAGAAACCCCCTGTGCGGTCATTTTCATGATAATCCGCAGCAACAGATCGTTTCGTCCTTTGGTTGTTCTCCTCCGACTCCCGCTTAATGTCTTCAACCTGGGCAAAGGCCGTGACAACTGCCAATACAAAGCCTATCGCCAGTGTCGATCGCATATCAAAACACAAGCAAGCATTGATCCATATTTACGGGATACGGACAGCCGAAACCTCAATTTCAACCAGAAAGTCCGGCGAAATAAGCGAACGAACCTCAACCATGGTAGTGGCTGGTTTTATAGAACCAAAAAATTCGCGGTGGGCGCGCCCCACCTCTTCCCATCGTGAAATATCTACTACAAAAATGCGGGTTCTGATCACATCGTCCAGTTTAAAGCCGGCCTGGTTCATTACCCCTTTGATTTTTTCAAGAATGAATCGTGTCTGTTCGTAGAAGTCACCTTTACCCACAAGCCTGCCCTGCCCATCTATTGCCACAGTGCCGGTAACCTCCAGCTGATTGCCCACCTGAACCGCCCGGGAATAGCCTACTATGTCTTCCCATTTGGCACCCGATGAATAATTCCTGCGCATAGGGTAACTTTAATCCGCGATGAAGTTAACAGAAAAAGAGCTTGAACGCTACAGACGCCACCTGGTTTTAAACGATTTCGGTGTAAAAGCACAGGAAAAACTAAAAGAGGCCGCAGTGCTGGTAGTTGGTGCCGGCGGATTGGGCTGCCCGGTACTTCTTTACTTAGCTGCCGCAGGTGTAGGACGCCTCGGTATTGTTGACTCCGACACCGTTCAGGTATCCAATCTCCAGCGACAAATTCTGTTTAGCGCAGAAGATGCCGGCCAAAATAAAGCCAGGGTAGCTGCCGAACGCATTCATCAGCTGAACCCGCATCTGACAACAGAGGTGCATGCTACCCGGCTAAGCCCGGAAAACGCTGCGGGCATCATGAGCAACTACGATGTGGTGGTTGATGGTACCGATAATTTTTCCTCGCGTTATCTCATTAACGACGCATGTGTAGTTCTGCAAAAACCACTGGTATATGGTTCTATTCTTCAGTATGAAGGACAACTTGCAGTGTTTAATGTACAAGTTAATGACCGGGTTCGCTCAACCAACTACCGCGATTTATTTCCGCAACCGCCCGATGAAAAACAGATCCCAAACTGTGCCGAAGCCGGTGTTCTGGGTGTATTGCCGGGAATCATTGGTTGCATGATGGCAACCGAAGTCATCAAATTGATCACAGGGATTGGGAAGCCATTTACTGACCGCTTAATGCTGGTAGATGCACTGACCATGGAAATACATACAATAAATATTGCCAAGCGAATCCCCAGCTCAGCCATTACGATTCTTCCCGATTACCACTTACTTTGCAACAGCACTAAAGCCCTAAGCATGAAAGAAATTACCGTACACGACTTGAAAGCCATGATGGATGCTGGAGAGGATTTCCAGCTGATCGATGTGCGCGAGCCCTACGAAAATGAGCAGGCCAGTCTTGGCGGAGAGCTTATCCCCATGGCACAGATACCGTACAACGTTGACCGCATTGACAGAAACAGAAAAGTTGTTATCCATTGCCGCAGTGGCGGGCGAAGCAGCAACATCATTCAATGGCTCGAAAAAAACCACGGCTTCAGCAATCTTTACAACCTGAAGGGCGGGATACTGGCCTGGGCAAAAGAAATCGATCCTTCTATTGATGTTGACTGAGGCGTCTGTCGGACACCATCCAACTCACCACAACAGCGGCAACGGCGCTTATGGCCAGTGCCGGCACCAGTGCCGGCACGCTTACGGGAAACCTGATAAAATAAATCCATGAAGCCATGCCGCTAACCATAGCAGCCATGGCTCCTGCCCTGCTCATGTTTCGCCAATACAAACCAAAAAGCAAAGGAATGAATAGCGATACCAGTGAAAAGATGGAGGAATCACCCACCAGTTCGTAAATATTCGATTTCAGACAGGCCAGCAGGGTGGCCCCCGCACTGAACAACATTACCGAGACCCGGGTTATGAGTAACAATTGCCGGTCACTGAGCGGCCTGCTAACCATTGGCCTGATTATATTTTCTGAAAGAATTGCAGCCGGTGCCAGAATTGAAGAACTGGTTGTACTTAAAATAGCCGACATAAGAGATCCGAAAAAAAGTATCTGAACCGGCATGGCTGTGTGTGCCAGCACCATCGATGGCAGGGTTAGCTGTGTATCTCCAACAACCTGATCCGGATATAAATGTTTGACGCAAAGGCTTATGAACAATGGCAACAAAGCAACAGTAATATAAAGCAAGGCCGCATAGTAGCAGGATCGAACAGCTATCTGCGGAGAACCGGATGACATAGCCCGTTGAAAAACATCCTGCGAGGGTATTGAGCCCAGTCCGAGTACCGACCATGCCGCAAAGTAACTTAATACCGCAGTTCCATTCCATTCAGGAAGAAAGCGAAATGTTTCAGCCGGCACCGTACTCATCACCTGCATGGCCCCGCCTGCCTTCCCGGCCAGTACCACCGCAAGTATGATTAACCCGGCAATGATGATGATGCTTTGTACAAAATCAGTAACCGACACCGCCCACATGCCCCCAACAGCAGTGTATAAGGTTACCACTACTGAACTGATAACGATACCCTGCCATACGGGCAGTCCAATAACTACATTTAGAATAAGCCCGAGTGCAACCAACTGTCCGGCCGTATAACCAAAGTAAGACGGCACCATGAGTGTGCTGGCAAGAAGCTCTGCCCTTCTGCCAAAACGAACCCGGAAGAAATCACCCAAGGTTAGGAGGTTCATCGAGTAAAGTTTTTTAGCAAAAAACATCCCGAAGAGCAAGAGGCATAGGGCAGCACCAAACGGATCTTCAATTACCGCAAAAAGGCCCCCCTTCAAGAATTCGGAAGAGGCACCAAATACCGTTTCCGAACCAAACCAGGTGGCAAATAAAGCTGAGGTGCTGAGGAATAAAGGCAGGCTGCGCCCTGCCAGCATGAAATCACCAGAAGTATTCACCCGGCGCGAGGCCCAAAAGCCTACCAGCAGGGTAACCACAAGATAGAGGATTATAGACAGAAGCAGCAATTCGCAGCAAATTTTTGCGCGAAAATTATCTTTTTCCGGCTAACTGAAAAGTACGGGTTATGTTAAAACCAAAACGGATGTCGCCGTTCCAAAAGTTTTCATAGGTCTCTGTAATGGTATAACGTTCAAACATGCCCAGCGTGTTGGTAAATACCAGTTGAAAAACATGTCCGCCGGTTTCGATGTCAATTCCAATCCCTATGGCATCATACCTGTAATAATCCGATGGCACATTCGGCCGGGCATTCAGGCGCTTCATGTATTCGATCGAAAGTGCCACACTGTGTGTAATTTTAAATCTGCCGGCCATACCCAGTGCAAAATCATCGTTGTTTTCATAAGTCTGGTTTACCGTATTCCGGTGAACATAAACCGGATTGAGTTGCAACGACAACCTGGAGCTGAACTTTCGTGCAACGAGCAACTGCGTGGCATAAGCCAACCTGTCCTCGGCTGTTAATGGAAGGGGGATTTCACTGTTGCGCGGAGATGTACGGTAAAAAACCGAACCCATGGCCGTAAGGGTAAAAGGAAAAGTCTTGTGCTGACGAAGCGCCTTATACCGCACAAAGCCGTCAAAGGTGCGGTCAACGGATGTACGGCCAATGCCGATGCCAACGCGGTCGGTCAAACCATACTCTAAGCCCAGTCGGGTAACCGACTGATCCAGCCCCCAAAGGGTATAGGGCCCTTCGTTTAATAGTCCGAATCGGTGAGAGAAAATAAACTCCAACTCCCCTTTCCTGCGTGTCTCAACCGACTGCCCGTTGATAATGCGCGAACCCTTGAAGGTAGCTATTGCATAGCCAGGGTCATTTTCATTCTGCTTGTTGAGCTCGGCCAGCAAATCATCCTGGGCATACAGTACAATAGTGAGGCCCACAAAAGTTATCAGCGCAAAAATTCTCATCTCATTGGGGTTTGTAGGTTAAGTCCACAGTTACCTCAACCTGTTCGGCAATGTTTTGCCACACTAGTTTGGGTATGTTAATATTATAATCTGCCAGCCGGATCATAAATTTTGATTTCACCATCAGCACTCCATTCTTGTTTTCGATTGTTCCTGGTATTTGAACATCGCGGGCAACACCATGAATGGTCAGCTTTCCCCTGGCCAGCACATCTTGTATGGAAGAAACCGATGGATCATAACCCAATACTTTACCCGAAAAAGTGGACCGTGGATATTTATCCGACTCCAGGTATTTCTCGTTGAAGTGTTCCTGCATGAGTTTTTTCTCAAACTGAAACTGATTTATAGGTACCGAAAAGGCAATATCGCCTGTTACGCTGTTAAAAAGGCTCGTTACTTTCCGGTTTTCCGCCTTGATGTCTTCGAGGGGCGCGGAAGAATAAAAAGAAATGTAACCTTCCGTTACGAAATACTTCTGAGCAAAACAAAGCTGTGGAACCTGATAAAGTGCCGCAATTAGACAAAATGTAATAAAGGTTTGCATGCCTTAATTCATGGGGGCTCCATCGTCTACCCAGCACGCTATCCGGGCTTTCTCGTCAGCTGTTAATCCACCGCCCGGTGGCATAGTGCCCGATTGGGTACGCGATTTAATACTGTTGCGGCGGTTGAATGCTTCCGGATAAATGAATAACTCACCGTTTGTCGGGTGGCAGGCAGGTCCTGAACATTTACTCTGAAGTAACTCCTTGATCTGACCAGGCCCTTCGAATACCACACCGGTAGGAAGTCGGCCGATTGTTACGTTTATGCTAAAAGTACAGTTACTGACAGCGTCCTTCACCACAATAGTATAGCTGCCATCTTTCAGTTCATTAAAAGTAGCCTGATTACCAAAAGGCCCGTTGTTGAATGCGTACTGATAATTGCCGCTTCCACCGGTGGCTGTAACGGTTACCGAGCCGTTGAACGGTGCAAGGCATTGGTTGTTAGATGTGGTGGTTACGGTGGCCGAGAGCCCGGATGGTTCGGCAAGTGTAATTTTTCACAACGGTTTGCATCCCTGACGGTTATGACATAAATGCCGGGATTAAGATTATTGAATGTTGACGATAAGCCAAAAGCGCCGGTATTAATTTTAAACTGATAAGGCATGTTCCCTCCGTCAGCTGATACGGTGATAGATCCGTCTGCTGAATTACAACCTGAGGGATCAGTCTTTGCCACAAGTGAAATAGAGAGGTCCGTTGCACTGCAATCAACCATTTTCGGTTCATCGTTGCTGCTGCAACCCTGAAAAACCAGTGAGCCAATAATAGCAACCCCCAAATACGGGCAAGAGAGAAGGGTCCTTTTTGACATGCGTTAAAGTAATTTTTATCTGAATCCGATGAATTACAAATAGTAACCTACACAGCGGATATATCAAAAATACTAACAAAAAGTGCGAAAATGAAAAACCCCCAAAGTCCTGGACTCCGGGGGCTTTTCATGTCTATAGTTGGCTTTAATCCTGCCGTAAAGATACAACCAAAGAATCCAGGCACACATCCTATAATCGTTTCAGCGTTTATTTAAACGATAAACGGTAAAAAAAGCCTGTTCGGTGAAGCAGATAAAAACTGAAACCCCCGTATCTGTTCACGACAGCGGGGGCTTCAATGTCTACAGTTGGCTTTAATCGAGGGTAAAGTTACACGATTACAGCAAAATTACAACTTGTCATGGCGGAAAATACTATCGTTTTTTACAGAGTCCTTTCCTGTAAATCTTTCTTTAAGGCGTTCCTTGAGTTGGGGGCGGGAATGTGGAAAAGTTGTTTTGCTGGCTATGTCAACGCTTAGCCAGACGAGCGCTATCAGGTAAGCAATAGCCAGAGCAAAAAATATCTTTTTTGACCGGTTCATCAGCAAAAAGGCCGCCCCTGGGCGGCCTTGAGAAATCACTTTACTTTTTGCACCACTGCTTCAAAAGCTTGTGGATCGTTCATAGCCAGGTCGGCCAATGCCTTTCGGTTTAGTTCAATCCCGGCTTTTTTCAGCCGGCCCATAAACTCGGCATACGACATTCCATGGGCACGAACACCGGCGTTGATGCGTGTGATCCACAGGGCACGAAATTCGCGCTTCTTTTGCTTGCGGTCGCGGTAGGCGTAGGTTAATGCTTTTTCAACGGCATTCTTGGCGACCGTCCACACATTTTTTCTTCGGCCAAAGTATCCTTTGGCCAGCTTCTTGATGCGCTTGCGTTTGGCGCGCGAAGCAACGTTGTTAACTGATCTGGGCATTGTTCATTCATCGTTTTTGGCTGCAGGCGATCACGCTTAAGCGCGATACTTAGGCACTGCAGCCGGGTTAAACATATAAACCAATTACCGCCTTGGCGGTAACTTAAAATGCATATGGAAGCATGGGTTTGATATTCACTGCATCCGAAGATGAAATAACCTGCTTGCGGGTAAGTCTGCGCTTTTGTTTGGTTTCCTTTTTGGTAAGGATGTGGTTTTTATACGCACGCTTGTGCATGATTTTTCCCGTACCGGTAACCTTAAAGCGCTTCTTTGCTCCGGATTTGGTCTTTACTTTAGGCATATTACTCAGCTTTGGTTTTTTCTTTTACTACTTTCCCCTTCGATTGAATCAGCAAGGACATTCGCTTTCCTTCCAGCTTAGGCAGTTGTTCCACTTTTCCGTATTCTTCCAGTGCCTGCGCAAACTTCAGCAACAAAATTTCTCCCCGCTCCTTGTAAACTATAGTGCGCCCCGGGAAAAACACCGTGGCTTTCACTTTGGCACCCTCCTGCAAAAAATTTATTGCATGCTTCAGCTTAAAGTTAAAGTCGTGTTCTTCCGTGTTGGGACCAAAGCGGATTTCCTTCACCACAACCTTTACGGCCTTGGCTTTGATCTCCTTTTGCTTTTTCTTCTGCTCGTACTTAAACTTCGAGTAGTCAACAACCTTGCAAACCGGCGGGTCAGCATTGGGTGAAATTTCCACCAAGTCCAAGCCCTGCTGCTGGGCAATCTTCAATGCTTCCTGGAGCGGGTAAATGTCAACTTTTACGTTGTCGCCAACCAACCGCACCCTGGGCGCGGTAATTCTTTCGTTAACCCGGTAAGGCTCCTCCTTGCGCGGAGGTCCTTTGCGAAAGATGGGCCTGTTTGTCTGGTTTGTAATACTACGTCCTTGTTTAAGTTAAACATACTTTCCTGCGCACCGGCACCAAACCTCCCGGTTTAGCGGAAAGGCTGCAAATATCGGTAATCCGATGCACAAACAAAATATCTGGCCAAAATAAGCTTATTCGGGTATGGCCGCTTCCATGCTGAGCCGATTTATAAAGTCATCGAGCGCCAGACTACCCTGGTCACCCTCACCATGCCTTCGTACTGCGACCGTCTGTTCGGCTGCCTCGCGCTCGCCAACAATGAGCATGTAGGGAATTTTTCTTACTTCAGCATCGCGTATTTTTCTCCCAATTTTTTCATCCCGATCATCTATAAATCCTCTGATATTCAATGACTTAAGCTTATTCATTACCACGTTGGCGTAGGTGTTGAATCGCTCTGAAATAGGAAGGACCGCCACCTGGTCGGGCGCGAGCCAAAGCGGAAAGTTACCTGCGCAGTGTTCAATAAGAACAGCCACGAATCGTTCCAGTGAGCCAAAAGGTGCGCGGTGTATCATCACCGGCCGGTGACGCTGGTTGTCGGCACCCACATATTCCAGTTCAAAACGCTGGGGCAACTGATAATCAACCTGAATAGTACCCAACTGCCAGCTTCGCCCAAGCGCATCTTTTACCATGAAGTCGAGTTTTGGCCCGTAGAAGGCCGCCTCGCCCTTTACTGTAACTGTTTTAAGGCCTCGTTCATCGGCGGCCTCCTGAATCTCTCTTTCGGCTCTCTCCCACAGTGCGTCATCTCCAATATATTTTCCTTTGTCAAGCGGGTCGCGCAGGGATATTTGTGCGGTGTAATTCTCAAAACCCAGTGCCCTGAAAACGTGAAGCACGAGGTCAATCACTTTTACAAATTCTTCCTTTACCTGATCCGGGCGACAGAAAATGTGGGCATCATCCTGAGTAAATCCACGCACGCGGGTCAGGCCGTGCAATTCACCACTTTGTTCGTACCGGTACACCGTACCAAACTCTGCCAGCCGTACAGGTAATTCTTTATAGGACCTGGGCTTGCTGCGGTAAATTTCACAATGATGGGGGCAGTTCATCGGCTTGAGCAAAAATTCTTCGTTCTCATCCGGAGTGAGTATTGGCCTGAACGAGTCTTTGCCGTATTTTTCGTAGTGACCGGAAGTTACGTACAGGGCTTTGCTGCCAATGTGTGGCGTTACAACAGGCTCATAGCCGGCTTTTACCTGCGCCCTGCGCATAAATTGCTCCAGTTTTTCACGGATAATCGTGCCCCTGGGCAGCCAGAGCGGCAGGCCCATACCTACTTTTTCCGAGAAGGTAAACAATTCAAGTTCCTTACCGATTTTCCGATGGTCGCGTTTCTTTGCCTCTTCCAGCATCTGCAGATAATCATCCAGCTCTTTCTGCCTGGGAAAGGTGATGCCGTAAATGCGGGTAAGCATTTTATTTTTTTCGTTGCCCCGCCAGTAAGCTCCCGCCACATTTAAAAGTTTGATGGCTTTAATAAAACCAGTGTGGGGAATGTGCGGGCCCTTGCACAGGTCAACAAAGTTGCCCTGCTGATAAAAAGTTATAGACCCGTCATTCAGCTCCTGTATCAGCTCTATTTTGTATTCATCGCCTTTTTTACCAAAATAGTCCAGGGCTTCGTCTTTACTAACCTCTCTCCTGATAAAGGTATTTTCCTGACGGGCCAGTTCTTTCATTTTGTTTTCCACGTTGGCCAGATCCTCTTCACCAAATGGCCGTCCGCCAAGGTCCACATCGTAATAAAATCCGTTATCAATAGGAGGACCTATACCAAATTTCACACCCGGATAGAGGGCTTCAAGTGCTTCGGCCATCAGATGTGCCGATGAGTGCCAGAAAGCTTTTTTCCCACCCACGTCCTGCCAGGTCAGGATTTTTACTGATGAATCAGCGGTAATAGGACGCGATAAATCCCAGATTTCGTTGTTTACTTCAATGGCCAGCGCGTTGCGCGCAAGACCTTCGGAAATGCTGCGGGCTATTTCGGCCCCCGTAACACCGGTGGAAAACTCACGAATGCTTCCATCCGGCAGCGTAATTTTAATGTTCATGTTATTCAATCAGCCAGCAAATATAACCGTGTAATCAGTAATCATCCCATTACAGTTTGAATTGGGCAGTAAACAGCACTCCAAATTTTCTTGTTCTCTCATTTTCCAGATAGCTGAGCCGGTGAATGAAGTCCACGCGGATAAACCGGAAAATGTTCTCCACTCCATATCCCAACTCAATGTAAGGCCTGTCCCAGGAAAGATTCGTGTTGCCGGGTGGAAATGGCAACGGGTTGCTTATTGCAAGATTTTGCTCCGACAAACTGCCGGCCAGAAAGTTGGCGTAACCGGTTAGGCGCCAGTGCAGTTTCCGCATCAATGGGATGCTGTTCAGCAGGAAGCCTTCAAAATGGTGCCGGTACTGCAACGATACAAAACGATCGCTGAAGAACTCGCCAAAATTCAACAGGTTGTACAGAAAATCGGTGTAAAACGGTGTTTCATTGCCCAGGTGCAAGGATAGCAGTGGGTAGGGCAACACATCATCGGTATATTCGCCTGTAAGGGTTAGGTGGCCATAGCCAAACGGACCCGCAGGTAATTTTTTCAGTACAGAAACCCGAAATTTGTCATAGGAAAAATCGCTGCCCATTATGCCTTTCAGCCCGCGGCTGTACCGAAAGGTGATGATGGGCCATTTCTGAGGACCAAGGCTTACGCGTTCGTTATCGTATTGCAGAAACAGTTCATCACGTGCAATACGCGATTCAAACACAATTTCCGCACGCTGAAAGGAATTCTGCAGGGAGGTCAGATCTCCGGGGTTGGTAAAGTATCCAAAATCAAAAACCGGATTGAAGGTATTGTAGCGAAACGCTACGCGTTGCGACACACCGGTGATGAGTTCGCGCTGAAAGTTAAACCGAAGTTCATCGAAATAAAAACCCCGCCTGAAGGTTCCCCAGCGGGTGGCAGCAAGAAAAAGGTAGTTATCGGCCAGGGCTTCATCATCAATACCCACACGCCAGAAATCATGGCGGTAACGCAGGCTTGCCACCGTCCAGCGCTTCCGGTCAAGAATGCGCATGGCATATGCTGAATACTTTATGCGATTATCTTTAAAGCCATAGCCCAACTGGGCTCCAAACTCCCATTTGCTGCTAAAGCGATAATTGGTTTTAAATCCGCTCTGAATGCGGAAGCCCTCAATATTATTCCAGGCCAGCAGGCGAAGGTAAGGTCCTATATCTATTTTACCGATTTTCTTATACCCGTTAATTATTACTTTGGCGATGTCCACATAAGTGCGTACCACCGGTATGTTGGTCAGCGTGTCAATCATTTGATACACCGTCTTTTCCGTCTCGGTAAGCGGCTCGTGCCGAAGCTGATTCCAGTGTTCATCGTTGTTGCGGTTAAGTATGTACCCCTCTTCCAGAATAATTTGTTTTTCATAAAACCGCGGTTCTCTGGGTTTGTTTACAACAATGTTTTTATTCGAAGTATAGAATTTTGCCAGCATACCGGCCCAGTCGTCACGGACTTCACCCACATCAATCAGCACACGGTTTTTTACCGGTAGCCATGGACCAGCCTCGGTGGGCAGCAACTCCTGTTGTATTTTTATTTTCTCAATAAAATTCAGATTAGCCTGTTTCCCGATAGTTGCCTCAATCTGGCGGATAGCATATTCATTTTTGGTAATCCACATCGTGCCGGTGAAGGCCAGGGCCTGTGGATTTTTCGGATAGAAGTCAATGCGGTAACAATAGTGTTCGCCCACGTAAACACTATCCATTAGATCATAGTCGTAATACAGGCGCCAGCCATCGGCAATGGGCGAAACGAAATCCTTTTCAAGAATGGTTAGCCAGTTTTTGTAAAAGTTGTATTCCTGAAAGGTTGGCCCGATTAGTTGGCTGGTAAGCGAGCCATCTTCGAAACCCAGCCCACTGATTTTTGTTTCTTTTATATTCTCCAGTTTCATGTCGGGGTTACTGCGGTAATAGAATCGGGAGATGCTTTCGGAAATGAATACCGGCAAAACGGGCTTTCCATCTTCGCCTGCAATAACCGCCACGCTGTCAAGCACGCGCGATATTTTCTGCATGATTTTTTTATTACGGAATTTCTCCGTCATGTTGTCGATATCAATTTCAATTTTGGAGTAGGTATCGTATTCATAGGCTGTGAGGCTGCGTTTGTCGTTCCGGTCTTTGTTCCGTATTACGTTTCGCATGATCGGGAAAGCCGGATTTTCGCCTGCCACAATCACAATATCGCGCAGGCGGGTAACTTCCTCTTCTAGCTGAAAGTTGATAACCTGTTCGCGGCCTTTCAGCACGGCCTTGGCTCTTGGCTTGTATCCGATGTAGGAAGCGATGAGCGAATCGGTGGGATTGGAGGTTACAAGCTGAAAATTACCGTCAAAATCGGTTGTGGTACCAATGCTGGTACCCTTGAAGACAATGTTTACAAAAGGGAGCGGATCGCCTGATGCAGCATCCGTAACCTTGCCCCGAACAACTGTGGGCTGTGCATCAGCGAACAGACTAAAAAAGAGAGGAACCAGAAAAAAACTGCGCATCAGCACGTACATACACTATATCAGACAAAAATAACCATATAATCTAACCGATGATTTTCATTTCATTCATGGGTGACCGGCAAAAATTCCTGCTCACCCAAAAAGCGAGGCTGGGTTCTGAAGATATATAAATCAAAAACGGCTGCGGCCCTGGCCAGATATTCGCGCAGCTTGCTGTGCCAGGGATCGGGCTTTTCGCTGCCCGCTGCCAGCGCCACGGCATCCATGTGTTCAAAGCGGCATATAAATAATGCCCGGTGGGCGTGGAATGCCTGGGTAATAATCACAATCCGTTCCTGGCCGAAAATCTTTTTACTCCGTACAATGGAATCAAGGGTTCGCAGGCCTGCGTGGTCAAGTGTAATTGCCGCAGCAGGTATACCCTTTGCCATCAGGGCCTTTTTCATTTCGAGCGGTTCGTTGTAATATTTCGAACGGTTATCTCCGCTAACAATAATGTGTTTGATTTTTCCTGACCGGAACAGTTGAACCGCTGCATCTATACGTTGCTGAAAATAAGAATTGGGGTTGCCGGATGAAAGACGATGGCTGGTGCCGAGCACCAGCCCCACCGGATACTCGGGTACGGACTCCGGATGGAAGTAAATAAGGTGTTCGGTTGAACGAATCACCCAGATGTTTAAAGCCACAATTACGACCAACCCGCCCAACAACAGGATCAGAGCAGTGCGCTTCAGCAATTTCATGGTATTAAAGCCAACCTGCAGCAAAATTAAGGAAGAGTTGAAATAAAACGTTTCTCAACCAGGTTTACATTGCGGACACACTTTCTATACCATTGAAGTCGTAGTTCACGTTTCTCTTCTTCAGTAAGCTGATAATTTCCATATTTCCAAAGTTTTACCATGATCTGATACAGGCAAATAGCCACGCTAACTGAAATATTCATGCTCTCAGTAAACCCCGACATAGGAATGCGCAGGGTTGTATCACAGTTCTTCAGAACAGTCTGTGAGACTCCCCGGTCTTCATTGCCAAAAACCAGCGCTACCTTTCTTTCACCGACAGGAAAATCCGGAAGAGAAATCTCACCGGCCGGATCGGTAGCAATAATCTGATAGCCTTGTTTCCGAAGCGCCTCAATGCAGGCCAGGGTGTTATTGACGCCTTTCTTTTTATAGCGGATAAGATTTACCCATTTGTAGGAACCCTTTAATACCTTTTTATTGAGTTGGTAGGGTGTTGTATTTTCTATTATATGAATGTCTTGAATGCCGAGACATTCGCAGGTGCGTACCGTTGCACTTGCATTTTGCGGTTGATGAATGTCTTCCAAGGCGATGGTTACCTTTCTGGTTCTCTGGTTGAGTACCTTTTCAATAATTTCTTTTCGCTGATCGGTGAGATAAGTGCCTAGGTAATTGGTCAGCCTGATGTGATACGCATCAACGGTCATGTATTACTAACTTCATCCATCAAACAAACTTCGGTAATTTAAAATGAACTAAAGAGTGCGCCTGCAATGGTAGCCGTCATCATGGTAGCGAGCGATGCAGCCATCAAGGCGCGGAGCCCCAGTTTCGACAAATCGGCCTGGCGAGAGGGGGCCATCCCTCCTATTCCGCCTATCTGTATGGCAATTGAACTGAAGTTTGCAAAACCACAAAGTGCATACGTTGAAATCAGCAAGGTTTTCTCGCTCAATACACCGCTTAACTTCACTTCGGCTAAACTAAGGTAAGCTACGAATTCGTTTACAACCAGTTTTTGGCCAAGAAAACTCCCCACGTAAAGGGTTTCGCTCCAGTCTACCCCCATGATATAGGCAAATATGCGGAATATCTGCCCGAACAAGTATTGCAGTGAAAAGCCGTTGAATGCACCATTGGTTGATGCCCGCACCCATTCATTCAATCCGGTCCATGCGCCAATACCATCAACAAGCATCCAGTTGAGTGCGTAAATAATGGCGATGAATGCGAGCAACATGGCTCCGATGTTCAAGGCCAGTTTTAATCCATCTGCCGCACCGGTGGCCAATGCATCAATCAGGTTTACCCCGATGGCTTCGCGGTTTATGGAGAGCCGGGTGTCGATCTGATCGGGTTGTGTTTCGGGCAGAAAAATTTTAGCCATTACAATAGCGGCCGGTGCATTCATGATGGACGCACTCAACAGGTAGGTTGCGTATTTTACAAGTTGTTGCGGGTCTGTTCCGCCAAGAAACGAAATGTAAGCTCCCATTACACTTCCTGCAATGGTTGCCATGCCGCCCGTCATTAGGCAATGCAGCTCCGATTGTGTCATTCTTGCTATAAAAGGCCGCACCAGCAACGGTGCCTCGGTTTGACCGAGGAAAATGTTGCCGGCAGCCGATAGGCTTTCAGCCCCCGAGAGGCGCATGGTTTTGGCCATTACCCAGGCAAAGCCATACACAATTTTTTGCAAAATGCCCAGGTAGTACAAACCGGCCGTTATGGAAGAGAAGAAGATAACGGTGGGCAATGCCTGAAAGGCAAATAAAAAACCCAGACCATGACGCGCACCCTGAACCGCATCGCTGTTTTTGGCCAGATCGCCAAATAAAAACTGTGCGCCATTCAGCGCAAAGCTGAGGAATTTAACGAAGCCGTTTCCAATAAACTCAAAAGACGTGCGTACAACAGGCACTTTAAAAATCAGAAAGGCAATGACAACCTGCATAAGCACACCGGCCCCCACCAGTTTCCAGTCAACGTTTTTGCGACTGGCAGAAAAAGCAAATGCCACCCCGATGATGACCAGCAGACCAATAGCGCCCCTGAGATAGTCCATTCTGTGGGTTTTAATTTCTTCGGCTTAGTTCATCGCGGATTTTAGCGGCCCGTTCATAGTCCTCCTTCTCGATGGCCTCTTTCAGCAGCTCGTTGAGCTTATCGGTCGAGTATTTTTTTATGTCTTCGGGCTTGCCTTCGCGCTTGCTGCGCGACCGGCTCTTGGGTGCTTCTTCCTCGGGTTCATCCGACAGCACAATGCCTGCCTCGGCCAGAATATTTTCATACGTATATATGGGGCAGTCGAACCGCAGCCCAATGGCAATGGCATCGCTGGGGCGGGCATCTATCTCGGTTTGCTTCAACCCGTCCGAACAGATGATTTTGGCAAAGAACACGCCTTCTTTCAGATCGGATATGATGATTTCTTCTATGGTAAAGTGAAACTTATTGGCAAAGGATTTAAACAAGTCATGCGTCATGGGGCGGTTGGGAATGATCTTCTCAATTTCAATGGCAATTGCCTGGGCCTCGAACATCCCTATGATGATGGGCAGCCGGCGGTTGCCGTTCGCCTCGCCCAATACCAGCGCAAAGGAGCCAGCCTGCGACTGGCTGGATGACAAACCGAGTATTTCTAACCTGATCTTTTTCACTTACCGTATCGCTTTAATTGCTTCTGTTAATTTAGGAATTATTTCAAAGGCATCGCCCACAATGCCGTAATCGGCTGCTTTGAAAAAAGGAGCATCCGGGTCTTTATTTATTACGACTATACATTTGGAAGAGTTTACTCCGGCCAGGTGCTGAATAGCGCCTGAAATTCCAACGGCTATGTAAAGCTGGGGCGCCACTTTTACGCCTGTCTGCCCCACGTGCTCGTGGTGTGGCCGCCATCCCATATCCGAAACGGGCTTGCTGCATCCGGTTGCTGCGTTCAGCACCCGGGCCAGCTCTTCGAGCATGCCCCAATGTTCAGGGCCTTTCATGCCTCTTCCACCCGACACCACAATATCGGCTTCGGGCAGCAGGATGTGGCCGGAGGCTTTTTCGGACGAGATGATTTTTATTTTAAAATCTGCTTCATCCAACTGAGGCCGGAACCGCTCAACGGTGGCAACCCCGCCATATTCTTTTACCTCGGCAGCATTTTTTCGTATGGTAATTACTTTAAGAGGCTTGGTCAGCAACACCCGCGCAAAAGCTTTTCCGGTAAAGATACCACGCTTTACTTCCAGGGGCTCGCCCGGCTGGGGCACTTCCACCACGTTGGTGGCGAGGCTGGCCTGCAATTTGGCCGCAACACGGGCAGCTACCGGAGTAGCCAGCGATGAGTCGGCAGCCACCAGCACGTCTGCATTGATTTGCTTAAACACCTGTGCAATGACGGAAGCATAAGCCTGAATAATGCCGGCATTTAGCCGCTCGTCATCCGCCCAGATTACCTTCTCCGCACCATACTTTCCCAAATCAGCGAGTGAATTTTCATCGGCTTTGCCCATCACAACAACTGTAACCGAGTTGCTCAGGGCGCGGGCAAAAGCTACCGCTTCCACCGCATTATTTTTTACTTTTCCTTCGGATAATTCGGCAAAGACCAATGCTTTCATAGGTTGAAGAATCAAATTCCAGGTTAAAAAAATTCCTTACAAAACTTTTGCTTCGTTTTTTAACAGTTTCACCAGCTCCTCCACGTTGTCGGCAGGAATCATTTTTACTGCACCTTTTGGCGGAGGCAATTCGTATTGTTTAAGCTGCACACCGCTGTCGGCCGGAACCGGTTCGACTACCTGAAGCGGTTTGGTGCGGGCCGACATAATGCCGCGCATGTTCGGTATTTTCCATTCAGCTATTGGCTCCTGGCAACCCAGCACCAGCGGCAGGGGCGCTTCGAGGTGTTCTTTTCCGCCTTCAATTTCACGTGTCATCTTTGCTATGCCGCCTTCAAGGTCCAGCTTCATGACGGGCGAAACGGAAGGTATACCAAGTAACTCCCCTACCAGTGCGTGCACCACGCCCCCGTTGTAATCGATGGATTCGCGTCCCATCAAAATCAGGTCATAATTGCCCTTTCGGGCCTGTTCGGCAATCTGAACAGCCACATAATAGGGATCGGTTGGCTGTGCATTAACCCGTATGGCATCATCGGCACCAATGGCCAGTGCTTTGCGCAGGGTAGGCTCTGTTTCGGCTGGACCAACATTCAGTACAGTTACCGAAGCACCCGATGATTCTTTCAGCTCGACAGCTCTGGCCAACGCGTAGTCATCATAAGGTCCGATAATAAACTGTACCCCGGTCGTGTCAAAACGGGTGTTGTTGTCTGTGAAATTTATTTTCGAGGTGGTATCGGGAACGTGGGAAATGCATACTAGAATTTTCATACCTTAATAAACGAACTGATTTTCCGAATATTAAATAAATGGCGGCTCAAGATAGCGGATAAATTTTGAAAATGAGAGCCCGGTTAGTCAAATTATGGTAAACACCGGCAGAAGAAGCTCGTTCTGCAAGCAGCCCGATACAAAATATTATCAGAAAGGCAGGGAATCGTCTGCAGATGACGAAGAAGAGTCGTCATCGGGGATCTGTTCATTTACCCGGCTGGATAAGGTTACAGTTCCGGGAATACCTTCCTCGGCCGCATCATCCCAGTCTGTAAATTTAGTGTATTTACCGATGAATTTCAGTTTGACCTCGCCGGTGGACCCATTCCGGTGTTTTGCCACTATTACCTCGGCAAGATTAGTAGTGGGTTTGTTTTCGGCATCAGTCGCAATTCCGTAATACTCAGGGCGATACAGGAATATCACCAGGTCGGCATCTTGTTCAATGGAGCCCGATTCGCGCAGGTCGCTGAGTTGGGGGCGCTTTACCCCGCCGCGGGTTTCAACCCCCCGGCTTAATTGCGAGAGAGCAATGACCGGAACATTAAGTTCTTTGGCAATACCTTTTAAGGCACGCGATATGGAGGCAATTTCCTGTTCGCGGTTACCGGAAGTATCGCCCCGCATGAGCTGAAGGTAGTCTACAATAATCAGTTGCACATTATGTTCTGCCTTGAGCCTGCGGCATTTTGCACGCAGTTCTAGAATAGTCAGAGCTGGTGTGTCATCAATAAATATGGGTGCGGCCGAGAGGCGTGACGTTTTATGAAGCAGTTGCTGCCATTCGAAATCTGCCAGTTTTCCCTTGCGGATTTTTTCACTGTCCAGCTCTGCTTCTGCCGATATCATCCGGTTAACCAATTGTATGGACGACATTTCGAGAGAAAATATTGCAACCGGACGTTTGAAATCAACGGCAGCATTGCGCATAGCTGAAACAACAAAGGCCGATTTGCCCATTCCGGGTCTGGCCGCCACTATTATCAAATCAGAATTCTGCCACCCCGAGGTAAGGCGGTCAAGGGCAAGAAATCCACTGGGTACTCCGGTAAGTCCATCTTTATGCTCTTTCAACTGCTGCAACTCCTGTACTGCGCGATGCATCAGGTTTTTCATGGAATCATAATTCTTGCGCAGGTTGGAATCGGATATCTCGAAGATGGCTTGTTCGGTCCGGTCCAGCAGCTCAAATACATCCGTTGTGTCTTCGTAGGCATCGTGGTGTATCTGGGAGGCAATCTGAATAAGACTGCGCTTGATGGCCATTTCGATGATAACCCGGGCATGGTACTCAATATTGGCAGCCGAACTGACTTTGGATGTGAGCTCAGCAATGTAGTAAGAGCCTCCTACCAGTTCCAGTTTACCGTCTTTGCGCAACTGGTTCACTACCGTGCGCATATCTACCGGCTCGGAACTTTTAAACAGGGTTAGAATGGCCGAATAAATTTCCTGATGGATTTCGAAGTAGAAATGCTCGGGTTTCAGGAATTCAATAACTGCGTTGAGCGCGCCCTTTTCAAGCATGAGCGCACCCAACACAGCTTCTTCCAAATCCTTCGCCTGCGGTGGCAGCTTTCCGTGGCTTTCGGAAATATCCCGAACCAACAATTTGCTCTTACCAGTGCCGGTAAGAACTTTGCTGCTTCGCAATGGCGTTGATTTGCTTGGCTCCATCTCGCGTGGTTGTTGAACTGTTTGCTGACTGAGCGGACAAACGTAAGCAAATACCTGTTGGCATTACCTACAATCGTTCAACAATTGCCCGCTCCTCATGCACAGCTTCGTTAACATTTTATGCACACTTACATGGGTGCAAAAAAAATAAAAAGGTTTGTCAGTTGATGTCAGATCCGATCTATTATGAAAAGAAATTTGCAATTGTGTTATTTTTCGCCAATTAAACGCATGATGCTTCCCCGAATCATTCATTTTACCGGCATCGGAAAACCTGTGTGCAGCAGCCTGGCCACTTACCTGCTGTCAAAAGGTTGTCGGGTGACCGGATCGGATGAGTCCTTTACCGATTTTTCAGCAAAACAGCTACAACCAACCGGCATACTGCCCGAGCAAACCGGTTGGTTTAAAGAAAAAATACAACCACACACCGAAGCCGTTGTAACAGGCCCAGGTGTGCATGCGCACAATCCCGAGGTACAACAGGCCCGGGCATCGGGCATACCGGTTTATTATTATACCCAACTGGTTTTTGACCTTGCCCGCGACAAACAGCGCATTGTAATTGCCGGAAACAGGGGAAGAGCCAGCCTTACTGCCTTGCTCATTCATGTTCTGCGGCATTTCGGACGACCTGTTGATTATGTGGTCGAAACCTCCATCCCCTGGCTAAGCACGCATCTGAGTTTAAGCGATGCACCGGTCATGATAATTGAAGGACTGGATACACCGGAACCACAAACAGGGCGGGCCGGCTTTCTTCAATATCAACACCATATAGCAGCTATTACCAATATTAACTGGGAATCGCCAGCTTATTACGCCTCGGAAAATGAATATGTTGCCCAGTTTGATGCTCTTGCCGACAGCACCCCGAAAGCAGGCATCCTGTTTTACAACGAAAACGATACCCTGGCAAGTGTAATTGGCGCCAAACAACGGAACGATGTGACCTCCGTTCCTTTCAAAATCCATCCGCATACCAGCGAAAGCGGAAAACACTATGTCCTTAACAACCATACCCGTGTGCCGGTGCAGGTTTTCGGGACGCAGAATTTTGAAAGCATCAGTGCGGCTAAGGAAATACTGAAAAGATTGGGTATTCCTTCAGAAAAATTTTACGAAGCCCTACCCCACTTCAACCTGTAAGCATGATCAAACTCAACCTTCGCAATCCTGTTTGCTTTTTCGACCTGGAAACAACAGGCACTAATATTACGCAAGATCGTATCATCGAAATTGCAGTAATTCGCATTCATACCAATGGCGATCGACTTATGCGGTCGCACCGGCTTAATCCCACTATTCCCATCCCACCCGAAGCATCTGCGATTCACGGAATTACAAACGAGGATGTGAAAAATTTACCGACCTTCAAAGAAGTAGCGCGCGAATACGCCAAGCTGTTTGAGGGTGCCGACCTGGCCGGTTTTAACATCATGCGCTTCGACCTGCCGTTGCTGGTAGAAGAATTTCTGCGTGCCGGAGTGGATTTTGATTACTCCCGGAAAAAAATTATCGATGCCCAGCGGATATTCCACCTGATGGAAAAGCGAACGCTGGCAGCCGCTTATAAATTTTACACCGGGCGCGACCTCGCTGCAGCACATTCGGCTGAAGCCGATGCCCAGGCTGCGATGGAAGTTTTACTGGCCCAGATAGAACGCTATGAGAATCAGGCGGTTGTTGACAGCCATGGGAGACAAATCGGTGAAATTAAAAACGATCTGGAAGAACTGGCCCGGCTTACCTCATCGGAAATGGTCGATTTGGCCGGCAGGATCATTCGCAACGACAAGGGAGAAGAGATTTTTAACTTCGGCAAGCACAAAAACAGAAAGGTGCTGGATGTGCTGCGCGATGAGCCTTCTTATTACGACTGGATGATGAATGGCGACTTTGCGATGGACACCAAACGCAAGCTCACTGAGATCAAGTTAAGAGGCTTCCGGCGGTAATTCAGTTCGTTCTGCCAAGAGCCGGTTTACAACCGCGCTCATTTCGTCAGTCTCTCCCACACCTCGCTTACGGTATTTCCCGTGGTACCCTTGCCTTTGTGGTACCAGTCTGTACCTTCGAGCCTGCAATCGAAAGTAAGCGACATGCCCGAACGGGTGTTGTCGCGTGAAAAGAAGCGAATGTTTTCCGTATAGCTACCACCGGCAAGCAGGTAAGTACCGCCACCGGTACCCATAAATTGTTTTGTTTCACGATTGAATGCTGCCCACTGGAAGTATTTACCGGATAGAATTTTGATGGTCTGACGGGGCGAATCGGCACTCCTTCTTTCACCGGCCACTCCACTTTCATCTACCCGGGCAGCAAACCGCCACGTTCCGGTTAAAGCGGTAGCGCTGTTATCGATCTTCATCCACTCTGCCTTTTCATTGCCAAAAGTCAGGTGCATGGTTTCTTTCTTCAACCGGATATTGAAGGTGTGCGATTTACCGACAAGGGCGCTGTCAGCCGTAAAGAAATCATACGTCTCTGTGTAAGTATCACCGGCTAAAGAGTAACGGCCCCCGTAAGCATAAAGAAACTGTCCCTGTGCCGTACAGGCGCCCGCCATGAAATAATTGGTACCATAAATTTTAATAACCTCGCTGCCATCGGTGGTTTTAAGTTTCCATGCACCGGTAAGCGGCTGGCCGGCAGAACCGAACGACCACAGAACCAGAGAAATGAGTAATCGGAATTGCACAGCGTTCAGTTTCCTTTTTTGTAATACTTCATGGCTTCGGGCATCCATTTGTTTAAATCCTGGACACGGGTTTCGTGCGAGGGGTGCGTGGATAGAAATTCCGGTGGCTGCTGCCCGCCACTCAATTCGGTCATGCGTTCCCAGAATTTCGGTGCTTCGCTTGGATCATAACCGGCCATGGCCATAAAAATTAAGCCCATGTAATCGGCCTCAGATTCATGCTGACGGCTGAATTTGAGGATACCCAGGTTGGTGCCAATGCCAACAGCCTGCAACAATAATTCCTTGCCGGCCGTTGGGTTTTGCCCCATCAGCGAAGCAAGCGTACCTATTCCAAACTGGGCCAGCATCTGTTGGCTCATTCTTTCCCTTCCGTGATTGGCAACCGCATGGGCTACTTCGTGCCCCATCACCACCGCCACGCCCAGCTCGTCTTTGCAGATGGGTAAAATACCAGTGTAAAAAGCCACCTTTCCGCCGGGCATGCACCATGCATTTACAGTTTTCGGATCGTCAATCAGATTAAACTCCCACTCAAAGCCAGCCAGTTGGTCAGCTATGTTTTTTTCAGTCATATATTGCTCAACGGCCCTCTGAATGCGAACACCTACTCTGCGAATCATTTCAGTTTGCTCCTGATTCCTGGACAAGGGCCCCTGTCGTATTACCTCCTGATACTGTTGGGCCGCCAGCGGAAGAATTTCGGCATTCGATACCAATGCCAGTTGTTTCCGGCCTGTAACGGCTACCGAAGTACAGGCATAAACAAACAGGCTGAGGGCCAAGAAAGTGAAAATACCACGTACCATAAAATTTTATCAGTGGTTAAAATCACGGTAAAGTTGTTTATAGTTTTGTGAATTAAAAAGTATAGCCATGCGCATCTTTGCCATCGGAAGAAATTATGTGGAGCATATTCGGGAACTTAATAATGAGCGCCCCGATGAGCCGGTTATCTTCACCAAACCTGATACGGCCATTATCCGCAACAATCAGCCATTTTATTACCCCGACTTTTCGCATGACATCCATCATGAAGTAGAACTGGTTTTGCGGCTGGGTAAAAACGGCAAAAACATTTCCGAAAAATTCGCAGGCTCGTACATTGAATCCATTGGCATTGGCATAGATTTTACCGCACGCGATCTTCAGCAAAAAGCCAAGGATAAAGGGCTTCCGTGGGACATTGCCAAGGGCTTTGACGGCTCGGCACCCGTTTCTGACAAGTTCATTGCTGTGCACCACTTCTCTGATTTGAAGAACATCCGCTTTCGTCTTGCCGTTAACGGTGAAACCCGTCAGGAGGGAAATACAGGTTTAATGATCTTCAGTTTTGATTACATCATCAGCTACCTGTCAAAGTTTTTTACCCTGCGGCAGGGCGACTTGATTTTTACCGGAACTCCGAAAGGTGTAGGGCCTGTTGTACCAGGAGATGTGTTGCACGCGTTTATTGAAGATGAAAAACTGCTGGAAGTTGAGGTTCGTTAATTTAATTGCACTGTCGGTCCTTCTCTTATGTCATACCAGTCTGGCACAATACCATGAATCAGACGAAACAGCTGTTGCCTTCATTTTCCCCCTGCGGCCGGGGACACCGGCTTCGCTTGCAGGCACCATGGGGGAATTGCGACCGACTCATTTTCATACCGGAATAGATATCCGCACCAACAATCAGATTGGATGGCCGGTGCTGGCAGCTGCATCGGGTTATGTTTCACGTGCTACCATAACGCCTGGCGGGTTCGGACTTGCCCTGTATGTAAAGCATCCAAACGGCTATACAACGGTGTACGGTCACCTGGACCGATTTCGCCAAGACATCCACGAATACGTGCGGCAGGAACGATACCGCAGAAAATCATCAACGATTGATTTGTATTTCAGGAAAAACCAGTTTCCGGTAAGCCGTGGCGACACGATTGCCTTTGCAGGTAATACCGGCTCATCATCCGGACCTCACCTGCACTTCGACATACGCGATGAAAAAAACCACGCAATCGACCCATTGGCTTTTTCTTTTGCTGAAATTACCGACAAAACACCGCCTGTGGTGCGAAAAATTGCACTACGCCCCATGGACAGGAATTCCCGCATCAATGACGAGTTTAGGCGGGCGGAATTTTATGTAACAAAGACAGGAAATCATTACCGGCTAAATGAGCCCATTCTGGCATGGGGCAATGTGGGCCTAGAAATACTTGCCTACGATGTTGTTGATCACCCCGCCTATAAATGCGGTGTCAATTTTATTGAAGTAAGTACAGATGACACAACCCTATTCCGGCAATCCATTTCATGGCTTAATCCCAACGAAAGCCGGCAGATATTTACTGCAATCAATTTTTCAGCCTTTCGGGAAAGCGGGAACATGTTCTATAAATTATATGTGGATCATGGCAATCAACTGCCTTTTTATCAGTCGCTCAACAGGGGAATTATACATGTAAAAGAGGATGAACCGACAGATGTGAAAGTAAAACTTACAGATACGAATGGAAATACAACCTACCTTTACCTTACCCTCAAGCCCAGCCGCCCGCCTGTAGCGGTTAAGTGGCTCGAGCCAGTAAACGAAATTCAGTGGATAACTGACCGGAACGTTTGGAAAATAACCGCCCCCACTTGCCCGGTAAATGCGCTGGCATGGTCGGGCAATGAGCCACACGTTGTTGAGCCAGCTTACCTCAACTCGGCTACAACGGTTTACCTGATCGATTTGCGTAAACCCTTACCCGACTCCATTACCATATGCAACAAAAAAATAATTCCGCCTTTTACGGCAACTGTACCACCACAAACGGATTTCCTTTTCACCTCTCCGTTGCTGGAAGTGCGCTTCGGCAGACAGGATTTGTTCGACACCCTTTATTTTACAAGTAATGTTAAGACAGGAAAAGACTCGTCCGTGGTTTATCAGATTGGCGACAACCGCATTCCGCTGAAGCAATCGGTAGAGGTTACCCTTAAACCGGCTTCCGTGCCGGCCATTTCTGACAAAACTGCTGTTTACCGCATTAACGGCAAAGGCTTCGTTTATATGGGGGGAACCTGGAAAAACAACACCATTTCCTTTACCACGCGCGACTGGGGCGAATTTGTTATCTTAACTGACAGCATTGCCCCGGTAATCACACCGCTGCAGATAAACCGCAACGAAATCCGCCTGCGCATACACGATAACTTGTCGGGTATCAAACACTATCAGGCCACACTCAATGGCCAATGGCTGTTGCTGAATTATGACGAGAAAACCAGAACGCTTCAGGCTGAACCACTGCTACCATACAATCCGTTGAAAGGCGAGCTGATTGTGACTTTAACAGACAATGCAGGTAATGTCCAGAATTACAGACAAGTAATTCCATAAGCTGTTTTTATTCGCACACAATGACCCTTGAAATGATAATCTATACACTTCATCGCAGTGCAAGCATTGAATTTAAAATCCAGAAAACCTACTTTTGTCCACCTTTCCACCTTTTATGACGCTCAAACCCGGCCAGAAAGCACCCGATTTCACTTCCAGAGACCAGGATGGTAGGCCTGTGTCATTAAAAGATTTTAAAGGAAAGAAACTGGTACTTTACTTCTATCCGAAAGACATGACCTCCGGCTGCACGGCCGAGGCCTGCAACCTGCGCGACAATTACAAGGTGCTCCAGCAAAAGGGCTATGAAGTGTTGGGCGTAAGCACCGACAGCGAAGAAACCCACCGAAAGTTCATCGCGAAAGAAAAGCTGCCCTTCCGCCTGCTGGCCGATACCGATAAATCAGTCCACCAGGCTTACGGAACATGGGTTGAAAAATCCATGTACGGCCGCAAATACATGGGCACTGCCCGTGTAACCTTTATCATTAATGAGGAAGGGATCATTGAAGATATAATCGAAAAGGTAGATACACGGAATCATGCAGCACAGATTCTCAAAGATGATAAAAACGAATCCGATAAAGCTGCAGTAAAAGCTACCTCCGCCAAATCGGCTGTTAAGAAAAGTACAGCTAAAAAGTCAACTCGGGTTAAGGCCTCGAAAAAACCAGGCCGGAAAACTGCAAAAAAGAAACGTTGACCGGCCAATTTAAAGCTCACTACATGCCTGCTAACATCAACCAGCTTAAAACTCTTTGCGCTCAGATCAGAAGAGACATTATCCGCATGGTGCACGCCTGCCAGAGTGGCCATCCGGGAGGATCGCTGGGTTGCACTGAATTTTTTGTGGCTCTCTATTTTCATATCCTCCGCAGAAAGCCGGGATTTGATATGGATGGGATTGGTGAAGATATTTTCTTCCTGTCCAACGGTCACATCTCGCCGGTGTGGTATGCCACCCTGGCCCGTGCGGGTTATTTTGATGTGAAGGAACTGGCCACTTTCCGGCTCATTAATTCGCGCCTTCAGGGCCACCCTGCTACGCACGAAGGTCTGCCCGGCGTGCGGGTTGCTTCAGGCTCGTTGGGTCAGGGATTGTCGGTAGCCGTTGGTGCTGCCCAGGCCAAAAAGCTAAACAATGACCCGCATCTGGTTTACGTCCTTATGGGCGATGGCGAACAACAGGAAGGCCAGATTTGGGAAGCCGCCATGTATGCGGCTCATCATAAGGTTGATAACCTGATTGCCACCATTGATTACAACGGGCAACAGATTGACGGATCGGTAAAAGATGTGATGGACCTGAAAAACCTGCGGGCCAAATACGAAGCCTTTGGCTGGGAAGTGCAGGAATTTAACGGAAACATTCTGGAAGAAGTAATCAGCGGGCTTGAGAGAGCCAGAACCTTAGCCGGTAAAGGTAAGCCGGTAATCAACCTGATGCGCACAGAAATGGGCTTTGGAGTAGATTTTATGATGGGTTCTCACAAATGGCACGGTGTAGCCCCAAATGATGAGGAATTTGCCAGAGCCATGGCACAACTGACACCCACAGAATTGGGGGATTTCTAAGATTTTTAACAAAAAATTTATTCTTTTCAGAATTTTATTCTGAAAATGAATTAATACTCAGAATTTAATTTTGTAAATGATCCTGACCGGATGGTTACATCCGCATTTCTCACGGCATACAGGCATCGAAAAGCCCCACGTATGGTTAATTGTTTTAACTTAGTAAACCCTTTCTTCAACTTAAATTTCAATGCCTATGAACAAGACCCAGAAAACCATTGTGGGTGTAATTGCCCTGCTTGCAGTGGGTACCTTTGCCTACTATGTTGTGAGCGGAAGGTTGAACTTTTCGCCTCAAGACGCTGAAGGCTCCGGTATTACAGGTGTTAAAAAAGCCGACAAATACAGGAGTGGCAGCACTGCTACCGTAGATCTGGAAGGTGCCGAGGTACAGCAACTTCTGCAAAATGATCAGTTTCAGCAACTGATGAGCGACCGGAACTTCCGTGAACTGATGAAGTCGCCAACCTTTACCGATCTGGCGAAGAATGCCGAGTTCATGGAGCTTGCACGGAGTGCAGAGTTTATGGAATTAATGAAGAACGATGCATTTATTGAACTGGCTAAAAATTCAACTTTCCTGGATCTTGCAAAAAGCGCAGAGTTTGCTGAACTGGCTAAGAATGCATCCTTCATGGACTTGATGAAGAATGAGTCTTTTACTGAGTTGGCCAAATCCAGCCAGTTTGCCGATCTGATGAAGTCAGCTGCTTTCATGGACGTGGCTAAAAACCCCGCCTTTGATGATTTGGCCAAGAATCCTGCCATGATGGATTTGGCCAGACGCGGACAGTTTTCTGAGCTTGCCAAAAACCCTGACTTTGCCGAACTGGCTAAAAATGCAAACTTCCAAGAGCTCGCCAAAAATCCTGCTTTCGTTGCATTAGCGAAAAATCCCCAGTTCCTCGACTTAGCGAAGAATCCCGCATTTGCAGACTTGGCAAAAAATGCTGCCTTTGCTGACCTGGCTAAGAATGCCCAGTTTCTTGACCTTGCTAAAAATTCTGCATTCATTGATCTGGCCAAGAATGCCCAGTTTGCTGACCTGATGAAATCCTCTCAATTCATTGAATTGGCCAAGTCACCTGCTTTCGCCGATCTGGCCAGAAATGCCCAGTTTATTGAATTGGCAAAAAATCCGGCTTTTGCCGACCTGATGAAGAACGATACATTTACCGAACTGATGAAATCATCCCAGTTTGCTGATTTGGAAAAGATGGCCACAGCCAATTACTAAACAACCCAAATTGCTCACTTTCAAAAGCCGTTATTGCTAAAATGACGGCTTTTTTACTTTAATTAGTATGGACAATAGTTCCCGCTATGCAGAAAGCTGTTGTACTCCTAATGCTGCTTGGCCTTATTTCAGCCAAAGCGCAACTCAATAAAATAGAAACCAACGATTTAAGATTAATCAGCTACGACTTCGGGCATAAGTACATATTGCCCCATGCAGAACGTTGCTTCCATAACGCGTTGCAATTTCACAAAAAATTATTCGACTATACTCCCACAGAAAAGATCACTGTTCTTATTCAGGATTTTGGCGATTACGGCAATGGCGGTGCAACGGCCGTACCCCGGAATGTGATTACCATGGGCCTGTCACCCTTCAGCTACACCTTTGAAACAAGTCCGGCAGGAGAAAGAGTATTCAGCATGATGAACCACGAGCTGGTACATGTTGTGGCTCTGGACAACAGCAGTTCTTCTGATAAATTTTTTCAGAAAATATTCTTTGGAAAAGTAGCCCCAACAAAGGAAAATCCCTTATCGGGATTCTACAGCTATCTTACCAGCCCGCGCAGGTATTCACCCCGTTGGTACCATGAAGGCATTGCATCGTATGTAGAAACATGGATGAGCGGGGGTGTGGGATTAGCCCTGGGAAGCTATGACGAAATGGTATTTAGAACACGCGTGTTTAATAATGCAAGAATTTATACCGCTCAGGGTCTTGAAGCGGAAGGTACCACCACCGACTTCCAGGGTAAAACAAATTCTTACCTGTACGGAACCCGTTTCATGGGTTACCTCTCCTATCAATATGGACCGGACAAAATCATTGAATGGGTAAAAAGACGAGACGGCAGCCGAAGGGCCTGGTCATCGAATTTCAAGCATGTTTTTGGTAAACCACTCAACCAATCCTGGCAGGAGTGGATCGACTTTGAAAAAAACTGGCAGCAGGAAAATATTCAGCGAATCCGGGAGTATCCGGTAACACCCATGGAAATCATTTCTGAGCAAACCATAGGCTCAGTTTCGCTCCCGCATTATGATTCGAAAAGAAACAAGGTATATATTGCGGTGAATTACCCGGGTCAGGTGCCCCATCTTGCCGCATTGGACCTGAACACAGGAAAACTTGAACGCCTGCACGATATAAAAGGCGCTGCCTTGTTTTATGTATCCTCGCTTACCTATGACAAAGAGGATAAAATCTACTTTACCACCGATAACGATGCGTGGCGTGATTTGATGTGTTATGATATCCGAACCAAAAAGGCCATTCGGCTTCAGCGTGATTTCAGAACGGGTGACCTCGCTTACAATCTGGCTGACAAATCTATTTGGGGTATTAAACATCTCAACGGATACTCTACCATTGTACAGATACCCCAAAAATCAGATCGCAACCCTTTGCCATACAGCGAATGGCGTCAGCGGTATACTCTGCCCTATGGACATGACATTTTTGATATCGATATTTCTCCGGACGGCAAACTATTGAGTGCAGCCGTATCCGACTACCGCGGCAATCAATCTCTCTTGCTTTTCAATCTCGATAGCCTGATGGCAAATAAAGTTGCAATTGATACCATTTTTAATTTTGAAGTCTCTTCACCCCAGAGTTTCAGGTTCACCGAAGATGGGCGTTACCTCATCGGAAGCTCCTATTATTCAGGCGTAAGTAATATATACCGCGTGGATCTTAAAACAAAAGATATTGCACCGATGAGCAATGCAATAACAGGCCTGTTCAGACCCCTATTAATCAACGAAGAAAAACTTCTGGCTTTTAATTTCAGGGCAGATGGTTTTCAGCCTGTTTACATTCCCAACAAAACAGTTGAAGAAATAGGCACCATAGAATTTCTGGGAAACAAAACCATAGAAAAATTCCCTATGTTGAAAAACTGGGAATTGCCGATTGCAACTTCATCGGATATTGACATTGATGCGCTTACCATAGAAGAAGGAAAGTATAAACCAGGCCGTCATATTGCGCTTAACTCTGCTTATCCTATAATAACCGGCTACAAAAATTTTATAGGCACAGGATACACTTTCAATTTTGCCGATCCGTTGAATTTCCGTGAGTTTGAAGTAACTGCTTCCTACACACCGCGTCAATGGCTGAACCGCCTGGCCAGCGAAGCCGATACCACTAATCTCATCCTTGAAGAGGACGAACAGCTCCATCTCTCGGTTACAGGAAAAATCGGCCGGTATAATTTCAGCCTGCACCACAACCCCGCCAGCTTTTACGACCTGTTTGGACCAACCAGGGTTTCACGAAGAGGTACGATGGGCAGAATCGAATACACCCGTCCGCTGATTTGGGACATGCCACGAAAACTCGATCTAACTGTTGGTACGGGCTTCTTCTATGGATTGCAGAAGTCTCCGTTCTTTCAGCAAATCGATACACAGGAATTTACCGACAGCCTGTTTGTAAATTTCGATGCTTCACTCAGTTACAGCAACCTGCGCAGTTCGATTGGCGCAGTAGATCCGGAAAAAGGTTTTCGCTGGACGATGCGCACGCTGAATGCCACATCCAATGGTAAGTTTTATGCCACACTCGTAGGTTCATGGGATGTCGGCTTTCAGCTTCCCGTAAACCACCTGTCATTCTGGCTGCGAACCGCTGCCGGTGGCTCACTGAGCGATGAGTTCAATCCATTTACGCGTTTTGGTTTTGCTGCATTTGGCAATAATATTATCGACTACCAGGCATCCAGAAGATACCGCAATATATTTGCATTTCCGGGATTAGGGTTTGATGCAGGGCGATTCATTATTGCCCGCAGCTTCGCCAAGGGAACAGCCGAACTGGTGCTGCCCCCTATTCGGTTCCGGCATCTGGGCTCGCTCAATTTCTATTCCAACTGGATGCAGTTTACTGTGTTCTCATCGGCCATAACCACATCCGAGCCTGACTTTGGGAAAAATCGTTTTATGAATGTAGGAACACAACTCGACATAAAACTGGTAATCTTTTCACTTTTGGAATCTACCTTGTCAGTGGGCTATGCCCAGGCATTTGATTTGTTGGGAAATGATAAATTTGAGGAATGGATGATCTCGTTGAAGTTGTTAAAATAAACCAGGCAAACAATGAGTTACTTTTACCTCATTACCCTTGCACTACTTCCAGGTTTGCTGATTGCCGTATATCTGTATTTGCATGATAAGCATGAACCCGAACCACTATGGCTTGTAATTGGTACTTTTTTGCTGGGAGCTGTTAGCTTCCTGGTGAGTTTACTGGTTGCCTGGCCCGTTGATATGCTCATTCCTCTGGATGATCACGACCTCACCGCTCAAGCCATTCATGCATTTGCTGTGATAGCACTTATTGAAGAACTCAGTAAATTCCTGTTCCTCCGGGTATTTATTTATCCTAACAGGAATTTCAATGAACCACTGGACGGCATTATTTACGCAGTAATGATCGGTATGGGTTTTGCCACAGCAGAGAATGTGCTGTATGTATGGAAAGGCGGTTTAGATACAGCCTTCGTCCGGATGTTTTCGGCTATACCGGCACACGCCATGTTTTCGGTTATGATGGGATACTGGATGGGACGGGCCAAATTTATTCATGCCTACGAAGCGCGCTATGCATTAATGGGATTATTCAGCGCAGTGATTCTGCATGGCTTATACGATTACTTCTTGTTTATATCATTCGTTCCCGGAATTTGGATTTGGTCTTTTATTACCCTGGCCATTGGAATTTTGCTGGGTAAACGTGCCATAGAAATTCATCAACACGCCTCTCCATTTACCGAAACCAGAAAAGCTTCTCAACACTGAGAAGCTTTTCTGGCTCAGGATTCATACCATACTTTTCCTACTTCATCTGCCCATACTTGCGTGCGTAGCGTTCATACAGTTCCTGCTGATTGCCATGCAAAGTGATACGTTTGCCGCTGATAAAGGCCATTAACACATTGTTTGTCCGATAATCCAGCGCATCACCTTCGCTCACAAACAGGGTTGCATCCTTACCTACTTCAAGTGAACCTACCCGTTTGTCTATGCCAAGTGCCTTGGCTGTATTGAGGGTTATGGTTTTCAGGGCTTCTTCCTTGTCCATGCCGTAGGCGGCTGCCGTGCCTGCAAAAAACGGCAAATTTCGCCCGTTGTGTAGCGCACCGGCACAGTACAAAGAAACTTGTACACCTGCCTGATGCAGCAAGTAAGGCGCACGGAAAGGCAAATCAATGTCGTCATCAATTCGGTCAGGGAGGTTGTGCGTATCCTGAATAATGACAGGGATGTTGTTTTCCTTCAGAAAGTCGGCTACCCACACTGAACCAGTCCCCGAAATAAGTGTAATTTTCTGAACTCCGTGTCGCTGGGCAAAGCGTATGGACTCAACGATTTCCTTCGGACTGCCGGCATGCAAGAAAAGTATTTTGCTGCCATTGAACAATCCTTGCATCGCCTCAAACTTCAGGTTGGTTTCGCGTACGGCCTGCTGGCCATATGCTTTGGCTTCGGCAAAAAACTGGTTCAGCTCAGTTACCTGTTTTTCGTAATCATTATTTGGCTGTTCGCTGAAAGTAAAGGTGTTGAAATCAAACTGCCTGCGCACCATGGGCGGCCAGTTCATGTGTATGCCGATATCAATACTGTGCGCGGCATCTTCCCAGTTCCATCCTTCCATTTCCATAACCGATGATGTACCCGAAATCACACCGCCAGTGGGCGTTGCTTCTGCCAGCAGTACACCGTTAAAACGGAAGGTAGGAATAAACTCGCTATCGGTATTATAAGCGATAAGCGACCTGACGTTCGGGTTCAGCTCCCCTCTTTCCTGGAAATCATTCATCGCCCGGATAGATGTCACTTCCTGCAACCCTACCTGAGAATTGGGCAGAATAAAGCCGGGATAAATGTGTTTTCCCACCACGTTTATTACTTCGTAACCGGAAAGATCCGGGTTGGAAGATGCCGGTGCTACAAGGGTCAACTTTCCTTTGTCAAAACCGATGACGGCATTGGTTATAACCTGCCCGTTGCCCAGGTGAGCAGTTGCACCGGTGAGGGCTATAGGCCGCGACTGTGGCGGTGCAGGCACGGGTGTTTGTGCCGGTACCTGGCGCATCGCCATCATCAGAATCAGAACGGTTGTATGCATTAAATTCTTCATAGCTGATTTCATTTTAACAATTAATGGTCATGATCGTCAAACTCAACACCTAGTATGTCCTCGCAATGGAACATCACCTGCGAGCGGCCCTCACCGCGTTGGGTAGGTGCACCGGCACGCTTTGCGTCTTTCATTTTTTGAATCAGGCGGGCCCGCTCAGCTTCCTGCTCCTTGCGGTTCTGGGCATCTTTTTCAAGATCAAAATACACCTTACCGTCGATGATGGTTTTTTCGGCCTTTGCATATACCGACAGCGGGTGGTCGGTCCACAGCACTATGTCAGCCGATTTACCCACTTTAATACTGCCCATCTGGTTATCCAGGTGAAGCATTTTGGCCGGATTAAGGGTTACTGTTTTTAGTGCCTCTTCTTCACTCAGGCCCCCGTACTTTACTGTTTTTGCAGCTTCCTGGTTCAGGCGCCTGCCCATTTCGGCATCATCTGAGTTGATGGCCGTTAACACTCCAGCACGGGTTAAAATGGCAGCATTATAGGGAATGGCATAGCGTACTTCCCACTTGTAATTCCACCAGTCGGCAAAGGAAGAAGCCGCCACGCCATGCTGTGCCATTTTATCGGCCACCTTGTAGCCTTCCAGAATATGCGTAAAAGTATTTACGCGGAAGTTGAATCGCTCAGCCACTTTCATCAGCATGTTGATTTCGCTTTGCACATACGAGTGGCAGGTAATGAATAATTTTTTGTTGAGAATGTCCAGCATAGCTTCATCGGCCAGGTCCCTGCGCGGCTTAATAGCCAGGGCCTTTTCCTTGGCAGGCAAGCTGTTATAGGCATCCCATTTTTTCTTGTATTCCAGCGCGCTGGTAAAGGCATCCACATACACCTGTTCCACACCCATGCGAGTTTGCGGATAGCGTATGGAGCTGGGATTGGCAGTGCGTTTTACATTTTCGCCCAGGGCAAACTTGATGAAGCGGTCGGCACCCTGAATCTTATAATTTTCAGGTGCTTCGCCCCAGCGTAGTTTAACCAGCGCAGATTGCCCGCCAATCGGATTGGCAGATCCATGCAATATCTGAACCGCCACCACACCACCGGCAAGAGCACGGTAAACATTGATGTTTTCGGCATCTATGTTGTCGCCTATCCGTACCATTCCCGAGTTGGTAGCCACGTCGTTAACGCTGGCCGTTGCAATGTGCGAGTGCTCGTCAATGATCCCCGGGGTAAGGTGCTTGCCCGTTCCGTCTATGACTTTGGCCCCCGGCTCTGCCAGGTTTTTTCCGATTCGGGCAATCTTCCCGTCCTTAATCAGCACATCTGTATTTTGCAGAATACCTTCGGGCTCATTGGTCCATACCGTAGCATTTTTAATAATCATGGTTTCAGCTACCGGCAAAGACGTGTAGCCATGTGCCACGAACGGATAAATTACCTTACCCACTTCGGGTGGTTTCTTGTCTTGTGTGCCCGCACGACCACCGCCATTGCTCTTCACATCGCCTGTGCGGGTAGCTGTCCAATTTACCCACTGCCCGTTAACCAGTTGCCCCTTGCCTTTCCATCCGCTGGCTTCTGACCAGCCCGACAACCGGACAGTACCCGTTTCTTTCGGGTTGGGTTTAAAACTCAGTGTTATCAGATTGTCCTTAAATGTGGCTGTCGCATCTACAGAAGTGGTATCGTTCAACTTTACTTTGGCCTTGTGCGAGCCTGGTTCACCCGAAACTTCCAGCGAGTAAGTGGTTCCGGCCAGGCTAAGCTGATAATTGCCGCTGAAATCCTTCGTGTCAAGCGGCTTGATGCTGTATGGCCTGCCCTGCACCCAGTTTTCGTAAATAATGGTTTTTTCGTCAAAAATCTTTCCTGACGTTATAAGGAAGTTAGCAATCATACCTTTTTTCAGGCTACCTATCTGGCTGTCCATACCGATAAGGCGGGCTGGAGTTGAAGTCAATGCACTGAGTGCTGCGTTTTCGCTCAGGCCGTATTCAATAGCCTTCCGGATATTGGGTATAAAATCGGCAGGGCGGCGCAGCCCGTTGGCGGTGATGGCAAACGGGATTCCTGCCTTTTCCAGGGCGCCCAGGTTGGTGGGTGCCAGCTCCCAGTGTTTCATCTCGGCCAATGACACGCGCGCAGCATCCAGCGGGTCTTCCACGTCATAGGCATCGGGATAGTTTACCGGCACAATCAGTGTGGCACGCGAAGCTTTGATTTCGTTGATGCGCTTGTACTCATCGCCCGCGCCCTTAATAATGAATTGGACACCAAACTCATCGCCCACTTTATCAGCGCGCAATACGTTCATCCAGTTGTTGGCTTCAAAAATCTGCGGAAGCTTTTGATTCTGAATCCAGGCTTCCAACGAGTTATCGGCAAAGGGGCGGGGGTTATGGCTGCCGAACCACTCTGCGTCCAGATAAGTTTGGCGCAACACGGCTATGCAGCCCATAAGCGATGAGGGGTAATTCTGCGTGGACGACCCTTTGTCGAAAGAATAAAATGCTGCAGCTTTTGGGCGAAGCATCACCTGGTTATCCGTTGTTTCGCCCAGCGTTACAAATGCACCGGTTCCGCGGGCAAGCCCATCGGGCTTGTGGGTAAGCACCGCGCCAAAGCCGGCCTTGCGCAGTTCATCTGCGGCTTTGGCATTGAGCGTAAATTCATCCGCGGCATTGTAATGCGAACGAATAGCCTGGTTGGCATTGTAGGCTCCTTTGGTGTTGGATTGAATCTGCTCCACACCGCCAAACCCGCCACCACGCGGACGCTGAACCTCAGGCAATCCGTAGTAAGATGACAGGTCAATAAAAGCAGGATAAATGTATTTTCCTTTCAAATCGTACACCGCATATCCGCGGGGTATGTTCACATTGGTACCAACCTGTTCAATTTTACCATCTTTTACCAGCAAGGTGGCATTATTGATAGTGGTTTGCGCATCCACCACTATGGTGGCATTGGTAAAGGCAAAGAGTCCTGCGCGGGGGTCTTTCACGTCATTTCTCGGAAAAGTCTCCTGCGCAGCAAGCGGCAGTGCCAGTACCATCAGGGCGTAGAGTAACAATCTTTTCATAATTCGTTCTGCTTAATCACAATCGCGAAAGGTAAAAATTCATTGAGCTTACCCAAAAGAGATAGGGATATTCGGCTAATAGGCCTGTTTAATGCGTTTCCTTAAGAACGGACCAGCATGCAAGTCCCGGCCAGGCATACGGCATTCATTGGTAATTGAATACCTGCTAAATTTCGTCATGCTAGGGGCACTTAACCTGTTTTTTTTCGTTTTTCATACGGCTTTCACCCTATTCAATTTGATTGGATGGTTGTTTCCCTGCTTGCGAAAGCTGCACCTTTTCACTATCAGCATTACTGCTTTTTCCTGGTTTTTGCTGGGCTTCTGGTTTGGATGGGGTTACTGCCTGTGCACCGACTGGCACTGGCAGGTGCGCGAGGCCATGGGGCTGTACGATCAGTCGTCTTCTTACATGCATTTTCTCATCCTGAAACTGACCAACTGGAATGCCAACCCCGCTCTGGTAGATGCCGGTACATTTATCGGTTTTCTCATCGGCCTGTGCGGCTCGATATGGGTAAACCTCGTTAAAAGGCGTGCGAAGAGCTGATTCCACCAATAGGTTCTGAACAAAGAATATTCGGCAGGTATATATAGCTATTTAAAAAGCTGTTTGTATTATTGCCTGCGATGAGTGCTGCTCTTACAACGTCCGCCAAGACCAAATTTTCATTTACCGAGAAAAAAGACACGCGTTCCGGCTTCGGGGCCGGCTTGCTTGAAGCAGGCCGTATGAACGAAAATGTTGTAGCCTTGTGTGCCGACCTGACCGGTTCATTGAAAATGGATGCTTTTAAAAAAGAATTCCCTCATCGGTTCTTTCAGGTAGGAATAGCCGAAGCCAATATGATGGGGATAGCTGCGGGCATGACCATTGGAGGCAAGATTCCATTTACCGGTACATTTGCCAACTTTTCAACCGGAAGGGTATATGACCAAATCAGGCAATCCATTGCCTATTCGTATAAAAACGTAAAAATCTGCGCCTCGCATGCAGGACTTACCTTAGGGGAAGACGGAGCCACCCACCAGATACTGGAAGACATCGGCATGATGAAAATGTTGCCGGGCATGACCGTCATCGTTCCATGCGATTATAATCAGACCAAAGCCGCTACGCTGGCATTGGTACAACATCATGGCCCTGCATACCTCCGTTTCGGGCGCCCCGCATGGCCGGTATTTACGGCACCCGACCGCCCGTTTGAAATTGGTAAGGCCGATGTGATGATAGAGGGGCGCGATGTAAGCATTTTTGCCTGCGGCCACATGGTGTGGCAGGCCATTGAGGCCGAAGCGCTGTTGGCCGAACAGGGCATTGAAGCAGAAGTTATCAATATCCATACCATTAAACCTATCGATAAAGAGGCCATCTTGAAATCAGTTGAAAAGACCCGCTGTGCCGTGACCTGTGAAGAACACCAGATAAACGGCGGACTGGGAGAAAGCGTGGCCCAGGTGCTTGTCCGGTACCACCCTGCCCCCCTTGAAATGGTAGCGGTGAACGATACCTTTGGCGAAAGCGGAACCCCTGCACAGCTACTGAAAAAATACGGCCTTGCCCCTGAAAATATTGTAGAGGCCGCTCACCGTGCATTAAAGCGGAAGTAATCCCCCGTATTTTTTTTCGGCAGGTGCTTTTTTCTGAAACTTTCAATCGTAATTTTACGATTAATTAATCGTGAAATTACGATATGGGTATAATCAAATCAGAAGCCTTTACCAAATCGGATAATGAGCTTGCCATGTGGGCTAAAGCACTTGCCCATCCGGCCCGAATTATGATTCTGCGATACCTGATGGAAACACGTTCGTGTGTTTGCGGTGAGCTGGTTGATGTCTTACCGCTTTCGCAGTCGACCGTATCACAACACCTGAAGGAACTGAAAGATGCCGGGCTGATTAAAGGCAACATCAGCGGAACCTCAACCTGTTACTGTATAGATGATAAAAAATTTCTGCGTGCACGTGAACGACTGATTATGTTTCTCAATTCCTATTCAGGGCAGGACTGCTGTTAATAACGAACCAGTAAAATCTTTAAAACAAAACTTAATATCATGAACAACGAGAAGCCAGACCAAATTAAATTATGGGTGCGTAAAAAGTACGAAGAAATAGCCCGGCAGAGTTTCAAACTGAATGCCGGCAGTTGCTGCGGATCCACCTGCGGATGTGAACCCGTGGAGTATTCAGTCATGGCCGAAGACTACGCTGCGTTAAGCGGCTACGTTGCTGATGCAGACCTTGGCCTGGGTTGCGGACTGCCAACTGAATTTGCCCACATCAAGCCAGGCGATACAGTTGCTGATTTGGGTTCGGGAGCGGGAAATGATGCTTTTGTTGCACGTGCGCTTACCGGTGAAAACGGAAAAGTAATCGGCATTGATTTTACCGAAACCATGGTTGAGAAAGCCCGCATCAATGCAGCCAGACTTGGCTTCACGAACGTGGAGTTCCGGTACGGTGACATCGAAAATATTCCCCTGGATGATAACTCGATAGATGTGGTGCTGAGCAACTGTGTGTTTAATCTCGTACCAGACAAGCAACGCGCTTTTTCCGAAACATACCGCATACTGAAGCCAGGAGGGCATTTCAGCATTTCTGATATTGTGTCCAGCGGAAACCTTCCCGATGCTTTTCGCAAAAGTGCCGAATTGTATGCGGGCTGTGTAGCAGGGGCACTCTTGAAATCCGAATACCTGAGAATCATTGAAGAAACGGGATTCATAAACATCAGCCTGCAAAAAGAACGGCCGATTACCTTGCCCGAGGATATCCTTCAGAAGTATCTGAGTGATTCAGACATGCGGGAATACCGATCGGGTGGATACGGCATTTTCAGTATAACAGTGTATGCCGAAAAGCCTGGACAATGAAACCACGCATACTTGTATTATGTACCGGCAATTCCTGCCGCAGCCAGATGGCTGAGGGGTACCTGAAGCATTATGCTGGAAGCAAAGCTGAAGTATACAGCGCAGGAATTGAAGCACATGGCGTAAATCCAGTAGCTGTAACAGTAATGAAAGAGGACGGTTTGGACATTTCGGGGCAAACTTCCAATAAAATTGATGAATATAACCACCTTACTTTCGATTACGTGATTACCGTATGCGACAACGCGCGCGAAAATTGCCCCTACTTTCCGGCGCAGGTAAAAAAACTACACCACAACTTTCCCGATCCGGCCAAAGCAACCGGAACGGAAGAAGAAATAATTGCGCAGTTCAGGCTGGTACGCGATATGATTAAGTCGTACATAAAGGAGTTTGTCAACGCCTATCTGTAAAAGCGAACGTTGAATCTGCGTGATGAACACCACCGCCTAATTGCAACCATTGACCATTTAACCATGGACCATCCAACCATGGACCATTTAACCATGGACCAATTAACCATGGACTAATTATCCAATTTTCTACATTTGCCATTCAGCTTATCCGAAATGACCTTCAACAAGTTTATCGTAATCGATTTCGATAGCACCTTTACCAAAGTTGAGGCGTTAGACCTGCTGGCAGACATCATCTTTGATGGTCAGCCCGAAAAAGAATCCATCAAAAAACAAATTACCGAAATCACCGAACAGGCTATGGAGGGAAGCCTTTCTTTCCGTCAGGCACTGGAAAAACGCATCGCTTTGTTGAAACCGCACAAAAAGCACCTCGAACAACTGGCCATCAGGTTGAAAGATCAGGTTTCAGAGTCCTTCAAACGCAACCGTGATTTCTTCACAAAGTATGCCGATAATATTTATGTAATCTCAAATGGCTTTCACATTTTTATTGATCCGGTGGTCATGGAATTTGGCATCAAATCGGAAAATATCCTGGCCAACCGGTTCTTCTTTGACGAGCATGGCAACGTAACCGGCTTTGACACAAACAATCCGCTGTCGGACAACAACGGCAAGGTTGAACAACTGAAGCGGCTGAATCTGCCGGGCGATATCTATGTAATTGGCGATGGGTACACTGATTATGAAATCAAAGCTGCCGGACTGGCCAATAAGTTTTTTGCCTTCACCGAAAACGTTGAGCGCAATGCTGTGATGGAAAAAGCAGATCACATTACTCCCAGTTTTGATGAATTCTTATATCTGAACAAGCTGAACACAGCTATCTCCTACCCCAAAAACCGCATTCACGTACTTCTGTTGGAGAACATCCACCCGGTAGCAGCACAAATTCTCCGATCCGAGGGCTTTACCGTGGAAACGCTGCCCCATGCGCTTACCGAAGACGAATTGATTGGCCGGATAAAAAATATTAGTGTGCTGGGCATTCGTTCAAAAACCCAGGTTACAAAAAGAGTGCTGGACCACGCCAACCGATTAATGGTTATTGGCGCCTTTTGCATCGGCACTAACCAGATTGACCTGCAAGCGGCCACCCGCAAAGGCGTAGCTGTATTCAATGCACCTTACAGCAACACCCGCTCGGTAGTAGAAATGGCACTTGCCGAAATGATTGTGTTGATGCGGAAGCTTTTCGACAAGTCGAATAAACTGCACCGTGGCATCTGGGATAAGTCGGCAGAAGGAAGCTATGAAGTACGTGGCAAGCGGCTGGGCATTGTAGGATATGGCAGCATTGGATCGCAGCTTTCGGTGCTGGCCGAAGCGCTGGGCATGAAAGTGTATTACTACGACATTGAAGAAAAACTTGCATTGGGCAATGCCACCAAGTGCAAATCCCTGAAGGAGTTACTGGAACTCAGCGATATCGTTTCGCTGCATGTGGACGGACGTGAAGGGAATACCCACCTGATTGGTGAACGTGAATTTTCGTGGATGCGGAATGGCGTAATCTTCATCAACCTGAGTCGTGGACACATTGTCGATATTCACGCTCTGAAAAATGCTATCCAGAGCGGAAAGGTAGGCGGTTGTGCCATTGACGTATTTCCTTACGAGCCCGTAAACAACAATGAAGAATTTGTATCCGAACTCCGCGGACTGCCCAACACCATCCTTACGCCACACATAGGCGGCAGTACACGCGAAGCCCAGGAAAATATCGGGCAGTTTGTGCCTGCACGCATTCAGGAGTACATCAACACCGGCAGCACTTCCAGCAGCGTGAACTTTCCAAACCTGGCCCTGCCTACCCTTGAAAACGCACACCGGTTGATTCACATTCACGACAATGTGCCCGGCATCTTAGCACGCATTAACCAGGTGCTGGCCAGTCATAATATCAATATTGTGGGCCAGTATTTAAAAACCAATGAACAAATTGGTTACGTAATTACTGATATTGACAAGGAATACAACAAAGAAGTTATCCGCGAACTTCGCGGAATAGAACATACCATTAAATTCCGGGTGCTCTATTAAAAAAACCGGCTGACAACCTTACTCCAAAGAAAAAATTTTGCCGCAATCAAAAAAACCCACCGGATTTGGCGAGGTTGTTTCGTGAACCCCGTAACGACAGGTTTTGAGCTGCAGCGCATCCGCAACCTTCCACTGTTATCCTGATCCGAAGAACGAGGTCCCGCCGGCAGCGGGATGAGGCCTGATTTTGGACACGTGCTTCACTCGGTATGGTCATACTTGTTAGGTTCAGCAAACATGTCCCAAATCCGGGTGGGATTTCTGAAGCAAACGTAGAAAAAACACCGCCCTTCGGCAATATTGCTTTTCCGGAATTTTTTAATTATTCGCAACCGCTACTTTTGCACACCATGAAGCACGCCACAAACTTTATACCAGGGCCATCGCAGTTGTATTTCACCGTATCCGATTACATTCGTCAGGCACTGCGCGATGGCATACCCTCTTTATCACACCGCAGCACTGCATTTGAAAAAATTTTTGCCGAAGCATCAGAAAATATCCGCGCATTACTGGAACTTCCCGGCAGCTTCACCATCCTCTTCTGCGCGTCCGCCACAGAAATATGGGAACGCATAATTCAGAACCTCACTGCCGAGCATTCCGTACATCTTTCAACCGGTGCATTTGGAAGGCGGTTTCATGAAACCGCTCTTCAGCTTAAGCGAATGGCCATTGTGTTTCAGAAACCAGACGGTGAGGGTTTCACCGAAGCACCGGAAATACCTTCTACCGAACTCATCGCCATCACCCACAACGAAACCAGCACAGGCGTGGTCACACCGCCAAGAGTAATTTCTTCCGTTAAATCAACCAATGCCAGTGCGCTTGTGGCAGTTGATGCCGTCTCATCGCTGCCTCATCCTCAGTTCAACTATACTTCTATTGACACGCTTTTCTTTTCCGTTCAGAAAGGCTTCGGCCTTCCTGCCGGCTTGGGTGTATGGATCGTAAACGAACGCTGTTTAGCCAAAGAAGCGGAACTGCGCAGCCGTGGACTATCCACCGGCTCATACCATAGCCTTGAATCGCTAACCAAATATGCACGGAAAAATCAGACACCCGAAACACCCAACGTGCTGGGCATTTATCTGCTTGCCAAGGTAACGGCCGACATGCTGAGAAGAGGCATCGCAACCATTCGAAGAGAAACCGAATACAAAGCAGCTTTGCTTTATCATAGCCTTGAAACGCATGCACACATAAGGCCTTTTGTTCAAAATCCCGCCCTTCGATCGCCTACGGTTGTGGTGGCTGAAACCGGCATGCACACCGATCGCATCTACCGGCAACTTTTGCAAAAAAGCATCCTGCCAGGAGAAGGCTATGGACCATTGAAAGCACGCACCCTGCGCTTTGCCAACTTTCCGGCTCATTCCAAAGAACAGGTAGAACTGCTCGCAGATGAACTATTGCAGCTGTAAACACAAAGTGATCGCCCCGGCCATACGGCTCCGGGACACCGTTGCTTGGATCGTTATCCGATCCCGTTTCATATGTTAGCAGATCCTCAGATAGATGAACGCCTACCGAAGAACCAACAAGATGATTCGCTTAAACCATTATTGCTTTTTAATATCTAATTTGCACAGCCAAACCAGAACCTTTGACCGATCGGGATCTTCTTGAAAAAATCCGCAATCCGGAAACGCGGAATTATGGTTTTAACATGCTGGTGCGTACTTACCAGAAGCGCGTGTATTACCTCATTCGAAAAATGGTTATTGACCATGAGGATGCTGACGACCTGACCCAGGAAGTCTTTATAAAAGTTTATCGCCACATCGGGAATTTTCGGGAAGATGCCCAATTGTTTACCTGGATTTACCGCATTGCCACCAACGAATGCCTCAATTTCCTGCAACGCAAAAAACGCAGATTCTTTCTGCCTGTTCACAACCTTACCCATGAACTTAGCCATAAAATAGATACATCCCCATACATCTCGGGCGATGAAATTCAGCGGAAGTTGCAAAAAGCCATCCTCCAATTACCGGAAAAACAACGCCTGGTGTTTAATCTGAAATATTATGATGATCTGCCCTACGAGCAAATAGCCGAAATAACCGGTACCAGCGTGGGTGCGCTAAAGGCCAGCTACCATCACGCTGTAAAAAAAATTGAAGAGTACCTGGAAAAAAATTAAACCTTGACACATACAAACCATCTAACCGCAAGAAAATGAACCCACTGGAAAACATACCCAAAAAGCAGATTTTCGAAGTACCCGAAGGATACTTTGAACGCCTGCCTCAGGTTGTTCAGTCGCGCACAACCCAGGTGCAACATTCACCTGGCATGCCCTACCTGAGGATTGCGGTTAGGTATGCCTTGCCACTGGTGTTGCTGGGTGCAAGTTTGTGGTTCTGGCTCATGCCGGCCCAAAAACAGTCGGCCGAATCGCTGCTGGCCGACATCCACACCGAAGAGCTGATACGCTACCTGGTGGAAACCGATATGGAATTAGACGACATACTCCTCACAACCGAGCTGGAAAACCTGGCGGCTGATGGAGTTGAGGACGAAGTGTACAGTCTGTTCCCGGAAGAATATCACACGGATGAAGATTTGCTAAACCAACTTTAAGTTACATGTTATGAAGAAATGGATAATGATGCTGATGCTGCCTTTTACAGTACTGGCACAGGAAGAGCCGGCCAGAGACCCTCGTGCCAGGCAACGCATTGAAGCCGCACGCATTGCCTTCATCACCGAAAGGCTGGGCCTCACTCCTGAAGAGGCAGAAAAATTCTGGCCGGTTTACCGCGAATTTTACCAAAAGCGTATAGAGCTACGCCAGCAGCTGGAACAAGCCCGAAAAAATCAGAACAATAATGCCACCGAAGAGCAGCAAAAACGTTTGCTGGAAATGGAGTTACAGGTAAGGCAACGTGAGCTCGACCTCGAAAAAGAATATTCCGGCCGCTTACTGCAAACCATCCCGCCACAGAAACTGCTTACGCTGCGCCAGGCAGAAAACGAGTTCCGGGAAATGGTGCTGCGACAGATTCAAAAGCGTCAGGCTCAGCAACAGCGCCAGCAAAAATTCCAGGACCGTAATGAACAACGTTTACGCCAGCGCAATAACTAGTATAAACATCTTTGCGCGAGGCGAAACAAGGCATACATGCAAAGGCTTACGGCTCTTCTAACAGGACTGTTTTTAACAGCATCCGGTGCAGTCCATGCGCAGGATGTTCGCGCCATTTCAACTAAAACCGATTCAGTCCTTACCCTTTCCGATTCTCTCTCCATCTTCCGGCTGGTTGATAGCCTCATGATCCTGTTTGATGAACAAAATCATTCGGTGTTGAATTTCCGTTTGCTGTACAACAGCAATGTGATGGCGGCAGGGCGCACACTTGGTATCGACCAGTTTGGTTTATCACCCGGCATAACGTGGTACCATAAATCCGGCCTGTATGCCGACCTTACAGGATATTGGAGCCGTGATTTTACACCAACCTATTACCTCACGGTGCTTTCGGCCGGCTACATGCATCCGTTCGGTGAGCGATTCATGGCAATGGCCTCATACGACCGGTACGAATATCAATTTGATGAATCCTTCACGCCCTTTAAAAATGCACTAACAGTTTCTGCTTCAGCTGATCTAAAATTTCTGACCCTACAAACGGATTATTCCTTTTTCTTTGGCGATGAGAAAGTGCATCGCATTACCCAGTCGGTTTCCGGCAGGCTGGAAAAAGAACACATCTGGAAGCTCGACAAGGTAAGTTTCGCTCCCGGCGTTTTCGTGCTCCTGGGCGATGCCACCATATCCGAGATCATACTTCCCCAAACCCGCGCGGAATGGATCTTGGCCTGGTTCAGATTGCGGAACGGTAATCCGTGGTACACGGTGCGCACCTACCGCGTATTCGGGGTGATGAACTATGCCTTTTTGGCTCCACTCATGCTGCAGAAAAAGCGCTTCACCCTAACCCTTAGCTACATGTACAACATACCCCGCGCCCTGCCAGGCGAAATGCTTCTGCTCTCCGAAAGTGGTTTTATCATGGCAGGACTCTCATACCGGTTGCCGCTGAAACGGAAATCGGATTGGTAAAGTGCAGGCGATTGGATACTTTTCGGAAAACAGGTTATCGAATTAAATCCAAATTCTGCCATGAAGCACTTTGCTCTTATTTTTCCGATGCTCCTATCCACATTTATTGCTTCCACCCAGGACTACCGCTGGCAGCAACGTGTAGATTATCAGATGGAAGTAAGGCTGGATGTAAAAACCCATAAACTTTTCGGCAGCCAGAAACTGGTGTACACCAATAATTCCCCAGACACCCTGCGTAAAGTCTATTATCATCTTTATTATAATGCTTTTCAGCCCGGCTCAATGATGGACGTGCGTTCTCGCACCATTGCCGATCCCGATGCGCGTGTAACCGACCGCATATCGAAACTGAAAGATGACGAAATCGGATATCAGCATATTCTGAAACTTACCCAGGATGGCAAAGAAGTTAAACACAAAACCATTGGAACCATACTTGAAGTTGAGCTCAATAAACCCCTGTTGCCGAAAATGAAAACTACATTCGACATGCAGTTTGAGGCACAGGTACCTGTGCAAATCAGGCGCACAGGCCGCAACAACCGCGAAGGAATTGCTTATTCAATGACACAGTGGTACCCGAAGATGGCCGAATACGACCACCTGGGCTGGCATGCCTACCAATATATAGCCCGCGAATTTCACGGGGTATGGGGCGATTTCGATGTGAAAATTACCATCGACCCGACTTTTGTGGTATGCGGTACCGGAGTGTTACAAAATCCTCATCAGATCGGTCATGGCTACGAAAAACCCGGCACGAAGGTTAGCCGCCCGGCAGGTGAACTGACGTGGCACTTTATCGCGAAGGATGTAATTGACTTTGCCTGGGCTGCCGACCCCGACTATACGCACACCATCGCGCAGGTGCCCGATGGCCCCGAAGTACATTTCTTCTATCAGAAAAATGAAAAGACAACCGATAACTGGAAACGATTGGAGGATTACGTGGTTAAGCACTTCCAGTTTATGAACCAAACATTTGGTAAATATCCCTACCCGGTGTACTCGGTAATACAAGGGGGTGATGGCGGCATGGAGTATCCCATGTGCACACTTATTCTGGGCGAAGGAAATTTCAACGGATTGGTAAGTACTGCCATCCACGAAATATCCCACAGTTGGTACCAGGCTGTGTTGGCCAGCAATGAGTCTCTCTATCCATGGATGGATGAGGGCTTTACTTCCTTTACACAGGATGAATCGCTTGCACGCTTTACCAACACCGATAATCCGCACGCGGGCAGTTATGCCAGCTATCTTGCCCTGGTACGCAGCGGCCTTCAGGAACCAGCCAGTCAGCATTCGGACCATTATACCACCAACCGCGCCTACAGCACTGCGGCTTACAGCATGGGCAGCATGCTGCTTAACCAACTCAAATACATCATGGGCGGGGAAACGTTTTACCGCGCCATGCGCAACTACTACAATGCCTGGAAATTTCGGCACCCCGAGCCCAATGACTTCATCCGTGTCATGGAAAAAACTTCAGGGCTGAGCCTGAGCTGGTTTATGCGATACTGGATCAACACAACCAAACGGATTGATTACGCGATTAAACAGGTAGTACCGCAAAACAACAAAACCTTTGTAGTGCTGGAACGTATTGGCGAGCTGCCCATGCCGGTTGAACTTACCGTAACCTACCGCAACGGAACGCGAGAGGTGTACTACCTGCCAGTGAATGAAATGCTCGGAAGTAAAATGACCCCGGGCACGGGATGGGTAACGCTTACCGCCTGGCCCTGGGTAAATCCAACCTATACGGTAGAAATCAACACGGCCATCGGTGAAATCGCTTCGCTTGAAATAGATGCCGGGCAGCAGACAGCCGATATTGACCGGAAAAACAACCGTCTTGATTTGGGCGCTGAATTAAAAGGCTATGCCGACCCTACCCGGTAAACGGCAAACTTTTATTTTTGCTGCCCAACAACCCTACCATGACCGCAGAGCAGGCACGGAAAGAAATCGAACGCCTAACGGAGCTGATTAACTACCACAACGAACTCTACTACCAGCAGCACCGCACAGAAATAAGCGACTACGAGTTTGACCAGTTACTGGAAAAGCTGATTGAACTGGAAAATCAATTTCCTCAATTCCGCTTTCCCGACTCCCCTTCCCAACGCGTAGGTGGCTCAATAACCAAAGACTTCCCCCAGGTTGCACACCGCTACCCCATGTTGTCGCTCAGCAATACGTACAGCGAACAAGAGTTGAAAGAATTCGATACACGGGTAGCCAAAGGACTGGGCGGCCAGCCTTATGAATACATCTGCGAGTTGAAGTTTGATGGCGTCTCCATCAGCCTTATCTATGAAAATGGTTTACTGGTACGGGGTGTTACCCGCGGTGATGGTGTGCGCGGTGATGACGTAACCACAAACGTCAAAACCATCCGAAGCATACCGCTCAGAATAAAAGGCAATGATGTGCCATCCTGGTTTGAGGTGCGCGGAGAAATATTCATGCCCAAGGATGTTTTTGAACAACTCAATAAAGAACGCGAAGACATCGGTGAAGAAACCTATGCCAATGCACGCAACACCACTTCGGGCACACTGAAAATGCAGGACTCTTCTATTGTGGCCCAACGAAAACTTTCCTGTTATGCATACTACCTGTTGGGCAATGAAACCGGTATAACAACGCACGAAGAAGGCCTACAAAAGCTCGTACAATGGAAATTTAATGTCTCCCCTACATGGCGCAAATGCAGTAGTCTGAATGAAGTATTTGATTACATCAGGTATTGGGAAGACAAACGTTTTGAACTGCCGGTTGAAACCGATGGTGTAGTGATTAAAGTAAATCGTCTCGACCAGCAGGAAGAACTCGGACTTACAGCCAAAAGTCCGCGGTGGGCCATTGCCTACAAATACAAGCCCCAATCAGTAAGTACGCGGCTGAATGGCATCACCTATCAGGTAGGGCGAACAGGTGCCATCACTCCCGTGGCTGAGCTGCAACCGGTTTTCCTTTCCGGAACTACTGTAAAGCGGGCATCGCTGCACAATGCCAACGAAATTGCCCGCCTCGACCTGCACGAAGGCGATTACGTGTTTGTGGAAAAAGGCGGGGAAATCATTCCTAAAGTTACAGGAGTAGATTTGAGCAAACGACCGCCAGGTGCTAAGCCCATTCAATACATTACCCATTGCCCTGAGTGCGGCACCAAACTGATACGCGAAGAAGGTGAAGCCGCACATTACTGCCCCAACACAAATGGTTGCCCTCCGCAAATCATGGGTCGCATCGAACATTTCATCCAGCGCAAGGCTATGGACATCAATGCACTGGGTGAAAAAACCATTGAACAACTGTATAAAAAAGGAATGGTTAAAAGTCCGGCCGATTTATATGAGCTGACCCTGAATGATCTGCTGCAGCTGGAAGGTTTTAAAGATAAATCGGCAAGAAATGTTCTGGATGGCATTGAAAAAAGCAAAAAAACGCCCTTCGAAAGCGTACTGTTTGCCCTGGGCATCCGCTACGTTGGGAAAACTGTAGCCGAAAAACTGGCGCGTCATTTCAGAACCCTGGAAACCCTGGCCAGCGCATCTTACGAAGACCTGCTGAACGCACCGGAAGTAGGCGAAAAAATCGCACAAAGTATTCTCCGGTTCTTCAGCAATCCCGAAAATCTCAAAGAAATTGAACGACTCCGTAAGGCAGGCCTAAACTTTGCCATTGCCGGGAAAGACCTTCAGCCGGAAAGCAACCGGCTCAACAATAAGTCATTTGTCATCTCGGGTGTTTTCAGAAAATACGAACGCGATCAGCTCAAAGAACTGATTATACGGAATGGCGGCCGCGTACTCTCGGGAGTTTCAGGAAAATTGGATTATTTAGTGGCCGGAGAAAATATGGGCCCTGCCAAACTCGAAAAAGCCAAACAACTGGGCATCCGGATAATTTCAGAAGAAGAGTTTGACAGGCTTCTTAACGGTGAATCCATCTGACCATGAAACTTAAGTTCCTCAGGCTGCGCACCCGGAATCAGCTCAAAAAGAATAAGACACCACGAAGCAGTATATCCTTCAAGAAAGCTGAACAGATAGGGCTTTTGTTTACCATAGAAGATCGCACCAAGCACGATCACATCAAGCAATTTATTCATAAGCTCGAACAAGATGGTAAAAAAGTGCAAGCATTTGCTTTTCTGCCACCCAAAAAAGAGAATCATGAATTTTTATTCGACTTTTTTTCACCTCAGGAAGTCTCTCTCTGGGGTGCAGTAAAATCAGCCCACGCGTTGCGGTTTGCCGATACAGCATTTGATTATCTTTTGTGCCTGGACAGCAAACCAAACGATTACATATGCTATCTTCTTGCCCGAAGCAAGGCACGATGCCGGGCTGGAATTTTCGGCGAAGAGCTGAAGCCTTACTTTGAACTGATGGTCAATGGTGTCAGAAGCACACCGGCCCTTATCGAGCACCTTTATCAATATACGCAAAAACTAAAGTAAGATGAAAAAACTGGAAGGCACCGGCGTAGCCCTGGTTACACCCTTTAATGAAAAAAATGAAGTCGATTTTCAGGCGCTCAAAAAACTGATCCGACACACGGCCAAAGGCGTAGATTATTACGTGGTTATGGGAACCACTGGCGAATCGGCAACGGTAACTGCAGCTGAAAAGAAAAGCATTCTTCGGTTTGTAATAGAAAATAACTCCGCCAGGTTGCCTGTGGTGTACGGCATTGGCGGAAACAATACCCAGTCGGTACTGGATACCATAAAAGAAACGGATTTCAAAGGTGTGGACGCTGTGCTGTCAGTAAGTCCTTATTACAACAAACCATCGCAGGCCGGTATTATCAGCCATTTCCAAACCATTGCCGATGCCTGTCCGGTGCCGGTTATTTTATACAACGTTCCGGGACGAACCTCCTCCAATCTTACGGCCGAAACCACGCTTAAGCTGGCAGCTCACCCCAACATCATTGGCATTAAGGAAGCTTCGGGCAACATAGAACAGTGCATGAAAATAGCACGCGACAAACCAAAAGACTTTTTATTGATTTCCGGAGACGACCTGCTGACTGTGGTGCTGTACAGCATGGGCGCGCGGGGAGTAATATCCGTATTGGCCAACGCCATTCCTGAAATTTTTTACAAAGTAAAAGAAGCAGCCTTTGTAGGGCAGTTTGTCAAAGCATCGCAACAGCTGTTTAGGCTCATGGAACTGAACACCCTGATGTATGAAGAAGGCAATCCGGTGGGCATTAAGCAGTTGCTTTCCGAAATGGGCATCTGTTCTCGCTATGTTCGCTTACCCCTTGTGCCGGCATCCGATTCGCTGAGCGAACGCATTGCGAAGGCATTGGGTGATATAAAAAAGAAAAAAGGGTAGCGATGCTACCCTTTCCACCGCGACTAAGGTGCGCAGTAATTAACCTTTGCTCTTGAGTTCCTGAACTTCAATGCGGATTTGCTGAGCCATGTTTTTGAGCTCCTGCATACCCTTTCTCAGGCGGGTTCCGGCCGCACTGTTGCCTTTGTTGTAAAACTTGTCTGCATCGGCTTCCAGTGAAGCAATTAGGTTTTTCAGTTCTTGGAATTTTTGCATTGTCCTGATATTTAAGGGGTTAATAATTTTTTCAATACGCCAATTTAGCTAAAAACGCATAAAATCAACGAAAAACGGCATTTTTTTTACAATCCCTTCGTTACGGCTACCAGCTCTTCGTTGCGGTAAAAGCCGCTGTCGAGCTTGGACTTCAGGGCCGAAAAGGCATTGAGCGTGCGTTCCACATCCTCCAGCGAATGAGCAGCCGTAGGGATGATGCGGAACATGATAACATCCTTAGGAACAACGGGATAAATAACTACAGAGCAGAAAATGTTGAAGTTCTCCCGCAGGTCCATGGCCATATTGGCCGCCTCGCCCACCCCGCCTTTGAACAGCACCGGGGTAACAGGCGAAGTGGTAAGCCCGATATTAAAGCCGCGTTCACGAAGGCCTTGTTGCATTGCATGCACAATCTGCCAAAGCTTTTCTCTGAGTTGTGGTTGTGTGCGCAGCAACTCCAGGCGTTTTATGGCCCCGATAACCAAAGGCATCGGCAGGCTTTTGGCATAGATTTGTGATCGCACCGAGTACCGCAGGTATTTGATGATACGGGCCTCTCCCCCTACAAAAGCTCCAATGCTTGCCATTGACTTGGCAAAAGTGGAGAAGTAAAGGTCAATTCCATCCTGAACACCCTGCTCCTCACCCGTACCGGCACCGGTCTTGCCCATCGTGCCAAAACCATGTGCATCGTCTACAAATAAGCGGAAGTTGTATTTTTTCTTAAGCTCTACCACACCTTTCAGATCGCCCTGACGGCCACTCATGCCAAACACTCCCTCTGTAATGACCAGTATGCCCCCTCCGGTTTCATTGGCCAGCTTTGTGGCACGCTGCAACTGTTTTTCCAAACTTTCCATGTCGTTGTGGGCATATACAAAGCGCTTGCCCATGTGCAAACGTACACCGTCAATAATGCATGCATGCGATTCCGCGTCATATACGATTACATCTTTACGATCAACCAATGCATCAATAATCGACACCACACCCTGATAACCGTAATTCAGCAGCATGACATCTTCCTTACCGATGAACTGAGCCAGTTGCTTTTCCAGCTCAATATGATGCACCGAATTTCCCGACATCATCCGGGCACCCATCGGGTGGCCTAAGCCGTATTGAGCCGCTGCTTCGGCATCGGCCTTGCGCACTTCGGGATGGTTGGCCAGCCCCAGGTAGTTATTCAGGCTCCAGTTCAGCACGGTGCGGCCATTAAATTTCATGTGGGGCCCGATATCCCCTTCCAGCTTGGGGAAGAAGAAATAGTCGTCTGGCAGATGTGAATACCTGGCCAGCGGGCCAGCTTCCATCTTTAGCTTCTCAAATAAGTCGATCATGAAGATTTTACCGTTTAAAATTGCCGCAAAAATAGCGAAAAATGCGCACTTCCCCGATTTTACGGCATAAGGGTTAATTGTTGCAACCGTTTTAAATCATTAGCATTGCAACTTTTTATAAGCTTAGCCGCCTGAACAACATGGCTGAAATTTTACCTGTCCGCGCCTGGCGTTATGAAAATTCGCTTTCGCAGCACATCGAATCGCTCATAGCACCGTTGTTTGATGTGGTATCGGAAAAGCAAAGACAGGTTCTCTACAAGAATCCCTACAACTCCATACACCTTTCCGTGCCGCGCTGTGCACCGGAAGATGCCGCCATACTGCTTGACAACTGGAAAAAAAAGGGCATACTGGTGCAGGATAACCTGCCCGGTATTTACGTGTACTACCAGTATTTTCGCATACCCGGAAACCCCAGGGAATTTTGCCGGAAGGGTTTTATTTGCCACATCCGCGCCTACGACTGGGAAGAAAAAGTCATCCTGAGACATGAGAACACCATACCGGGTGCCGTCAATGACCGCGTAGCCCTGTTGGATTCAACGGAGTTTCACAGCAGCGCCACACATGGTTTGTATGAAGACGATTCCTTTGCGCTTGAGCCTTTAATGGACGAAGCCATACTTTCACCGGTTTATGAAACTGAGGACTATCAGGGAGTGCGCGATGTGTTGGCCATAATTCATGATGCCAGCGTTATCAAAAAATTTATTGAAGTTCTGAAAGATAAAATCATTATCCTGGCAGACGGGCATCACAGATATGAAGCTTCCATAGCAGTAAAGAAAAAACGCAAAGCCGCCAATCCCCTGCATACAGGTAAAGAAGGATACAACTACCACCTGATGTACCTGACCAACACGCAGGCCAACGATCTTTGCATTCTGCCCACACACCGTTTAATCCGTAATTTTCCGGCATTCAGCGAGCGCGACATCCTGGAAAAGCTAAGCCCATATTTCACCATTCGGGAACTGGAAGAGGCCGATACCATACCGGAAATTATTGCAGGTAAACCGTGGGCTTTCGGACTTTTGTTTCCTGAAAAAGCTTACAAAATCAGGTTGAAACCCGAGGTGCTCGGGGAAATGAGGTGGCCTTTTCCTATGGAAATACTGCAACTGGACCTTACCGTAATGCACTATTTTGTAATTGAAAAAGCCCTGGGCATACCGGGCCGCGATCAGCGATCAACACCCTACATAGCGTATGATCGCAGTTTTTCCGACTGCCTGCAGAAGATCCTGAAGGGTGAGGCCCAGATGGCCATCATTACCAACGAAGTAACCATTGAACAAATAAAGCGGGTATGTTACAGCGGCTATACCATGCCACAGAAAGCAACTTATTTCTATCCGAAAACCATCAGCGGATTTGTTTTCAGTTCTATCAAAGAAGATGAGTTTCGTGCCCCCGCCTTCGACCCTTTTCATTAATTTTCCACTGCAACATGCACAACCGCTTCAAACTTATACTGGCTTCCACCTCTCCGCGCAGGCAATATCTCATGCGCGAAGCAGGCTTTGCATTTACTGTTGAAAAACCCCTGTCAGATGAAACATACCCGCCCGAACTTCCGGCAACGGAAGTAGCCCGTTACCTGGCCACCCAAAAAGCGGAAAGCTTCCGCATGAAAATTCATGATGAAGTAGTTCTTACTGCCGATACGGTGGTAATTCTCGATAATCAGATTTTAAACAAGCCAGAAAACAGACTTCAGGCCATTAACATGCTCAAGCAACTCAGTGGAAGAACCCACCTGGTGATGACCGGTGTGTGCATACTTTCAGCAGGAAGAGAAATAAGCTTTGACGACACTACCGAAGTAACTTTTACCCGCCTTACTAATGAAGAAATTGAGTACTATGTAGATACGTACAAACCCTATGACAAAGCCGGTGCCTATGGAGCACAGGATTTTATTGGAATGATAGGCATCGAAAAAATCAATGGCTCCTACTTCAACGTTATGGGTTTGCCTGTTCATAAAGTTTATCCGATATTAAAGAGCTGGTGATGCGGAAAATCCGGGATTACCTTGTTTTGCACATTCGCGAAGATTTTAATGCCCGGGCATATGGAGCCTTGGCAATGTTTCTGATCGCCTCAATGGCTTTTAATTACATTACCGATTTTGAAGACAGCTATCTGGACACGCTGCCGGATTTGTCCAGGCTCCTGGCTTATTTTGGCTGGCATATTTTGGCCTACTTCACCCCGATTGTCATTTTATTTTACACCGGACGCCACCGGGCCTTACTTAATAGAGATTTATACATCCGCGCACTGCTGGCATTATTCTTACTCAGCTTAGACCGCGCCCTTCCTTATGCTCATAAGCTTATAGCACAAACAGCCCACCCGCAGAGTCAGTATTGGTGGATAAAAATTGCACATAATGTTTCCGGAGTTATGCTTATGGTAATTCCGTTGTTGATTTATTATGCCGTTGCCGATCGCACCCAGGGTCACTTTTACGGATTAAGGCCGCAACGCTTTGATGCAAGGCCATACTTTATCATGCTACTCATTATGATGCCGGTACTGCTCCTTGCTTCCACCTTGCCCGGTTTTCAGGCACAATATCCGATGTATGAAAAAACTGGAGCCGCTGCTTTATGGGGTATGCCAGAGTGGATTGCAGTGCTTATGTACGAACTGGCCTATGGACTTAATTTCGTTGGTGTGGAATTTTTTTACCGGGGCTTTCTGGTGCTGGGCATGGCACATCTGCTCGGACGATCATCCGTTTTGACAATGTCTGTTTTATATTGTTTTCTGCACTTCGGAAAGCCACTGCCTGAAGCAATCAGTTCAATTTTCGGTGGCTATATTCTGGGCGTGATCGCGTTGGAAACAAAAAGCATATGGGGTGGTATTATTGTACACATCGGCATTGCCTGGATGATGGAGCTGATTGGATCGCTGCACAAATTCAACATCATTTGAGCTACCTTCAACCCTTTCGGAAAAGACCATGGTAAAAGAGAATCCGACTTTTGATCTTGCTTACAAACCAGATGGCCTGAGCGTGGTCATCCCGAACTACAACGGGGTTGAATTATTCAAAAAAACACTCAAACCATTGCTCACAGCCCTGAACAACACAGGCCTGCCGTGGGAAACAATTGTTGTAGATGATTGCTCAACGGACAATTCAATCTCATTCCTCTGGCACAATTATCCGTGGATAAAAGTGCTGACGAATGAACAAAACCTGGGTTTTTCAAAAACCATCAACAAAGGAATTTTTGCGGCAAAATACGATTTGATTTTGCTGCTAAACAGCGATATTATCGTTGCTCCGGATTATTTCAGCGGGCTGTTTAAATATTTCAGCGATCCGAAAACGTTTGGTGTGGGCGGAAGAATCATCGGCTGGGATGATGATTTTATACAGGATGCAGCCCGACTCCCCTCCTTCCAGCTTTGTAAACTGAAAATTAACCAACATTACATAGTTAAAAATTCTGACCAAAAACCAGTGCTTACTTTATATCTGTCTGGATCCAGCGCCCTGGTAAACCGAAAAAAATTAGTTGAACTGGGTGGGTTCAGTGATATATTCTCTCCTTTTTATGCCGAAGACCTCGACCTTTCGGTGCGGGCCTGGCGGAAAGGATGGCATTGCTACTATGCACATGAGGCCATATGCCGCCACAAAACCTCTGCTTCAATAAAGTCGAAGGAAAGGAAAAAGTATATAGATAAGATTTACTTCAGGAATAAAATGTTTTTTCATGCCGTCCACCTGTCCGCTTTCGAATTTTCAATTTACATGATACAAATTACGATGGAATCGTTTTTAAAAATTCTTCTGCTGCGGCCTGTTCTGCTGCAGTCGCTCCTGTTGTTTGTTAAAGAAAGACATAAATGGATAGCTGCAAGAAAATATTTTAATGAAAAAATTTCCGGACACGAAGTAAGGTTAACTTTGCGGCAGGTGGTTAAGAACATCCGTAAATCGGTCAATAAACGCGCGATTATCACGTTCCGAACCGGCCAGTTATCTTCTCAATAATGAACCAGCCAGTTAGTTACACCATCATTTTCAGGGCCTGCGATAAAATTGTCGCTGTTAATAACAACCCGCGCCCCTTCGGGCTTTCTAAAACCGACCTGGTGAAAATTTGCTTTCTGAGTTTATACAAAGCATTGAACGGGTTTCCCCACCGCATAATTGTTCTGGGCGACAACCTTTCCGATACGTTGATCAGCTTCTTCAGCAAGTATCCGGTCGAGTTGCATCAGGGAACATTTGGAAATGACAACTCCATACGTAAAGCGCTTGATATTGCACATTCCATACCCGATGATCAGTGGGTTTACCTGTGCGAAGACGATTATCTCCATATCCCGGATTCATTCCGGAAGATCACTACCTTTATACAGGAAGCCCCCCTGCTGTGCCGTGGCGGGTTCAAACTTTATAACCCATCCTCATGGATCGACCTCCTATCAAAAGATCTTTTTGTATTTCCGGCCGATTATCCTGACCGGTATGTTGCAAAATTCCGTAAACACTCCCTGCTGCTCGTATCTTCCGATTCGCATTGGCGGCAGGTAAGCCATATTACCTTTACTTTTCTCACAAAATCTTCTACCTTGAAAAAGTACTCCACACTGTTATACCGGTGCAGCAAAGGAGCAAACGACAGAAAATTGAGCCGGAAGCTTTTCGGCCGTTTTGCTTATGGCTGGCTGAGTCCCGCAATCTGTTTTTCGCCCCTTCCGGGATTATCTTCGCACATGCACCGGGACACGATGACACCACTGGTAAACTGGGGAAATCTGGTAAAATCTTATCAGCAGGAAATTTCCGGAACATGAGCTTAAAGCGTTTTTTTAATTTGGGCAAACTCCCCGTTGAGGTAAGGAAGGCGGTTATCCGTTATTATCTCACCAAACCGTTCGGTAAAACTTCGGATCCGTACCTGCTCACCGCCAAGAATCTGCTAAAGCTAACTGAACACATGCCACACCTGAAAATAGCAGCGTTCAGTGAAAAGGAATTGCTGCTCACCTCATCGGCAACGCAATTCTATGCCCGGCCCTATCCCAGCAGCGACATCCTGACCCTGAAAGAAGTATGGGGGCAAAAAGAGTATGAACCCTGTATAGAACTTCTTTCCAAACTAAAAATACATAACCCGCTCGTAGTAGATATTGGAAGCAATGTGGGTTACAGCATTCTTTACTTTGCCAAAAACTTATCAGGAGCTAAGTTTATTGCTGTAGAACCCGACCCGGAAAACTTCAGGCAGCTTAAAAAAAACATGCAGGCAAATAACCTGAATGCTGTGCAACTGATACAGGGCGCCTGGTACACAAAAAATTGCAGACTGAGCATCAGCACCGATTACCGTGGAGGCACCAACGCAAGCTATTATGTTGCAGAAAAGGAAGATGGCCCAATACAGGGATATACTCTGCCGGAGTTATTAAACGGCAATACATCAGGCATCGACCTGCTTAAAATTGATATTGAAGGAACCGAAAGTTTGCTGCTGGAAGATGAAAACAAAGCCAGGGACATTTTAAATACCGTGCGAGTGGTAGCTGTCGAGATTCACGATGACAAAGCTAACCGCACTCAAATCATGAAGAACCTTCGGGTGCTCGGATTTAATTACTTCGATCAGGGCAACACCACATTTGCATACAGAGGCCGGTAGTTCAAATCAATTTATAATTTCGGTATTCAAAGGGATGCCAGCCTGTATATTTGGCCACCATTCTTTTAAACCGGTCCTTAAATGATGCATATTGCAGGGAAAGGTCTGGGTGAAACTCCCAGTTTTTTCTTGCTATTCGGTTATGCATAACAGCCGGATGTGTACCCTCAAAAAGCCGCAACGGTTCATTAAACGACTCATAGGAAAAACCGGGCGCAGCAGCACTTTCGGCATGATCGTTTCCATAAAGTTTTGCGCTGGCCAGCCGCTTGTTGCGCATGGCCTGCGGTTCGCGTACGTAGCCATAATGATAAATCCACGCATCAATAAGCTTTACCCTTAGTTTATGGTTGGGAAGCTTACGGAAACCCTGGGCATCGCGATAGGAAAAAATATCTTTCCGGTTGCGAACGATTCGTATTTCTCTCCGGTACCAGGAGTGTTTAAGGCCTACATAATCGTACGAACCAAAGAAGTGAAGATAATTGAACAATAATCCTTCTACTTCAGGATGATGGAGCCACCTTTCCATTTCTTGTTTTACCACAGGCAGATACTTTTCGTGTAAGGCCTCATCGCCCTGAATATAAAAAGCCCAGTCATAATCTGCAGGGATAGCGCGAAAGGCCTTATTGGTTTCATCGGCAAATACCCGGCCACCCGTCCTGAGCCTGTCGTCCCACACCGTTTCAATAATTTCAATCTTATCAGGTGCAATGCCGCTGGCTACCTCCAGCGTATTATCGTCTGATTTACCGACCGCAAGAATAAATTTATCGCATACCGGCAACACCGACTGGATGGCTTCGACAAAAGGGTAATCAAATTTTACACCGTTGCGAACAAAAGAAAATCCGCACACTTTCATATCTTAAAAATTTAAAACAAACTTGTATAAACGCCCATCATATCACGGGCAATTACTTCGGGCCTGAATTGCTGCACATAGTTCAGCGAAGCTGCAGAAAGTTCAGCGCGCAGTTTTGAATCCGAAAGAAGCTTTAGGATTGCCTCGGCCCAGGATTGAGGATGTACGGGGGAAGCATACAGGCTGTGAGGGCCACCCGCCTCGGAAAAGCATGAACCCGTAGATGTAATAACAGGAACCCCGGACCAGATTGCCTCAATAACAGGAATGCCGAAACCTTCGAACAAAGAAGGATACAGAAAGACGTCTGCCGCCTGGTAAATAGCCGGCAGATCCGGAAAAGGCAAATTGTCGATTATATGTATAAACGATGCCACGTGCAGTTGCCTGGCCCGGTCAAGCACTTCATCTGCGTAAGCTGTTTTCCTGCCTACAATTACAAGTGGTATGCGTAAATTTTCCGGAATCTGAGCCAATGCCTCGATCACTGTTTTAATGTTTTTGCGCCTTTCAATTGTACCTACGTTCAGCAAATACCTGGAAGGCAGGTTGTATTTTTTCCGAATTTCCGAAAGCCCCTCCTCCGGAATTTTTTCCATAAACCGGGGATGGCACCCCTGGTATACAACGGTAATTTTTTCGGAAGGAACACCTAAAAAATCATGGATATCTTGCGCAGTCTGGTGGCTGATGGCCACAATGCGATGGGCCCGCTGACAAGCACTTTTAACTTTCTGTTTGTAGATGGCCACATCTACCTTTTTGTAATATTCCGGATAGCGATAAAATATCAAATCATGGACTGTTACAACTTTTTTAACCTTGTCAGGCAACCCATAAGGTAACTCATGGCTTAACCCGTGAAAAATATCTAACCGCCTGGCTGATTTGGTTAACGACAAGGTGAAGGAACGCCACACCGGATGCACAAAGCGGCCTAAGCCGCCTGGTGTTACCACTTTATAGGTGCCGGAAGCGAATTCACTTGTATCCGGATGCCATCTGACTGCGGGGGCAAACAATACATATTCATGCTCGGGAAAGTTCTTTCCAAGGGCACGTACAAGAAAGCGGCTGTAATTGCCAAGGCCAGTATAATTCTGAAACAAGCGTTTGGCATCAAACCCGATAATCATGTGGCCGAATTTCGGGGAAAAGTCTTTTGGTACAAAACCATACTGTTGCGCACAACGTTGCATGCTGCATCTGCAGAAAGAAATTCGTTAACAACAACACTTTTGCGCTCCAGGGTCTTGTAATTTTCAAAAAAGTGTTTCAGCTCCGAATGAAAATACTCAGGCAAATGATGGACGTCTTGAATATGGTTTACACTGGCATCCTGTTCAGCCACAGCTATTATTTTATCATCGTTTTCTCCGCGATCAACCATGCGCATCAATCCAATAACCCGGCAGGGAATAATGCACAATGGCACAACGGATACCTGCGTGAGCACCACAATATCCAGCGGATCATTATCTTCACCCAGGGTTTGGGGTATAAATCCGTAATTCAACGGATAGTACATAGAGGCATAAATTACCCGATCCAGTTTAATCAGGCCACTTTCCTTGTCAACTTCGTATTTGGCACGCGACCCACGCGGTATTTCAATAATCGCGTTGAGCTGCTGTGGCGGGTTTTTACCGGTTGATACCTCATGCCAGGGATGCAGTACCATAATTCAGAATTCAGGACTCAAAGTAACAATTAATTACGAACTTTGAGCCCTGAGATTCGCGTTGATTATTCCGATTTGATTTCCGGCTTCTTGTCTTTTTTCGGTTCAGCTTTCCGTATTTTGTCACCGTCTTTCAAGCGCTTGGACACAACAAGGAAGGGCCCGGTTACTACCTCGGTGCTGTCGCTGATACCCGAGGTAATTTCAATGAAATCATAATCGCTTATACCGGTCTTTACTTCAACCATTTTGGCCACTCCGTTTTCATGAACAAAAACTACCACCTTGTTCTCTTCTTTTCTGGCCGGTGGTGAAGTTGAGGTTGTTGTGGCCGGTACCCCCTGCATCTGCAGGTTATCGCCTGATCGTGTGGTAACGGCTGCCAACGGAACAGCCAGTACATTTTCCTTACGGTTGGTAAGAATTTCCACACTGGCTGTCATACCCGGACGAAAAGGGTACTTTTTTCCTTCTTTAATTAGAGCTTTGTAAGAATCTTCCAGCAGTAAAATGCGTACTTCAAATTCCGTGATGGCATCTGCCGATACTTTTTCTTTCGCGGTGTTGGCAATGTGGGTAACTATTCCTTTGAATTTTTTACCGGTGTTGGCATAGGCATCCACGTCAACAATGGCCGAATCACCAATATGTACCCGGACGATGTCATTTTCGTTGACGTTTACACGCACTTCCATCTTACTCAGATCGGCAATGCGCATCATCTCAGTTCCCTGCATCTGTACCGTACCTACTACCCGTTCACCTTTCTTAACGCTGAGTTTAGACACAATACCATCCATGGGTGCCACAACACTGGTAAGCCGTACATTTTCACGGGCTTCGCGAACTGTAGCTTCGCTGCTGCGCACAATAAATTTGGCGGCTTCTACCTGCTGGCGGGCCGACTTCAGGTCGTTCTCAGCCACCTTAAAATTTTGTTCAGCCAGTTGCCATTCGGCCTCCGATATCACTTTTTCTTTCCAAAGTTTTTGTTGGCGCTCAAATTCCTGTTTGGCGCGTGTAAAGGTAGCTTCGGCTCGTGCCAGCGCGGCCTCGGCTGCTACCAGGTTGGCACGCTGCTGATTCAGCGAAGCCTCTGCCCTTTCGAGCTGCGAAAGCCAGGTGTCGGGACGGATCTTAACCAGCAACTGCCCACGAACCACCGAGTCCCCATCCTCAACCAGCAACTCCCGTATTTCGCCCGACACTTCCGGAGCCAGCTTTACTTCCGTTACCGGCTGCACGGTGCCGGAAGCGCTCACCTTTTCTACAATGGTAACCCTTGAGGCCCTGGCCAGCTCAACTTCTATATCGCGGGGCTTGCCAATCCAGCCTGCCGATCTGCCAACGATCAACACAATCAGCAACAGCACCACAATGCCTATCAAATAATACAAAAGCTTATTACCCGATTTCTTTCTTGTTTTAGCCATAGTTGTTCGTTCTGAAAAATTTTGGGTTTGTTAAAATTCCAGGGGTAGTCCCTGATAAAAATCCAGTACCTTTTTCCGGAAGATGAAGTCGTATTTAGCACGGAGTAAATCCGATTGAGCCTGGTATAAATCATTCTCTGCCACCTGGTATTCGACATAATTGGCCGCACCCAGTTCAAAGCGTTGTTTGGTCATGCGGTAGGCTTCATCGCGCGCCTGAACCTGCTTTCGTGCCGATTCGTACGTCTTGGCTGCAGCTACCGCATCGTTGTAAGCGGTTTCAACCGACTGACGGAGGCGGTTTTCAGTTTCTGTAAAGCTGATATCGGCCAGTTCTCGACTAATCGCTGCCCTTTGCACTGCAGCACGTGCTGCAAAACCATTGAATATGGGAATGGTAAGGTTAAACCCCAATCCTTTGCCCAGGTTAGTGCGAAACTGTTCCTCATAGTCGATGGTACGAAAAGAAAGTTGAGGAACAATGCGATCGGTAAACACCAGCTCAGCCGGGTTGCTTTGTAAGTAGCCGATTTGAGTAGGAACAACCGTAGTACCTTCCACCACTGATTCCTTGCGGGCCGTGGAATACAACGTAGTTATATTGGCATTTAAACTGATACGCGGATAATAATTACCACGTGCCGAACGCAAGGCAAACATCGCGCTGCGCTGACGGGATCGCGCGGCCTGTATTTCTGGCATCTGCAACATGGCTATCTCAAATATTTCCTCAGCCGACTTATTGATTGACGGGTCGGTATCCAAATCAGCCGGAACATCGGCCACTTCCAGGGGCTGTGAAGCCGGTAGCTGCAAGGCCTGTTTTAATTGCAGCAAGGAAAGGTTGTACGCATTCTCGCGCTGCACCACGTTCAGTTCATTGGTAGCCAGTTGGGCCTCAAGGTTAAGCACATTGCCCAGGGGTACTGCACCCGCCTGTGCCAGTCTGCGCGTACGCTCAAGCTGTTCGCGGGTAGAAGCTACCTGAAGCTCGGCTACTCGCTTTAACTCCTTGTTGAATACTACATTGAGGTATTGTGTTATTACGCTAAGTATAACATCATTTCGTGCCCTTATCAGGTCGTGATTGAGAGCTTCCAGTTCAGCTTCGTTTTGTTTCATGGCATAAAACAACCGAAAGCCGTTCCACAGCAACCACGAGCTACTGATGCTGGCGTTGATGGAATTAATCCGATCTTCCACAAACAGGTTACTGGCCGGGTCAATGGTGCGCCCCCAGTTCCAGCCATAGTTTGTTGATGCATTCAGATTAGGAAGCATAACCATTTTCGACTGGAGGTAGTTGACCTCCCCTCCGCGCACACCATAAGCACCTCTTTTAACGGTAAGATTGCTGCTCACAGCATAATCAATCAGCTCACGCAAAGTCCACACCTTTCGTGCTTCCTGCGCCCACAAGTTTGTTCCGATTAACAGAAGTAAAGGAAATAGTCGTTTCATCATAATTCAATCTACGTTAGGCAAATACACTACTTCGCGCACCCATGACAGGCTGCGCAGGTATTCCAGTGTAACCGGCTTAATACCGGAGTCCATTTCAAAAACAAGGCAGGCCAGGTCGTGCTTGCCTTTGCGGGTAACCGACATGGTAGCTATGTTGCAGTCATCATGCGCCAGCACGCTGGCAATAAATGCCACGCTTCCCTTCACATCATCCGCATAGATGATCAAGGTATGCAGACTGGCACTGAAGTCGGCTTTGAAGCCGTTTACTTCCGCAATGTTTATTAAGCCTCCTCCCCTGCTTTCGCCCAGCACTTCAAGGGTTTTATCGCCACGTTTCAACTTGATACGGATGGTGTTGGGATGGTAGGTAGATGCATTGGCCACCGATCGGAAGGTGTATGAAAGACCCGCATCTTTGGCCAGGTTCAGCGCATCTTTGATTCTTTTATCATCCGTTTTAAAATCCAGCAAGCCTCCAATCACGGCACGGTCGCTGCCGTGTCCTTCATAGGTGCGGGCAAACGAATTGTAAAAAATAATGTCGGCCTGCTCGGGTATGCCGCCCAGCAGTTTCATGGCGGTGCGTCCAATCCTTACCACTCCAGCGGTATGCGAACTGGACGGACCTATCATTACAGGCCCAATCATGTCAAACACGCTGCTTTTTTCGTGCATATTCCAGACGCCTTCATTTGTCGCACAACCCGGGGTTGTGTTACAACAGCTGGTAACAAAGTTTATCTAAACTGCAATGGGCGCTTTAATGGCCGGATGTGCCTGGTAGTTGACTATCTCAAAGTCCTCCAAACGGTAATCAAAAATTGATGCTGGCTTGCGCAGCAGACGCAACTGCGGTAGCGGATACGGTTGGCGGCTTAACTGCAAACGAGCCTGGTCGATGTGGTTCGTGTAAAGATGCACATCGCCTCCCGTCCATATAAATTCGCCCGGCTCATAACCGGTTTGCTGGGCTACCATATGGGTAAGCAGCGCGTAGCTGGCAATGTTAAAAGGCACTCCCAGGAAAAAATCAGCCGAACGCTGATATAACTGGCAGGAAAGTTTTCCATCGGCCACGTAAAACTGAAACAAAGCATGGCATGGCGGCAGGGCCATTTTATCCACATCAGCGGGATTCCAGGCCGTAACAATATGCCTGCGCGAATCGGGTTTGGTTCGAATCTGCTCAATAACCTGACTGATCTGATCAATCGAACGACCATCGGGTGCTGGCCAGGAACGCCACTGATAACCATACACGGGGCCGAGATTTCCCTCGGCATCAGCCCATTCATCCCATATGGTTACATTGTGTTCGTGCAGAAACCGGATGTTGGTATCGCCACGCAAAAACCACAGCAATTCAACAACAATGGATCGGATATGTAATTTTTTGGTGGTAACCAGCGGAAAGCCTTCCTGAAGATTGAACCGCATCTGCCGTCCGAAAACGGACAAGGTACCCGTTCCGGTTCGGTCCGTTTTTGGGGTGCCGTTTTCCAGAATGTCGCGCATCAGATCCAGGTATTGCTTCATGGCTTTGTTTTCTGCAAAATAAATGAATTGCAGCAGGTATAAACAGGACAGAATAAAAAAACGTCCTTCCGGATGGAGGACGTTTAAATTAGCTCAGTATAACCTACTTATTGTCAACGACTGGAGCCTATCAGCCCCTGCGCTGCACTTCAAAGCTTCGCGACTGGCCATTCACTGTAATGGTTATGATGCGGTCGCACGAACCATCGCCATAGTCCACTGTGATAACTTTACCGGTTGTCAGATCCGTAAATTCCTTGATACCCGACACAGCTATAGGGCAACCGCGTTTGTAGACCAGTTGTTCAACAATTTTCATTGCATAGGAGCGGCCCCTGCGGTTGGTACCCGAGGCTGCCACCTCCGAACCGGAGCACTGGTTAACCAGGAGCTGATCGTTGGCAGGTACCGGAGCACGCTGCCAGGTACGCACGAAACAATGCTCACGGGTAGCAACTGTGCCATCTGGCCACGCTGCTCTGCCATTTTCCAGTTCGATTTGAAAAGCGGGCACGTCTTCATTGCTGCTGCTGACATTGGTTAGGGTACGGGTACCACTTATAGCAATATCATTGATCGAGTAGCCATCAAATGTAATGACAACCGTTGAGCCGGGTTGAAAGCGCCTGCCCTCAAAACTGATAATCAGTTTACCTTTGCGCACATTGCCGTTGCCATCGGTACATCCTTCGCCAAAGTCGATCACGATGGTTCCGCTAGGGTATTCCGATGTGGATCCGGGGTTCACGGTAATGCTCACACTTACGTTCGAGCAACCACACCGGGGATCGGGGACGTTGATGTGCCGGGGGCCGGTTTCCAGCCTGCCGCCTGCCGGTGCATCGTCAGCCAGTAATGCCAGTGCCGACAGGTCATCTACATCTTCAAAAACATAGTCGGCAATTACATCCTCGGCAACATAGGCCGATTCTTCCTGCAAGAACTTGTCTTCAGGATCACAGGCAACAAAGCCCAGCGTTACTACTGCTATTACTGCAGTTAAGCGTTTGTTAACGATTTTTAAAGCATTCATATTCTTTGAAAATTATAATTACGCCCATTTGACAACGCAAAAACGAAAAGGTTTAACAACAATTTGGCACTGTATTTGAAAAATCCCTATAGTTGTCTTAACTAAAACCCTTCGTTTATGAAAAAATTGTTTAACCCATTATTGTTTGTACTGGCATGTGGTTCCTCGCTGCAAGCTCAGGTTGCAAAATTAAACATCCTGAGCCCTGTATTTCGTACCATTAACGTATCGTACGAGCAGGTCTTGTCGGAAAACGGAAGCCTTCAGCTTGGTTTTTTTTATACAGGTATCAAGCTGGATGACACTAAATTTAGCGGTTTTGGAATAACGCCGGAGTACCGCTTTTATCTGTCTGAAACCGCTGCTCCCGAAGGGGTGTATGCAGCTCCTTTTGTTCGGTATCAGAATTTTGACCTGAGTGTTGAAGGTTCCGACTCCAAAGCTACCATGACGCTGTTCGGAGGCGGGTTGGTACTGGGCAAGCAATGGATTTTTAAGGAAAAGGTTGCACTGGATATTTTCCTTGGCCCCAGTTACAGCTCGGGAAATGTGAAAGTTAAATCCGGAAGTGAAGGTGATTTTGACGTAGGCGCATTTGATGGATTTTCTGTTCGGGGCGGAATAAGCTTCGGTTATAGGTTCTGACCGAGCCCCATTTTTATTAAAATACAAGAAAACGCTAACTTGGTAGCGGCAGTTCTTTAAATCAACACAACGCCATGGTAAAAAAACTGCTTTTACCAAGTTTATTGCTTTTGTGTGCCAATGCAACACAGGCACAAACTGCGGGTCAGGATAAAATAACCGATTTTCACCGGGCAAAGATCCTGAAGTTTAATATTTTCAGTCCCGTGGTTGAAACTGTTACTTTAGCCTACGAAAACGTACTCTCCCCGGAAAAAAGCTTTCAGCTTACGCTAAGTTTTTTCGAATTTGGCTTTGTAGTTACCCCGGAATACAGATTTTACCTGTCAGAAACAGCTGCTCCAACAGGTGTTTATGTTGCCCCCTATCTTCGGTATTATCAGCTTGATGATAATGAATTTGAGACTAATAGCATTTTTGGAGGAGGGGTGGTTATTGGAACCCAGCGCTTGTACAAACAGAAAATAACCATTGATGCATTTATCGGGCCTTCAGCCAGCAGCATAAATCCGTTTGAAGAAGAAGAAATCTCATTTGGAATACGTGCCGGATTAACTTTGGGCATAAATTTATCAGCTAAGAAAAACAAATGAGGGTTGCCGTTTCAATTGCATTAGTCGGCTTTTTGGTGCTGGCGGCAGGCGCTCAGCCTCAAATTAAAATTGCCAAATTAAAATATGGTGGCGGGGGCGACTGGTATGCCGCCAAAACAGCATTGCCCAACCTGATTGCATTTTGCAACCGTGAACTGGGCACCAACATAGCGCCCGAAGAAGATATTGTGGAAGCCGGCAGCAAAGATATCTTCCTTTACCCTTATATCTTCATGACCGGCCATGGCAACGTGGTGTTTACACCTGCCGAGGCACAAAACCTGCGCAACTACCTCCTATCCGGAGGGTTCCTCCACATTGATGATAACTATGGCATGGATAAATACATCCGGCCGGAACTGAAAAAAATATTTCCCGAGCTGGAACTGGTGGAACTGCCCTTCGATCACCCGATTTATCACCAGAAATTCAAATTCGCCAATGGCTTACCCAAAATCCACGAACACGATGGCAAGCCCCCGCAGGGTTTCGGGCTTATTTATGAGGGCCGGCTGGTTCTGTTTTATTCCTACGAAACCGACTTGGGCAATGGCTGGGAAGATCAGCGCATACACAACGACCCTGAAGCCAAGCGGCAGGAGGCGTTGCGCATGGGTGCCAACATCATCAGCTACTGCTTTACGCAGGCATTTTAAACAAACCTATTTTTTGCCATGCAAGTGCGTCAGTGCCGCACTTTTCGCGGTCATCAGATTTTTTTTTTAAAAAAATTTGCTTTTATCAACTAAATATTTAGTTTTACATCTAAATCCATAGTAAATGAAAAAACTCAGGGAGCTGACCAAAGCCGAAGATCAGGTAATGCAGGTATTATGGAAACTGGACCGGGCATTTGTGAAAGACATTATCGCGCACTTGCCTCCTCCTAAACCGGCCTACACCACCGTAAGCACCATCATCCGCATACTCGAACAAAAAGGATTTGTGGGTCACAAGGCCTATGGCAAAACCTACGAATATTTTCCGCTCATCTCGCGCGAAAACTACACCCGCTTTTACCTGAACGAAGTGGTAAACGGCTACTTCGGGGGTTCTATCCGCAACCTGGTTTCTTTCTTCGTGAAAGAAAAGAAACTGTCGGAAAAGGAACTGCATGAATTACTGAAAGAACTGAAAACCGGAAAACAACCATGAATACCAGCTTACTGAATTACTTCATAGAGGCTAACCTGGGACTAATTCTATTCTATGCCTCTTATTATCTACTCCTCAAAAATGAAACGCAGTTCAGTTACCGCAGGTATTACCTGCTGGCCGGTATTATTCTCTCGCTGCTGTTTCCACTGCTGCACTTTGCAGATTTTCAAAGCGTGCCCAGTTTAAGCGAAACATTACCGTTGATTCAACTAAATGACGTGCCGCTTGTTGCGGCTCCATCAGAACATGCCAGGACATGGGATGTGACGCAATTACTAACTGTGATATACCTGGCCGTAACGCTGGTGTTTGCACTTCGTCTGCTTTATCAGGTAGTAGTCTTGTTGCGGTTAATCCGGTTATTTCCTGCAAAAACGGTTATTGAACTACCTGCTTCATCCTTCCTTGCCTTTTCGTTTTTCAACCGCATATTTATCAGTACGGCTTACCCGCTTTCTGAACGGGATAAGGAAAAGATTTTAAAGCATGAGGAAGTTCACCGCAAAAAGCTTCATTCGCTCGACATCCTGCTTGTTGAGCTGGTGCGCATTTTCTTTTGGTTCAACCCCATCCTGTTAAGTTACAGGAAAGAAATCGCCCAGGTACATGAATTTGAAGCCGATGAAGCTGCGGCTTCTCATGCAGAACAGGATCAGTACTGCGAATTGCTGGCCCGGGCTGCGCTCCAGTCGGCCGGTTATGGCTTGGGCAATCACTTTAACAATTCACTCACCCTAAAACGAATAGCCATGATACGAACGGTTAAAAAAAACATCCGCAAGTGGAAAGTACTCACCATCTTTCTTTTCACCAGCGCATTGTTCATCATCATTTCCTGCCGCGATCAGGTAATGGAAGAAATGCAGCAGGAAATTCAAACCACTACCATAGCAGGCGATTTTCCGGATCATCTGAAGCCTGTTGTGGTTCGATTACAACAGGAATATCCCGGGTTAAAAATAGTTTATGTTGAAATCGATGCACTTGCTGCCGAAAAACTTAAAGAAATAAGCCCTGGCGATATCCTATACATCAACATGGCTGGTAACCCGAATGATCAACAGGGTGACAGGCGTGTTGAAATGCTTGTACGTGCTGATGGTGCGCTTCAAAAGCTGAGCGCCAACGCCACAACGAATGACGAGGTTTACCTGGTAGCCGAAGAGCCAGCCGCACCGCAAGGAGGATTAACAGCATTTTATGAAGCCATTCAAAAAGAACTAAAATATCCTGGTGAGGCGATGCGCAATGGTGTGATGGGCAAGGTTTTCATTGAATTTGTGGTTGAGAAAGACGGCTCCTTGAGCAATCATCGTATTGTGAAAGGAATCGGTCTCGGATGCGATGAGGAGGCCCTGCGCGCATTGAAAACCATAAATATACCGTGGAACCCGGCACGGAACAGAGGTGAAGTTGTGCGCAGCAAGTTTGTGGTGCCTGTTACTTTTAAATTGGATAATCCTCCTGCAACCATCACTGGTGCATCTACGCCTGTATCCGAACAGCAGAGTAAAACCTTCTTGATTGTAGAACAACCGCCTTCGCCCGAGGGTGGAATGGAGGCTTTCTATCGGGAGTTGGCCAGGATCATTACAGTTCCGGCCCAGACCAGACGTAACGGTGTGGAAGGAAAAATTTTGATAGAATTTGTGGTTGAAACGGACGGAACCACCTCCGGTCACCGCCTTATGAAAGGAATTGATCCGGCAGCCGACCAGGCTGCCCTTGATGCCCTGAAATCGGTTAACCTGAAATGGAATCCGGGCACACAGCGGGGTACGCCCGTGCGTACAAGCATGGTCATACCCATAACCATCAAAAACGAAAATAAGGAGTTAGACCGACCCTGAAGAAACGAAACTTGATTTTACCAACGTACGAACTGGACGTCATTAATCAGATGTAACGGATAGATAGGTTAAACAGGTGTAAGGCCAATAGCTGAGTAAGCTATTGGCCTTTTTTCAACAGGCGCAATCTGGTTGACCCGGAACAGACTTACTTTCCGTTAAAAATTTCACTCAGCTTTTTATCGAGCGCTTCTCCGCGCAGGTTTTTGGCAATAATCACCCCATTCGGATCGAGCAGTAATGAAAATGGAATTGCATTGATGTTGTAGGTGCGGGCCGCTTCCGACTGCCAGAACTTCAGGTCGGAAACGTGGGTCCAGTTGAGGCCGTCTTCGCGGATGCCTTGCAGCCAGTCTTCGCGGGTGCGGTCGAGGGAAACACCGTAAACGGTAAATCCTTTGTCTTTGTACTTGTTGTAAGCCCGCACGATGTTAGGATTTTCCTTCCTGCAGGGTCCGCACCATTTAGCCCAGAAATCAACTAAAACATACTTACCCCGCAAAGAGGAAAGCGGTACCACTTTACCTTCGGGATTGGGCAAAGCAATCTCCGGTGCAACCGAGCCCACAGCCAGCTTTTTCATTCGTTCAACCATTTCAACAAAAGCTTTGGCATGTGAATAATTTGGCCATTCTTTTTTGGCCTTCTCGGCTACATGTAGATATAAATCAAAATACTGGTCTTTATCAAAAGTGTTGCTTTCCAGAATATTGAGTAAGCCGAGCGACAGCGGTTCATTTTTCAATTCAGCAGCCAGTTTATCCATTTCGCGCCTGGCCAGGTTCATGTACTTTGTTTGAATGGAAAGCATCGCTTCTTCATCGCCGGCCACTTGTGCCTTGTTGAATTCTGAAATCATCTGATGTGCTTCCGGTGTATTATCAATAGCCCGGGTTCGGTTTTGCACCCTTTGAATCAGCTCAATGTCAGGCGAGCCTTTGATTTCAAAAAAGCCGGAAGGGCTGTTCCCATCTGCGTAGATATCCAGGTTGTTCCTGAAAAGAATAACATCCAAGACCTGCCGGTTATAAAAATTGATTTTATAATATCCCGGCTCGGTTAACCGCACTTTCTTACTGAAGGTGTAATTGGATTTCAGTTTAATGGTATCCTGCCATCCGTTGCCGTTACGGGTAAGTTCCATAATAGAGATGGTGCCCTGTTGCGGAAAGCCGACCTTACCGCTTATAATTACCTCCCACCCTTCTGCGGGCCGGCTTTGTTGTCCGTTGGTGCTGCAACCGAGCAGTACCAGCATGGTAAACAGATATGTATTCAGTTTCATCAAAATAAGTTTCCGTGTTAATCACCGTTCAATAAACGTTCCAAAACATTCCGGGTTTGTGCCGGATCGGTTTTTTGCCGGCTGCGTTTCTGTATTTCGCCCATAAAGAAGCCCAACAGTCCCTTCTTGCCTTTTTGGTATTCCCTGACTTTATCCGGGTAGCTGCCCAGCACCTCCTGTACCAGGGGTAAAATTACATCTTTATCAGCGGTTTGGATAATGCCCAGGTGTTCGGCTGCTGTCAACGCGGTAAATTCCGGCTGGATTATTACAAAAGGAAGCAATTCGCGGGCAGCTATGGCAAAACTCACCTTGCCGGCTTCGGTCAGTGCAATTACCTCCGCCAGCCGGGCAGGGTTTGGTTTTTTCTTGTCTGCGCCAAGGGAGCGCACCGGACCGATAATCCAGTTGGCCGATGCGCGCGGGTTGCCCGTCAGCTTTACAGTTTCTTCAAACAAGTCAGTCAGTTCTTTTTCTTCAACCAGAACAGCCGCATCGGCAGGCGGAATATTGTATTCATTTACATACCGGATGTACAGTTGATGTGGTAATTCGGGCAGGCTCGTTTTTAATTTTTCAATAAACGAATGGTCGAGTACTATCTCTGGCAGGTCGGGCTCGGGGAAGTAGCGGTAATCGTTCAATTCTTCCTTGGTACGCATGGCAAAAGTTTGGCCGGAAGAGGCATTGAAAAGCCGCGTTTCCTGCATAACCTTCTTGCCTTCCCTGAGTAATTCTGTTTGCCGGGTAATTTCATAAGCCAGTGCCTGCTGAAGAAAGCGGATGGAGTTCAGATTTTTGATTTCAACGCGTGTGCCCAGTTCGTTGCTGCCGGAAGGACGCATGGAAATATTGGCATCGCAGCGCAAGGATCCTTCCTCCATGTTGCCATCACTGATACCGAGATAACGCACCATCCTGCGCAGTTCGGCCACCACGGCACCTGCCTCTTCGGGCGAATGAATGGAAGGATGCGTTACTATTTCGAGCAGTGCGGTGCCTGCACGGTTAAAATCCAGTGCAGTAAGATTATCATACACATCATGAAGCGATTTTCCGGCATCTTCTTCAATCTGTATGCGTATCAGGGGCACCCTCTTATCATAGGCCTCCCTTAAGCGCACCGGAATGCCGCCCCCTTCGCACACGGGCAAGCGACTTTGTGTAAGCTGATAGCCTTTTGGCAAATCGGGATAGGTATAATTTTTACGCTCGAAATAAAACCGGTCATTGATTTTGCTACCGCAGGCAAGCCCAAGCAGAACCGCTTTACCTACCGCTTCTTTATTTAACACCGGCAGGGTGCCGGGATAACCCAACGACACTTCGCTGATGCGGGTGTTAGGTGCCTGGCCGAACGCTGCCTCATCGGCACAAAACAATTTTGTGCGCGTGTTGAGTTGAACATGCAGCTCAAGTCCGATTACCGGCTGCCAGGCATGGTTCTGTTTCATGCTTTATCCAACAGTTGATGCACCCTGGTTATTACTGCATCAAGACCCTGTAGATTTTTGCCGCCAGCTGTTGCAAAGAAAGGTTGGCCTCCACCGCCTCCATCAATTTCTTTAGCCAGCTCTTTCACCATGTTGCCGGCGTGGTAGGTTTTTGCCGCTGCCAGCTTTTCGCCCAACATCACGGCTACCATCGGTTTATTATCAACCTCGGCTGCCAATACCAGCAACAAATCATCAAACTGATTGCGCAGGGAATAGGCCAGGTTTTTGAGCGCATCGGCACTGGGCAGGGATACTTTTTCAATGATAACATGCGCCCCGTTTTTACGCACAGCACGTGCGGCCAGTTCATCTTTGAGTTTACCGGCCTGCTCCTGATACAACTTTTCTATTTTCTTTTCGAGCCTGGCTTTTTCTTCCAATAAATTTCGGGTTGAGGTGAGGATGTCTTTCGGGTTTTTTAAAAGATTGCGGATTTCCTGAAGCGCTTCGACCTGCTGGCGGATATAGGAAATAGCTTCATCACCTGTAACCGCTTCAATTCTGCGCACACCTGCTGCTACCGAACCTTCGGAAATGATTTTGAATAAACCGATGTGGCCTGTTGCCGGAACGTGCGTACCGCCACACAACTCAATGGAAAAATTTTTGTCAAACGTTATGACCCGCACTTCATCCCCGTACTTTTCCCCGAAAAGGGCCATGGCTCCCATGGCTCGTGCTTTTTCCAACGGCACCCGCCGATCTTCCTGACGCAAAATGTTTTGCCGGATTTTTTGATTAACCAGATCTTCCACCCTGCGAAGTTCATCGGCGGTGAGGGCGGCAAAGTGCGAAAAGTCGAAACGCAGCAACTTGTCATTTACCAATGAACCGCGTTGTTCCACATGCTTTCCTAAAACCTGCCGCAAGGCAGCATGCAGCAGGTGTGTGGCCGTATGATTGTTCATGATGCGCTCCCTTCGTTCGGCATCCACTACGGCACGAAAAGTTACCTGTTTGCTTTGCGGAAGTGCTTCAGCAAAATGAACAATTAATTCATTCTCTTTTTTAGTATCGGTTATTCGAATCCGCTCGCCTTTTGCTTCGATATAGCCGGTGTCGCCTACCTGTCCCCCGCTTTCGGCATAGAAAGGTGTTATGTCAAATACCAGCTGATAAACTTCCTTACCTTTCGCTTTCACGGTGCGGTACTTGATGAGCCGCACATCGGCCTCGGTGGTGTCATACCCTATAAATTCAGTTGATGTGCCTTCTGATACATTTATCCAGTCGCCCGTTTCTTTGGCAGCATCGGTGCGCGAGCGTTCTTTTTGTTTTTCCATTTCGGCCTCAAAGCCGGCAATATCTACGGCAAGACCTTTTTCCCTGGCTATAAGGGCAGTGAGATCGATTGGAAATCCATAGGTATCGTACAATTCAAAGGCCACGCTGCCGGGCACACCGCGGCTGAACGATGGTTCAAGTGCTTCAAAGCGCTTGAGGCCTTTTTCCAGCGTGCGCAGAAAGGATTGCTCCTCCTCAAGGATAACCCGCACTACGTAGTCGCGTTGCTGATCCAGTTCAGGGAATATGTCTTTAAACTGTTGCGATAACACAGGCACCAGGCGATGCAGGAACGGCTCTTTGAAATGAAGGAAGGTAAAGGCATAGCGAACGGCTCTTCGAAGAATCCTGCGGATCACGTACCCGGCACCGGTGTTGGAAGGGAGCTGCCCATCGGCAATGGCAAAAGCCACGGCACGAATATGGTCGGCCAGCACGCGAATGGCAATATCGGATTTCAAGGCCCCGTTGCCCGATGTTCCCTGGTAGGTAATTCCCGCTGACCGGGCGATGAAGTCAATCAGGGGTTTAAACACCGTGGTATCGTAGGTGGAAGATTTGCCCTGTATGGCCATGCACAGGCGCTCAAAGCCCATGCCGGTATCCACGTGTTGGGCGGGAAGTTTTTCGAGCTTGCCATCGGCCTTGCGGTTGAACTCCATGAACACCAGGTTCCAGATTTCAATCACGCGTGGGTGGTCGGCATTTACCAACTCGCGGCCGGGCTGTTGTTTTATCTCTTCATCGCTGCGCAGGTCAATGTGAATCTCCGAACAGGGACCGCAGGGACCGGTGTCGCCCATTTCCCAAAAGTTATCTTTCTTTTTTCCGTACAAGATACGGTCGGGTGGGAGGATTTCCTTCCAGTATTTCAAGGCTTCTTCATCGGGCGGAAGGTTCTCGGCCTGATCACCGCCAAATACGGTGGCATACATTTTATCGGGCGGAAGTTTATACACTTCGGTAAGCAGTTCCCACGCCCAGGCAATGGCCTCCTTTTTGAAATAATCACCAAACGACCAGTTGCCCAGCATTTCGAACATGGTGTGATGATAGGTGTCTATGCCCACTTCTTCCAGGTCGTTGTGTTTGCCACTCACGCGAAGGCATTTCTGTGTGTCGGCTATTCGCAAGGCAGGAGGGGTTCGATAACCGAGGAAATAATCCTTAAACTGCACCATGCCCGAGTTAGTGAACAATAAAGTCGGGTCGTTTTTCAGTACCAGGGGTGCCGAAGGGACAATGAGGTGGTTCCTGGCTTTAAAGAAATCGAGAAACTGCTGCCGGATAACGCTTGCTTCCATCTATACAACATTTGCAATTCTGCCGGTTTTCTTGGTTTCTTAACCGGAGTTCATTTATTTTACAAACACAATCAAGCGACAAAATTAACAGAATGAAAGGATAAGCAGGGGTTCGCTTTTTAATTTTCACCCGATGTATAAGGGACTTTTCCGATACAACCCGAAAACCTGCCGCTACGAACCTGCGCCCTTCCCGGTCGGCAAAGTGCTAAGCCAGGTGCTTTTCTTCCTGCTTTTGAGCGTGCTTTTTTTTATTGCGTACGCCCGTCTTCAGGCATTGTTTTTTCCAACCGCTGCTATGCAAAACCTCCGGCAGGAAAACCGCGCTTATGCCCGCCACTTGCAGAACCTGCGGATCGAACTGGCAGGGCTTCAGAACTCGATCGCTGAGGCCGAACGTAGTGAAGCAGAATTGACTGAAAAAATTTTTGGCCAGAAGACAACAACCTCTCGGGCAACTTCCATTGCGTATTCCGTAGCCGGCAATCCTCTTGAGTTGATTCGTCAGCTCAAATCGAAAATAAACCATATACTCTCGGCCACCGGATCGGGAGAAGAGGTACACCTGAAGCCGGCTGGCGCAGCACATTCCTGGCCCGTAAGCTGGCCGGTAAGAGCCCGTGAGCCATCCATAGCATCGGGTTTCGGTGAACGTATGCATCCTTATCATAAGGGCAAATATTTTCATCCCGGCATTGACATTCCCGCTGTAAAGGGCACTGAAGTGCTGGCTGCCGGGAACGGCAAAGTAACAAAGGTTGTAAGAAGCACACTGGAAAGCGGACTGGGCAACTATGTGGAAATTGAGCATGGCCCCGGCCTGGTGAGCCGCTATGCCTGCCTGCAGGACATCACGGTTCGCACCGGACAACCGGTAGCAGAGGGAAGCGTGATAGGATTTGCAGGCACAAGCGGCAATGCTGTGGCGCCACATCTGCATTTTGAAATCCTCATCAACAACCAGCCCGTAAACCCCATGTTGTTTCTGGTAAAAGGAATTACTGCCGAAGCGTATGCACGTCTGACAGAAGAAAGCAGTTTATTTAATCAATCGCTCGACTGATGCAGATGCGTTTCCGATACAATCCTGCCTCCTGCCGGTTTGAACCGGTTCACCGCACGCCTGCACAACGGATGAAAGGCACTGCCTTCACGCTGTTGCTTTCTGCTCTTTTCGGGTTTGCTGCATTTCACCGCTACGCGCAGCATAGCGGCTACCCTGCCGAACAGGAGCTTGCCGCTGAAAACAGGTTTTACAAAGCACAATGGAACCACCTGCACAGGGAGCTGACTAAAACAGGGCAACAACTGGCCGCTTTATTGGAAAGAGACAATACCAATTACCGGATGATGCTCGACCTCCCCCCGCTGTCGCCCGACCAGCTGCAGGCCGGAAGTGGCGGTGCACCTGTGCCCGTGCCTGCTGACGCACAGGCTTATGGCGAGCTCAGGGAGGGATACCACCACCTGGTTCAGTTGCAGCACCGCCTTGGGGTTGCTCTCCAGTCCCTGTCGGAACTGCACCGGGAGGCTGACCGGAAAAGCCGAATGAAAGAATCCCGTCCGGCTATTCAGCCCGTGGATAACCGGGAGCTGAACCGCCTGCATACCACCTTTGGGTTGCGCATGCACCCGATTTTTGGAGTATTGATGGAGCACAAAGGACTGGACTTTGCCCTGCCCAAAGGATCGCCTGTTTATGCAACCGGCAACGGACGGGTATCGCAGGCACATTACTCGCCTTCCTATGGCAATGTGGTGTACATTGACCACGGGTTTGGATACGAAACACGATATGCTCATCTTCAAAAGTTTATTGTGCACCCGGGTCAATACGTAAAACGCGGACAGGTAATTGGTTATGTAGGCAATACAGGGATTTCCGTATCACCGCATTTGCACTATGAAGTCTATTATAAAGGTACAGCCGTTAATCCCATTCATTTCTTTCAACGCGATCTGAGCGAAGAAGAATACCTGAAACTCATCCGCTCTGCCGGTAAGGCAGAACATTCACTGGATTAAGATTCTTGTCAGCACCTTGTTGTAAACAGTTTGCTTCCCGTAATTAATTTTGCAATTCAAAACAACCGGATGCACCGAATATTTTTGATTGTTACACTGGGCACGTCTCTGGTTTGTGGCCAGCCGAAACCGGTAAAAGAGATTTCAGTCATTGGCGTTGGCGACATTATGATGGGATCTTCGTATCCCAAGCCTGTGCTTCCGCCCGATGACGGAAAATGGCTGATGCATGAAGTAGCTGATGTACTGCGCAATGCGGATGCCACCATCGGCAACCTGGAAGGTGTGCTTTTGGATGAAGGTGGTACCCCTAAAACCTGCCGCGACCCAAACATTTGTTATGTCTTTAAATCGCCAACCCGGTATGTAAAAAATCTAGTGGATGTCGGTTTTGATGCCATGAGCCTGGCCAACAACCATGCTGGCGATTTTGGTGATACGGGAAGAAAAAGCACCATGAAAGCACTGGAAGACGCAGGTATTGCGCATGCCGGGCAGTTGCAGCAGAAAACCACCATCTTTACACGCAATGGCATACGTTTCGGCTTTGTGGCCTTTGCCCCTAACAGCAACTGTGTGCCATTGAACAATATAGAAGGGGCAAAACAACTGGTTGCCGGCTTAGATTCGGTTGCCGATATCGTAATTGTTTCCTTTCATGGTGGTGCTGAAGGCCCGCAACATGAACGTGTGCCGCGCACCACCGAATATTTTCATGGAGAAAACCGTGGCGATGTCTATGCCTTTGCGCATGCAGTGATTGATGCCGGAGCCGATATTGTATTCGGGCATGGTCCACATGTGGTGCGTGCAGTGGAAGTGTATAAAAACCGGTTCATTGCCTACAGCCTGGGCAACTTTTGTACGTACGGTGGCATAAACGTCAGCGGCATAAACGGACTGGCACCCATCGTAAAAGTAATTACCGATTCAGATGGTAATTTTTTACACGGCCAGATCTTTTCGGCCTACCAGGTTGCACGCGACCGAGTTAAGCCCGACCCGGATCACCGCGCAGCAAAGAGAATAGCCGAGCTGACAAAAAAAGATTTTCCGGAATCGGTAATACACATTGACGAGAAAGGAAATATTACTTACCTTGCCCGTTAACATGGCGTACAAAGAAAAGGAAATCGAAAAACTCTACTACTCCATCGGAGAAGTAGCCGAAATCTTCAATGTCGCACCATCTCTTATACGATTTTGGGAATCTGAGTTTGATATCATCAAACCCAAAAAGAACCGCAAAGGAAACCGCCAGTTTACTAAAGAGGACATTGAAAATGTGCGCATCATTTACCACCTGGTAAAAGAGAAGGGCTTTACCCTGCAGGGTGCCAAGGAAATGCTGAAGAACGACAGCATGGCCGTTAAAAACAAACTCGAACTGATTGACTCCCTGAAATCTGTACGGAAGTTTCTATCCGAAATACGCGACCGTCTCTAATCCGCAAGGTATATACCGTGCATGATACTTCGCCAAACCAGGAACGTTTAGCTTTGTTGGCATTGCACTTCGTGCCTGGCCTGGGCAATTATACCATCCGCCAGCTGGTAAGTTATTGCGGCTCGGCAGCACAGGTGTTCAGAAAACCCAAAGGAAAATTACTGAAGATACCCGGCATCGGGCCAAAAATAGCCGAAGCCGTAGTTAACGGTAAACCATTTACCGAAGCTGAAAAAGAATGGAGACGTGCAGAAAAAGAAAATGTAAAACTCATTTTCTATACCGACAAAAATTATCCTTCACGATTAAAGGATATCAACGATGCCCCTTCCCTGCTCTACACACGAGGTAACATTGATTTTGAAAATCCCAGGACGGTAGGTATTGTGGGTACACGTAAAGCCACCCCATACGGAAAAGAAAGAGTTGATGAATTGGTAGAAGGATTATTGCCGCATGGTGCGCTGATTGTCAGCGGGCTGGCTTATGGCATTGACATATATGCGCACAAGGCAGCACTGAAACACGGGCTCCCGACGGTGGCCGTAATGGGCAGCGGAATCGACATTATATATCCTTCGGCACACCGAGAAACCGCACGTAAAATGGAAGCCCATGGCGGACTGGTTACTGAAAATCCGTTCGGCACCGCCCCCGATGCCCACAACTTTCCCCAGCGCAATCGCATCATTGCCGGCTTGTGCGATGCGTTGATTGTGGTTGAAGCTGCCGCCACAGGCGGAGCATTGATTACGGCCGAACTTGCCAACAGCTATAACCGTGATGTGTTTGCCATTCCCGGAAGCGTGGGAATACCCACGTCAGAAGGCTGTAATCACCTGATAAAAACCAACCGGGCACATCTGATGACATCGGTGAAAGATTTGGAATATGTGATGAACTGGAGAGCTGATATGCCCCCTTTGAAGCAGCCAGCGGTTTCGCGCGACACCTCTTCTCTGAGCGAAAACGAGCGCGCTGTGATCGCAGTTTTACAAGGCAAAAGTCCGCTGCAACTGGATGAGTTGAGCTGGCGCACAAATATTCCGGTGAACCAGCTTGCAGCTATATTATTAAACCTGGAATTCAGTGCATGGGTGAAAGCCCTTCCGGGAAAGATGTATGCCTTGGTTAGCTGAAATCGCTTTAGGCGGCCCTGGCAAGCAAATCCCTACCCCGCTAATCAGTGTTCATTTCGCTGATTGCACTTTTCCTTGATCATTTCATAGGCCCGCAGATCACCCAGCTCACCGGCCTTGCTTAAATCCAGGCAACCGTTTTTCAAGTCACCGAATTCAATACGCAGCAACCCGCGCATGTAATAGGCATCGTAATTTTTCGGGTTGATCTGAATAATCTTTGTACAATCATTGATGGCATCTTCGTAAGCCTGCAGATATTGTTTGGCCTTTCCGCGGTTAAAGTAGGCTTCCACGTAATTTTCATTGATGCTGATGGCTTTTGAATAATCGTCAATGGCCCCGTAATAATCCTGCAGCTTCATTTTTACATTGCCCCGCGAGAAGTAGGCTTCGGCAAAGCGGGGATTTTTCTCAATGGCCAGGTTATAATCTTTCATCGCCCCATGGCGGTCATCGAACCGGTCTTTGATATTGCCCCGCAAAAAATAGGCTATAGCGTTATTTGCATCCGTTTCAATTATCTTATTCAGGTTTAGCAAGGCTTCTACATACTCGCCCTTTTCCATTAAATCGCGGCTGCGCTGAATAAGGTCTTTTGTGCTCTGCGCAGTTAATGTGGACCCAATGCAGAGCAAGGCAGCAAACCATAACAAACGTATCATAGAGATAAAAAGTAAAATGTTTCGGCAAACTTACTATTACAGACCATCTGTTTGCCTGCGGTGTAATATTTTCAGCGATTTGGAAAAATTTCAGCAGCCATCAACATGGCCTTTTGCAGTTCGGTTGGATTAATCCCCGTTTCAATGCCGCTTTTTTCCAGCCAGGCAATTATTTTTTCGGTAGGAATATTCCCCACCAGTTCATCCTGCGCCATCGGGCAACCACCATAGCCACGCAAGGCCCCGTCCATTCGCCGGCACCCTGCCTGAAAGGCGGAATTGACTTTTTCTACTGCTTGATCGGGTCGGGCGTGCAGGTGCACACCAATTTCCAGTTCCGGAAGGGCTTGTGTTACTTGCTTGAAAAGGGAGAAAATCTGATGCGGTGTGGCCGCGCCAATGGTATCGGCCAGTGAAATGATGTTCACTTTCAGGTCGGCCAGGATGCCCGCAAATTGAATCACCGCATCTTCGCTGTACGGGTCGCCATAGGGATTACCAAAACCCATGCTGATGTACACCACCTGTTCTTTTCCATGCTTGGCACATAGTTCCTGGATGCCTGTGACGGTTTCTAATGCTTCGCTAATGGATTTGTTGGTGTTGCGCTGCTGAAAAGTTTCGGAAATAGACAAGGGAAAGCCGAGATAGGCAATGCTTTCGTATTGAACAGCCGCCTCGGCACCGCGAAGGTTGGCCACTATGGCGAGCAACTTTGTTCTGCTACCCTGCCATTGCAAATTTTCAAGCACTTCGGCCGTGTCGCGCATCTGCGGCATCGCCTTGGGCGATACGAAACTTCCGAAATCCAGTGTGTGAAAACCAACTTTAAGTAACTGGTTCAGATAGCGCACCTTATCGGCCGTAGGAATAAAATCAGGCAAACCCTGCATGGCATCGCGCGGGCACTCGATTAGTTTAATCATGGATCAGCAATCTTTAACAACAAACACATAACAACTAAGTAAAGTAAAAATCATACAACTGCCGATAAATTTTTCCTTTCATCTGTAAATTGATAACTCATCCCATTTTTCAGGAATATAGCAGCAACCGAAACTTAATTTATGCCTTTACCTGAATTTTCCGGAACGCTGGGTGTGAAACGGGCAGCTTGCCGGCACCATCGGCCAGGCAAAAAGGTTTACATCCCGGTAAGGTAGTTTCCTTTGGAAGTAATATGCGCAGCAGACAAAACTATACATCTGCGATGCTGCGTCCGCCAGCCTGCTCTGCACGCGTTATGACGGCCTCGGAAATCCGTTTAAAGTTTCATCGCTCAGGCAGTCGGTAACCGGTGACCTGCTACTGTGCTGAACCACGTATGTTGCCGGCAGATTTGCCCGTATCTTTCTGGCCAAATACCACTGCAGGAGCTGCGCTGGTAAAAATATTTGCCATTTTTGGGCATGATTGACATTCAGGAAAAGGTAAACCTGGCGCCATACCACTCTTTTGGCATTGAAGAATATGCCCGCTGGTTTACCCGCATCAGCCAGGCCGATCAGCTAATTGCATTGTTGCAGCATCCGTTATTCCACAAAGAGCCGCACCTTATATTGGGCGGTGGAAGCAATGTTTTATTTACCCGGCCTTTCGAAGGATTGATCGCACGCATCGAACTGAAAGGAATAGAAATCATCCGGAATGATGATAACAAGGTTTGGATAAAAGCAGCGGCAGGCGAGAACTGGCATGAGCTGGTGATGTTTTGTGTGCAGCACAATTATGGTGGAATCGAAAACCTGTCCCTGATACCCGGTATGGCTGGTGCAGCCCCGATCCAAAACATCGGAGCCTATGGTGTGGAGCTGGCCGAAGTACTGGAGGAAGTAGAAGGCATTGACCTTACTACAGGAAGCAAGCGGACAATACCCGCACAAGATTGCCGCTTCGGCTATCGCGACAGCATCTTTAAACAGGAACTGAAGGGAAAATTTCTGATTTCAAGTATTACTTTAAGACTCACCAGGAACAGACACCACTTGCGCACTTCCTACGGCACCATTGCCGATACGTTGAAGGCCATGAACATTACGCATCCAACCATTCAGGACATTAGCCGGGCGGTGATTGCGATACGCTCATCCAAGCTTCCCGATCCGAAAAGGCTGGGCAATGCCGGGAGTTTTTTCAAGAACCCGGTTGTTGCTGTTGCGCAGTACAATGCATTAAAAGAAAAACATCCGGATATACCCGGTTTTATTGTTGATAATCAACAAGTTAAAATTCCAGCTGCATGGCTTATTGAACAGTGCGGATGGAAAGGCAAGCGTCACGGTGATGCCGGTGTGCACGTCCATCAGCCGTTGGTTTTGGTAAACCACGGGCGTGCGCGTGGTGAAGAAATGCTCCAACTTGCGCTGAACATCCGCGACTCCGTGGCAGAGCAATTCAACATTACACTACAACCGGAAGTGAATATCATCTGATGAAATGAGAAGAGGATGAATAAGTAGGTTGAATGCGGACAAGTGTGTTGGAGAATAGTTAATACGAAAGAAATTTTTTTAAAAAATTTTTGCAGATTAATTTTTTGTTATAACTTTTCACATATTTTTCAACCACTAAACCAATAACGCTATGGCAAAGAAAGCGAAAAAGGCAAAGAAAGCCGCAAAGAAGAAGAAGTAATTTAGGTGTAAACGCCTAAAGACTTTGTAAAGGGAAGCAATCATGGATTGCTTCCCTTTTTGTTTGCTTTCATTCTATATCATTCATTCGTTTGCGTGAATAAATTCACCGGGAGAAAATGTTTTCAAAAAATCTCCGTGCTACTTTTACATAGTCGAACCTTAAACTGCTTAGCCATGGAAAAAGAAAAACCGGGGAAGTCACGCTCAAGGCGTGCTTCGGGAGTCGCTGCACGGAAATCCGTTAAGGTTGATATTGAAAAAGTCAGTGAGCAGGTTCTTTCCAAGTTGCAGGCACTGAACCTCGAACACGGACTTCAGGCCGACATCCAGTGGTGCATAGGTAGTTACCGGCACGATAAAAACCCCATCGGGTTGTATCAGATGCTGGAGCGTGCATTGCCGGTGCTGAAACACCAGCGCGAAAAAAATTCCCGTTCGGTAGCGGTTAAACTGATAGCCGACATTGAGAAAGTACTGAAAGAGCGATAACGGGGAAACTAAATAAGCGGGCTCACCACCGCCAGCATACCTTTGTATCTTTCGGCTTGCACGCCAAAACGTTTCAGGAATTCAACACCTTCATCTTCGTCCAGGCCTTTATGCTCGGCATAGGAATGCAGGTACACCACCCGCTTAATCCCCATGGTGTAAATCATGCGGGCGCACGCCAGGCAGGGCGACAAGGTTACATACAGGGTAGACCCTTCTACCGATGTATGGTTCTTTACCGCGTATAGTATGGCGTTCTGCTCGGCATGAATGGCGAGTGAGCATCCGCCTTTTGAGTCGCGCGGGCAGCCTGTTTGCGGCCATTCTTCATCGCAATTATGTGTGCCTGCAGGCGGCCCGTTGTAGCCAATCGAAATGATGCGCGTATCTTTGGTAAGTACTGCACCTACGTGGCGCTTTACGCAATGCGACCGCCGGGCCAGGTTCACGGCCAATTCCATAAAAATATCATCAAATGCCGGACGCCCCATGTATGTACGTATTAAGCACTTATCTTCGCCCAAGATATAGCACATCATGAGCAACACAAAATGGTTTACGGTTCCTTTGTATTTAATCTGGTCTGCCATTTCAGTCCTCGCTCAGGAGTCCCTCCGTCCACGGCCAAGTCCTCTGGCACTTGCCACAGTCCGCTATAAAGACACGTATGTAAAGATCACCTATTCACGTCCGCAAAAGCGAGGCAGGGAAATCTTTGGCAAACTCGTGCCCTACAACGAAGTGTGGCGTACAGGTGCCAACGAGGCCACCGAAATCACCACCACACGCGACCTGATCGTCAACGGCACATTGCTGCCCGCCGGCAGCTACTCGCTTTTCACCATACCCCGCCCCGACCAGTGGACCATCATCATCAACAAAGACCTGGGGCTGTGGGGATCCTATAACTACAATCCGAAAATGGATGTCATGCGATTTGATGTAAATGTTCAGCCTCTGGATCAGCCGGTCGAAGCGTTCACCATTCAGTTTGAGCAAAGAAACAATGTTGCCGAATTGCTGCTTATGTGGGACACCGTGAAAGTATCTATTCCTGTACAATTTATCGAACCCAAATCATGAATTGCCGGTTACCTCTAGTCTTCATTTTTCTGATTGCTCCGCATGCGCTACTTGCCCAGCACGATTTAACCGAGCTGGATAAGCGGAACGGTTTTAAGCAGATTAAGCTGGGCATGCCGGTGGACTCTGTGCCCGGCGCAAAAATGAAAAAGGAATTTACAGAAAAGGGCAATCATCCGGCAGCATTGTACGAAGTTACTCATCCGGATTATCAGCACATCGGAGAAGTAAGAATTCAGAAAGTTGAACTCAAGACGTATAAGGGCCTTATCTATGAAATTAACGTGATAACCGACAAAGACCCCCGGTTGATGAAAGCACTGGAAAGCAGCCTGGGGCCGCCGGTGTATGACGTGCGCCATGAGCGCTACACGTGGACCGGGAAGAACCTTTCGCTGGCTTTCCGGTCGGTTGGCAAGAATCAACTTGAACTGCATTACGTCTCCTATCAGATGCTGGTAAGAATGAAAGAAGACAAGAATAAAAAGGTGAAAGAAATAGCAGATGACTTTTAAAACGAAAACGGGAGGTTTGACCTCCCGTTTTCGTTTTGAGCGCTATTGCTCAAGGTCAAACCGGTCCAGGTTCATCACTTTGTTCCATGCTGCGATGAAATCGTGGACGAATTTTTCACGGCCATCATCGCAGGCATATACTTCGGCTACAGCCCTGAGTTCGGAGTTTGAACCGAAGATGAGGTCGGCACGGGTTGCAGTCCATTTCAGTTTGCCTGTTGCACGATCATACCCTTCAAAGAACTCGTTGTCCTCAGACACCGGCTTCCAGGTAGTCCCGAAATCCAGCAGGTTTACGAAGAAGTCGTTGGTTAATACTCCGGGTCTTTCGGTAAACACTCCGTGGGCCGATCCATCGAAGTTGGCGTTCAGCGCGCGCATGCCGCCTACCAGCACGGTCATTTCCGGAGCAGTGAGCGTAAGCAGCTGCGCTTTATCGACCAGCAGTTCTTCGGTAGAAGCAAGCACCTGCGAATCTTTCTTGCGGTAGTTGCGGAAGCCATCGGCAACCGGCTCGAGCACCTCGAACGATTCTACATCGGTCTGTTCCTGCAGCGCATCGACCCTGCCGGGAATAAACGGAACCTGAACAGCAAGCCCGGCATCGCTGGCTGCTTTCTCAACAGCGGCACATCCGCCCAGCACAATCAGGTCGGCCAGCGAAACTTTTTTATTTCCTTTTTGCGCTGCATTAAAGGCTTTCTGAATTTCTTCTAATTTGTTAAGAATGCGTTGTAGTTGAGCCGGATTATTCACCTCCCAGTTTTTCTGCGGCTCCAGGCGGATGCGCGCACCATTTGCACCACCGCGTTTGTCGGATCCGCGGAAGGTAGAGGCCGATGCCCAGGCGGTACGAACCAGCTCAGAAACAGAGATTCCGGAGCTCAGGATTTTTTCCTTAAGTTCGCGGATATCCTTTTCATCAATAAGTTCGTAGTCACGAGCGGGCAGCGGGTCCTGCCATATCAGATCCTCTGCCGGAACCTCCGGCCCCAGGTAACGAACCTTAGGTCCCATGTCGCGATGGGTAAGTTTAAACCATGCGCGGGCAAAAGCATCGGCAAAGGCATCCGGGTTTTCGTAGAAGTGGCGGGAGATTTTTTCATACACCGGATCGAAGCGCAGGGCGAGATCAGTAGTGAGCATAAACGGCTGGTGACGTTTGCCGGGATCGTGCGCATCGGGCACGGTGCCAGCACCTGCATCGCCTTTCGGCTTCCACTGCCATGCACCTGCCGGGCTCTTGGTCAGCTCCCATTCATATTCAAACAAATGTTTGAAATAGTCCATGCTCCATTTGGTGGGTGTAGTAGTCCAGGCACCTTCAAGGCCGCTGGTGTTGGTGTGCTCTGAATGACCTTTCCCGTAGCTGTTTTTCCAGCCCATGCCCATCTCTTCAATGGGTGCGGCTGCCGGCTCGCGGCCCAGGTACTTGGCATCTACTGCGCCATGTGCCTTGCCAAAGGTGTGGCCACCTGCAATCAGTGCAACGGTCTCCTCATCATTCATGGCCATGCGCCTGAAGGTTTCACGGATGTCGCGTGCGGCAGCCACCGGATCGGGCTTGCCGTTGGGTCCTTCGGGATTCACATATATAAGACCCATTTGAACAGCAGCGAGGGGGCGTTCCAGTTCGCGATCGCCCGTGTAGCGTTTATCGCCCAGCCATTCGGTTTCAATGCCCCAATAGATGTCTTCAAGCGGCTCCCACACATCTTCCCTTCCGCCACCAAAACCAAAGGTTTTGAACCCCATGGATTCAAGGGCAACATTTCCGGCCAGTATCATCAGGTCGGCCCATGAAATCTTCTTGCCATATTTCTTTTTGATGGGCCACAGCAGGAAGCGGGCCTTGTCGAGGTTGGCGTTGTCGGGCCAGCTGTTCAGCGGGGCAAAGCGCTGCGCACCGGTTCCGCCCCCACCGCGGCCATCGTGAATGCGGTAGGTACCCGCACTGTGCCAGGCCATGCGGATAAAGAGCGGTCCGTAGTGCCCGTAATCAGCAGGCCACCAGTCCTGCGATTTGGTCATAAGTTCGTGCAAGTCCTTTTTTACGGCATGAAGATCCAGTTTCTTAAACTCCTCGCGGTAGTTGAATTTCTTTCCCATGGGGTTAGAAAGTTCCGAATGCTGACGAAGGATGTTCAGCTTAAGCTGATTAGGCCACCAGTCGCGGTTGCTGGTGCCTCCGCCCGCTGCTACTTTGCGCAGCACACCATTGGTAAACGGGCATTTTGATTCTCCGTTTACCTGCGTTGTTGTTCCGTTGGTCACACTTTTTTCCATATGCAGTATGTTGTAGTTATAAATGATTTACTGATTCAGGGGACACGAAATTAACATTTATTATTTCATAGGAAAAATTGATTTTTCTTATCTTTGCATAGATAAAATCTATGACTATCTCTCAGCTTGAATATATCGTAGCGGTAGATGACTTGCGGCATTTCGGCCTGGCTGCTGAACGATGCTTTGTAACTCAACCCACGCTCAGCATGCAAATTCAAAAACTGGAGAATGAGCTGGGCATTAAGATTTTTGATCGTTCGGTTAAGCCCGTTACCCCTACGGAGGTAGGCAGCGAAATCATAGCCAGGGCCCGATCCATATTGCGCGAGGCAGGAACCATCAAACAGATTATCAACGACAGAAAAAACGTGCTCTCCGGCGAAGTGCGCATTGGCATTATTCCAACACTGGCTCCTTACCTGCTTCCGCCATTGTTTAAAAAATTACGTTCAGATTATCCCGCACTTAACCTGAATATCCGCGAGCTTGTAACACGGGATATTGTACAGGATTTAAAAAACAACAAACTGGATTTTGGTCTGGCCGCCACCCCACTCAACGACCCCATCATTCATGAGCATGTATTGTTTTATGAGGAAATGTTCCTGTATGTTTCGCGCAAAAATGCCTTGATCGATAAGAAATATGTTTTGCCTGCCGAGATCAACCCTGACCAACTGTGGCTGCTGGAAGAAGGGCACTGCTTTCGTACCCAGATCCTTAACTTTTGCGAGTTGCAGAGAAGTGCCGTATTTCACTGCCACTACGAAACCGGGAACATCGAATCGTTGAAAAGAATGGTTGACCAAAGCGATGGGCTGACCATGTTACCCGAGCTGGCCGTGCTGGAAATTCGCGCTCCCGGGCTGCGGCAGGTAAAGCGGCTCAGGCAGCCGGCACCGGTCCGTGAAATAAGTCTCATCACCCACCGCGACCAGATTAAAACCCGCCTCATAGAAGCCATTAAAAGGTCGGTTCTTTCTATTGTACCCGCACACATGCAAAAGCTTGATAACCGCAAGGTATTGGAGTTAAGTTACTAACAAAATTTACCGCAAAGTCTCCTGCCCGTTAATAATTGTCACCATTCCGGGTATCTGCCTTTGAACATTTTCGCATCTTTAAACTATTAACTAATCACCCAATCCGTGAAAACAACCAACTTTTCCATCGCGCTGTTCCTTGCGGGCGGCCTGATGGCCTGCTCGTTCAGTGCAGGTACCAAAACTGATTTAAAAACCGGCCTTCAGTATTCTTATTACGGACTAAGTCTGGAAGAGGTATATTTTGTAGGTCCTGAAAATACCCCGCTTACCAGTAATGATGTAGCGTATGGCAGCGTGGTGGCGCTAGTGGCTCAGGGTATCGGTAACTTTCAGGTAGAAAATAACCGGGTGTTTCCAGGTTTGAGCCTATCCGTTACCGGTGAGGACGGTTCCCTGATTTTGAATGAACCCGATTTACTGACCGAATCTGAAGGATTTTCGCCTGAAGATGCCTCGATAATGCGGGGATCCCTAACCATTGGAGAGCCCATGGAAGCCGGCAACACCTACAAAATGAAAGTAATAATCTGGGACAAGAAGAAACCGCAAAACAAAATTGAGTCAGAGGTCCCTATTCATGTAGTTTTACTCCCGGAATAACCATTTTTTAAAACGCTGCCACCAGGTTAGTTGCCGGGAAGGCACTTCAGACGGCAATGGGTTTTGATTTGCCGTTTCCGTTTTCTGACGGCTTGCTTTCGCATGTGCTCGTTGTTCGAGGCGTGCCTTGCGCTCGGCTATCTTTTTGAGATAGCGGTTTGTTTTTCTTTGCTTTTCCAGCTCGGCTTCTTTTTTGCGCTGACGCTCAGCCTCACGTCTGGCGCGTTCGCGTGCAAGTGCTATTGGATTCTTTTTGGATCGGGAATCTTGTTTTCGTGTGCCTGAAGCACGCTCAGGCTGTAGGTGCTGTTCTTTTTGTTGTTCCGGTTTAATAAGAATTTCCGGCTTCTTTTTTTCCGGTATTTCTATCTTACCCAGCACCCGAAGCCCGGGCAACTCAACTTTAGGGGCCCGGATCACCTCCACCTCCTGCATCTGTTCTGCTGGTTGTTCGGAAGACAAAGCCTCATGCGTTTCAGCGTTTGCCGGCAATACAGGCTGGATATCGGGCGTTGTTGCAGACCGGGAAATCTCTTTCTCAGGCGTTGCTTCGGCTTCTTGTGGCGAGGTGTTCAGGTCGTCCAGAAACTTTTCCCACTGGTCCGGGCGGAAAAAGCGCACTACTTCTTCAACCTGGGCAGGAGTAAGGCGTGCATTGTATGCACCTTCAGCCTGGATGGCCCCTTCCGGAAGAGCCGCCAGTACATCGGCAGGAAGAACACCGAGTTTGCGGGCTAGCTGGCTGACACGCATAGTCCTAATAATGGCGCAAATATACACTTCCTGCATCAAAGCCTTTCAGGGAGCAAAATACAGGTGATAATGCTTTGAACAGTTTGGATTAAAGGAAGTGCCACAGTAAGGACATTGATAACCGCAGTTAAGGTATTGTTCTATAGTGAGTTGATTTTTGCACACACCGCAAAGTATTGCCAACTGGTTGTGGTCGGTCTTGGGCCAGGGCTTGGCTTCGTGGCCGGCAAGGGCCGTGTGGCATTCATAACACGGATAATAAACTCCGCAGCATTTAAAACGAATGGCTATCACATCTTTTTCCGAATGATAATGAATACATCGGGTTTGATCATCGAGCAGATAGCCTGAAAGCATAACTATTCCCTGCCGGGTTTCAACTTTTTTCTCCATTGCTTTTTCTCTGCATGCTGCTTCTTTTGAACCAATCGTTTTTTACGCGATGCCACCGTAGGCGATGTTGGCCTTCGTGGCCGGGTAAAGGTAAAAGCTTTGTTAAGTAAATCCTGAAATCTTTGAATAACTTCATCCCGGTTGAGTGCCTGCGATCGATATTTATCCGATGCGAGGAGGAGCACCCCATCGGCGGTAAGATAAGGGGCCAGTTTTTTCATAAGCAAAGATCGCTGGTCCTCGTCCAGAAGTTGTGAGGCGGCAAGATCCCATCGAAGTTGAACCCTGGTGCTTACCTTATTGGCATGCTGCCCGCCGGGCCCGCCGGCACGGGAAAAGGTAAACTTCAGCTCCGGAAGTAAGGTGGCCGGTTCGATTTTTTGAGTGCCTTCACCCATATTGCATTCGAAATACATAAATACACAATCAGCCTTTAACCCGCGCGGAAGTACCTTAATCTGACTAAGAAAGCTATGGCCTACCTGAATTTCCAGCAGTTTATGCTGGTTTTCTGATACGGGGGATTTCTCTTGTCTTTTCCTTTAAAAATCGAGGAAGAGTTTGTACACATCTGTTTCATTCCGGGCGATGTTGCGCACCACAAAGGCCCCGCCCTCACCGCTGTTCGTTTCCTCCACCAGGTCAAACCGGGTGCAGCCGGCAGGAAGACCGGTGAAAACCAATAAAAAACAAAACTTTGCACGTTGAGGCACAGGAGTCCACCAGGGTGCGTAAGAAATGTTTTCCGCATGCACCAGGGTACTGCGGTGGGGTGAACCACAATCAATGAGGTAAGTGGTGGGCCATATTCTGACTACCAGGGGCGTTTGGTTTGTTTGAAGCTCCACGTGCACATACACAAACGACTGTTCAGACACTGCGGTTCGAGTGCCGGGGTGTATTCGTGGGAGGTCTTGCACCAGGCCTGCCATGGGAATATGGATATTTAAAGTTAGTAATCATTTACTGATGCGTACAAGTTGTAGGCCTTTGTAATTTTTTTATAGCAGGCCATGCAGGGTGATTAAATATTTGTTACTTTTCGTTCATAAAACCATTGTTGCTATGGCAAAGAAAAAAGCTACGAAGAAAGCGAAAGCCAAACCCAAAAAAGCAGCCAAAGCCAAGAAGGCGAAGAAAGCCGTAAAAAAGTCGGCAAAAAAGGCGGTTAAGAAGAAAGCGGTTGCCAAAAAAGCAGTTGCTAAAAAATCTGCCCCGAAGAAAGCAGCACCTGCGCCTTCTCCGGCACCGGCCCCATCGCCAACTCCTTCGGCAGGCCCGCTGTTTGGAGGTGGAGAGGGCTCCGGTAGTTCTTTATAATTTTTTGGCTTTCAACTACTTACAAGCGACCCTCACCGGTCGCTTTTCTATTTTACAGATGTGCTAATCCCTGATGCGGGTATTTGCCTTTCACAGGGCGGAAAAAGCCGATGATGTGCCTGAAATCTTCTTCCATATTACCAGCAGGATAAAACGGTTCTGAAAAAATAACCTGTTTGTTTGCATAGTCGAGGGCAACCATGACAACGGGCACTCCGGCCTGCAAGGCAATCTGATAAAAGCCCGTTCGAAGACGCTCCACTTTCTTTCGTGTGCCTTCCGGCGAGAGCGCAAGAACAAATGCATCATGGCGGTTAAAAATCTCCACCACCTGCTCTACTAAGTTGCTGCTGGCGTGCCGGTCAACGGGCGTTCCGCCCAGCCAACGGAAAAACCAGCCGAACCACGGAGTGAAAAGTTCCTTCTTTCCCAGATAACGGGCATGGTTTAACCCCAGGGCACTGCGATACAGTACACCTATCACAAAATCCCAGTTGCTGGTATGCGGTGCAACAATAATCACGCATTTGCGTGGCTTAACCGGGAAGGCCCCCAGGGGATTGGGGTTCCATCCCATCAACCGGAGTATTAACCTGGCAAAATAACGCATGAATCAGGCTGTAATGGTCGTGATGCGGACGTTGCGCGGCAGCCGGATACTAAAGGTTGTTCCCTTATCGACCTCACTGGTAAACATAATCTCTCCGTTCAGTTTTTCTACTGCCTTCTTTACAATATACAAACCCAGTCCGTTTCCTTTAGAATAATGACTGCCGCGGAAGTACATGTCAAATACCTTATTGTGAAACTCAGCAGGTATTCCATGCCCGTTGTCTTTCAGTTCAAGGATCACCGACTCATCTCCCTCTTCTGCGGTAAAGTGAATTTTCGGGTTAACGGGCGCGCAGAACTGTATTGAGTTTTCCAGCAGATTTTCAAGAATGACTTTCACCAGCGCGGGATAGGATTGAAATGGTTGGGTGAGTTTCACTTCACTGGTTACCAAAATATTTTTGCGCTCAATTTCATCGCGGAAACTGTCGCATGTCGAATCAAACAATTCCTTTATCATTACCTGGCGGTAGTAAAGTTCCTGCACACCTACATCGCTGATAGATTGGAGTTTAATCAGCATCTTATCCAGGCTTACAGCTGTTTCGCGCACTTTGTCAAACAGCTCCAGGGCGTTCGGATCCTTTACGGTTATTTTGGCAACCTCAGCGAGCCCCATGAAGGTAGTCAGCGGCCTTCGGAAGTCGTGAGATGATCGATAAAAGAACGTATCCAGTTCGCGATAGGCCTGTTTAAGTTCCTGCGTTCGTTTTTGAATTTCCAATTCAAGGTTTCGGTTTATTTCGTTGATGGTTAGGTTGGCCTCCATGAGTTCTTCCGATTGCGACTGAATTTCTTCCTGCTTTTCGGCCAGCTCCCGATTCAGGCGGTTGAGTGTGCGGTTTGCCTCCGTCAGCTCTTCAGCCTGTGCCTGTATTTCTTCGTTTTGTTCTTTGATTTCACGGTTGGCACGTTGCAGGTCTTTGTGCGATTTGTAAATACTCCAGGTCAGTGCAGAAACGAGAATCAACACCAAAATACCAGCGGCAAGCACCAAACGAAGATTGTTGATTTGTGCCTGCTGAAGTGCCAGTTTGTTTTCGCGAAGTTGTTTTTCCTGCTGTAAAAATTTTATCTGGTTTTCCTTTTGCTCAATCTGATACAGGGCCTGCATTTCCGCAATTTTGGCGCGGGCTGAGGTAGAATAAATGCTGTCGGAAAGTTCCTGATGCCTGCGCAGAAACTCCAGGGCTTTGCGGTAATCACCGGTTCCCTCGTAATAATTTGCATAGTTGAAGCAAACATTTTTGAGCATAATGCGGGCATCGAGAGAGGTAGCAATTTCATAAGCCCGTTGCAGATACGGCAGGGCATCCTTATAGCGCTTTAACTTGATGAGTGAAGACGCAATGCCATTTAAAGTGATACCCAGATTGTATGGATTGATAATTTGCTCTTCCATGCTCACAACCTGACGTTTCAGTTCCAGAGCTTTTTCATATTGCCCGAGCGCATCATAAACCAGCGCAAGGTTAAATGTGCTGGCAGCAATCCCTTCCAGGTGCCCGATTTTTTCCCGAAGTGCGCGTGATTTTTCCAGCTCAGCAATGGCATCGTTGTATTTTCTATCAAGAAGATAAATCAGTCCCCTTACGTTATGACAGTTTGAGATGCCGTGCACATCGCCTATGGCCTCCCGCACCTGCAGCGAACGATTGATATATTCGAGCGCAAGGGGCAGGTTGCCCATTTCTTTATAAACCCAGGCAAGTTCACTAAGTACCGCCCCCTCGCGCTGGCGTAAATTTTTGCTTTCGGCGATTCTTAAGGCTTCAAACAGATAACGGGGTGCCAGCTCCAATTGCCCCATCTCTTCGTATATCTCACCAATTCGTTGGTACACCTCGGCCTGTTGGGGCGGGTGAAAGTAGTCCTGCACCATATCAAAAGCTTCAAAGGCTTGTTCAAGTGCCTCGGAAAACCTGCTTTCTTTAAGGGCAAGCTCGGTGAGATGCAGGCGGCATTTGACTTTTAAAAACCAATCGGGCATGGAGTTTGAAAGGCTGCACATCTGGTTAAAAAACTGGCGTGCTTTCTCCAACTGCAGCAAATTGAGGCAGGCTTTGCCCGTATTTGCCCAGATTTCGGCCTGCACATATCTGTTGTACTTTTTGTTAAGATGCTGCTGGGCGGTATGCAGCACCTCAAGCGCCTCCACATTTCTAAACTGAGAAATATGAAGCAGCCCCAGATTTTTATAAATAATTGCAAGCAACTCATCATCCTTGTAAGCCTTAGCCTCTGTAAGGGCAAGCTGAATATAAAACATGGCCGAATCGAACCGGGCCATGTCGCGGTAGGCATTGCCCATCATGTTGTGGTTGTAAATGGTAATGGCTTCGGCACCTTTGACCCTCACCGTATCCGAATAGCGGTAATACCGGAAAGCCGTAGCAAAATCGGCCTTGCTCACATGGCCTACACCCGCGTAACAGAGTGCACGCTTTAGGCCTTTTTTATAATTCACCTCCAATGCCTTTTTTATGGCGCGTTCGGCAAAAACCAGCGCGGTGCTATCGTCAACATCAAACAGGCTAAAGGCAATGTCGTTCATTAAATCTACCTGCCTTTCCGGATTGGACTCCAGCACCAGCACCGTACGCAAGCTATCCGCTACCGGGGTTTGGGCCTCCGCCACAACAGCGGAGAGCATGGCTAAAAATTGTAAAACTACGTACCTGAAAAATCTCACAATGAATAACTTAATGACTTCAAGCTAAATGATTTATTCGTATCTGCAAACAACTGTTTAATGGCGAAATTAACTTTAATTTGCCCTATGCTTGGTAAACTATCTTTTGTGGGTAATTCGCGCCTGCAACAGGAAAAGCAAAAGGACTACCGCAATGTGGTAATTATACAGGTGGTTATCATCGTTATGGGAATGATGCTGGCCGGGCCACTGCTGGAAGATCCCCGAAGTGAACTCTCCAAATTCATTATTTCTGTATTTTCATTTTTCGGTGCATTGTACGCCTTTTTATTATGGGATTTACTACGTAATTTTACCAATAATAACACACTCATAATCATTATTTTATTTGCACTTGTTGCAATTGTCACTTTTGGTATTCTCATCGAGTTTCCATACTACAAAGTAATCCACATCGAAAACCGAAGGCTGGCTCTGCTTATTATCCATGGTATCCTTTTCCCCATTGAAGTACTGGTCATCATTTACACCATACGCGATATTTTTCTCTCCGAGTTCCTTACCCCCGATAAACTATGGGGCTCAGCCTGTGTTTATCTGATGACCGGCATATCGTTTGGAAGTCTGTATGACCTGATCTGCATCAGTGGTCTGGGAAATCTGGGGGTAGAACTGGAGCTGGGTATCCCTAACTATGCAGAATGTGTAGGCCACAGCCTCAGTTTATTGGGTGGTATCGACTCCCGCTATCCGGATGCCACGTACCTGATTAAGAATCTCGGAGTGATAGAGGGTCTTTGGGGTAGCTTATTTACCGTGCTGATTATCGGAAAACTACTGGGGCTGCCTAAACCCGAAAAGAAAGAAAAAGAAAAAGAAAAAGAAAACCAAAATCACGAAACATATGAACAACCGTAAAATTCTTCCTTTTATTATCCTGGGGGTAATAGCCCTTTTTGTGCTGATAAGCATTTCATCCAGCCTTTTTTACACTGTTCAGGCTGATGAGCGGGCAGTTATCTTCTACAAATTCGGGCAGGGCCTGGATAAGCAAAATGTCATCCAGCCCGGCTTCCATACCAAAGCCCCCTGGAACGATGTATTTATCTATGCGGTGCGGGAAACAGCTGCCGATGAAACCATGGACGTGCTGGACAAGAACGGGCTTCCGATTCATGTGGATGTAACCATCCGGTTCTATCCCATACCCGATCGGATTGGTTACATTCACGAAAAATTCAACCGGAATTATGTAAATACCCTGATCATTCCCGAAGCGCGGTCGGCCGTGCGGCAGGTTATGGGCCGGTATTCGGCTGAAGAAATCTACTCAACCAGGCGGGCCGAGGTTGAAGCAACCATTAAGGAAGAGTGTGAAAAGGTGCTCAGCGAAAACAATGTACACATGGCTGCCCTGCTGATTCGCTCCATCCAACTGCCCGAACAAATACGCATTGCCATACAAAACAAACTCCAGCAGGAGCAGGAGGCCCTGGCTTATCAGTTTAAACTGGAAAAAGAGAAAAGCGAAGCCGAGCGGAAGCGAATACAGGCCGAAGGTGAGGCACGTGCCAACAACATTATCAACAACAGCTTAACCGATAAGCTGCTGAAAATGCGGGGCATAGAAGCCACCCTGGAGCTGGCCAAATCGCCCAATACCAAAATAGTGATAGTCGGTTCAGGAAAAGACGGAATGCCGCTTATTTTAGGCAATAACTGAACATGCGGTCTGTGAAGAAAGGCTTTCCCGTAGCGGTCAAACCTGTTATCTTTAGGCGATTTGAACAACCCCTTATATGAGCAAGACAGTTGAAATAATTATTGAAGGTAAATCCTATACTTTTCCGGTTATTGAAGGCACTGAAAATGAACTGGCCATTGACATCAGCGAACTCCGCGACAAAACTGGTTATATAACCCTGGACATTGGCTACAAAAACACCGGCTCAACAAAAAGCGCCATAACTTTTCTGGATGGCGAACAGGGAATTTTACATTACCGCGGTTATCCCATCGAAGAGCTTGCCGAAAAGTCTACCTTCCTGGAGGTAGCCTACCTGCTGATCTTCGGTGAGCTGCCAACCAAAGCCCAGTACGATAAATTTACGGACGATATCACCAGGCGCACACTGGTTCACGAAGACATCAAAAAAATACTTGACGGCTTTCCTTCAACCTCCCACCCCATGGGTGTATTGTCATCCCTGTTTTGTGCGCAAACTGCCTTTTACCCCGAATCGCTTAATCCAAACCGGCCACCCGATGGAGTCTACCTCAGCATCATTCGCTCGCTGGGCAAAATGCCCACCTTTGCAGCATGGGCGTATAAAAACGCCATCGGCCATCCTGTTAACTACCCCGACAACAAACTCGATTATTGTGCGCGTTTCCTGAAAATGATGTTTGCCTTGCCCGGGCAGGACTATGAAGTAGACCCGGTAGTGGCACGGGCGCTTGATCAATTGCTCATACTTCATGCCGACCATGAACAAAACTGCTCAACTTCCACCGTCCGGATTGTTGGTTCGTCCAAAGCCAGTATCTATTCAGCTATATCGGCAGGCATCAATGCTTTGTGGGGACCACTGCACGGCGGGGCCAACCAGGAAGTAATTATCATGCTGGAAAACATCAGAAAAGACGGAGGCAACATTGATAAATGGATCGCCAAAGCAAAAGATAAAAACGATCCGTTCCGGCTAATGGGCTTCGGGCATCGCGTATATAAAAACTTTGATCCCCGTGCCAAAATAATCAAGAAAGCTGCCGATGATGTGCTGAATAAACTCGGCATCAACGACCCCGTGCTGGAAATTGCCAAAAAACTCGAAGAGGTGGCACTCAGAGACCCTTACTTCATTGAACGCAAACTGTATCCGAATGTTGACTTTTACTCCGGCATCATTTACCGTGCGCTGGGCATTCCGGTAGATATGTTTACAGTAATGTTTGCGATGGGCCGGCTTCCGGGATGGATTGCCCAATGGAAAGAGATGCGCGACCAGAATGAACCCATTGGAAGACCAAGGCAGATTTACATCGGCCACAAAAAGCGCCCTTATATTCCTATTGAACAGCGTCAATAGCCGTTTTTTTGCCGGCAAAAACAACGCCTCCTGTACCCGAAAACCCTTGCTATGAAGTTAGAGGATCAATTTACCCAAGCCGTACAACGCGTGGAGCGCCTCTCCCGAAGGCCATCGAATGAAGAACTGCTGAGGCTATACGCCCTGTACAAGCAGGCTACCGAAGGCGATGTTACAGGCGAACGACCCGGAGGATTTGATTTCAAAGGCATTGCCAAATACGATGCCTGGCTGGCATTAAAAGGAAAATCGCGTGAAGAAGCCATGCAGGAATACATTGTACTGGTTGACAACCTTACCGCTATTTATCAGTAAACCCGATTGGATTACCTGTTTTATCAGCCTGATATTTCCGGAGGCGCAGATGCCCTGTTAGGCGAAGAAGCAAAACACTGCGCCAAAGTGCTTAGAAAAAAAGCCGGAGACGAAATCCTTATCACCGATGGGTTAGGTTATTTTTATACAGCCCGGCTGGTTGACGCACAAGCCGGATGCTGCAGATTTTCAGTTATCGGCAAACAATACTTTCCTCCCCCATTGCCGCAAATTATACTTGCCGTTTCTCCGTTAAAGCATCCGGACCGGTATGAGTGGATGGTTGAAAAATGTACCGAAGCAGGTGCCACTGCCTTTATTCCAACTATATTTTCCCGCTCACAAAAAAAACAAATTAAGGCCGATCGAATCACCAAGATCACCATCAGTGCAATGAAGCAATCGCTCCGGGCCTGGTTGCCTCAATTACATGCACCGGTTACGTTTTCCGAACTTACAAACAGATTTCCGCACAGCAAACGACTCATTTGTTCGGCATCGGGCCTTCCTCCCTCCCACTGGTTAAACGAAGTGCAGCACACTCCCGAAATCCTGGTTACCGTAGGTCCAGAAGGCGATTTCACCGAAGAAGAGCTTCAAACAGCCAAAAACGAAGGTTTTTTGCCGGTAAGTCTCGGACCCAACCGGCTAAGGACCGAAACCGCTGCTTTCGCAGCAACAATACTGCTTTCGGCTTTTTTGTATCAGAAATTAACTGGCAGCCTATCAGGGTCGCACTAAAATGTTTAACATTGTAGCATGGAAAGAAAAGCAGACATCCAGAAAACCATTTACGACAACGCCAAAACGCACTTTCTCGGCAACTTTCCCGACACCTTGCCTATCGAGCAGGCCTATGTACACATCGGCATGTATCTGGGCTGGATAATTGACAACGACTTGTACTCCGAGTACTTCGAAGAGGAAGCATCGGCTCAGATTTTCCGGTTCAAGCGCAGAGAAATATCATGTACCATACTGAGTGAAATATGGGATGGCTATCTGGGGTACGAACTGTTCAACCGGCAGGGCAATATGTTTACCTATTACTACTATGGTGGTGGCCTTTACCGGAACGATTATGATGAAGTTTTGGTAAAAGCCCTCCCTTCCATTTATCACGTCATCGATAACTGGGACAACTTTAATAAAATCAGTTTGCGCATTGACATGCGGTTTCAGGATTGGAAAAAACTGGTTGGTGCAGTTTGATTCTTTACTTTAATTTTCCGCTTTTATCAGCCACCACAACCCTACCATCTTCGGAAAGAATCTGCAACTCGCCTGTATCCACCTGATAGTTCATTGACCGGGGAACAAAGTCCAGCGAATAGTTTGCCGTCCAGGCCAGGCCATCCAACCTGTAAATCTTGGCGAGAACAGCATTGTACTTATTCTTTATCGGAGTGTTGTTGACAAGCATAACAAAAAATATCTGCGATTTGCTGTCGGATGTTACCAGGGCTTTCACCGCTTGCAGTTGCGTCTTGCTGAAGGTTGCAGCATCAACCGGGAAACGCACCCGCACAGTGGGTTTGTGCGAAAGCGGAACGTCATAAAAATATGCTTCCGTCTGGTTGTTGCCATACCACAAACCGGCCGTGAATTTAGGTTCCAATACCAAAGGAGTAAATGGCGATTTCAAATCGGCCGAAAGGGGGATGGAGTCATTCCCCGAAATCAGCCATTTCAGTGCAGACGAACGCCTGATAAATTCATTCTCGGCACGTAATTTTTCTTTCTGCGCATATTCCTGCTGTGCGCGCACGTAGCTTTTCAGTAAAGTTACACTGTTATAGGTCTGGCTCACAAAATCCTGATAATTCAATGCTTCCTCATCCAGATTTCGTTGTGCTGCAATTTTGAGTACACTGTCCAGCCGGTCCAAAGCCCGAAGCTCTCGCTGAACCAAATCGAGCTGAAAAAACACATCTGCCGAGTCGCGATACCGGCGTGTATTCACCCTGGCTGACCGGTAGTCAAGATCGGCTACCTTTACAGCAAGAATATCAAGGGGCATGGGTCGCTCATCAAATTTGCGCAAATTGTCATTTATCAGATTTTGCACCAGCCTGGTCAAATCGCTGTGAACGGAAACAGAATCCTTTTTCAGTTTTTCAGCGAGCTTGTTGATTTCTATGTCGTAACTAATCAATGCCTGACGCATCGGCTTGAGTTCCTGTTCGATCTGTCTGATTGATTCGTTGGCAAATGATTTGTAATCCCATATCAACGGTTCATTGGAATAAAAGTCTGCCGGCTCAGTTCCATCCTTTTTGAAATCTGTAATCGGCCGGGGCTTCCACACCGGCTTATAGTTTACTTTATCCAGATTACCTATACTCACGCGGTAGTTATCGAAATCTTTGGCTGCCGAATCAAAGTGCAAGGCAAGATTCTTCAGCTGACTGACCAGCTGATCATCCGAACGCAGATAAAATTCCCGGATACCGGGATAACTCTGTTGGATTGACACAAAAAGTGCCTGGCTTCTGTTGTACGCAGCCACCGAGCGCGAGAAGAAATACTTAACCATTTTCACCTTGTCTATGCGCTCACGCAGCGATTCGGTGCGCTTGCGCAAATCGAACTGCACATCCGAAAGCTTTACACCATAATTTCCGGTGCGCAGGTCGGTGCGGCTATATATGGCATAGTATTCCTGATTTTTCTTGAGGTCTTTTTCATTCAGCATGGAGGATGCTTTATTAAACATCAGAATGGCCGAATCCATGTTCGCCAGCGCCTGTTCTGTGTTTTTCAGGATGTCGTCTTTACCGATCTTATTTTCGTAAATGATGCCCAAATACAAATAAGCATTGGCGTTATCGGTCGTTTCGCGCAGGTAGCGTTTCAGAAAGGGCTCGGCCGCCTCATATTGTTTCGTGCTAAGCAGGTTATAAATGTCTTTATACTTGAGCTTCTGCCCGGAAACCGGAACTGCCAGCATTGAAAAAATAAGAAAAATGAATGTGCGCATTGTTAAAATTTTTAAAGCCAACGGGTTCTAAATTAGTAAATTTGAACAAAATTCAGACCAAATGATCACCCAAGAGCCTGTTAAAAAATACCAGTGGCTGTCGCGGTTCCTGCCATGGGCGGCTGCCTTGCTGGTCCTTGCAACTTTTTTCCTCACTGCGGGCCGTCTCACTGATGTAATGCACCACACCGGTTCTTCGTCTGCACCCCCGAAGTCATTTGATTATTCCTTTACAATAAAAGATTTGAGCAACAAAAAAATTTCATTCGAACAATTTAGGGGCAAGGTTGTGTTCATCAATCTGTGGGCTACATGGTGCGGTCCCTGCCGTGCCGAAATGCCCACCATTGAAACGCTTTACCGGAAAGTACAACACAACGATATTCAGTTTATCATGCTTTCCGTGGATGAAGATGCTGATCAGCATAAAGTGCGGAGATTTATTGAAAAAAATAATTACTCTTTTCCTGTTTACATGCCTTCGGGCAATTTACCCCCCTTGTTACAGGTGCCATCCATTCCTACCACGTTTATTGTAGATAAACGTGGTAACATTGTCCGCAAAAAAGTGGGGATGAACGATTTCAGCACAACAGAATATGTCAGGTTGCTGAATGAGCTGGCCAATCAATAAACCCAGCGTATTAAACGCTTCTTTCCGGAGCCTTCGGTGGAGCGGAGTTTTAAACTAGAGAGGCGGTAATGCGCAATCCTTCCAGCGTGAGGTATGGATCTACCGCAGTAAACGTTTCTGACAGCGAAGGTATGACTGCGACCAGCCCACCGGTACCTACCGATTGCAGGTTAGGATCGTTCAGCTCGGTGCGTATTTTTTCAATCATGGATTTTACCAGGCCCTCATAACCCATCAGCACACCGGCCTGTATGGCATGCACGGTGTTTTTGCCCATAACGGTTCCGGGCCATTGCAGCGGAACATCAAATAGCTTAGCCGTATTTTGCGCCAATGCCCGAACAGCCGTTTTTAGCCCCGGTGTTATGGCCACGCCCAGTATTTCACCATTTTTTGATATGGTTGTAAATGTAAGCGCAGTGCCAAAGTCTACCACTACACAATTACTTTTAAAGCGCTGGTAGGCTGCCAGGGCATTCGCTACCAGATCACTGCCAATTTCGTAAGGATTCAATACCTTGATAGGAAGCTTGTGATAAACATCCGGCCCCAGCACCACAGGGTTCTTTTCAAACAGAGGCACGGTCACGTTAATTATCTTTTCGGTAAGATCAGGCACTACGCTGCTTAGCACGATACGTTCTACATTGCGGTGATCGAGGTTCGCCTCCGCGAAGAAGTCCCTTATCTTAATACCATAAAACAGTTCGGGGCGGTCGGCCACAGCGGGTATGCGCCATACGTGGCGCCATGTGGTTTCCTGGCAGAGCCCCAAGGTAACGTCGGAGTTGCCGATATCAACAGCCAGTATCATGCAAGCTGGATCAATTTGGGTTTGAGCCGGGCCAGGCCTGTGCTTGCTTTTTCTGCTATGCTTTTCAGATTATCCACGCCATTCACCACAGGTACGTCCGGATCAACAATAAATTTCGGAATTTCACTTTTTACAAAATAAATCAGATCGGCAGCCGGGTGCACCTGCAACGACGTGCCAACGATAAGGAAAATATCGGCTTGCATGGCATGGGTTAATGCCACTTCCATGTTGGGTACCTGCTCGCCAAACCACACCACGTTGGGACGTAACTGCGAACCTTTTTCGCAGCAATCACCCAACTTTAATTCCCAACCTTTGATGGGGTAAACGAGCGTTTCATCTATCGTGCTGCGGGCTTCAAAAAGACTGCCATGCAAATGGATAACATTTGTGGATCCCGCCCGTTCATGCAGGTTGTCCACATTTTGGGTAATGATGGTTACCTCAAAATACTTTTCCAACTCAGCCAGAATCCGGTGTCCTTTATTGGGTTTGGCTTCAAGAGCCGTTTTTCTGCGTTGGTTGTAGAAATCCAAAACAAGACCGGGATTACGGTCCCAGCCTTCGGGTGTAGCTACATCTTCCAGTCTGTATCCTTCCCATAAACCGCCTGCACCGCGAAAGGTAGCAAGGCCGCTTTCTGCACTGATGCCCGCACCGGTCAATACTACGAGTTTTTTCATGCTATTCATCAGCTTTCCTTTTTCGGGCAAATGCCCGCCTTTTTCGTTCGGGAGCTGATTCGGCCAATGCCAGGCATTCTTCAAGAGTGAGATCGGCCGGATTTTTATCCGAGGGAATTTTTACGTTTTTATTGCCGGCTTTTATATAAGGTCCAAACCTTCCGTTGAGAATCTGAACATCCGGATTTTCATCAAACACCTTGATGGTGCGGTTGGCATCGGCAGTGCGCTTTTGCTGAATAAGTTCCTTGCACCGTTCCAGGGTAATGGTATACGGATCCTCTTCTTTCGGTATGGATACGTACTTTTTATCATGCTGTACGTAAGGCCCGAACCGACCTATGCCTACCACCACGGGCTTGCCTTCGAACTCTCCCATTTGTCGGGGCATTTTGAGCAAATCCAACGCCTCTTCCAGGGTGATGCTTTCGATAAACTGACCGGGCCGCAGGCTGGCGAACTTAGGTTTTTCGCCCCCGTTCTCATCGGGATTATCGCCTACCTGCACGTAGGCTCCGAACCGACCCAGCTTCACATAAACTTTTTTTCCGGTTTTCGGGTCAACACCCAGTTCGCGCGACTTACCCACCTGCGACCGCTCTACCTGTTCGGTTTGCTGCACTTTTTTATGAAAGGGCTTGTAGAAATTATCAATCATCTTTCGCCATTCCAGTTTTCCTGCAGCAATTTCATCAAACTCCAGCTCGATCTCGGAAGTGAATGAATAATCGGTGATATCGGGGAAATGCTCTACCAGGAAATCGTTCACCACCATGGCGGTATTGGTAGGGAAAAGTTTGTTTTTTTCTGCCCCAATAATTTCTTTTTCTGTAAATTTTTCGATGTTATTGTTTTTCAGCTTCAGCAGCCGGTATTCGCGTTCGGTGCCTTCGCGGCTTTCTTTTACCACATAACCGCGCTTTTGGATGGTAGATATGGTAGGAGCATAGGTAGAAGGCCGGCCAATACCCAGCTCTTCGAGTTTTTTAACCAGGCTGGCTTCTGTGTAACGTGGCGGATAGCGCGAAAAAATCTGCCGGGCAGTCATCTCATCCAGTGCCAGTATCTGCCCCACCGCAAGCGGTGGAAGCATCTTGCCGTTCTCTTCCTCATCCTCCTCGTCAGCAGACTCGATGTACACTTTAAGAAAACCGTCAAACTTCACCACCTCGCCCGTTGCCACAAACGTTTTGGGGTTTGTGGAAACAGCTATGGTAGCTGTGGTTTTCTCCAGCTCGGCATCGGCCATCTGTGATGCAATGGCGCGCTTCCAGATCAATTCGTACAGGCGCTTGGCGTTGCGATCCATGCCGGGGTCCAGTACAGAAAAATCCGTGGGGCGAATGGCTTCGTGTGCTTCCTGCGCGGTGGCCGATTTATTTTTATACTGCCTGGGCTGCACATACTTCTCGCCATATGCGGTAACTATCTGCTGCCTGGCACCCGCCTGCGCCTCATCCGAAAGGTTAACTGAGTCGGTGCGCATGTAGCTGATCTTACCGGCTTCGTACAGCTTTTGCGCCACCACCATGGTTTGTGAAACCGAAAAACCAAGCTTGCGGGCTGCCTCCTGCTGCAAAGTGGATGTGGTAAAAGGTGGTGCGGGGCTTCTTTTCGAAGGCCTGGTTTGCAAGTCGCTGATAGTAAAAGTCGCCCCTTTACAGGATTCCAGGAATCGAAGCGCTTCCTCTTCGGTATCGAAGCGTTCGGATAATTCGGTGTTCAGCGTTTTGCCGTTGCCAAGATCGAATGTGGCTGTTACACGAAACGAAGTGGCTGGTTTGAAGTCGGCTATTTCTCGTTCACGCTCAACAACCAGCCTTACCGCAACGGATTGTACGCGTCCTGCGGATAAGCCGGTCTTAATCTTTTTCCATAAAATCGGTGAAAGTTCGTAGCCTACCAGCCGGTCGAGCACCCGGCGTGCCTGTTGTGCATTGACCAGATCCAGATCAATACCGCGCGGATTTTGCAAAGCATTTAAAATTGCCCGTTTTGTAATCTCGGTAAACACAATACGGCGTGTCTTTGCGTCATTCAGGTTGAGCACTTCCTTCAGGTGCCACGATATGGCTTCCCCTTCGCGATCCTCATCACTTGCCAGATAAACGGTTTCGGCTTCATCGGCAAGTTTCTTGAGTTTTGTTATAACTTCTTTTTTATCAGGGCTTATTTCGTATGTTGGTTCGTATCCGTTTTCAATGTCAATGGCATTACCGCCCTTTGGCAAGTCGCGCACGTGCCCCATGCTGGAAGCCACCTTAAAATCCTTACCCAAATACCCTTCTATGGTTTTGGCTTTTGCAGGAGACTCAACAATTACCAGATTCTTTGCCATGTTTGTGCCTTGTGAAAGGGCTCAAATATCTGCAAAATTCCAAAAAAACAAATTTTGATTTCAGTTAACTGTGCTTAATGTCGATAGTCTCTGCTGCCCGAAAAAATTTCAGTCAATTGTCCGAAAAGCATTTCATTCCAATACAATTGTATTTTTACGCGAATTGTTCCACACATGACCAGAGATGAAATAATTCAAAACTTCGATCCCAACGGACCGGGAGCGGAAGGAAAATTATTTGGTTTGCCGTTTGATGAAGCCAGCGCACAGGTTATTGTAGTGCCCATGCCCTGGGAAGTAACGGTGTCGTACCACGAAGGCACCGCACGTGGACCAGCGGCCATTTTGCAAGCCTCGGGACAAGTGGATTTATACAACCGCCACATACCCAATGCCTGGCAAATTGGTATTGCCATGTTGCCCATTCCACAAGACTGGAAGAACAAGAGCGATGCTCTACGGAAGATGGCCACTCAGCACATCGAAGCACTGACAGCCGGTAATATGCCCGAAAACAGCAAACTGCTTGATGAAGTAAACCAAGGATGCGGGGAAATGGTAAAATACGTAAAAGAAACAACAAGGTATTATCTGCAAAAGGGTAAGCTGGTGGGCTTGTTAGGTGGCGATCACAGCACACCCCTTGGTTTTATTCAGGCGTTAAGTGAACAGCATGAGCGTTTCGGAATTTTGCAAATTGACGCGCATGCCGATCTGCGCAAAGCTTATGAAGGTTTCACCTACTCTCATGCCTCCATTATGTACAACGCATTGAAACTTCCTTCGGTAAACCGACTGGTACAGGTAGGTATCCGCGATTTCTGTGAAGAAGAGGTACAGGTAATGGAACGATCCATGGGCAGGATAAAAACCTTTTTCGATGACGATCTTAAAAGTAGTCTCTACGAAGGAAGGCACTGGAACAGCCTGTGCAAGGAAATTATCCGCGAATTACCCGACAAGGTTTATATAAGTTTCGATATTGACGGACTTCACCCCAGCCTGTGCCCGGGCACAGGAACACCCGTAGCCGGAGGCCTGGAGTATGATCAGGTGCTTTACTTAATCCGCCAGGTGGTGCAGTCAGGCAGGAAAATAATCGGCTTCGACCTCAATGAGGTGGCGCCCGGAGAAGACGACTGGGATGCGAATGTAGGCGCCCGCCTGTTGTACCAGTTGTGCAACTGGATGGCCGTATCGCAGGGTAAGCATTTAAACAACTAACATAATTCCTATTTTGCGTTTCTTAAACATAATTTCATGACCGAATTCATCCGAACACTGGCCAACGGTATCTGGACACCAGTTTTGTTTTTGCTCATTCTGGGCGGCTTGTTTTTCTTTTTCTACAGCCGTTTCATCCCATATAAATATTTAACGCACGCCATCAACATCCTTCGCGGCAAATATGATAACCCCAATGATCCGGGGTATATCAATGCTTACCAGGCACTTTCAACTGCCCTGGCATCAACTGTTGGCATGGGCAACATAGCCGGTGTGGCCTATGCGATTTCTATCGGAGGTCCGGGTGCATTGTTCTGGATGTGGGTCACTGCTTTTGTGGGTATGTCATCCAACTTTTTTACCAGCGCATTGGCGGTGATGTACCGCGGCAAAGATTCAGAAGGAAATATTCAGGGCGGACCAATGTACGTTATACGCGAAGCACTGAACAAGAAATGGTACTGGATGGCAGTGGTGTTCAGCCTCTGTTGTCTTATCGGGTGCCTGCCCATTTTTCAGGCCAACCAGCTTACCCAGGCTATCCGCGAAATTGGTTTTCCGGAGGTAAACTGGGGAGTCATCTGGCTGGGAGGAGCCGACATCCTGGTGTTTAATCTGGTAGTAGGTATAGTGCTTACGGTAACTGCGGGTGTTGTAATTATCGGGGGCATCCAGCGCATCGGCAACTGGGCCGGACGAATGGTACCGCTGATGATTGTGCTGTACTTCCTTTGTGTGCTGATTATTCTTGTACTCAACATAAAAGTTGTTCCGCACTATTTGTGGCTGATCATTACCGATGCCTTTAAAGCCGAATTTTATAAAGGTCCTTTGTTTGGAGGGGCTTTGGGCGGACTTATTCTTACCGGCGTGCGCAGGGCGTCATTTTCAAGCGAAGCGGGGATCGGCACCGCACCACTGGCACTGGGCGCATCCAAAAGCCGGGAGCCGATACGCGAAGGGTTGGTGTCTATGTTAAGCCCCGCCATCGATACGCTGGTGGTCTGTACCCTCACCGCTTTGGCTATTCTGGTAACCGGTGTTTGGCAAACCAGCGACACCAATGGTGTAACCCTCACCTCCACCGCATTTGAAAGTGCCTTGCCCGGTGCAGGTAAATACCTGCTGCTGTTATGTGCTTTTTTCTTTGCCGTTACTTCCTTGTTTTCGTACTGTTATTATGGAAACAAATCCATGGCTTTTCTGGTGGGTGTGAAGTACGGACGGTATTACAATTATTTTTACCTGGCTACCATCATTTTTGGCGCTGTGGTAAGTATGGAAACCGTGATCAACATTATTGATATTGCTTATGCTATTATGGCTTTTCCTACCATGATATCGGGTTTTATGCTGGCCCCGCGGGTTATGGAGGAGGCCAGGCGCTACTTTGCCCGTTTGAGCAGGTAAACAACGTGTGATGATCGGTTTGAAAATAAAAAAGGCTGCATCAAGCAGCCTTTAGCTTTTTTAAGAAGTGGCTTACCGTTAAAAGACACGGCTGGCGCTCCAGGTTCCGGATACGTCAGTGGCCGAAAATGTTCCGCTCAATGTATTGCCACTCAGTGTACCGGTGAAGTTTATATCATTCGTACCATCACCATCAAAATCGCAATCGCATACCAGCGTACTGCCATCAACAGTGCCCTCCAGTTCAGAGCATTCCGTTTCTCCGTCTGTGCGGGTTAAAGCAGTCCATGAATCGCCGGCGATAACAAAATTCATAATCCCGTTGTACGGCGTGCCCGACATAGTTCCGGAGTAAGTACCGGCAAAGCCACGAACCAGTTGATTGGATTTTTCTTTGTGCAAAATCAGGCAAGCTCCCGGATGGCCGGGTATTTCAACACCAAAGAATCCGTATTCCGAACCCGTGGCATTTGTCCAGAAGCCGATGGAAGCTTCACCACTGCCCACCGCGCCCCGAAAGTAACCTTCAAAACCAACCTCGGGGTTGTAAGTCTGCTCAGTGGTGAGGTCATAATTCTGACCGTCAATATTCAGGGTAAGTGAAATCACCCCATTGCCAAGGTTGTCAAGGTTAAGTTTTACAAACCCCGATGATCCAATCAGAACCCCTTTGTAAACACCCTTACCACTGTTGTCATTTTCTGGTCGTGCCTCAGGGGCATTCGGGAAAGCAGGAGCTGATTCGTCATCGCCACAACCTGATACCAACACGGCTGCGGAAAAGAATACATAAAACCAACTGTGTTTAAACATAGAATAACGGTTTTGGTTAAACATTAAACTTGCCTTTTATTAAAAATGCCTTTTTAAGGTAACCCGCCATCGGAAAAAATTGCTGCGCTGGTTTAACAAGAAATTTTTGCGCGGATTTGTACGCGATAGCGAAGCAAAAGGTTGCAGAAATATTCGTTAACCGGCGGATGATGCTGAGGTAACCACCGCGTTTCGGACCAGCGGATACTCAAACAGGCCGTACTTTTTAATGGCCTCCTCCACCTTATGAGGAACAAATTTCTCCCACCCCGGCTCGCCTTTTTTAATCATGGCCAATACGTTGTCACTGATGATGTGCAGGTTGTTGACGTTGGCATCCTGAATATCATCCAGCTTGTTGTTGTCCATCAGATAACGGAACAGATTTTTTAAATTATCGGGCAGGGTGGCTTCAAAATCTTTCAGTGTGAAAAGTTTTCCTTCGGGCAACAAGGCCGGGTAGATGTAAAGTTTAACGTTGGTTCCAAACAAGGATGCAAAGCACTCCAATATTCCGCCGCGCAAATTGGTGTAGGTTCGCTCATCAAATACTTTTTGCAACGCATAGATACCCATTACGATGCCTATCTTTTTGCCTTTGGTAATCCGCGACAGGTAATCTGTGAGGCGGTAATACTCATAATAGTTGGAGATGAGCACATTCTGCCCCAGTGAACAAAGTATATCAGCCCGATTCAGAAAATCGCGCTCATCAATGCTACCTTCCACACCCAGGTCGTTCAGGGTTAGTTCGGTAAGTAGCACCATGCGCGATTTGTCCACATCGGGTTCATTTTTAAACCGCCTGCGCGAAGTGAGCAGCATGTCCACATTCACGTGGGTGGGTGGTCGGAACCGTCCGCGCAATACCAGAATGTTCTTTTTGTACAACTCATCCGAAGGCTGGCGTACCTGACCGTCTGGTCCGAACATGGCTGCCCTTGTAAAACCATTCTTAACCAGCTTGAGCGCCATGAGGCGGTTATCCACATGTTTGAAGTCGGGACCGGTAAGGCGGAACATGTCTATTTCAATTCTGCGAACGGAAAGTCCATCCAGCAGGGACATGAGTATTTTTTCGGGATCCGTCTCGTACGAGCAGGCGTAAATCATGTTTACACCCACGATGCCCAGTGCTGCCTGTTGCTGCAACGGATCGTTGTCGTACATGCGCACATGTATCACGAAGTCATTAGGCTCGGACTCTGGCCTTAGCTGGAAGCGAAGTCCCATCCAGCCGTGTGGCTGGTTGGTACGCTCGTAGTTCAGCACTTCAACGGTGTCGGCAAAGGCAAAGAAGCGTGTGTTCTGAATGCGGTGCGGCAGGCGCTCAGGCAGCAAGGCATATTCATGGTCCAGCATCTTCATCAGCCGCTCTTCGCACACATATCGTTCGCAATAGCCATAGATGGCATCGCTGAACTTCATATCGTAAGCCGAGATGGTTTTAGCTATCGTACCCGATGCCCCTCCTGCTTTAAAAAAATTTGCGGCTACTTCCTGGCCGGCCCCGATTTCGGCAAAAGAGCCGTAGATGCTTCTGTCCAGGTTTATCCGAAGGGCCTTTTCCGATGTGGTTAACTTTCTGAACTCATCCATAGCCAACTGCGAAGTAAAGGTAAACTAATTTCAACAAGCCTTGCAACGATTATCTGCAATTGAAACGCTCTTTTGATAATTAAGGTTTAGAGTCTATTTTTCGAACTTTAAAATATCTTAACTAACCCCCGAGTTCATGGAGTTACGTGCCGGTTTCACCTCGCGTATTGGTTTTATACTGGCAGCCGCAGGGTCGGCTGTGGGCCTGGGTAACATCTGGCGTTTTCCTTACCTGGCCGGTCAGAATGGCGGGGCGGCCTTTCTGGTTATATACCTGGCTTTTCTTTTTTTGCTGTGCTTTCCGGTACTGGTGGGCGAAATCGCTATCGGCAGATCAGCCAGACGGGATGCCTACGGATCCTACACACTGCTTGGAGGCGGCCGGTGGGGATATCTGGGGCTTTTCGGCATCGTGGCCGGTATTTTTATCCTTTCATTTTATAATGTGGTGGCCGGCTGGGCATTTGGCTATTTTATTGAAATTTCATTTGGCAACCTGCTCAACGAACCAGATTTTAAAACTTTTTTCAGAAACTATGTGCGCGACATCAGCGACAACATCTGGTTTTCGCTGGGCTTTATGGTGATCACTGCCCTCATTGTTTCCCGGGGCATTCAGAAAGGCGTTGAGGCCGCCAATAAAATCATGATGCCGACCCTGTATGCCATATTGCTGTTGCTCATTGGGTATAGTTTAACACTGCCCAATGCCTTTGATGGAGTACGCTTTTACCTTGTGCCGGAACTGAATGAAATAAATGCCCGCACCATTTATGATGGCTTAAAGCAGGCATTTTTCTCGCTGTCGCTTGGTATGGGTTGTCTGATTACGTATGGATCCTATGTCAGCAAGGACCAGAATGTTATCAAATCGGCTGCCATTATTGCGTCAGCCGATACCATGGTGGCCTTTCTGGCGGGATTTATGGTTTTTCCGATGGTCTTTTCACAAAACATCTCTCCTACCGAAGGCCCTGCCCTGGTTTTCATCGTATTGCCGGAAATTTTTCATGACATGGGTCCTGTTGCAGGGCGTATCGTGGGGGGCTCATTTTTTCTGTTGCTTTGCTTTGCGGCACTTACATCCACCATTTCGCTGCTGGAAGTACCTACAACCTTTATGGTTGACCAGCTGAAGTTTAACCGCAAGCGGGTGGTATGGTTACTCGCCATACTGATTTTTATCCTTGGCCTACCTACCATGCTCAGCCAGGGAACAGTGCCGGCATTCAGCTCCCTTCCTTTTTACATGGGAAGAGACTTCCTTACTTTTATATCCGACATGTGCGACATCAGCTTAACCGTAGGCGGTGCATTGATGTGCATTTTTGTGATCACTACCTGGAAATTGAAAAATATGGATGCCGAATTGGCACACGGCAACCCGGCTTATCTCAATTCGTTTGCAAGGAAGTATCTGAACGTTATGATTGGCTACGTTTGCCCGGCCGTTCTAAGTGTGTTATCGGTGCTAATGATTGATAACTACTTTGGCCTGGGTATATTCTTCTGACACTGCTGCAAAGAACTCCGTGAGCCGGGGTGAAGATTCGGGCAGACGGCCGTTTACTTTTTTGTTTCAACGTTCTTTTCGATCAGAAATTTTAACTCGGCCTCGCGCTTGATTTCCAGCCATTCATCGGGTGGTGGGGGCGTACCTTTGTCAAATATTTCCAGAAGCCATGGAACTATTTCTTTTCTCAGGCCGAAACGCATAGCTACATCCTCGCAAAAGGTTATCTCACGTGGTTCAATCTTTCCATCGGCATACACCATGAGCATCAGGTCGTATAGCAGGTTCATCCGGTCATTGAAATTATCAGGGATGTTGAGCTCGTACGTATCCGGGCTTTCTATCAGATTCTTAATCTGCCAATCTTTCAGGCCGTATCTTCTGCCGATTTTGTAGAGCATCTCAATTTCTTTCTCGTCCATATGTTCGTCTGCTTTGGCCAGGGCCAGCAGGTTGCGGATATGGTTTTTCTTGTAAGACAGATACTGGTGTTCAAAAAAACCAATCATAATACCCGGTTTGTACCGCAAATTAGAAAACAGGGCTTTTTGCGCAAAGCCAATGTGCCGTTAATCTACCCAATCTGCTACAAAAATGTTGGTATCGCGTGTACCGTTGTTGTTTCGGTTGCTGGAAAACACCAGCCTCTTACCATCGGGCGAGAACATCGGAAACGAATCAAACACCGGGTCGAAGGTAATGCGCTCAAGCCCGGTGCCATCTTCATTGATCATATACAGATTAAACTGAAAACCGCGGGTAGAAGCATGGTTGGAACTGAATAAAATCTTCTTTCCCGAAGGATGATAAAAGGGCGCCCAGTTGGCCTTGCCCAAGCTGGTTACCTGACGCAAATCCGAACCATCGGCATTGCAAACGAATATCTCCATTTCGGTAGGGGCAACCAATCCTTTTTTAAGGTTTTCGAGGTACTCACGCTTTGCTTCTTCCGTCTTTGGGCGCGATGCACGGAAAACAATTTTCGAGCCATCGGGCGAAAAAAAAGCTCCTCCGTCATATCCCAGATCAAAAGTTATCTGTTTTACATTTTTTCCGTCAATATCCATGGTATACAGATCAAGATCACCATTGCGCATGGAAGTAAACACAATTTTATCTCCCTTAGGCGACACGGTGGCCTCGGCGTCATAACCGGGTGTATTGGTGAGTTGCCTCACTATCTTTCCTTTTAAGTCGGCTATAAAAATGTCATACGTATCGTAAACGGGCCACAGGTATTTGCCACCGGGTGCGCGTTCAGGTTCAGGGGGACAGGCTTGGCCACCCAGATGCGTGGAGGCATACAATATGCGTTTGTTGCCGGGAAGAAAGTACGAGCAGGTAGTACGGCCCATGCCCGTACTTATCAACTGAGGTCTGGGGCTATTCGGGTTGCGATGGGATTCAGCCGGCATCAGGAAGATCTGGTCGCATTGTACACCCCACTTCTGGTAGTTTGACTGAAAAACCAGGTGCTTTCCGTCAGAACTCCAGTAGGCTTCGGCATTGTCGCCACCAAAAGTAAGCTGCCGGACATTGCGCAAATGCACCTCCTGCGGATAGCGAAGCGAATCCTTCTTTACTGAAACAGCCGGGTGAAAATACAGATCATTGCCGGAGAGCAGCACAAAAAGTACCGGCAAAAGTAAATACAGAAAACGCATAAAATGAATTTAGCCCGCAAAAATACGGTTGGAAGGCATGTAAAATACCCCTATCGGGAATAAAAGTCCCTTGCCTGACAAGAATCAGCTTAAGGTGGCTGCTCAGGCTTTCTGTTCTTCCCGAAGCACCCTGCGTATTATTTTGCCCACATTCGACTTTGGCAGCTCTGTGCGGAACTCAAAGTACTTGGGCACTTTATAATTGGTAAGATTCTTATGGCAGAAATCGCGCAGTTCTTCTTCGGTAAGGCTTTGATCGCGCTTAACTACAAAGGCTTTGATGACTTCTCCTGAGCGCTCGTCAGGAACACCGATAGCAGCTACTTCCAGCACCTTCGGATGGCCGGCAATGACGTTTTCAATTTCATTGGGATATACATTAAACCCGGAAACCTTGATCATGTCTTTCTTGCGATCCACTATTTTAAAGAAACCATCCTCATCCATTAAACCTATATCGCCGGTTTTAAACCAGCCACCCGGATAGAACACATCGGAATTGTCTTTTTCCCAGTATCCGGAAAATACCTGCGGACCGCGCGCACAGATTTCGCCTGTCTGTCCCTGTGGAAGCTGGTTTCCGTTATCATCAAAGATGGCTACTTCCGTGCTGGGCATGGGCAATCCGATGGTGCCACGTTTATGTGTGCCATCAAGCGGATTGCAGCACAACACCGGACTTGTTTCGCTGAGGCCATATCCTTCAACAAGCGGCTTACCGGTTACTTTTTCCCAACGTTCGGCCACCACATCCTGCACGGCCATTCCGCCACCTACTGCTCCTTTCAGTTTTGAAAAATCCAGTTTTGCAAAATCGGGGTTATTCAGTAAGCCGTTGAACAAGGTGTTCACGCCCGTGATGATGGTGAACTTGTGTTTGCTGAGCTCCTTAACAAATCCTTTCATATCGCGCGGGTTTGTGATCAACACATTTTTAGCGCCCACGCTGAACTTCAGCAGGCAGTTGACGGTTAATGCAAAAATATGATAGAGCGGAATGGCTGTGATAATAACATCCTGTTCGTCCGACTGATCGCGGTACGGTTTAAACCAATGGGTTATCATGGTATTATGCGCTACAAGGTTGGCATGCGAAAGAGCTGCCCCCTTGGACAAGCCGGTGGTGCCTCCGGTGTATTGCAGCAGTGCAATGTCCTTCAGCCCTATATCCGGTTTGGTGTACGATAAACCTTTACCCTCTTTGAGCGCCTGCTTAAAAGGTATGGCATCGGGCAGGGAATATGGCGGCACCATTTTTTTTATGCGCTTTACCACAAAGTTTACAAGCGCACCTTTTAGTCCGCCCAGCATATCGCCCAGTTCGGTGATGATTACATGTTTAATTGAAGTATTATGGATAATCTGCTGAAGGTTATTGGCAAAATTGGCTACTATAACAATGGCCTTGGCCCCCGAATCCTTAAACTGATGTTCCATTTCGCGCGGGGTATACAAGGGGTTGGTATTCACCACAATTAACCCGGCCCGCAGCGACCCGAAAAAAGCAATGGGGAACTGCAACAGGTTGGGCATCTGAATGGCAATACGATCGCCCTTCTGCAGGCCCAGCGACTGCAGATAAGCCGCAAAATGTCTGGATAATTCATCAACCTGAGCGAAAGTGAGCCGGGCGCCCATGTTTTCGAATGCCACCCGATCCCGGTATTTTTTTACACTGTCTTCAAAAAGTTCAATCACTGAGTTATAATCGTACAGATTGATTTGGGCGGGAATGCCTTTGGGATACCGCTTAATCCAGGGAAAATCAGCCATAATTACACGTGGTTAATAGGTGAAACATCGGATTGAAAAATACATCACACCGGGGTAAATAAAAAACCTCCCTTTGAAGGGAGGTCTTTATCTACCCTAACCAACGAAAATGCAACCTGGCTGTAGGAGCAGGATTCGAACCTGCACGGGGAAGTTAGCCCGAAGCGGCTTAGCGTTCCGTCATCGGGTTTATCCCTTCCCGATTGTTAATCGGGGCCCCCACCCCCGGGACAGGAGGGCTTGTCTGCCAATTTCAACATCCTACAATGAAAATATCGGCAGCAAAGAGAAGATATATAGAATTTTTATTCAATATAATGATGTAAAATATAAAATATTTCTAATATTTGTTAAATATTTTAAAGAAATTTTAAAAACCTAATGAAAAAAGAAGCCCGTATTAAAATTGATTCAACCGACCGCAGGATCCTGGAATTGCTGGTACAAAACGCCAAGCGCCCCCTTTCAGAAATCGCCCGCAAGGCACATGTATCAACCGGCACGGTTCACCTTCGGGTACACAAACTGGAACAAGCCGGAATTATTGAGAAAACCACCATAAAAATCAATTATGCCAAACTGGGCTACGACATCACGGCTTTCATAGGCATTTTCCTGGAAAAGAGCGCGTTATATGACGCAGTTTTAACCCAGCTTACAGCCATACCGGAAATTACCAGCATCCACTACACCACCGGAAACTACAGCATGTTTCTAAAAATCCATTGCCGCGATACCAACCACCTTAAAGAAGTCCTGCACGACCGCATTCAGCAAGTGGAGGGCATAGACCGCACAGAAACCATGATTTCATTGGAGGAAAGCCTGGACCGGAACCTTACTTTCCACCTGTAAACTATTTGGTTTTCAGAACCATTTTTTGGCCTTTCTGTTTTATCTTTGAGCTTTAATTTGAAATCAGTCTAAATAGACTGTGCCATGGCTAAAAACAACGATATTTTAGACGAAATCACTTCGCGCGAGTACGAGCACGGGTGGACTGCCAACATCGAAATGGAGGCGGCCCCAAAAGGGCTGAACGAAGATATTATCCGTTTTATCAGCGCCCGGAAGGAAGAACCGGAGTGGCTGCTTGAGTGGCGACTGAAGGCCTACCGCATCTGGAAAACCATGCAAGAACCCCGCTGGGCCAATGTTACTTATCCGGAAATTAATTATCAGGACATCATTTATTACGCTGCGCCCAAGCAGAAAGCAAAACCAAAAAGCCTGGAAGAAGTGGACCCCGAACTGCTGCGCACTTTTGAAAAGCTGGGTATCTCACTGACCGAACAAAAACGACTAACCGGAGTAGCCGTGGATGCCGTGCTCGACAGCGTTTCGGTGGCTACTACCTTTAAGGAAAAACTTGCCGAACTGGGCATCATCTTTTGTTCCTTCAGCGAGGCGGTACGCGAGCACCCCGATCTGGTTCGCAAATACCTCGGCTCGGTTGTACCCATGACCGACAACTATTTTGCTGCACTCAACTCGGCCGTGTTCAGCGATGGTTCTTTCTGTTATATACCCAAGGGAGTGCGCTGCCCGATGGAGTTATCTACCTATTTCCGCATCAACGCAGCCAATACCGGCCAGTTTGAACGAACGCTGATCGTTGCCGATGAAGGATCGTATGTAAGCTACCTGGAAGGTTGTACCGCACCCATGCGCGATGAGCACCAGTTGCATGCAGCCGTTGTGGAGATCTACGCCATGAAAGATGCCCACGTAAAATATTCTACCGTGCAAAACTGGTATCCGGGCGACAAAGAGGGCAAAGGTGGCATTTACAACTTCGTAACCAAGCGGGCCTTGTGCGCAGGCGAAAATTCAAAGGTCTCCTGGACACAGGTAGAAACCGGCTCGGCTATAACGTGGAAATATCCCTCTTGTATTTTGAAAGGTGATAATTCATCCGGTGAATTTTATTCGGTTGCCGTAACCAACAACTACCAACAGGCTGATACGGGCACGAAGATGATTCACATCGGAAAGAACACCAAATCGCGCATTGTTTCGAAAGGCATCTCAGCCGGTCGTTCACAAAACAGTTACCGCGGCCAGGTGCATATACTAAAGCGCGCCACCAATGCACGCAACTTTTCCCAATGCGACTCGCTGCTGATGGGCGATAAATGCGGTGCGCATACTTTCCCGTATATAGATGTGGAAAACAACACTGCGCGGGTAGAACACGAAGCCACTACATCCAAAATTGGCGAAGACCAGATATTCTATTGTATGCAGCGCGGCATTGACGAAGAATCGGCCGTTGCACTTATTGTGAACGGCTATGCCAAGGAAGTGCTGAACCAGCTGCCCATGGAATTTGCCGTTGAGGCACAAAAGCTCCTGGCGTTGACCCTTGAGGGCAGTGTCGGCTAATGATATCATCAGAACTAATTATCAGAAACTGAACATTTAAAATGCTTACCATTAAAAACCTCTGCGCCCGTGTTGGCGATAAGGAAATACTGAACGGCATCGATCTGGAAGTAAAGGCCGGTGAAGTGCACGCCATTATGGGACCCAATGGCTCGGGCAAGAGTACGCTGGCTGCCGTGCTCGCCGGCCGGGAAGATTTTGAAATTACTGATGGCGAAGTACAGTACCTGGGCAAAAACCTGCTGGAGATGGAGCCCGATGAACGCGCCCGTGAAGGTATCTTTCTTGCATTCCAATACCCGGTCGAAATACCCGGTGTGAGTACCATCAACTTCATGAAGACAGCGGTTAACCAGGTGCGGATTCACCGCGGCCAGGAGCCGCTCGATGCGGTTTCTTTCCTTCAGCTAATGAAGGAAAAAATGAAACTGGTTGAAATTGATCAATCGTTGTTAAGTCGTTCACTCAACGAAGGATTTTCAGGGGGTGAGAAAAAGCGCAACGAAATTTTTCAGATGGCTATGCTGGAGCCCCGCCTGGCTATATTGGATGAAACCGACTCAGGCCTGGATATTGATGCACTGAAAATTGTTGCCAACGGTGTAAACAAACTGCGCTCGAAAGACAACGCCATCATTGTGGTAACTCATTACCAGCGCCTGCTGAACTACATCATTCCCGACTTTGTGCACGTGCTCTACAAAGGAAAAATCGTGAAATCAGGGGGCAAAGAACTGGCCCTTGAACTGGAAAGCAAAGGATACGACTGGATCAAAAGCGAAGCAGAAGTAGCATGACGCACACATCGGTACATAATGCCCTTCTTGACACTTTCACCACCGCGGTACACCCGCAGGATGAGCTGCAGAAGGAGGCTTTGCAGGAATTGCTGAGGCTGGGGTTGCCGGGCCCTAAAAATGAAGAATATAAACACACCCCCATCACGCGGGCGCTGGAAAAAAACCTGAATGCTGCCCTACCCTTTCGTACAGAAGGCACCATCCCGGATGAACACCTGTGGAAACTCAACCTGGAGTGTTACTACGCTGTACTGCTCAATGGAAAATTTGTAGCCGAGGAGTCGGTCTTGCCTCCACTCATCAGGGTGTTGCCCCTCCGCCAGGCATGGGGAAATCTACCAGAGGTGGCTGCGCACCTTGGTAAATATGCCGACTTCAAAACCGACTCATTTGCAGCCTGGAATACCGCAGCCTGGAGTGACGGCCTGTTTGTGGAAATTCCGGATGGTGTTGTCGTAGATAAGCCTGTTCTTGTTTACCACCTGCACGATACAAGCGAAGGCCAGGTTAAGTCGGTAACCCGCAACCTGATCATTGCCGGAAAAGGAAGTAAAGTCACGATAGCTGAAAAGTGGTTCACTGCCGGAACGAATGCCGTTGTATCGAATACTTTGTCAGAAATCCTGTTGCGCAATAACGCAACACTTAATCATGTGGCTATACAGAACGATACCGGAAAGCACATACAATACCTCTACAATCAGTTTTGGCAGGAAGAAGAAAGCCTGCTGAACAGCCATGTTGTTACTTTAAGCGGAACGTTTATCCGCAACAACACCCGTGTTGCCCTGGATGGTGCCTGTGAAAGCCATCTTTATGGATTATACCTTGTTCAGGACCATACATTTGTTGATAACCATACCTTGGTTGATCACCGGAAGCCGAATGCAATGAGTAATGAATTATATAAAGGAGTACTTGACGGCCAGTCGAATGGGGTATTTAACGGAAAGATTTTTGTCCGTCCCGGTGCCCAAAAAACAAATGCCTTTCAGTCAAACCGAAACCTGCTGCTTTCCGAACAGGCTGTGGTACACACCAAGCCCCAGCTTGAAATATGGGCCGATGATGTGAAGTGTTCGCACGGATGCACGGTAGGTCAGCTTGACGAAGATGCCTTGTTTTACCTGCGTTCCCGCGGCATCGAAAAAGAAACAGCCAAAGCGATGCTGCTTTACGCGTTTGCGGCCGAAGTAGTTGAAACCATGCAGGAAACCGAATTGAAAAAGTATCTGGACGACCTGATCAGTCAACGCCTGCACAAAAATTTCTGATGAATATGGGTGGCACTGCAACAACTTCTTTAAATGTATCGGAAATCAGAAAGCAATTTCCGGTGCTTAGCCGGAAGGTTAACGGAAAGCCGCTCATTTATTTTGATAACGCAGCCACCAGCCAGAAACCCAGGTCGGTTATTCAGGCACTGGTTGATTATTACAGCCAGTACAACGCCAACATACACCGGGGCATTCACACACTGGCCGAAGAAGCTACCCGCGCTTACGAACAAACGCGTGAACTCGCAGCCGGCTTCATCAATGCCTCTTCAGCGCAGGAGATCATATTTGTACGCGGAGTAACCGAAGCCATTAACCTGGTGGCTGCCTCATACGGACGGGCTTTTCTGAAGGCGGGCGATGAAGTAATTGTTTCCGGCCTGGAACATCATTCCAATATTGTGCCCTGGCAGCTTATCTGCGAACAAACCGGAGCTGTACTTAAGGTAATTCCCGTAACAGAGCATGGCGAAATAGACCTGCAAGCCTACCGGCAGATGCTCAATGCACGCACCCGCATTGTGGCAGTAAACCATGCTTCGAATAGTCTGGGTACCATCAATCCTGTAAAAGAAATTATCGCCCTGGCACACCGGGCAGGCGCTGTTGCACTGATAGACGGAGCACAGGCAGGCGCGCATTTGCCCATCGATGTGCAGGAGCTTGACTGCGATTTTTATTGTCTTTCTTCCCATAAAATGTACGGCCCTACAGGTACCGGCATTTTGTATGGTAAAAAGCACCTGCTTGAACAAATGCCACCCTACCAGGGCGGAGGTGAAATGATTAAAGAAGTGACCTTCGAAAGGACCACCTGGAACAATTTGCCTTACAAATTTGAAGCAGGTACCCCCAACATTGCCGATGTAATTGCTTTTGGTAAGGCCATTGAATTCATTGAGCAAACCGGCCGCGCGGCCATCGAACAACACGAGCAGACATTACTCAATTATGCCACCGAAAAAATAAGCCGGCTACCGGGCGTGCGCATCATCGGTACAGCACCACACAAGGTAAGTGTGCTGTCGTTGGTGATTGACGGTGTTCATCCCTTTGATGCCGGACAATTGCTCGATGCACGCGGCATTGCCGTTCGCACCGGACATCACTGCACCCAGCCCCTGATGGACCGCTTTGGCATTGAAGGAACTGTACGCGCATCGTTTGCTGTTTACAATACGTTCGAAGAAATTGATGCCCTTGCCGAAGGGCTGAAGCGCATCATAAATTTTATGAAATGAAAAGCATCAGTCAACTTCAGGATGAAATCGTTGCCGAGTTTGCCTTGCTGGAAGGCGACCTGGAGATGACTGTTTTGTATATTATAGAGCTGGGCCAGAAGCTGCCGCCCATGGACGAAGCCGATAAAACCGATGACAACCTGGTGAAAGGATGCCAGTCGAAAGTATGGCTTACCGCCAGGCTGGAAAACGACCGCGTGTGGTTTTCGGCCGACAGCAACACGGCCATCACCAAAGGACTGGTAAGTTTGCTGATTCGGATTTTTAACGGCCAGACGCCCGAGGATATTTTAAATGCTGAACTGCACTTCATTTCAAAAATCGGGATGGATCGGTTTATCGGCACGCAACGCAGCAATGGTTTTGCTGCCATGATCAAGCAAATGAAAATGTATGCACTGGCTTTAAAAACCAAACAGGAAGCATGACCACAGAAACCAAAACCACAGAAAGCGTTCAGATACCCGACCTGAGAGAAAAAATTGTCCAGGCACTGAAGACTATTTACGATCCAGAAATACCTGTTGACATTTATGAATTAGGGTTGATTTATGAAATCAATGTTTATCCCATTAATAACGTATATATCCTGATGACACTTACTTCACCATCCTGCCCATCGGCTGAAGTAATACCCGGGGAGGTGGAACAAAAAATAAAAGCCATACCCGGTGTAAACGATGTAAAGGTAGAGGTAACCTTCGATCCGCCCTATTCGCAGGACATGATGAGCGAAGCTGCAAAACTTGAACTGGGTTTTTTATAAACTTCACTTGCACAACTAAACAAACTAAAACAAAACTATGTATCCCGAACCATTAGTAGCCCCGATGCGGGCCGAGCTTACACAAATAGGTTTTCAGGAATTCCGCACTCCGGAAGATGTCGAGAATCACCTGAAAAATCACAAAGGCACTACCTTACTGGTAATTAACAGCGTATGCGGGTGTGCAGCCGGATCTGCCAGGCCCGGGGTACGCTGGGCCCTGGAAAACAGTGCAAAAAAACCCGATGTACTGGCCACGGTATTTGCCGGTGCCGATATTGAAGCTACCGCCAAGGCACGGGAATACCTGTTGCCCTACCCGCCCTCCTCGCCCTCCATTGCGTTATTTAAAGATGGCGAGCTCGTTCATTTCGTAGAACGCCATCACATAGAAGGCCGCACTGCCCGGATGATTGGCGAGCACCTGGTTGAGGTGTTTGAGGAGTATTGTTAACCTATTGTTAAGCTACAACCCTTATTGAAGCCGTTCCTGTGAACGGCTTTTTTACTTCTGCCCAATGACCTTTTTTGGATTATTTTAATATTTTATTAAACTTGTGAACAGACCCTCTGGAACGGCTACTATCGGCCCGGTGTCACTCATTTCATGATAAGTAACGCCTCTCCGACAAGCATTTTCCTTTCCTTGAGGGGATAATCTATGAAAGCCTTCTTAATAGCTGTTCTAATCCTGGCGCTACCACCCATGGTGCAGGCGCAGAATGACCCGTTATATGCCCAATATCTCAACAATCCGTTGCTGATTAACCCGGCTTACGCAGGATTTAATAAAACATTCAACTTATCAACTGCTTTTCGGAAACAATGGGCAGGATTTGACGGAAGCCCGGCAACGCTGGCGCTTACTGCCCACAGCAGTTTGCTGGATAATAAAATGGGCACCGGTCTGATCATCTCGCAGGACCGAATCGGAGAAAATACAAATACCTTTATTCAGGCGGTTTACAGTTATAAGATTAACCTCAGCAGCTCCTTACAACTAAGTTTTGGGCTGCAGGGAGGGTTGATAAGTTACCGCAGCGACAACAGCCGGTTAAATCCATATGACCCGACTGATCCGCTTTTTTCGGGTACACAAATAACAATTAAACCTTCCATGGGTAGCGGAGTAATTCTCAGGGGTGATAAATTTTTTGCCGGTTTATCTGTGCCGCGCATGCTGCGCGTCAAAACCGACTTCGAAAATACAGTTGGCACAGGCGAAGTGGATTTATATACGCAGCATTTTTACGCGTTTTTCTCGTATGTATTTTTAATTAACGAGCGCATCCGGTTTAAACCAGCAACTTTGCTTCGCGCAGTACCCGGAGCACCTCTTTCAGCTGATTTGAATGCACTGTTTACCATAGACAACAAATATACAGGAGGTGTATTTACGCGAAACACCAACACTTTCGGCTTTTTAATCCAGGCTACTTTTTCACAATTCCGGTTTGGTTACGCCTTCGAAATGCCCACCAACAAGTCAGTAGGCACTCATTTTACCACCCATGATCTGACTTTAGGTATCAACATCGGGTTGTTCCGTTTCCACGATACGCTTCAACTCAGTGATTATTAAAGCCGAAGCATTCAGTCAAAGCTCATAGTAACTGCGAAGCCCATAGTTAGGTCCTTAACTAGTTGAATATCTCATTGATGCTCAGCTTTTAAGACACTTAATATTATATTCATAACAGCCCTCAGATCAGGCAATCCCTTTATCCCTTCTAAGGGTATAGCCAGAAATATTTCCTATGAAGAAAAAAGACATTATAAACCTCTATGCAGGATTAATCCAAGATAACAATTTTTTAAAAGAAGTTAATGCATTTCAACTCATGGAAATGATCCTCAATGTAGCTAATGGAAACCTTCAAACTAAAGCAACTATCAACTGGCTATTTAACTTTATCCTATGGAAGCATAAATATCACTTTAGCGTTGAACTGATCCGCATAACATTAATCTAAAAACTAAATTTTCCCAGAAACTCCTTTAATTCCTCATGCAGTGAATACATCGTTGTAATCCCCAGTTCCTGGTTTATATTTTCGTTAGGTCGTATCCTTAAATGATTAAATTGGATGTGCTGATTGATAAGTATAAACTCCAGCTCAGGAATGATTTGCTTAAGTACGTCAACCACGTCCATTATACTGTTTGTACGGGTTACCAGGTTGTACGTGCCCGCCGGTAATGAAGCATGCAAAACGTTGCACAGCGCCCGTGTCAGCTGGTCAATATGAATAAATGATCGTATCTGGCTTCCATCGCCATGAATGGTGATGCGTCTCAGAAAGTTGGCTTCGAATACAAATTTATTGATCACGGCATCAAAGCGCATGCTGCGGCTGTAACCGTACACATTGCCACATCTGAAAATATACGTGTCGATACGGCCGGCTAACCGGCGCACGTGGTCTTCGCCCCTGAGTTTAGAGATGGCATAAAACGTCTTGGGATTGGGAACGGCAGTTTCATCCAGTACTTCTTCCGATGAGCCATATACACCTGCGCTGCTGGTATAGATAAACCGTTTAACCTGACTTTCCTCAACGGCATAAACCAGTTCAGCAGTGCCCCAGTGATTAATCTGCTCGTACAGGTGCCCATCGCTGTGCGCAAAAGGAGTGGTAACACGTGCCGCAAGATGATAGACCACATCTACGCCCTTGAGCGCCAGTCGGAGACCCCGGCTGTCGAGCAATTCGCCTTTGATAAATTGTATCTTTTCAGAGTGCGGGATTCTGTTACCCAGAAAGAGATTGTAGTTGGACCTGCTCAGGTTATCGTAAATGATAATTTTTTTTACATCGGCCAGCCGGGCAAGCAACGTAACCAGTTCGGTGCCGATATATCCTGCTCCTCCGGTAACCAGTATGTTCATACCTGCTGATTATCTTTTATTACCAGCTCTGTGTGAAGGCCACACTCCACCTTTTTTAGTCCATACCATCTTGCTTCTCGCTCCTGCATGGACGGGTCGAGCCTGCGGGTGCAGGGTTCGCATCCGATGCTGATGTACCCCTTCTCTTCAAGCGGATGGGTAGGCAAATTAAACTCCTTCCGGTACTGCCAGATCATTTTTGAAGACCAGTCGAGCATGGGATGAAACCTTATGGTTCCATAGGGAGCTGGTTGTTCCGTTTGCATGGCAGCGCGCACCGCACTCTGGTCGGCACGCACACCATTAATCCATACGTCATACTCGCGCAGCACGGCATCCATGGGTCGGGTTTTGTTCAGGTAGCAGCAGTGATCAGGATCGGAAGTAAACAACAGATTTCCTGCCGCATCGCGTTGCATGAACTTGGGCACTTCCGGTTTCAGGTCTATGGTATTCAGTCCGAATAATTCAGTAACATAATCGCGAAATTGTATGGTTTCAGGAAAGTGGTAGCCGGTGTTGATGAAATAAACAGGGATGCTGCGGTCAATGCGGCTCAGGATGTGCAACAGCACCAGGCTGTGCGACTGAAAGGAAGAACTGGTAAACAGGCGTTTACCATTTGCCTGGTATTGGTAAATTTGTTCGCGTATGGCTTCAAACGTCATGGGCGGTAAAATATAAAATCTTTGTAAGTTGAGCCTTACTTTTGAACCTTTTATGTTCTTTGCTGTTTATTTGAAGGAATTTTAATGAAGGTAAAGGTATCCCGGAAAGAACATTTCAATGCAGCACACCGGCTGTACAATCCGTCATGGCCGCAGGACAAAAACCTGGAGGTGTTCGGTAAATGTGCCAATGCCAATTTTCACGGTCATAATTACGAACTTATAGTAAGTGTAGCTGGCGAACCTGACCCTCAGACCGGCTATGTAATGGACACCAAAGTATTGAGCGACCTGATAAGGCGGGAGGTAATTGACAAATTCGACCATAAAAACCTAAACCTCGACACGCCCTATTTCAGTAACCTTAACCCAACGGCCGAGAATATAGCCCGGGTAATATGGGATATTCTTCGCCCCCACATCAATGCTGAACTTGAACTGAAAATCACCCTGTATGAGACCGAAAGAAATTTCGTTGAATATCCGGCCTATTAATCCGGAAGCGGGCCACAGCCTCGATGAAGCTGCCGATGAACACCTCGCCCCTGCCTCGTATAACACACCGCTGCGCCCGGATGCCTTTGAAATGTCGGACGAAGAAAAAATCGAACGCATCGAATATCATTTCCGTGAAATTATGCAAGTGCTGGGGCTTGACCTTACCGATGACAGCCTGAGCGGAACACCGAGGCGCGTAGCCAAAATGTATGTGAAAGAGGCTTTCAGCGGACTTAATCCAAAGAATCGCCCGCATGCACGCCTGTTTGAAAACAAGTATAAATACGATCAAATGCTGGTAGAGAAAGATATCACCTTCTATTCGCACTGCGAGCATCATTTTGTACCCATATTCGGCAAGGCACACGTTGCCTATTTCTCTACCGGCAAGGTCATTGGCCTGTCCAAAATCAATCGCATTGTTCAGTACTTCGCCAAACGCCCGCAGGTACAGGAACGCCTCACCGTTCAGATTGCCCGTGAAATGATGCGCGTACTGCACACACCCGATGTGGGCGTGGTTATTGATGCCACCCACCTGTGTGTAGCTTCAAGGGGTGTGGGCGACACCAACAGCCGCACCGGCACGGCTTATTTTTCAGGAAAGTTTAATGATGAGAATATCCGCAGGGAGTTCCTGAATTATATCAACAGCAAGTGATCCTTGGATTCCGGCCTGGCTTTATATAAAGGACATTTTATCAAATCTAACAGCTTTCTTTCCGTGCCATCCTGACTTTTGATCTGGGGTGGTACAGATCCTTATTAATTGTGGGGATGCTGATTTCCCCAATCGCTCAAATTTTTCGTAATTTGGAACTCTAAATTTAATTCAACTATGGTGTTTGATCTCGACATGATTCGGAAGGTCTATAAGGAACTTCCATCCCGCATTGCCAAAACACGTAAAGTAATCAAGCGTCCGCTAACTCTTACCGAAAAGGTGTTGTTTGCACACCTTCACGAAGACCAAAAACTGGAAGATTTTGAAAGAGGAAAATCATATGTCAACTTCTCCCCCGACCGCGTAGCCATGCAGGATGCCACCGCCCAGATGGCACTGCTGCAGTTCATGTCGGCAGGAATACCTAAAGTACGGGTTCCCTCAACGGTGCATTGCGACCACCTTATTCTTGCCAAAAACGGGGCTGCACAGGATCTCAAAGAATCGCTTACAGCAAGCGGAGAAGTGTTCAACTTTCTTGAATCCGTATCCAAAAAATTCGGCATCGGTTTCTGGAAGCCCGGTGCCGGCATTATACATCAGGTGGTTCTGGAAAACTATGCCTTTCCGGGCGGCATGATGATAGGTACCGACTCGCATACGGTGAATGCAGGGGGCCTGGGGATGATTGCCATAGGCGTAGGAGGTGCTGATGCCGTGGACGTAATGGCAGGCATGCCATGGGAACTGAAGTGGCCAAAGCTGATTGGTGTAAAACTTACCGGTAAACTCAACGGCTGGACATCGCCCAAAGACGTAATTTTGAAAGTAGCCGGCATCCTTACCGTAAAGGGAGGTACAGGAGCCATACTCGAGTACTTCGGCCCGGGAGCACTTACCCTTTCGGCAACCGGCAAAGGAACCATCTGCAACATGGGTGCTGAAATCGGTGCCACTACCTCCACTTTCGGCTACGATGAGAAAATGGCCCAGTACCTGCGCGGCACCGGCCGTAAAGTAGTGGCCGACCTTGCCGATAAAATCAAGGAGCACCTTACAGCCGACCCGGAAGTGTATGCCAACCCGGAAAAATATTTCGACCAGATTATTGAAATAAACCTTTCTACGCTTGAGCCGCATATCAACGGCCCTTTTACACCCGATCGGGCCATTCCTGTTTCGCAGTTTCCGGACGAAGTGCGCAAGAACGGCTGGCCCCAGAAGCTTGAAGTTGGCCTTATCGGATCGTGTACCAACTCTTCCTATGAAGATATTACACGGGCAGCATCAATTGCCAAACAGGCTGTGGATAAAAAACTAAAGGCCAAAGCTGAGTTTACCATCACACCGGGTTCGGAACAAGTGCGCTACACGGTAGAGCGCGATGGCTACCTGAGTATATTTGAAAAAATGGGAGGCGTGGTGCTGGCCAATGCCTGCGGCCCGTGCATTGGCCAGTGGGCACGGCACACCAACGATCCCAACCGCAAAAATTCCATCATCACTTCGTTTAACCGCAATTTTGCCAAGCGCAACGATGGCAACCCCAATACCCATGCATTTGTGGCTTCGCCCGAAATTGTTACGGCTTACGCCATCGCAGGAGATCTCACCTTCAATCCACTGAAAGACACATTAATTAATGAAGACGGTCAGCCGGTAAAGCTGGACGAGCCCAAAGGGGTTGAGTTTCCACCCAAAGGATTCGAAGTAAAAGATCCGGGTTACATACCCCCGGCCAAAGACGGCAGCAAAGTTCAGGTAAAAATCGATCCGAACTCCAACCGCCTGCAAGCCCTTAAGCCCTTTGAACCCTGGGACGGGAAGAACATCACCGGCATGCGCCTGCTCATCAAAGTGAAGGGTAAATGTACCACCGACCACATCTCCATGGCCGGGCCGTGGCTGCGTTTCAGGGGGCATCTGGACAACATTTCCAATAATACCCTCACCGGAGCGGTGAATTACTTCAATGACAAAACCGACTTAGTTAAAAACCAGCTCACCGGCGAGTACGGCCCTGTTCCTGCTACCCAGCGCGCCTACAAGGCAGCCGGAATACCCACCATTGTAGTAGGCGATCACAACTATGGCGAAGGTTCATCGCGCGAACACGCTGCCATGCAGCCCAGGCATCTGGGTATTAAGGTCATTCTGGTAAAATCATTTGCCCGAATCCATGAAACCAACCTGAAAAAACAAGGCATGCTGGCGCTTACATTTGCCAATGAAGCCGATTACGACAAAATTCAGGAAGATGACGTAATTGATCTTATTGATCTCACTGAATTTGCCCCTGGCAAACCGCTGACACTGGTGCTTCACCACAAGGATGGAACCAAAGACACCATCAAGGCCAACCACAGCTACAATGCCAACCAGATTGAATGGTTTAAAGCCGGCTCGGCATTGAACCTGATGGCCAAGCTGTTGCGTAAAAAAGGAGCTTCGGCCGGGAAAAAGACAGCGAAGAAAACAGTTAAGAAAACCGCCAAGGCAGCAACCCGTAAACCCACCGCCAAAAAGAAAGCAGTAAAAACCGCTGCTAAAAAGAAGGCTGTAAAAAAAGCAGCTAAGGCGGCACCGAAAAAAGTTTCTGCCAAGAAGAAAGCAACGAGGAAGGTTTCTAAAAGATGAACCACAGGAAATGAAAAAGCAAAACATCACCCCTGCCCGCTCTATCAGCAAGGAAACAGAGGAACTGCTTAACAAACAGATTGTTATGGAAGGTAAGTCGGCTGCGGCTTACCTTTCCATGGCATCCTGGTGCGAAACCAAGGGCTACGATACTTCGGCTGCTTTTTTATTCAAGCATTCGGATGAGGAGCGCATGCACATGCTTAAACTCATCCACTATGTGAACACGGCTGGCGGCCACGGTTTACAGCCAGAAATAACCGGCATTAAGCACACCTTCAAAAGCCTGCGCGAAGTATTCGAAACGGTACTCGACCACGAAATTGAGGTAACCAAATCCATCAACAACATTGTAGATCACTGCCTTGCGGTTAAAGACTACGCTACTTTCAATTTTCTGCAGTGGTACGTTGTGGAACAACGTGAAGAAGAGACGCTGGCCCGAAGGGCGGTTGAACTGTTCGACCTGATTGGCGAAGAGGGTGTGGGGTTGTGGATGATAGACCAGGAAATCGGAAAGCTGGAAGCCTATGCAGAACGCATGTCGGGCAAGCCGTAATCTTACTTTAGCCCTAATGTTTCGCGCAGCATCGCCCGAAATTCATTCAACATCATAGCAGTAGCACCCCATACAATTTCACCTTCAATTTCAAAATGGGGTGCCAGCATCCGGTATCGTCCGGCCACTTCTATTTCCTTTTTTTTAATGGCTTCATCCGGCAGCAGCTCGGCAAGGTTGCCGTGTAGAATGCGCACAACTTCGGAAGCGTCAGGACAAAAATCCGGTTGTGAAGCTGCCAGCCCCACAACGGGTGTTACAATAATATTACTGGGTACTACGTAAAACTGACTCAGCGTTCCGAGCACCCGGACGGATGCCGGGTCTATGCCAATTTCTTCATGTGCCTCTCTAAGGGCCGTGTCAACCGGGTTTTCGCCCGGTTCGGCCTTGCCGCCGGGTAAGCTTATCTGACCACTGTGCATACCCTGATATTCGGGTCTTTTTATCAGAGGAAAGCGAATAATATCGGAACCGGGGCATAGCAGCAGCAACACACTTCCGGACCGCGGAGGGGTACTGTGTTCAAATTTGGGAATTACCGGCCCCAGCGGTTTTGCCCTCAACGGCTCATGAGCGCGAGCCCCGGGCAAACCGCCCTTCATGCTCTCCTCGGCTGCCAGCAATAAATCGGCTGCTGATACATTCATTCTATAAAATTTCTTTAGTTAACTGAATTAGTGTAAATTATCGGTTTAGAAATCCTAAACCACAACTTTATGAAAAAGTTTTACTCGCACCTATGGTACGTACTGCTTAACCTGGGGTTGGCAGGCGTACTACATGCCCAGACTTACACAGTAACAGGAGTAGTCAGGGATGCAAAAACCGGTGATGGTCTTGCCGGTGTAAACGTAATTGTAAAAGGCACCTCGAGGGGAAGCATTACTGATGCAAATGGTAATTTTTCGATACAGGTCAATGCCAGTCCGGCTACTTTAGTAGCATCCTTTATAGGCTATCTTCCCAAAGAGGTCACGGTTACTTCATCCCAAACCAATGTAACAATTTCGCTTGAGGAAAGCATCACCAGCCTGGATGAAGTTGTTATATCGGGTCTGGCCACCACCATTAAGCGTTCCAACCTGGCCAATGCAGTAGGAAGCGTTGACGGCAAGTAACTGATGGGCATAACCAATCCGCAAACATTGGATTATGCCCTTTACGGAAAACTTACAGGCGTTAATATGAATGCAAACGGTGGCGCCCCGGGTGGCGGGGTAAATGTCAATTTCCGGGGCATTACCACATTGGGTGCAGGCTCTTCGCAGCCACTGTATATTATTGATGGAGTGTACATGAACAACACCGCTATCCGCAATGGTCGTTCAGAAGCCAATCAGGCGGGTGCAGGTTCGAGCGCTGTTAATCAGGATGATGCAGCAAATCGGCTTGCCGATCTGAACCCTGATGATATAGAACGGGTTGAGGTACTAAAGGGCCCATCTGCTGCCGCCATTTACGGTACCCGTGCAAATGCAGGAGTAGTAATCATTACCACCAAGCGTGGAAAGCAGGGCAAAACAAATGTAACCTTTAGTCAGGATCTAGGATTTGCAAAAGGACAAAACCTTAACTTTTATGATGTGTGGACCGAAGAAAAGATTACTTATTACCACACCAACTATCTGAGAACACCTGCCGCAATTGCCGCCATACCGGGTGAAATCGCAGCACTTAATCAGGCAATTGCAGAGGGGCGGAACCTGGACCTTGAAAAAGAAATGTACGGAGAGACTGGTTTTCTTACCAACACACAGATAAGCGTGAGCGGAGGAAACGACAATACATCCTTCTTCGTTTCCGGAGGGTTACAGGATGAAGACGGCATCATTAAGCGAACCGGATTTAAGCGCTATTCCATACGCGCAAACATTGATCATAAAATTTCAGATAAAATAAAACTTGGTGTAACTTCTAATTACATCAAAACAGATAACCAACGTGGTTTTACAGGAAACCAAAACAATACCGGAGGAAGTTTAGGTTATGCAATAGCATATACACGATCCTACCGAAATCTAAAACCAGATGCCAACGGTAACTATCCTGATAATCCCGATTTCAACGACAACCCGTTTGCTATACGCGATCTGGCAGTAAATGACCAAACTGTTAACCGTTTCATCACCTCGGGTAACCTTGAAGCAACACTCATTCAGAAGCCTAATTTTGATCTGCGGGCTATTGTAAATGGCGGTATTGACTTTATGGCCGCAAATACCAAAGTGTACATGCCCGAAATTCTGCAACACCAACGCGCTCTTCCGAATCCGGGAGATGTAATTTATGGTAACCAGAACGATCTTAATTCCAACATTCAAGGTTTTCTGGTATTTTCAACTACACAAGGCTCAGTAAACCTGACAACACAGGCCGGAGCGGTTCGTTTGGATCAAAATTCAAAGTATCAACTCATACGCGGACAGGGACTTAGTGGCGGGCAAAGCAACCTGGCTTATGCACAGGTAGTATCAAACATGTCACAGATTAATCAGCGCACAAGCGATGTTGGGCTTTATGCACAACAGGAAGTGAATTGGGAGGATAAACTCATCGGTACTTTAGGTGTCCGATTCGATAAATCAACACTGAATCTTGACCAGAAAAAATTCTATCCATTTTACAAAGCTTCGCTTGCTGCCAACATCTCCAATTTTGGATTCTGGAACATTGACCAGATTAGCCAGCTGAAACTGAGAACTGCTTTCGGACAGTCTGGTGGATTGCCGATGTATAACCGAACTTTTGTCGTGTTTAACTCCCAGCTGATTGGCGGTGAAATTGGTTTTCAGGTGGGTACGCGCGATGTCGATCCAAACTTGCGTCCTGAAGTGGCCAATGAACTGGAGTTTGGCTTGGATGCGGGCTTTCTCAATAACCGAATTAATCTGGAAGCAACCTATTACATTAAAAATGTGCAGGACCTGATTATTGACCTTCGCCCGGCTGAATCAACGGGTATTACCGCCATCGCAACCAATGGTGCCGATTTGCGCAACAACGGGATTGAACTCGCTTTAGGAGCAACTCCAGTTACAACAGCCACCTTTAATTGGTACAGCCGGTTGTCATGGTGGAGAAACCGGGCAAAAATTACCCGACTCGACATTCCGCCCTATACCATAGGTGGTTTTGGTACTGCACTTGGAACTTATATGATAGCGCAGGGATATTCTCCGACAACCATCGTGGGAACACCGGTTGATCCTGACAACCCCGTGCCGGTAGCCGGCGTTCGGGTAATTGGCGATCGCCAGGCCGATTTTGACATGTCGTGGTACAACTCTCTCACCTTCAAAAACTTTGAGCTTTCATTCCTTTTGCATTATAAGAAAGGAGGGGATAATATCAATCTCTCAGCACTGCTGTGGGATGATGGAGGTTCAACACCTGGGTACATGAATGACCCGGATGGTAACGGACTTGTGTTTGGTCACCAGCGTCTGATTGATTGGGAAGGAACAGGCTCGGGACGCGTTCCGGCTGTTTATGTAGAAGACGCCTCCTATCTTAAAGTAAGAGAAATAGGTTTGTACTACAATGTTCCCAAGTCCATTACATCGGGTGCATTCAATGGCGCTATTCAGGGCATTCGGTTGGGGTTGTCTGCCAATAACATTCTGGCATGGACCAGTTACGGCAGCTATGACCCTGAAGTATCCAATTTTGGTGCTCAACCTATTAACTCCAACGTTGAGGTTACCCCTTATCCAAGCTCAAGGAGATATTTCTTCCATCTGACAGTTAACTTCTAATATTAAATCCCGAAGTCATGAAAACGAAATTGTTTATTCTGCTAACAGGCCTTATGCTGATAACCAGCACTTCTTGCCGTATTGATGAAGTGATCGATCCGGATAATCCCACCCTGGCAGGTGTGCTTCAAAATGCATCAAAAGCCCAGCTTCGTGTAATGGTAACCGGACTGGAAGCACGGCATCGTGGTTACTTTGAAAATGCAACTGAGATGTTCGGAAGCTTCGCTCGCGAAGTGGCTCCTTTCTTTGCATCCGACCCGCGATTCGGAACCGACTGGTATGGTTCTGTTACCTATCCTGATTTCTTTGCTTCCAATGGAACTTATCTGGTACCTTATCTTGCTGTGAAGCAGGCAAATGTACTGATACAGGCAGTTAACAACACAACGGCCGTAAATACGCAGGAAGCAAACGGATATCTTGGCTTTGCCAAAACCATTAAAGCCTACCAGCTGATTTGGCCGTTGATGCAGCAGTATCAAAACGGAATTAGAATTGACGTTGAAGATCCGCTGAATCCAGGCCCTATCGTTGATTACAACACGGCCCTTGATTATATCCGTTCATTGCTGGATGAAGCCAAAACTCATCTGCAGAATGCCGGCTCCAGTTTTGACTTCACCCTCACCATGGGATTCTCCAATCCTGCGGACTTTCTGAAAGTAAACCGGGCCATAGCTGCGCGCGTTGCATTGTACGATGAAGATTTTACAGGAGCGCTTGCAGCTTTAAATGAGTCATTCATGGATCTGAATGTAACACCCACCACCCGATCAAAAATGTTCATTGGCCCCGTTCATGTGTATGGCAACAGTCCGGACGTTGAAAATCCGCTGTATTACACACGCAACACCCCTACCAATACCATTCTTATAGTACATCCGGCTATGATTGAAGATTTACTACCCGGAGATGAACGCAGCTATAAGTTTTATCAGCGCACCAACATAGTAACCTACGGACCTATATCTTTTCCAGGTGAGTACCAGGATAACCGCTGGAACTCAAACACCGATCCCATTCCGTTTATTCGCAATGAAGAATTGATTCTTATTAAAGCCGAGGCCGAAGCAAGAAAACCCACGCCCGACTTTACGGCTGCCTTTGATGCTATAAACGTGGTTAGAAATACATGGGGACTGCCCGATTACACAGATGCTACACCCACTGTTGACGAAACAATAGATGAAATATTGTTCCAGCGAAGATACTCTCTGTGGGCAGAAGCGGGTCACCGCTGGATTGACCTGCGCAGAACAAACCGGCTGAACCCCGCTTACGTTGACCTGCGTGACCGTGCCCCTGGAAATAACGGGCTCATCACCCAGGTAGCCAGAAGGGCATCGGAAACCAACTGGGATGAAAGAAATTGATTTTACCGGAAAAAATAAAAAAGGGAGCCTTCGGGTTCCCTTTTTTATTTACAGGAGCAGTCTACTTTTCGTATTTCACCTTTCTCTGCCGAAAGCTTTGTATAAACGCAGGCCTTTTCGCTTTTTCCATCCTTGCAATACACCTCTGCCAACCAGGCATAGATATCCTGAACCGTATTATCCATGCGAAGTGCTTGTTCCAGTAATCGCACAGCCGAACTATTGTCGCCTGTAAGCAGGTAGTAAATCCCTTTATTTCTGTATGCCCACGCATTCACCGGATCGGCCGCAATGCTTTGGTTGATATCTGCAAGCGCCTTGTCTGTTTCACCCCTCAGCAGGTGAATATAACCCCGGTTGTTGACATACCAGGAATTGGAAGGATCGATATCTATAGCCCTTTGAATATACTGCATCGCTTCTTCATATTTCCCTTCTGCAGCAGCAATCATCGAAAGGGTATTCCACGCATCGGCTTTCTGCGCACTCCATCTCACCACATCCTCGACAATCATGCGTGCACTGTCGTATTTACCCTGATAGTAAAGCGCAACCGCAAGGTTAATCCTGCCCTCAGTATGCGCGGTATCGAGCAGAAGAACTTTTCTGTAAGCCTGCGCAGCCTCGGCATACCTGCCAGCCTTGGCCAGGGCAAGTCCTTTTACAAAATAGGCTGGCAATGTATCGCGCAGCCGTATAGCTGATTCAGCATCTCTCAACGATAAATCATAACGTTGTAATTCAAAATAGGTGTTGGCACGGTTGAGCAAAGCAAGCAGAAAACCAGGGTTACAGGTCAATGCCAATGAATATTTCTCTGCTGCCTCGGCATAGTATTTTTGGCGGTGCAGGGCCGTGCCCCAATTGTTCAGTGCATCGGTATAACAACTGTCCAGCTTAACCGCTGCTTCAAACTGGCGAATAGCCTCGCCATAGTTTTTTTGCTCCATCGCTTCATTGCCCTTTTGCAGGAACCGCTGCTTGCGGACTTCTACCGATTCGCAGGCAAACAACCATGCTGCCAACAACAGAAAAAGTTTATTTTTCATATCTTGGTCAACAACCCGTAATTTAAGTGAAGTTTATGGTATGAACATAAACCCGGAAAAAAAGGCAGCCATCGTAGCGTTGCTCAGGGGTGGTAAGCGTGATGAGGCTAAAATTTATGTGCAGCGTCAGTTTGAAGTTTCTCCCGAGCAGGCAGAACTGCTGGTTCAGGTGCTTGAAAAGGAAATCGGCCTGACATCAGAGCAGCCGAACACCTATTCTAACCAGTCGGTGGGTTGCTTTCTTAAAATCCTTAAACTTGTAAAGACCATTGCAGTGGTAATCAGCATCGTTCTTATCCTGGTTACTTTTTTTTCATGGCACCTTAATAATCATTTTGCCGGCAAGGCAATACGCGTTAAAGGAAGAGTAATTGAACTCGTGCCCCAATCTTCCGGCTCGGCCGCCATGGCACCCGTAGTAGAATATACCTTCAATGGCGAAAGCAAAACGTACCGAAGCCAGGTTTTCAGCCAACCACCTGTTTATCAACCGGGCGAGGAGGTAACGCTTCTGGTTAACCCTGATAAACCGGATGAAGTAATTATTGACAACTTCACCGAGCGGTATTTTGTAACCTTTATATTCGCATTAATCACCATTTTCCCTTTGTTTTTAGGAACCGTACTGCACTTTTTTATCAGAAAAATCAGCAAAACCATTGCCCGGTAAATCGTCCTTTACTTTATTTGCACGCATGAAACTGAATACGGCACCAAACCATCACCACCATCATCCGGTTAAATACCCGGTGTGTGGCTGGTTTGTGCCTTGTTAATTAAGAATTCACAATAACTTGATAGAAGGCTTGCCGCACACCGGCAGGCCTTTTTTGTTTTTACTTAACACGAACATATGATACGACTGGCTGTACAAAAATCAGGAAGACTGCAGGAAGGCTCACTTAATCTGCTGAAAGAGAGCGGCCTGCAATTCAGCAACGGAAAAGATCAGCTGAAAGCAGGTGCCAACAATTTCCCTATCGAATTGTTGTTTCTGCGCGATGACGACATCCCGCAATACGTTGAAGATGGCGTTGCCGATGCAGGCATTGTAGGCGAAAATATCTTTCTGGAAAAACAAAAGGAAGGCGATGTAATCAAGCGACTGGGCTTTGCCCGATGTCGGTTATCGGTAGCCGTTCCGAAAAACGAGACCTACACAGGAGTACAATGGCTCAACGGAAAAAACATCGCCACCTCCTACCCCAATCTGGTTAAAAAATTTTTACAGTCAAAAAATATCCATGCCGGTATTCACGAAATCAGCGGCTCGGTAGAAATTGCCCCGGGTATCGGGCTGGCCGATGCCATTTGCGATTTGGTAAGTTCTGGCAGCACCTTGCTGAGCAACGGGCTGAAGGAGGCTGAAACCATTCTGCAATCGGAAGCTATACTCATCGCTCATAAAAATTTATCACAGGAAAAAAAAGATCTGCTGAATCAGCTGGTGTTTCGTTTTGAAGCCGTGCAAAAAGCCCAACGCAACAAATACATCCTGCTGAACTGTCCGAATGAAGCTATTGACGCAATAACCCGCGTACTGCCCGGTGTGAAAAGTCCTACCGTGCTTCCGCTGGCCACACCAGGTTGGAGTTCCCTGCATTCGGTGGTTGATGAGGACGATTTCTGGAGTAAAATCCATCAGCTTAAAAAGCTGGGCGCACAAGGAATACTGGTAATACCCATTGAAAAAATGATTGTATAAAAACAAACATGATGAGGACATTCATAGAACCTGACCGTTCAATCTGGAAAGAACTCTGCAACCGCCCGCAACTTGAACTTGAGTTTCTGGAAGGCACCGTAAGAAACATTCTCCTTCGCGTTAAACAAGGTGGCGATGCCGCGTTGCGCGACCTAAACCGTCAATATGAGGGTGCCAACCTGCAGCATATTGAAGTTACGCCACACGAAATCGCTTCGGCCGCCAGCAATATTTCACCGGCATTGGCTAAGGCACTGAAAACTGCCGCAGTTAATATTGAAAAGTTTCACCGTGCCCAGCTGCCAGACGATATAAAGGTTGAAACTCAGCCAGGTGTTACGTGCTGGCGCAAAACTGTGCCGCTGGATCGTGTGGGCATCTACATACCTGGCGGAACAGCACCCTTGTTTTCAACTGTGCTTATGTTGGTACTGCCTGCTCGTATTGCAGGATGCAAAGAGATAGTAATCTGTACACCACCCGATAAACACGGCACAATTCACCCGGCTATCCTTTATGCGGCCCGGCAAGCAGGAGCTCACCGGATTTTTAAAGTAGGTGGTGCACAGGCCATTGCAGCCATGGCCTACGGAACGGAAACCATTCCACCTGTTGATAAGATTTTCGGGCCGGGCAACCAGTACGTAACAAAAGCCAAGGAGATGGTGGCACGCGAAGGGGTAGCTATAGACCTACCCGCAGGCCCCAGCGAAGTGCTGGTATGGGCCGATGAAACCGCTAATCCGGCATTCGTAGCTGCCGACCTGCTGTCACAGGCCGAACATGGCACCGACAGCCAGGTGATGCTGGTGTGCAACACGCTGAACTTAGCTGAAAAAGTAACGGCCGAAGTGGGTACGCAACTCGAAACTTTACCCAGGAAGGATTTGGCGAAACTATCTTTAAACAACAGCCGTGCAATCATTTTTTCCGATGCAAATGTTGCCGCTGACTTTATCAACACCTATGCCCCCGAACACCTTATTATCAACACCGCAAACACCCTGCAGGATGCAGAACTGATCCGGAATGCCGGATCGGTTTTTCTGGGTAATTACACCCCGGAAGCTGCAGGCGACTATGCCTCGGGCACCAATCATACCCTGCCAACCAATGGCTTTGCAAAAGTCTATGGCGGAGTATCGGCCGAAAGTTTTATGAAACACATCACTTTTCAGCACATTACACGCGGCGGACTGGAAAAACTGGGGCCTGTAATTGTTGAAATGGCCCGCACCGAACAACTGGAAGGACACGCACGCGCTGTCTCCATCAGATTAGCTCAGCAAAATGGATAGCATGGACACATCAACATTTAATATTATACAATTCATACGGCCCCATCTGCAGCAACTAAAGCCATATAGCACGGCCCGTGATGACTTTCAAGGCATGGCCGAAGTTTTTCTCGATGCCAACGAAAACCCCTACCCTTCAGCATTCAACCGCTACCCCGATCCGCATCAGCTGAGGCTTAAAGAAAAAATCGGCCTCCTAAAAAAGGTGAAAACGGAAAACATCTTTATTGGCAACGGCAGTGACGAGGTAATTGATTTGCTGATACGATTGTGCTGCGAACCCCGGAAAGACACCATACTAACCATTGACCCTACCTATGGCATGTACGAAGTAAGTGCACAAATAAACGGCGTCAGCACCATTAAATTTCCATTAACCGAATCGTTTGAGCTGGTTGCCGAAAAGCTGATCAGCACCCTTGACAATACGGTAAAAATCATCTTTCTGTGCACACCCAATAACCCTTCGGGTAACCTGCTGAACAAGGAAGAGATACGGAAAATAATCCGGGCATTTAAGGGGCTGATTGTAATTGATGAGGCCTACATTGATTTTGCCGATGATGAGGGGTTCCTTCCGGAACTGGGTAAATGGCCTAACCTGGTTGTTATGCAAACCCTGTCGAAAGCCTACGGACTTGCCGGTCTTCGTCTGGGAGTGGCCTTCGCAGATTCAGCCATTATCGGCTGGCTTAATAAAATCAAGCCACCCTACAACATCAGTCAGGCTGCCCAGCAACATGCGCTACAACACCTGAAAAATGCGGAGATTATTCAGAATCAGATTAATGAAATTAAAGCGGAGCGTGAAAAGCTGTTTGCAAAGTTGCGGATGCTGAAAATTGTAGAGAAAGTATTTCCTTCCGATGCCAATTTTTTACTGGTACGCTTCGTACATTCGCGCCCCGTGTATGATTATCTGCTGCAAAAGGGCATTATTGTCCGTGACCGTTCATCGGTTCGTCATGGCAATAATTGCCTGCGCATAACCATAGGCACACCCCAAGAAAACAAAAGGCTGATTGATGCCCTTCAAAAATTTAATTACACATGAAAAGAGTGCTGTTTATTGATCGCGATGGTACACTGATTACCGAGCCGCCAGATGAACAGATCGACAGCCTGGAGAAGCTTGAATTTTATCCGGGCATGATACGCTGGCTCAGTCAGCTTGCCGATGAAGCCAATTATGAGCTGGTAATGGTAACCAACCAGGATGGATTAGGGACCGAACGCTTTCCGGAAAAAAATTTCTGGCCGGCCCACAACAAACTACTGAAAATCCTGGAAGGTGAAGGCATACGTTTTTCGGCTGTTCACATTGACCGTTCGTTTGCGCACGAAAACCTGCCTACGCGAAAACCCGGCATCGGTATGCTGAAGCAATATTTCGGTCCGGATTATGATCTGAAAAGATCGTGGGTGATAGGCGACCGCATTACCGATGTAGAACTGGCCCGCAACCTCGGTTGCCGTGCCATACTTATCAACGACGGAACCCTGGCAGGAGAACTTGCAAATCAAAATCTCACCGGTGTATGTGCGCTCATCACTACCAGCTGGAAAGCCATTTACGAGTTGCTGAAAAACCCTGCCCGTGTAGCTGAAGTGCACCGCCAGACACTCGAAACCAACATCTTTGTTCACATTAACCTGGATGGCTGCGGACAATCGCAGATTCACACCGGCCTCGGTTTTTTCGACCACATGCTCGACCAGCTTGCACGGCACGGCCTGTTTGACATAAAAATTCACGCCACAGGCGACCTGCACGTAGATGAACACCACACTATCGAAGATACGGCCCTGGCGCTGGGCGAAGCCTTTCAAAAAGCCCTGGGCGACAAGCGCGGCATCGGCCGGTATGGCTTTACACTGCCGATGGACGACTGCCTGGCTACCGTGGCACTAGATCTCGGCGGACGGCCCTGGCTGAAATGGGAGGCATCTTTTGCGCGCGAAAAAATTGGTGATATGCCCACCGAAATGTTCAGCCACTTTTTTAAATCATTTACCGATACCGCAAAGTGCACACTGCACATTCAGGCAAACGGAGAAAATGAACACCATAAAATCGAATCGATATTTAAAGCCTTTGCCCGTGCATTGCGCATGGCGGTAAAGCGCGAAGGACGCGAATTGCCAAGCACTAAAGGAATTATTTAAAATCATGGCAGCTATGTTTAATGTACTTACAATGTGCAACACCAACCCGATTGACCTATGAAAATTGCTGTGCTGCAGTACAATGCCGGAAACATCCGTTCAGTGGCCTATGCCCTTGAGCGGCTTGGCGCAGAATTTGTTGTGACAGATGACGCGGAAGAGCTGCTTGCTGCCGACAAAGTAATTTTTCCGGGTGTAGGTCAGGCCCATACCACCATGCAATACCTGAGGGAAAGGAAATTAGACGAAGTAATAAAGTCCTTGCAACAGCCCGTGCTTGGCATCTGCCTGGGTATGCAGCTCATGTGCCGGTTTTCGGAAGAAGGAAACACCCAATGCCTGGGAATATTTGATGAAACAGTAAAAAAGTTTTACCCCGACGGTCAACATAAAGTTCCGCACATGGGCTGGAATGAAATAGAGTTTACAGCCAACGGTTTGAGCGCCCTTATTCAGCAACCTTATTTTTATTTTGTACACAGCTACTACGTGCCGGTCAATTCCTTTACCATAGCCAAATGTAATTACACGGTTCCTTTCAGTGCCATGATGAAAAAAAATAATTTCCTGGCGGTTCAGTTTCATCCCGAAAAATCTTCCGTTGGAGGAGAAGCCTTGTTGCGTTACTTTCTTGAAACATGCTGAGTACGCTTATGAAAATGAAAATCATACCGGCTATTGATTTGATAAAAGGCAAGTGTGTACGGTTGGTGCAGGGCAACTTCGGTAAGGTTACCGTGTATAACGAGGACCCGGTTAAAATGGCCCGGCAGTTTGAGGACGATGGCTTTGAATACCTGCACCTGGTTGACCTGGACGGTGCCTGGCACGGCCAGGTTATGAACTGGAAAGTAATTGAAAAAATAGCAGAAACTACAGCTCTGAAAGTGGATTTTGGCGGTGGCATAAAAACCGATGAAGAGATAGACCGGCTGATGGGGCTGGGCGTAGAATACATCAATGTGGGCAGCATGGCTGTTTTGCAGCCGGAGAAATTTGAAGAGTGGCTGAAAAAATTCGGATCGGATAATTTTATATTAAGTGCCGATGTACAGCATGAAAAAGTACAGATATCCGGATGGCAGGAAGATGCCGGCATATCGGTATTCGATTTAATCAGCAAATTCAAGCGGTTGCGCCATGTAACCTGCACCGATATCAATGCAGATGGCACGCTTAAAGGCCCCAATATCGCCCTGTATAAAAAACTTAAATCAAAGTTTCCTGAACTGGGTATTATAGCCAGCGGAGGAATAAGCTCGGCCGATGATGTGGAAGAACTCAATTACCTGAAGCTCGAAGGTGTAATCATCGGCAAGGCGCTGTATGAGAAAAAAATCACAGCCGAAGAATTAAAAAACCGGAACTTATTGTAATGCTTACCAAACGAATCATTCCTTGCCTGGATGTAAAAGGAGGACGCACTGTTAAAGGAATCAATTTCATAAACCTGCGCGATGCCGGTGATCCTGTTGAACTGGCTTCCGCCTATGCCTGTCAGGGGGCCGATGAACTTGTTTTCCTCGACATATCGGCATCAGAAGAAGAACGCAAAACCATGGTAAAGTGGGTGTGCGAGGTAGCCCGACAAATAAACATCCCGTTTACCGTAGGTGGAGGAATAAACTCGGTAGCAGATGTTACGCCTTTACTGGAAGCAGGTGCCGATAAAATCAGCATTAACACGGCTGCTGTGCAAAGGCCAGGGTTGATTGAAGAGCTCGCCACGGCATTTGGCTCGCAATGTGTGGTGGTGGCCATTGATGCCCGCAAGATCGTCAACACCTGGGTGGTACATACACACGGTGGCAAGCGTCCCACCGAAAAAAAACTTTTTACCTGGGCACGCGAAGCCCAGGAACGCGGTGCCGGTGAAATTCTGTTTACCAGCATGGACCATGACGGAACACAAAAGGGCTTTGCAATTGATGCACTGCAAAAACTGAACACCCTGCTCAGCATCCCCGTCATTGCCTCGGGTGGCGCAGGAGTTCCCGGTCATTTTCTGGATGCCTTTGTACTAGGTCGTGCCGATGCCGCACTTGCCGCCAGTGTTTTTCACTTCGGACAAATTGCCATACCTGAACTGAAAAAATTCTTACACCAGCACCATATACCCGTTCGACTATGAGTTCACCATTTATTAGCGATGACACCCTCATACCCTGCGTTGTGCAGGATTACAACACAAGGTGTGTACTTATGGTAGGCTATATGAACCGCGAAGCCTATGAAAAAACCCTTACCGAGAAACGCGTAACTTTTTACAGCCGGTCCAAACAGCGCCTCTGGACCAAAGGTGAAACCTCAGGCAACTACCTGGAGGTAGTAAAGATTCAGGCAGACTGCGATAATGACACCCTGCTTATCATGGCCAAACCAACAGGACCTGTGTGCCACACCGGCACCGATACCTGTTTTGGCAGCACCAATCAAAAACGCATGCTGGACCTGCTTGAAGAAGTTATCCGGAACCGGCAGAAAAACCCCCAACCCGGTTCTTATACATCTGCGCTGTTTCAGCAAGGAATAAACCGGATCGCTCAAAAAGTAGGCGAAGAAGCCGTGGAACTGGTGATTGCCTCGAAGGAAGATGACGAAGACCGGTTTCTGAACGAAGCGGCCGACCTGCTTTTCCATGTACTGGTTCTACTGGCGGCAAAAAACAAAAACCTTGAAAACGTAGAGCAGGTGCTGGAATATCGCCACCGCCGATAATCGCACAAATCTTCCCGGTCCGCTGTTGAATTTACTAACTTTTGATATGAAATCAGAAAAAACCAAAATCATCAACGGTTATCCCTTTATTCGCTATAATCCGAAAACCTACCCCGAAAATGAGGTTGTGGCCCGCAGCAAAGAATTTTACAGCTGGATGAACCAGCGCAGAACGGTACGCGATTTTTCTGACAAACCTGTGCCAAAGGAGGTGATTGAAAATTTAATCCTTACCGCCTCAACCGCTCCGAGTGGCGCCCATAAACAACCCTGGACCTTTTGTGTGGTGAGTGATCCGGCCTGTAAAAGAAAAATACGCGAAGCCGCTGAAAAAGAAGAATACGAAAGCTACACACGCCGCATGGGCGAATCGTGGCTAAAGGATATCCAACCCCTGCAAACCGACTGGCATAAGCCATTTCTGGAAACAGCACCTTACCTCATTGTGGTATTTAAAAAGCTTTATGGCTTGCAAGCCGATGGCACCAGGAGCAACCATTATTATGTGAATGAATCAGTAGGCATAGCCTGCGGATTTTTACTTGCTGCCATTTACCATGCCGGGCTCGTGGCGCTGACGCACACACCCAGCCCTATGCACTTCCTTACCAAAATTCTTAACAGGCCCGAAAATGAACGACCTTTTTTACTTATTCCCGTTGGCTATCCTGCCCCTGAAACCTACGTGCCCGACCTGAAGCGCAAAAGTCTGGCTGAGATTGCCGCGTATTACTAAACTCATGTTAAGTTGTATTCGAATGATGCTAGCCAGCATATACTCCCTGTATGCATGTTTTGCAGGTGAGCTTGCCGGTGAGGGCCGAAGGCTTAAACATTGACTTACCCAGCAGCACGCGTACACACTCCTGAATGCCTTCGGTAATAGACGGGTGCGGATGCACGCACTCGGCCAGCTCCTCAATTCCCTTGTTCATGGAAATAAGCACCGCTACCGCCTGGATGGCACTGGACGCATGATTGCCCACTACTTTCATCCCCAGAATTTTCATTTCGTGGTCATTGGTAACCAACAGTTTGATAAATCCCTGTGTGTTGCGTTTGGCAATAGCCCTCGGAATACAACTGTAATCAACCGTTGCAACTTTGTAATCCAGGCCTTTTTCGCGTGCCTGCACTTCGTTTAAGCCCACCCCTGCTACTTCGGGATTGAGGAACATGATGGTACTGATGTTTTCATAAATCAGTTTGCGCCTGGGGTTTCCGAATATTTTTTCTACCGCATAACGGCCTTCCAGCTCACCCACATTCACCAGTGAAATATCTGCGGTTATATCGCCTACGGCAAAAATGTGCGGTATGTTGGTTTGTGTGTCGGTATCTTCTATTCCGCGCTTGGAGATATGAATATCTACTTTGGTCTCATCCCACAAATCTTCATAGTTGGGCGTGCGGCCTACGGCCACCAGTGCTTTTTCTACATTAAATATCTCGCGGGCTCCATCGTTGTATTCCAGCTCATACTCTACCCTTCCGTTTTTTATTTCCATACGTATCAAATGGGAGTTGCGATGAATAAGCACACCGTTGTTTTCCATATTGCGCTCTATTACACGCACCACATCTTCATCTTCGAATGGCAGTATCCGGTCGCCCTTATCAATTAAATGTACTTTGGTTTTACCAAAACCAGAAAATATGGTAGCATATTCACATCCGATAACACCCGCACCTACAATCACCATGCTCTCCGGAAAATCATCCATATTCTCAATACCCTCGCTGGTCATTACTATTTTTTCATCGATGGGCAGTTCCGGCAAATAACGCGGGCGGCTTCCTGTTGCAAGGATGATGTAGTCGGCATAGACCACTTCTTTTTGTGTGCCATTGGAAATTTCCACTTCATGCTCACCAACCAGGCGGGCACTGCCCTTTTTAAAGAAAAGGTATGGTCCCAGTGGCGACTGTTTGATTAGATCCATGTGCTCTTCCAGCAACTGTCTTCTTTCGGCAACAGCTTTGCGCACCTCGTCCTGTATTTCTTTATAAGAAATTTCGGGTACGTGGATGTTGTACCTGCGAAGGTTTTTGCGGAAGCTTGCAGCTTCGCGCGATAACTCCCACCATGTTTTTGAAGAAAGTGCGCCATTTGTAACACCTGCCCCACCCACCCGGTTGCGTTCAACGAGCAATACTTTCTTTTTAAAATCAAGGGCACGCATGGCCGCGGCATAGCCGGAAGGACCAGCCCCGATAACGACCAAATCGAATTTTTCCATAATACGGGTTGTTTGAACTCTTCAAATTAAGTAAAGGGCTATAATTTAAACTATCTTTGCGTGCCGATGAGAAAGTTGCTGAATGATTATTTCCGCCTGGGTACCCTAAAAACCCCTCATTATTTACACCGCAGTATTATTCTTGCCAACCAGTTTGCACTGGTCATGTTTCTCCTTACTGTGTTGTATATTAGCGTTTTACTTGTTTTAACAGGTCTTACCCCGGGCATTTTACGCATCGGCACGTCTTTGTTTTTCTACCCCCTCATTCCTGCGCTGCTGCACGCCGGGTACCATGTTGCCGGGCGGCTTCTTGCCTCCTGCTTCATCCCCGTATTTATCATAATTCTCATGACTTTTGCTTCCGAAACCGACACACCTCTAATCTACAATGCTTCCTACTTCCCGCCCCGCATACTGGCCATGGCTACGTGCATTATGCCCCTGTTTGTATTCGATACGTTGCGCGAAAAAAAATGGATTACCGTTGCACTGATGATATGCGGGATATGTGTTTTAGGATACGACTACCTGTTAGGTGTGTTCGGCCGCACCGTAGAAGTATACGCACGCCCGGACCTGTTTTTGTATTACAATCTGGTATTCGCCATTCACTTTGCCATGCTCACTTCATCGGCATTTCTGATGAAACGAATGACCGACCTGAAAGATGATGAAAACATTCAACTGATGGAAGAATTGAACCAGAAGAACAAATCATTGGAAACTGCACTGATGGAACAGGAAATGCTGAACGAAGAAATAACCGCACAGACTGAAGAATTGCGCACCAGCCAGGAAAAACTACGCGAAGCATATGATGTCATTGAAAAACAAAAAGAAGAGTTGCATAAATACAATGCAAGTCTTGAAGAACTGGTCCGCCTGAAAAGTCGTGACCTTATGAAAGCCAATGAGGAGTTATCGAAATACAACAGCGAATTGCGGCAATTTTCTTACACCATCTCCCACAATCTTCGGGCTCCTGTTGCACGCCTCATTGGTCTATCCCACCTGCTGGCCCGAGAAATGGAAGGATTTACTGGCGAACAGCAGCATATGCTTAAGCTTTTATGTAAATCAACATCGGATCTGGACAACATCATCCGGGATTTAAATAAAATCATTGACATCCGAAACGAAATATATGGCATTAAGGAAAAGGTTAACCTGTTTCAGGAGGTATCGCGCATTTTACTCACTTTAAAAGAGCAGATTCCGGCAGATGCACAGATAGAAACCCGCTTCGAGGAGGCACCTTATGTGTATGGTGTTCACCCCATGATCAACAGCATCTTGTTTAACCTGATTAGCAATGCCATTAAATACAGAGCTTATACACGACCCCTTCGGTTAACGCTGCAGTCGAAGATGAACGGAAGCAATGTGGTACTGACAGTTACGGACAATGGGCTGGGCATCAACATGCAGCAGTTTGGCAAAGATCTCTTTGCCATGTACAAGCGATTTCACACCCATACCGATGGCAAGGGGCTTGGTTTGTATCTGGTTAAAACGCAAATGGAACTAATGGGTGGAAAAGTGGAAGTACATAGCGAGCTGAACATCGGCACAACTTTTACGCTCACATTTAGCAAACCGGCAGATGTGGAAGGACAAATATGCTTTGAAAGTGAATATGGCAAGATCTACTTCAATGCACGCCTGAATATGTGCGGCATAACATGGAAAAAACAAGTAACCAGCAATGCCTACAGAGATTTATTTTTGCAGTGCCTGAACATGTTGCGGCTATATAACACACCTTTCTGGATGAGCGATCTCCGCAAGCTGGGACAAGTGGCACCCGAAGACCAGAAGTGGATGCTAACTACTATTTTACCAGATGCAATTAATCTTGGGCTCTCGCACATAGCCGTGATATACGACCCTGCTCAACACAACGACGATTACCTGAAAAAAATAGCTGCCAACATACACCAGCTAAGAGCGACCGTAAAATTTTTCACTACCACAAATGAAGCTGAAACCTGGGTGGAAAGTGTACTGGAGACCCTGGAAATCAGGCCGAATTAAATAAACCGGCCATCATGCAGCGCACACTGCCGCCTCCATAGCGTTCGATGGTGGGCACGGGAATAACCAGTATGTCAACCAGCGAGGTAATAGCATCAAGCTGACCCGGCAACAGCGAGCGATAGGCCGAATCCGACATGACCAACACCGGATGCCCGTGCCGTGAACGTATCTCCATCATATTGCCCGCAAATGATTTCATTTGTGCATAACTGATGGCTATTATGCGATGCCCGGTGCTGCGAAAGCTGCCAAGCAACAACTCCCTGTCGTGATCACGGTGAATGGCATCCAGACAAATCAGCACCAGTTTGGTAGCCACTGCGAGCACCACATTGGTATGATAGACCGGATGATTGTGCTCGTCAACAGCATGGAATACTACCGGTTTGAAATGCAATTCCCTGCAAACCTCGTGTACCAGCACTTCGTGGGTACGCGGTGAAAGGCTGGCATAAGCGATTCGGTTAACGTAATCAAACACCAGACTACCCGTTCCTTCCAGAAAGATATTTTGCTTTTCGTAACCTGTAAAGTCTTTTAACTTTTGGATAGCATATATTTTTCCCAGCGCATCCACAACATCCATTCGCCTCTCGGCTCTGCGTGTTGCTGCCTGCATCGGATATAATACAACGGTTCCATCGGCATGAAAAGAAATCCAGTTGTTGGGGAAAATAGCATCGGGCTTTCGGGGCTGCGGTGTATCTTCAAAAACATGAACCTGTACATCGTGCGATTTTAACAGATCAACCATTCGGTCAAATTCCTCAACCGCCCTGTTGTGTATGTTGTGCTCCTGCTCATCAGGTGGCTGCTGAAAAGCATTGGTAAGCGAAGTTTCGTGGTTAAAACCAAAAAAAGCCGGCCTTATCATCAACACCGCGCCGGGTGCCTGGTTATGTTCCGATTTGTTCATGTTCTGACTAATTACCGGTAATTTTGCACAAAAAGAATCACATGCTCGAAAAACTTATCGAAGCCGATAAAAATTTATTGCTCACCATCAATCGGTGGCATGCACCCTGGCTGGATCCTGTTATGCTCTTTCTTACCCAAACGTGGGCATGGATACCGTTGTATGCCTTGTTGATTTATTTTATTATCAAAATCTATAAAAAACGTTCGTGGATACCGCTCACGGGTGCTGCACTTACTGTATTGTTTGCCGACCGCCTTACCAGCGGACTGATGAAACCTTTTTTTGCAAGGCCCCGCCCCTCGCACGAGCCCGACATGGCCGGTGTGCTGCATCTTGTAAACGGCTACAAAGGCAGTGAATTTGGTTTCGTTTCGGGGCATGCAGCCAATAGTTTTGGTGTAGCCTTATTCGTGTGGCTTATTTTAAGAGACCATTACCCCCACAGTGCCTGGCTTTTTGCCTGGGCTGCCTTTATGAGCTATACCCGACTCTATCTGGGTGTGCATTATCCGGGCGATATACTGGGCGGAGCACTAACCGGACTGATGTGCGCAGGCATTGTGTATTGGTCAATAAAAAAACATTTGCGCAAAAGTGTTTACTGATTGCGGCTGATTACTTCTCCCCCCAGCGTTGTGGTCGAATCAATTATATCCGGATTGCCGCTGTAATGCACTATCGCACCCATTGAAGCTTTCACTTTTATTTCTCCGGCAACATGCACTCTTACATCAGCACCCATACCGGCTTTTACACGACATACTTCGGACTGCAACTGGCGTGCATTTAAAATCGATCCCATGCCGGCTTTTACATCCAGCATTTCGGTTTTACCAGAAAGCCGGTTGTCACTTCCCATGTTGCATTTTACATACAGATTTTTTGCCTTTACATGCAGGCTCACCTGAGCGCCCATATCGCTTTCGATAAGCAGGTTGCGCGAAACCAACCATCCATCATTATCAACTATAGCTCCTGCTTTTGCCGAAATTTCATCCAGGCTTTTGTAATACAACAACACCCGCACATAGTCCGAGCTGCGGTTTTCTTTCCAGTCGTTCAGGTATTTGCGGTTGCGCATCTTCAACACCAGCTGGTCGTCATCAACTTCCGCAACCACATCGTCTGAATCCATGCGTCCGTAATCCAGCAAAATTGAGTTCTTATCAGCCGGTACAAGCGTAACCTTAAAGGGCCCAAACACCGATATTCTGGTAAAATTTTCCGGTACATCGTAATTGCGCCTTTGCTGCCCAACGGCAACCCGGACGACAGCAATGGTAAGTAACAGTGATACCAATCGCATGAACTTCATATCCGACAGACGCACAACCTAACGATAGGGTTGCATGAGCCGCTGCACATATTTTCCGATGATATCAAACTCCAGATTCACCACATCGCCAATCTGCATAAAAGGAAACGCAGTATGCTGGTAGGTATATGGAATAACAGCTACCCGAAAGGATTTTTCCGTAACATGGTAACAGGTAAGGCTTACACCGTTAACACAGATGCTTCCCTTTTCAACGAGTATTGCCTCCTTTGCAGGCTCGAAAGAAAAATCAAATAACCAGCTCCCATCTGCTTCGGTTATGCCGCAGCAAACACCGGTCTGGTCCACATGGCCCTGTACAAGGTGCCCGTCCAGTCGGCCGCTCACAGGCATACTGCGTTCCAGGTTTAACCGGTCACCGGTTTTCAGCAAGGCCAGGTTTGACTTTTGCAACGTTTCGGCTACTGCGGTCACCCAGTGGCAGGATCCGTCCACGGCCGTCACGGTTAGGCACACACCGTTGTGTGCCACACTCTGATCAGGCCGCAGTGTGCTCGACAATTTACTGCGCACGCAAAAGTGGCGATTGCCTCTTTCGCTGCGTATTTCTGTTATTTCGCCTACTTCTTCAACGATTCCGGTAAACATGTTACTTCTTACTATCCAGCTTTTGCAGCGCTTCAAGCTGGTCAGGCCGCAAGGTAGGATATTTTATGCCCAGTTGATCCAGATACGTTTTGTACTTTACCGGGTTATAGTAGTAAGGCTTCAGTTTGGGTTTAAACTCTTCCATGATTTTCTGGTTCAGGTAAATAGCCGGGTTATCTTTTTCACCCACCAACGGGATGTATTGGGTTTCTCTGGTTTGTTCATTGCGGTAATAATCCCAGGCATCTGCAATAATCTGGGGCTTCAGCAATAAATCAACCAGCGTCATAGCCTCGGCTTTGGCCCCCTGTACGATGCCTTTGTGAGCTATGGGTGTAGCCATGGATATGGCATTGCTCCAGTGGTGCCCAGGTAAACCGGGAATATTGGACGGATACCGCAAAACAATGGTAGGCAATGACCAGCTGATGTCGGCAATGTCGTCCGAACCTCCGCCCATGGCCATCAGCTGCCGACCCATCACATTTACCGTGCCCGTAGGTGTAGGCAGGCCCAGGGTATCCAGTTTGGAGGCAAGTCCTTCCACTTTGGGCGATTTCATTTCCAGCTGAACCGCCCTGGCCAGCAACTGATCTTCGGGCGACCACTGCGGCAACCCTACTTTTTTGATGTTTTCGTACATGGCCTCTGCGAGTGGTTTGTTGAAGTGACCCGGCCATGCCGATCCCAGTATTTCGTAGCTGAATTTGGTGTCGGTCATCAGTGCTGCACCTTCGGCAATCTTCACCCCTATATCGAACAAGCGTTTTATATCAGGATAGGTGCGTTCACGGAAATAATACCACACCGAAGCTTTCGATGGCACCACATTGGGTTGGTCACCCCCGTCGGAAATGACGTAGTGTGAGCGCTGTGTAAGCTCCAGGTGCTCGCGCCTGAAGTTCCAACCGATATTCATCAGCTCCACCGCATCGAGTGCGCTGCGCCCGCGCCACGGAGCACCGGCAGCATGCGCAGCCGACCCTTCAAACGTAAACCGAACTGAAACTAAGCCATTGTTGCCTGCATCGCCATACGACACACCCAGGTTGTTGCCCACATGCGTAAATATGCAGGCATCCACATCCTTAAAATATCCGGCCCGCACATAGTAGGCCTTGGTACCTACCAGCTCTTCGGCAATGCCGGGCCACAACATAAGTGTACCGGGTATTTTATCACGTTCCATAATCTTTTTCAGCGCCAGCGCTGCGAGAATGTTCACGGCCTGCCCTGAGTTATGCCCTTCTCCATGCCCGGGCGCTCCTTCTACCAACGGATCGTGATACGCCACGCCTGGCTTCTGCGAAGCTTTCGGGATGCAGTCCACATCCGAACCCAGCGCAATTACCGGCTTGCCCGTACCCCAGGTGGCTATCCAGGCCGTAGGCACACCGGCAATGCCGCGCTGTACCCTAAAGCCGTTTTTTTCAAGCAAGGAGGTGAGGTAGTTCAACGTTTCAAATTCCTGAAATCCCAGCTCGGCAAAACTGAATAACATGTCGTTGATTTGCTGACCAAGCGGTGCAAGTTTTTCCACTTCGGCTACTGCCTCGGCTTTGAGCTTGTCTATGCGTTGCTGGTCGGGCTGGGCCAATAAGCACAACACCATGAACTGCAGAATGAACAAGGTAAAAATAGACTTCATAGGCAACAGGTTTTCGGGAAAGATAAGAATTGCAACCAGTTGAAAAAGCCGATTTTACATGGATTGAGGTACGCTGCTTTTCGCACCGTCCAGGAAACTAAATCATTTTTATTTCCACCCGATTATCCCAAAGCATCTGCTGCATATCTGCGCATCTATTGCTACATTTGAAAAACCCAAGTAATCCTGCATAATCAGGATGACAAACTTTACCGCGGAGCCTGCAGACGCGAAAGGCGGAAAAAAGAATTTTATAGCCACCTGTTAAGCTACCTAGCCATTGGCTCGTTGTTAACGTTTATTAACTAATATGCATACCCCGGGCACTGGAGGGTAAAATGGGTTTGGATCGGTCGGGGCTTCGGTATCTTCTTTCATGGGCTGAGCCTGTTTAAAAACAACTTATTGTTTGGCTATGAGTGGGAAGAAAAAGCCATCAGAAAAGAAATCGAAAGGCTGAAAAGAAAATGATTCACACAGTTGGTTTCCGCAGCGTTGGGTTTTTATTTTGGTAAAGCAATTATCAAGCGGGCTACCGATAAACAGCATGCACCATGGAATTTGGCCGCGTACCTGCCGGGCAGCTGGCAGCAATAAACTTCAGCCTTCCGCCCGACCTGCCCAAAACCACCGCCCTGCTTCAACATTTCAAAAAGCAAAACAACCAGTGCCAGATATTTATTGGCTGCGCCAAATGGGGCCGGCCCGACTGGGTTGGAAAAATCTATCCGAAAGGGGCAAAGGCCAGCGACTTTCTGATACACTATGCACGTAAATTCTCGTGCATTGAATTGAATGCCACCTTTTACCAAATGCCCACCCGCCAACAAACCAGCACCTGGAGAAGCAAAGTGCCCGAATACTTTAAATTCTGTCCGAAGTTCACCGATCAGATAACGCACCTGAGAAGACTAAAGGATGTTCAATCGCTCACCGACCGTTTTCTGGATGGCATATCCGGCTTCGGAAACAACCTGGGTCCAGTGTTCCTCATGCCCCACCCCAGTATGGGTCCGCAAACAGCCGAAACCATCATGGCATTCATCGAGTCGCTGCCCCGCGACCTGCAGTTATTTGTTGAACTCCGACACCCGCAATGGTTTACCAACAAGGAAGCCTTCAATCACTTCACCTCATGGCTCGAAACCCGAAAGGTAGGAATGGTTATTACAGATGCAGCAGGACGAAGGGATTGCGTGCACATGCGCCTCACCACTCCCCGGGCTTTCATACGTTTTGTAGGCAACAGCCTCCACCCTACTGACTACCATCGCTGCAACAGCTGGGTTGAACGAATTGCCGCATGGAAAGATGCCGGTATCGAATCTGTTTATTTTTTCATGCATCAGCACAACGAATTGCACTCGCCCGAACTGTGCCAGTACCTTATTGTACAACTGAACCAGCAACTCAATACAAATATTCCTGTGCCTGAATTGGTCCATGGCTAATTGGTCGATAGTTAATTGGTCGATAGTTAATTGGTCCATAGCTTGTTGGTCCATAGCTTGTTGGTCCATAGTTAATTGGTCCATGGTTAATTGGTCCATGGTTAATTGGTC
>DAIQOI010000003.1:0-317994 GCA_036787955.1 Cyclobacteriaceae bacterium
CCCGCCTCTCTCATTGCTCTCTTATCACTACTTTCACTATGAAAGCGCTGGTACTTGCTGCAAGCCTCATCGCCCTTCATGCTCCGGTGTACAACGAGGATGAAATAGAGTTGGTATGTGTGCGAAAACAAATGGCCGCAAACATATGCCATTACAATTTCCTCATTAACGGCATGCCGCACCGCTACCTGGACAATGGTTGCCGAGAAAACCGTGAAAGTGTTATCAAAAAAGCACGCGAAGGTAAGCTGGCGCTCGCCAAAGACTGGAAAATAGACTGCCCGGGAAAACCGGATAAACCGGAAAACTAAATTCAGTTACCCGCCCCGATCTTAATAAACCGGTGCGTTTCCGTACCGCTCAATCCGTTGAGGCGTAACAGATAAATTCCTTCGGGCAGATGTTCAGCCTGAACGGTCTCTTTTACTTTTTCTAACACCCCCGATTGCACCGTATTTCCTTTTGATGAGATGATTTGCCACGAGCACGGCAGGGCAGGCACTTCTACCGTAAAAGCAGAGTACACCGGATTCGGATAAATACTGCTATGTTCTGTAAGGGGGTAAAGCTGCTTCTTTGGCACTATCTGTTTGGGGATAATACTGCTTTGCCAGTACAACCGAATAACTGCGCCACCACCATCTTCAAAATACATAAGCGTGATCGGATAAGTGCGGCCACTTTGGAGATAGATACTTCCGCTCCATTCTGTTGGCGGCTGGGGTATCCAGGCGTCAATGATGTTCTGGTTGTTGACATACAAACGCACCCCATCATCGCTTACCGCAGAGAATGTATAGGTATCGGTAAAAGGTACTTCAATGCTTCCCTGCCATTTCACAGAAAAATTGTCGGTGTTAATGATTCCCGGAATAGGCGAGCCCCCACCCCAGTCGAAGTAAATGACGGAATCAATACGCGTGAAGTTGGGCGAGCCGTTAAACGACCGGCTCTGGTTGTAATACCGGCCCACCAGGCCCGTGCCGTTGCCAAAGGGTGTGGGGATGAAGGTTGCTACAAAATTCTCATTGCCGGCAACGTCAAATGCAAAAGTGCGGCTTGTGCCGGTATTCCATCGGCTAAAAACAAAATATGCATGGGCAGAAACCTGGCTTGCCGGTGCCTCAACAACTCGGGTTATACCTTTTACACTGGTAATGGTTACCGGTGTTGCTACCGGCTGCCCGTCCAGCAGCAGGGTTAATCCCGAAGGTTCTGTATTGAGGCTAAACTGTGTTTTTACCGGAAGCACATCGCGATAAACCGTGCGGGTCAGTCCTTCGCTGTCGGTGGCGGTTAAATAAATCCGGTACCACACGTTGTCATCGGTTTCGCCTATTCGCGGTATCAGGTACTCGCCTGCTGCAAGGCCCGTTGTGAGGGGCAGTGCCGGGTGGTAATGATCGGCATGATGGAAATCAATTTTCCAGGTGAGCTGTGCCGGATTCAGGGGGCCATCTTCTGCATCGGTGGCTGAACCGGCAAAATGCAAAGTTGTGCCGGCTTCATAAAGCGCGCCTTCGGCCGGCAGGGCAATGACAGGTTGTGGGCGTGTATTGGAGGTTACAGTCAGCTCGGCTGCTTCACTTACCGCATTTCCCAAAGGGTTGCTCACCACACAGTAAATCAAAGCACCATTGTCGGCCGGTGCAACATTGCTGATTTCCAGTTGTGACGAATTGCTTCCGACGGGAGTGTCGTTTTTAAACCACTGGTAATGAAGTGGTGCCTGCCCGAATGCAGTGATGGAGAAGAGAGCGCTTTCACCGGTCACAGCCGTATAGGGCTGTGGCTGCCGCCCGATAAACGGGGCGCCTGAGCCGGTATAAGTAACTTTCCATAACGACCCGTCGGCTGTACTGGTGTTGTCCTCGGGCGAACCACCACCCATGCCTGCCCGCTGCAGATAATACAGATGACCGGCGCTGTTTACAGCAAAAGCAAGCGGGCGGTTAATGCCCGTGGCAAAGGGTTGCAGGGTGCCGCTTATCGGATCCAGATACCGGATGTAGCCTTCGCAATAGTCGGCAAAGAAAAATTTTCCGTGATAGTCCGGAGGAAAAGAAGGAAGGGAAGGGTTGTAAAAAGCGGCTCCAATCACCGAGCACCCTTCAGCATGCGTATAGGCATAAAACGGATCTGTGTAGTTGGGCGGAGGTGTTTGACTGGTGCGGGGTCCTTCAATCAGCGGCCAGCCGTAGTTGCGGCCGGGCAGGATGTCGTTCACCTCTTCCCAGGTTTCCTGCCCCACATCGCAGGCAAAGATTCGCCCCGTTCCGGGCTGAATATCCATGGAGAAGGGATTCCGCAAACCCAACGCATAAATCAGTTTGTAAATACCGGTAAAGGAAGGATCGCTGCTAAAGGGGTTGTCGGCCGGTACGCTGCCATCTTTGTTCATGCGAAGTATTTTACCTAGCAGGCTGTTTTTCGACTGGGCAGCGGCCGGGTTGGCGCCATCGCCCGTGGAAACATACAATTTGCCATCCGGGCCAAAGGCCATATCGCCACCGTTGTGGATGCTCCCGCTCATCACGTCTAGTTCGAGCAATATTACCTCGCTTCCGGGTAGCGTAACATTTCCATTAGCCGTGAACCGGCTGATGCGGTTGCGGTTGGTATTTTTTACTGTATAAAAGACGTAATAGTAATTGTTCTGTTCAAAGTCAGGGTCAAGCACCATGTGGCCAAGGCCGCGTTCATTGAAATTATCCACCTGGCTGCTGATGTCAAGGAAGGTGTTGGGCAACAGCTGGTCGTTTTCCACCACAAAGATTTTCCCGCTTTTGATAGTAATAAATATGCGGTTGTCGGGAGCGATAACCAAGTCGGTGGGGTCCAAACCACCGGCAATCTCCCGGGCTACAAATCCCGGCGGAAGCACCTGTGCCAGTACCGTGATTGCCGGAATAAAACATATGAAATTTCGCAGAAGATACTTCATGAGGTTGTTCCTGAATGGTGGTTCAACAGCATAGCTTTCATCACCTCGAAGGTACGGTTTTTTAGGGCGGTGAGGTCATCTTGTTGAAATCCCTGTACATCAATAGGCTTACCCGCAATTATAGAGATGGTACCCGGCCGAATCTGCAGTTTTCCGGGAGGCATCAGTTGTGCAGCACCAGTCACCACAACCGGTATAATGGGTGTTTGGGTTTCGATAGCCAGCCGAAAAGCACCATTCCTGAACGGCTGCAGCAACTCGCGGGTGCGGTTCTGAGTACCTTCTGCAAAAATCAGCATCGAGATGCCTTTGTTAAGAATAGCCCGGGCCTGCTCTACACTTTGCTTCCGGCTTTCGGCATGGCTGCGGTCTACCACAACCGTGGCGGCCCGGACGATCAGACCAAATCCCGGAATTTTTAACAGTTCTTTTTTGGCTATGGGCCTGAATTCGCCTGGTATGAGCAGCCTCAGTCCAGGCACGTCAAGAAACGAAGTGTGATTGCTTACATAAATGAATGCCTGGCGCTGCACAATATTTTCTCTGCCGGTTATCCGGTAGCGGATAAAAGTAAGCTTGCTGAACAGCCACGCCCATAAATACAAGAAACGATAACCAATCCAGGTATACCGGCTGCCGGCCAGGAAAGGAACCAGGATGAAAGGGAGCAACAAAAACATGGTGGAAAAAAACACCACAACAACCCATATCGTGAAAACGGAAGTAGCAATTCGGTTAACCATTTACCCATCATTAATCATTAGCGGCGCTCAAGCTACGGCTTTTGGTAAAAAATGCCCATTGCATTGGTGAGCATCGGTAGTTCCGGGGAAAGGAGGCATAAGGTTTTTTAAGATAATCTTTCAAAACGAGGCAAAATCACGGCATTTTAAGAAAAAATGTAAAAAAGTGGGTTGAAGTGGTTGAAAGTGGGAAAAAATGTGTATGTTTGTTCTAAGAACAACCACTACGTCCGATGACCTTCTTTACCAGCGAATACGAGAGTAAACTCGATGCCAAAGGACGTCTGGTGTTGCCTGCCCGGATCAAATCGCAACTACCGGAAGGCGACACGGAGCTGGTTTTGCGCAAAGGTTTTGAGCCTTGCCTCATTGTTTATCCCATTACCGAGTTTAAGAAGGTCTTTGCCCGCATATCGGGGCTCAGCGAATTCAACGAAGAGTACCGCACACTGCAACGCAACTTTTTCAGCGGCACGGCCACCGTTGAATTGGACGGTAACGGCCGTATCCTCATCCCGAAAAACATGCTTAGCTATGCCCGCATTGACCGCGATGTGATGCTGGTAGGGATGGGTAACAAAGTGGAGATATGGAACCCGGAAGAATATCAGAAATACCTGATTCAAAGTCCGGGTGAGCTTTCGAAGCTGGCACAGAAATACCTGGATCAATGATAGCTGCAAGCTTTAGGCTTCAGGCTTCTGGCTATAAAAGGATTTGAATGAAAGATTTTAAAAAGTTAATGGTCTGGCAACAAGGAATGGAAATAGTAAATGAAGTTTATAACCTTATCTCCCTGCTTCCACCGGAAGAGAAATATGGTATGCGCTCTCAGATTATTCGCAGTGCGATCTCTCTACCAGTTAATGTTGCTGAAAGTAGTGCAAAAACAAGCGCAAAGGATTATAAACGATACCTTGAAATTGCCCTCGGTTCTTCTTTTGAGCTGGAAACACAGTTGCTTGTTATTAAAAGAAGGAAGTGGCTTAACGATGAGCTCTTGATGGGCTTATTGGATTTGGTTCATAGGGAGCAGAAAATGCTTCAATCGTTCATTAAAAAACTGTGACAAAGGCCTGAAGCCGGTAGCCTGTAGCTTGTGTTCAGTAATAGGGTTGAAACCTGATTCAATAATATGAAGTCGCTCAGCTACCACCAGCCCGTCCTGTTAAAGGAATCCATTGAAGGGCTCAGCATCAGGCCGGATGGCATCTACGTAGATGCCACCTTTGGTGGTGGCGGGCACAGCCGGGCCATACTGGAAAAACTTACTACCGGCAGGCTGATAGCCTTCGACCAGGATGAGGATGCCAGACGTGAGGCTGAACATATCACCCATCGTTCTTTTACATTTTGTCATGCCAACTTCAGACACCTGAAAAGGTTTCTGGACTGGCACGGAGTAAACAAAGTGCACGGCATACTGGCCGACCTGGGCGTATCATCGCACCAGTTTGACCAAGCTGTGCGCGGCTTTTCCATCCGCCATGATGGCCCGCTGGATATGCGCATGGACAGGTGCAACCCACTGACGGCTGCACACATTGTGAATGAATATTCACCCGATGAGTTGCAGCACATGTTCAGCCGCTATGGCGAAGTGCGGAATGCACGTACGGTAGCGCTTGCCATCGCTAAAGCCCGTGCAGAGACAGCCATCCAATCAACCGGCAGGCTGGTGGAAGTGCTCAGGCCGTTTGCTCCGAAGAAAAAAGAAAACCAATACTTCGCCCAGGTGTTTCAGGCGCTGCGCATCGAGGTAAACGATGAATTGAAAGCGCTTGAAGATTTTTTGCACCAGGCGGGCGAAGTGCTGCTGCCGGGAGGAAGGCTGGTGGTGCTCTCGTATCACTCGCTGGAAGACCGGTTGGTAAAAAATTTTATTGGCAAGGGTACGGCTTGGGGAGAGCCGGTTAAAGATCTGTACGGCAACGTGCAGAAACCTTTTCGGGCTGTGAACCGAAAGCCGATATGCCCGGATAATGAAGAGATAAAAAGAAACAACCGTGCGCGCAGCGCCAGGCTGCGCATAGCCGAAAAGATATAACAGGTATGAATGGCAACACCATACGTGTACAACAGGTAAAAAACGGATCGGTTCGATCCGGCAAGGGCTTGTTTGCCTGGCTTGAGAAAAAGCTGGGACTCGAGGTTTATCTGGCAGAAGGCTTTCCTGTTCAATATCTGCCCAAAGTGGGCTTTGTTGTGGCGCTGAGCATTTTTTATATCGGTAACACGCATAAGGCTGAGCGCACCGTCCGTGCCATTAACGAGTTGCAGGCCGAAGTGGAAGACCTTCGTGCCGATTACATCACTGCCAAATCCGAGTTGATGTTCGCCAGCAAGCAAAGCGAAGTAGCGCGCAAAGTGGCTTCGCTCGGCCTGAAAGAAAGCCAGACCCCACCCTTCAAAATAGTGGTGAAAGAAGAATGAACATCAAGCAGTCCATATTGCTTCGTGTACGGCTTGCCTTTTTGGCGGTATTGCTCTTTGCGCTGGCAGTGGTGGGGCGTATCGCACACATACAGATAGTTGAGGGCGATAAATGGATTGCCATGGGCGAGGCCACCATGTTCGATTACCGCAAGGTGAAAGCCACGCGCGGTAATATTTACTCCGACAACGGCAGCCTGCTGGCTACTTCCCTGCCTTTTTACAAAGTTGCATTTGATGCCACCCTGCCCAGAAACGACATATTTTATAATGAAGTGGATTCTCTGGCCCTACTGCTCAGCCGCTTTTACAAGGATCGCACACCAACCGAATACAAACGAATGCTCGTAGATGCCCGCAAGCAGGGCAGGCAGTATATTATCATCAACCGCAAACAAATTGATTACCAGGATAAGAAAATGATGGAGACCTGGCCTCTCTTTCGCGAAGGACGATACCGCGGGGGAGTGATTTTTGAAAAGATGGATGTACGCTATCGACCGTTTGCAGGACTGAGCCGCAGAACAATAGGTTTTGTAAATGAGGAAAACAAGGGTGCCGGGCTGGAATACAGTTTTAACAAATATCTCGCAGGGCAGGATGGCTATGCTTATTACCAGAAAATTGCCGGGGGCATCTGGAAACCCGTTTATGATGCCAACAACGTAAAGGCAATCAACGGCCTGGATATTCACACCACCCTTGATGTAAACCTGCAGGATGTAGCCGAAACAGCCCTGTATAAAGCAATGGTTCAGCATCGTGCCGATGATGGTCTTGTTGTAGTCATGGAGGTACAAACCGGTGAGGTAAAAGCCATCAGCAACCTGAGCCATGATGGCAACGGACATTATTATGAAAAATTCAACTTTGCCACAGGTGGCTTGTTTGAACCGGGTTCAACATTCAAGCTCGTTACGCTCATCGCCTTGCTGGAAGACAGCCCCGTGAAACTTACCGACTCGGTTGACACCGGTAACGGAGAGATGATTTTTCATAAAAAATATAAAGTGCGCGACCATGAAGAAGGCGGTTTGGGCCGGGTAACCGTGCGCGAAGCGTTCGAGCATTCATCCAACGTGGCCATGGCCCGCCTTACCGATGAATATTTTGGAAAAAACCCGATGCGGTTTGTGCAACACATTGAACGGCTCAAACTCAACAAGCCGCTGGGTATTCAGATAGCAGGCGAGCCTGAACCCCGCTTTACTTTTCCGGGGCAAAAGGGGTGGAGTGGTATCAGCCTTCCGTGGATGGCCTATGGTTATGGATTCGAAATAACACCGTTGCATACACTGGCTTTGTATAACGCAGTGGCCAATGATGGCAAAATGATAAAACCGCTGTTCGTGCGCGCTGTAAGCAAAGCCGATGCCACGGTTGAACGCTTCCGCACGGAAAGCATGGTAGATAAAATCTGCTCAAACAAAACATTGCGGCAGTTGCAGCAGCTTTTGGAAGGCGTGGTCGAAAACGGCACCGCCCGCAATATACGCGGCACACACTATCGCATTGCCGGAAAAACCGGAACGGCTCAGATTCTCGAAAACGGACAATACACAAAAAAATATATCACCTCGTTTGTGGGATACTTTCCGGCACATCAGCCGCGCTATTCGGCTATTGTACTTATACGCAACCCGCGTGGCTGGCAGCAATACGGAAGCAGCGTGGCTGCACCTGTATTCAAGGAAATAGCCGATAATATTTATGCCCGCGACCTGCGCATCCATACGGCCATGGAGTTTGTACCGTACCATGAGCCGGGCACTTTTCCGCTTATCCGCGGTGGCAAGCTCGATGAGTTGATGGATCTGTCAAACCGCATGGGTATATCTAACCATGCGATGACTGAAGAAGCATGGGTGCGTTCCGTTAAAAACGGCAACGCAGTAATGTGGAAGAGCGCTGAAATAAATAAAGAACGCGTGCCGGATGTAACAGGGTTTACATTGCGCGATGCCATGTTTTTGCTGGAGGAGTGCGGATTGACTGTTCTGTTTGAAGGAAACGGACGTGTGCAGAGCCAGTCGGTTGCACCCGGAAGCCGTGCACATAAAGGCAACAGAATTTATCTGAAACTGGGTTAATGGCCGAACTGAAGGACATATTGTATGGCGTGAACATTACCTCTTCGGTGGGCAACATGAACGTAGAGGTGAAGGACGTGTGTTTCGACTCGCGGCAGGTTTCGAAGGGGTCGTTGTTTGTAGCCGTAAAAGGCACTCAGGCCGATGGGCATCAATTTATTGATCGTGCCGTGCAGCAGGGTGCCGTGGCTGTTGTATGTGAACACTTACCCGATACGGTTTATGAAAAAAGCACCTGCGTCACCGTCAAAAATAGCGCGCGAGCGCTGGGCATTATTGCTGCTAACTTTTTTGGCGCTCCGTCACAAAAACTGAAACTCACGGGTGTTACGGGTACCAACGGCAAAACTACGGTTGCTACCCTGCTGTATAGACTGTTTTCAAAACTGGGTTATAAAACAGGACTGATCTCAACCGTTGAATACCGTATTCAGGATAAGGTTTTGCCGTCAACGCACACCACGCCCGATCCGGTGCAACTGAACCGGTTACTTCGGCAGATGGCCGATGCCGGCTGTACCCATGTGTTCATGGAGGTAAGCTCACATGCTGTGGTGCAGGAACGTATTGCCGGCCTCTCATTTGCCGGAGGCATTTTTACCAACATCACGCACGACCACCTGGATTATCACAAGACTTTTGAAAACTACATTAAAGCCAAAAAGAAATTTTTTGATGAACTCTTGCCGAATGCTTTTGCACTTGTAAATGCAGACGACAAGCGCGGCATGGTGATGCTGCAAAATACCCGCGCACAAAAGAAAACCTATGCCTTAAAGAAAATAGCAGACTTCAAAGGAAAGATCCTGACCAGCACCCTCGATGGCCTGGAGATGGAGGTGGATGGCAGGCAGGTGTGGTTTAAACTGATAGGCAACTTTAATGCCTACAACCTGCTGGCAGTGTATGGCGCTGCGGTTTTGCTGGGTGAGCAGCCTGATGAAGTACTGCGCATTCTGTCCGATGCTTCGGGTGCTGCCGGAAGGTTTGAGCGCGTACCCTCATCGGCAAAAATCACGGCCATTGTAGACTACGCCCACACGCCCGATGCGCTGAAAAACGTGCTGCAAACCATTCTTGCGTTCCGCACCGGCAATGAGCAGGTCATCACGGTTGTGGGATGTGGCGGCAACCGCGATCGCACCAAGCGCCCACTCATGGCTTCCATTGCTGTACAACTAAGCGACAAGGTGGTGCTCACGTCTGACAATCCACGCGATGAAGACCCTATGGAAATCATCCGCGATATGCAGGCCGGCATCACACCGGCCGAATCCCGCAAAACACTGGTTATACCCGACCGCGAAGAGGCCATCAAAACGGCCTGCCTCATGGCTAAGGAAAACGACATCGTGCTGGTGGCCGGAAAAGGACATGAAACGTATCAGGAAATAAAAGGAGTAAAATATCCGTTTGACGACCGGGAGGTGCTCAAGCGGATGCTTGAACTGGTTGATAATGATTAGTAAAAAAATTATAAATGCTGTACTACTTGTTTGATTACCTGGATAAAGAATTCGACCTCATCGGAGCCGGTGTATTTCAATACATCTCATTCCGTGCAGGTATGGCGGCATTTCTTTCACTGCTCATCACCATTTTCTTCGGCAAAAACCTCATCAACCTGCTGAAGAAAAAGCAGGTAGGCGAGGATATACGCGATCTCGGCCTGGAAGGGCAAATGCAGAAAAAAGGCACCCCCACCATGGGCGGACTAATTATCATCGCAGCAATCTTATTGCCTACGCTGCTCTTTGCCAAACCCGACAATATTTATGTTATCCTGCTGATAACCGCCACCGTGTGGATGGGTCTCATTGGGTTTATTGATGATTACATAAAAGTGTTCCGCAAAGATAAACAAGGCCTTGCCGGAAGGTTTAAAATTGTTGGTCAGGTAGGGCTTGGCCTTATTGTCGGGCTCACCCTCTTTTTCCACCACGAAGTAGTGGTGCGTGAAGTTAAACCCGGAGTGCAACTAAGTGATCTGGCAATGACCCTACAGGAAGGCGCCACAGATGCTTCTCAGGCTCAGGTGCCCAAATTATTCCAGGACGTGAAGTCCTCTACTACTACCATACCCTTTGTAAAAAACAATGAATTTGATTATGCCTACCTGTTGCCGGCTTCGCTGCGCCAATACACCTGGGTGGTTTATGTAAGCATCGTTATCCTGATTGTAACAGCTGTGTCCAACAGCGCTAACCTTACCGATGGCATAGACGGACTGGCAGCCGGTACCTCGGGAATTATTGGTTTGACCCTGGCCATCTTTGCGTACCTGTCCGGACGGGTCGACTTTTCCGATTACCTGAATATCATGTATATACCCAACCTCAGCGAGCTGGTTATTTTCTGTACTGCATTTGTCGGTGCCTGTCTGGGTTTTCTATGGTATAATGCCTATCCCGCTCAGGTATTTATGGGAGATACAGGCAGCCTTACGCTGGGCGGAATAATTGCCGTGCTGGCGCTGGCCGTGCGCAAGGAACTGCTCATCCCTGTTTTGTGCGGGATCTTTTTTGTGGAAAGCCTGTCGGTCATTCTTCAGGTGAGTTATTTCAAATACACCAGGAAAAAGTACGGTGAGGGCAGAAGAATTTTTCTGATGTCACCACTGCATCATCATTATCAAAAATTAAATATCCACGAATCCAAAATCGTAACGCGGTTCTGGATTGTAGGTATACTGTTGGCCATTATAACCCTTGCAACCCTGAAGCTGAGATGAAAGAGCGCATCGTGATATTGGGAGCCGGTGAAAGCGGAACGGGAGCAGCCCTGCTGGCCAGGCAGCTTGGTTATGAAGTATTTGTGTCGGATGCAGCCCTTGTTAAGCCAAGCTACCGCGATGATTTGCTGCGCAATAAAATAGAATTTGAAGAAGGGCATCACACCGAAGCAAAAATTCTCAACGCTCATTGCATCATCAAAAGCCCCGGCATTTCCGAAACAACACCGGTAGTAATGAAGGCAAAGGAAAAAGGTATTGAAGTGATTGACGAGATTGAGTTTGCCTTTCGCTTTATCAAAGGACGTGTGGTGGCGATAACCGGTACCAACGGTAAAACCACCACCACGCTGCTCACCTATCACCTGTTTAAATCGGCTGGATGCGATGTTGCGCTGGCCGGCAATGTGGGTGAAAGCCTGGCCCGCAAGGTGGCCCACGGCAACCATGCCTGGTATGTGGTGGAGATCAGCAGCTTTCAGCTCGATGGTACAAAACTCTTCCGCCCCGACATCGGCATTCTGCTTAACATCACACCCGACCATCTGGACAGGTACAACTACGAAATGCAAAATTACATCAACAGCAAATTCAGGCTTGCCGCCAACATGACGCCTGCTGATGCATTTATCTATTATGCCGATGACGCAGTGCTCAAGGCCGAGATGATGAAGCGATCGGTTACGGGCCGTATCCTGCGCATTTCATTTACCGATAACCATGCACCGCTGTACTTCGATGGAGAATGGTTTCATGTAAACCTGGAGGGCCATTCCTTCTCGTTGAAGCAGTCCGACACAACACTGCGCGGAAATCACAACGCCGTGAACACGCTGGCTGCCATGGGAGCCGCGCTTACAGCAGGTATAAAACCAGAGGCAATTCGAGTAGCGCTCAAAACATTCAAAAATGCACCGCACCGGCTGGAGCACGTAGCCACCATTAATGGAGTAGAGTTTATCAACGATTCGAAGGCCACCAATGTGGATTCGGTGGTGTATGCACTGGGCAGCTACAGGCAGCCGCTGGTATGGATTGCCGGGGGCATTGACAAGGGCAATGACTATAACCTTATAAAGGACGAGGTGCAGAGGAAAGTAAAGGCACTGATATGCCTTGGCAAGGATAACAGCAAGTTGAAAAAATTTTTCACCGGCGTTGTGCCAGTGATACGCGAAACACAAAGCGTGCAGGAACTGGTGCGCATGGCAATGAAGGAAGCGGTGGCTGGTGATGTGGTATTGCTTTCACCGGCCTGTGCCAGCTTCGACCTGTTTAAAAACTATGAAGACCGCGGCAACCAGTTCAAACAGGCCGTGCTGGATTTAAAAAAGGAAATGGAACATCTATCTGTATGAATAGACTGAAAACATGGGCAGATGAAAACCTGCAGGGCGACCGGGTGATATGGATGGTGGTGTTCGCCCTGTCGCTCATCAGCATGCTGGTGGTGTACAGCTCCATCGGCACACTGGCCTATAAGCGTTCGGTCAGTCCTGAGAAGTATCTGCTTACGCATACAGTACATATTTTGCTGGGATTGTTAGCCATGTGGCTGGCGCACCGGGTAGATTACCGGTACTACTCACGGCTGTCGCGCATTGCTTTGTGGTTAAGCGTGCCGCTGCTGATTTATACGTTTACCAACGGCACTACTATCAACGATGCTGCACGGTGGATCAACATACCCGTCATCAATACTTCATTCCAGCCGTCTGATTTTGCCAGCCTCGCACTTATTATCAATCTGGCCAGCATGCTGTCCAAGCGACAACAGAATATAGCCGACATAAAAGAGGTGCTTATTCCTATTTTATTTTGGTGCGGCCTTATCTGCGGCCTGATTGCCCTTACCAACATGTCTACTGCGGTATTGTTGTTGCTCACCTGCATGCTCATCATGTTTATCGGCAGGGTGCCTGTAAAATACCTGGTCATGCTGCTGTTTGTGGGGGTGTTGTTTGGTGCGCTTGCCTTCAAGTTTGGGGTGCGGGGTGGTACAGTGGTGAACCGAATTTCTGACTACATCGGCTTTATGCAGGGTACCAAAGAACTGCCGTTCCAGTCGAAGCATGCTCACATTGCCATTGCCAGCGGAGGAATTTTTGGTAAAGGACCGGGCAACAGCGACCAGCGCAATATTCTTCCCCATCCTTATTCCGACTTCATCTATGCCATTGTAATCGAAGAATACGGACTGATAGGTGGTGTGGTGGTGTTGACCATGTATCTCATTTTATTGCATCGCGGCATGAAGGTGGCGTACAACAGCGAACGCGCATTTGCCGGATTGCTCTCAGCAGGTTTGAGTTTTGATCTGGTTTGTCAGGCAATGATCAACATGGGGGTGGTGGTAGGTCTTGGTCCGGTTACCGGCCAGCCGTTGCCGCTGCTGAGTATGGGTGGTACGTCCATGGTCTTTACCGGCCTTTCCCTGGGTATTATCCTGAGCGTAAGCCGCGGTGAAAGAGATGAACTGTGGGAACAAGCCGAACAGAAGGAACCAAAACCTGAAATGGAAACGGCATGACCGTAAAACAACCATATCGGCTAATCATCAGCGGTGGGGGCACTGGTGGACATATCTTTCCTGCCCTGGCCATAGCCGATGAATTTCGCAGGCGCTACCCCGATGCCCAGATTCTTTTTGTGGGTGCAAATGGAAGAATGGAAATGAAACGTGTGCCGGAAGCCGGTTATAAAATTATCGGACTGTGGATTAGCGGCATTCAGCGCAAGCTCAGCCTGTCGAACTTATTGTTTCCGGTTAAGGTGCTGATAAGTTATGTCGTGGCCCGGCGAATATTGAAGAGTTTCCGCCCCCATGCTGTTGTAGGCACCGGTGGTTATGCCAGCGGCCCTATACTGATGGCGGCCACCCGCATGGGTATTCCGGCTCTTATCCAGGAACAAAATTCGTATGCAGGCCTGGCCAACAGGCAGGTAGCCGCCAAGGTGCAACGTATCTGTGTGGCGTATGAAAATATGGATCGTTATTTCCCGGCTGAAAAAATCCGGTTAACGGGCAATCCGCTGCGAAAGGATTTCTTGAACCTGAAAGAAAAGCGCGCAGGGGCATTTATTCACTTTGGCTTCTCACCTTCGGTAAAGACGTTGTTTGTAATGGGCGGAAGTCTGGGTGCGCGCACCATTAATGAAAGCATTCGTCTGGGTATTGAAAAATTACTTGATTCGGGTATTCAACTCATCTGGCAGTGCGGCAACCTGTATTATGACGAATACAATGAATGGCTGAAAGCTTTCGATCGCAGAAAAATAAGGTTATACGGCTTTCTGCGTGAGATAGACCTTGCCTATGCCGCTGCCGATGTGGTAGTAAGCCGTGCCGGTGCCCTTGCTGTTTCAGAGTTATGCGCGGCCGGTAAGGCAGCTATTCTGGTGCCATCGCCCAATGTGGCCGAAGATCATCAGACAAAAAATGCACGCGTCCTGGCCGATCGCAATGCTGCTTTGCTCATTGCAGACGAAAGGGCCCGCGCTGTTCTGGTAGATGAAGCGCTGCGCCTGTTGTTTGACGAAACTCGGGCAAATACCATGGCTGGCAACATACTGTATATGGCAAAACCAGATGCCACGGAACAGATTGTAAATGAGATAGAGAAGATTATGGGTATACGGGCCAACGGAAATCCAAGGATTTCTTCCGGTACCCATGCACAGATGATTAACGGAAACTCATGAAGGAGAAACAATACGATATTATATATTTTCTCGGTATAGGAGGTATAGGCATGAGTGCCCTGGCCCGTTGGTTTATGTTGCAGGGCAAACGCGTGGCCGGTTACGATCGCACCCCAACTATACTTACCAGCGAGCTGGAGAAGGAGGGTATGGAGATACACTACAACGATGCAGTTGAACACATACCTGCCTATGTACGTAACAACCGGGATAGTACCCTTGTTATTGTTACACCTGCCATACCTGCCAACCATAGCGAGCTTAACTATCTGCTGCGGCAGGGTTATGTAATAAAGAAGCGCGCAGAGGTGCTGGGCCTCATTTCCCGAAACCATCGTACACTGGCTGTGGCCGGCACCCATGGAAAAACCACTACATCGTCCATGATTGCGCACATCCTCAAGTCAGCGGGTCGCGACATGGTGGCATTCCTCGGCGGAGTAACGGCCAATTATCAGTCCAACCTCGTGTTGCACGGTGAACCTAATAAAAATACACTGATGGTAGCTGAGGCTGATGAGTTTGATCGCTCATTCCTGCACCTGCACCCCTGGCTGGCAGTGGTTACATCGGCCGATGCCGACCACCTCGATATTTATGGCAATCATCAGGCAATGTTGTCATCGTATAAAGATTTTATCCGCCAGGTACAACAATATCTGGTTATACACGACAACATAGCAACATTAAGCAAAGATGTTGATCATCTTACAAAATATACCTACGGCATTAACCGGGGACAATTTTTTGCCGATAACGTAAGACCTGCACAGCAGGTTGGATTTTTTGAATTTGATCTGCACGGATTGGGTGCCGTGCATCCTGTCTCGCTCGGTGTTCCCGGTTTTCATAATGTCGAAAATGCGGTTGCGGCAGCGGCAGCCTGCCATCTCGCTGGAGTGCCTGCACCGGTCATCTGCAAGGCACTGGGCTCATTTAAAGGCGCCAAACGGAGATTTGAATTTATTATTCAGACTGACAAGGTGGTGTTCATTGACGACTATGCCCACCACCCTACGGAGATTGAAGCCTTTTTGCGTTCGGTTAAAGCCATGTATCCGAACCGTAAACTTACAGTGGTATTTCAGCCCCATCTCTACACGCGCACACGCGACTTTGCCGATGGCTTTGCAAAAAGCCTCAGCCTGGCCGATGAGCTTTTGTTACTCGATATTTATCCGGCTCGCGAACTACCCATACCAGGGGTAGACAGTAACCTGATTTTTGAAAAAGTAACCACCCTTAAAGAGCGCTGTACAAAAGAAGATGTGACAACAAAGCTTGCCCGCCGGAACATTGAAGTGCTGGCTACCGTGGGAGCCGGTGACATTGATACACTTGTTGAACCGATAAAAAACCAGCTGCTATGAAGAAAGTAAAATTCAACATACGCAGGGAAATGATATGGACCGTGTTACTTGCTGCCATTTTCGGCCTGATTGCCTTTACCACCGGCAGTGTGGTGGGAGATGGAGTAGTTCGGGATATACGGATCATGTTGGAAAATAATGATAACAATCATGTACTGGAAGAGGAAGATATCTTCAGGCTCATGCAGCTTGACCGCGAAAACCTGATAGGCGCTTCGCTGAGCACGCTGAACATGCGGCAACTCGAATTACGTATTCGGGCTAACCGATGGGTGGAGGATGCCGATGTGTACAGCGACCTGAAAGGTAACCTCTTTGTTGAAGTGGTCTTGCGCAGGCCCATAGCGCGGTTTGTTCAACCCGATGGATCAGGTGCTTTTATTGCCGAAGACGGAACTATCATGCCGGTGCCGCAGCGATTTGCCATTCGTACGGTGCTGGTAACCGGACCCGCAACGGCTCAGCTCATGAAGAAAGATAACCTGTACCAGGATGAGTATGGTAATAAGCTGATGGCACTAATCCACTCGCTGCAAGCCCATGCATTCTGGAGGGCACAGATTGCCCAGCTTGACATCTCATCTTCCGGAAAAATAAAAATGCAACCCCAGGTAGGAAGCCAGGTAATTGAATTCGGAAAGCCCGAGCAGATTGAAGCAAAACTGAATAAGCTGCAGATTTTCTTTACCCGCATCCTGCCTACACGCGGCTGGAATCGTTACCACCGTGTGAATGTAGAATTTCAAAACCAGATAGTAGCAGAATAACTATGCAACCACTTTTTAACTATACAACCAATACAACAAACAACCACTAAACCATAATTGATATGGAACATGAAAAAATAGTAGTAGGGCTCGATATCGGTACAACGAAGATATGTGCCATTGTCGGGCGTAAGAATGAGTTCGGAAAACTCGAAGTGCTGGGCATGGGCAAAGCCGAGTCAGAAGGTGTGGTAAAAGGCATTGTCTTTAACATTGACAAAACCGTTTATGCCATCGAAACGGCAATAAAAGAAGCATCCGACCAGTCGGGAGTAGATATCCGCGTGGTGAATGTGGGTATTGCCGGCCAGCACATCCGCAGTTTTATCCAGCACGGAGGAATCATCCGTCAATCGAAAGAAGATGAGATTACGGTTGAAGATGTGGAGCGCCTAACGCAGGATATGTACCGCATGGTGGTGCCTCCCGGTAACCAGATAATTCACGTTATGCCGCAGGATTACATGGTTGACTTCGAAGAAGGCATTAAAGAACCTGTGGGCATGTCGGGTGTAAGGCTGGAGGCCGACTTCCACATCATCACTGCACAAACCAGTGCCATCAACAACATCAACAAATGCGTGCGAAGGGCTGGCCTTGAGATTCAGGATTTGATACTGGAACCGCTGGCATCGAGTCTGGCCGTTCTGAGCGAAGATGAAAAAGAAGCAGGTGTTTGCCTGATAGATATTGGTGGAGGCACCACCGATATTGCCATATTTTACGATAACATTATTCGGCATACCGCGGTAATTCCTTTTGGCGGCAACATTGTTACCAACGACATCAAACAGGGGCTGATGGTATTGCCGCAGCAGGCCGAACAGCTTAAAACGCGCTTTGGCAAAGCCATTGCCGAAGAGGCCAGTCCGAATGAAATCGTCTCCATTCCGGGCATACGCAATCGTCCGAGCAAGGAAATCTCGGTGAAAAATCTGGCAAACATTATTCAGGCGCGCATGGAAGAAATTATTGAAATGGCCCATGCCGAAATCATCAGCTCTGGTTTTGAAAACAAACTGGGAGGGGGAATTGTGATTACCGGTGGCGGTGCGCTGCTGGCCAATCTTAAGCAACTGGTGGAATATATGACCGGACTGGATACACGCATAGGCTATCCGAACGAACACCTTGGAAAGAGCAAACTGGACGTAATAAAAAGCCCGATGTATGCAACAGCGGTAGGACTGGTGCTGGCCGGTTTTCGCTCGCTGGATGAGCGCGAAGACCGTATCCGTGAATCGCGCGGACTCAACCGTGCTGCAAAAACAGCAAAGCGTTCTGCTTCGCGCAACTTTTTCAACGAAATATTAACCAAAACCAAAAGTCTGCTGATAGACGATTTGGATGATAAAAAGGAATACTGAAAAACATTACTCACCCTAAACCACAACATTATGCTGGAAACCGGATCCTATAAATTCGACATCCCCCACGGTGCGCCACGTATGCGCTCCATAATCAAAGTGATTGGCGTGGGCGGAGGAGGCAGCAATGCCGTAAACCACATGTACCGTCAGGGTATTAAAGATGTGGAGTTCGTGGTGTGCAATACCGATGTGCAGGCACTCAACGCCAGCCCGGTACCCACCAAGCTGCAGATTGGAGCTGACCTGACAGAAGGACTGGGCTGCGGAGCCAATCCCAAAATCGGCAAGGGCGCTGCACTGGAGAGCAAAGAACTTATCCGCGAGTTTCTGGAAGGCACTAAAATGCTGTTTGTAACTGCCGGCATGGGCGGTGGCACCGGAACAGGCGCGGCCCCTGTTATTGCCAAAATTGCCAAAAGCATGGGCATACTTACCGTAGGCATTGTTACCATGCCGTTCTCGTTCGAGGGCCCTAAGAAACGTGCCCAGGCCGAGCTTGGCATTAAAGCTTTGCGGCAGAGTTGCGACACCGTACTGGTTATTATCAACGACAAGCTGCGCGAGATGTACGGCAACCTGCCCATCGGAAAAGCTTTTGCCGAAGCTGATAACGTGCTGACTACTGCAGCCAAGGGCATAGCCGAAATCATCACGCTTACCGGCTATGTAAACGTTGACTTCCAGGATGTGCGTACCGTAATGCTCAATGCCGGCCCGGCCGTAATGGGTACTGCCGAGACACGCGGTGAGAATCGTGCCATCAAGGCAGCCAGTGGCGCACTCACATCGCCCTTGCTGGACAACTGCGATATCATGGGCGCCAGAAAAATATTGCTGTCCATTGTTTCGGGAGAAGAAGCCGAACTGCAGATGGACGAGCTCTCGCAGATAACGGAGTATATTCAGGAGCGAGCCGGACAGGAAGCTGAAGTGATATTTGGCCATGGGGTCGATCCGCAACTGGGCGATCGGCTGCGCGTAACCATAATTGCCACGGGCTTTACCCATCATACACCTGAAGAAGAACGCAGTGGCGAGCCCCAAAGCAAGGAGGAAGTGAAAAAGCACGACCTGGAGCGCAGCCAGACCTGGACCTTCGAGCCTGAGCCCACGGCTCAGATTCAGCGTGAAATTGAGCTGACAATAAAACCTCAGCCACCTGCCGATAAGAAAACATCGGCAGGATTTGGCAGTTTGTTTGATGAGCTGGCACAACCCGAACTGGATTTTGATTCGCCCCGTCAGGATATAAAAGGCACAGATGACCTGACGGGCGAAGAAGGATTGTTTGGCGAAGATGAAGAATTAGATGAAATGCCGGCAGAAAAAACTATGAAACGGGTAGATGAAAAAAACAGTGCAGCCGGTATGGAAAGCTTGCGTGAGCGGCTGAAACAACAGGCCGAACAGCGCAGAAAGCAGTTTAGCTCGAAAAGCAAGCAGGAGATGACGCGTGAGGACTTTATGGAAAAATGGTCGGTTCCGTCTTACATCCGAAAGGGCATGAAGATGGATAACGTGCCTCACTCGTCCGAGCCGTTTGTTTCAAAATACAACCTGAATGACGATAATTCCCTGTTGGGAAACAATAAGTTTCTGCACGATAACGTAGATTAACCATACAGGGTGAGTATGTTCCGGTTTCAAAGAGTTCAAAGGTATGGCATTTCCGGTGCGACTGGTTTTACTCCATTCGTAGTGGTTGTTGGTTGTAAATATTTTTTGCCGGCACCGGAATGCCGCTTTATCACGGAGGGCTGAACGCTTCCGGATTTTTTTACCTTTGAAAGCCCCGGCAGTCGGCCGGGGTTTTTATTTTATACAAACAAAATGCAGGCAAGGCTTAAATGTTCAGCCAGTAGGTAAGCTTAAATACAAATGCCCTGAGTTTGGGTTGGCCGCGGGTGATGAGTAGGGTGTCTTCGGAATAGGTTTCAGTAGCATAGTTGTCGGTGTACACCAGAAACAAGTCGGATACGGGAGCGAAGCGCCACTGCAAACGCGAATTGATATTGATGTTGTTAATCTGATTGTTGTATTGTACAAAGGTAGTCCAAAACAGATCGCGGGTAAGTGTAACGTCAATACGCGGGCTTATCAACATCAGGTCGGCATCGCGATAAGGATCGGGAAGGCGTATACGGTTAAAGGCAAAGTCAACCGAAAATGAACCATATGGCTGAAACCGGTAGCCTATCTGGCCTTCGGCGCTGCTGCGTTCACCATTAAAATAGCCGCCCGTTCTCATGCGCAATTGATAGAACAACAACTTTCTCGCATCAGAAAGATATTCGATCGAGGCAACATAGTTATAATAGTCTGTTCCGGCACTTAACTGCGGCCCCCGGGTTTCTGTGGGATCATACGAGCTGAACAGGTATATGTAATCTCTTCGCAACCTGAAATTGAGCCGTGAAGTGTTCTTCCACCGCACCCGGTACAACAGGTTTACGTCCCAGTCCATCAGGCCATATGTTTGATTGCCCAGAATGTCATAATCGAAGCCGGGACCGTGCGACTGAATTTTTCCCGCGGGATAAAAGTTGTAAAATACTGTACCGGCAACTTGCTGTATATCTCTCCGCCTCACAAAACCAACCTCTGGCCGGTAGTTTTTTCCCACACTTCTTGCAAACATATCTACCTGCCAGTTATAGGTATTGTAATTGATGAATGCGCCCGTTGCAAAAGATGAATCGGGATTAGCAGGCCGGAAGGAATGATGATAAAACACCTTGCCATTCCATTTATTGTCGGCTGTGGCAAGGTTAAAATCAAATCCCGCAACGCGGTTGTAGTTATCCGGGCGGATGGTCCAATCACCACCAAGCGAGTCCTGAAATGCCTGCTTGTTTATAAAAATAAAGCCGATGTTGGAGCGGCTCCAGATTTTTTGCTGAAGCGTGGCAACAGAATAATTGACAGATGGAAGGCCGATAGATTTTTCTTGTGCTGCCTGCACCGAAAGCATGCCTAGCCGCAGGTTGTTATTAAGTTTTCCGCTCAGGCGAGCTCCGAAATACAATTGGTTTTGCAGATTTTGGCCGGTGGCCGTATCAACGGCTATGCCGATTCTCCTGGAAAAAAAAGGGCGCGTGCCATCTACCCCAAATCCTGCAAACAGGTCGGCATTTTCCAGAAAGAACTGTCTTCTTTCAGGAAAAAAAATTTCAAAGCGGTCGAGGTTCGTAACCTGCTGGTCAACTTCAACCTGAGAAAAATCAGGATTAACCGTTAAGTCCAGGTTGAGCGCGGGGCTAATGGCTACCTTGGCATCTCCTCCAAACTGAAAGTCGTGTTTGGTAGGTGTGCCTGCCAGAAAATTTTTACTGCGCAAATCAGCAACATAGGGAATTAGGGAGACATTAGCACCTGGCTTTTTTAACGGTTGTTCCCACTTCAGCTCACGGCAAAATGCGAGATTTACAATATCGAAGTTACGTGGTATAGGGGCCCAAGTCGAGCGTTCGGCATAGTGGCTGTCAATGCGGTAAAAGTTTACATACCAGCTGGTTTCACCATCTTTGAAGCGGATGCTTTTAAAAGGTATGGCCACTTCAGCCGTCCAGTAGCCGTCAAACTGCCTAGCTGCCGAGTACCATTTGTTATCCCAGGTCAGGGTAAAATCTCCGCTGCTGCTGCCGCCATTGGCAATAAGTCCTTCGCGCTGAACACCATAAGGATTCACACCAAACATAAATGCGTTGGTGCGATCGCGGAACGTATCGAACACAAACGATATGCCGTCGTTGGCCTCACCGCGGAAATCTCTGCGCAGCGATGGTGTAACATAGGATCGCAGACCCATGTTGTACATCTTTGCAAACAGGTAAATGTTCTGGTCGTCATACAGCACCCGCACTTCCGTTTGTGCGTTGGCGTATGAAGTGTCGAACGGAAAGTATTGCCTGAATTTTGTGGCAACCTCTGCCGCTGCCCATTCAGGTTCGTTCATCTCTCCGTCCAATACTATGGGGCCGGTAATTTTGCGGGCAGAGAGTGACTGGGTGTAACCAACTGTAGTCAGACAAAAAAATAATAATAAAGCTACTGGCCTGTACAGCATATTTAAGATAAGGGCACTAACGCAAAAATTGTCGCAAAGTTGGCATTTTAATGAAAGTGTGTTAGCCGTTTAAATAAAATTCACTTACCAGGTTCCGGTACGCGTCTGTCCACTGCAGTCCGTTTTCGTAAAGAATTAATTCATACTTTATTTCGGGCTGTTGGAACCTGGAAAACTCCATCAGCCAACGAAGTGCCGGCTTATTTTTCCGCGTTTTAAATACAGTGGTACGCACCGGGTGCAACCCCAGCACATATGCCTTGTTTCGCACCTCTAGCCCGGCAGCGGGTGGAAGGATAAGCGCCAGCCGGCCTTTGGCCGTAAGCCATCGGTGCGAAAAAGAAAGCAGTTCCTGGTGTGGCAGACTATCCGTGTGCCGTACCATATTCCGCTTTGGGTCTGGTGACTTAAGTGCACGGTTAAAGTAAGGCGGATTGCTGACAATCAGATCGTACGGATGCGGGGGCATGAAATGCTGAAGATCAACTGCGTGAAGAGCAAGGTTTTTAGCCCAAGGGGAGGCCATGAAATTGGCTGCCGCATCGGCTGCGGCATCCTTATCCATCTCTACCGCATCAATGCGGGCCCTGCCATGGGTGCGCTGTGCCAGCATCAATGCAATCAGCCCGGTGCCTGTTCCAACATCAAGAATGGTTGATGCCCCGTTTGTATGGGCCCATGCACCTAGCAACACACCATCCGTTCCCACTTTCATGGCACTATGGCTGTGCCGCACACTAAACTGCCTGAAGTGGAATACATCATTCATGCACAGCAAAATTACTTTAACTTTAGCGCAAACCACGAACTATGGCTTTTCCGTCAGACTTAGAGATTGCCCAATCGGCTACACTCAAACCCATTAAGGAAATTGCTAAACGCCTGAATATTGCTGAGGAGGAACTGGAATTGTTTGGCAATTACAAGGCCAAACTGCCGCTGCACTTGTTCAATGAGGAACGCTTCCGCAAAAGCAAGCTCATACTCGTTACAGCCATGACACCCACGCCGGCAGGCGAGGGAAAGACCACTACTTCAATAGGTTTGTGCGAAGGCATGAACCGAATTGGGAAAAATACGGTGGTTGTTTTGCGCGAGCCATCGCTGGGACCGGTATTTGGCATGAAGGGCGGAGCGGCCGGTGGCGGCTACTCGCAGGTGGTGCCAATGGAAGATATTAACCTGCACTTTACCGGTGACTTTGCCGCAGTGGAAAAAGCTAACAACCTGCTCGCTGCATTAATTGACAACGACATCCAGAAACCCGATGGTGGTCTGCGTATAGACCCGCGCACCGTGGAGTGGAAGCGCGTGATGGACATGAATGATCGTGCCTTGCGCCACATCATCACCGGACTGGGCGGTAAAAGCGGAGGCATGATGCGCGAAACAGGCTTTAATATCACTGCCGCATCCGAAATCATGGCCATCCTGTGCCTGGCCAGAAACATGGATGAACTGAAGCAGAAAATAGGGAACATCTACATAGGCGATACCTATGCCCAGAAAGCCGTATTTGCCCGCGACCTGAACGCACAGGGTGCCGTGGCATTGTTGCTCAAGGACGCTATCAAACCCAACCTCGTTCAGACACTTGAGGGCAACCCGGCCATCATTCATGGCGGTCCGTTCGGCAACATTGCACAGGGCGCCAATTCCATTATTGCCACGCGCATGGGCATGAGCCTGGCAGATTATGTGATTACTGAAGCGGGGTTTGGTTCGGACCTGGGTGCGGAAAAATTCATTGATATTGTGTGCGGCTACGGTGGCTTTTCGCCCCATGCCATGGTGGTGGTAGCTACGGTGCGCGCTCTCAAATATCATGGAGGGAAGCCGCGCGAGGAGCTGAGCAAGCCTGACCTGAAAGCGCTGGAAGCCGGCTTTGCCAACCTGGAGAAGCACATCGAAAACACAAAGATATTTGGCATACCCGCTGTTGTATCGCTGAACAAATTTGCTACCGACACAGACGAAGAACTGAAGTGGGTTATCAATAAGTGCCAATCACTGGGTGTGGACATCGCCCTGGCGGAAGGGTGGGAGAAAGGCGGCAAGGGCATGACCGATCTGGCACAAAAAGTCGCAGCGACTGCCGATGCTTTCCACGGTAAGTACTGGCCGGTGTACGACTGGAAAGATTCGGTAGAAGAAAAAATCCGGACGGTGGCGGTGAAGATTTATGGCGCACGCGATGTGGAGTTTCTGCCCAGGGCCCGTCAGAATATGAAAAAGATCGATCGGATCGGACTTAATGGAGTGCCGGTGTGCATCGCCAAAACACAAAACAGCTTGTCGGACGATGCACGCAGGCTTGGCCGGCCCAAGGATTTTACCATCACCGTTCGCGAAATAGAAGTGGCGGCAGGTGCTGGTTTTGTCATCCCCATAACAGGCGACATTCTGCGTATGCCCGGCCTGCCCAACGTGCCGGCAGCGCTGGGCATGGATATTGACAATGACGGGCGGATCAGTGGGTTGTCGTGAATGAACCTTGTGACAAACCATTCCGCGGTGCTGCTAATCCTGCGTTAACCACTGCAGGCCTGCAAGAATTTGATCGAAATAAAACTTCGCTACTTACAAAGCAAGGCGAAACTGTACCGCGCTTTGGTTGGTGGATGGAATTGATTACTATGTGAAAACTTTTTTTATCAGAGCACGGCTTATTTCGCTTACTTTTTTCAGTCGCTTTAAAACCAATTACTTCAACCGTTTGATTTTTTGTTGCCGGGTACCCGACCTCCACAGCAGGGCACTCGGTTTCTATTTACACCAGAGATTCCAGGCCTGCAGGTTTTGCAAAAACTTTTGAGCAACTCAGCCTCTGGTATGGTTTTTTGTACCTTCAGCCGCTTGTTTCTTTCAAAGTTAAATGTTTTTTGCACCTTGTTCGGGAAGTAGGCTAACTTTAGGATGCATGGACCCGGTACGTGGCATTTCATTAAAGCAGATAACCGTTCAGGGCACAGCGGAAAAATCGGACCTGTTGGCCGTTGAAGAGCCCCTGGAAATACGGCTGGGATATGGGCCACCCAATCTGCGCGACCAGCGCAGCATTTCCGTAACCATGCGTACCCCCGGACATGATTTTGAGCTGGCGCTCGGGTTTTTATTCACGGAGGGAATAGTCCATTCAATAGATGACGTGATGCAGGTGGTGTACTGCCGCGATGCCGGACGGCAACAGCAGGATAACGTAGTGCGCGTGGAACTGCAGCCGCACATCGTGCCCAACTGGCATGAACTGCAACGCAACTTCTACACAACTTCCAGCTGCGGTGTGTGTGGCAAGACATCGATCGAAGCCGTTCATCGGCAATGCACTGTACTTCCTGATTTTTTTACAATTTCTTCCGGCCTCATTCATCAGCTACCTCAGGTTATGCGTGCTTCCCAACCGGTATTTACGCATACCGGTGGCTTGCATGCATCGGCCTTGTTTACCAAAGAAGGCGAATTGAAAGTGCTGCGCGAAGATGTGGGCCGTCACAATGCACTTGATAAAGTGATTGGTGCCACATTTATGCAACGCCTGATACCCTTACACAACCACCTGTTATTGGTAAGCGGTCGTGCCGGTTTTGAACTGGTACAGAAAGCAGTCATGGCAGGCATTTCTGTAATGGCGGCAGTGGGAGCGCCTTCCAGTCTTGCGGTTGAGCTGGCCCGTCAATGCAATATGACGCTGGTAGGTTTTGTACGTGAAAATAAATTCAATGTGTACACTGGCGCTCACCGGATTAGTATAGCATGAGTCAGAAAAAAATAGGATTGTTTACCAGCACGGCCCTTGTTATGGGCAACATGATCGCCAGCGGGTTGTTTATGTTGCCGGCCTCGCTTGGTGTTTTTGGGGGTATCAGCCTGATAGGCTGGTTTATTTCGGGTGCGGGCGCCATGTGCCTGGCCATGGTGTTTGGCTGGCTCAGCCGCCAGTTCCCCGAGGCAACAGGCGGGCCCTATGCCTATGCACGCGAAGGCCTGGGGCCCTTTGCAGCTTTTCTCGTGGCATGGGGTTACTGGATTTCGTGCTGGAGTACCAATGCTGCAATTGCCGTGGCATTTGTCAGTTATCTTTCCGCTTTTATACCTGCGTTAAACCACAATCCTTTGCTGGCTGTTTCTACCGGTTTATCTGCAATCTGGTTGTTAACCTGGATTAATGCACGGGGCATTCGCCAGGCCGGAACCGTACAGGTTGTTACCACCGTGTTAAAGATTGTTCCGCTGCTGGTTGTAACGGTTGCCGGACTACTATATTTCAACACCGACCACTTTGTGCCGTTCAACGTCAGCAACCAGTCCGACTGGTCGGCAGTGGCGCAGGCAACCACCCTTACGTTGTTTGCTTTTCTCGGACTGGAAAGTGCCACCATTCCGTCGGCCCATGTACGCGACCCCCAACGCACCATTCCGCGGGCTACCCTCATTGGCACCGCGCTTACCACGGTTCTCTATGCCATAAGTACTGTGGCGGTAATGGGTTTAATACCCCCCGACAGCCTGCACAACTCAGCAGCACCGTTTGCCGATGCGGCTGCCAAAGTATTCGGTGAAAAAGGTAAATACCTGGTGGCTGCAGGAGCAGTTATTTCCACCTTTGGCGCACTGAACGGCTGGATCCTTATCCAGGCGCAGATGCCTTATGCTGCAGCACGCGACCATCTTTTTCCTGCATTTTTTGCGAAGGTCAATAAAAAGAGTATGCCCGTGCCCGGTCTTATCTTTTCCGGCTTGCTGGTATCGGTGATGATGAGCATGAATTTCAGCCGGAGCCTGGCCGACACCTATACCTTTATCGTATTGCTAAGTACACTGAATACTTTATTTGCCTTTTTGCTTTCGGTTACCACGTTTCTCATTAAACAAAATGCACTGGCAACCGGTAAATCTTTACTGAAGATTTTCGTGGCTGTCGTTGCCTTCGTTTATTCCATGTGGGCGGTGGCAGGTTCGGGTATGGAAACGGTGTATTATGGATTCATCTTACTCATGGCTGGATTGCCTTTCTACGTATGGATGAGAAAAATTCACTGATTAAAAATTATAAACACAACAGGATGAACGCGGTATTCAGGTTTTTCATGCTGCTTTTCGGGACGCTGCTGGCAGCCTGTAGCAGTTTTCAGGAGAAGAAAGTTTATAAAACACATGATGAGCTCGTGGACTTCTTTTTTCGTTGGCGCGAATTTCAGAAGCCACCAATAGTGAATGGTATTCCCGATTATTCCAAAGCCGCCATGCAACGCCAGCATCATGAATTAAAGAAATGGCAACAGGAGTTGCATGCTTTTGATACAACAGGATGGCCCGTGCCCCATCAGGTTGATTGGTATTTAATCTATGCCGAGATGAACGGGCTGGATTTTGATCACCGTGTGCTGAGGCCCTGGGAGCGCGATCCGGCCTTTTATGTATGGTTTTTCTCTTACCCTTCGGATGTACCTGCCAGAGAAGGTCCGCATGTATTTGGCGCGGTTGAGATGCCCGCCTTTCAACAGCCCTTATCAGATAGTTCAGCGCAATACATTACGCAGCAATTGCTCAAGGCAGACGAACTTTTCCAGCGCGCAAGAGTAAATCTTACCGGCAATGCCCGCGACCTGTGGGTTACAGGCATCCGCAGCGTGCAGGAAGGCGCAGAAGATCTGGAAGGCTTTGCAACCACTGTTCGGCAGGCTTATCCTTCGCTTTCCGATGCAGCGCTTCAGGCTGCCAGGGCTACGCGTGAATTTGCAGCATGGCTGAAACAGCAGGCACCATCCAAAAACGGCCTTTCGGGTGTGGGCAAGGAAAACTATACCTGGTATTTGCGGCATGTGCATCTTCTGCCTTATTCATGGGAAGATGAACACCGCCTGCTGGATCGTGAACTTTATCGCGCACACAGTACCTTGCGGTTGCTGGAGCACCAAAACCGCAAACTGCCGCAACTGGAAAAGGTAAAAACCGAAGAAGCCCACCGGAAATTGATCACGGAGGGTATTGACGAATACATCCGCTTTCTGGATGAACAGGAAGTGTTAACCATTCAACCCTGGATGAAAGAGGCGCTCATGGAGCAAATCGGTACGTTTATTCCGGGGGATGAATTACTTAACTTCTTTTACGAAGTGGAGTACCGTGATCCCATGCCTATGCGTGCCCATCATTATCACTGGATAGACAAAGCACATGAAAGGTTGTATCCACATGCCAGCCCCATCCGTAGGACACCTTTATTATACAATATTTTCGACAGCCGGGCTGAAGGTTTGGCCACAGCTATGGAAGAACTGGTTTTGCATGCTGGTCTGCTGGAAAACCGGCCGCGTGCAAAAGAGTTGGTTTATATTATGCTGATTCAGCGGGCAGCACGGGGCCTGGGTGGATTGTACCAGCATAGCCTCGACATGACTTTTGATGAAGCCACACAATTTGCCGGCAGGTGGGTGCCGCGCGGATTGCTGCCACCCGATGGCGCCACCATTCAGCATGAAGAGCAGTTTTATTTGCAGCAACCGGCTTACGGCAGTTCCTATGTTATGGGTAAACTGATGTTGGACCAGCTCGTTGCCGAATATGCCCGGCAGCGTAACGACCGGTTTGTGCTGCGAGAGTTTATGGACGACTTTACCTCGCGTGGAATAATACCCATGTCGCTGTTGTACTGGGAGATGACTGGCGATAAATCGCTGATAACTCAGGCTACGGGTAAATAATTCATTTTTTAAAAATGAAGTAAACTGCCAGTATCAGAAAGAGGAATCCGATAAGATGGTTTATGCGAAAGGTTTCGTTTTTAAATACCAGCAGGGAAAAAATAACGAATACGGTTAAGGTAATTACTTCCTGCAATATCTTTAGCTGAACCAATGAGAAGGGACCCCCATATGCCCGGAAGCCGATGCGGTTGGCCGGTACCTGAAGCAGGTATTCAAAAAAGGCGATACCCCAGCTGATCAGAATGATGGTAAACAGCGGAAGGCTTTCGCTCCACTTCATTTCCTTAAACTTCAGGTGACCATACCAGGCCAGGGTCATGAAGGTGTTGGAGAGGATGAGTAAAACGATGGTTAATGCTCCTTTCATATTGCTTAGCAACAACTACTGTTTTCTGAGTTTCCGTTCCCACGCACAGGCTTCCTTAAGCCGTCTAAGCTCTCCGCTTTTTATTAGTAATACCAGGCGCTCGTTCATCGGCCCTTGCGAAGTTAAATGGAATTGCCCGCATTCCCCGCACAGGTAGTAGGCTACCGGACCTTTACCCCTCTCGAAGGCGAAATGAATATGGGCTTCGATCAGTGCTTCTTCAGCAAGCGCTGCCGAAGCATATAACCGTTTTCCGCTGGTGCACTTGTGCATGGTTCGAAACAGGGCTCCAAAATAGTTATGGCGATCTGAAGAACCAAAGCGTATTGCCGCCAATAAACCATTGCCAATAAACTTTATCTGACAGCTAAAATAAGTTGAACAAACTCAACGGTTAAAAAAGGTAATGATCGCAATGCTCATCGGGATGGTGGGCATTGTAAGCCAGGTGAACGCCCAGGTACGACCAAGTGTAGATCAGCGCGAAGCGGTAGTAATTACCAACCAGGCCCGTTTGCGCCAAGCCGATGTAAACAAGCAACGGGTTGAGCAGGCACAGTTAAACCACCAACGCATTGAGCAGGCACGCGTCAAGAAAGCCTGTGTGAAGCAAGTACTGGTTAAACATGCCTGCATTAAAGCTGCCCGTTAAGATGCCGCTGATGAACAGGTGGGCAAACAGCACCCCGGGCGCAGGTATTTTCATATACTGAAAAGAAAGCGGGTGGCCGGGCAGTTTAATTTAGAAAATCTTCCACCGGGAAATCAATAATTCCGAACGGATCTATTTTTGGGCGGACGTAAACCGTCCGCTTTTTTTTACCGAAGGTTTATTGCAAAACTTGTAGGTAGTGGGCAAATTTTTGTTTTTGTACCTGTATTGAAATCGTAGATATAGATGGATTTACTTTTTTCTTCAAAATATAAAAGTTTGTTTCCTTTTGGACTTAAGGCAGGAAAGGCAACGTTCGTAATTATTTTTTTTGATTTTTTTGTTCTCACATCCATTATAAGAAGAGCGGAATTAGCTACATAAATGATTTCATTCTCAGACCGTCCGAAAAATGCAGTGCTGTTAGGATTGAAACTCTTCAACAACTCCAGTTCAGATCCTGTTTCCAGATTATAGATAAATAATTTAGTCTTGCCGAAACGATCTGTTTTCTTAATCAGTATTTCTTTGTGGTTGGGCGAAATGGATTGAAAATGCGCATTAATAAATGGTAGCATTTGTTTGTCTCCTGTTCGGATATTGACCAATGTCAAATAATGAATATCGTCAGCTATGTTACTTTCCCAAACAAGCAGATTATTTTCATCAACCCAGATAATTGGCTGAATAAAGAGGTTGGATTTTATGGGCGTAGAATTAAGTATATTCCTTTGGATATCCCATAACAGTAACTCACTTCCATTTTTTGCTGGCACACCTATGGCTGCCATTGATTGGCCCGGAAGCAGGGCAGGGCTGAATGGTGTGAAGCATTTTATGTAATTGAGATTATGGAACTTGCTGTTGTAAAGTGCAAGAAGCGGATGATGCCACCCGGAAAATTGAACAATAAAGTCGCTGCAATCAGAAGAATAACATATAATTCCACCTCCGTTTTTCAGAAGATAACTACTGGTTAATTGCCCGTTCAGTGAAACTTGCTGAAAAATCGTGGGAAGAGTAATGCCAAAAAACGTTTTTTTATTTTCTGAAATTAAATCAGCAACCCGATGAATGAGTATATTTTGTTCGTCAGATGACCAGCCAAGTATAAAATAATACGGGTTTGTTAAATAGAGACCAGTCAGATTAGAGGGACTTTTAACGGAATTTCCGATGGGTACTGAAAATAAAATCTGACCATGGTCAGTGATTTTTCCGGGCTTTAAGGCCGACACCTCTTTGCAGGTGTCAACACAATAAAAAAACGGGATAGTAAACTTTGTTGCGCTCTCCTGATTCTCTTTAATAGCCGGCAGCCAACGATTTGGGGCGCCTTTAAAAGCATCAAGCAAAATTGAACTGATTTTTCTATCGTACTCACCATTTACTTCCGGTTTTTTTGCCAAACCATCCTCATCCACCTCAAAGCTTAAAAAGATAATTTTATTGGATATATTGTTGTAAAGCGGATTATTTCGAAATAAATAATTGAGTTCGGTGGATGCCTCTCTTAAATAATAGCGGTATAGCTCGAAATAGCTTCCAATAAAACGGGCCGGTCGTCTTACAGGATGTGTCTTCCAACCATTTGGTGTGCTGATGCAGCTTTGTTGAGGAGATTTTCCTTTTAAGTAGATAAGTGACCTGGTATCATAGTTAATGGTCAGGCCTAAGGAATCCGGCTCATCAAAATAATTCCATAACCCGATGGGGTTACCTGCTGCATCGTAGCGCCCGATTTCAAACGGACTAAGGTTGTAATAGACCGGCTGACCTGAAATGGGGCCAGCTACTATGCATAACAATACCAGCAGGCAGGTTTTGTGCATGTTTAATTCACCAGTTTCTTATATTTTATGCGGTGCGGCTGGTCATCGCCAAGCCGCTTTTTCTTGTTCTCTTCGTATTCGCTGAACGTTCCCTCAAACCAATATACTTGTGAGTTGCCTTCAAATGCAAGTATGTGTGTGCACACCCGGTCCAAAAACCACCGGTCGTGCGAAATAATCACAGCACAGCCGGCAAAGTTTTCCAGTGCTTCTTCCAGGGCACGCAGGGTGTTTACGTCTAAGTCGTTGGTGGGTTCGTCCAGCAGCAGCAGGTTCCCGCCTTGCTTCAGGGCTATGGCCAGGTGCACGCGGTTGCGCATGCCCCCCGACAGTTCGCGTATTTTGCGCTGCTGGTCGGTGCCGCTGAAATTGAACTTGCCTACATAGGCCCGCGAGTTTATCTCCCTTCCGCCCAGCATTATCACATCATGTCCGCCGGTAATGGCCTGCCACACGGTGTCGTCCGGCTTCAGGTCATCGTGCTCCTGATCAACGTAGGCAATCTTCACCGTTTCGCCTACCTCAAAAGTGCCTGAGTCGGGCTTTTCTTTTCCGATGATCATCTTGAAGAGTGTGGTTTTACCGGCACCATTGGGGCCGATGACTCCTACAATGCCGGCCGGAGGAAGGGAGAAGGTAAGGTTTTCCATGAGCAACTTGTCGCCAAAGGCTTTGGAAACATTTTTTGCTTCGATCACCTTATTGCCCAGGCGCGGACCGGGCGGTATGTAGAGCTCCAGTTTTTCTTCGCGCTCCTTTACTTCCTGGTTCAGCAGCTTTTCATAAGCCGACAAACGTGCTTTAGCTTTGGCGTGGCGTCCTTTCGGGCTCATGCGCACCCATTCCAACTCACGCTCCAGGGTTTTCTGTCGCTTGGATTCGGTTTTCTCTTCCTGAGCCAGTCGCTTTTGTTTTTGTTCCAGCCAGGATGAATAGTTTCCTTTCCACGGAATTCCTTCACCCCGGTCGAGCTCAAGTATCCATCCGGCCACATTGTCCAGGAAGTAACGGTCGTGTGTAACAGCAATGACTGTTCCCTTATATTGTTGCAGGTGTTGCTCCAGCCACAATACCGATTCTGCATCCAGGTGGTTGGTGGGCTCGTCCAGCAGCAGCACATCGGGTTGCTGCAACAGCAGGCGGCAAAGCGCCACCCTTCTTTTCTCCCCACCCGAAAGATGTTCGATTTTTGCATCGGGAGGGGGGCAACGCAACGCGTCCATGGCCCGTTCCAGCTTGTGATCCAGTTCCCAGGCACCAAGTGCATCGAGTTTTTCCTGTATTTCACCCTGCCGGGCAATGAGCTTCTCCATGGCCTCCGGGTCTTCCATAATGGCCGGGTCGGCAAATTTTTCATTGACGGCCTCAAATTCTTTGAGCAGTGCCACGGTTTCCTGAACGCCCTCTTCCACCACTTCGCGCACGGTCTTCGATTTATCGAGTTGAGGTTCCTGTTCCAGCAGGCCAACTGAGTAGGATAGATCGGACACTACTTCTCCGAGGTAGTCCTTGTCCACACCGGCAATAATGCGCAGCAGGGTAGATTTGCCCGAGCCGTTCAGCCCCAGCACACCGATTTTGGCACCATAAAAAAAGGAAAGATAAATGTCCTTGAGTACCTGTTTGTTAGGCGGGTAGATTTTGCTTACGCCCGCCATGGAAAAAATAATTTTTTCGTCGGCCATGGGAATTTTTTTAAAGATTGCGCAGTTAATGCGGCTGCAAATATGCTGCTTTTTGGCTAACTGTCCGTAAGAAAGGTGGTTACCCGGACCGGTTAGTCAAGATGTAGTAAGGGCACAGTGCCCGGGGGTGGTGTTGCCCTGCATTGGTTTAATTTTATTTTTGCGGAAAATTAAAAAAGGAGGTTAGCCTATGTACTGGACACTTGAACTTGCCTCGTACCTGGAAGATGCGCCCTGGCCGGCAACCAAGGATGAGCTGATTGATTACTCCATCCGGTCGGGAGCACCGCTGGAAGTGGTGGAGAACCTTCAGGAGTTGGAAGATGACGGTCAGCCTTATGAAAGCATCGAAGAAATCTGGCCGGATTATCCGACCAGGGAGGATTTCTTCTTTAATGAAGATGAGTATTGACGGATCGATTAGCACAATAAAGTTGACAACAAAAGCCGGCATGTGCCGGCTTTTTTTTTTAAACATCTCCCCCCTTTTGCTTAGGTATTTGTTTTGTATAAAAATATCTCTTTTGGGAAAAGGTATCTCAATGTTGTGCGCAGTATTGTATAACCAGGCTGCGAGCGCCACGTTGGGCAACCAATACAGCCATGCAATGACGGGGTATGCCAGTCTCTTCCGATGTTTTGGCGATAGCACCACAGCTTACAGCAAGGTAGGCGCATATCGGTGTAAAGCCAGAGCACAGCAAGCGCAACTAAGCCAAGTCACTGAACCGCCAAAGGTACGATGGAACAAGTATAGGCAGGATAAACCACCTGCAAGAACTCCCGCTACCAAAAACCAAAATGGGTATGACCGAGCCAACGATGTACGTTGGTGTGTTTTCTGAGGTGCGTAGAAAACCCTGCGCACTGACAGGATCGATTCTTCGACTAATGAGGCGAAATTACGTTGGCATGGTGCGCATAGAATGGCCACGTGCTGCATTCTTTCTTCCAAATATTCGTGAAGCGTCGTTGGGTGGGCTGCCCCTTACTAAGCCCGGCTGCTGTTGGAAGAGTTCTGGTTCATGGCCAGTTTTATGGTTGACGCGGGATAAGGTGGTTCGCATCCCATACGGCAAGGGCTTGCTTGGCACATCCATCACTGCGATCCAATCCGGTGTAAACCCAGAAAAGCGCAAACTCGCGCTGCTGGTCGGACGGGATGGCCGGGAGCATCCGATCGAAGTTAATAGCTGTCCGATTTACAACAAGTTTAAAACTTCGAACGTTTGCCTGCCGCAAGAAGAAGCCCGAATCCAGTAAAATGCTCGAAGATGCGGCAGTATCTCACCATCAGGCTGCGCGCTTTGTTAAGCAGTTTTTATGTTAACAACGCTATAAAAACCATAGGCAAATCCAAGATCACATGCACAATCATCACGAACAATAAATTTCGTTGCCAAACGAATAAACCAGTAAGGATAACTCCTAATGGAATAACCACGCCAATAATGTGAGCTAAGACCGATAAGTACAACCGCGCGGATTACAGACAGGAGGGTCTTATCCACACAGCAAACTTGTAGTTAATGACATGCAGACTAACTATTGAGGAGAAGGTTTTCACATAAATCGCATCCACCGTTTTCTGTTGGCTTGGGGCACTTATGTGCCTGAGTTATTAAATTTTTTATTGCCAATATTCTCCAACTTTTTCCTGGCATCTATGGGTATTATAAGGTTACGGTAACATGCTATTATCTTCTTGGTTACAACTGCATCAACTGACCCACAGAGACGTTCCCCGGCATGGTTCTGCAAAAGCGTTGACTGCATGCGGGTCTATCCCTTGCTATTAGTAAATGTTCTGTAACCCTTTGAAAATTTCAAATTAACGCCCTGGCCCTTGTGGCGGTGCATGTTTTCCCGATCCAACCCTTCAGGATGTCGAGAAGTGTTGTTAGCTGTTCCAGCGAAAGTTTCGCCTTTAAAGGCCATGATGACTGTGCGCAAGGAAGATAGCGGGACAGTTGCAAAGGAGCGAATCATTCATTTGGCTTGATGATTTTCAAATTCAAAGGAAACGGTCAGGTACTCCCACGCAATTGTGATGCGCCCTTTTTTATTGTCTAATGCCGTGATCGTGTAGGTAAGTGATTCGGTGAATGCATCATTTTGCCTGGGGCTTGCTTTGATGCGGATCACATCGTTTTCAGGCTTGTAGTCATCGGCCAGGTGCATATCCCAGTCTTTGTTTATGATGATTGTCCATTCATTTTTGTCGGGGATGGTGAAGAGGCCGTATTTACCTTTGGGTATAATTTGCGAGTTGATTTTTACATCTTCCGAAAATGCAATCCACGTAGCTTTATGGGCGCCTGTAACCCATACCTGGCCATAAGCTACCAGGCCGTTCCAGATGGTACGGCCCCTTACGCTGGGCGATCCGTAATCAATGTGAACATGGTTGTTTCCCACCATCGCCATGGCAGCAGTTCGTGGGCTTTTTGATGTAACCTTGCTGTTTGTTTGGGTTTGGTGGTGATCATGTTGAGCAAGTCCGTGCAACGACACGGCTGCGAGCACTGAAAAGAGTATATTTCTCATATAAATCAACGTTGGTGTGAGCATTGTTTTTAACCGCTACAGGAAGATGGCCGTTCAGGTGGCCGAAAAATAGGAGAGTTTTCAATCAGACCAAAACGCTATATTTTAAATGTTAAAAATGAATTGATTTGCCGGTTTCCGGTTCAGCACTATTCCTGAGATTTGAAAAAGACAAAAACATGCCATCAATTACCCCGGTCATGGCGGCTGCACGTTTAGGGCTTACAGGTTCAGGGGGCTTTTGCTTGCGATTTTGATAGTGGCCGGAGGCGTTCCTGCCATTTATTTCTGGCCGCTGTGAAAGAAGGCATCCTTGTTTTTTAACAACAACGCTTCCGCTATCAGAAGGTCGTCTGCTGTAGTTATCTTAATATTTTCATAGCTTCCTTCGAACAGGGAAATGGCGCATCCGGCACGTTCGGCTACCGAGGCATCATCGGTAAGGCTGGGGTCTTCTTTTAGTTGATATGCTTTCTTTATGAGTGCAGACTGAAAGGCCTGTGGTGTTTGTATGATGCGAAACTTTGAGCGGTCAAGTGCCTGTGTTTTATCCTGATCGATAACGCGGATGGATTCTTTTAACCTTACGGCTGCCACAGCCGCACCATGAATGGCAGCCAGGCGAAAGGAGGCGGCTATCAGGTTTTCATGAACCAGCGGGCGCACCCCATCGTGTATGCACACCAGGCTGTTATCGGGTACCAGTTCAAGGCCTTTCTTTACCGACTGAAAGCGGGTATCGCCTCCGGCCTGTAGCTGATGAGGCATGTTGAATGAGTATTTCTCGCACAACTCCTTCCATAAACCGAAATCATCTTCCGGCAGCACCAGAATCAGCTTAATGTCGGCCGAATAGTTGACAAAAGCTTGCAGGGTGTGCATCAGCACCGGCAATCCGGCAATTTCCAGAAACTGCTTGGGCCGATGGCTCTTTATGCGCGTACCCTTGCCACCAGCCACAATCAATGCATATTCGGCTGTCTTCATATCTTAGCTGAAAATTACAAATTTGTTGTTATGGCCCTGCTACGTCTTTTTATAATAGCCTTTAACGTGGCGGTAGTAACCTACCTGGTGTATCGTCTGTTTATCGTTATTCAGGAGCCGATAATCCGATGGAAAAAAATCCTGGTTGTTTTGGCAGGATTGATTTTACTTTTTTCACCGGTGAGTATGTTTATTGGTACGTTTCGTCCCGGTATGCAATACTTTCTGTTGTATCCTGTTGCCATCCTTATTTTTCTGTACCTGATACGCGAGGTGAAGTAGCTTAAAGAATCAACATGCAATCGCCGTATGTCAGGAACTTGTACTTTTCTTTTTTAGCCACCTTGTAGGCCTCCATAATCAGTTCATAGCCTCCAAAGGCTGCTGCCATCATCAGCAGGGTAGATTCGGGTGCATGGAAGTTGGTGATGAGCGCGTTGCAGATCTTGAAGTCGTAAGGCGGAAAGATGAATTTATCGGTCCAGCCTTCTTTGGCTTTCAGTTTATTGGTGGCCGATACGGATGATTCCAGTGCCCGGGCAACGGTTGTGCCGATGGCGCATACTCTTTTTTTGTTATCCAACGCTTTGTTAACAATTTCCACGCATTCCGGCCCTACGCGGAAATTTTCCGAGTCCATTTTGTGCTTGGTCAGGTCTTCTACATCTACACTGCGGAAAGTGCCCAGCCCAACGTGCAGGGTGATAAAAGCCATGTTCACACCTTTAATTTCAAGGCGCTTGACCAGTTGTTTGGTAAAATGCAGGCCTGCTGTGGGGGCGGCAACAGCACCCTTGTGTTTGGCAAAGATGGTCTGGAATCGTTCGCGATCTTCCGGCTCAACTTTTCGTTTAATGTATTTGGGCAGTGGTGTTTCGCCCAACTGGTCAATTACCTTGTCAAAAGCTTCGGAGTCGCCATCAAAAAGAAAACGAATGGTGCGCCCGCGTGAAGTGGTGTTGTCTATTACTTCGGCCACCAGATCGCCATTGCCAAAGTAAAGTTTATTGCCAACACGGATTTTCCGGGCCGGGTCTACCAGCACATCCCACAGGTGCATTTCGGCATTCAGTTCGCGCAACAGAAAGACTTCGATTTTGGCACCGGTTTTTTCTTTTCGGCCATAGAGGCGTGCCGGAAATACCATGGTGTCATTGGCTACCATCACATCGCCTTTATCGAAGTACTCGACAATATCCTTGAATATCCGGTGTTCGATTTTGCCGGTATCGCGGTGTACCACCATCATGCGCGATTCATCGCGGTTTTCGGCAGGACGCTGGGCAATAAGCGTGGTGGGTAGCTCGAACTTAAATTCGGATAACTTCATAAGGTTATGGGCAGGGCTGAAATTAAGGTTGCAAAAATAAGGCAGAAACCGGTATTTGCGAAGTTGCCCCGTTTTTTTGTTGAGAATGGAGTAGGAGCCCAACGGCCCGGCTTGCGTAATTCCGAAAGACTTTTACCGACTAACCGGTTTGATTAATCACGCATGTTTGTGCTCAGACAGATTTTGGAAAGTTTCAGATTCGCCTGGAAGGCTTTGAAATCGAACCTGCTCCGAACCGTGCTCAGCCTGCTGGGTGTAACCATTGGTATTTTTTCCATCATAACCGTTTTAACCCTGGTTGACAGCCTGGAAAAAGGCATAAAAGACAGCCTGAATTTTATAGGCAGCGGGGTTATTTATGTAGAAAAATGGCCCTGGCTTGCCGATAATGACGGGCAATATAAATGGTGGGAGTTCTGGCGCAGACCTACACCTTCCTTTGTTGAATACAAAATGCTTCAGCAAAACCTGAAGCACGCCAGTGCCATTGCCATTTCGGCCGAGCGAAGCAATGTACTGGTAAAACGCGAAAACAACAGCCTGGGTCAAGTAAGATTAGTGGGGGGAAGCGAAGGCTATGATAAGATATACGATGTACCGGTGGATCGCGGCCGCTATCTTACGCCCGATGAGCTGGCAGCGGGGCGAAACGTAGCCGTTATCGGATATCAGGTGGCCAATACCCTTTTTCCAAATGGTGAAAATCCTTTGGGTAAATTCATTAAAGTACGCGATGTGCAGTTTGTTGTGGTTGGCTCAATCAAGGAAGAAGGTGCTGGTTTGTTTGGCAACAGCAGCAATGACTATACAGTAATTATACCCTATAATACCTTCCGGAAAATGTACCAGACGGGCACAGGCCGGTGGAATGAAACGGAATCTACCATCGGCATCAAGGGATTTGACAGCGATGTGGGCCTGGTAGAACTGGAAAATGAAGTGCGGGGCATGTTGCGCGGTAAACGCGGATTACGACCTACCCAGAAAGACAACTTTGCCATTAACCGACCAGAAGCTGTTATGGCCATCGTTACCGGGTTGTTTAACGGCATCAGCATAGCCGGGTGGATTATCGGTGGCTTTGCCATGCTGGTTGGTGGTTTTGGCATTGCCAACATAATGTTTGTTTCTGTAAAAGAGCGCACCCCTCTCATAGGCTTGCAGAAGTCGGTGGGAGCTAAGAATTATTTCATACTATCACAGTTTTTGTTTGAAGCCGTATTCCTCAGTCTCATAGGCGGGTTGGCGGGCTTGCTGCTTACCTATGCAATAACGTTTCTGCCATTTGGCAGCCTGGAGGTAACACTGTCATTAAAAAACATTACCATTGGACTGGGTGTGGCCAGCGTCATCGGATTGATTTCGGGAATTGTGCCCGCAGCCGTTGCCGCGCGGATGGACCCGGTCATTGCCATCCGGGCAACATAATTACTTTTTCATGATGAAGGACAAGTGCAGTAGATGCGCAGGCTTCGACTAAGCTCAGCCTGCGCTGGGCTTAATCTGTAGTTTTAGCCGGAACTGCAGGCATCAGTTTTTCCTTGATTTTTCTTTCCAGTTCTTCCATCAGTTCCGGATTATCTTCAATGAGTTGCTTTACGGCATCGCGGCCCTGACCCAATTTGTTGCCTTCGTACGAAAACCACGAGCCCGATTTCTGTAAAATATTCAGTTCAACGCCCAGGTCCACAATCTCGCCCGATTTGGAAATGCCTTTTCCGTACATAATGTCAAACTCCACCACTTTGAAGGGCGGTGCTACCTTGTTTTTTACCACCTTCACTTTTACGCGGTTGCCGGTCACGTCATCGGCTCCTTCTTTTATTTGTCCTATCCTGCGGATATCCAGGCGCACGGAGGCATAAAATTTCAGCGCATTTCCACCTGTTGTGGTTTCGGGGTTCCCGAACATCACCCCGATTTTTTCGCGCAACTGGTTGATAAAAACACAGGCGCAGCCTGTTTTGCTGATGGTGCCGGTGAGCTTGCGCAGGGCCTGCGACATCAGGCGTGCCTGCAAACCCATCTTGCTGTCGCCCATTTCGCCTTCCAGTTCGCCTTTGGGAACCAGGGCAGCCACTGAGTCTATTACAATTATGTCAATGGCACCCGAGCGGATCAGGTGATCGGCAATTTCAAGGGCCTGCTCCCCGTTGTCGGGCTGGGAAATGAGCAGGTTTTCCGTGTCGATACCCAGCTTTTCGGCATAGGCTTTATCAAAGGCATGTTCGGCATCAATAAATGCAGCCAGGCCACCTTTTTTCTGCGCCTCGGCAATCATGTGCAAGGTAAGGGTGGTTTTGCCCGATGACTCCGGACCGTAGATTTCTGTGATGCGGCCGCGCGGAATACCCCCTACACCCAAAGCTATATCAAGGCCGATTGAGCCCGTAGAAATGGCAGGTATATCGGCAATTTTTTCATCGCTTAGCTTCATCACAGTGCCCTTGCCGTAGGTTTTTTCCAGTTTTTCAATGGTAAGCTGAAGGGCCTTCAGTTTTTCTTTGGCATCGCTCATAAAACACAATCATTTTTGTAATGGGGCTCAAATTACGAGGATGCCGGCCAAATTCAAATGAAATAGTAAACCGCGACAGAGGCTGACAACTTTTGCAGCAATGGTTTAAATCCGATTTTTACCGCATGCGCATCAGTGCACGCAAAACAGGGCTGGTAGCCGGCATTATTGTGTTGGCGCTGGTTATCTGGCAGCATGAGCTGCTGCTCTACGCCATCCGGCAGGGGGCGGGGCAGCTGTCGCTCATCCGGAACGCCCGTCCGGTTGAGGAGGTTTTAAAGGATCCGGCTGTGCCCGACTCAGTAAAAAATAAGCTGAGACTGGTAGACGAAATTCGTCAGTTTGCCATTGACTCGCTGGGTTTAAACCATACAAAAAGTTACCGCAGGTTGTACGATCAGCAGGGCCGCGAAGTGCTGTGGGTGGTTACAGCCTGCAAGCCCTACGAACTCACCGAAAAACGATGGAAATTTCCCGTGGTTGGCGAAGTACCTTACAAAGGTTTTTTTAATCCGGCACATGCTGAAGCAGAAAAAAGGAAACTTCAGGCCGAAGGGTGGGACGTAAGCGTGCGCAATCCGGGCGGGTGGTCAACGCTCGGATGGTTTCAAGACCCTCTGTTGAGCAGCATGCTCTTCCGCAGCGAAGGCGACCTGGCCAGCTTGATTATCCATGAAATGGTGCATGCCACGTTCTATGTAAAAGACAGCGCTGATTTGAACGAAAACCTTGCTTCGTTTATTGGCGACCGCGGTGCCGAGCTTTTTCTGGCAGGCAAGTACGGTAAACACAGTGATGTGCTTCGGCAGTACCTCGAAGAGGATGCAGAGTACCGCCGGTTGAGCGACCACATGCTTCGGGGGTTTGATATACTGGACAGCCTGTATCGGGCTATACAAAATTTACCCGTTGAACAAAAACAGATGCTCAAACAAACAGCCATCTGCAACATCATTCATTTCAGCGATACACTGAACCTGAAACGGCTGCGCAACCCGGCCATCCTGTACACCGATTCGCTGCCGAATAATGCCTATTTTATGAACTTTAAGCGCTACCAGAGTAAACAGGAAGACTTTACCACCGATTGGCTGCATCGCTTTGGCGGCAACCTGCGTGCTTACATTGCTTATCTGAAGAAAAAATATCCCGCACCCTGATATTTCCTGATTTTTAAGGTTTTGTTAAAATGGCTTAACCGATTTTTAATGCCTCAATTTCTGCCTACTTTTGTTACGCGATTAACAGGTTTATGGCTAATAAAACAGTACACCGGGTACTGGTGGTGGATGATGAAGAACCTATTCAGGAACTGCTCCGCTACAACCTGGAAAAGAGCGGCTATGAAGTGAAAACAGCAGGTGATGGATTTAAAGCCATCGAGCTGGCCCGCAAGTTTCAACCCGACCTGGTACTGCTCGACATTATGATGCCCAAAATGGATGGGGTAGAAACCTGCCGCCAGCTGCGCGAATTACCCTCTCTCCAAAACACCTTTATTATTTTTCTCACAGCCCGGTCGGAGGAGTATTCGGAAGTTGCAGCTTTTGATGTTGGAGCCGATGACTACATTACCAAGCCCATCAAGCCCCGGGCGCTTCTCAGCCGCATTGCTGCCCTTTTCCGGCGCGACACCAAAAAGTCAGGTAACAATGTCATTACAATAGGTGATTTGGTAATTGACCGCGACAGTTACACGGTGAAAGTACAGGGCCGGGAAGTGAGCCTGCCGAAAAAAGAATTTGAACTGTTGTTTTTCCTGGCGCAAAATCCGAATAAGGTATTCAGCCGCGAAGATTTACTGCAAAACATCTGGGGCTCGGATGTGTATGTGCTGGCCCGCACGGTTGATGTACACATCCGTAAAGTGCGCGAGAAAATAGGCGAAGATTATATTACCACCGTGAAAGGGGTGGGCTACAAATTTGGGGTTAATTAATTCCCGGTAACTTTGGTTATACTCCTGGCCCGGTCAGCGGCTTGATTTTTTTCCCCGCAAAGGCTTATCGTACTTCTTAATTACGGAACTTTGGGCTGTTCCGGAAAGCAGCTATGGTCTATTCTTCACGCGTCCTTGCGTTGCTCCTTGCGGTTAGTATCGCCTTGGTTACAACGGCTTTTTTAACCCTGCTCGAGGAGCAAGCATCCGTGTTGCTGGTGGCGCTATTCATCAGTTTTTCGGTATCCTACCTGCTCATCTATGTGGTGCTCGAGTTTCTTATCTTCCGCGAAATCAATAAAATCCATAAGCTCATAACCAAACTGCGGAAAAAGGAGTTGAACCGCATCAGCCGGCAAAAATCCGGTTTGCTGAATCCATTGAAAGGCATTAACGAAGAAATTTACTCGTTTGCCGAACTGAAGCAAAAAGAAATAGATGAGCTGAAAAAACTGGAAGCATTCCGCAGGGAGTTCATTGCCGATGTGTCGCACGAACTGAAGACACCCATCTTTGCCGCACAGGGATTTGTGCACACCCTGCTGGACGGGGCCGTCAACGATAAGTCGGTGCGGAATAAATTCCTGAAAAAAGCCGCCAAAAGCCTGGATGGACTGGATGCCCTGGTGCAGGATCTGCTTACGCTTTCCCAGATAGAAACCGGGCAAATCAAAATGCATTTTGAGAGCATCGATTTAGCGAAGCTCACGGAAGAAGTTTTCGAACAGCTGGAGGATAAAGCAAAGAAAAGAAACATCCGGCTGAAAGTTGAAACCGATACCCGCCCGGTTATAGTTTATGCCGACTGGCAGCGCATTTTTCAGGTCATGTCCAATCTGGTTTCCAACGCCATTAAACATTCATACGAAGGTGGCGAAGTGGTGGTATGGTTCGAGATCGGCAAGAAGAACGTCACTACCCATGTGCGCGATTATGGCGAAGGTATTCCGGCCGAACACCTGCCGCGGATATTTGAACGATTTTACCGGGTCGACAAAAGCCGAAGCCGGGAAAAAGGCGGCACCGGTCTTGGGCTGGCTATCGTAAAACACATCCTCGAAAACCACAACACCAAAGCTGAAGTGAAGAGTGAGCCCGAAAAGGGATCGGACTTCAGTTTTAAATTGCCCCGGTACAAGCCGGGCGAAGAAAAGGAATGAAATTTTCAATAGAAGAATCCCTGCTGTGGGAAGACGAAAACTGGCTGGCCCTCAATAAGCCACCGGGAATTTCCACTTTGGCAGACCGTTCAAGCGAATTGAATGTATTGGAAAAGCTGCGAAGCTTTTACCCGGGAGTGCAGGTTTGTCACCGGCTGGACAAAGAAACGTCCGGTGTATTGGTACTGGCCAAAAATCCGGAAGCCTACCGCCACCTTAGCCTACAGTTTCAGAATCGGGAGGTAGAAAAACTGTACCATGCAGTGGTACATGGGGTACACCGGTTTGAAAATTATAGCATTGATGCTGCCCTCGACACCCGCTCTGCGCCCCCGGTTAAAGTGACCACACGGGGTAAAAAGTCAGTTACAGTTGTCCAATCCATTAACACTTTTCGTCAGCACACCCTTATTGCCTGCAGGCCATTAACCGGAAGGATGCATCAGATTCGCGTTCATCTGGCTTATGCAGGGGCCCCGATTGTGGGCGATGTCATGTACGGAGGCAGTCCTTTGTACCTGTCGGCCCTGAAACAGGGCTACCGCTTGAAGAAAGGCACTTCGGAAAAGCCACTTATTGAACGAACAGCACTACACGCCCTGGCTGTGATCTTCAAGGACTTCAGCGGCAAAGAGGTAAAGATTCAGGCACCCTATCCCAAGGATTTTCGGGCGTTGGTGCGGCAATTGGAAATAACCGGCTGAACCAATTTACTGCTCGACCTGTGTGCCGGTGGCATTTGTTTATGAAAACGGTTCCGCTTACCTTTGTGTCCCTTTTTTAAGGGATGCACTAAAAGAACAGCAAATAACAACCATAAAAGTGGATTCAGTAAGCTACAAAACCCGTATTCCCAGCCAGGCTTCGTATGAAAAGACCTGGTATGTAGTAGATGCCCGCGATCAGGTACTTGGGCGACTGGCCAGCCGGGTGGCATATCTTATCCGCGGTAAGCACAAAACCACCTATGCTCCCAATATGGATTGCGGTGATCACGTTATCGTAATCAATGCCGATAAGGTGCGCATGACAGGCAGAAAATGGACCAAGCGTGTAATTTTTACCCACTCAGGTTATCCGGGCAGTCAGCGCGAACTAACCCCGGCTTACATCCATTCCAAAAGGCCCGAGCGCCTGGTGGAACATGCCGTGCGTGGTATGCTGCCCAAAAACAGGTTAGGGCGCCAGTTATTCCGCAGCCTGCATGTATATGCCGGCCCCGAGCATCCGCATGCCGCACAACAACCTCAGGTCATTAATATTTGAATATGGAGATTATCAACGCAACAGGAAGAAGAAAAACCTCTGTAGCCAGGGTTTATCTCAAGCCCGGCAAAGGCGACATACAAATCAATGAGCGTCCGCTCACCGACTACTTTCATTCCGAGATTCATCAGTCATTAATTAAATATCCGCTTCAGGTAGCCAAAGCCGAAAACCAGTACGATGTACAGGTTAATGTGGAGGGCGGTGGCATCAAAGGCCAGGCCGAAGCCATTCGCCTGGGTATAGCCCGCGCTTTGGTGCAGGTTAATGAAGAGAATAAAGCTGCGTTGCGCAAAGAAGGATTACTGACCCGCGACAGCCGCATGGTGGAGCGGAAAAAGTACGGACGCAGGAAAGCCCGCAGAAGATTCCAGTTCAGCAAACGCTAATAGATCATGGCAAGAAAACTTACCTATCAGGAATTATTGGAAGCCGGAGTTCACTTCGGCCACCTTACCCGCAAATGGAACCCGAAGATGGCCGAGTACATCTTCATGGAGAACAATGGCATTCACCTTATTGATCTGAACAAAACCCTTGAATGCCTGGAAGAAGCGGCCTATGCCATGAAAAACATAGTTCGGTCCGGGCGCAAGATCATGTTTGTTGCCACCAAGAAGCAGGCAAAAGATATTGTGACCGAAGAGGCAAAACGCCTGAACATGCCTTACGTAACCGAGCGGTGGCTGGGGGGCATGCTCACCAACTTTGCTACCATCCGCAAGTCGCTGAAAAAATTGGCCCAAATTGAAAAACTGCTGAAAGACGAATCGGCTCAAAAAGGGCTTCAGAAAAAGGAGCGGCTGATGCTGGCCCGTGAAAAAGCAAAACTCGAGCGGCAGCTGGGTGGTATTGTTGATCTGAACCGGCTGCCGGCAGCACTTTTTGTAATTGACGTAAAGCGCGAGCACATTGCCGTAGCCGAAGCCCAGAAACTCAACATTCCGGTGTTTGCCATGGTCGACACCAACTCTGATCCAACCCTGGTTGATTTTCCCATTCCGGCCAATGACGATGCCTTCAAGTCCATTGCCCTTATTACCAAATACATTGGTGAAGTGATCGAGGAAGGCCTGATGGAGCGGAAAAAGGATAAGGAAGAAGCCAACCTGAAGAAGGAAGAAGAGGAAAAGCGCAAGGTTGACGAAGCAGCCGTTGAAGAAAGCAAATAAATTACTTTCTGGTATTCAGGATAAGGAACATCGGCTGCGCAGGCCGATGTTCTTTTTTAGATGTGAACACAATTAATCAAAAAAACAACCATAACTATGATTTCAGCACAGGACGTAAACAAGCTCCGGCAAATGACCGGTGCCGGCATGATGGATTGCAAAAAAGCCCTGACCGAAGCCAATGGCGATTTTGAAAAAGCCATTGAAATACTTCGGAAAAAAGGACAGAAGGTGTCCGCCTCCCGGATGGATAAAGAGGCCCGGGAGGGTTCCGTATTTGTAAAAGTAAGCGATGACAACCGCGAGGCAGTACTGATTGCGTTAAACTGCGAAACTGATTTTGTAGCCAAAAATGAGGAATTTCAAAACCTTGGCAAGCTGATAGCCGAAACAGCTTTTAAACACAAACCTGGTGATAAAGAGTCGCTGCTGGCCCTTCCGGCAGGTAATCTTACCGTACAGGAAAAAATCATCGAACTGGTGGGGAAGATTGGAGAAAAAATTGAAATATCAGAGTATGTTTACTTGACTGGTGAACCCGTTGTTGCGTATATTCACGCAGGTGCCAAGTTAGGCGTGTTGGTGTCGTTGAAAAGTGCCAACGGGGTGTCAGATTCGGTGCTGGCTGCCGGCAAGGATGTAGGCATGCAGGTGGCGGCCATGAATCCGGTGGCGGTTGATGAAAATTCGGTTGATAAAGCCTTGATTGATAAGGAAATGGAGATAGCGAAAGCCCAGGTACTTGCCGAAGGAAAACCGGAAAACATGGTGGAAAAGATAGCCCAGGGCAAGGTGAACAAATTTTTAAAAGAAAACACACTTCTTGCACAGGCTTTCGTTAAAGATAACAGCAAAACGGTGGGACAATACCTCAATGAAGTGAGCAAAGGTCTAACCGTTTCAGCCTTTAAGCGGGTTGCCATTGGGTAACTGAATAAGGTAACGGCGGGTGTGGAGTTTTATATGGCTTGTCATACTAATTGCATTGCTTATGAAAATCTGGATTAGCTGGCCTATTCTTGTATTGCTTATCGGCCATTATCATTTGGTTTTCAGTCAGAATCTTGGCAGGCCCAAACGCACTTACATAGAAACAAAGTACACGCTTGAAAGACTTGCGCGCATGGGCAGCGATGATCCCAATGCCTTAGGTACAGTTCAGTCGCTGCCCATGCCCCCGCCCGATGTGATCGGAAATGATCTGCTCAAACCCTATTTCAGTGTATCAACTTTCATATTAAACGACAGTACTTTACTGAGCGGATTACCTGCCAGATTATATTTGATACGCAATGAATTTGATGTAAAAGCGCCAATTGGTATCCGCACCCTGAGAGGCGATCGGGTAAAAAGTTTTATTTGGGTTGACAGCGCCTCAAAAAAAACAGAAGTGTATGTTAACATGAAAGAATACCGCAGTGAAAACGGGATACAGGGAGCCGGGTTCATGCAGATTCTTTCGGAAGGCAAAATAGGTTTACTGAAGCAGACTGAAATCATCTTTAAAAAAGCCAATTACCATGTTGCCATGCACGTGGGTAGTCCGGATCATCAATTTGTCCGAAAAACACATTTGTATTATCTGGTAGATAAAACCTTTCGTCCTGTTCCGAAGGCCAAAAGAGTGTTGTCCATATTTCCCGATCACCATGAGGAACTGCAGCGATTTATAAAAATAAACCAACTTGACCTGAACCAGGAATATCACCTTCAGGCTTTGACTGACTACTACAACTCCCTGAAGTAGGTGCGTTTAACGAGAGACGATCGTTTAAAGAGTTTCACCAAGGTAAAATCGCTTTCTGAAACAAACAGAGGTGATTTTTAAGAGACCACTATCATGTTGCCCTGATTGAAATTCACCGGTTCATAAGAATTAATTAACCTGAATGACGAGTAACTACCTGATAGTGCTCTTTGATTACTGTAACTCTCTGAATTAGGAAGTCAGATCTGAAACTGCTTCTGCAGGTTTTCAATGGTGGTCCGGTTAACGTTCCGGAAATCAAGAATCATCAATCCATCCAGTGCCTGATTAAATTTGGGGTCAACATTAAAGCCAATGATGCGGGCATTCTGCTGAATGTACTTTTTCAACAACACGGGTGCCGAGCGGATAGCCGGCTCGATATCGTCAATTATTTTATCCAGCTTATGCAGATCCCTGCCCGTGCCCTTGAGCAGCAGTTCTGCCTCCTGAAGAATGGATGCATTTACTCTGAATTTTTTCCGCGGTTCAATGAAGGCTGCCAGCTCCTTATCAAAATAGTAGTGCTGAATAAATGCAACAATTACGCCTTTCGATACCTTGGAATAATAGTTACTGATACTTACCGGACCGATAATGTAGTTGTATTCCGGATGCTGAATAAGAACCGATAAAATGCCACGCCATAATAGAAAAAGAGGCAGGCGTTTGTTCTGATACTCCGGAATAATAAAAGAGCGACCCAGCTCGATGGCTTCATTCAGAATAGGGATGAAGCCATCTTTCATTTTGAAAAGAGAATACGTGTAAAATCCTTTACGGCCGTATTCCCGGATAATTTCCCGCCCAAGGCCGATGCGGTAAGCGCCCACAATGCACTGCGCCTCGCGGTCGTAAAGAAACAGATGCCGGTAAAATTTATCGTACTTGTCCAAATCAATTTCTTTATTGGTGCCTTCGCCTTCCTGCCGAAAGGTGATTTCCCTGAGTCTTCCGATTTCGTACATGATATGCGGCAATTCACTGGCTTCGGCCAGGTATACGTCAAATTGTTGTTGTGAAAACAACCTGCGATGCGCAATATGGGTGAGGTCCTGCCGAATCAGCTCAGGGTTGGTTGCCCCAGGTATGGCAGAGGGCTTTAGCAGCTTCGGAAGCTTTACCTTAGACCTTGAGTTTTCGCTTACCTTTCCCAAAGCATAGGTGCGCGTTCGTAAAAAGTTGGCAGCCTGCTCTACATCCTGAAAAACTTTCAGCTCATCAGGATGTATCGGATGACCAATGCGCACACGAAGGGTGAGGTCCCTGGCCCGCGCCAGCTCATGAGGCAGCCGAAGGGTGCGAAGAGATGGATGAAGCTGACCAAGAAGCTGAAACGACCAGGAATTGTGGCCGAAAAAATAGACGGGTATTACCGGTACGCCTGCTTTGAGTATCAGTTTAATGGCAGGCTTCTGCCAGGGCCGGTCGGTAATGTTCGTCAGGCTTCGCTGTGAAGCCGATACCTCACCGGCAGGGAACATACCCAGTCCGCCACCGTTTTTCAGGTGCTCAACAGCAGCTTTCATGCCGGCAGCGCTGGAATAGGCGTGTTTGTACGTTTCCAGCGGGTTTACCCCGATAAAATATTCTGCAATCTGTTCAATCCTTTTCAGCAGGAAATTGGCCATCACCTTAAAATCTCCGCGCCTTCGCGCAATGAGCTCGATGAGTGCCAGACCGTCAAGGCCACCATATGGATGGTTGGAAACCGTAATGAATGCTCCTTTGGCGGGAATGCGCAACAATTCACTTTCCTCTACATCCACCCGGATATTCTTGCGATCAAGCAAGGCGCGTATAAATGCAAGGCCATGGTATTCCTGGATTTCCGCGTACAATTTGTTCAGCTCGGTAATACCGGAGAACTTCATTAAACCAGCAGCTATCAGCCGGTTTTTTAAGCCAGTGGCTTTTGAAAAGTCGCTTACGCTCAGCAGTTGCTTTTTCATGGATTAATCCATCACTTTTTACTGCGCTTTGCAAAGGCGGTTTTCATGGCACGTTCCAGTTCCTTGCCGGCACGTTTTAAACTTTCTTCCACTTCTTTCCAGCGCTCCTTGTCGCTTATTTCCTGTTTTAGTTTTTCAGCCGAATGGCGCAACTCCTCATAGCGGCTCTCGAACTCCTTCTCCAGCTTTTCACCAGCCTGGTTCAGTTCGGCCATGAATTCATCAATCTTTTTGCCGAGATTTCTGAGCGCTTTCTCAGCTTTTCCTTCTGTTTTCATAACTGCCGGTTTTTACGTTGGTATTTTTATCCGCTGGCCTATATTACAAAACTTCCGGAAACAAAGTCCTAAGCCACATTAAAAGCCAGTGAATAACGTTGAATTTAACGGGTTTCAGGATGGGTGCACAGAGCTGACACTAACCCCGTAAAGATTATGAGGTGTCAGATCGGACAAAAAATAAAGAAATATCGAAACCTATCCGGAAACACTGCGCTTTGATTATTTTGCCCTGAAATACGTTATGCGGCAAATCATCATTATCATGCTCATGCTTTCAGCGCTGTTAATTTCCTGCGCGTCTTCCGGAAAACCCAAAAAGCTAAAACCCGGCAAGCCCATACCCTGTCCGGTTAAAGATTGCTAAGTATGCTGAAGCGCCTCATCATTGCCATTGATGGTTACTCAGCTTGTGGCAAAAGCACCACAGCCCGGTCGGCAGCACGGATACTTGGGTATCGCTATATTGATACCGGGGCCATGTACCGGGCTGTAACGCTGTATTTTCTGGACCATCACGTTTCGCTAACCAACCCCAGAGAAGTTGACAGGGCCCTGGAGCAGATCAATATTTCTTTCCGCGTAAATGCAGCAGGCGAGAGCGAGACTTTTTTAAATGGCTTGAACGTGGAGCAGGCGATCCGCGAGTTGCGGGTAGCTGAAAAAGTAAGCCAGGTAAGTGCCCTGAAGGCTGTGCGCACAAAACTGGTCGATCAGCAACGAAAAATAGGCAGGCACAAAGGCGTGGTGATGGATGGCCGTGATATTGGAACGGTGGTCTTTCCCGATGCCGACTTAAAGTTTTTTATGACCGCCGACATCAAGGTACGTGCTATGCGCCGGCAACGCGAGCTTTTGGAAAAAGACATCCTGGCCGACCTGGATTCGGTTATTGAAAACCTTCGCGAACGGGACCGCATTGACACCACCCGGGCCGAGAGCCCACTGCGCCAGGCACCCGATGCAATCGTAATAGACACCACCCATTTGACCATTGATGAACAGGTGGATGAGGTGGTGCGAAGGGCCGTTTCGTTGATGGTAAAACCGCGTTAAACGCCCTGCCTGAAAACCTTTTTAATGTCAGATTTATAGTTAATTTTGCCACCGTTCAATTTTTACCTAACCGTACATTTTGCATGGGTCGATTCATCCGGTTAAAAAAAGGTTACGATATCCATCTTGCCGGTAAAGCTGCTCCCCGCGTTGCTGCTGTTGACCAACCTGAAACGTTTGCTATCAAACCCACTGATTTTCATGGTATTTACATGCCTAAACCAGTGGTAAAGGAAGGCGATACCGTAAAAGCAGGCTCAGTTCTTTTCCACGACAAGCGCAATGAAAAAATTGTTTTTACCGCCCCGGTGAGCGGTGAAGTTGTTGAAATAAAACGTGGAGAAAAGCGCAAGCTCCTGGAGATTAAAATATTGGCCGATAAAACCGTTGAACACCTGCCCTTTACCAGGTACTCGGTGTCTGAACTTGCCAGCTTGTCGCGCGAGAAAGCCCTTGAACAACTCCTGCAGAGTGGCGTGTGGGTAAACATTGTTCAGCGTCCTTTCGGCATCGTGGCCGATCCGAACGAAAAACCCAAATCCATTTTCATTTCCGCATTTGATTCAGCACCGCTTGCACCGGATTACAATATACTATTTAAAGGACAGGAACAGTATTTTCAGGCCGGTATCGATGTTTTAAAAAAATTTACCTCAGGTCCCATTCATGTAAATGTTCACTCCGAACGCGAGATATCACCTGTTTTTTCGCAGGCTAAAGGTGTTGAACTGAATAAGTTTTCCGGACCTCATCCATCCGGCTGTGTAGGAGTTCAGATCCATCATATTGACCCGATTAACAAAGGAGATATTGTTTGGACAATCCAGCCCCAGGGAGTTATTGAAATAGGAAAATTATTCCTGAACGGCATTTACGATGCTTCACGCATTATAGCACTGGCCGGTTCCGAAGTTAAAGAACCACAGTACTATAAAACGTATACCGGTGCTTCCGTTAAAAAATTTTTATCGAATAACCTGAAACAGGATCACGTACGTGTTGTTTCAGGTAATGTGCTGACAGGCACGAGCATTGGCAAAGACGGTCATCTGGGATTCTTCGATCACCTGATTACGGTAATCCCCGAAGGTGATTATTATGAATTCCTTGGCTGGATCAAACCCAGTTTTAAGAAGTTAAGTTTACACAGGGCTTTCGGATTGCTGTCTTTTATTAACCCCAGAAAGGAATATGTGGTGGACAGCAACACACATGGCGAACCCCGTGCTTTTGTGCAGACCGGTGTATTCGAAAAGGTTACACCCATGGATATTCTGCCCACCTACCTGCTGAAAGCAATTATTGCTGAAGATTATGACGAAATGGAAGCACTGGGCATTTATGAAGTAATTGAAGAGGATCTTGCTTTGTGTGAATTTGTGGACGTAAGCAAACACAACGTTCAGGAACTGATACGCGAAGGAATAGATCTGATTATGAACAGCTGATACCATGAAGTTTTTGCGCAACATCTTTGATAAAGCCAAACCGCACTTCGAACGCGGAGGAAAGTACCACAAATACTTTTACCTTTTTGAAGCGCTTGATACGTTTCATTTTTCGCCCAACACAGTTACACCTGCCAAAGGCGCTCAGATAAGGGATGCGGTTGACCTGAAACGATTAATGATGACAGTTGTCATTGCCATGATTCCTTGTCTGGTATTTGGAATATGGAATGTTGGCCATCAGCATTTTCTGGCCACAGGGGTTTCGGCAACCGAAGGAGAAAAGATATGGGTAGGGCTGGTTCAGGTAATTCCGATTGTTCTGGTTAGTTATGTATCAGGTGGTTTGGTAGAAGTAATCTTTGCCATTGTCCGCAAACACCCTATTAACGAAGGGTTTCTGGTAACCGGTATGCTGATTCCGCTTGTCATGCCCCCCGATATTCCGCTCTGGCAGGTGGCTGTAGCCACAGTCTTTGCAGTGGTCTTTGCCAAAGAGGCCTTTGGCGGAACGGGTATGAATGTTGTAAACGTGGCACTCACGGCCAGGGCGTTTCTCTACTTTGCATACCCCACCGATATATCGGGTGAGGTGTGGACTTACCTGGGCGATGCCAAAACAGTAGCGGGTTATTCCGGGGCCACACCACTTGCCGTGGCTGCAGCTTCCACAACAAGCGTGGTAAATGATTTAAATGCTTTTGGTGCCGGCTGGGCAGATAATATGTACAGCTTGGAGAATCTTTTTCTGGGAGTTATTCCCGGCTGCGTTGGTGAAACCAGCACCCTCATGTGTTTAATCGGTGCGGCCATCCTGATCATTACCGGTGTGGGAAGCTGGAAAATTATTGTAAGCGTATTTGCAGGGGCCTACGGCATGGGATTGTTCCTAAACCTGCTGGGCACCAATACGTTTATGCAGATGCCGGCGCACTACCACCTGGTGATGGGCGGGCTCGCCTTTGGTGCCGTATTTATGGCTACCGACCCTGTAACCGCTGCTCAAACCGAACTGGGAAAGTGGATTTATGGTTTACTGATCGGTATTATGACGGTACTGATCCGGGTATTCAACCCTGCTTATCCGGAGGGCATTATGCTGGCCATCCTGCTGATGAACGTAATGGCTCCGCTGATAGATTACGGTGTAGTAAGTGCTAACAAAAAAAGAAGATTAAAACGTGCGACAGTCTAACTTATACATCTTGCTTTACGCAGCCGGTATAACCGTAGTATGCGGTGGCCTGCTTGCGCTTGCTTCCGAAGGCCTGAAGGAAAAACAACAGGCCAACATTGAATTGGAGCGAAAGGCCAACATCCTTTCCACAGTCATGGCTTTGGGTGAGGACGTCAACATCTCCGAGATTTACAGCAAGCGGGTAAAAGCCTATGTGGTTGATTTTAACGGCAATGTAGTGGAAGGGGTAGACGCTGCTTCGGTTAACGTGGAGGCTGAATACAAAAAACAGCCAAAAGACAGACTTTTGCCGGTGTATGAATTTCGCAGCGAAAGCAACCCGGATCAACTGGAGTATGTTGTGTTGCCTGTGCATGGTTTTGGCTTGTGGGATAAAATATGGGGGTACATAGCCCTGCAATCAGACTTTAATACCGTTCAGGGGGTTATTTTTCAGCACAAAGGCGAAACCCCCGGCCTGGGAGCCCGTATCGCTTCAGACGATATTCAAAGCCGTTATAAAGGCAAGAAAGTTTTTGAAGGCGATGATCTGGTATCGGTGGTGATGATGAAAGGCGAAGGTTTTGACTACTCCGATGACCCGCACAAGGTTGATGGTATGTCGGGTGCAACCTTGACGGGCAATGGTGTAAACAACATGCTCAAAGATTACCTGAGCTGTTATGAGAATTATTTCAAAAAACTGAAACAAAAGACAGGCGTATGAGTACCGCAACCGCAGAAGCTGTAGTGGAGAAAAAGAGAGAGCCGCTGTTCTCCAAAAAGAACCGGAAACTGATAACCCATCCGCTGGATATCAACAATCCCATTACCGTTCAGGTACTGGGTATATGCAGCGCACTGGCTGTTACCACGCAGCTAAAGCCGGCATTTATCATGGCATTAAGCCTGATGGTAGTAACCGCCAGCTCGAACGCGGTTATTTCGTTGTTGCGCAATACCATCCCGTCACGCATCCGCATCATTGTACAACTGGCCATTGTGGCTACGTGGGTAATTCTGGTTGATCAGGTTTTGAAAGCCTATGTTTATGACGTTTCCAAGCAACTCAGTGTGTTTGTAGGACTAATCATTACCAATTGCATTGTTATGGGCCGCCTCGAAGCTTTTGCCATGGGCAACCCTGTAGGCCCCTCTTTGCTGGATGGTATAGGTAACGGAATGGGTTACGGAATTATTCTCATTATTATTGCTTTCTTCCGCGAATTACTGGGCTCGGGCGCATTGTTTGGCTTTAAGGTATTTGAATCCATCGGCCTGCATTATACCGGAAACGGTTTGATGTTGCTGCCTGCAGGAGCTTGTATCATTGTGGGTGTCATCATCTGGGTACAACGTTACCTGAATGGGTATCGTGAGGCATAATTAAAAAAAACTGAATTATGGAAAACCTAATCAGCATAGGAGTAAGGTCAATTTTTGTTGACAACATGATATTTGCCTACTTCCTGGGCATGTGTTCGTACCTGGCTGTTTCAAAGAAAGTGAAAACCGCGTTTGGCCTTGGCCTGGCCGTGGTTTTTGTATTGGGTGTAACCATTCCTATTAATTGGTTAATTCAAACCTATGTACTGAATGCAGGGGCACTCACCTGGATTGGTGCTGAATTTGCCTCGATCGATTTAAGTTTCCTGCAGTTCATTGTATTTATTGCCGTTATTGCCTCTATGGTGCAGCTTACTGAAATGGTGGTTGAAAAGGTTTCACCTGCGCTTTACAGCTCGTTGGGCATTTTCCTGCCGCTTATAGCAGTAAACTGTTCTATTCTCGGGGGTTCATTGTTCATGGTAGGGCGCTCCTATACACTGGCCGAAGCTACTGTATTTGGTCTGGGCAGTGGTATCGGCTGGTTGCTGGCGATTGTAGCGCTTGCCGGTGTTCGCGAAAAGATGAAATACTCCAATGTGCCTGGTCCGCTGAAAGGCCTTGGTATAACATTCATTCTCGTGGGGCTGATGTCGCTGGGATTCCTCAGCTTCCTGGGATTTTCAATTTAAACCATACGGATTTGAAGTAAACCTGAAACCTTCCGGCAGGAAGGTTTTTTTATATCTAAACCCTCCAACTATGAAACAACTTGTTTCTCTGTTTGCCCGCTACTTCTTTAACGGCACCCTGTTTATTGTGCCGCTGGTAGCCACCGTCTATTTTATCGTTGAGGCCTTTAACTGGCTGGATTCACGGCTTGAACTTCCGTATCCGGGTGTTGGCTTTGTGCTTATAATAACCGGTATTACGTTGTTTGGATATTTCACAACCAACTTTGCTTTCAAAACAATATCCGACTGGTTTGAGCAGATAATCGGCCGCATCCCGCTGGTCAAGCTGGTGTATTCGTCTATCAAGGATCTGATGGCTGCCTTTGTGGGCGAGAAGAAAAAATTCGACAGGCCCGTGCTGGTTGTGCTGAACCGTGAAAATAGCCTGCACCGCATCGGGTTTATTACACAGGATGATCTGTCCAAACTTGGTATGGCCGATATGGTGGTGGTTTACTTCCCCCAGTCGTATGCGGTGGCGGGCGATCATTTTGTGGTGCCCCGCGATCGGGTTAAACCTCTTCCTGTAAGCGGTGCATTGGCTATGAAGTTTATAGTTTCGGGGGGAGTGAGCGGACTGTAGCACGCCTGAGCGTGCCTAAGAGCCGACACGCTCAATCGATGCACCCAGTTTATTCAGCCGCTCATCAATCCGCTCATAACCGCGGTCAATCTGGTCAATGTTGGAAATTTCACTGACGCCATCGGCTGAAAGGGCGGCAATCAGCAGCGCTACTCCTGCACGTATATCGGGCGAGGCCATTTTAATGCCGCGCAGGGGCTGCTTGCGGTTCAAACCGATTACCGTTGCGCGGTGCGGGTCGCACAAAATAATCTGAGCGCCCATTTCTATGAGCTTGTCTACAAAAAACAGCCGGCTTTCAAACATCTTCTGGTGAATGAGTACAGTTCCCTGCGCCTGTGTTGCAGTAACCAGCACCACACTTAACAGGTCGGGTGTAAAGCCAGGCCATGGTGCATCGGCAATGGTAAGGATGGACCCATCAATAAAATTTTCAATCACATAATTTTCCTGCGGCAGTACACGGATATCATCGCCTTTGATTTCCAGTTCAATACCGAGCCTGCGGAAAACATCCGGTATGGGACCAAGCATATCCACCCGGCAGCTTTTAATAGTGATGTCCGAGCGCGTCATGGCGGCCAGCCCAATGAAACTGCCTACTTCAATCATGTCGGGCAGGAGGGTATGCTCGGTGCCTCTGAGCTTTTCTACCCCTTCAATGGTGAGCAGATTGGACCCGATTCCGCTGATGCGCGCACCCATGCGGTTCAGCATGCGGCACAACTGCTGGATGTAGGGTTCGCAGGCTGCGTTGTAAATGGTGGTGGTGCCTTTGGCCAGCACTGCAGCCATAATGAGGTTGGCCGTTCCGGTTACTGAGGCCTCGTCTAACAACATGTAAGTGCCATTAAGTTGCGAGGCATCAATGGTGAAGAATTGGCTGGCTGCATCAAAATGAAACCTTGCACCCAGCTTTTCAAATCCAAGGAAGTGCGTATCCAGCCGCCTGCGCCCGATTTTATCACCGCCCGGTTTGGGCAGGCGGGCTTTGCCGAAACGGGCCAGTACGGGTCCTAACAACATGACCGAACCGCGCAGGGCAGATGCTTTGCTTCGGTAGGCATCGGTTTCCAGGTAACCCAGATTTACTGAACGGGCAGTAATGGTCCAGGAATGATGGCCGGTTTTTTCAACGCTGCAACCCAAAAACTGCACGATTTCCAGTAGCTTGTTTACATCGCGGATATCGGGCACGTTGTGCAGCGTAACCGGCTCATCGGTGAGCAAGGCAGCACAGATTACCTGCAGGGCTTCGTTTTTGGCCCCTTGTGGTTCAATGGTGCCATGCAGGCTGCTACCGCCACGGATGCGGAAAGTGCCCATAATTATCCGTTATCTCTGCGCTTGCGGAACATTTTTTTGTGGCGGTGGCGATGCCCCCCGTTGCGGTGGCCGTTTTCAGCAACTGGTTTGAGTTTCTTGCGGTCGCGGTATAATTTTTCAAAGAGGTTGTCTTCGCGTACTTTGTCAATATCCAGACTCAGCTTACCACCCGACATGGCTTTGATGTCGTTCAGTATCACAGAATCATCGAGTGTTTCCTTATTCCAGTTGCTGTAGAAGGTTTTCATCAATTTGCCCAGATAAATGATGGCATCCTCGCGATCCTGGGGATCTTCTTTTTTCATGGCCTCCTGCACCAGGCGTTCAATATTTTTGCCATAATGCTTGTACCTGATGTCGGTTTGCGGGTACTCCATCTTTTGCGGTTTTTTAAACAGCACATCGCGCTGTGGTACGGGATAAGGATTGTTGAGTTCCAGATTAAAATCGGCCATGATGTACAGATCATCCCACAGGCGTTGGTCGTTTTCAGGCTGGTCTTTCAGGCTTGGGGTTAATTGTTTTATCAGCTCAATGAGTGTGCGGGCCAGTTCTGTGCGCTTTTCCTTGTCTGGTATGGTGCGGAGATACTCCACTAACTTTTGAACATTGCGTCCGTATTCTTTCAGGATAATTTGCGGACGCTGGGTATTGTATTCGCCAATCATGTAAAGGGATTATTCTGTTAACCAACTGCCTGGCAATGCGCCAGGGCGTTTATTCGTGAATTTTCAGTTTGGCAAAGCTAAGTAATAAGGTTTTCTCACCAAAATCGTCAAACCTGATTTTGGCCTTTCTATCGGGTAAATCGGCATCTACGTGCACAACGGTTCCAAAGCCGAAGCGCGGATGCTCAACGCGCATACCGGGCTGAAGGTTGCGCGTGTCGCTGGGTGTGAAATTGGCCGGTGGCGTGTAGTTCGATGCCCGTGGCGGGGTGCTGGATTTTTGCTGGCGATGGATGCCGTTTATCAGGGTTTTTGCATAGCCGGTTGCAGGGGGTGGTGCTGACTGAATACCTTTAAGGCGGGTGCTGGTGCGCAGGTAAGCTGCGTCTATTTCATTCAGAAAACGGCTGGGTGAGCAGTCCTGCAGACGTCCATAGTTGTAGCGCATCAGCGCATACGACAGGAACAATCGCTGACGTGCCCGCGTAATAGCTACGTAAAACAACCTGCGTTCTTCTTCCAGGTCGGCCCGGCTGCTCAACATCATTTGCGAAGGAAACAGGTTCTCTTCCAGCCCTGCCACATAAACGTATTTAAATTCAAGGCCCTTGGCCATGTGTATGGTCATCAGTGCCACTTTATCGGAGGTGTCTTTATCTTCATCCTGGCCGGTAAGCAGGCTCACCTCCTGCAAAAATGCGGTTAATGTTTTGTCTTCGCGTTCAGCATCATCAACAAAATCCCTGATGGCATTGAACAGTTCCTGTGCATTTTCATAGCGGCTTATTCCTTCATCGGTTTTATCGGCATGGAGCTCGCGCAGCAAGCCGGATGCCCCGGCTATTTCCAGTGCGGCCTCGTAGGCATTTTTTCTTTGCACCTCAAGTTCGCATCGTTTTATCAGGTTAACGAAGTTTTCAACCGGTGTGGCAGCGCGGCTGCCCAGAAACGTGGATGCATTCTGCAGTACTTCCCATATGGATATGCCGTGTTCATAGGCTGCCACAACGATTTTGTCTATTGTTGCATCGCCTATACCGCGTTTAGGCAGGTTTACAATACGCCGGAAAGCCGCTTCATCATCGTGGTTCAGGGTAAAACGCAGGTAGGCGAGGATATCTTTGATTTCTTTGCGCTGATAGAATGACAGGCCCCCTACAATTTTGTAGGGAATATTCGATTTGCGAAGGGCATCTTCGAAAGCACGCGACTGGGTATTTTTGCGGTACAACACGGCAAAGTCGCTATAGCGCAACTGATGCTGCATCTTTTCTTCAAATATGGAAGTGGCAATCAGTCGGGCTTCTTCGTTTTCATTAAGGGCCTTAATTACCTCAATAAACGAACCCGGCTCGTTGTGGGTCCAGATTTTTTTGGGTATCTGAGCTTTGTTGTGTCGTATCACTGAGTTTGCAGCCTCAACAATAACCTGAGTGGATCGGTAATTCTGTTCGAGTTTGAATACTTTCAGGTCGGGATAGTCGCGTTCAAAGTTCAGTATGTTGGCAATGGTGGCTCCCCGGAAAGCATAAATGCTTTGGGCATCATCGCCTACCACGCAGATGTTCTGATGGACATTGGACAGCTTCCGTATGATGTAGTATTGACAAAGGTTGGTATCTTGAAATTCATCTACCAGAATGTAGTGTATGCGGTACTGATATTTGTGCAGTACTTCCAGGTGCTCTGAAAACAGCCGATGGGTGTTGAGCAGCAGGTCGTCAAAGTCCATGGCTCCCGACTTGTAGCACCGCAGGGCATAAGCTTTGTAAATTTGGCCTATCGCCGGGCGTTGCTGTGCATTATCGTTTTCCTGCAGCTCCGGGCTGGCCAGGTATTGTTCCCAGGTAATAAGCTGGTTTTTGGCCGCTGAAATGCGGCTGTACAGCATATTTGGTTTGTAAGTATTTTCGTCCAGGTTCAGCTCTTTAACGATGGTCTTCAGCAGGGCTTTGGTGTCATCGGAGTCGTAGATAGTAAAGTTGTTCGGATAGCCGATGTGGTGGGCTTCGGCCCGCAATATACGGGCGAACACCGAATGAAAGGTACCCATCCACAGGTTACGGGCATCGGTTCCGGCAATGGGCTCGATGCGATCGCGCATTTCGCGCGCGGCTTTGTTGGTGAAGGTAAGGGCCATGATGTTAAAAGGGTCCACACCATGGGCTTTGATGAGGTGAGCAATGCGATAGGTGAGGACGCGTGTTTTGCCCGATCCGGCACCGGCTATAATCATGGCAGGCCCTTCGGTATGGAGCACGGCCTCGCGCTGGGCGTCATTCAGTTCTTTCAGGTAGTCCATAACCACCATGCAAGTTAAGTTGCCAAAGGGAAAGTTTAGTCTCCCGGTTTTAAAATTATCCGTGTGTATTGATTCATCGGTGCTGCAACTGTACTTTTGTCAAACATTTGACCCTTGGCGCTTCAATCTTTTCCTGATGATGATTTGGTTTGTACCGCTGCTGAGCCGTGGTTTTTAGCTAAAACAGGCATCCTTCGCCAATCGGCTGAGTTGTTTATTTCCCGCCTGGCCGCGCACACAGACGAATTCATGCTGATTGATTTATTTGCCGGGAACGGCCTTTATACCGTTGGCAGCAGGAAAGAAAGGTGGCCCGGTCTGGCACTGGATTTGATGAATAGCGATCTTCCGTTTAACCGCTGGATTTTGTGCGAACGCGATAAAAACAATGCCAATGCCCTGCGCATACGCACGCGCAGATTTTTCAAGAACAAACAGGTTCTTGTTTTTGAAGATCCAATAACCGCCCTTACTGAAAAGTTAAGTTACTATATTCCGCGCAGCAGCCGGCATCACCGCGTTTCCGCGCTGTGCCTGGCCGATTCGTTCTCCTTTGAATTTCCGTTTGAATTTGTTCGGCTCACCCGTCCGCTCAGGCTAAGTTTTATGATTCCTTTTACGTTTTGTCTCAACGACCAGCATAACTACCGGTTTTATCTGGACGAGCAGCGCGAAAAACTGCAACGTTTTTTAGGGCGTTCCATTGAGGGTACCCCCCTCGCTGCTGCAACCAATAACCGCAGTTTTTATAAACACCTGGTGCGTCTTTATCATCAGGAAATGCTCCTTCAGGGTCTGGGTGGCTCACTTTCGGTTCATCCGCTGGATTCTGGTTTAATGGAGTTGCCGGCTTATTATATCGGCTTATTTACCTCAAATCCTGTGGTTCGCAATGTGCAGCGGGAGGTACAGCAGCAAATGTTTACCCAATTCACTTTATTTAATCCGTCATGATGCGCATAGGGAATATTCTGGTGTCGGATGATATAGCAAATGAGGAGTTTGTATGTAATCTGGAAAAATGTAAGGGCGCCTGTTGTGTGGAAGGGGAACTGGGTGCGCCTCTGGAAGAGCAGGAATTGGAAATTTTAAAGTCCATTTTCCAGAAGGTAAAGCCTTTTCTGACCGATGAAGGCATCAGCGCCATTGAAGAACAGGGATTGTTTATTCTGGATGAAGATGGCGATTATTCTACCCCAACTATAGGCGGAAGGGAATGTGCTTACGCTGTATATGATGAGCGGGGTGTTTTACAATGTGGAATTGAGCGTGCCTATCAGGCAGGTGCGATAAGCTGGAGAAAACCTGTTTCATGTCATTTATATCCCATACGCATATTGAAAAGAAGGAACCTGGAGGCACTCAATTATCATCGCTGGGAAATTTGCTCTCCGGCCTGTGAACTGGGTAAACAGCTGAAGGTTCCGGTATATCGCTTTTTAAAAGATGCCCTGATCCGCAAATATGGTGAAAGCTGGTACGCTGAACTGGTACGGCAGATTGAAACCAGAGAGCAGCTACGCTCTGAGTAGAATTAAATTATACAACCGGGCACCTTTCTGATAGAATAATACCACCCGTTTTTCAGAGAGATAAGTAATCCGGTACCGTGCTGATTTGTTTCTGAAATTTCCTGTTAGCCATACTGCATTTTCGTACGGCTCAATCTTTTCAATGATCATGGCTTCCGATCTCTTCATTATCCGCGATTTGATTTTAGCAGCATTATTGGCCAGACGGAACTGGTTTGCAACCTGCCACTTTTCGCCTTCCTTGATGACAGCGGAGACTGCTTCGGGATAGATGGGATTGTCTGTGTACACGGTTCCGATAAACTGAGCACGCGCAGTGCGCAGCATAAAAATATTGCCCTCAACATGGGTGAAATTGAGACGAACCTTATTGCCTCCGAACAATGAGGCGGCCATTTTTAGCTTGTTGGTTGCCCGTACGGTTACCCTTGATACACTGGAGAGGGTAGTTGTACCTGATGCTTTGGCCGTTACGATGCCAATTTTGACAAGATTTTGTGCAGATGCATCGTCAGTAAGAATTTCGGTTTTTTCCCAATCTTCCGGGGCATGTTGTGGGTTTTTTATTTCGTTTTGGGCTCTTATTCCGGCATTAAGGACTACTAAACAACTGGCGAAAAGTAGCTTCTTCATAGTGTTAATATTTTCACCAAGTTAAAAAAAGCCGGAAATTATCTAACAATATGTTGAAAAGCCCTATTTCAGTTGCGAAAAGTCGAACGAGGTTTCAAGGAACTTGGTAGTAAACCTGCCCGACCGGAAGGTGGGGTTGTCCATCAGCTTGATGTGGAAGGGTATGGTGGTTTTAATGCCTTCTATTACAAATTCTTCGAGGGCGCGTTTCATTCGGGTTATAACCTCCTCGCGCGACTGGCCGCTAACGATCAGTTTGGCAATCATGGAATCGTAGTTAGGCGGTATGGTATAGCCAGCGTACACGTGGCTGTCGATGCGTACTCCATGTCCCCCCGGCATATGCAGGTTGGTAATTTTTCCGGGCGAGGGGCGAAAGCCGTTGGCCGGGTCTTCGGCATTGATGCGGCACTCCATGGCATACAGGTTGGGGTAGTAGTTCTTCCCAGAAATAGGCACACCCGCAGCTACTTTGATTTGCTCTTTTATCAGATCGTAGTCGGTAACTTCTTCGGTAATGGGATGTTCTACCTGAATACGGGTATTCATTTCCATGAAGTAGAAATTGCCGTGCTTGTCGACCAGAAATTCAATGGTGCCGGCTCCTTCGTAGTTGATGGCTTTAGCGCCTTTGATGGCAGCTTCACCCATGCGGTCGCGGAGCTCTTGCGTCATGATGGGCGAGGGCGTTTCTTCAACGAGTTTCTGGTGCCTGCGTTGTATGGAGCAGTCGCGTTCGGACAAATGGCAAACCTTGCCATACTGGTCGCCTACCACTTGTATTTCAATGTGTCGCGGCTCTTCAACAAATTTTTCCAGATACAGACCGTCATTGCCGAAGGCAGCACCAGCTTCGCGCTTGGCATCGTCCCAGGCTTTTTTAAACTCGCTCTCTTCATTCACAATACGCATGCCTTTTCCGCCACCACCGGCTGTGGCTTTGAGAATCACCGGATAGCCGATCTCACGTGCCAGCGATAAACCTTCTTCCAGGGAACTCAGCAGGCCATCCGATCCCGGAATGGTTGGTACACCTGCTTTCTTCATGGTGTCTTTGGCGGTTGATTTGTCGCCCATGGCCTCAATCATGGAAGGCGTTGGGCCGATAAACTTGATTCCGTATTCGTGGCAGATGGCCGAGAATTCGGCACGCTCGGATAAGAACCCATAGCCCGGATGAATGGCATCGGCATTGGTGATTTCGGCTGCCGAAATGATGCGCGGAATGTTGAGGTAAGAATCTTTGCTGGGGGCGTCACCGATGCACACGGCCTCGTCTGCAAAGCGTACGTGAAGACTCTCGCGGTCGGCTGTGGAGTAAACAGCCACTGTTTTGATGCCCATTTCCTTGCAGGTGCGGATAACGCGCAGGGCGATTTCACCGCGGTTGGCTATGAGGATTTTTTTGAACATGCTGTCCGTGTTTAGTTTCGGGTAATTGCTGCCAGCCGGATAAGGGCTGGTTGTTTTGGTTAATTGGCTGTTAATTTAATCCAGTTCTACCAAGAACAATGGCTGGTCGTATTCAACGGGCGAAGCATTTTCGACCAATACTTTTACAATGGTACCTGAAACTTCCGATTCAATTTCGTTAAAAAGTTTCATGGCTTCGATGATGCATACCGTTTGGCCTTTTTCTACTTTATCGCCTACCGACACGAAAGGAGGTGAATCGGGGTTGGCCGAACGGTAGAAGGTACCTATCATGGGCGACTTGATTTCCACGGTCTTTTTGCCCGAAGCAGGTTGCTCGGTAGCGGCAGGTTTGGGCAGCGGTGCTGGAGCCGGCGGTGCAACTGGTGGTATGGGTGCAGGCATGGGAGCCGGGGCAGCAACCGGTGCTGCCACTACAGGGGCAGCCGATTTAATGATTTTCTGGTCGGGCTCGCGTTTTACATGCAGCTTCAGCTCGCTGGTTTCAATGTTTACTTCATTGAGGCCGGACTTGGCGATGAAGTCAATCAGATCCCGGATTTCGGCAGTTTTCATGTTTTCGGTTTTAAGGTTTGTACGGGCAGCTTTTTTGGTATCGCTTCGTTTGGGCAAACTGGTCATGATGGTTATTTAACACGTTCAACATATTCACCGGTGCGGGTATCTACTTTTACGTTATCACCGGTGTTGATGAATAAAGGTACGCGAATTTCAGTGCCATTTTCCAGGGTGGCCGGCTTTAAAGTACGCGTTGCCGTATCGCCTTGTACACCAGGTTCTGTGTATTGCACCTGCAGAACTACGTGCGGGGGCGCCTGGGCCGTGATGGGCGTTGTGCCGTTTTCAAAAGTAATCAGCAGGGTGGTGCCTTCTTTTATATACTTCAGGCTTTCGCCCAGTAATTCTTTGTCGATATAAATCTGATCGTAGGTATCGTTATCCATGCATACCAGGCTTTCTCCGTCGCTGTACAGGTACTGATATTCGCGGGTCTCAACATTCAGCCTGTCCACCTCATCGCCCGGGCGGAAACGGTTTTCTACAATTTTTCCGTTGCGCACGTTTCGCATTTTTACCTGATAAAAGGCCCGAAGGTTGCCGGGTGTGCGGTGTTGGAGTTCTTCAATCTGTACAATTTCTCCGTTGTAACGGATGTAATTTCCTCTGCTCAAATCAGATATGGTTGCCATAATCGCCTTAAAGTATTAAAGATTGGTTTTTCGTGTAACTTTTTCTCCGTCATAGGCCCAGCGGAGGTAGGTAGCTCCCCAGGTAAATCCTCCGCCAAAGGCAGCAAAGATAAGGTTATCGCCTTTTTTCAGCTTGCCTTCGTAGTCCCACAGCAACAACGGTAAGGTTCCTGCTGTGGTGTTGCCGTATCGTTCGATGTTCATCATCACCTTCTCACTGTTCAGCCCGATGCGGGCCGCGGTGGCATCGATAATCCGCTTGTTGGCCTGGTGGGGTACAAGCCAGTCGATATCATCGCCAGTCAGATTATTTCGTTCGGCAATTTCGGCTGCAACTTCGGCCATTTTCGTAACGGCAAATTTGAACACAGGCTGACCGTCTTGAAATACATAGTGCAGGTTGGCATCTACCGAGGCGTGAGAGGCGGGCATGCGGCTGCCGCCGGCTTTCATGTTCAGATACACTGCACCCGAGCCGTCACTTCGCAGTATTGAGTCAATGAGGCCTAGGTCTTCGTAATTCGGCTCCAGCAGCACCGCTCCGGCTCCATCGCCAAATATTACACAAGTGGTTCGGTCTTTGTAGTTGATGATGGATGACATTTTGTCGCCACCGGCTACAATAACTTTTTTATAGGTGCCTGATTCAATGAACTTTGCTCCGGTGGTAAGTGCATATAAAAAGCCGGAGCAGGCAGCGGCCAGGTCGTAGCTGAATGCATTTACTGCACCTACTTCATCGGCCACCAGATTGGCTGTAGCCGGAAAGGGCATATCCGGCGTGATGGTGGCCACAATGATCAGGTCAATTTCTTCCGCACGGGTGTTGGTTTTTTCAAGCAGTTCTTTAACTGCTCTGGATACCATGAATGATGTTCCCAGGCCTTCGCCCTTCAGGATTCTTCTTTCTTTAATTCCTGTTCGGGTGGTAATCCACTCATCGCTGGTGTCTACCATTTTTTCCAGCTCCTGGTTGGTGAGTATGTAATCGGGTACATACCCGCCTACACCGGTTATGGCAGCGCGGATACGGCTCATGGTCAGGCGAGCACTTCTTTTTCGAGCACTACCTTGCCGTTGTAATACAGCTTGCCTTCATGCCAGTAGGCACGGTGGGGCAGGTGATGTTCGCCGGTTACGGGGCAAACCACCAGCTGATGTGCTTCGGCTTTGTAGTGTGTTCTGCGCTTATCTCTGCGGGTTTTCGATGTTTTTCGTTTCGGATTAGGCATAGTAAATCAGATTTGGTTGTTTCAGTTGTTTTTTAGTCCCTTTAAAATATCCCACCGTGTATCCGTTTCCGGGTTGCTGGTGGAGTAAATGATACCATCGGGTTCGTTGTCATTCTGGTAGCGTGGATGAAGTTTTTTCAGAGGTACTTCCAGGCCGATAAATTCATACATCAGCTGTCCCAGCTCCAGCGATTCCGTGCCCCAGGCAATCATTTGTATTTCTTCATTTACCTCCTGGTCCGTGTCACCGAATTTAAAGATGATTTTCCGGCTGATTTCCATCGGATAATCAAATTCATCCAGGCTACGGTCGCATATCAGTTCCACAGTACCCTCCAGGCGAAAGGTGGCCTCGATAAAGGTTTCGTGCTTATCCAGTGCGATATCAGCCCGGAACCGGCCCTTTTCGACCAGCGCGGTGCCGTAATGCCTGAAAAACTCATCGCCAAACTGGTATTGAAAATGGTGAATGGTGTTGCTCAGGCCCTGAATATGAACACGGTATAAGTCCACTGTTCCCAAAACAGGACGGCAAATTTAGGAGATTTCGGCTGATTGAAAAAAAGCGGTTCAGGCGGGTTACACGAATTCAGTCAGGGCTATGCGCTTAAATTCCTCCCGTGTTTTCTTTTGGTAGTTTTCGAGGAAGAAATCGATGATGCCCTTTTTAAACCCCAGTTTGATGGCAATATTTTTTGCAAAGACCACCTCGCTTTCAAAAACATTATGGTCGGCAAAAATCAGGTCTATGCAGGACATCAGGTAATCGAACTTTTGGTCGGGCGAGAGCGCACCCAGCGTTTCGATGGGTTGTGGGTTTCGGATGAGTTGAATGACCTGCTCTTCGGGGAAATTGCGTTCCCGGGCGATGCGCATGATCATCTCGCGTTCAACGCGCGCAAAGTGTTTATCGGCTTCGGCAAGCTGAATGAGGATGTTAAGTTGTGCCTGCGTAACGATATCCATAATGATAACCAGCCGAAGTAAAGATAGCGGTTAAAGCTTTACTTTTAATTACCAGGACGGTTTCATGTAATATTCAGACGCATTTTGCTCAATTTTGGCCTGTTGCCTCCCTGCGCGTATGGAGGATATCCAGAGCGGTGAAGATGGCCTGCCGCATAGAAGCCTCGTTTGCGGCGTTTTTACCGGCAAGGGTATAGGCTGTACCATGGTCGGGTGAAGTGCGTATCACCGGCAAACCTGCTGTAAGGTTTACCCCGTTTTCGAACGAAATGAGTTTAAAAGGTGTCAGGCCCTGGTCGTGGTACATGGCCAGGATACCATCGAAGCGGGTGTACTGACCCGAAGCAAAGAATCCATCGGCAGCAAAGGGACCAAACACCAGTTTTCCTTTATTTTTTAAGTCTTCAACAGAAGGTTTGATTATCTGGTCGTCTTCGGTACCCAGCAATCCTCCATCGCCGGCGTGCGGGTTAAGTCCCAGAACGGCCAGGCGCGGTTTATTTATTCCAAATTCCCTGCGAAGCGTTTGTTCCATGATAAGGAGCTTGGTCTGAATACGGTCGCGTGAAATGAGCAAGGGCACCTCGTTTAGCGGAACGTGTTCGGTAACCAGCCCAACTTTAAGTTGCTCACTTACCATGAGCATCAGGTAATCAGAAATAGAAAAATAGTTGGCAAGGAACTCAGTGTGTCCGCGAAACGGAAACGCCGGGCTGTGAATTACTTGCTTATTAATAGGGGCCGTTACCAGTGCATCAATCAGTCCTGCTTTCAGGTCGGCTACTGCCTGCTTCAGGCTGAGGAGAGCTGCCTTGCCTGCTTGAGGATCGGGTTTACCCGGGTTAATTTCGATAGGTTCTTCCCAGCAATTGAATACGTTAATTGTTTTCAGCGCATATTGCCCCGGTGTTTTTATCTGCGAATAGGCAAAGTCATCCAGTCCGAGGAGTTTTTTGTAGTAAGATAAAACACGGGTGGAACCATAGATCACGGGTGTGAGCAGATTGAGGATGCGGGGATCCTGCAGGCTCTTCATGACTACCTCGGGGCCAATGCCGTTGATGTCACCCAAGGTAATTCCGATCCGGGGTTTGCCTGATTTTTGAGAGGAGGTCATGGCGCGTAAAAATATTAAATAGTTTTATAGTACTTTACCTGCGTGCAGCCCGTAAAACCAAAGAAACGCCTCGGTCAGCATTTTTTGCACGATCAGCAAATAGCACAGCGCATTGTGCAGGCCTTGCAGCTTGGTACCGGCTCAGAACCTGTATTGGAGGTGGGACCGGGCACGGGTATTTTAACAGGCTACTTGCTTAAGTTACCTGCAGTACGGCTAAAGGCAGTTGAAATTGACAAGGAGGCATCGGCCTACCTGAAAAGTAAATGGCCGCAGCTTGATTTAATTGAGGGAGATTTTCTGAAGTTAAATTTAAACCAAATTTTTTCTGAGCCGTTCAGCATCATCGGCAATTTTCCCTACAACATCAGTTCATTGATTTTCTTTTCGGTGCTGAGCGCCCGGTCGCAGGTGAAGCAGGTGGTGGGGATGGTACAACGCGAGGTAGGGGAGCGAATGGTGGCACAGCCCGGCAGTAAAACCTACGGAATACTAAGTGTATTGCTTCAGGCTTTCTATCGTGCTGAGCTGTTGTTCCGTGTAGCGCCCGGTTCGTTTGTTCCGCCCCCGCAGGTACAATCTGCAGTAATACGGCTGAGCCGCAACGATCGTGCAACCTTGCCCTGCAACGAAAACCTTTTTTTTGCCATTGTAAAGCAGGCATTCAACACCCGCAGGAAAACATTGCGCAACGCACTGAAAAGTATAATTTTACCGGCTTTTGAAAATGATCCGGTCTGGCAACATGTTAGTTCGCTGCGGGCTGAACAGTTGTCGGTGGATGATTTTATATCGTTAACCTTGTTAATTGAAAAGCACCGTGCAGCAAACCCTGCCATTTGAACTGACCCGCGAATTTGTGGAATACTTCCGCCAGCTGCTGGAAGCGCGGGATAGCGCTGCTATTCGCCAGGTACTGCACGAGGTAAAGCCTGCCGATATTTCTGCGCTCCTGTATGAATTTAATTCAGAGGAATCAAAATATGTGCTCGATCTGCTGCCCATCGAGGTTCAGGCACAAATCATCAATGATCTGGACGAGGAAACCCGCAGGCGGTTTTTGAAGATCTACAGTCCCGGCGAAATAACCGGCCTGATAAACCTGCTGAACTCCGATGATGCAGCCGACCTGCTCAATGAACTTCCGGTGAAGACCCGCGAAGAGGTACTGAGCGGCATGGATGCCCAACTCCGGGCGCAGGTAATTGACCTGTTGCGATTCGAAGAAAATGTGGCTGGCGGGCTCATGGCCAAAGAGCTGATCAAAGTGCGGCACAACTGGACTGTGGCCCAATGCCTTGAGGAAGTGCGTAAACAGGCAGAAGAAGTAGATAAATTTTATGCCGTTTATGTGGTAGACGAGCAGGATCGATTAGTTGGTAGTGTGTCGTTAAAGGATTTGGTTTTATCGCATCCGTCCAGGCTGGTATCGGAAATCTGCGAAACCGATATTGTATCGGTTGACACCTTTTTGCCCGACCGCGATGTAGCCGATATCATGCGAAAATATGATCTGGAATCGGTGCCGGTGGTAAATGTTAACGGCCAGCTTGTAGGTCGTATCACCATTGACGATGTAGTGGATGTGATTACCGAGCAGGCCGAAGAAGAGCGGCAACTCATGTCGGGTATCAGCGAAGACGTGGAGGAAGACGATACCGTATGGCGTAATACGCGGGCACGCCTGCCCTGGTTACTCATCGGGATAGCGGGCGGATTGCTGAACGCAAAGTTTATGGGCTTTTTTGAAAACGAGCTGGCACGGGTTACCGCCATTGCTTTTTTCACACCCCTGATTCAGGCTACCGGTGGCAATGTAGGCATCCAATCCTCGGCATTGATCGTGCAAAGCCTTGCCCATTCCGGCTTTGTTTATGAAGGTCTGTTGGTGCGATTAACCAAGGTACTCATGATAGCCCTGTTGAACGGGCTGTTTCTTTCCCTGCTGGTGTATGGTGCAAATATTCTGTTGTTTAAAGAAATGCATTTATCGTTAATCGTTTCGGTTGCCTTGTTTAGCGTGGTGGTCTTTGCTTCCTTCGTGGGTACCTTCACACCGTTGGTGCTGAACAAAATGGGCTATAATCCCGCACTGGCGTCCGGTCCGTTTATTACCACCATCAACGATTTACTGGGCCTTACGGTTTATTTTCTTACGGTTCACTTTCTGCTCTGAGTTTTTCGTGTACAGAACGATGTAAGTTTCGGGGTCATTTTGATTTGCTGCATTTAATGGTTTTCATGTTAATTTGACATTTCGTATCCCCCAGATGGAAGGACAATTAAAAAGGTGGCCAGAAAAACTCAGCGAAAAATTCAATTCCATAATTGAAAAGCCCCTGCTTACCTCAACGCTGGTGCTGGTGCTCATCACTATTCTGGTTCTTTCCCTGAGTTTGAAATATTACCTCTATGATTTTGACGCTTTCTGGGCACAGGTGCTGGCCGAGGCCCACGGCATGATATTCGACATAGCGGTAATTGGTATACTTATTTTCTGGCTGAATGAAAACGGACAGATCAGGCAGCGCATCCGCTTTTATAAAGATGAGATTGACGACTTCCGCCTGTGGGAATCAGAAGAAGCTGCATTTCGTACGGTGGGTAACATAAAGCGTCTGAACCGGCACAATATTCATGAGATAAATCTTGTAAACTGCTTTCTTTCCAAAACGAATCTAAACTATGTTAACCTGAAAGGTTCCAACCTGAACTCGGCCAATGTGTCGCAATCCTCCTTAATTGAAGCAAATCTGGAAAACACCCGCCTCAACCAAACCAATTTTGAGAACTCCAACCTCAATCAGGCAAACTTCAGAGGGGCCTATGCCAGCGGTGCAAATTTTAAGGACGCTTTTCTGATTAAAGCTCAGTTTGAAAATGCTTTTCTCATCAAAGCAAATTTTAACAATGCCTATCTGATGGAAGCAAACCTGCAGAACAGCTACCTGATGGGTGCTGACTTTGAAAATGCGAGCTTGTATAAGGCCGATTTCCGGGGCGCCAAGGGGCTTACCATCGATCAGCTGGCCAAAGCCAAGACGCTTTATCTGGCCAGATTTGATGAAGATTTGCAAAATCAGATAATGCAAACCCTGCCCGAGCTGGTAGGTGCCTGAAATTTTATCAAAAAATTGTATCTTTGTTGCGATAACAACGGTCGGCTTGCCCGTCCGTTGTTTCTTTTTTACTCACCCCATCAGTGAAACAAAAACAGGGTTTATGTCTCGTAAAATTTCATACTACACGAAAGAAGGTTTGGAGAAGCTCAAGAATGAACTGGCCGAGCTGAAAGGAAAAGGTCGTGCAGAAATAGCCCGTCAGATTGCCGAAGCCCGCGACAAAGGCGATCTGAGCGAAAATGCTGAATACGATGCGGCCAAAGATGCACAGGGACACCTGGAAGCAAAAATTGCCCAGCTGGAAGAACTGCTGGCCAATGCGCGCCTGCTGGACGAAACCAACATTGATACTTCCAGGGTTAGCATCCTGTCGCGCGTTACCATAAAAAACGCCCGCAATGGCGCCCTGTTTACCTACACACTGGTTTCAGAAGAGGAAGCTGATTTGAAATCGGGAAAAATATCAACCCTTTCACCCATCGGCAAAGGACTGCTGGGCAAGAAAAAAGGTGATACCGCAGTTATTAAAACACCGGCCGGTGAGATGACTTTTGAAATAATTGATATAGGAATTTAAGTAAGCAACATGCCATCCGTTTTTACCCGTATCATTAACCGGGAAATTCCGGGACACATTGTTGCGGAAGACGAGCGGTACATCGCCTTTCTCGACATCATGCCGTTGGTTACCGGCCATGTGCTGGTGGTGCCCAAGCAAGAAGTTGATTACATCTTTGATTTGGATGACGACACTTTAACCGGGCTTACCCTGTTTGCCAAAAAGGTAGCTCGGGCGATGAAAAAAGTTATTCCCTGCCGGCGTATTGGTGTGGCGGTTATCGGGCTGGAGGTGCCTCATGTACACATTCATCTGGTTCCGATGAATACGATGGATGATCTGAATTTCACCCGTCCGAAGCTTAAGCCAACATCAGAGGAACTTGCCAAAACCGCTGAAAGAATCCGCAGTGCTTTAGGTTAATCAAGAAAGTCAATATCTACGTTCAGCGGATAGCGCATCAGGTATTGCAGGGCCTCTTTAACGGTTAAATCCTCAAACAAAACCTTGTAGAGCGTAGCAGTAATGGGGGCACGAACACCGTAGTAATCTGCACATTTTCGTGCTATGCGCACCGTGTTAATCCCTTCGGCAACTTCATCCATGCTTTCCAGTATTTCCTGAAGAGTCATGCCCTGTGCCAGCTTATAGCCCACCTGAAAGTTGCGGCTCAGCGAACTGTTGCAGGTAGTAACCAGGTCGCCTACACCGGCTAACCCCAGAAAGGCTTTGGTGTTGCCACCCAGCGCCCTGCCCAGGTAAATCATTTCTACCAGGCCACGGCTGATGAGCAGTCCACGCGCATTTTCGCCATATCCCATACCGGTGAGTGCGCCCGATGCGATGGCGATAATATTTTTCAGCACACCTGCCAGCTCAACGCCGGTCAGGTCGTTGTTTCCATAAACCTGAAACCGGTCATTGCGCAGCAGCCTCTTGCCCAGGCTTATTACTTCATTAAAATGACTGGCCACAACTGTGGCAGCCGGATGTTTGGCGGCCAGTTCTTTCGACAGGTTAGGGCCTGCCAGGCAGCCTACACGTACCACCACACTTTCTTCGCGTATCACTTCGCTCATGGTCTTTACCTGCGAGCGGTTTAACCGGGTGATTGTCTCAAGGGTTTGCCCTTTGGGCAAGGTAATGTCAAACCCTTTTGTTCCATGGATAAGGATGTGGTAAGGATGAAGGTACGGTGAAAGTTTGCGCATCATGCTCCGGAAATGTGCCGATGGCACAATGGGAAAAATAACATCACATTCGCGGGCCAGCCGCTCCAGGTCATTGACCGGGGTGATGTTTTTTTTCATTTTGTGTCCGCGGTTTTCCCGTTTATGCTGTATCCGTTCAATGGTTTTCTCATCACGGGCATACAATACAACGTTTCGGTGAACAGCCAGCAAATTGGCTACTGCACTACCGAAGTTACCTGCTCCGATAACGCCTATGGGTTTTTCGTCAGATAGCTTTTTCGAGGTCATACCCGGTAAGCCGGTTGTGGTAATAGTACAGCAGGCTCAGATCCTGCGTAATGATGTTACCTTCTTTGTTAAATAACAGGGGGCGTTTCAGGTGAAAAATACCCACGTTCTCCATTCCGTGCCGGATGACTAAATCAATTTTTCCTTTCAGGTGGGTGGCATGATTAATTTTGCCTTCTTTCTTAAGACGATAAATATGTTTGCGTACCCGTTTGCAGGTCTTCCGGAATTCTGCATATTCTAAAACCAGATCTTCTTCGGGCAACTTGAGCAGGCCAAACAGGTCCAGCTTAGGATGTTTTTTCTGCCACAATTGAAAGGCAACAAATGCCACCAGATGACTGGCAAATACACGGTTGATGCGGTGGTATTCTGCCACGATGCGCTGGCCCAGCATGCGGGTGTACTCATCTTCGCGTTGCGGATCTATCGATACGTATCCGTTGGTAATGAAATAGTCGCGCGTATTGATCAGTCTTCCCTGGCTATCGCGGCTGTTGCCATCGTCATCTACATAATTTCCTAAAACGTCCAGCGCCTTCCCTATGGAAACGGATATGTTCGAGCCCTTGCTAAAAAATTTAAACAGGAAGCGTATGAGCTGAAAGCTTCCGTATTTATCCTGTTCGGGCAAATAGCGGTCCTGGCCTTTAACGGTTAAGTAATCTTCAATGAGGTCCGGGGCCTCCAGCACAAAGTGGTAGTTGAGGGTAACGGGTACCACGAAAATTTTGCGGGGCTCTTCATCAGGGGGTGTTTCCAGATAAAGATTGCGTTGGGCTTCAATGCAGGTGGAGAGCAGTCCGAGTTTCAGCGATTTTTCGATTGCCCCACTGCGTGAACGGGTGCCCCCGGGAAAAAACAAACTATGTGCACCTTTTTGAATGGCCAGGGTTGAATAGGTTTTCAGGGTTTCCAGATAGGGCAGGTTCTTTTTTCTGCGATCAACCTTATAGGCCCCCAGGCTATTCATAAAATAGGCGAATATCTTGATGTTGAACAGGTTTAATCCGGCACCGTAAATAAATGCAGGTAAGCCCAGTGCATGAATCACCCATCCGATAAGTACGGAATCCAGGTTACTGAAATGCGTAGGCACCATGACGATGGTTCCGTGCCGGGCCAGTTTTCGAAGCTGCTTTACCTTGCCCACAATCTGGATTTTGTCGCGCAGTGTGTACTGACTGCGGAATATGGCACCAAACTTTTTCACACGTGCCGCATTGAGCAGGCGGTTAAACCAGAAGGTGGTTATTTCGCGTGCCAGCTTGTAGGAGCTCGGTTTGAAATTGCCGGCTATCTCGTTGGCATAGCGGGTAACAATTTGTTTTAACAACTCTTTTTCCTCACCGCTGTTGTCATCCGGGCGGGAAGCCAACGCATTTACCGACTCTTTTACCTGCATCCAGAACCGAGGTTCATCTTTCGGGTCCACGCGCCACCGGTTGCGCTTCATGCGCTGCTGCTCGCGGTACACAGTGGTTTGAAGTTCATCCAGCAACTGCTTTCGGGTGGGCCGTAGCTGCAAGATGCGGTCATACGATTTTTGTATAACTTCCTCTATAAATTCTTTGCGGTTACGGCTTAACTGATAAACCGGCCAGTCGGGTATCCCCTCCAGTATGGGCTTGTATTTCTTGTTCTTGTTCTTTTTTTCCAGTACTTCCACGGGGGCAAATTAGCATATTTTTGATGCCTGTAGCATCGTATTTGTTTACCGGGCTTACTGGAGAGAAAGAAGGGCCTCGCTGAGGGCTTTTTCCATGTCGCCAAAGCGAACCATGGCTTGCTGTATGAAGCGATCGCTCAGGAGCTGAAGCAACTGGCTTTCCTGTTCCACATCAAACTGACTTATCTTAAAAGTCTGCTCCAACAGTCCGTGTTCCAACTTAATAATATACCGGTTATTCCACGTCATCAGCGTTACTTTGCAGGAGCCAAATTCCAGTTCATTTAGTATTCTCATAAGCAGTGTATCCGGGTAGTTAAGAACTCTGTGAAGAACATTAGTTTTTGTAAAAATGTTAAAATAAGGTGGTACATTGGCCGTTAGGTTTCCGGGATTTTTTCCATCCGTTCCAGGGTTATATATTGTCACTTCGATATGAAAGGGGCCGCAACATTGCATTTTTCTGTGTTTAGGTTACTACCGGTCGTCAAATGGTGGGCATTGTGGATAATTTTCTTCAGCCTTGCCACGGAATCACTGGCCACCCACCTGCGGGCCGGTCAGATTACCGTGAGGAAGGTAGGCGACAATTGTGATTTCACCTACGAGATTATTGTGACCGTCTATACGAATACAGCTTCACCGGTATTGTTTGGCGGTGATCAGGATGTTTTGCGGTTTGGTGATGGCGACTGGGTGCTGGTACCGGAAACTCCCAATACCAGTTTGCCGGAATTCGGCCCCAACATAGGCACGGCATCGTACAGAATTGTACACACCTATCCAGGGCCGGGGGCTTATACCATCAGCTACTTCGAGCCCAACAGAAACGGCGGGGTTTTAAACATGGATGCTTCCATCAATACCACCTTTTATCTGGAAACCCAGCTCATTATCGACCCCTTTATTTGCAACCGAAACAGTCCTAATTTGCTGGTACCACCTATTGACCGGGCCTGCAAGGGCGTGGCTTTCTTTCACAACCCCGGTGCATACGATGCCGATGGCGACAGTTTATCTTATGAGCTGGTGGTTCCGTTTCGCGACCGCAATAAGCCTGTTATAAATTACCGGCCTCCGAATCACCCTAGTTTTTATGGTACCTGTCAGCCTGGAAATGAAGCAGGTGATGGCCCCCCCACGTTCAGCATCAATCCTGTTGACGGAACTTTGCTATGGGATGCGCCTTGTCAGGCGGGCGAATATAATATTGCCTTCATTGTCATAGAATGGCGTAAGGTAAACGGGCAGTGGGTCCGGATTGGATTTGTGCGGAGAGACATGCAGATTATCGTTGAAGACTGTGACAACGATCGTCCCGACCTCGAGGTTCCTGCCGACCTGTGCGTAGAGGCCGGCACCACCATCAATGCTACTATTTTTGGCATTGATCCCAATAATAACCGGGTTAAGCTGGAAGCCTTCTCAGAAATTTTTGATCCAACTTTTCCATCCAGGGCCACGGTTAGCCCCTTTCCCCCTGTATTTCAGAATTCCAATCCCCCTGCCGAACTGCAGTTTTCATGGAATACCACCTGCGATCATGTTAAAGACCAACCCTACCAGATAGTTTTTAAAGTTACCGATGATGGTGCACCTCGGCTGGTTACCTTCAAAACGTGGCGCATTAAAGTAATCGGGCCGGCACCACAATGGGTACAGGCCAATGCAAACATGGCTCAGCGCAGTGCTGACCTGGAGTGGCAACCTTATGTTTGTGAGAATGCCGAATCGATACAGATTTGGCGCAAGGTTAGTTCAACAGCATTCGCGCCGGATAGCTGCCAGACAGGCATGCCGCCATTTCTGGGTTATTCATTGATTGCCACACGACCCGCAACAACTACTACTTTCACCGATACCAACGGTGGGCGCGGCCTGGATGCCGGAGCGCAATACTGCTACCGCCTGGTGGCGGTGTTCCCCCAGCCGCTGGGCGGTGAAAGCTATGTGTCGCAGGAAATATGCATACCGCCCATTCTGGCTGATGAACCGGTGATCACGCATGTTACAGTTGAGAAGACCGGATTCAGCGATGGAAGGATCCGCATCAGCTGGCGTTCTCCTTTTGAGATTGACAAGACCCAGTTTCCGGGGCCTTACGAATATAAAGTGTGGCGCGCGAGGGGCTTTACCGGTAATGCCGGTTTAACCGAAGTACACCCCGGCACCCTTCCCGGCGACACAACCGTGGTGGACAGCGATTTGGATACCGACACGGATGTGTTTAATTACCGCGTAGTATTATACTCCAATACATCTGCCGAACCGACCGTATGGTCGCCTGTTGATACGTCATCCATTGCTTCTTCCGTACGGCTGGATTTACGACCTTTCCGCAATCAAATTCAACTTACCTGGACAGCCGTAGTACCATGGTCCAATGCGCGCTCGGCCTATCCACGACACCTGATTTACCGCGGCCCGGAAGGAGCATCCGAAAATGATCTGATTTTAATTGACAGTGTTGATGTGCTGCAGTCGGGCTTTACCTACATTGACTCCGGGCAGTGGAATAACACCCCGCTGGAAGAAACAAAGGTGTATTGCTACCGGGTGTTGGTGCGTGGCGGGTATGGTAATCCTGCGATTGGAGAACCCCTCAACAACTTTAGCCAGATTGGCTGTGCCCAGCCTAATGATGTGACTCCACCCTGCAGGCCCGAGATGGTGCCGTTTGTAATAGACTGCGAAAATTTTGTGAGCCAGTATGGCTGTAATCCTTCCAATTTTGTAAATGTGGTTCGGTGGCGCAAACCAACCGATCCGGAATGCAGGGAAGACACGCGCAGTTACAATGTTTATGCTTCCGGCACCACCACCGGGCAGTATTTCCTGCTGGCTTCGAACATCCGGGATACGGTATTTTATGACAGCGCACTCTCATCGTTTGCACGTTGCTACCGCATCAGTGCGGTGGATCGGTCAGGAAATGAAAGCGAACTCAGCGTTCCTGCCTGCAACGATAACTGTCCCTACTACGAATTGCCAAATCTGTTTACACCCAACGGGGATTTTTGTAACGATGTGTTTGCTGCATATGGATATGAACCGGTATTTGATCCGGAAATTCCGGAAAACTATCCCTGCCGCAACATTTTCATCGGGCCGCGTGGGGAAAACCTTACCCTTAAATGCGCCCGGTTTGTGCAATCTGTCAACTTCCGGGTGGTAAACCGATGGGGGGATGAGGTGTATGCATACCAGGGACGGGCCGGTGATGAACAAAATGATATTTACATCCGCTGGGATGGTCGAAACAAGAACGGTACTCCGCTATCAACCGGTATTTATTTTTATGTGGCTGAAGTAATGTTTAATGTCGTGGATCCTGCCAAACGAAAGCAAACTATCAAAGGATGGGTGCAGATAATCCGTTGACATCAACAGAAAATTTTCTGGTGCTGTTTGACGGCCATTGCAACCTGTGCACAGGCGCAGTCCAGTTTATCATCAGGCGAGACAGGAACAAGAAATTCCGCTTTGCTTCGCTGCAGTCCGAAACCGGTAAATTGCTTAGCCGGAAATTCGGACTTCCGGAAGAAAAGCCCGCCAGCTTGGTTTTGATTTTGCGGCAGAAAGCCTATACAGAGAGTACGGCCGCATTGCTCATAGCCCGGCACCTGTCCGGGCTTTGGCCCATCTTATATTTTTTTATCCTCATTCCGCCGTTCATCCGAAACCGGGTTTACCGGTTTATTGCTAACAACCGCTACAGGTGGTTTGGGAAGCGTGCCGAATGCTGGCTTCCTGCTGATGAACTGCGCTCAAGGTTTCTGGCCTGATAAGGCACGGAAGGTGGCAATTGAAATTTTGTATTTTGCCGGCCAAACTAATACATCAATCAGATGAAAGCGTACATTTTTCCTGGTCAGGGTGCACAGTTTCCCGGCATGGGTAAGGATTTATTCGATCAAAACACAAAAGCCCGTCAGCTCTTCGAAGAAGCCAACGATGTTTTGGGTTTCTCCATTACCGATACGATGTTCCATGGCACTGCCGATGAACTGAAGCAGACACGCATAACCCAGCCGGCTGTATTTATTCACTCGGTGGTAGTAGCCCTAAGCAATGATTCCTTTAAACCTGACATGGTTGCCGGACATTCGTTGGGCGAATTTTCGGCTCTGGTAGCCAGCGGGTCGCTTTCGTTTGCCGACGGTTTGCGGCTGGTGTTTCAAAGGGCTCAGGCTATGCAGCGCGCCTGTGAAGTATATCCGTCAACCATGGCAGCAGTGCTGGGATTAGATGATGCAACAGTGGAGGAGGTGTGCAAGTCGGTTACCGAAGAAGTGGTGGTGGCGGCTAATTATAATTGTCCCGGACAATTGGTCATTTCCGGCACATTGAGAGGGGTAGAGCTGGCCTCGGAGAAGTTGAAAGCAGCCGGGGCAAAAAGAGTTATGCCTTTACAGGTAGGGGGTGCGTTTCATTCTCCGCTCATGGAGCCGGCCCGCAGGGAGCTGGCTGCCGCCATTGAACAAACGGCATTCCAAACACCGGTCTGCCCGGTTTATCAAAACGTGAATGCGCTGCCGACCATGGATGTTTCGGCCATAAAAAACAACCTGATAGCCCAGTTAACCGCTCCGGTAAGATGGACTCAATCGGTACAGAACATGGTTGCCGATGGTGCACGGGTTTTTATTGAATGCGGGCCCGGAAAAGTGTTGCAGGGGCTGGTAAAAAAGATTGCACCCGAAGCAGAGGTTTTGAGCCTTTAAAGAACCTTTCTCACGGCCAGAGGGTCGGTACACAGTTCCAGCATCTGCCGCGAAGTGCGCTGAAAAAAGGGGTGAAGCAAATCAGGTGCAATTTCGGTAAGCGGTATAAGTCCAAACTTTCGGGCCGGCAGCAAAAGGGGTGGTATGGTTAAAAACTCAGAGTGGATATAAATTCCGCCATAATACAGGATATCAATGTCCAGGGTGCGGGGTCCCCACTTTATCAACCGGGTTCTTCCCAGCGAATTTTCAATAACCTCACACAACCGCAACAAACTTACCGGCTGGTGCGTGGTCTCGATTTCAAGAACCTGGTTGTAAAACCAGGGCTGATCGGCCACGCCCCACGGCTCAGATTCATAAATGGAGGAAGCTGTAATGATTTGACCGCACAACCGACTTATTTCCTGTCGGGCAAAGGCTAGATTTTCGGCCCGGTTGCCTAAGTTTGAGCCCAGGAGTAAATAAGCGGTAACCATATTTCAAACTTATGTTTTTTACCCAATTTTAATCAGAAGCTTAACCGAATGTCTATATGAATTTTTTCAAAACATTTTTGGCCAGCCTGCTGGCATTGGTGGTGTTCTCGGCCCTGTCGTTTCTGTTTTTTCTTCTGCTGGTGGCCGCCTTATCGGCCAGTGATGTCGTTGCAGTAAAGCCCAACTCTGTACTGCTTTTACCACTTGACGCGAGAATAACAGAACAACATACACCAAATCCGTTCGAGGGTTTTCCGGGGAGCAGTGATCCGCCAAACCTAGGCCTCATTCAGTTAAAAGAAACCATCAGCCGGGCATCTGCCGACCCGAACATTAAAGGTATTTTGCTAACAGCCAGCTACCCTATTGCCGGCTTTGCTACCATCGAAGAAGTGCGCACCGCGCTGCAGCAATTCCGCCAATCAGGAAAGTGGGTAGTGGCCTACTCCGAAATAATGTCGGAACAGGCCTATTATCTTGCTACGGCTGCAGACAAAATTTATCTGAATCCTGAGGGCGAACTGGAGTTCAACGGACTTACGGCCGAAGTAGGTTTTTTCAAGAAAATGTTTGACAAGCTGGAAATCAAACCGGAAATATTCCGGGTGGGCGACTACAAGAGTGCCGTTGAGCCGTTTATGCTTGAAAAAATGAGCAAGGAAAACCGCGAACAACTAAGTGAATTGGTGAATGGCATATATGATGTTGTTGTTCAACAGGTGGCACAGGCACGAAACCTTGATAAAAACAGACTTCGCGAAATATCCGATAAAATGCTTGTTCGCAATGCGAAACAGGCCCTGGAATACCAATTGGTGGACTCGCTGCTGTATTATGATGAAGTGTTGTCCGATATCCGGAATCGCTTAGGCCTTCAGCCCGACGGGAAAATCAACTTTATTACTTACAAAAAGTACCAGAAGAGCCGAAGTGAGGAAGAGAAGAAGTTATCTTCCAACGAAGTTGCAGTAATAGTTGCCGATGGCACCATTGTGCCGGGCAAGGCCGATGCCGAACTCATCGGTTCCGAAACTTTCACAGAACTGATCCGCAAGGCGCGGGAGAACAAGCGCGTAAAAGCAGTGGTTCTGCGCATTAACTCACCGGGAGGAAGTTTTCAGGCTTCCGATGTGATGTGGCGCGAAATAAACCTTACCTCCCAGGTCAAACCCGTCATTGCTTCCATGTCCGACTACGCGGCTTCGGGGGGCTATTACCTGGCCATGGGTTGCGACACCATCGTTGCACATCCGCACACCATTACCGGTTCCATCGGAATTTTTACTGTGCTTTTCGATGCCAGCGGCTTTCTGGGCAATAAGCTCGGTATTACCTTCGATGAGGTGCGCACCGGAGAATTTGGTGAGCTGATAACCTTTACGCGTCCCTTAACCGAAGCCGAAAAGCAAGTGTGGCAAAAACGCACCGAAGAAATATACGGGGTGTTTACTACAAAAGCGGCCCGGGGCAGAGGACTGTCGGTTGAAGACATCGGGAAAGTGGCCGGAGGCAGGGTGTGGACAGGTGAGCAGGCTTTACAGCGCAGCCTGGTAGATGTACTGGGTGGTATGGACGAAGCCATACGGCTGGCAGCGGAAGCCGCGGGTATTGGCAGCGATTACCGCGTGCGTTACTACCCCAAAACAAAATCCTTTGCTGAGCAGGTACTCGCTGCAATTGGAGGCGAATCGGGAACCCGCCAGTTAAAAAAGCAGTTGGGCGCTTATTACCCGCTGTACCGGCAGTTTTTACATACGCGCCACCTGCATGGCCTGCAGGCCCGCATGCCCTATGAGTTGACCATCAGATAGGAACCCGAAAATGCAGAATTTCTGATGTAAGATTTTGCTCAAATTTTGAACTTTTTGAAAAAAAAGTTACAATTTTTGATTCTGCAGCCCGGTCCTGTGTATGGACGGCACTGACGGTACAACCGGCTTCGGGGCAGTGATCTGTTTTTGCATGGTCTATTTACGTCATGAACCCGTGGTTTTATTACACGGATCTGTCATTCTCAGCACCTTTTGCAGTAGGCTGCGATCCTGATTTTCCGATCAAGTTCAGTGCTTGACGCATGTAAGAATAGGTAGAAGATTGCGTGAGTACGGGTGTGTTTTGGTTAATGGTAAGGTTCCCCGCCAGTGCGGTACGGGGTAAGGCGATGCAGTTGCACCGTGTGACCGGAATGTTGCTGACTTAAGCAAAATACCGGGAGAAGAACAGTGCCGGTTACTTAGGTTGGGAGCACCAGGAGTTGAGAGGTTGCAAAAAAAAGCCTACACCCAGGCTTTGGCCTATGGTGCAGGGCTATCTAACCAATTGATTATCAGTAGCCTATTAAAGCGGGTCCTCGGCTACGAAGCCACCTAACGGTTCGCTGCGGTACGTTGTACCTGCTTTTGCCTTATCAGTGCCGGCTGCTTTAGCTGCCGGGTTGTGCAGGGATATTAAGGAGAACGACACCAGCACAACGAGCATTGCCAGCATGAGGACGAAAATCCGGGCTTTCATGGTGAATAATTGTAAGAAACTGAATCAATGAATTAACCTATACCGCCGGGATTAAAATTTCCACCGCCATTTTCAAGTTCTTGAGAAGGTGCGATTTCTTCTTCAGCACACGAAGTAACTGTGAACGAGATTGCTGCAAGAGCAAAGAGAAAGTATAAAAATTTTTTCATAACATTGTGGGGTTTAGTGTTGGTGATAAAACATTAACGATACAAAGATGTTGGATTGAGATGTTATGAATGGAGTTAAATATTTTGGCACCTTACTTATGTAAAAATTTTCCGGCACAACGAAGAATGAAAATCATTCCTCCAACTCTCTTTTCTTTATTCTTTTTAGTGGCATTAAGTAACACACATGCGCAAACAGATCGTTCAGATTCTTTGTTGATGGAGCTGAAGCATGCGAGGGATAACAAGGAAAAGATCATCATTTACAGAGAATTGGTTCGTAATACATACTCCGACAACCCGGTCGCATTAACTAAATCCTTGGAATACGCCACTGCCATGCTGGAGCTGGCCCGTATGGAAGGCGACAGTGTTGCCATGGTGTGGGCCGGAAGAGCCATGGGGCAGATTTACAATTGGTTGGAAAAACCGCAAGAAGCTCTCGATATTCTCAATACCTCGCTGGCTATTGCAAGAAGAAATAACATGGAGGATGAGGAGAAGCGCATATTAAATAACCTTGGTATAGTTTACACTTTAAAAGCTGATTACCACAAGGCTCTCGAGGTTTACTTTAAAACGCTTGTACTCCGGGAGAAAGATAAAGATGTATTTGAGATAGCAGCTGCGTTAAATAACATTGGGTTAACCTATTTTAAAATGCGCAACTATCCGAAGGCGCTGGAATTTTATCAGGCAGCTCTTGCTAAACTCCATGAAGGTGGCACAAAAAATTTTGTGGATCAACAATATGTAAACATAGGTTTGTGCTACAACCAGTTGAAGGAATATGATAAAGCCAAGGAGGCTTTTAACATGGCGCTGAAAGCATGTGAACCCCAATGCAGCGACAGAGTGAAAGTGTCTGCTTTGTATGGTCAGGGTGTAACAAGCTTTGGATTAAAAAACTATGACGATGCTGAGAAAAAACTAATGGAGGCGCTTGAGTTTGCTAACCGCATAGGCAACTCGCGTTATGAGGCCGAGAGCAATATTTATCTGGCCAAGACAAAAATAGCCCGGCAACTTTATCAGGAAGCCATACCCTATCTGGAGCAGGCAGAAAATATAGCACAGGCTCGTGGTTTTAATGAAGTGCTCATTGATGTGTATCGTCAGTATTCGGTTTTATATGTTCAGTCAGAAAACCACCAATTGGCATCGCTGTATCAGCAGAAATACATCCAGTTGAAAGACAGTATATACAGCGAGGAACTTATTGACCGAATTGCACAGATACAGACTGATTTTGCCGAGCGTGAAAATCTGGCAACCATCAGGGCCAAGGAAGAAACCATCAGGCGCCAGCGTATGCTTAACCTTTCTGTCGGTATTATTGCCGTGCTGGCTGCTGCGCTCCTGTTTATTCTTTTTCGCAGCAACAGGGTGGTCAAAAAGGTTAACCAGGCGCTGTCAAAAGCCAAACAGGAACTGGAAGATCTGAACCGGGATCTGGATAAAAAGGTGAAGGAAAAAACAGCATCCCTGGAAAAGGTTAACCGCGAAATGGAGCATTTCATTTATAAAACATCGCACGACATCCGCGGACCACTTGCTACTTTGAAGGGCGTAACCAGCGTGGCGCTGATGGATGTAAAAGATCCCAAGTCAATTGAATATTTACAGCGGCTGGATATAACCGCTACCAAACTCAACCGCGTGCTGTCACGGCTGCTCATTATTAATCAGGTTAATCAGGCCATCCTATCCATCGAGCCGCTGAACATCAATGAAATGGTGGATGACATCATCGCACAGGAGAGCCGAAGCGGACTGCCACCACGGATGAAAATCATCAAAGAAGTTCCGCATGATCTGATCTTTCATTCCGATCGCCAGTTGCTTGGTATCATTCTCTCCAATCTTATCGACAATGCCATCAAATATTATTCGGATTCTGAACGGCTGGATCCTTTCGTGCGGATTACCGCTGAATTGAAAAATGACCAACTCCACATCCATGTGCTCGATAACGGCCTGGGTGTAATTGAAACGGACCGCGACAAAATCTTTCAGTTGTTTTATCGCGGTAATGAAAGGTCGGAAACCGGTGGGGTAGGCCTTTATCTGTGCCGGCTGGCCACCGAAAGGCTGCAGGGTAAGATTGGGGTATCGGCTACACCACAGGAACACCTTACCGATTTTTATGTAATTCTTCCGGTGATGCAGGAGGCAGCGTCAGAGGTTATGGCCTGAACTTTGCGCCTTCGCACTCAATTCGCATCTTTGCTGCCCTTGACTGTAAATTGGGTTCATGCCGAAAAAATTTAAAAGGACCACCGTTACTGCCGCGCTGCCTTACGCCAACGGGCCCCTGCACATTGGCCACATTGCCGGTGCCTATCTTCCCTCTGATATTTACGTTAGGTACCTCCGCCTCAAAGGAGAAGATGTGATTTATGTATGCGGATCGGACGAGCATGGAGTGGCCATCCAGATAGGCGCAAGAAAAGAAGGGGTTACACCTCAGCAGTTTGTGGACAAGTATCATCAGCTGATGAAAAAAACGTTCCGGGATTTTGGTATTTCCTTTGATATTTATTCCCGGACCACCAACCCGATTCATTATCAGACCGCACAGGAGTTTTTCAGCACCATTCACCGGAAGGGGATATTCAGGGAAGAAACATCGGAACAGTACTTTGATGAACAGGAAGGCCTCTTTCTTGCCGATCGCTACATCACAGGAACCTGCCCGGTGTGCGGCTATCCGAAGGCTTATGGCGATCAATGTGAAAAATGCGGCACCACTTTAAGTCCCCGGCAACTCATCAATCCCCGCTCAACGGTATCGGGAAACCCTCCGGTGCTTAAGCCCACCCGACACTGGTACTTCCCGCTCGACCAGTATGAAGAGTGGCTTCGCGGGTGGCTGCTGCAGGGCCATGAACACGACTGGAAGGTGAACGTGTACGGCCAGTGCAAATCGTGGATTGAACAGGGGTTACAGCCGCGATCCATTACACGCGATATGGATTGGGGCGTGCCGGTGCCGCTGCCCGAAGCAAAAGGCAAGGTGCTGTATGTATGGTTCGATGCTCCCATCGGGTACATTTCGGCAACCAAAGAATTGAAGGGGGAAGATTGGGAGAAATACTGGAAAGATCCGGAAACAAGGCTCATTCATTTTATCGGTAAAGACAACATTGTATTTCACTGCATCATCTTCCCCTGCATGCTCAGGGCAGAAGGGTCGTATATATTACCGGATAATGTGCCGGCCAATGAATTTCTCAACCTGGAAGGAGAGAAAATTTCCACTTCGCGCAACCACGCCGTGTGGCTGCACGAGTACCTGCAGGATTTTCCAGGCAGGCGCGATGAGCTGCGTTATGTGCTTACTTCCATAGCCCCCGAAACCAAAGACTCCGATTTCACCTGGAAGGACTATCAGCAACGCGTAAACAGCGAACTGGTTGGCATCTTCGGCAACTTCGTAAACAGGGTGTTGGTACTCATCGGCAAGTATTTCAATGGATGCCTGCCTGGTATTGCAGCCGGTGAAAAGGGTTTGGCGGATACATGGAAAAAAACCGAGGCGGAGCTGAACAAAAGCATAGCTGAAATGATCCGCGCGCTGGAAGAGTTCCGGTTCCGCGAAGCACAGTTTTCTATGATGAACTTGGCCCGGCTGGGCAACAAATGGCTGGCCGATACGGAGCCATGGAAACTTTACACGCAGGACCATCAGGCCGCGGCTTATGTGCTTCAAAAGGCACTTTCCATCGTAACAACCCTGGGCATTGCCTGCGAGCCTTTTCTTCCGGATACAGCAAACAAAATCAAGAAACTATCCGGGTATGAAGAGTGGATGACTGAGCAGGCTGCATTCTGGAAAGAGGGTAAATTGGTTGAAACAGTGCCCGGCCGGGTAGCCACTAAACCCGAATTGCTGTTTACCCCTGTGCCGGATGAGCAGATTGAAAAACAACTGGAACGCCTGAAGAAAAAGGAAAAAGAAATGGAAGAAAAACCTCCCGCAGCATTGAAACCCATGAAGCCGCAGATCACCATTGATGATTTTGCAAAACTGGACCTCCGCATCGGCAAGGTGCTTTCGGCCGAGCGGGTAGAAAAATCTGACAAATTGCTGAAACTGGTGGTTGATACGGGCCTTGACCAGCGTACTGTTCTTAGTGGCATTGCCCGGTATTATTCGCCTGCCGACCTGGTGGGTAAACAGGTAACCTTGCTGGCTAATCTTGCCCCGCGCAAAATGATGGGCATTGAATCGCAGGGCATGATACTTACAGCCGAAAATCCGGACGGAACATTGAGGCTGATTGAACCTGCCGGTGAGGTGGCTCCGGGTTCAGCTATTAGTTAATCGTTGTACAGGCTCATGGCTTTATCAATACCTTCGGTACAAAACGACCATATCATTTCGCAGGCTTTATCCAGGGGTGGCAACAGGGCATTGATCTCTTCCGGGGTAAAATTTCCCAGCACATAATTTACCTGCTGCCCTTTGTGATAATTGTTGCCGATACCGAACCGAAGCCGCGGATAATTGTTGTGCCCGAGTGTTTCTTCGATGTTTTTGAGCCCGTTGTGTCCGGCTGAGCTTCCCCTGGGGCGCATTCGCAGTTTACCAAAGGGCAGGGCCACATCGTCAACCAGAACAAGCAGGTTGGGCAATTCAATTTTCAGTTCCTGCATCCAATAGGCAATGGCTTTGCCGCTCAGGTTCATGTAAGTTGTCGGTTTGATGATGTGCAGTGTACGGCCGCGGTGTCTGATTTCAGCTTTATAGGCATGACGTGCCAGCTCAAAGTGGGCCTTGTGCTTGTCGGCCAGCCGGTCGGCAATTAAAAAACCTGCATTATGCCTTGTAAGCTCATATTCAGGGCCGATGTTGCCCAGGCCTGCGATGAGAAATTTCATAGAACAAAAAAATAAAAATCCTGCCACCGGAAGGCGGCAGGATTAACGCAAATGGACGTGCACTATTTTTTACCTTCCTCTTTTTTAGGAGCTTCGGCTTTTTTGGCTTCAGAGCCGGCGGCAGGTGCAGCAGCTTCGGCCGCTCCTTCAGCAGGTGCTGCGGCTGCAGCTTCGGCAGCCATCTTGGCGGCACGCGGCACTTCTACCGCTGCTATGGCCGATTGCTTGGGATCGAGAAATTCCAGTCCTTCCACTTTCATATCGCCTACTTTTACGGCATGGTGAAAGTCGAGCGAAGAAACATCCACATCAATATGGTCAGGCATATCCTTGGGATAGCCGTAAACCTTCAGTGTTGCGCGCTTACGCACCAGTAAGCCGCCTTTGTCCACGCCCGGGGCACGACCTACCAGCCGCACCGGAATATTCATCTTAATTTTTCGGTTTTCTTCAATGCGCAGGAAATCGGCATGCAGGATAATTTCGCTGACCGGATGGAACTGAACTTCCTGAAGAATCGCCTGGCATTCTTCGCCTTCGATGTTCAGGTGCACAAAGTGGGCTTCGTTGGTGTACACCAGCTCGCGGAACAAAATCATCGGGGCATAGAAATGAACCTGGCGGTCGCCACCATACAATACGCAGGGAACATTGCCCTCTTCGCGCAATCGCTTGGATTCCGACTTGCCGAGATTCGCTCTTTTATACCCTACAATCTCAACAGTTTTCATGATTACATGGGTTTTGGGTGAAACAAATTATAAACGTATAAATAATGAACTAATGGATTCGTGATCGTGGATTTTCCGGATGGCCTTGGCAAACAAATCGGATACGGTGAGCACTTTGATCTTGGACGACTGTTGTTTAAGCGGCAAGGTGTCGGCCACTACAATTTCTTCGAGCACCGAGTTTTCGATGTTTTCATACGCCTTGCCGGAAAGGACCGGATGCGTGCAGGCCGCCCTTACCGAGCGTGCACCTTTTTCTTTGAGCAAAGCGGCAGCCTTGCAAATGGTGCCGGCTGTATCCACCAAATCATCTACCAGCACCACGTCTTTACCTTCTACTTCGCCAATCAGGCGCATGGATTCCACGTGGTTGGCTTCTTTCCGGTACTTGTCGCAAACAGCCAGGTCGGTATCGAAAAATTTGGCAAAGCTTCGGGCACGCTTAATACCCCCTACATCGGGCGAGGCAAACATGATGTGGGGCAGGTTCAGCGACTTCAGATAGGGCACAAAAATATACGAGCCGTCCAGGTGATCGACCGGTATATCGAAGAACCCCTGGATCTGGTCGGCATGGAGGTCGCAGGTCATGATGCGGGTGGCTCCCGCTGCCGACAGCAGATTGGCTATGAGCTTGGCTGCGATGCTTACCCGGGGCTTGTCTTTCCGGTCCTGGCGGGCATAGCCGAAATAGGGGATAACCACATTTACGCTGGAGGCACTGGCACGTTTGGCGGCATCTACCATCAGCAACAGCTCCATCAGGTTATCGGCCGGAGGCTGGGTGCTCTGGATGATGAATACCTCATGACCACGAACCGACTCGGCTATATGGGGCGACATCTCGCCATCGCTGAATTGCTGAAAATTTACATCTCCCAGTGGCTCACCATAAGCATGGGCTATTTTCTCAGCCAGGTAGTGCGTGGCTCGTCCTGAAAAGATTTTTACCGCCATGTCAAACTAAAAACCCGGCTTGTGCCGGGTGTATAATTCTGGTTGTCCGACAAGGATTCGAACCCTGACCAAAAGAACCAAAATCTTCTGTGCTACCGTTACACCATCGGACAATCCCTCAGAATCAGAACCGACCCTGATTTTGGGAGGGCAAAGGTAGATTTTTTTTTCAGAAAAAGTAAACCCCAAGTATCAAATCCGATTCAATTATCCGGGTCATCGTCAGGCTGAACCTGCACGTTACCTTCCAGAAAGCCCTCGGCCCAGAAACGGTATTTATCCAGGATGGAAATAACGGCATTCCGCAAGTGCCGGTTGCTGGAATAATCAATCGGACCGTACAATGCGGTAGCGTATCCCTGCCAGATGGACCGGTTCTGGCGGCGGTCGTAAAATTGAATGAGCAGGGTGCCGGTTTTAAGATTCAGCTTTTTTTTATCATAGTTCAGATTTTCGCTCTGCGTTTTTATCCATTCTTCAATTTCAGGTTGAATATATCCGGTGAAGAGAAGGCTGTCAGGGAACATTTTATAGCTGATTAACAGGTGGGGCCTTTTTTCGGCCTGCCGGTAGCCCAGAAACTTCATCCTGGCTACGATGTAGTTTTCAATCACCGGATTATCCATGGTCGCATCGTGCAACCCTGCCGGCTTAATCATGTCGAAAGTCCGGTATTTTTTGAACTGTCCTTTGTAGCTGTAATCATACTCAACAGGCATTTCTTTATACCCAACGCAGGAAACCAACATTAAAAATACCGGCAGTAGAAGCGTTGCAGAATTCACACCCCGAAGATGACGAATCGGATGTCAAAATTCAAGCTACCGGGCCTGAAGTACCGGGTTTTTTAATGAAAGCTTTTATGGGTGATCTTCAGGCGTTGCAATTGACTTCCAACCATTTTTTTGCGTTGACAAATGCCTCAATCCAGGGAGAGAGTTCATCGGTTTTCCTGTCGGGCGGGTACCAGGCCCAGTTCCAGGGGAAAAGCGAACGTTCAAGGTGGGGCATAATGGCCAGGTGCCGGCCATCGGCCGAGCACAGGGCAGCTATACCATCTTCCGAATCGTTGGGATTGCCGGGGTAGGCATGGTAGGTATAAAAAGCAGCCACATTTACCTTGTTTCGCTTTTCTTCAAGCACAAAACGCCCCTCACCGTGCGCTACCCATACGCCCAGCGTACATCCTGCCAGCGTATTGAGCATGACAGAGTTGTTTTCTGGAATCGTTATGCACAGAAAAGCCGATTCAAATTTTCCGGAACCATTGGGGTGCATGCGCGGATGTGACTCGCCCATTTCGGGATACAACAACCCGAGTTCCATCATCAACTGGCACCCGTTGCAAACACCCAGGCTTAACGTGTCGGGCCGGCTGTAAAATTTTTCCAACGCCCTGCGGGCCTGCTCGTTGTAGCGAAAAGCACCTGCCCAGCCTTTGGCCGATCCCAGCACATCTGAGTTGGAGAAGCCACCAACAAAAACAATCATCTGTATGTCACTTAAATCTTCCCGGCCGCTTATCAGGTCCGTCATGTGTATATCTTTTACTTCAAAACCTGCCAGGTACAATGCAAATGCCATTTCTCTGTCGCCGTTTACACCTTTTTCGCGGATGATGGCAGCCTTCACCCGGCTGGCTTTATCGTGAACGGGCTGCAGGTGTGTGGCTTGCCCTGTAAAATGGCCGGGGAAGCGGTATTGCAGGGGCTGCCGCGAAAAATTTTCGAATCGCAGCCTCGCATGCTCTGGCGGTCGCTGCTGCCGGTCCAGCATGTAGGAAGTTGTGAACCAGAGATGGCGCATCTCTTCTACAGAAAAAGAGAGGCGATTGTCACCGTGGTGAATTTCAACTGTTGCAGTATTGCTTACTGTACCGATCTTTTTGAAATGCACCTGTAGCCCGGAGAGAATTTTATTCACCTGGTCTATATCGGCAACCTGAATAATGACACCCGGATTTTCGGCAAACAGTATCCTAACCAGGTCTTCACCAAGATCGCTGACATTAAGCAGGGCACCTGTGTCAGGTGCAGGGAAACACATTTCCAGCATGGTGACTATCAGTCCACCCGATGAAATATCGTGCCCGGCCAAAATCAGTTCTTTCTGAATGAGTAGCTGCACTGCCTCAAAGGCCCGTTTGAAGGTGTGTGGATCGGCATCGGGCGTTTTGCTTCCGGGGCTTGTCAGCACCTGTGCCAGGGCGCTTCCACCCAGCTCGCGCGGTGTGCCCGAGAAATCAATATAAAGGAGGTGGGTGCCTGATGATGGAAGGATGGCCGGTGAGATGCATTTCGAAACGTCTGCTACTTCAGCCACAGCCGAAATGATGACCGTTCCCGGGGATTTGACTTCCTGGCCATCCGGATATTTCTGGGTCATAGAAAGAGAATCTTTGCCAGTGGGAATGTTGATGCCCAGTTCGATGGCAAATTCGCTGGCGGCCTGAACGGCTTTATACAGGCGGGCGTTTTCACCGGGTCGTTTTGCCGGCCACATCCAGTTTGCACTAAGCGATATCCCTCTTAACCCATGTGTGAGGGGTGCCCAGATCAGGTTGGTCAGCGCCTCGGCAATGGCGAGCCGGCTGCCGGCAGCGGGGTCAATCAGTGCAGCTACCGGAGCATGGCCGATGGCCGTGGCCACACCGGTTTTATGGTGGTAGTCCAGCGCCATGACGCCTACGTTGTTCAGCGGCAACTGAATCTGCCCGCAGGTTTGTTGCAGAGCTACTTTGCCCGTAACCGAACGGTCAACTTTATTGGTCAGCCAGTCTTTGCAAGCCACTCCCTCCAATCTTAGTATTGCTTTGAGATAGGCGGTAATTTGGCTGCTTTCGGTAATAATTTCCTTAAAACGGAACTCCGTTTCCTCATCGGTTAAGATTGTTTTGGGCGATGAGCCAAGCAGGTGGCGTACTTCAAGATTTACCGGGTCGGGTTTTCCATCCAATTTAAATCTCAGTCTTTGGTCACCGGTAGCCTCACCAATTACGTACAAGGGTGCCCGTTCGCGCTCTGCCACACGTTGCAGGGTGCTTAGATTATCCGGATGAATGGCCAGCCCCATTCGTTCCTGTGATTCGTTGCTCAGAATTTCTTTGATAGAAAGGGTAGGGTCGCCCACCGGCAGCTTGTCAATGTCTATCTCACCACCGGTTTCTTCGAGCAGTTCCGACAGGCAGTTAAAATGCCCGCCTGCTCCGTGATCGTGTATGGAAAGGATGGGATTGACTTCCGACTCCACCATAGCGCGGATCGCATTCATTACTCGCTTTTGCATTTCGGGGTTGGAACGCTGAATGGCATTCAGTTCGAGGGCGTTGCCGTACTGTCCGGTAGCAACCGATGACACTGCCCCTCCTCCCATGCCAATGCGGTAGTTGTCACCACCCAGCAACACGATTTTATCGCCGGGGTTCAGGTGTTCTTTAGCGCTGTCCTGTTTTTTGCCAAAACCAATGCCACCAGCCAGCATGATTACCTTATCATAACCCAGCCGGTGGTCATTCTCAAAGTGTTCAAAAGTCAGCACACTGCCTGCGATGAGCGGCTGACCGAATTTGTTGCCAAAGTCAGAGGCACCATCCGATGCTTTGATGAGGATGTCGAGGGGGGTTTGGTACAGCCACCTGCGTTCGGAAAATTTTTCCCAGGGGCGTTCGTCACCAAGCCGCGGGTAAGAGGTCATATAAACGGCCGTTCCGGCCAGGGGCAATGATCCTTTGCCGCCAGCCAGCCGGTCGCGTATCTCGCCACCGGTACCGGTAGCTGCCCCGTTGAAGGGTTCAACGGTTGTAGGAAAATTATGTGTTTCGGCCTTGAGCGAAATAACCGAATCAATTTCGCGTACAGCAAACCAGGCAGGTTCATCCGCTCTTACGGGTGCAAACTGTACGATGCGCGGCCCTTCGATAAATGCCACATTGTCTTTATAGGCCGAAACCAGAAGATTCGGATTTTTCTGAGACGTCTTTTTAATGAGCTGGAAAAGTGACGAAGGTTGTTCCTTGCCGTTAATAATGAAGGTTCCGTTAAAAATCTTATGCCGGCAGTGTTCCGAATTAACCTGCGAAAAACCGAATACTTCGCTGTCGGTTAGCGGGCGGCCAAGTTCGCGGCTTACCTGCTCCAGGTATTCGATTTCTTCATTACTTAAGGCCAGTCCTTCAGCTTCATTGTAGGCGCGGATGTCGGTAACCGCCTTGACCGGCTCAGGAATGATGTCGATTCTGAAAATGTCCTGGTTTAATTCCTGGTACACGGCCCGCAGCATGCGGTCGTACACCAGCCCTTTTTCGCTCACTTCCAAGAATTCTTCCATGCGCACGATGCCGGATATGCCCATATTCTGGGTTATTTCCACCGCATTGGTGCTCCAGGGCGTTACCATTTCCCGTCGTGGCCCTAAAAAGGTGCCGCTCAATTGTTTCCGGTTGACCAGCTCAGCGTTGCCCAGCAGCCAGGTAAGCTTACCGATGTCGGTTGCGTCAAGGGGTTTTTTGGTTTCGATGGCATAAATACGGTTGGGGCGGGCGCGGAAGAATACAATCATTCTGAAGCAGTTCTAAAAGTTTAAACGGTGTTCAAAAATACAGAATTGAAAGAGCCGGCTAAGAGGTGGTAAAAATTTTAATACGTTGTCCTTTTTCAAATGATTCTTTGCTGAATGAGTTGTAAGGTATAAGCAGATTTCAGCAGGTTATTGGTTTTACCACTTTTTCTGCTGTGGCGGGTGATAAAAATTTTAAAAACAAAAGCCACTTTTTTTAAACCAAATTCCGGTGGGTGCGTTTAAACGCTGGTGAAAACTTTAGTTACTACAAAAGTTTCCATAGTTTTACCGCCCATATGGAAGAATTATCAATAAAGGATAAGATCCTGCAGGGAGCCGAAGAACTTTTTATGCGTTTCGGCATCCGCAGCGTAAGCATGGACGATCTGGCCCGGCACCTGGGCATGTCGAAGAAAACACTTTACCTGCACGTACCCGATAAAGACGAACTCGTTTTAATGGTTGCCCGGTCGTACATGGAAAAGAACAGGGTTCTAACCGAAAATATCAGGAAAGGGGCTAAAAATCCGATTGACGAGCTGGCCAGGATTTCATCGTGTATCCGCAGTGCCATGGATTCGCTCAACCCTTCGTTGTTGTTCGATTTGCAGAAATTTCATCAGCGCGCATGGAATGCATGGCTTGAGTTTAAGAGGGGCTATTTGCGCGATTCGATTGTAAGGCTTTTGCGACAGGGCATGGAGCAAGGTTATATCCGGGAAGATATAGATCCCGAAGTAATGGCTTCCATGCGCATTGAACTGGTGCAGCTTGCTTTTAACAGCGATTTGTTTTCGGGAAACCGGTATACCCTCAGCGAACTGCAGGAGCAGCTGTACGATCATTTCGTGTATGGGCTTGTCACTGAAAAAGGCAGGAAGCTTTATCAGAAATACAAAGCACAGGTTAACCAATCTCCAACAATTTTATGAGAACAGGATCTTTGTTCATTACCCTATTCATTGCTGCAGGTGCCTGTATGGTATCTGCGCAAAACAATCATGTCTTCACACTTCAGCAGTGTCTGGATTATGCCTTGAAAGAAAGCGTACCCGTGAAGAATGCGGAGCTGGATGAGCGCATTGCCAAAGCACGTGTTAATGAAACAATCGGCATTGGGTTGCCGCAGATAAACGGTTCGGTGGCCCTTGATCATAACCAGCAGTTGCGCAGGTTTTTTGCTACCTACAATCCGGGCAGCCCGTTTTTCCCCGACCCGATACCCGGCCTCGAAGTGGGCGATGTGGTGGCGGCCCGTAACTTTTTTCAGTTGCGCAGTACCGGCGATGCCAGCATTCGGGTTAACCAGTTGTTGTTCAACGGTTCTTACCTGGTGGGTCTCCAGGCAGCCAATGCATATAAAGAGTTGGCAGAGAAAAGTGCCGGTCAGACCCGGGAAGAAGTTATTCAAGCCGTTACCAAGGCATATTATGCCGTGCTGATCAACCGTGAGCGTATCAAATCGTTTGATGTGAACATAGCCCGTGTGGATTCGCTGCTGAAAAGCACACAGGTTATGTTGCAAAATGGCTTTGCCGAGCAACTTGAAGCAGACAGGCTTACGGTTATCCTTAATAATCTGATTACCGAGAGAAATAAATTTCTGCGTTTGCAGGAAGTAAGTATAGAGTTATTGAAGTTTCAGATGAATTATCCGATGGACCAGCCGCTGGAAGTAAGCGGCTCACTTACAGAAAGCGATGTGCAGATTAATGTGGATTCCCTGTTCACCAACTGGAATTATACCGACCGCCCGGATTATCAGGTTTTGCTGGCCAACAAAAAATTGCAGGTGCTCAATGTGAAAAACAACTACGCTGCCGGTATACCTGTGCTCTCAGCATTTGCCAATGCCGGTTATTCAACACAGTCGCCCAACGTCAGCGGGCTGTTTCAAACCCGCACATCCATAGATGATAACGGCCAGATAGGTCCGGATAAGTGGTACAGCTATTCCGTATTTGGGATATCGCTCAGCGTTCCCATTTTCAGCGGATTGCAGCGCACGTTTAAGATTCAGCAGGAAAAACTCATGCTGCAGAAAATTGAAAATGGTGAGCGCCAGCTTCGTTCCCGCATTGACATGGAAATCAAGGAGGCGCTGAACAAATATGTGAGCAGCATGGAAACACTTAAGTGGCAGAAGGAAAATATGGATTTATCGGCCAAAATTGCTCGGGTTACGCGCATTAAGTACAGCGAGGGCGTGGGGTCGAACATTGAAGTGGTGGAGGCCGAAAGTTCGCTGCGTGAATCACAGGTTAACTACTACCATGCACTTTTCGATGCCATGATTGCACGCATAGACCTGATCAAAGCATTGGGAAAGATGAATCATTTAACCAACAAATAATCTTGTTTGCTCATGAAAAATTCAATAGCTTTTAGTGTAATGCTCGTCACTTTGTATGCTTGCTCTTCCTCCGAGAGCAACGATTTAGCCGGTAAGAAAAAGAAGTTGGAAAAGGCCCGTAAAGAACTGGCCGTGCTGCACCAGAAAATCAGTGAACTGGAAAAGGAAATCAGTGCCGTAGATCCGGAATTTGCGCGTCAGTTAAGACGTGCTGTGCCCGTTTCGGTTGTGGTTGCTCAGAAAACTCCTTTTGTGCATAAGATCGATGTACGCGGCTCGGTTGAATCGCGCACCAATGTGGTGATCAATGCCCAGACAGCGGGCGAAATAAAAAAAGTTTATGTGCGCGAAGGACAGCGCGTTTCGGCAGGGCAGTTATTGATTTCGCTCGACACAGATGTTCTCAACAACACGCTGGCCGAGTTGGAGGCCTCCCTGCAACTGGCCAAAGAAACCTATGAACGCCAGGCACGGCTGTGGCAGCAAAAAGTAGGCACGGAAATGCAGTATCTGCAGGCCAAGAGCAACAAGGAAGCACTGGAGCACCGCATTGCCACCACCCGTTCGCAGATTGAGATGGCCATGGTGCGGGCACCTTTTGCAGGCACTGTAGATGAACTTCCGGCACGGGTGGGCCAGGTGGTAACACCGGGTATTCCCCTGGTTCGGCTGGTGGGCAGTGAGCAGATGTACATTAAGGCCGATGTGTCGGAACGTTTTATCGGTCGCTTTAAGGCAGGTGATAAAGCAACTATTTTTTTTCCTTCTTCAGGCCATCGTATCTCATCGGCCATAGCGGCAGTGGGTCAGGTCATCAATCCCGAAAACCGCACTTTTACAATCGAGGTGATGCTGCCAAAAGTTGATTTTGAAGTGAAGCCCAATCAGATAGCTGTGCTGGAGCTGAATGACTATGTAAACCAGGAAGCTTTTTCCGTGCCCACACGCATTATTCAACGCGATGAAGATGGACAGTTTATTTACGTGCTGGAAGAAAAGGAGGGTCGCTACTTCGCACGTAAAAGATATGTGCTCACCGGTGTAACATCCGGCAACCAGACCGAAATTTTGGATGGCTTGCGTGTGGGCGACTGGATTGTGGATCAGGGCTTCCGCGATCTGATCGATGGGGTGGAGGCAGATCCCATGCAACCTGCTGCCGATTCGCTGACGGTAAATCGTTGAATAAAATTTACCCCGAGAAGGATATGAAAAAGGTTGATAAACAATTTGCACTCACTTCGTTTGCATTGAATAACCGCACATCGGCCATGTTCCTGGCTTTCCTCATTGCCGTCATGGGTGTGTTAACGTACCTGTCCCTGCCAAAAGACAGTTATCCTGAAATAAAACAACCTATCATATACGTAGGCACTTCCTATCCCGGCAACTCTCCGCTGGATATGGAAAATCTGGTAACGCGACCTATCGAAAAGGAGATCAACACCATCAGTGAAGTAGAGAAGATTCGATCCACTTCGGTGCAGGATTATGCTACCATCATTGTGGAGTTCGATCCGGATATTGACGTGGAAGATGCGTTGATTAAAGTAAAGGATGCGGTCGATCGTGCGAAACCTGAACTGCCGCAGGACCTGCCTGCCGATCCGAACGTTTTTGAACTCAATTTTTCTGAGTTTCCCATCATCAACATCAACCTGTCCGGCAACTACAGTACCGAGCAATTAAAGCAATATGCCGAATACCTGGAGGAAGAAATCGAAAAGATTCCGGAGATATCGAAAGCCGAGATACGTGGGGTGGCGGAAAAGGAGGTAAAAATAAAAGTGGATCCCTATGCGCTTGAGGCGCGCAAGTTGAGTTTTGCCGATATCGAAAATGCGGTCAGAGCTGAAAATGTTACGCTGTCGGGGGGCAATCTCCTCAGCGACGGGGTTCGCAGAAATATTCGTGTGGTAGGCGAATTTGACGATGTTCGTCAGCTCGAAGAAATAATTATTAAGCATGAAAAAGGCGATGTGGTGTACCTGCGCGATGTGGCCTCAGTAGAATTTGCTTATAAAGAACCACAAAGCTACGCCCGCCTGGGACGTAAGCCTGTGGTGATGGTTGACGTTATAAAGCGAAGCGGTGAAAATCTGCTCAACGCCACTGAAAAAGTGAATGCCATCCTGGAAAAAGCCAGGAAAAACGTATTTCCTTCGGATTTAACCATTACCACTACTAACGACCAGTCGTCCTTTACCCGCGAAATGGTAAGCAGTCTGGAAAACAACATCATTTCGGGTGTGATTGTAGTGGTGGGGGTGCTTATGCTCTTTCTTGGAATACGCAATGCCTACTTTGTTGGCATAGCCATTCCGTTGTCCATGTTTCTGTCATTCATCATTTTGAATGCCATTGGATTTAATATCAACATGATGGTGCTCTTCGCACTGATTATGGGCTTGGGTATGCTGGTGGACAATGGCATTGTGGTGGTGGAGAACGTGTACCGGTTGTATGAAGAGGGCTATGACCTGATGAGTGCAACCAGGCTGGGAGTTGGCGAGGTAGCCTGGCCGATTATTTCTTCTACCGCCACCACCCTTGCTGCTTTTCTGCCCCTGGCCATGTGGCCCGGCATTATGGGAGAGTTTATGAAGTACCTGCCCATTACCTTGATTGTAGTGCTCAGCTCTTCGTTGTTTGTGGCCTTGTTCATCACTCCGGTGCTGACCTCGCTTTTTATGAAGCACGAAAGTGAGCGATCCACTATTTCGGCAAGGAGATGGCGGCTAATCGGCATTTTATCCGTGCTCGGTTTATTGTTCATCGCGATTAAAATCTTCTGGCTGGGTAACCTGTTGTTGTTGTTTGCCATCCTTACCCTGATGAATGTTTACGTGTTTGCACCGGCTTCGCACTGGTTTCAGACAGTAATCCTGCCTAAACTGGAAAACCGGTACTATCGCCTGATCGAGTTTGCACTCAGGGGGAGGAATCCCGTACGGTTTTTTGTAGGTACGGCCCTGCTGCTTGTTTTCAGCATCGTGATGATGGTGGCCTTTCCGCCCAAGGTACTTTTCTTGCCGGAAAATGAACCAAAATACATCAACGTATTTATAGAATATCCAACCGGCACAGACATTGAAACCACCAATCAGTTTACAGAGCAAATCGAGGATAAGATTATAGCGTTTCTTAAGCCGTACGAACACATCGTTGAGTCGGTTATCGGTAATGTGGGGCAGGGTTCGAGCGATCCGGGCGATATGTCATCGGTGGGCATGTCAGATACTCCCAATAAGGCACGTATCACCGTTAATTTCAAAGACTTCAGGTATCGCAACGGGCTCAGCACCGGAAAAATTATGGAAGAGCTGAGGGAGGCTTTGGGCGTATATCCGGGGGTGGCATTGATCGTTGATAAGGATTCGAACGGACCACCATCGGGCGAGCCGGTAAGTATTGAGCTGACAGGTAACGACATAGCCACCCTGATCCGTCTGTCGGAAGACATTAAACGCAAAATCAACGAGGCCGGAATACCCGGTATAGAAAAGCTGAAAACCGATATTGAAACCGGGAAACCTGAACTGATTGTGCAGATAGACCGCGACATGGCACGCCGGTTTGGTGTTTCTACCTATTCCATTGCCAACGAAGTGCGTACATCGTTGTTTGGCAAGGAGATCTCCAAATTCAAGCAGGGGGAAGATGACTATGAAATACAATTGCGGCTCGATGATAAATACCGGTATGACCTGGATGCACTGATAAACAAGAGTATCACCTTCCGCGACCAGACCAGCGGACGCATTGTGCAGGTGCCTATATCATCCGTGGCCAAAGCCGAACTGACTTCATCGTATGGTTCGGTTAAGCGCAATGACCTGAAGCGTGTTGTTACAATAACTTCTAATGTGTTGGGTGGTTACAACCCGACTGAAATTAATAAACAGATTCAACAGGTACTCAACGAGTACGCCTTTCCTCCGGGCTACTCGTACAAATTTACCGGAGAACAGGAAAAGCAAGCCGAGCAGATGAGTTTCCTTACCCGTGCCGGAATATTCGCTGTGTTTCTCATCTTCCTTATTATTGTTGCTCAGTTCAACAAAATAACGGTCCCGCTTATCATCATGACCTCGGTGCTATTCAGCACCATCGGAGTATTCCTGGGCCTGCTGATATTTCGCATGGATTTCATTGTGATCATGACCATGATCGGCCTGATATCGCTGGCCGGTGTGGAGGTAAACAATGCCATCGTGCTGATTGATTTTATTGAACTGGGTAAGAAAAGGTATAAGGAAGAAAATAACACTGTGTATATCCCCAATGAAGATATCTTGCGCATCATTGCCACGGCCGGCAAAACCCGTCTGCGCCCGGTTCTACTCACGGCCATCACCACCATTCTGGGATTGATACCCCTGGCAGTAGGCATCAATATCGATTTTATTCAGTTTTTTAAATCCTACAATGCCAACTTTTATGTGGGTGGCGACAGTGTGATATTCTGGGGGCCTTTGTCATGGACCATTATTTACGGACTTGCATTCGCCACCTTCCTTACACTGGTTATTGTTCCGGTAATGTACCTGCTGTTGGAAAAAGTAAACCGGAAACTGGGGATAGCATCCTGATGTTTAGATACGTATAAATGAGGAGCTATGGTCGTCTTGGTTGCAGCCCTGTTAACAGTCTTATTGCTGTTGGTACTTGACGTGTACCTGTACCAGCCGGTGCGGGTTGTAACCAGCCATCAGCAAACCGCGGTGAAGCTTGCCTTACGCGGTGCCTATTGGATGGTGTCGTTTATCCTGCTGGCTGTGGTTGTGGTTTTTTATGCAGCCGGGCCAAACTACTGGGGTATTACCGCGCGCAACTGGATGATGACTGCCCTGGTAATGGTGTATTTGTCAAAAATAATAGGCGGTGTCGTTGTTCTCATTGATGACGTGCAACGATTTGCACGGAAAATAGCGGCAGGAATAAGAAGAAAGGATACTCCTGCCGGCAACGGAAAAAAAATTCCCCGCTCCGAATTTCTGTCTAAAGCAGCAGTGCTCACAGCGGCAGTTCCGTTCGGTACCATGGCTTTTGGTATCCTATCGGGTGCGCATGATTACCGCATCCGAAGAGCCACTATTTACCTTCCGAATCTTCCCAAAGCCTTTGATGGCATCCGTATTGGCCAGATTTCGGATATTCATTCCGGCAGCTTTTTCAATAAAACTGCCGTCAAAGGGGGCGTTGAGATGATGCTGAACGAACACCCGGATGTTTTGTTTTTTACAGGTGATTTGGTCAACAACCAGACCGATGAAGTAAAAGAGTACTTGCCCATATTCAGCAAGCTGAAAGCACCGCTGGGGGTTTTTTCGGTTACAGGCAACCATGATTACGGCAACTACCGTTCCTGGCCCTCGCGGGCAGCCAAGAAGAAAAATTTTGAAGACCTCCTTGAGGCACACCGCATCATGGGTTTTGACTTGCTGATGAATGAAAACCGGTTTATCGAAGCAGATGGGGAAAGGCTGGCTGTTATAGGCGTGGAGAACTGGGGAACAGGGCGCTTTCCGCGATACGGAGACCTGGCTAAGGCTTATTCGGGTGCACAGGAGGCTGCGGTCAAATTATTGTTGTCGCACGACCCCAGTCATTGGGATGCACAGGTAAGAATAGATTATCCGGATATTGACATCATGTTTGCCGGACATACCCACGGTTTTCAGTTTGGCATAGAATGGGGCGATATCCGCTGGAGCCCCTCGCAATATGTTTATGAACAATGGGCCGGGCTTTATCGTAAAGGCAGCCAATATCTTTATGTAAACCGTGGATTTGGGTTTATTGGTTACCCCGGTCGCATAGGCATACCCCCCGAACTTACCATCATTGAGCTGAAGCGCGCCTGATTAACCGGCTTGTTTTGCGGCCTCGGCTTCGCGTCTGCGTTTGGCATCAATGGAAAATTTTCCTGCACCAAAAACGATGAAGACGATAAGCCCAGCCAGAACCAGTAAGGAGATTTCCAGCTCCATGTGGTTGCCCACACTGAGAAATCCTTTGGGGGCGTTGACAAAAATTACTGCGCCAATCAGTACCGGCAGATTGATAACACATACTGCCCGGGTGAAGAGACCTACGGCCAGCAGCGGTCCGCCCAGAATGTGGGCAAATACCACATAGTGAGCCAGTGTAGCACCGGCAAAATAAACATTGATACCGGAGGCAGTCATCTCCAGCTCGTCCATATTGGTCAAAAAATCCAGGCCTTTATAAGTGATGAAAAGGCCCAGGATTATCCGGAAGAAGTCCAGGAAACCGGGGCGGTGCTCATTGCCCCATTTTTCCACATCAGTTATTACGCTCATGGCCGGTTGGTTTTGTACTACAAAGTTTACAAAATTGCCACTGCAAAAGCAACCGGACGGGGCGCAACAAAAAAGCCCGGCTTTTAACCGGGCTTGCTTCCGTGCTTTTTGCGGCATCAGTATCCTTCGCGATTAAAATTCTTCCTGAAGCCTCCTCCCTGACGACTTCCACGGGGCGCATCTGTGCGCGGACGTGCTTCGTTCACAACCAGGTTTTTCCCCATGAATTCTGCGCCATTCAACTGGCTGATTGCACTTTGTGCCGATGCTTCATCCGACATCTCAACAAAACCAAATCCCCGGCTGCGTTGGGTAAACTTATCCAGGATGATTTTGGCGGAGATAACTTCTCCAAACTGTTCGAATAATCCCTTTAACTCGGCTTCTGTTGCCCGGAAAGGAATGTTGGCCACATAAATGTTCATTGTAATAAATAATAAATGTTAAAATTAAAACTACCTTGATAACAGCCTGAAACGCATTCGCGAACTAAATCCGGGAGTGAACTTCAGGGAAGTGATCAATTGATGTAAAGGTACAATAAATAATCCGATTTATAAACACCCAGGCCCGGCCGCTTACGAGGTGTGGTCGGCTACAATTACCCACTTATCCCTGATTTTTCGCCAGACCAGCGTAAAAAAACCTCCCGGCTCATCCTGCGTGCGTTGCAGTTTCCACTGACCCACCAACAGTGCCGTCTGGTTTTCGTATACGTGCAACTGCAAAACGGTGAATGTAAGTTTCCCCATAGCCTCGTGCGAGGGGTACGAACGCTGGTAGTTATGCAGCACCGTTTCCCAGCCAAGGGTTATACCATTCCTTCCGGTAAATATCAGGCTGTCTGATTTCCAGTATCCCTGCATAAAGGCCACCAGGTTACCCTCGTTCCAATGTTGCTGTTGGCGCATCAGTACTTCCAGAATGGCCTCTTTTTCCTTTTGGGCTGGTTGTGCAAGAAGCGACCCGATAACACCTAACAGGAACAGCAATGTGAAGTAATTCATGCCCTAAACTACAAATTATTACTCGCCCCAAAAGGCTTGGTTTTCCGTATGCAAGTCCTAATTTTGTCGCCTTCAATACAAGTGCACATGATCAGAATCGGAATTAACGGATTTGGCCGCATCGGCCGGATGGCTTTCCGGGCAGCTATCAACCGCCCGGAGGTGGAAGTAGTGGGCATTAATGACCTGCTCGAGCCTGACTACATGGCTTACATGCTAAAGTATGATTCAACCCATGGCCGCTTTCCGGGATCGGTAGAGGTGAAGGATGGACAACTTGTGGTAAATGGTAAGAAGATTCGGATAACTGCAGAAAAAGATCCTGCCAACCTGAAGTGGGCCGATGTAGGGGCTGAAATTATCATAGAATCAACCGGGTTATTTCTTACCCAGGCCGATGCGCGCAAGCATATTCAGGCCGGCGCCCGAAAGGTAGTTATGTCGGCACCGGCCAAAGATGATACGCCTACGTTTGTGATGGGGGTGAACCACCACAAACTTACGGCCGAACACACCATTGTTTCCAATGCCTCGTGTACCACCAACTGCCTGGCACCGGTTGCCAAAGTGTTGCACGATAAATTCGGTATTGTGGAAGGGCTGATGAGCACGGTCCATGCCGTTACCGCTACGCAAAAAACTGTTGACGGACCCTCGGCAAAAGACTGGAGGGGGGGAAGGGGTGCTTATCAGAACATCATTCCATCTTCTACCGGGGCAGCCAGAGCCGTGGCACTGGTTATTCCTGAATTGAAAGGAAAACTTACCGGCATGTCGTTTCGCGTTCCAGTGGCCAACGTTTCGGTAGTTGACCTTACCGTTCGGCTGGAAAAGCCGGCTACCTATGAACAGATTAAAGCTGCCATGCGCGAAGCATCCGAAGGTGAGCTGAAAGGTATTCTTGGATACACGGAAGATGATGTGGTGTCGCAGGACTTTATCGGGGATCCCCGCACCTCGATATTCGATGCCAAAGCAGGCATATCGCTGAACGACCACTTTGTAAAAGTGGTGGCGTGGTATGATAATGAGTGGGGATATTCCAATAAGCTGGTCGATCTGGTTCAGGAGATGGCAAAAAAATAAATGGCATGGGGAAGTAACCCCGCGGCTTTTTTTGAAGACCAAGCGCCTCTGGGCGCTTTTTTATTGCTTCCGCGCAGGAGTCCAGCACCAAAAAGATTGTATTTTCGTTGAAGTAAAAAACCTGCTGCCGTGGCCGACTATTACGAAATTCTGGGTGTGCCTCGCTCGGCCGATTTAACGGAAATACGTGCTGCGTACAAAAAACTGGCTTTTCAGTATCATCCTGATTTGCATCCGGGGGATAAGGTTGCAGAAGAGCGGTTTAAACTTATCAATGAAGCTTACCATACCCTGTCCGATTCGGTTAAAAAGTCGCGTTATGATGCACGTCTTAACTCGTATGCGGTCCACACGGAACATGCCTATGATGAACAGGCGTGGCGCGCTTACCGGTACCGCCAATACATGCGGTGGAAGGCATCGCAGGAAAGCCGGTATAAACTTGATCGGAATTATTTCAAGATACAGGGATTGGCTTTTCTGGTGTTTCTGATAATTGCTGGTTTTTGCTACGGGCTTATACACACCATTACCTACATACAGGAAAAAAAATACGAAGAACAGGTTCGGATAAACATGCAACAGGTAGAACAGGTTCATGCCCTGTTTGCCGATGGCTATGTGGACGAGGCGTTCAGGCGTGTGCTGAAGCTGATGCAAAATGATCCCCTGGAATACCGGTTTTCACTAACCTACGACAGCATGTTGAAAACCCTTCGCTACCGTCTTCATCAGGAATATGCTTCCAATAATCTTGCTGCATCGCTTGCAACCCTTCGCCTGCTAAAGCGGTATGAAAATCCCACCCGCTTTGAAACCCTGCGTCTTAAGGCCATTTGCGAATATCAGATGGAGCAGTACGACAGCACGCTGGCAACCCTTGAAGAGATATGGAAGATGCAACCCTGGAACTTTGAGTTGGTTTACCAAATGGGTATTATCAGCCTGGATAACCTGCACCGTCCTGAACAAGCCCTGACTTACTTTACAGAAGGCAAACGCATGTTTAAAGAAAGCATGACGCGCATTTACGGAGAGGCATTTGAAATTGTCATGACTCCGGCCGATGCCCCGGATGCCTATTATCACCTGTTTGAGGCCAGGGCCCGCACCAATATGAAGTTAAAGAATTTTGATGAAGCACTTACTGACTGTAACTGGGCAGTGTTTTTACGGCCTCAGCAAGCCGAGGCCTGGAAAATGCGGGCCTTGTGCCGGATAGCCCTCGGAAACTATTATCGCCTGTGCGATGACCTGGCAATGGCCCGAAAACTTGGTGCATCGGAAGCAGCAGCGCTTCAACGAAAATATTGCAGATGATGATAAGCAAACTTACACCTTTACAGCTGGAATCGGTTAAAAAAAGCTACCTCAATATTGTAGCGCTGTTTCTGTCGCACGATGAAGTAAACAGCCGTTATTTCCGGTGTCTTTTAAAATGGGGATTCCAGCTGCACATTGGCCCGGACGATTTACGGCAACATGCTGAACTGGCGGGCCTGCAGTTTACCAGCCCGGAAGAGATGAGCAAAAAGGCCGAAGAAATTTTTAATCTGGTCACCATGATTTATCTGGACAAAGTGGTGGAAGATGCAGAGTTGGAAGTAGCAACCATTTATGCTGAAAAACTGGGCTTTCCATCCAGCCTTGTCAGTGAATTCTTTACCGCCATAGCCACAGCCGATGAGGAAGGAGATACGCTGGAAAGCGTGCAGAGCCGGGTGAAGGAGTTTCTCAGGATGGTGGACAAAAATAGCCCCGGTTCCTGAATGTAAGGTTTTATCCGGATTATGTATTTTATGAACAGGGAGAAAATAATAGAATGTTTTAAGTATAATTGATTGACAATCAATTAATTGTATTTTTTAAAATCCTCAGGCGACCCTATTTTACTACACAGGCCGGGCGTTTTTCCCTGCACTGAGGTTCATTTTTATCGTTTCTGTTGCGCTTCTGAATAAAATGCCTTACCAAATACAGATGTAGGATTTGTACTGCATTTGCTCCGTTTGTCAGTTACAGGTTTCTCAAATTTGATACATCAAAAGGGGAGGGGTTATGATGGACAACAAAGCTGCATTCCGCACCGCATCACGGGTTCATGTTTCCGGCAGGCTGCGTGATTTACTTCTTTTGGTGGTGGCCATTATAGTGGGCATGCTGCTGAGTGTTAATGCACAGGCACAGCAACCCCGCCATAAAGTTTATAAGTCGAAAAGAGCGTGCGCAATTCTTGCACAAAAACGCAACCAGACCGACAATATCCGTGTTGCAGCAAGAAAGCCAAAGTATAAGCCGATGGCTGAAATGGAGGCACCCGCTGCTTACCGCATTTCAGCACGGAAAGAGGAGAAAGATAATAAGGGCATTCAACGCTAGATTTTTGGGTTGTTTGACAACGGCCGTCCCGCCTCAGGCAGGATGGCCGTTTTTATTTTGGTTCTGCTTTCAGGCGCAGCATATGGCATGTATTGCAGTTGACTTTAAGGCCTTTTAATAAAGCCGCAGCACCGTTTCTTTTTCATCGCAGGAACTGTCGGCCAGTCGAAGCATCACTTCAGCAATGCGTTCCGGCTTAATCCACGAACCAAAGTCGGCCGATGGCATGGCTTTGCGGTTATCGGGTGTGTCAATGATGTGGGGCACCAGCACATAGCTTCTTACATTGGCCTGACGACCGGCCAGGTTGATGGCTTCGCTAAAGCGAAAAAGCAGGCTCTTTGAAAAAGCGTACGTCAGTGCATTACCGCTCTCTTCGGGATGAAGGGCGGCCCGCGCGCCAATAAATATGATTCTGCCCGCCCCTTGCTGTATGCCATGCATGGCGAGGGGCTGTGCTACATTCCATGCGGTTGCAGCATTGAGTTCCAGCATCGTGCGGAGTGAGTCTCCGCTTGCTTCATTCAATTTGGCTGGTGCAAAACCACCGGCCAGCAATAAGCCCGCATGAATATGCTTCCACTCACTGAAAAGTTGAGAAAGCCAGCCGGAAACCATGCCCGTATTACGTAAATCAAGGGCATAGGTATGTAACTGCGGATGGGGCTTTCCCGCCCAGCTTTTACCCGGCGACACCGTGGCGAGCACGGTCCAGTTATTTTGCAGAAAATAATTAACCGCTGTCTGTCCGAGATTGCCACCAGCTCCGGTTATCAACACAACAGGCATATTCAGTTTTTGGGTTTCTTGTTACGCGGCCCGGGCCATGGATATTTTGCCGGGCGATAGGGTTTGCTTTCCAGGCGCTTCTTTTCACGGGACTGTTTTTGCCGTGGCTCAATTTCTGCTGTTTTTGAAATCCCGATGGTAAGCATGGCCCATAAATCTCTTCTTGATCCGGTGCGATCGTAAATGGCTTCGTTGTTCTCCACGCGCATTAAATAGTTACTGGTGCGGGGCTCAAGTATGCCATAATGCGCCCGAAAGTCGAACGATATGCGCACGGTTTCCTTAATATCCCAATCGGATCGGAAACCTATTGCACCGAAAATCTGAAAAGGTTTAAAATCTTCTTTTTGCAGCAAGGTCAGGTTACTGACTGTTGGTGTAATGATTTCGGATGAGCCCGGAAAAGTAGGGACATAATCAGGGGGAAGATTGGAGATAACTCCCTGCGGAAATTTGAGTGTAGCAGCACCGTGGCTGATGGTTTCCTTCCCCGATATCAGATAGGCCGCACCGGCTGAGGCAACAAAACTTACTTTAAAAAAATGCAGGTCGATCATATGCAGTTTAAACCCTACCGGTACCTGCAGATAGGTGAGGTCGATTTTACGCTCACCGACATCGCCACCGGAAATATTGATCACGTTGAAATATTGTCCAGCCTGAAAAATAACCGGATCAAAAGTAAATCCATACCCCTCAAAATCCACACCGTAATGAACACCGAAAGGTGCAAACTTAATGTGGTATTTTTCCCGATAGCGCGGATCCCGCAGCATGCCCTCGTCCCAGGTATAGGGTGCGGTAAAACCAGAGAAAATGCCCAATGAGTGGACTTCCTGAGCAAATGCTGACTGCATCCCTGCCATGACGAAGGACAATATAAAAAATGCAGGCTTAAGCCGGAGGGTCATTGATACTGCCAATTAATCTCAGCAAAATAATAATTTGTTCGGTTTCGGGCACACCGGGGCTTGCGCGCTTTATGTGCTTTATATGTTTTTTGGCGGCATTTTTCGTTATTCGCACACCTTAATATGAAAAGGTTAAAGAATTTGCTGTCCGTTCGGCCACAAACCAACATTTATGTAGTGCTGGTGCACCGGCTCATGCTGGCCATGGTCATGATGAGCTTTACGCGGATAATCTTTTACCTGTACAACTCCGATTATTTTCCCGATGTTACGCTTACTTCCTTCATGAGGTTGATGTGGGGGGGAGTGCGCTTTGATCTTACGGCTGTGTTGTACATGAATCTGCCGGTAATTCTGTTGATGGTACTACCCCTCAGGGTTCGTTTCGCGGCAGGCTATCAACGGCTGACGAATGGTTTGTATTACCTGCTGAATGGCGTGATGCTGGGAGCCAATATTGCCGATACGGTGTATTACCGCTTTACGCTCCGAAGAACCACTGCCGATGTGTTCCGGCAGTTTGAAAATGAAACCAACATGATTCAGCTCATTGCGCGGTTCATTTTCGATTACTGGTATGCAGTGGTGGCATGGGCTATCCTGCTGTTCCTGCTGATAAGGTGGAACCGCAGATATAGGGTTGAGGGGCCGCAAATTCAAAACACCCTTGTTCATTACGCTTTGGGCATACTCGCCCTTCCGTTGATTATTTATCTTTTTATTGGGGGCGTGCGTGGCGGATTCAGGCACAGCACGCGGCCCATTGCGCTGAGTAATGCCGCAGCTTATGTACAACAGGCAGCAGAAGTCAACATCGTTTTAAACACCCCGTTTGCTGTTTTGCGTACGTTTGGTAAAGCAAAAATTTCAAGAGTAAGATATTTTGATGAAAATGAACTGGAACGAATCTACTCTCCGGTACACCATCCTCCCGACACGCTTCATCCTGTTGCCCATAATGTTATTATCATTATTCTGGAAAGTTTTTCGCGCGAGTTTATCGGGGCTTTGAACAAAGATAAGCCGGGTTACTCGGGCTACACCCCTTTTCTGGATTCCCTCATCGGCCACAGCCTTACCTTCCGCCATTCATTTGCCAACGGCCGAAAATCAATAGATGGTCTTCCCTCCGTGCTTGCCGGGTTACCCTCTATGGAGGTACCGTATGTGCTCACGCCTTTTTCCAATAACCGCATTCGTGCCCTGGGCACTTTGCTGCGGGAGCAGGGTTATCATACTTCATTTTTCCATGGTGCACCCAACGGGTCCATGGGCTTCGATGCATTTGTTAACCTGGCAGGAATTGAACACTACTATGGCATGACCGAATATGGAAACGACAAAGATTTCGATGGCATGTGGGGAATATGGGATCATAAATTTTTTGACTTCTTTGCCAACAAGCTGAATACTTTTCCGCAGCCCTTTTTCTCGGTTATTTTCTCGGTGAGCTCCCATCATCCATTTGTTATTCCAAAAGAGTTTGAAGGAAAATTCAAGGGAGGCGACCAGCCCATCCTGAAGTGCATAGAATACACCGATTACTCGCTGCGCCTGTTTTTTAAGCGCGTCAGCAGGCAACCCTGGTTTAAAGAAACCTTATTTGTAATTACTGCCGATCATTGTTCGAGCAATGTTTTGTTCCCCGAATCGCGTACGGCGTGGGGATCGGTTTCCGTACCTGTTATTTTTTACCGGCCCGATAACTCACTTGCCGGTATGCGGGAAGAAATCGTGCAGCAAACGGACATCATGCCTTCGGTTTTGGGTTACCTGAATTACAATCGCCCTTATCTGGCTTTTGGCAGAAATATCTTTGCAGGCACGGAAAAGCCTTTTTCCATTTCCTACCGCGATGGCTATAATTATTTCGAGGGCGACTGGCTGCTGGTATTTAACGGACAGGAAACGATGGCTTTGTATCGGTTTTCTGAGGATAAAATGCTCCTGACCGACCTGAAGCAGGAGGCAACCATGCAGAAAGAGAGCATGGAAAAAAGAGTAAAAGCCATCATCCAGCAATACAACAACCGGATGATGGATAACCGCCTCACTGTGCCGGAGTAAAAGGCAATATCCTGCCCGGTTGAATCCGAATTAGTCGGTTTACTTTTTCCGTTTGAATCCCCGCGCTGTGAGGTACCCGATAAAAAATACGATCACCAATAGCAGTACCAGTGGTGCTTCAAATCCAAACATCAGAAATTGCACTTTGGTAATTACCCAGTTTTGTATGACGAAGATCGCCAGCAGCACAAGGAGAATGATGTTGACGATGTCGCGTGCGGTTAGGTTTTTCATGGTAAGGTGATTGCTATGCCCGAATTTAGCAAACACCTTATATCTTGGAAAGCGTAAAGCAATGCGATTTCCGCAAACTGGTTCAGGTTTTCGGTCAGGCCAGGTTGTGATGTACCCGCTGCACATCGTCATCACTTTCCAAGGCCTCGATGCATTTCAGCACATCGTCCAGTTGTTCCTCGGGTAATTCTTTGGTAGTGGTGGGAATGTACTGCAGTTCAGCGCTTCTTGCTTCCAGGTTTCTGGACTCCAGAAATTTCTGCATGTGACCGAATTCATTGAATTTGGTGTACACGGTTATCTCCTCATCACTGCGCTCTATTTCGTCTGCGCCCGCATCTATGAGGTCGAGTTCAATTTCATCCAGGTTGATTTTGGCAGGGTCAAATTTGAATACTCCTTTTCGTTCGAACAGGAATGAAACCGAGCCGGAAGTTCCCAGGCTTCCGCCATGCTTGGAGAAATGGAGGCGGACATTGGCTACCGTGCGGGTAGGGTTATCGGTGGCACATTCTACCAGTATAGGAACGCCATGGGGCCCATACCCTTCGTAGGTGATTTCCTGATAGTCTTTTTCATCGCGCGAACTGGCCCGCCTGATGGCGGCCTCCACCTTATCCTTGGGCATGTTTACGCCCTTGGCATTCTGGATGGCTAACCTGAGTTTAGGGTTGTACTCCGGGTTGGGCCCGCCCTGCTTTACTGCTATGGCTATTTCTTTACCGATGCGGGTAAAGGCTTTCGACATGCGGTCGTACCGCGCAAACATTTTGTACTTCCGTTTTTCGAAAATCCGACCCATGCGTGATGCGGTTAGGGCCACAAAATTAAAATGGTTTTTAAACTGTTCAACCCCCGCCAAGCATCATCAGCGTTTCCCTGCGCATGACTTTGCCATTGGGTGTTCGCTTAAATGCAGGAAGGTAGTATATGTTTCGCGGGGCACTCGTGGACAATTTTTCTTTCAGCCTCAGCACCAGCAGCTGCTCAGCACCGTGCTCAAGGGGTGGGCCCTCCATAACCAGCACGGCCTGCTGGCCCAGTTCCGGATGGGGCAATCCGCCAATAATAAATTCTGAAGCAATGCCCAGTTGTTCAAAAATTACTGCTGCAATGGTTTCAGTTTCTTCCGGAAATATTTTTATGCCTCCGCTGTTAATTACGTTATCTATTCGGCCGATAATCCGGAATGTTCCGTCTGCATAAAGTTCAGCCACATCGTTGGTAACCACAGGTTCAGCTAGTTCGGGTACATCAATAACCAGGCAACCCTGTTTATTTGAATAGACCTTAATTCCAGGCAGCGGCCGGAATGCTTTGTCCGGATGGGGCCCGGAAAGACGCTGCAGGGCTATGTTTGACGCTGTTTCCGTCATGCCATAGGTTGCATATACGGCATTGGGCAGGTTTCTTAACGTGCTTGTGATCTGACCTGTAACTGGTCCACCGCCTATCAGTATGGTGTTGATGTGTTGTGCCTCATAAAGCGATTCGCTCAGCATCCGGCTCATCTGATAAGGCACTACGGCAACAAAATCAACTTTTTCTGCCAGCCGGCTAAGAGGATTAGCGGATGGCTCAACAGCCACGATGCGCAGGTTATGGGTCAGTGCCCGCACCAGCATCATCTTGCCGGCAATGTAGCGGGTATCCAGGCAAACCAGTGCTGTGTCGTTTTTTCTTACGGGCAGCTGCGACATGGTGCGCTGAGCGCTGGCCACCAGTTGTTTGCGTGATAGCGCAATGCGTTTTGGTTGGCCGGTGGACCCACTGGTTTGTTGTCTGAAAAACTCTTCTCCGCCCAGCCAGGCCGTAAGAAATGCAAGGGTTTCTGCTTCGAATGAGGTACGGGCTTTTTCTTCCGCAAGCCTACTGAGTTTAACGGTGCGGCCGTTTAACACGATGGAGTCAAATGGATAACCGGATAACTGGTTCACAGTTCATTAAGGTCCTGCTCAAACTTCCCTAAGATCAATCCTTCCTTAGCTGAAAATCCACAGCAGGATTCGGCTACGCGCTGCACCACCCGCCTGGCTTTTTCTTTCAGTTCGGGGGTAAGCGCTTTTTTATACCGCTTGAAGTCGGCCATGGCCTGCTTGTACGCCTCTTCCATGGAAGGATTAAGCACTTCATCCAACAGCTCAAACCGACTTTCTGCTACCCAGGAATCATAGTCCAGTTCTTCGCGGATGATTTCCGTGAAGGCCATCCGTTCTTTCGCGCTCAGCCCGCGGTCGGCTTTGGCAATGACATAGGCAACCTCAGCAATGGATCGGTAAATCTCCCGTTTCTGAAAGTCCATGGTGAATATCCTTACGGGAATTTAGGGAATTTACTCCAGTCCGGTTCACGTTTTTCAATAAATGCATTTTTACCCTCTTTGGCTTCATCGGTGAGGTAATAGAGAAGTGTGGCGTTTCCGGCCAGTTCTTGCAGGCCTGCCTGCCCATCGAGCTCGGCATTGAAGCACATTTTTAGCATGCGGATGGCCATGGGGCTTTTCTTAATAATTTTTCTTGCCCAATCCACATAGGTTTCTTCCAGCTTATCGAGCGGCACTACTTTATTAACCAGTCCCATATCGAGGGCTTCCTGTGCATTGTATTGTTCGCACAGATACCAGATTTCGCGCGCTTTCTTTTGCCCCACAATGCGGGCCAGATAGGAGGTGCCAAAGCCACCGTCAAAGCTGCCAACTTTTGGTCCGGTCTGGCCGAAGCGCGCATTATCAGCCGCGATGGTCAGGTCGCACACCACATGCAGTACATGTCCTCCTCCGATGGCCCATCCGGCAACAGCTGCAATAACCGGTTTAGGAATGGATCGTATCATGCGTTGCAGGTCAAGCACATTCAGCCGCGGCACGGCATCCTGCCCCACATATCCGCCATGACCACGCACGCGCTGATCGCCCCCGCTGCAGAAGGCCTTACCGCCTTCGCCTGTGAGTATCACCACACGTATGCTGGTGTCTTCGCGGCACCAGGCCATCGCATCTATCATTTCCTGTACGGTAAGCGGGGTAAACGCATTGTGAACCTCCGGCCGGTTAATGCTGATGCGGGCGATTTCTTCAAAACGGTGAAACAGAATTTCCTTGTATTCCTTAATGGGTTGCCAGGGATATTTAAGTTGCATAGGTTAAGCGGATGTGCGATTTAAAGGCCTCAAAAATAGATACATTCTCCGAAACGCTGCCCTGCAATTCCAGTATTTTGGCGGTATTTCCAGGGCCGAACAGTTTTTTAATTCCGGCATGTACCTCTTCCGGTCGGGCTACGGCTATGTATTCAAAACCATATTCGGCACACAAATGTTTGGCGCTGAGCGGCTGGTGTGTAACGAAATACGCATCTGCCTCGGGCAATTGCGAAGGGCCGTCAATAAGTTTAAAAATAATTCCCCCCTGGTTGTTGAGCACCACAACGCGCAGGTTGGGTAAAGGATAATTGTGCCAGAAGGCGTTGCGATCGTAAAAAAAGGCCAGATCGCCTGTTACCAGAACGTGCAGTCCGCTGCCGGTAAGGCAATGCCCTATGGCTGTGCTGGTGCATCCGTCAATGCCGCTGGTGCCCCGGTTGCAATAAACCGATATGCCTGATTTGTTATCGGCTAATCCAAACAGGTTGGCGTAGCGTACGCTCATCGAATTGGCCAGATGCAGTGTGGAGGCGGCGGGGAGGTGCTTCAGTACTTCGCTGGTCAGGTACAGTTCGGAAGCAGAAGTGTTTTGCAGAAAAGATGCAAAGCCCGCGCGAAGACGCTCATCTGCTTTCTTCCAGTGCTCGTGGTATAGCTGCTGTGCAGGATGCAGCGAACAGGCAGATAACCATGTGAAAAAATGCAGGGGTGTGGTACGGATAATGTGCGTAAGGTGCTGAAACACATCGGCTGCTTCGCCTGCCGGCTGAATGTGCCAATGCACGGAGGGAGGGTAATTGCGCAGCAGCAGTTTTACGTTTTTAGATAAAACTGATTGACCGATGGTTATCAGCAAGTCGGGTTGTAGTTCTTTTTTCTGAGATGGGGCTGCCAGGCCTGCGATCAGGTCGCTGTGAGCGATAATGCGGCCGGATTCATGCAGGTTGGAAGTGATGTCGGCCAACAGCGGGAGGTGAACCGGCAGCTTACGGATGGCTCCGGGCAATTGCGGGTCATAAGGCAGCTGCCCGGCTACGATGAGAATCTTTTTGCATGCGGCAAGCTGCTTTTGAAGTTCGGCTTTTTCCTTTTCCGGGAGATAAAAATCCGGTTTGCTTTCGCAAATGGTGCGCACATCAGAGGAATAACGGATAATTTCACCGGAAGAAGCAGGATAAAACGGTTCGCGGAAAGGGGCATTGATGTGAACAGGTCCCGGTGGTAGGTCTAACGACAGGTTCACCGCTTCATTGATGATGCGGTTGACGTGCCATGCTTCGTCCGGGTGTTGCCGCGATACGGGCAGTTCGTACGATTGCTTGACGTGGGCACCGAAAATATTCCGCTGAAAGATGGTTTGCCCGTCTTGCTGGGCTACCCATTCCGGAGGGCGGTCGGCTGTTAATACAACCAGCGGAACCTGCTGAAAGAATGCTTCGGCTATTGCCGGCCCGAGGTTATAGACGGCAGTTCCGGAAGTGCAAATGGTTACTACGGGTTTGCGCAATTGCTGCGCCATGCCCAGTGCGATAAAACCAGCCGAGCGTTCATCGGGTATGATAAATGTTTTTATTGAAGGGTGCCTGACAAAGGCCAGTGTCAGGGCTGCACTGCGCGATCCGGGCGAAATAACGGCATGTGTTATGCCCTTTTTTGCGCATATTTCCGCTATGTCATACACCGGCTGCAGCGACATGGTTAGAGGATTTCGTTCAGCAGTGAGTTAATTTTGATCTCGCTTTCTTTCCATTCATGCTCAGGAACGGAGTCAGCGGTGATACCACAACCGGCATATCCGGTGAGGCGGTTGTTGTGCCACTGCAGGCAGCGTAGGTTCACAAACAGGTCGGTGCTGCCGTTTGCATTTACCGGTCCGAGGAAGCCGGTGTACAAGCTGCGATCATAGCCTTCGTGTTCTTGCAGGAACCGCAAAGCAGGTTCCAGCGGCATGCCACAAACAGCTGAGGTAGGGTGGAGGAGGTTCAGCATAACCGATCCCAGCAATGGAAAGTTGGTAGCCTTTAAATCAACGGTAAAGTCGGTTTTAAGGTGCAGCAGTTTACCGGCTTGTACGGTTTTGGGGCCGTGCTCTTCAAATTCGCGAAGGCGTATTTTTTTAAAACAATTGATGATGTACCGGCTTACCAGCGCCTGTTCTTCAATTTCTTTTTGTGTCCACGCTACATCTTTCACAACCATGCCGGGGTGAAAGGGTTTGGTGCCGGCCAGCGCAACGGTGTGAAAATGTGCGTTATTCTTTACCGACACTAAAATTTCTGGAGAGGCGCCCAGCCACGTGCCGTAATCTGCCAGGCTTACGAGCGAAACAAAAGCATTTGGAAAGGCTTTGCACATGTTGCTGAACACTTCTGCTGGATGCAGTGAATGCGACAAAGGCACTACTTTGTAACGGGAGAGCACCGCTTTTTCAAATTCACCGCGCTGTATGGCATAGAGGGCCTGTTGGGTAAGGTGGTAAAAGTTCTGTTGCGAGTGTGGTTGTTCGGGCAGTTGCTTCGGAGATTCATAAAAAGAACCTTTAACTGAGGGGCTGGTGGTTTTCAGCCATACCTGTGCGTTGGTTTCTTCCGGTAGCTGCGGAGCAAGCAAGTCGCACTCCTGAAACGAAAAGATTTTGTCGGCATTCAGATACCATCCGTTTTTATGCCGGCTGAATGGGTGAACTATAAAACCTGGCGGCAGGTTTTCAAAAGTATCGCCTGGCTTGAAAGGAAGCGGCTTTTCGCAGAGCAGGAGTTTGCGTGTTTTGTCGCCGGGCATTTGCCAGGCAGCCAGCGCATAGCCATAGGCCAGCGCGCGCTCCATGATGTCAGCCATGGAGGTCTGTGTATTTTTTCCGGTAGTAGTAACCTGGTTCATGGCTTCCTGTCTAATACAGCCATGGTTATCCGGCTGATGCACACGAGTTCATCATTTTCGTTGGTTATTCTGATCTCCCACACCTGCGTGCGTTTTCCGATGTGAATGGGGCGGGCTGTGCCGGTGACGAAGCCTTCTTTAACCGATCGGATATGATTGGCGTTTATTTCCAAACCCACACAATATTTGTTTTCCTTCATCACGGTGCAATGTGCTGCCACACTGCCCAGCGTTTCGGCCAGCACCACCGAGGCGCCACCGTGCAGCAAACCGTACGGTTGCTGCGTGCGGTAATCTACCGGCATGCGTGCGCGGATATAGTCTGCCCCCACTTCGGTAAATTCGATTCCGATGTATTCAACCATTGTGCGCGCAGAAAGTTTATTGAGCGAGCCGGTCGTTACCTCAGGCGGAAACAGGTTCATGAAGCGGGATAAAGTATTTTTCTATTTTTGCGCCCGGTATGTTCCGGGCGGCACAAAATAGCGCAAAACTCACGTTCAAAAAAATTTATATCATCCGGCACGGCCAGACTGATTTCAACCTGAAAGGCATTGTGCAGGGCAGTGGTGTGGACAGCAGCCTGAACGACTTTGGCGTGGCACAGTCGCGTGCCTTTTTTGAAGCTTACCGCCATGTATCGTTTGACAAAGTTTACACTTCGGCATTAAAACGGAGCGTGGAAACCGTTGAACTGTTTCTGAAGTCAGGCATTCCGCATGAGGCCCTGCCGGGGCTTAATGAGATAAGCTGGGGCAGGAAGGAGGGGCAGCCAATCACTCCCCAGGAAGATGCATACTACCAGTATGTGCTGGAAGAATGGCGCAAAGGCAATACAACGCTGCGGATTGAAGGTGGTGAAAGTCCGGAAGATGTGGCGCAACGCATGATGCCGGCAATCACCTACATGTTGAATCGATCCGACGAAAAAACCGTACTCATTTGCATGCACGGACGGGCAATGCGCATTTTGCTGTGTCTGTTGCTCAACTATCCGCTGCGCAGCATGGATATGTTTGAGCACGAAAACCTGTGCCTGTACCAACTGAATTATACAGGCACACTATTTACAGTTGAACGATACAACGACACCCGGCATCTCAGTGCCCTGAAGCCGGTGATACAACCCTGGTATTGAATAAACCGAACCCTATGCAACTGAAAACGACTTTACAATAAACCGGTTCTTCACTGGTTTGTCCATTGGCTGTTCCGCCTGTTAAGTAGGTAAACATGTTGTTATTTCAATTGGGCCAGTGCCGATTTGGCTTTGCTGTCGATGCTGTTTTTATAGGCGTGGCGCGGGTAGGTAAGGGCCTTTCTGAAATACGCTTCTGCTTCGCGCAGTTGTCCGCGCTGTTGCAAAATATACCCGCTTTGCAGGCAGGCATTAGGGGCAAAGTACCAGGGATGCATGCCCGATAACTCAATGGTTTGCCGGTACAGATATAAACAGGTATCAAGTTCATTTAATTTGTGATAGAGGCGGGCCGCGCGATAAATAAATTCAACGCTGTCTTTCTTTCCGGGAAATGAATCGTATGCGTGATGTTTTGCGAGGGCCAAAGCCTCGTCATAATAACCACCATCGGTGGCGTGGCGCAGCCGGCTGATAACCGGATGTGGCCAGGGCGACTCAGCTAGCTGGAAATCGGCATACCGGTCGGCCTCCGTGCGTTTATCACCGGCCATGCGTGCACGGGCAAAACAGGCTTCTGCCTGTGTTTTATCATGGGCCATTGCGTAGCAGATGCCGGATTTATACCAGGCATCTTTTACAAAATTTTCACCGTGGTATTGCTGAAGGAATTGCTGGTAGGATTTAGCCGATTCCGGGTAATTACCTGCTGCGAGCAATGCCTCACCGCGCAGATACCAGGTATAAGGAATAACAGGCGAAGTGCCGGGCTTCATCAGGCTGTCCAGGAAGGCCTGAGACTTGCTGGCTTGGGCGCTTTTCAGAGCAATGGCGGCCGCAAGGAAGTACACTAACTCATGCGGTTGCGTTTGTGCCAGTATTTCCATGTTATGCATGGCTATGTCGTTTTGCTGGAGCAGATAGCTCTGGGCGAGAGACAGAATAATGCGCGCTTCGGTGCCATACGCACCCGATGCCCGGGCTGCACGGGATAATTCGCGCATGCCGGTCTCGACTGAGCCATAAAGGTTGAGCATCCGGAGCACCCACTGGTATTTTTCGGGTACCGAGCCAAGCATCAGGTTAAGCAGACCCCAGGTTTTACGAATAGGCTCGTATTGCGGGTATTTTTGCCGGCACGATTGTGCAGCGAGATAGCTTTGCCGCAACTGCCAGGCTGCCTGCAGTTCGTGCCCAAATTTTAAGTTAACGAAAGACCATTGGAGGCGCAGTTCGGCAAGCACATACATTTTTTCGGCCGATTCTGACTTAAGACGTGCCAGCTCTTCGAGCCGCTTATCATGATTACTTTCATACTGCGAAAGAAGCGAAGGGTCTTCGTGCACGATCAGTTCGATCATTTCGGCCAGCGATGCCAGATAAATGGATTGCGGAGGGGGAATTTTATCAAGTACCTTCCTGGCTTCGCTTGTGCGAAGGTCCAGAATCAAATGAAAAGCCTGTTGTTCCGGATGAGTTTTTGCAGATTGAGCCGCTGTTGAAAAAGTACATAAAAGAAAAAGGCAGGCTGGTAATCCTGCCTTCAGGTACGGTTGTATGAGCTTATCCCACCGCTTTACGCCTGCGTACCGGCGCAGCAGCACTGCGATCGCGCTTCGGACGGTCACCGTCATCCAGTGACTCCATGTCCACATCAGCCAGTATGCGGCCCGAGTGCTCATCAATAACAATCTTTTTCTTTTCGCGAATTTCGGCAATTTTTTGTGGCGGGATTACAATGTTGCATCCTTCTGCTGCACCGCGCACCACACGCACCACCGCCAAACCGTTGCTCAGGCTGCTGCGCAGGCGCTCGTAATACTTCAACAGGGCCTTGTCTTCAATGCGTTTGGCAGCCTTCTCGCGTTCGGCCAGCAACTTGTTTTCCTCTTCCTGGCTCTCCTGCAGAATGCCCTCGAGTTCTTTCTTTTTGTTTTCCAGGTGCTCCGAACGTTCTTTAATCAGTTGCTCGGTTTTTTCAATTTCTTCTTTCTTGGCGGCAATGAGTTCCTTGCTTTCTTTGATCTTCTTTTCACACACCTGGATTTCCAGGGTCTGCAGCTCGATTTCCTTCGTTATGGCATCGTATTCGCGGTTGTTCCGGACGTTTTTCTGTTGGTCGGTGTATTTTTTTATCAGTTTTTCGGCTTCCTTGATGTTTTCTTTGCTCTTCTTGATGCCGTCTTCTATTTCCTTTAGCTCGCTCTGGTGGCGCTGCAGGCGGGTTTTGTACCCTTCTATTTCATCTTCCAGGTCCTGCACCTCATCGGGCAGGTCGCCTTTCAGTTTTTTCAACTGGTCTAGTTTGGTATCAATGGATTGCAGGTAAAGAAGTGCTTCCAGTTTCTGGGCTACGGTTTGGGTTTCCATTCAGGTTATGTAACTTATTGGATTTGTGTTAGTTGCCGAAATTCGGACTGCAAAAGTAGGAAATTTTTTCCTTAAAAACGCAGCCAGCCATTCTCTGGTTCGCGTTTCGCTCTCATAATGCCCTATATCGGCTATGATTATCCGGTTATCGGCATCAAAAAACTCATGGTATTTGAAATCGGCCGAAACGAATACCTGTGCTCCTGCCCGTATTGCTTCCGGCAGCAGGAAGCTACCGCTGCCCCCGCAAACAGCTACGGTTTTAACGGGTCTTCCCAACAGGCGGGTATGCCGGATAACCGGTAAGCTGAGTGTTTTCTTCAGGTGCACCAGGAAAGCAGTTTCTTCAGCCGGCTCTTCCAGTTCACCAACCATTCCCGAGCCGGCTTCCTGATGGGTGTTGGCCAACGGGGTGAGGTAATAGGCCACTTCTTCGTAGGGGTGGCTGTCTTTCAGTGCTTGCATAATATCTTCTTCCAGCCATGTGGGAAAGATAACCTCGGCCCTGATTTCCTGAACATACTCCAGTTTATTGGTTTGTCCGATATAGGGGTTGGCTTCGTCTGTGGGCATAAATGTGCCGGTGCCTTCAATCCGGAAACTGCAGTTTTTGTAGTTACCAATCTGACCTGCTCCGGCCTGGTGCAAAGCCTGCAGCACCTTTTCTGCATGCTCGCGGGGAATGAACGTGACCAGTTTGCTCAGGGTGTTTTTGCGGGGTGCCAGAATGCGCAGGTTCTTCAGGCCGATAATCTCACCCAGCTTCCGGTTTACGCCATTCAAAACGTTATCAAGGTTGGTGTGAATGGCGTAGATGGCAATATTATTTCGGATAGCCTGGATCAGGGTGCGCTCTACGTAGTTGCTGCCGGTAATTTTTTTCAGCGGTCTGAACAAAACCGGATGATGGGCCACAATCAGGTTGCATCCGTTGTCCATGGCTTCCTGAACCACTTCTTCGGTACAATCGAGCGTAACCAGTATGCCGGTTACTTCCTGGCCGGGAGAGCCGGTAAGCAGCCGGCTGTTGTCGTACGATTCCTGAAGGAATGGCGGTGCGATGGTTTCCAAAAAGCGGGTAACTTCGTTGACCTGCATAGGCGATGAACGGGTTAATTGTATTTTTGCCGGCTGGCATCGCAAATTAATGCTTTGAAATTGTTTTTCACTTTTCTGTTGTGGCCGTTTGCGGTTATCTGGGATTGTATTACCCGCCTGCGCAATTACTTTTATGATGCGGGGCTGAAACCTTCTGTGCCTTTTGAGGTACCGGTTATTGTAATTGGCAATCTCACCGCTGGGGGTACTGGCAAGACGCCGATGACAGAGTATGTTGTACGGCTGCTTTTGCCACATCTGAAGGTAAGTGTTTTAAGCCGTGGTTACGGACGGGCAACAAAAGGTCTGCAGTTTGCCGATGACGCATCCACAGCTGCTATGCTGGGTGATGAGCCGTTGCAGATATTCAAAAAGTTTCCCGATGTGCCTGTTGTTGTCTGCGAGGATCGCGTGTATGCCATTCCTCATATACTGCATCGTTACCCGGATATTCAGGCAGTTGTATTGGATGATGCCTTTCAGCACCGAAGGCTTAAGCCGGGTTTCAGTATTTTACTTACCGATTATCACCGGCCTTTTTACCGGGACTTTCTGATGCCTTCCGGCAGATTGCGCGAGAGTCGCAAGGGCGCATCGCGTGCACAGGTTGTGGTGGTAACCAAATGTCCGGATAATCTTAATGAAGATGCAATGGGTAGCATCTGCTCTGCAATACAACGATATACCCTTGCCCCGGTGTTTTTTGCTTCATTGCATTATGAGGATCCTAAACCTTTGAATGAGGCAACTGAATTTCTATCACATAAAGTTATTCTGGTAACCGGCATTGCCCGTCCCGAACCGCTCGAACAATGGGTTAAAAGCCGTTTTGAGTTATTGCATCATTTCCGCTATCGCGATCATTATTCGTATTCCGGGTATGACGTAGAAAAAATCAGAAAATTTATCGAACGCCAGGATGTTCCGGTGAGCATACTCACCACCGATAAGGATGCAGTTAAACTCACGGCTTTGGCTGCCTGCCGTTCATTACCCTTGTTTTCTGTTCCGGTAAGAATGCGCTTCCTGAAGAATGGTAAGGAATTTGATAATCTTGTGCTAAGTTATGCGCTGGGGTAAGCTGGTTTATATCATTCTTTTCCTGCCGCTGCTGGTTGTGGCACAGGAAGAAGATCGGTTTCCGCGCCGAGGTTCGCGCATTATTGACGACTCCACGCGGCAGGTATATGGCCCGCAAACTTCGAGGGTGTTTACTTACTACGATTTGTTTTATGATCGGTGGGAAACCCGCCCTGTGGATACCGTCATACAAGACTTCCATCGCTTCGGTGCAGTGGAACGCAGCCGGTACAGGTTTCAGGACCTCGGCAATATTGGCACTGCGTTGAGGCCTGTGCTTCCGGTTGTAACGGATCGCATAGGTGCCACATCCGGATTGGATGCATACGATGTATATTGGGACGAGACAATCCCTCATTATTTCAACACCCGCTCGCCTTATTCCAACATGCACGTTATTCTGGGTGGCAGGGGCAGGTCGCTCACTTCTGTTACCTACAGCCGAAACATTAACCCGCGTTGGAATTTTGGTTTTGATTACCACGGGCTTTTTATTGACAAGCAGGTGCAGCGGCAGGGAAAGGGCGATCGCAACGTAAAGAACAATACCTATGACATTTTTATGAGCTATCACAGCAAGGACAGCGCTTATGCTATTCTTGCCGATTTCCGCAGAATGTTTCATCGCGTGTTTGAATATGGCGGGGTCCGTCTGCCGGGTGACTACGTCATCTCCGACATGTTCACACTCAATGCCCAGCCCTGGCTGACTACGGCAGAAAGCAATGACTTCCGGCTCAACTACCACATCTATCAGCAATACAGGATAGGAAGCGGCCTGCAGTTGTACCACCGACTGGAAAGTTTCCGGCAACGTAACCAATATATCGATCCTTCGCCCCTCAATAACTTTTATGATACAGCAGTTATCAGTATCAGCCACACTTTCGACCAGATGAAATTCAGGGCTTTGCGAAACGAAGCAGGTATAAAAGGCAGGGCGGGTATATTTTTTTACAATGGTTTTGTGGCAATTCGATCTTTTGCTGTGGATTACCTGCACCTGAATGAAGCATTTCTCGATTATCCGGTTACATCGGGAACTGAATTTTATACCGGCGGCGAGCTGATACTGCCCCTGCCCAAACTGGGCACCCTTGCGGGTAAAGTAAACTGGATGTTTGACGATCGCTATTACTTCAATGCAAAGCTCCATACCCATTGGCTGGAAGCCAGTCTTTCCAGGTCGGTGTACACACCGGGCTTTTTGCAGCAGGCCTGGCGCGGCAACCATAACTTGTGGATCAACTCTTTTTCCAACACCGAAGCAAGTGAACTAAAAGGAAACCTGATCATTTCTACCAGGCGTTTGCAGTTGTATCCCGGGCTTGCTCTGCATACGTATCGCAATCTTATTTTTTTCCGCGATGGCTTTCCGGGCAGTCAGCCCGTGCTTCCTGTACAGAGCAGCGGGTATCAAACGGCAGCTTTGCCTCAGTTCCGCATTTCTGTTGAGCCGGTAAAAAATCTTTTTTTTCGGGGTGAATGGATCTACAGCCGCATACTCGAAAACTCGGGCAATGCGCTGCAGCTGCCTCCCTGGTTTGCCAATGCGCAGCTCAGCTATGCCAACATCTGGTTCAATGGCAACTTTGATTTCCAGATAGGTGTTGAGGTGCATTACAAAAGAAAGTATCTGGCTTATGCCTACATGCCGTCTGTTCAGCAGTTTTATCTGCAAACGCAAATTGCTGCTCCCGATTTTCCTGTTATGGATGTGTTTCTCAATGCCAAGATTCTGCGGGGAAGGATATTTTTGCGCTACCATAACCTGTTGAAAATATTCTTCGATACGGGGCCGGTTCCAACACCTTACTATCCGGGCGTCCGCAACGCTGTGGATTTTGGATTCGACTGGTCGTTTTATGATTGACGATGAAAGCAAAAGATAAATTTACCCTTGGCCTTGAGCTGCCCACCGATCCGCGATGGGCTGACATCGCAACCAAAAACATTGGTGATATTCTGGTTGATCATGCCTATTGCGAACAGAAGGCGGCTTCTTCCTGCATTTCGCTCATAGTGCAGTACCCCGATAAGAAGGAACTGGTGGAGATGCTCACTCCCGTTGTGGCCGAAGAATGGAACCACTTTGAACGTGTGCTGAATGAACTGAAAAAGCGCAACCTGCCGCTGGGTAAACAGCGCAAAGACGAGTATGTGGAGCAACTGAATAAAGTTATCAGAAAAGGTGGTAGCCGCGATGAACAACTGGTGGAGAAATTGCTGATGAATGCGTTGATTGAAGCGCGCAGCTGCGAGCGGTTTAAAATGTTATGGAAAAATATACCCGATAAAGCGTTATCGGATTTCTACTACGAACTGATGGTGAGTGAGGCCGGGCATTACAAAAATTTCCTTTCGCTGGCCAAAAAGTACATGCCCGAAGAGTATGTCATGAACCGTTGGCGCGAGTTGCTGGAAGCGGAAGCCGAAATTATGCGCAACCTGGAGGTGCGCCCCGACCGGATGCACTAGCGCTTTACCATAAATTTTACCGCAGGTCGGTCGTTAAGGCGGAGGATGTATATTCCTGGAGACAACGATGATACATCGGCCTGCTCGCTGTGGGTACCGGCAGCGCGCCAGGCTGGTGCGGTACTGAGTTGCCGTCTTCCCTGGGTATCGGTAATCTGCCATTGTACGGAAGCAGGCATTTTCAGCTCATAGCGGATGTTGATTTTATCCGTTGCCGGATTCGGATATAAACTTAATGCCTGGATCGCATCGGGCAGCTTTTCCAGTCCGGTAGGTGCCTCCTGAATAGCGACTAAGTCGATGGCCCAGCCCCAGGCATTGACGGTGGCATTGGTTTTCATGCGGAAGCGGATAAGGATTTCATCACCCGGATTGAAAAAGTCCAGCAGGTTTGCCTCGTGGTTCACAAACATGGATTTGTTACCGGGTTGTCCGGCATTGAACGCTGTGAGCCACGAAGCATTGAGCCGTGCATCATAACGCGGAGTGAGTTCCACCCAGTCCAGTCCGTTTTGTGTAGCTTCGACCACCACATAATCGTTCACAGGTTCCACGATGGCCACATCGCGGTAGGTAAGCGTGGCGTTGGAAGCAGCAACCCTTATCGGGTGCCGGATGGTAAAATGATAGTCAAAGTTGTGCGCATAATTGTGGTGTGTATGCAGGCTGGTTTTTTCACCATTGTTTCCGCCAGGCATTTGCTGCAGCAACATGCCGTTCAGGGCGAGATCGGTTGCTGAAGTAAAGTAAGTTGAATAGGAGTTTTTGGTGGCCAGTATATCCAGGTGATTGACCGAATAGGTAGCTGAGCGGATGGGGCCGTTACCTTTAAAGCCGACAATTTGTATGAGCTTTTCGCCTGGTATTAAGCCGGAAACACTAACGGTTACTTCTCCGGGCGAAGTGCTGGTCAATGAGCCAAGTCGGGTGGAGCCGGCAAGCAGTTGCACAGAGTCAAAGGATTCTTCCAGACGGATCTTTAGGTTCAGTTTTTCTTCAACCGAGGTGCCTGCTGCCAAAAGTTCGGGGCGTTTATAGGGCATTTGTGGTTGGGCCAGCGTGGCTGTCCAGATGCCGCGGCCGTGTGTGGCAATCACCACCTGGTCGTCCTGTCCTTTCATGTCCCACACCGATACAGCCGGGAAGTCGGTGCGCAGCGCCCAGGTTTGTCCGTTGTCGCGCGATTCGATGATGCCGATTTCCGAGCCTACCCAGATGACATTCGGATCATCCGGCCTTACATACAGACAATACACGGCCACATCCGGAAAGCCGGTTGTGCTCTCGTTGCTTGTGCCAAAACCGGAAATATCTTCCCACGTCTGGCCCAGATCGCGGGTGCGCAGCACTTTCGGAGCATCGGCAAAGGAGAACAGGGCGTATGCCGTATGCGGTTCATACGGATGGGAGGCCAGCCGGCTGATGGTGCCCATCGGCACCAGTGTAAAGTTGTTGGTGAGGCTGAAGGTAAGGCCGCCATCGGTCGAAACATGCAGATTACGCGTAGCTGACATGCCACTGCCGGCCCATACAATGTTGGCATTGGCCTGCGACACCTCCACATCGAGGAAGTTGCTGGCCTCCCATTTATCGGTAATGGGTGTGAGTACCCATCTTTCCCCAAAATTGGTAGAGCGAAACACCCCGTCTGAGGATACGGTGTAGATAACATCGGGGTTGTATTTGCTGTGTGCCAGTTTGGAAATAAAGGGAGCCTGACCTGAAAGGCCTGTTGTGGCTGCAGTCCAGCTCAAGCCGCCATCTACCGACCGCTGGAAGCCGTTGAACTGAGAGCCACCGATGAGTTTCTTGTCGTCAGTAGGATGCCATAAAACTTCAAATCCGTCTCCGCCTATGCAGAAAACATAATCAGTAGAGGCGCTTGCCGATATGTTGGCGGGTGAACGCCAGGTGCCGTTATCTTGCGTGCCGCCAAAGTATTCATCTTTTCCCGGTCGTTTGTCGGCTCCGTAAAATTGTGTGGTGTTGTAGGTTCTTCCTACCATGGTCCAGTTGCCCTGATTGATGCCGGGAGTGGTGGAGGTATTTGAGATGAATAATCCGCCATCGTTTGCCACGAGCATGCGGTAGCTGGTGCCGCCTGCCGGTATCATGACGATGTTGTGCTGGTCAGGGTGCATATCTATACCCGCTTGCGCATAGCGGTTCTTGCCATCAAACTGGCCATATACATCGGCTGAAGTGACCGTGCTTGCGTTGAGTTTCGGCACACTGGTAAACAGAAAGCGCAGCTGCGATTCGATGATGTCGCCCGGCCAGTTTTTGCCATCGGCCAGCCGGGGCCAAATGTTGTACATCATGCTAAACTGATGCCCTCCGTTTACTGCGATAGACGGATGTGGGGCAGAAGCGTTGTAGGTTACATTATGTACATACACGTATTCGCGGCTTTGTTCAAGTGCCGGACCAGAAGTATTGAAGGGAAGAAGATTAAACACTCCGTTGCGGTCCTGGTCGCGGAAGGATACCATGAGCTGACGGTTTGCGCTGATATCCCAGACTTCGAAGGGTACATTTACATAATCGGCAAAGCTGTAATTGGCATCGGGTACGCCTGATGTGGCGCCTTCGGGTACGAGAAAGCGATGGGCTTTTTGCGATTTACCGGGGCCGAAACGAATTTCAACCGATGTGCTGCCGGCAGAGGGACCTATCTGAAAATTACCATGCGATGCTCCTGAAAAATACACCAATGTCATAAAATTGCCCGTTCCGATTTCCTGCAGGCTGTAGCTCCCTACAACGGTTGTGCCGCCGGTAACCTGCACACGGAACAAGCTTACACCTCCTACATACACAATGTTTGCATTAAACGGGTCGCAGGCAATGGTGTTATCGTACCATCCCTGACCGCCCAGGAAATTCACCCCGTTGTTGTTGAAGGTAACGTCAACAAGCGACCAGGTAGCCGCACCATCGTCCGACATATACAAATCGGAACCGGTTGTAGACAGGGAGCCTTGGGCCGAAGCAAAGATACGGGACGGGTTAACGGGGGAAACAGCAATCTCTACCCGGCCGGTTACATTCATGCCTGTGTTACTTAACGCCCAGTTTATCCCACCATCGGTTGATTTCAATACACCCACGCCATATTGGGCTGCATATTGGATGTTGAAATTGCCGGGAGTTGCACGTAAGTCCTGTACCAACTGGCGCGCGCTGGTTTGTGTCCAGTTTATGCCCCCATCGGTTGTGCGAAAGATACCGCGGTTGGTGGCAGCTAGCACAATGTTTTCATTTGCCGGGTCAATGAGAATGCGGTTGATGTCACTGAAATTTGCTGTGGAAGGAAGGTAATTCCAGGTCTGACCGCGGTCGGTTGACTTATACATGCCGTTGCCGCTCACGCCATCTACATTGCCGAAGCCTTCCCCGGTTCCAATGTAAATCACATTGTGGTTTGATTCGGCCATGGCCAGCACGGTGGTTGCCAGGTTAGACAGATCGGGCGTAATGAGCGTCCAGGTTCCTCCTCCGTTTGTGGTTTTCCATACGCCTCCGGCAACGGAACCTGCATACCAGGTGTTTTTGGTCGGATCGTCCGGATCAACAATCAGGCCCCGGGTACGCCCGGGAACATTGGCCGGCCCGCGTTCGCGCCACTCCAGCACATCACCCGACATTTTCCGGGCATTGAACGATTTTCTTGCGGCCTCCAAGCGTGCCTTGCGCAGCTCACGAACCAGAAAGCCAGATTGGTAGTCAGGGTGTTGTCGCCCTTCGCGTGTACGGATGCCTGTGTGGTAGAGGCGGAATTGTTCAGGTCCGCTTACCTGCTCTTCGGTGAATGAACGCGCTATCGGATTAATTTCATCGGGTGATGGACCGGGCGTTATGTTATATAAAATAATTCCGCAGAAAACGAGCGTAAGTCCTGTAATTTGCCAGTGCTTCATAAATCAGTATTTAGCACTTTTCACAGAAATAACTTTCTTATACAAATCTAAATGTTCATCCTTATGAACCATTCCCGGTGCATCAAAAATTTCAACTTCATTATCATTTAACCATTTTATGTAACCGGCCCTGAATGATCCTTCAGAAATTTGTGATCCGTTGGTGCAGTTAAAAATAAGGTAATTGAGCCGACCGGAGGCATTTGTTGCATTTTTTTCTACGGCAACGACAAAACTGCGGGATTCATTAAACAAAAGTTCATAACTGGTAAAACGGCTGCGGACAGTATTTTCAATCTGCTGCAGGGCAGGTTCACCGGTTTTACAACTCCAACTTGCAAGGAGGAGAAAGATCAGACAGGGATTGCGCAAAACTCAGGTTTTTTGTTTCTTTTTTCGTGCTGCCGGAAACAGGACGTTGTTTAAGATGAGCCGGTAACCGGGTGAGTTGGGGTGCTGGTTCAGGTCGGTGGGTTCTTCGCCCACGGTATGCTGGTAATCTTCCGGGTCGTGGCCCCCGTAAAATGTCCAGAATCCTTTTCCCAGCACACCGTGTATGTACTTAGCCTCTTTGATTTCGCGGTTTTCGGCCATGATAACTACGTCAGGTTTAACGAGATGCTTTTTAAAGCCGGTAGTTTGCCCGAAGAATCCTTTAATGATTTTTGTATGATTTTGGGTGAGCATGGTAGGGATGGGGTCCCATTTGGCAGAGAACTCAAATAAGGTAAAATAATCGTTGTCCATGCGCAGGCCACGCTCACCGGGCTGGTTGTCAATATTCGAAAACTCGTATTGGTAGGGGTCGCGCACCAACCGGAAATTGTGGAAGGCAAGGGTGTTGCCATAATTCAGCTTTTCCTGTGCCTGCGGGTCGGCCGGATCACCATCGTACATGCGTTCGCAGATGTCTACGCCATCGGCAGCCAGTGCGATGTCAAAACTGTCGGTGGCCGAGCACATGGCAAACATAAATCCGCCACCTGCAACAAACTCTTTTATTTTCTTGGCTACAGCCAGTTTGAGATGCGACACCTTATGAAAGCCTAACCTGCGTGCCGTTTCTTCAGCTTCCTGTTGTTGGCGGATGTACCAGGGTGCATGCGAGTAAGAAGCATAAAACTTTCCGTATTGCCCTGTAAAATCTTCGTGGTGCAGATGCAGCCAGTCGTATTTTGCCAGGGCACCGGCCATGACTTCGTCATCATAGATCAGGTCGTACGGAATTTCGGCATACGTCAGCGCCAGGGTTACGGCATCATCCCATGGTTTGGCCGTTTTGGGCGAATAGACGGCTATGCGGGGATATTTTTCCAGTTTCATCACATCATAATTAAGTGCCGGACTGGCGATTTCAGCCAGCAGGTTATTGGCCTGGGCATCGGATATGATTTCGTGTTTTACACCGCGTACCATGCATTCGTTTTGAATAGCCGGATGATATTTGCACATGAAGCTTCCACCGCGGTAGTTCAGCAGCCAGTCCACTTCTGTTTCCGTGCGCAGAATCCAGTAGGCGATGCCGTAAGCTTTCAGGTGATTGGTCTGGACATTATCCATGGGGATGAGGATGTAGTTGGCCCGGACAATGGAAGGCAGAATGGCGATACAGATGAGAAGCAGCTTGCGCATGGTGCTCGATTACGGTCAAATTTACGGTTAATTACAAACAAAATTTTAACCCCGGCTGTAACATTTACCTGTCCTTTTCAACGAATTAGGGCGTAAAGTGTTCGCATGAATTTAATCGAAAACATCCGCGAGGGGTTGCGCTCGGTGCAGGCCAATATGCTGCGTTCGGTAATAACTGCATTGATAGTAGCTATTGGCATCACTTCGCTTGTGGGCGCACTAACAGCCGTGGATGGTATCGAAATGTCGGTTACGGAAAGCCTCACTTCACTGGGGGCTAATTCGTTCGATATCGAATCGAAAAGCAACCGCGGTTCCAGCCAGCAGGGACGCCTTGAAAAAAGTTATCCGCGGATTACTTTACGTGAAGCGCTGATGTTTGCCCGTGAATTTTCACATAAAGGCAGCGTGAGTATATCTGCTAATCTCACTTTTGTGGCGGAAATATCGCGCGGCTCAAAAAAAACCAATCCAAATGTTACGGTAAACGGTGCCAATGTGGATTATGCACTCATTAAAGGTTTGGAATTTGCCCACGGCAGAAACATGTCGGAGATGGAATTTGAAAGCGGATCGCAGGTAGCCATTCTCGGCTACAAAATATGGAAGACATTGTATGAAGAAAACGAGAAGGTGGACGGGACGGAAGTGACCATTTTGGGTTCCCGCTTTCGTGTAATCGGGGCGCTGGCTGAGAAGGGTGGTTTTGGCGATCCCAGTTTTAACTTCGACAACATGATTATCATACCGATTAGGAAGGCCAACCAGATGGCCAAGGGCCGGAGTTTGTGGTACCGGATTACCGTGGCTACGCCCGATCCGGAAAAAGTTGATGAGGCAATGAGTGAGGCGGTTGCGCTGATGCGCAGAATACGGGGCGACCAACCCGGCAGGGAGGATTCCTTTGAAATAGACAACAACGTTTCGTTGCTGGAGAGCACCGCTAAGATAGCCGGCTACATTCGCATAGCCGGTTTTGGTTTGGGTTTTGTTACCCTTCTGGGTTCTTCCATTGCGCTGATGAACATCATGCTGGTATCGGTAACTGAGCGCACGCGCGAAATAGGCATTCGCAAGGCGCTGGGCGCAACACCGCTGCGCATCCGCCAGCAGTTTGTCATCGAAGCCATTGTTGTTTGCCTGCTGGGAGGTTTTCTGGGTATCATATTGGGCATTCTGGCCGGTAATGCCGGAGCCAAACTTATGGGCATGAAAAGTTACATCATTCCCTGGTTCTGGATTTTTTTTGGTATAGCTGTATGTATTGTGGTGGGCCTCATTTCCGGCTACTATCCTGCATACAAAGCTTCCAGGCTGGATCCTATCGAATCGCTTCGTTTCGAATAAGCGGTTAACTTGCCGGTTGTTTTTATATCTTCGCGGCACTAAGTGAATTTTTAAAAATCAGGATACCCTTTAAGTATCAGGAGAGATGCCAGAGTGGCCGAATGGGGCGGTCTCGAAAACCGTTGTGCGGGCAACCGTACCGAGGGTTCGAATCCCTCTCTCTCCGCAGGTCTGATATAAATTTTTAGCCTATCTATTATTGTGCAGTCTCTTGTCCGGCTTTTCAGTCAAGCATTCCACACAGAACCCCTCCTTGTCCGTTCGCCCGGGCGCATCAACCTACTGGGTGAGCACACCGACTACAATGAGGGATTCGTGCTGCCCGCTGCCATCGACAAGTTTGCCTATGTGGCCGTTCAGAAAAGAGCAGACAACAGGGTAGTGCTGCTGGCTGCTGATCTGAATGAGCAGGTTGAAACAACTTTGGATGCCGTTAAACCGGTTAAACAAAGCTGGTGCAATTATATACTGGGAGTTACACAACAGTTTTTACTCAATAAATATCCATTGGGTGGGTATAACCTTGCCGTAAGCAGCAACATACCGGTTGGTGCCGGCCTTTCATCGTCAGCAGCGCTTGCCTGTGCTACGGCCTATGCCCTTAATGAATTGTTTGAATGTGGTGTTGATAAGTTAACACTTGCAAAATTTGCCCAGGCTGCCGAGCATACTTTTGCAGGCGTACAATGCGGCATCATGGATCAGTTTGCCAGCTTATTTGGTCGGAAAAATCATGTTATTCTTCTGGACTGCCGTTCGATGGAATACGAATATGTTCCCCTTCATTTGAAGGCCCATGAACTGGTGCTCGTAGATTCTGGAGTTAAACATGCCCTGGCTTCATCGGCCTATAATCAAAGGCGAAAGGAATGCGAAGAAGGTGTGCGTATTATCAGTCGGCATTATGCTTCGGTAAAGAGCCTTCGGGATGTTGCTCCTGAACAGGTTGATGAATGCCTTTCCGGGCACAGCCTCCTGCACAAGCGCTGCAAATATGTGGTTGAAGAGAATCAACGCGTAACCGGGGCTTGCCATGATCTGGTGCACGACCACATAGATGCTTTTGGCAAAAAGATGGTTCAAACACACCGCGGACTTCAGGTGTTGTATGAGGTGAGTTGTAGCGAACTGGACTTTTTGGTGGATAAGGCTATTAGCCTTCCCGGGGTTTCCGGTGCCCGCATGATGGGCGGAGGCTTTGGCGGGTGCACCCTGAACCTGCTATTTTCCGAATATGTTGACCAGGTTATCGGTATGGTCGCATCAGCCTACAGCGAGAAGTACGGCAGGGTTCCGGCTGTTTACCGCGTTAAAACTGCTGATGGAACCACAATAGTGCCGTTGCCTGCATAAGCCGGTAGCATGGATGCACGCAAAATTTAACGGGCTTGCATATTGGCATCAAAACTGCATATTTATGGCTAAAACATATTTTTTATGCGGGCTTTATTTGTGTGTATAAGCTTAGGAATTGCCGGCTGTGTGTGGGCCCAGAAAAAAGATACACCTTACTTTAAGGTGGGCGATATCCGTTATTCTGAAAAAAGTAAGCATCCCAATCATACTTCGCTCGATGTGTATATGCCCCGCAAGGGCAGCAACTCGCCAGTGATAGTATGGGTGCACGGAGGCGTATGGTCGTTTGGCGATAAAAGTGATGTGGAAAGCAAACCTGATTTTTTTACATCCAACGGCTATGTTTTTGTTTCGGTCAATCACCGCTTGTCTCCCGAGGCTCGCTTTCCTGAGCATGCCCGCGATGTGGCCGATGCAGTGGCCTGGGTAACCAGAAACATTGTGCATTACAGTGGCGATCCTTCCCGGATTTTCCTGATAGGCTATGCTTCAGGCGCACATCTGGCAACCTTTGTAACCATCAACGATTACCTGCTCAAAGAGGCCGGCGTTCCTGTGAAGTCCATTCTTGGAGTGGTGCTGTTGGATGGCACCGGATTGGATATTCCGGTCATCATGGCCGATGCAGGCAACAAAGCGCGCGACTGGTGCATATCAACATTCGGGAGCACCGAACAGGACTGGATCGATGCCTCACCTGTTTCATATATCAGAAGCGGTATTTCAGCGCCACCCTTTCTTATTTTGTATTCCGGTGTAAAAAGTCCGGTAGAAAAGGAAGCACTGTCCTTGTCGCGCAAGCTCAGTGATGCCGGTTTGAGAAACAAAATCATTAATTACACCAAGAAAAGTACGCTTTCTCTGAATAAGGAACTGGGTCGTGAAGGCGATGTGGTGGGGCAGGATGTTCTTGCTTTTCTTTACGAGTGTCTGCGCAACTAATGCAGTAAGGGTTCCAGGTATTGTAATACTGTCTGCGCCACAATCCGGTGGCCTGCAGCATTGGGATGAATGCCATCCGGAAGGTTAAGGTGGGGGTGACCGGCCACGCCCTCAAGCAGAAAAGGTATAAGCACGGCCTGGTTTTTTTGAGCGAGGTCTTTAAAAAGCTGTTGAAACTTTTCACTGTACTCCGGTCCCATGTTGGGCGGCACCATCATGCCGGCAATCACGATCTTTATTTTCGGATTTTTTGCCCGCGCCTTGTTAATAATGCCCTGAAGGTTGAGGCGGGTCTGTTCCAGCGGAAGGCCCCTAAGGCCGTCATTGGCCCCAAGCTCCAGCACAAGGATATCTACCGGTTGGCGCAGCATCCAGTCAATGCGTGTAAGCCCGCCTGCTGAGGTTTCACCGCTCAGCCCACCGTTGATAACCTTCACGGCCTTGCCTTTCTGTTGCAGCAGTTCAGCAGCGATGGCCGGAAAAGCCTCATCAGGCGAAAGCCCGTAACCGGCCGTCAGGCTGTTGCCAAAGAAGAGAATATTTTTCTGTGCGCTTACCATGCCGGTCAACAGCACCAAAACTGTAATTGTAATTGCCGGTTGAAACATGTAAATCCGCATCATACTCCGAAACAATTTTACCATATTCCGGCTTTATTACAGCATAACTATCAAAATCATGCCGGCTACTGTCCTTGAGCTTCAAGGTGTAACGAAGACATTCACAACCACCACGCATGCATTAACCGTTTTACATGATATATCTTTTGCAGTGTCAGAGGGAACAACCCTGGCGCTAGTTGGTCCGTCTGGCAGCGGTAAAACCACTTTGCTGGGGCTTTGTGCCGGGCTCGACCTTCCTTCTTCGGGAACTGTAACGCTGGTTGGGCACAGCTTGGGCAAGCTTTCCGAAGACGATCGTGCCGCCTTGCGGAACCAGTATATCGGATTTGTTTTTCAGAATTTTCAGTTGCTCAGCTCACTCACGGCACTGGAAAATGTGATGGTACCTTTGGAATTGCGCGGTGAACGAAGGGCAGCGCAACGTGCGAAAGAATTACTGGACCGGGTAGGTTTGGGCAGCAGGCTTCATCACTACCCGTCACAGCTTTCGGGAGGCGAACAGCAGCGTGTGGCTGTGGCGCGGGCCTTCATCAGCCAGCCTAAAATCCTTTTTGCCGATGAACCCACCGGCAATCTGGACGAAGAAAATGCTGCGCATTTATCCGACCTGCTTTTCAGCCTGAACCGGGAGCATGGCACAACACTCATTCTGGTAACGCATAATGCTGAGCTGGCAGCAAAAACCGGAAGGATAATACAGCTGCGAGGTGGAAGAATTATGGCCGACACCCCGTCCACATGAATAAAAGCCGGATGAAACGGACGTTTAAACAACTGCGCAATCCCTATTGGATTGTACGCATGGCCTGGCGAGACGGGCGCGGGCAAAAGGTCAGGCTGATGCTGATGCTTGCTGCGCTGGTGGCCGGTGTTGCCTCTATGGTGTTATTGGATCTGCTGAACAGCGGGCTGCAGCGCGAAATCAATAACAACGCCCGTGAACTGCTGGGAGCGGATATGGTGGTCAATGCTTCGCGTTTGCCCGAGCCTGGGTTGCAAAAAATTTTCGACAGCCTGCCTTATCCCAGAGCGCAGGAAGCCGCCATGGCTTCGATGGTGATGTTTTTGCGCGATGGGTCGGTGCGGCTCATCAGGCTGGTGGCTTATAGCGATGAATTTCCTTTTTACGGAAAGATAGAAACCCGCCCGGAAAATGCCCGAGAAGCATTGCACATAAGTGGCAACGCGCTGCTGGATGAGTCGCTGGCCAGCCAGTATGAAGTGAGTTTAGGGGATTCGATCAGGTTGAGTCAGGCAACTTTCCGCATAGCCGGTGTGGTTAGCAGGTTGCCTGGCGGAGGTGGTATTCTATCCACGTTTACGCCTTCTGTTTATATTTCCATCCGTGATTTGGAGGCCACCAGGCTGGTTCAGTTCGGAAGCCGGGTAGATTATCGCATCTATTTTAAAACAGAGGATGAAAAGGATGCTGAAAAACTGAAAACTTTTCTTGAGCCACTTGTCCGGAAATACGGTCATGGCTTTGACGATGTGGCTGAACGCAGGCGCGAACTGGGCCGTGCTTTTGAGTCGGTGTACCGGTTTTTTTCTTTGCTGGCATTTGCTGCGCTCGTTTTAGGAGGTATTGGCATCGCTGCTTCAGTGCAGTTGTATGCTGCTGAAAAGCGCCAGGATGTGGCCATGTTGCGGTGCCTGGGTGTACCGGGAACAAGTGCATTTTTTATTTACTTCACCCAGCTCATGCTGCTGGGCTTGTTGGGAAGTTTCACGGGAGTATTGTTGGGCTTGTTGTTGTACCGGTTTACACCTGTGGCTATCGGTAACCTCTTACCTATACAACTAAATTTAGTCATTTCATGGAATGTCGTGGCCAAAGGGTTTGTGCTGGGAATGCTGCTCTCGGCCATATTCTCGGCCTGGCCACTGATGTCTGTACGGTTTGTGCCTCCGCTGGCAGCTCTTCGTGCCGACTTCACTCCTGCGGCAGTGCGGTCGAAAGCGCGGATTGCGGTTCAGATGGCTGCCATTTTTTTTCCCTTTGTCATGGTGTGGACCCAGACTCGCCATGCCGTAACGGCACTTGCCTTTACTGCTGGCCTGGCCGTAGTTCTGCTCGTGCTGGCGTTGCTGGCGCAGTTGCTGCTTATGGCGGCTAAAAAATACTTTCCACGCCGTGCTCCGTTTATGTGGCGCCACGCATTCTGTGGATTGTTCCGCCCGAATAACCGCACGCGTTTGCTTACGGTTACATTGGGGCTAAGTACATTTTTATTGTGCACCCTCAATGTGGTGGAGGAGAGTTTACTGAGCCAGGTAGAGTTTACGGGCAGTGCCAATCAGTCGAATACCGTGTTATTCGACATTCAGCCGCATCAGAAAGAGGAACTGGTGAAGTTGCTGCATGCGAATAACCTGCCGGTTCAGCAGATGGTACCGATTGTTACATGTCGCCTGGCAGAACTGAAGGGAAGGCCTGTTGCCGACTGGCAGAGAGACACCACCGACCATATTCCCAACTGGGCGCTGCTGCGCGAATACCGCGTTACTTATCGCGATTCCCTGCATCGTTCTGAGGACCTGCTCAGGGGAGTGCTGCATCATTACCGGCCAGGAGCCAGGGATTCTGTGTGGGTAACCATTTCGGAAGGGATGACCGAAACACTGGATGTAGATGTGAACGATTCCCTGGTGTTCGATGTGCAGGGGGTGCGGGTTAAAGTACGCATCAGCGGCATCCGGAAAGTAGAATGGCAAAAAGATCCGCCCAACTTTATCTTTGTTTTTCCCGCGGGGGTGTTAAACGAGGCTCCGCAGATTTATGTGGCATCTACGCGTATTGATGAACCGGCTGTGGCCAGTCGCTTTCAGCAACAACTTGTTGCTTCGTTTCCCAATGTCTCATTGATTGATCTCAGGCTGGTGCTCAGTACGGTGAAAGAATTTTTTGATAAAGTGGGCAGTATAGTGCGTATATTGGCTTTGTTCAGCCTGGCTGCTGGTGTGGTGGTACTTGCAGGCATGGTACTTGCCACACGATTTGTACGGCAGCGCGAATATGCCTTGATGCGGACGCTGGGTGCGTCTTCCCGATTTATTGCGGGTATTACGCTTATTGAATACGGATATGTAGGAATATTTTCCGTTGCTGCGGGGGCTGGCCTTTCGCTGGCTGCAGGCTATGCACTAGCCGTGTTGTTTTTTGATTTTCAGTTTTCTTTCCGGTTGGCCGAACTGGTTACCGTGGCCAGCTCGGTGGTATTGCTTACAGTGGCAGTGGGATGGTTCAACTCGCGCGGTGTGCGCAGCACGCCCCCCTTGGAAGTGCTGCGAAAAGAACATTAGTTCAACTGGTTATTGACATGAAGAAAGTTGTACTGCTGGGTTTACTGGGCAGCCTCTGGGTGATAAGCGGGGTCAGGGCACAATTGTATTACCGTTTTATTGAAAATGCCGGACAGTGGCCTGCCGAAGTGCGTTATGCCGGGCGCATACCCGGGGGTAATTTGTATGTTACATCAAACCGGCTTCAGTTTATTTTGTATGCCGATGCCCACAAACACCTGCACGCAGAAACCGACCTGGTGCATGAAGAATCTTCAGGCCGCACGGCACTTTCGGGAAACACGGTTTCAGCTCATTGCCTCTTCATTGAATTTCCGGGCGGAGAAGCGAAAGGTATAAGCGGTGTTAGTCGTACGAAAGAACGTTATCATTTTTATCAGGGTAATGATCCGCAGCGATGGCGCAGTAATGTCTCGGCTTTTCACAGTTTATATTATCATGAAATGTATCCGGGGGTGGACGTTCGGGTTACATCAGTTGGAGAACATCTGAAATACGATTTTCTGGTGGCACCCGGGGCTGATGCATCGGTTATCCGGATGAAATATACGGGTGCCGATAAAATTGAAGAAGAAAACGGCAACCTGATCATTGCTACGTCTGTGGGAAAGCTGGTTGAAAAAAAGCCTTACGCCTACCAGACTGTTGGTGGCAAAATCGTTGAGGTGCCCTGTTATTACCGGCTTTCGCAAAACGAAGTAACCTTCGTTTTTCCGGAAGGGTATGACAGTTGCTATGAACTGGTAGTTGACCCGTTGTTAATCTTTTCAACGTTTTCAGGATCAACAGCCGACAACTGGGGCAGTACTGCTACGCCGGGCGAACGCGGCACGTTGTACTCATCAGGCATTGTACGCTATGCCCTGGGTGGTGAATTTCCGGCCACACCAGGCGCGTTTCAGATGACGTACGGTGGTAGTTACGATGTAGCGCTGCTGAAATATGATTCCACCGGTTCGCAGTTGCTGTATGCGAGTTTTCTGGGTGGATCCAGCAATGAAACGCCACACAGCCTGGTTAAAGATTACAACGATGATTTGCTGGTATTAGGTACCACCAGCTCGGCTAACTTTCCGGTAACTGCAGGCGCTTATCAAACTGCTTTTCTGGGCGGACCTTTTGTCTTTTCCGATGTCATTGAGCGATATCCGTTTGGTTCAGATATTTTCATTGCACGCATCAGTGCCGATGGGGCACAGCTGAAAGCCTGCACATTTCTTGGCGGGACAGCGAATGACGGGCTGAATGCGTGGCCCGGGCCATTGACCCGAAATTACGGAGATGAAATGCGTGGCGATATCATTACCGACTCACTGGGTAATGTGTACATCAGTTCAGTTACCGCTTCAGCCGACTTTCCCGCTGTGGCTGGTTTGAACCGTTCGTTTGGTGGTTTAACAGATGCTCTGGTAGTTAAAATGACACCCAACCTGGACAATATCGTATGGTCTTCCCTGCTGGGTGGTTCAGGTTTTGATGCTGCGTATTCATTAAAATTTGATTCGCTCATGAACCTGGTTGTGGGTGGTGGAACCACCAGCCCCGATTTTCCCACAACCAATAATGCCTATCAGCAAAACTATGCGGGCGATACAGACGGTTGGATAGCCAAGATTTCTGCCACGGGCGACTCGCTCATGCTGGCCACCTATTCCGGCACGAATGCCTATGATCAGATTTATTTTCTTGACCTGAACAGGAACGATGAGGTGTTCGTGTTTGGTCAAACCACCGGGAACATTCCCGTAACACCGGGTGTGTATAGCAATTCCAACAGCGGCCAGTTTATCCAGCGTTTCAGTGCGGATTTGTCATCCCTGATTTTTTCTACCTGTTTCGGTTCGGGAATAGGTATTCCCAACATTTCGCCCACGGCTTTCATGGTCAATGACTGCAATAATTTGTATGCGGCAGGATGGGGAGGATTCATTAATTACCTGCGCGGATACTGGCCTTCATCCGGCAACACAACGGGCATGCCGGTAACCGATGATGCCTTTCAGAAAACCACACATGGTTCTGATTTTTATTTTATGGTGCTTACCGAGAACGCCAGCGAGTTGCTCTATGCCACGTTTCTTGGCGGGCCGCAGACTTCCGTTCATGTGGATGGAGGTACCAGCCGGTTTGATAAATCAGGAATTGTTTACCATGCTGTTTGTGCAGGATGCTTCGGAGGTTTTGATGATTTCCCCACCACGCCGGGTGCCTGGTCCAATACCAACAACAGCCTGAATTGCAATAATGCTGCTTTTAAATTCGATCTGTCAACCCTTCGCGCGAGGCTTCGTGCCAACACAGTTGATTTTTCCATGCCGGGCATTACACAATTGTGCATTCCCGACACCCTGCGGGTAGAAAACCTCAGCATCGGAGGTGAATACTATCAATGGGACTTGGGCGATGGTACACAACTGGTGCGCAACAACAAAGAATCTATCCTGCACCAGTATCAGGAAGAGGGCGTCTATACCATTAAACTAAAGGCCATTGATCTGAATACCTGCCAGGCAGTGGACTCTGCCCAAATCGCTGTACATATTTTCAAGAACGATGCATTCGTGCAGGATGACGACAATATGTGCACCGGCAGTACCTACCAACTGCAGGCCGGTGGCGGTACGTCTTACCATTGGACCAGTGCAGACAGTTCGTTCCAGTCAACCCTGGCCGAGCCGGTTGTAGCACCGGTTGATACGACCAAATACTATGTTACCATCATTGACAACGATGGATGTGTGCTGCGCGACAGTGTAACGATTCGCGTTATTCCGGGCATTGACCTGCGGCTGCGCCACGAATTTATAAACGACTGTTTTTCAAGACCCCTGTTGTATCTGAGCAATGAAACAGATGCCCAACCTGATGAAAGTTTCTTTTTCGATTTTGGCGATGGCTTTACTTCTGGCTTGCCTGAAGTTGTTCATCAGTATCAGAATGATGGGTATTATTCTGTTAAACTGATTGGGGTGAAGGCTGGCTGTGCATACGAAACCCGGCTTTACCTTCCCATTTTCACCATTAAAGTACCCAATGTGTTTACACCGGAAGGTTCTCCGGGATTTAACGATACCTTTACCATTCAGTACGGTTCAGAAGGGATTGCACCACACGATTTGAATATTCCGGTATCGCTGAGGGTGTTCAATCGCTGGGGTAGCAAAGTATATGAGTCGAATGATTACCGCAATAACTGGTCGGCCCAGGGGCTTGAAGGGGGTATCTATTTTTACGAGATAAGAATAGGGCTGTCCAACACCTGCAAAGGATGGGTGCAGGTTATCAAATAAAAGCAGGCTAAGGAGTTGATATTTCAATGGGATTGGGTGTGAAGGTCAGCACGAAAATGACCAGGGCAATCCAGCCGAGTATTTTTCGGGTTGGGGTTAAAGGCTCTTCCCACGCGGCTTTCGGGTGGGTGATGCCGATAAGCCTGCCGAGGATAAAGCCAAACAACAACCATCCGTGGTAGCCTTTAATACCCGGGATCAGCCAGGTCAGGCCCAGTTGGAGGGCGAATATCAACAGCGTGTACATCAGAGTTTCGCGGGGTGGTAGCCCCAGGCCGGTAAAGCTGAGATAGAGGAAAAATCCGTAACCTGCAACATACCACCAGAGTTCTCCGGCGGGCAGTGCAGGATGTACAAAGCCCAATCCGGCATAAAACATAAAAGCCATAAAAACTCCCGAAGCCACCACACGGTGAATGCGGTAACCAAACAATCCGTAGAGCACGTGTCCGCCATCGAGTTGCCCTACGGGCAGCAGATTAAGGCTGGTGAACACCAAGGCCAGAAATCCTGCAAACAAATAGGGGTAGTGCATGATCTCATGCGGATTGGGCATTCGTGCCGGATCGGCCAGCAAATGTTCAAGTAACAGGAACAACAGGTTTTTACCAATAAAAATGTCGATTATGCCTTCCTGATTTTCATATACATAATCAGCATAGCCTAAGCCGTATTTCTCGTATTCCGGATGAATCTGAAAGATGTATTCAGGCGGGGGCAATGTAAGGAACCCGTAGATTAAAATGATGAGCGCAATGACAAAACCGGCCAGCGGACCGGCAATGCCAATGTCGAAATGTTCGCGGATGGTGATGTGTCGTGATCGAAGGCGGATAATGGCTCCCAACGTGCCAATGGAAAGCGGAAAGGGCGGAAGCGGGATATAGTAGGGAAGGGACGAAGGCACGTGGTTTAACCGGGCTGTGAGGTAATGACCAAATTCGTGAAAGGTGAGGATGAGCAGGAAAGGTATGGAAAAATGCATGCCCACATAAAAGTCGGCCATGGAATAGTTCTCCATCCATACATTTTTTCCGGTTACCCATTCCGATCCTGCCCAGGTGGTGGTGAAGAAGGTGGTCACCATCAGCAGCAGATGAAAAAGAATACGGAGCTGTCTGCGCATGCTTATAAAAATAAAAACAGGACCTTGAGGGTCCTGCACCTTGTGGGCCCAGCTGGGATCGAACCAGCGACCCCCTGATTATGAGTCAGGTGCTCTGACCGGCTGAGCTATGGGCCCTCTCAAACCGGGTGCAATGTTAACCATATCAGGCCGAAACAGCAATGAAAAACTCAGGGTCTTACCAGCAATTTTAAAATCTGAACGCTTTCAGGTGTTTGACAGCGCACCAAATACATACCCGGTGCAGGTATACGGGCGTGTACTTCGGTCAATTCATCGTATGCGGCAAAAGTGAAGGGCACGGGCTGTCCGCTCAGGGATAAGATTTCGATACCTCTCACCGGTCCGCGCAGGTAAAAAATGCCGTTGTTTGGATTGGGATACAGCTCAATGATTTTTACCGAAGAAGTTTCAACGGCTGTCACCACATCACCTTTGCCAAACTGCGGACGCATCATCAGGCTGCCGGCTATCAGGTCGTTCAACACCCAGGTTCCGGTTGTATTTACATACATGCGGTCGCCCGTATCGTTGCTGCTGTCCAGTCCGATGCGTACCAGGCCACCTGGTGTCTGCTTCCAGCCTATAAAAAAAGTGTCGGGCACCACCACTGCCGGATTGAGTTTGAAGTAGGTGAAAATGTTATTTCCGTTCCGCCTTACCGGAACGGTTTGCTCGGCAAGAAGCCCGGCGGGTTTCCCGTTTTCACTTGACCAAACCATGAAGGTTGCGATATTCGGGCTGGCCGCTGCCGTAAATGGGTAGTAGATGAAAACACCGGAAAGAGTATCGGGTTGTCCATGGGCCGTGGCAAACTTATAGGCAGCCATGTTGCCGGCCTGGGTAAGTCCTGCCGCATATTCAGCGGTGCCGTCATCATAGGCATAATGGTCGGTAAGACGGTAAGAGAAAGACAACGTGTCGTTCACCAGAAAATTGATGGGCACATAGCGTGAATAGTAATCTTCTTCATTATCACCGCTGTTGATGCCGATAGAAGCAAACACAAATGCAGAGTCGGCACTGGAATTAAAAGCGGCAGCAGGCGGCAATAGGGCAACAGTGTATTGCCTGCGTTCCCGGCTTGGAATGGATGGGATGCCCGTTTCGTACTCAACATAATTATCAAAGGTGATGGTTTCCGTTCCGGAGCTGAAGTTTGAAATACGGAAGTAAGTGGTGTAGTTCAGCACCTGGTTAAAGGTGGTGTCTTTGAGGTTGAATACTTCAAAAGAGGGCGCGGTGAGGTGGGCCGCAGGATTGACTTTGAAGTGAGCGTAAGGCATTGCAAAGTACTTGCCGAACAGTGAGGAAAAGGGTCGTGTCATGGCACGATCCGATATGGAAGTGTTACCTTCTTCTTCGGGCGTGCGGAAATTGATGTACACATAATCAATATGCCAAACATCGTACCTTCCTGATCGCCTTCCGAACGAACGAAAACGGAATTGAAAGTTGTTGTGGTAAAACCGATCCTGATTTATGCGGAAAGCCGTGTCGTAGAATACGAAAGGCGACTGTGTGGTGTTATCTGAGTACAGGGTAAGGACAGGCTCCCAGAGGCCGGCATCGGTTCGGAATTCCAGCGTCAGGTAATCATTGGGATCGGGAGTATCGGCAAAGCCTCCCCACTGGTAAAAAAAAGAGAAGTAGATGGAGTTGCGTAAAGCCAGGGGCACCTGTGTCAGATCAATTCTTCGCGACACCATGCTGTCGGTGAAGCCCAGCTCAAGGGGTACGATGCTGTAAGGCTCACCGTTGGCGTTAAGGCCGTCAAATGATGCCACATGGATAGTGGGTGGGTTTGTTGCCATACCCGCATTGATAAGCACTGTGTGGTAACTTTCCCACAGGGTATCAGTAACGATGGATTTTGAAAAATCATCCCAGAAGGGCAGCTGCATGGGCGGCAGGCTGGCCCTGCGGGCATAGGTAGTTGGCTGCATGGGGGATCGTTGTATGGGCACAACTTCCAACTGCCCAAAAGCCAGCAACGGAAAGAATAGCGCGATCCAAAAAATTTTCACGGTAACCGGTTAGTTATGATCAGCATCCGGATTATCGGGTATGACAGCACCTTTTTTACCCACCCATAACTCAACGATATCTCCTACCTTTATATTTTCATAAGCTGCCGGCTTTTGTTTTAATACCACCGGATTTCCGCGCAAAGTGTCGCCCACCACATAAATTTTTCCGATGTTCAGGTGCGAGCCGAAGATCGGTACCTTGGCATCTTCGAGCGACAGTCCCACCACATCGGGCATGGGTACGGTGTCGCTGCCGCCATCTTCTACCACCAGGTCAATGGACGAGCCCTTGGGAATGCGCGTGCCGGGTTCAATTTTTTTGCCCTGAAACCGCATTTCGCGCACCACATTCAGAAAGGGTCCCCGTACAAGTATCACTTTTCCGCGTTTAAGCTCATTGCCGCGCAACACTTCTTCTGCATTAATAAGGGAGCCGTCAATTAAGTTGGGAAGCGGAACGGTAGGCGGTGTAACGCGGTTGATTGAAATGTAAATAACCCTGTTTTCCTTTACCACCGAGCCGGCTCTGGGAAATTGCCTTAGCACGGTGTAGGGCGGGTAATCCTGCGAGTAGCCACTGTCATTGACCTGGTAACGAAGATTGCGATTCACCAGAAATGTTTCCAGTTCATCCACCGGCATGCCGGTGATGTCGGGCACGGTGATGGTTTCACCATGATTGGTTGCAGCCGGAAGATAGATGTAGAAATACATGGCCATGATGAGCAGAACGGTGCCAGTGGTTATCAGTATGCTTATCAGCAGGCCGGCAGGGGTGGAAGCGTATTTCCGGAATAAGTTTCTCATCATCTTCATAAAACTGCTAATAGCTGATATCCGATTTAAAATTTCTCTCCAGGTTGCGTTCGATTGCGTGCCGTTCCTCAGCCAGCACTATCAGCCGGGTGATGAGTTGTGTGAAATTTACACCGCGTTCTCTCCACATCATCGGAAACATGCTGGCATTGGTAAATCCGGGTATGGTGTTAATTTCATTTATAAAGACCTTACCTGTTTTAGTAAGAAACAGGTCCACGCGTGCGTAGTCACGGCAATGCAGGGCTTCGTAGGCTTTGATCGAAATTTTTCTGATCATTTCGCGCGTTGTTTTGTCCAGCTCTGCCGGAACAGCAATGGTTACGGCTTCGGGATCAACATACTTGGCATCGAAAGTGTAAAATTCATAATTACCGCGTATCAGAATTTCACCGGGCCATGAGGCTTCGGGCGGATGGTTGCCAAGTATGGCGCATTCAATTTCTCTGCCGGCAATAAATTTTTCCAGAATTATTTCGGTATCGTAGCGGAATGCCTCATCGATTGAAGATTTGAATTGTTTTTTCCCGTTTACTTTGCTGATACCCACCGATGAGCCCAGGCTGGCAGGTTTTACCATGAAGGGAAGACCGAGTTTGCTTGCTATGTTTTCGAATTTCAGATCTTTTTTCTGGCGGTATGTGGCGCTGATGAATTTTCCGACCGGCAGTCCAGCCTGCTGCAAGAGGCGTTTTGTTACGATTTTGTTCATGGTCAAAGCTGAACCCAGCACTCCGGAACCCACAAATGGAATATCCATGGCCGTGAGCAAACCTTGAATGTTGCCGTCTTCGCCATTGGTGCCATGCAGCACGGAGAACACAATATCCACTTTAAACCGGTCACCACTGGAAAGCAGCATGAAACCCGGATTTTTCGGATCGAGCATCAGTCCCAGCGCTTTACCCTGTTCAATATCCTTACTGACCGTTTGGGTTAGGAACCATTGTCCGGATGTACTGATACCGATAGGAACCGCTTCGAACCGGGTTGTATCCAGGTATTCAAATATGTTTTTAGCTGAGTTAACCGATACGGCATGTTCTACCGATCTGCCACCATACAAGATGGCCACTTTTTTCTTAACCGACATTCATACTGATTTACCGGTTTCAAAGATAATGATTTCCGTTACACAGCCGTTTGAGTTAACGGGTCAGAAAGAATTTTATGGCATAACGCTTGCCGCGAATGTGTGCGCGGAATATGTAAAGACCTTCTGCGGCAGTGCCTGTGGTGATGGAGTAGGTTTGATTTAATACGTCTTTGAAATCTGCAGCAGCCACTCTTCGGCCGGTGAAGTCCAGTATTTCAATAAACACATCGCTCCGCTCATCCAGATTGAAGGTAACTTTGGCTTCGGTAAGGGTTTCCCAGTAAACTGCAAAGGGCCCATCAGCCAGAAACAGTGGATCCGGATCATCGGAAAGAAAGAACTCCACGTTGTCCACATAAATGTTATTGCCCTGCCTGTTGGTAAAAACAAAGGCGAGCCGCACCTGTTCAGAACCTGTGTAATTATTGAGGTTGATATACTGCCGCAGTTGCCATTGTGATTCACTTTCGGGCCGCCAGGCGGTAACCGATATGGCATTGGCCAGTGCCAGCCCGGTGCGGTCGAAGGGTGGTGATAGATTTTGATAGGTGTCGCCACAATCGGTTGAAACAAGCACGCGCAGACGATCGTTATCGGTTCCGTTCCAGGCATACGAGAGGTCGAAAAACACGCTGGCCCTGGAAGTATTTGAGAAGTCGAGCACAGGGGTTACCAGCCAGGATTCGTTGGGGCCGTCAGGGGCCTCGAATGCACGGAATGACGCCGAGGTGTTAAAGTTCGTGCCGGAAAGTTGCCATTGCGAACCTTCCGTGGGTGTGATGACCGGCCAGGTCATTTCATCGAATTTTTCCCGCAGCGGAATGCGGTCGGAAGCGAGGTCGATCAGTATCCGGGATTGGTACGTGCTGTTTGCAGGGTTGTAGTCGGCAATTCCGTTAATTTCAAGCACCGATGCTTCGAGTGTGTTCAGGCCGGTTATGAGGTTCAGTGAACCAAAATTCAGCTCGGCTACTGAGCCCGGTGGTATATTTAATCCGGTAAAATTTGCGGTAACGGGGGTGGCATTATTAACACGGTATTGTACTTTAAGCGTATTTATGGGGTCGCAGGTAAGGCTGCGCAGTTTCATTCTCAACATGGGGTTTTGGTTGCATGTAACCGGGCCGGGCATTACTTTATCGAGTATGGCAACATCCGGTTCGCTGCAGTTAGGTGGCAGCAGGCCGGGAGAGCTAAGCAGGCTGTTTCTTCTGGGTACGGCCGGGTTATCCAGTATAAGCTGCATGCGCACCACTTGTCCTGCTGTAAACAGATTCATGCAGGCATCGTCTGTATAATCCAGATAATTCTGGAACATTTTATTCAAAGTGGTGGTGCAGGTTGTTGCAGACGGGTGCGTGGGGCAGCCGATGGTCTCATTTCGCTGTTCTGGCGTATCGTCCACATAATCGGTTCCGCAGAGCTGATCGCCCCATATGTGACGCAATCCGAAAAAATGCCCGAGTTCGTGGGTTAGGGTTCGTCCTTTGTTGTAACTGGGGTCCAGGTCAAAGCTACCGTAATCAACTGAGCCGAATGCTTTATAGTCAATAACCACGCCATCGGTAGTTGCAAGGCCATCCTGGTATTCTTCCAGGCCGGGCAGGTCGGAAACCGGAAACTGAGCATAGCCGATAAATCCACCTGAAAGGTTGAGCACCCAGATGTTCAGGTAGTCTTCTGCGGGCCAGTAGCTCAGCGCTTTGAATTCATTTTCCTGCGATACCGACCAGGACGTTCTTCCGCCATTCACCCGCACTATTCCTGTGGTAGGCAGTCCGAACGGATCGCGCAGTGCCAGTACAAATTCCACGTTCATGCTTCCGGCTACGGCTGCAAATTCGGGGGGGGTACTGATTGCATCGGCATTCAGGCGGTTAAAATCTTTATTGATAACATCAATCTGGGAGAGAATCTGTTCATCTGAAATATTGGTGCCTGTACCTAATGGTTCGCCGTTGTGAATGACATGCACCACTACCGGTATGCGGTAGGGACCTGCCTGCTGCCGGGCCTGCTGCTGGCGCAACAGGTTGCGGCCCTGCGTGGTAAACCATTGCTCAAACTGTTCGTCTGTCTGCCTGATTTTACCCAGTTTGCGTTGCATCTGCATATACTCCACCGTGCCACAGCGCTTTTGCGCTTTTCCATTTAGCACAAGCAGAAACATAAACAAAATAATCAGCAGGCGAGGCATTCCGGTTGTAATCTGAATCAATCAAAGATAATCAGGGTAACCGCCCGGTGGAAACCTGCTCAGGGAAAATTCACGAAAGGTTAACCACCTCAATGGCCTTTATCTCCGGAACGGCCTTTTTAATGGCTTCTTCAACACCTGCCCGGAAGGTCATTGTGCTCATCGGACAGGAACTGCAGGCGCCAACAAATTCCAGATGCAGGACACGGTCATCGGTAATCTGCAAGACGCGTACGTTGCCACCGTCCGCTTCAAGGTAGGGACGAATGCTGTCCAGCGAATCTTCAACGCGCTGCAAAAGTTTTTTGTGCTTCATGCCGTTTTCAGTTCAACGGGCTTTGTGGGTTCAAAGGTAGCATTTCGTACGGCAATTTGCCGGGCTGTGCGTTCGGCCAGTTCCACGAATGCATCCGCAGCCGGACCACCTTTCAGTACGATGGGTAAACCTGCATCGCTGCTTTCCCGTATGCCCTGTACCAGTGGAATCTGACCCAGTAGCGGAACGTTGTACTTTTCCGATAAGTTCTTTCCTCCGTCTTTGCCGAAAATGAAATATTTATTTTCCGGCAGTTCTTCCGGTGTGAACCACGCCATGTTTTCAACTATACCAAGCACGGGCACATTGATCTGGGGCTGGCGGAACATGGCGATCGCTTTGCGCGCATCGGCCAGCGCCACTTTCTGTGGTGTTGTAACAATGACTGCCCCGGTTACCGGCACAGTTTGTACCAACGTTAAATGAATATCGCTGGTACCCGGGGGCAGATCAATGAGCAGGTAATCCAGTTCGCCCCACCATGTTTCGGTAAAAAATTGCCGCAGTGCAGAACTGGCCATGGGTCCACGCCACACAACGGCATTATCAGGAGGGGCAAGAAACCCGATTGACATCAGTTTTACACCATAATGTTCCAGCGGAACGATCACATTTTTGCCATTTACCACTTCCACACCGGGTTGTTCGGCTTCGCAGTTGAACATCACAGGAATGGAGGGGCCGAAAATATCGGCATCCATGAGCCCTACGCTTGCTCCGGCCTGTGCAAGCGCCACAGCCAGATTGGTGGTAACGGTTGACTTACCCACTCCCCCTTTACCCGATGCCACGGCAACAATGTTCTTTACGTTAGGAAGAAACGCAGTTTGATGTCGCGAAGAAGTAACTGAAGCATCAATGTGGATGTGAATGTTCCGGCTTCGTGCTATGGGTTTTACAGCTTCCTCGCAATCCTGGCGGATCTTTTCTTTGAGCGGGCAGGCGGGCGTGGTCAGCACAACCGTAAAAGCAATTTCGTTATCCGATATACGGATGTCGCGTATCATACCCAGGCTTACCAGGTCGCGGTGCAAGTCAGGATCCTGTACCTGCCGCAGGGCCTGAAGAATATCGTTTTCGGTGAGTTGCATGTGTAATCAGGGGCGAATTTAGCCCCGCTTTACGGGTAAAACAAAGTTTTAGAATCATGGTTTCCGTGCCGTATCTTTAAAGCCCGAATTCAACTATGCCGGCCATTTCCCGTCAGACCATAGAAGAAGTGCGCAGCCGCATGGATATTCTCGATGTGGTGAGCGATTTTGTTTCCTTGAAACGGGCCGGAAATCAGTACAAGGCCCTTAGTCCGTTTACCAACGAAAAGACCCCCTCGTTCTACGTGGTTCCTTCAAAAGGCATTTTCAAAGACTTCAGCAGCGGCAAAGGTGGGGATGCCATCACCTTTGTCATGGAACATGAGGGCATGAGTTATCCGGAAGCCATCCGTTACCTGGCCCGAAAATATGGCATAGAAATAAAAGAGGAAGAAGGGGGAGCTTATCACGAGGAAGCTGCACACGAGCGCGACAGCTTGTATATCGTGATGAACTTCGCAAAGGATTACTTCCGTGATTTGCTGTTTAAGCACGAGGAAGGCAAGGCTGTAGGATTAAGTTATTTCCGCGAGCGCGGCTTTACCAATCAGACCATCGAAAAATTTGAACTGGGTTACAGCCTGGATGAGTGGAATCACTTTGAAGAACATGCGCTGAAAAAAGGGTTCAGCAGGGAGATTCTTGAAAAGGCCGGTCTGATTGTTTCACGTGAAGGAAAAGGTGGTTACGACCGCTTCCGCGGACGGGTGATTTTTCCGGTGCATAACCTTTCGGGAAAAGTTATCGCCTTCGGTGCACGGGTTTTGAAACAGGAATCAGACAAGCAGCAACCCAAATATATCAATTCGCCCGAAACGGAAATTTATAAGAAGAGCCAGGTATTATACGGCCTGTTTCAGGCGCGCAACGAGATACGCAAACAAGATTTCTGTTATCTGGTAGAAGGCTACACCGATGTGCTTTCTCTGCACCAGGCCGGTATTGAGAATGTGGTGGCGTCATCAGGCACGGCGCTTACCGAAGAGCAGATACGGCTCATCCGCAGGTTTACCAATAACATCACAGTTTTATTCGATGGTGATGAGGCCGGTGTACGGGCTGCTTTGCGTGGCATTGACATGATTCTGAAAGGCGATTTGAACGTGCGCGTGGTACTGCTGCCCCATGGTGAAGACCCGGACAGCTTTGCAAGGAAAAATTCAACCACAGTTTTGCGGCAATTTCTTACCGACAACACGCAAGACTTCATCACCTTTAAAGTGAACCTTTACCGTGAAGCCGCACAGCGCGACCCGATACGCAAGGCTGAGGCCGTTCGTGAAATTGTGACCAGCATTGCGGTTATACCCGATCCGGTAAAACGGTCGGTCTATATTAAAGAAACAGGCAAGCTGTTGGATGTTCCGGAAAATGTATTGCTCACAGAGCTCAACAAAATTTTGATTCGGGAGCGCAAAAAAAAGCAAGAGCGCGCTGATGAGCCGGAGCCTGATCCGGTCCCGTCTGTCATTGCTGAGCAGCCCATCCCAGCCGTTGAGGCACTGTCTATCCAGCAACTGCACGAACGCGAAGCCATCCGCCTGCTGGTAAACTACGCAGAGGCCCAATATGAAGATGAATATGGCAAACACCAAGTTAAAGAAGTGCTGCTGCAGGAACTTGCCGATGTGGAGTTTTCCAATCCGGTGTATCGGGAGATACTGGATTTGTACCGCAGGGCCGCTGAAACCAATGAGACAATAGACAGTTACTACCTGCTTAGCAATGGTTCTGAGGAAGTCAGAAAGTTGATTGCAGAGTTATTAACCACCAGGTACACCATTAGTACGCATTGGCGCGACAAATACCACATCTATATTCAGCATGAGAGTGAAGAGTTGGACAATGTAACCTTGCGAAATTTATTTCGCGTAAAATTCTGGGCTATTCAGGGATTAATCGAGTCCAATCTTGCTTTATGGAAAAAGGCGGAACAACAAAACCCGCATGACTGGCTGGCGATAGAGTCGTTCATGACCATCCACAACCAGTACAAAATGGTGCAACGTGAAGCTGCCGACTGGCTAGGTATTGTTGTGCAGCGGTAGGAACATCACAACCGGATAATTTGTTGTAGCTTGCGAATGTTTTAATACACATGAACTCAAACGGAGACATCAAACTCGACACCATAGAGGAGGCCATTGAGGAAATAAAAAATGGCAAGGTGATTATTGTAGTGGATGACGAAGACCGGGAGAACGAAGGCGACTTTATCTGCGCGGCCGAATGTGTAACACCCGAAATCGTGAATTTCATGGCCACTCATGGAAGAGGTTTAATATGCGCCTCGCTTATTGAAGATCGCTGCGATGAGCTGAAACTTGACCTGATGGTTGGCCAGAATACCGCAGCCTTCGAAACACCTTTTACCGTTTCGGTCGATTTAATCGGCCATGGCTGCACCACGGGCATTTCGGCACACGACCGTTTCAAAACCATCCGCGCCCTGGTTGACCCGGAAACCAAGCCCGAGGACCTTGGCCGTCCTGGCCACATCTTTCCCCTGCGTGCCAAGCGCGGTGGCGTGTTGCGCAGGGCCGGGCATACCGAAGCAGCTATTGACTTTGCCCGCCTGGCTGGCTTTAAACCCGCCGGGGTACTGGTGGAAATCCTCAAGGAAGACGGCACCATGGCCCGCCTGCCCGATCTGCGCAAGGTGGCCGATCGCTTCGGGCTGAAACTGGTATCGATTAAAGATCTCATCGAATACCGCATCCGCACCGAGTCGCTCATCGAACGCGATGTGGATGTGGACATGCCCACCGAATACGGGCATTTCCGGCTGGTGGCCTACCGGCAAACCAACACCCAGGAAACCCATCTGGCACTGGTTAAAGGCACCTGGGCAAAAGATGAACCGGTGCTGGTGCGGGTTCATTCGTCCTGTGTAACAGGCGATATATTCGGTTCTTGCCGCTGCGACTGCGGCCCGCAGCTGCATGCGGCCATGGAGATGGTGGAGCGCGAAGGAAAAGGGGTGGTGTTGTATATGAAACAGGAAGGTCGTGGTATAGGACTGCTCAATAAGCTTCGTGCCTACAAGCTGCAGGAAAACGGCCTGGATACCGTTGACGCAAACCTGCAGCTGGGCTTTGATATGGATGAACGCGACTATGGAGTGGGTGCGCAGATTTTGCGCGATCTGGGCATTACCAAAATCAGATTGATGACCAACAATCCGAAAAAACGGGTAGGCCTGATGGGCTACGGGCTGGAGATCGTTGAAAACGTTCCCATCGAAATATCGCCCAATCCGCACAACGAAAAATATCTGAAAACCAAACGCGACCGGCTGGGGCATACCATATTGAAAGATTCATGAGCCGGTTGGTGTTTTTAATAGTATCCTTATGCTGCTGCAGGCATATCATGGCCCAGCAATGGGCATTTGAGCTGTGGCACGAAGGTCGTGTGGTAACCACAGATGGCGATACACTGAAAGGCCTGATCAAATATGACATTCAGACCGACATCATTCAGTTTAACTATCCCAACAGCAAAAAAGTAGAGGCCTTTGCACCGCGTAAGGTGCTTTTCTTTGAAATATTCGATGCCACGGTTCGGCAGTACCGGATTTTTTTTGCGCTGCCTTATTCTTCTTCGGGAACCTACGGTGCGCTGTCCTTTTTCGAACTGCTTGCCGAAGGGAAGATAACGTTGTTATGCCGCGAGGCATTGGAATACCGCACCTTCAGCTCACCGTATCTGTATGGTTCTTTTAGCCGGCTGGTACTGGTGTATAAATATTTTTTTATGGACGACAAGGGAAATATTACTGAGTACTCAGGCAAGCGAGCCGACCTGATGAACAGGTTTGGCCGCTATGCACCGGATGTGGAGCGCTACATCCGGCAGAACCGGCTGCGCCTGGATGAACGCAACGACTTTATCCGGGTGATAGAATATTACAACTCATTTTTTAAATCATGAAAGAGAGGCGTCCGCTGATACTGGTATCCAACGATGACGGGATAACCTCAAAAGGCATTTTTACGCTGGTCGAAGCCATGAAAACACTGGGCGATGTGCTGGTAGTTGCTCCCGATAGCCCGCAGTCGGGTATGGGGCATGCTATTACGGTGGGCGAAACGCTGCGGCTTGAAGAGAGTTTTATTTTTGATGGGGTCAAGGCTTACCAGTGCTCGGGCACTCCGGCTGATTGCGTAAAAATTGCACGACATTTTGTATTAAAAGATAAACGTCAGCCGGATATTGTGGTGAGCGGCATCAACCACGGCAGCAATACTTCTATCAGTGTGTTGTACTCAGGTACCATGTCGGCTGCCATCGAAGGGGCCATAGAAGGTACACCGGCCATTGGTTTTTCTCTGTGCGATTATGCCCACGATGCCGACTTCTCGCACACCATCGAACCGGTTATTCACATTACGCGGCAGGTACTTGCTAAAGGACTTCCGAAAGGAGTGGCGCTGAACGTGAATTTTCCCCCCAAACGCCACGAGCCTCTGAAAGGTATCCGCATTTGCCGACAGGCCAATGCCAAGTGGGTGGAAGTGTTTGACGAACGTTACGACCCCAATGGCCGCAGGTACTTCTGGATGGCGGGTAACTTTGTAAACTTTGATAAAGGCGAAGACAATGACGAGTGGGCTATTGCCAATAACTATGTGTCGGTAGTGCCCTGCCAGTTCGACTTGACGGCCCATTCGGCTATTCCCATCCTGAATGAAGAATGGGATATCTTACAGTAGCTACCGGATGAAACGCCCGTAACTGACGGTTACCCCTGAACCTTCGGCCAGAAAGACAGATTCAGGCCTGGTGTTGTTGAGAAAACTCAGGTGCTTTCCGTACACATCCCCGAAATCAACTTCAACCGCATAATCCTTGGTGGTATATACTTCCCACTTTGGATGCCTTACTGCGTATTCAACGGTTTTGCTTTCGGAAACTTTGGCATAGCCCCAGTAATGCTCGGCAATAAATTCCTCCTGGCTGCCGGGTTGCAGCGGCCGTAGTTCGTTACCGGCAATGATTTGCAGGCTGTTCCAGGAATTTTTCTTCCATCTGTATTCAATCGTCCATTGCTCGCCCGACAAACACCAGGTATGCTTCATCGGCATGGTGGCATAATTTTCATGGTAAAGGGTGTTGGCAACCCGGGCGAGCACAGGCTTGGGTACAATTTCCTTGATGAACACCACACCGCGCTTCCATTGTCCGTTGTCGTGGCACCGTACATAAAACCTCAGGTTCACTTCTTCGAAACTTACATGAAACGGCACTTTGAATCCCATGACCTTCGTATGCAGGAACATGAACCCCACCAGACTTATGTAACAGGTGTTGTTCCATAAGTCAAGCTCCGTACGGTAAGGCACACAGGGCTGAAGAAGGGAAGGGTTAACCGCGTAGTTAACCATAATAAGTTTTCGCCATTCAGCTTGCAGGAAAACTTTATTCATGGGTTTTTGTTATACAGGGTCAACGTCCAAAATTATTTTAAGATTACGAAAAGTTTTCTCCTGCAGCAAGCCATTTACGAGTCGTTCTATTGCTGATTTTACAGCGGATAGATTCCCTGAGTTACGTGGGATTTTGATGAGCAGGTTCATCAGGTGCAGGTTGCGCAGAAAAGGTATGATGGGTTCGCCGGGTCCCAGGATGCGCAGTTCAGGCAGCTCCTGGCGGATGGTTTGGTGCAGGTGATGGATGGCCTGGTTAACTGTTTGTTTGTTGTGGTGTTTGAGTGTGATTTCGATGAGCCGGGTAAAGGGCGGATAACCATAGGTCTGTCGTTCGGCCAGTTCTTTTTCGTAAAAAGCATGGACGTTGTGGTTGGTGATGAGGCTGAAAAGCGGCTCAGCGGGGCGGTTGGTTTGGATGATGACGCGGCCGGGCCGGCCCTTGCGGCCGGCCCGGCCGCTCACCTGCATCAGCAACTGAAATGCCCGCTCCTCGGCCCGGAAATCCGGAAAATGCAACAGCCTGTCGGCATAAAATACTCCCACCACGCTCACCCGCTCGAAGTCCAGCCCCTTGGTAACCATCTGCGTACCCACCAGTATATCCGTTGTACCCGACTCAAACCTTCCGATGATTTGCTCATAGGCATGTTTGCTTCGCGTGGTGTCCAGGTCCATGCGGTCAATCTTCGCATCCGGAAAATGAATCTTCAGCTCCTCTTCAAGTTTTTCTGTGCCATAACCGAGTGCACGCAGCCTGCCTGAGGTGCAATCGGGACAAACAGCAGGCACCGGCATCCGGTATCCGCAATAATGACATACCATGCTGTTCTCTTTCTGGTGATACGTAAGACTTACCGCACAGTTGGTGCATTTGGGTATATATCCGCAATCCTCGCACGACAACAGGGGAGAATAGCCTCTTCTGTTCTGAAACACGATTACCTGTTCCTTTCGGCTCACCGCTTCGGCAATGGCATTGAGCAGTGTGGCCGAAAACAGGCCCTTCATCCGTTTCATCCTGCGCTCCTGCTTCAGGTCAACCAGCATTATCTCTGGTAACTGCGCCTCTCCATAACGACTGTTTAACTCCACGTAGCCGTATGCTTTGCTTTTTGCCAGATGATAGGTCTCGGCCGAAGGCGTGGCTGATCCCAGTAAAACGGGTGCATGGTGTATGCGGCCCAGCATCAGGGCCGTGTCGCGTGCATGATACCTCGGTGCAGGATCCTGTTGCTTATACGAGGCATCGTGCTCTTCATCCACAATAATCAAACCCAGATGACTGAAAGGAAGGAACACGGCCGATCGCACCCCCAGCACGAACGATATTTTTCCGCGCAGCACATCGTTCCATATTTCTGCACGCTCATTGTCTGTAAAGCGCGAATGATAAACCCCCATTGACAAACCAAACACCCGGCGTAACCGGTTGACCATTTGCGTGGTAAGGGCAATTTCGGGAAGCAGGTATAAAACCTGCGATCCGCTTTGCAGGGCCTGTTGGATGAGGTGGATGTAGATTTCCGTTTTTCCACTGCCCGTGATGCCGTGCAACAACACCGAGGGGTACTGTTCGGCAGCTTTCAGAATTTCCTGCCGGCAGCGTTCCTGATCTTCGCTGAGCTGAGGTAGATTTTCAGAGGCTTGTTCTGCGTAATCAAATCGCGGCACAACAGTGGTAAATTCTTCGAATACACCGTTTTTGATGAGTGTATTCAGAGACGAATCAGAACGCCCGCCTTCCAGAAGCTTTTTACGCGACAACCCCCTTTTGTTGGCCGAAGCATCGTGCATCACGGGCAGTTCCTGCAGGAATTTCAGCAGCAACTCCTCCTGTTTGGGTTTGCGGCTAAGTAGCTTAAACAGCTCTTCCAGTTTACCGTGTTGAAGCCAGCTTTCGGTAAGCCTTACTTTTCGTTCTGTACGTGGCTTAAACCGGTTACTTACTTCTTCCAGCAACAAAACGGCCTGTTTTCGTAATAATGATTTAATCAGGGTATATACGTTTTTAATACCGGCTTGTTTGGCTACTTCGGCATAGGTCATTGGGCCCTTACGCAGAGCATTCAATACAGCCTCTTCGCGCGGTGTAAATTCAAAAACCGAATCATGCCAGTCGAATGACGGATGCAACTGCACTTTTGATTCGCTGGTTAGTTTCAATGCTGCGGGCAGTGCAGCCTGCAGCACTTCGCCGGGTGTGCACAGATAGTAACCGGCTATCCACTCCATCAGCCTGGCCTGCTCAGCCGTAAGGCAGGGTTCATCATCGAGCAGTTCGAGGATGTACTTGGTTTCGAAGTCGGGCCGATTGTCGTGCACCCGCATGATGATGCCGGTCACGATTTTGCGTTCGCCAAAGGGTACAATTACGCGTTGTAAGGGTGTGGCAGCGTTGCGCATGGTTTCTGGCACGGCATAGGTAAACAACCGGTTTACCGGAACAGGCAAGAGGATTTCGGCAAAGGTTGAAGAGTTGTTTTCAGCCATGGACAGTGTCGGGCAAATCTAAACGAAATTTTTGCTGAATGCCGGGGCATGTATTGCAAGCAAGGCCATGGCTTTTTGTACTTCATAAACCGGCGCAAGGCAGGAATTGCCGGGACAGATGAAAATGGCCGGCTTTTGTTGCGATCGTTTTCCCTGTGCCAATGGAATCACACCGCTTTCGCTGGATCGGGCATATAACACAAACGGATGAAATGCCTGATTGAGTTGTTGCAGGGTTTGTTCCGGTTCGGCATCATCCAGTACGGCTTCGCAGGGCACCGCCTTGAGGCGCAACAGGGCCAGGCCCCAGTTCGACATATAAACCGGCTCTTCCTGAATGAAAGCCGCTGCTGCTTCCAGCATGGTTCTGGCTCTGGAGGCATAGTCCTGACGGTCGAGCAGGCGACCTAAAATCAGCAGGTTTTCGGCCATGATGCTGTTGGATGCCGGTATCACGTTGTCGAAAATCTCTTTTTTCCGGGCAATCAGTTGCTCGGCATGGGCCGATGTGTAAAAGAAGAAAGGTTCAACCGCATCGCTGAAATCGTTTAGTACTTTATCGGTGAGTTGCTGTGCCCACCGTAAATAATCTTCGTTCAGTGAAATCTGATGAAGGTCAATGCAGGCGCGGATGGTGCAGGCATAATCGTCCAGAAATCCTTCAACGGCCGATGGCCCTTCATTCCATGAACGCATCAGTCGTTTACCGTCATAGAGTCTGCTGCGCAGAAAATGCATACCCCCAACGGCTGTTTCATAAAAGGATTTTTCTCCAAAGGCCTTGTAGGCAGTTGCCAATGCCGACAGCGTCATGGCATTCCATGCGGTGAGCAATTTTTTGTCGCATACCGGCCGCACACGTCTGTTGCGGTAAGTCAGCAGGTTATGTCTGATGCGTTCATAATCTGCCGGATTCTTTTCACCCGGCTTTCGGTACAGGATGTTGCGCCCTTCTTCCCAGTTTCCTTCGGGCAATACGTGAAAGAAGGAAGCCCACTTGTCGGCTTCATTACCGAGGGCATTGCAAAAGTCGGAATAGGTCCAGGTGTAAAATTTACCTTCTTCTCCTTCGCTGTCAGCATCTATGGCCGAATAAAATCCACCCTGCGGGTTGCTCATCTCCCGGTTAAGCCAGTCGATGGTTTCGTACACCACTTCACGGAACCGATCATCGCGCGTTACCATCCATGCTTCGCTGTAGAGTGCTATGAGTTGAGCATTGTCGTACAACATTTTTTCAAAATGAGGGGCAAACCATTTTTCATCTACCGAATATCGCGCAAAGCCACCGCCTATATGGTCGTAAATTCCTCCGGCTGCAATTTGATGAAGCGTGAAAGACACCTGTTTCAGCGGCTCGCTGTCGTGGGTGAGGTAGTGATAGCACAACAGCCACCTCCACACCGACGGGATGATGAACTTGGGCGCTTTGGCCAGTCCGCCAAAGCGCATGTCAATTTTGGATTTAAGTTTTTCCCAGGCCTGAGAGGCGTGATAGGCGGAAGTTTGATGCAATGAACTGCTGAAATCTTTTCTGAGGTGCTGGGTCAGTTGTGCAGCCGATTGCTCAATTTCATCCCTGCGGTTTTGCCAGGCTTCGGCAATGCCGTTGAGCACCTGTTTCCATAACCGGGGCGGAAAGTAGGTGCCGCCATAGAAGGGTTTCTGGTCGGGTGTGAGGAATACATTCAGTGGCCAGCCACCGTTCAGGCCCATGGCCTGAATGGCATCCATATAAACCTGGTCAATGTCGGGCCGCTCTTCACGATCAACTTTTATGCAGATAAAATGCCGGTTCATCATTTCGGCAAGCTCAGGATGTTCAAAGCATTCGCGTTCCATCACATGGCACCAGTGGCAAGAGGAATAGCCGATGCTTACGATAACGGGTTTATTTTCCGCTTGTGCCCTGCCCAGTGCTTCTTCACCCCATTCGTACCAGTCAACCGGATTGTAGGCATGCTGCCGCAGATACAGGCTGGCAGAATGTATGAGCCGGTTTGGTTTACGGTTCATGCAGTTGATTTTTCAGTGCTTCAATTTCGTTCTTTACATTCACCACGCTGCTGAGTTCCTTCAGGCGCCTGATGGTATCTTCTATAAACCGCCTGTGCGACTGGCTACCCGGCAGGAAAGGCCTGTGCATAAGTGCCTGCCGGATGCTGCGCCACTCGGCTATGAAACTGCGTGTATTTTCATCCATACAGGCTTCTGTGAGTTTTTGCCAGACGTAATCTTCGGCTTGTTCTGAGGGATGAATCAGGTCTGAAGCATAAAAACGGTAGTCGCGTAAATCATCCAACAGAATTTCATAGGCAGGAAAGTAATGTACATCCGGATAGGCGGTACAAATGGTGTGACAAGCCAAACGTAAAACCGACTTGCTTACGCTGTTCAGTTCGAGTGTGTCGCGAATATGGCGTACTGGACTGACCGTGAGCAGGATGTGTACGTTGGGATGTTTGGATTTGAGTGGATGATACAGGGCATCAAACGATTTAATGATTTTTTTCTGTGACAGCAATTCCTTGGCAAATAAACGGCCCGGCATTTTATGACAGTTGGCCACGATACGGTCGGCAGATTTTAATCGATAGACCCATGTTGTTCCATAGGTAATCATCAGCCAGTTTGTATGCTGAAGGAAGTTGTGTGTAAGAGCAAGCGCATGGCGCAGGGATTCCTTTAAATGGTTTACGCTGAGGGCAGCAAATTGCGAATGAAAATCATAATGAAAGTGTACATCATCGCGTTGTGCGTAACCGCTTTCATCCGGCATCTGGTTTTTCAGGCTCCACCCAATCAGCCGGTGAATACTTATGGGGTTATAAACTGCACCGAAAGGGTTTATCAACGTACTGAATTTATGCTGAGCCAGTTGCTTCCCTATGGTATCGGAAAAGCAGGATCCGATGGTCAGGACGGAGTCGTTCAGACGGATTTTATGTGGCAGCGGTGCAGGATGCAGCTCAGTGCGGAACATGAGCAAAGCTACAAAATAAAACCCCGGTTATTAGCCGGGGTGCAAGGCATTGGCAAATAAACGTAAGCCTATTCGGCTACTACGTTCACTTTGATTTCGTGCTTCACTTCCTTGTGCAGGTCGAGCAGGGCCGTGTACATGCCCACCTGTTTAGGCTGTTCGCGGAAGGAAATTTTCCTGCGGTCGATGTCGAAGCCATGGGCTTTGAGCGCCTCGGAAACCTGCAGCGGTGTAACCGAGCCGAATATTTTTCCGGTTTCGCCGGCCTTGGTCTTTATTTCAATGGTGAGGTCGCCAATTTTTGCTGCAAGATTTTCTGCATCCTGTTTTATTTTGGCTGCTTTGTGAGCGGCCTGACGGATGTTTTCTTCGATCATTTTTTTGTTCGAAGGGCTGGCAATAACCGCGAGACCTTGCGGAATAAGGTAGTTACGGCCGTAGCCGGGCTTTACCTTTACGATATCATTTTTGTATCCAAGACCCTGTACGTCCTGTTTCAGTATTACTTCCATAACACAGTCAGTTTAATAGGTTGCGCTTTATTTCAACTGATCGCCCGTGTAGGGCAACAGCGCCAGGTGGCGGGCACGTTTGATGGCCTGTGCCACTTTTTTCTGGTACTTCCAGCTGGTACCGGTAAGTCTGCGGGGCAGAATTTTACCCTGCTCGTTGATAAACTTCAGCAGGAAATCGGGGTCTTTGTAATCAATGTACTTGATTCCGTTTTTCTTAAAGCGGCAGTATTTGGGTTTGGGTTCTGCCCGCTTAATGGGTTCGTTCATCAGGGTCATTCGGCAAACTCCTCCTCAGTTTTACGGGTGGTTTTTTTAGTTTCCTTGTCTTTCTTGTTGAATTCGCCTTTCCGCCTGCGCTCGTTGAACTGCAGGGCGTACTTGTCGAGGGTAACGGTTAAGAACCGCATTACCGACTCATCGCGTCTGAATTCCGTTTCGAGCAGGTTGACCACTTCCGGAGCTGCCGAAAACTCGATGAGGTTGTAAAAGCCGGTGGATTTGCGCTGGATGGGGTAGGCCAGCTTGCGCAGCCCCCAGTGCTCAACATTGATGATGTTGGCTTTGGCATTTTTCAGCACCTTCACGAATTTTTCGACAGTATCCTTCATCTGATCTTCAGACAAAACGGGATTTAAAATGAATACTGTCTCGTAGTTTTTCATGCGTTTTTCGCGTTTTTAAAGGTTTTGAGCCTGCAAAGGTAGAACAAAAGGCCGGAATTTTAAATACCCTCCGCTGATTTCCGGTCCGGCCACCTGGGCTCTTATTTTACTACAAACTTGCCGGAACCCATCAGGTAGTCATCGCAATAGATTTCCAGCGTGTAGGTGCCCGGTGCATACTCCGATCCCTTGTCGTACAGGTAAGTGAGCTTTTGCCGGGTGTTGTCAAACAGAATTTCCTGGGCCTGGGTGTAAAATTCTTCCCGGCCGTTGTAAATGAAGGTGCCTGAGCCGCGGGTTACGTCAAACAACACCTGTCCGTTCTCATCCACAATGCGTATCATAATCTTTTTGCCTTCAATGGGCGCCACATTGTTTTCGGCCAGGTTAAATTCAATTTTCAGCTGGGCAATCTGGCGTGCGCGGAAAGGCTGCTCGCGTTCCTTGCCACGCTCGTTTAATGCTACGATGCGCAGGTTCTCGGCCTTAAGCCGTGATGCTAAAGCAACCTTACTCGCCAGCTCTTCGCGCTTTTGTGCCAGGCGGCTGATGGAATCGCCCAGCTGATTTTTTTCGGTTTTTAGCGTTACGTTTTCATTCATCAGTGCCTTGTTCACATTTTTAAGGCGCTCAATCTCTTCGTCTTTGTTTTTCAGCAACAATTCGTAGCCCTCTACTTTGTCTTTCAGTTCTTTTATCAGTTTGCCCGATGCCTGGGTGCGTCTGCGAAGCTGCTCTTCAATTTCGGCTTTGGCTTTCTGCAGGTCGGCTACATCGCCACCGAGTTTCTCCACTTCTTCAATTTTTTTGGCCAGCTCTACTTTAAGTTCTTCCATGCGTTGCATGGTGGCGGCCAGTTCTTCTTCGGTCGTATTCAACTGGGCCTGGATTTCGGATTTTTCCTGGTAGTCGAGATAGATTTTTATCACCTGGATGATAACCAGCACGGAAAGCAAGGCAATAATAATGGTGTGCTTGTTGTTTTTCTTTGGCGTGGCGCCCCCGGCCGGTTTGGTGGATTCCGTGCTCATAGGTGATACTGTTAAGCCTCAAAAATAGCGATTCGCCAAGTTAAGTCAAGTGCTTAAAACTGCAACACAACGTGTTGCCGGTAAACTGATGGATTAAAGAAGAGCAGACCGCAGCGGAACAAATCGACCGAACAGTACACCAATTGGTGCTGGCGCAGTTCGTTCCATGCTTTTTCCATTTCTTCATTCCAATGAATGTCGTCCACTACAATTACGCTGTTGCTGTGAATTTTTCTGAACAGGAGGTCCGTATAATGCAGCACCGGCTGGTAACGATGGTTGGCATCAATCAGCGCAAAGTCAACCTGCGGCATGTTTTCCAATGTGGGGCGAAGGGTTTTGTCAATGTTTCCGCGAACGATTTGGATGCCGGTAGCACCGGTCTTTTCAAAATGCAGTTGTGCCATGTCGGCCAGCTGGGGCACCCCCTCAAAGGTGGTTACCTCGCGCCTTTGCCCGGCGAGGTACAGGGTGGTAAGCCCCAGGCAGGTTCCCAGTTCAACAACATATTTGGCGTTGGCCCAGTTTGCGAGCCGTGCGTACAGGGCGGCATACCTGGGTGGTGTGGTGCTTATTTTTGCGAGCTCAGCCACGGTCCGCTTTTTTTTAATCGCAGCCGAGCCTGCACCGGGGTCATCATAAATCAGTTCTTTCCGGTTTTTCAGCAGGGTTTGGCGCAAGGCTTCTGCTTCCGGCAGCAAACCAATCCGGGGCTTGATAACCTGCGTGTACAGGTCAAACAAAAAGGGCGAATGCAGCGAATGCTCATCCGTGGCATCGAGCCAGTAATTCAGCCAACTTCGTATGCGAAATCCTGTCACTTAGTTAAGTCGGAAAGGAGCAACGAGCGAGAAGGGCGGGATATGTACGGTAAATTTTGTTCCATCCACAATGCGCTCCATCAGATAGGTGCCTTCCATTTTTCCGATACCGGACTTCAGGTTGCACCCCGATACATACTGATGCGATTGTCCCGGTTCCAGTACAGGCTGCTGACCAACTACGCCTTCGCCTTCCACTTCGCGCTTGGCAAAGCCGGCATCATGTACATGCCAGTGCCTGCGCAGCAACTGAATGGTAAACTCACTCTGGTTTTCGATGGTGATGCGGTAGGTAAACACATAATGATGCTGCGACGGACTGGAATAGGCTGGCTGATATTCCGTTTCCACGCTGACGCGAATTCCTTTGGTGGTTTGGGTTACCATGCGCTTCAAAAATAGTTTTTTTTCATGTTGGATAACAGCCAAAAACCCGGTGAAGTTTATATTTCCGGGCAAAGCCGGTTATGGACGTAAAAATTGAGGAAAGCTGGAAAATCCGCCTGAAGGAAGAATTTGATAAGCCCTATTTTCACCAACTCACCGAGTTTGTAAAATCGGAATACCAGACAGCCGTGGTTTATCCACCCGGCAGGCAGATTTTCAGGGCTTTTGATGTTTGTCCTTTCGAGCAGGTTAAGGTAGTTATACTGGGTCAGGACCCGTATCACGGACCTCGGCAAGCCAACGGACTTTGTTTCAGCGTGAATGATGACGTGAAAATGCCGCCCTCGCTGGTTAACATCTTCAAGGAAATTCAGTCCGACCTCGGAAAACCTGTGCCACCTACGGGCAACCTCGAGCGGTGGGCCCGACAGGGTGTGTTGTTGCTCAATGCTACCTTAACCGTGCGTGCATCTTCGCCCGGCTCCCATCAAAATAAGGGATGGGAAGAGTTTACCGATGCCGTCATCAGGAAAGTTTCGGATGAAAAGATGAATGTAGTATTTATGCTGTGGGGAGCCTATGCCCAGAAAAAAGGACAGGTCATTGACCGGCAGCGCCACCTGGTATTGCAGGCTGCACACCCATCGCCTTATTCGGCAGCTAATGGTTTTTTCGGATGCCGGCATTTCAGCAAAGCAAATGCCTATTTAAAAAGCAAAGGGATGGAGGAGATTGACTGGTAAAAGGATAGATTATCGGCAACGGCTCAATTGGCCAATGATCAGTTCAGTTATCACTGCCGCGCACCGGCACATTAACACATAGAAACGGTATCGTCCTATTACTCAATCATCTTAAAGAACCGGCTCCAACGGATTTTGTGAATCAGGCTGCGCGGATTGGAATCGATGGAAAGCCAGATGAAAAAGGCCTTGCCCACCACGTGGTCTTCGGGAACAAATCCCCAGTAACGGGAGTCAAGCGAGTTGTGGCGGTTGTCGCCCATCATGAAGTAATAGTTTTGCTTGAAGGTATATTCGCTTACCTCTTTGCCGCCAATCAGCAACTTTTTGTCTTTTATTTCTGCGTCTTGATTGTGGTCGTATTGGGTAATGGTGTAACCGTATAATGCGAGTGTTGAATCATTGATGGGAATGGTTACACCTTTTTTGGGTATCCACAGCGGCCCGAAATTATCGAGGCTCCAGTTCAGGGTATTCTTAAAGCCGGATCCAAAGCCATAATACTCGGAGAAAGGAAATATGCCAAATATTTCCTTAAAGTCTTTGCGCTGAACAGATTTAATATACGGCAATGATTTAATTTCCGCTGCTTTTTCCGGTGTTATATACATGAAGTAACGCACGGTGCTGGCATCGAGACGGCCATCCAGGTGAAAGTCTTCCGGCCCCAGTCCCAGCCTGGCCAGGTTGCGTTCGTTGATCACGTCACTGGCCAGCACTTCGTAAGCCCATTGCGTGAGCGGATGATCGGGAAAAGGTTTTTCGTTTACGATTACCTTGCCATCCCGAATAAGCAGCGTGTCGCCTGCTATGGCTACACAGCGTTTGATGTAGTTGGTTTTCAGGTCCACCGGATAGTCTTTGTTATCGTTAAGCCGCTTTGGGGGAATATTGAAAACCACCACATCGCCTCGCTGAATGGTGGTAAGGCCGGGAAGGCGGTATTGCGGCAGCTGAATCCAGTCGAGGTAGGAGGGAAGGTTGGTAAACCAGATTTTCTGGTGCGTGAGCGGGAGTTGCAGAGGCGTTTTGGGGGTGCGGCTGCCGTAATGAAACTTGCTTACAAACAGGAAATCGCCTACCAGCAATGAGTTTTCCATAGATGGGGTAGGTATGGTGTAGGCTTCCATGACAAAGAAGCGGATGAGTGTGGCGGCCACCACCGCAAATACAATGGCCTCCGTCCATTCGGCCAGTGCAGTTTTTCGGATGCGTGGCACTTCGCTCAGCTTGCCCAGGTATTTTGTTTGTTTATTTAAACTGAAAGGCACCAGATACCAGAATCCGGAAAAGATGATGGCCAGTTCGGCCCACACCGATTGTTTTCCGTAACAACGCAACACATCAAAGATGAGCACATAATAAGCAAACACATTGACAACGGGTATGAGCAGGTAGATGTACCAGTAAAGCGGTTTACCGACCAGGTCGCGCATGATGATGAACTCGGAATAGAAAGGAATGACTGCTTTCCAGGCAGCAATGCCGGCTTTTTCAAAAAGTTTCCAGAAGGCAATGGTTACACCCAGGCGGATGATGATAAAAGCGATGATAAATGCACTCACGGGTTGGTTGTTTTAAAGCGCTGCAAATAAAAGGATTATCTACAATTGGAGAAAATCGTCCATGGTCAGTACGCCCTTGCGGCCTGGCAGCCACTCGGCCACGGCCAGCGCACCCCGGGCAAAGGCTTCGCGGGTGTGGGCCTCGTGTCGGATGGTGATGGTGTCAAATGCCGAACGATAACTTACCGCATGTGTACCCGGAACTGTTCCTGTGCGCACCGAGATAATGGGTAGCTCATCCGGCGATGGATCGGGTTGTTGTGTCCATTTTTTCAGCCGGCCGACAGCACGGATAATGTCTCCGGCCAGTGTAATGGCAGTTCCGCTGGGTGCGTCTTTCTTTTGCGTATGATGAATTTCTTCGATCGCAACGCGGTACTCCGGTTGGGCGTCCATCAGTTTTGCCAGGAATGCATTCAGCCGGAAGAAGAGATTAACCCCCACGCTGAAGTTGGAGGCGTAAAAAAAAGTGCCGCCCGTTTCCAGGGTGAGCTGCTTCACCTCATCCAGCCGGTTCAGCCATCCTGTTGTTCCGCACACTACGGGCAGTCCTTTTTTTAAACACCAGGTAACATTTTCAAAAGCGGCATCGGGTCGGGTAAATTCAATAGCCACATCGGCCGCGAATGATGCACTTTTGAGCATGGGCGTGGATGTGATGCGGGCGGTGATCTCATGTCCTTTCTGCAGGGCCAGTTGTTCAATGGCTTTACCCATTTTTCCGTATCCTATCAGCGCGATTTGCATGGTTATGCAGTGGTTTAAAATCTTAAAAATAAACCTAATCCGGCGGTTCTTCCGGTTATCAAACTTTGTTCCGCCACCGGACGGATGCTTAATTTCAGTTGCGGGTTTAAATCGAATTCTTTCAGGTGGGCATCTACATGTGCATCAATCATCTGCAGGATATAAACACCTCCCATAACAATAACCATGAAGTCGCGCTCTCTTCTGTAGCGGTCAATCAACGTGCGGAGCTGGGTTTCGGTAAAACCACTCCGGCTAACCGATGCACCGGTCTGAAGGATTTCAAAAAGTTCTCCCCGGTATTTGGAATAACCCTGTTGGTAAAAACGCAGGGCGTAGCCGGTTGCGCCCAGGCCGCCATATACCAGCGGCAGCTTCCAGTATTTTTTGTTGTATACCTGCCCGAGGCCGGGCAATACAGCCGCGTAAAGTAATGCCCTTCTTGGATTATACCGGTCGGCATAGGTTTTCAGGTCAACTGTGTCGGGCACTGAAGATGTATAATTATCGCGGTCCTGCCCAAGTACCTGAGCGGTAAGGCAGACTAACGAAAAGAGGGTGAGACAACATCGGTTCATGCGAATGACTTACTTCCCTTACGGAAGCCGGAGAATATCGAGTATGCGGTTCAGGTCTTCAATCGACATGAACGGAATGCGTATTTCTCCTTTCTTTCCATCGCCTTTTACAGCAACACGGGTGCCAAAGTGCGATGACAGGCGCGACTGGAGTTGGGCCAGTTCACGCGAAACAGATCCGGATGAAGCAGTGGTTTTGGTGGTGCCTTCTTCAGTTTTCGCGCGCTGCAGTTCGCGGACCAGCTCTTCTACTTTACGCACCGACAAGTCCTCTTTCAGGATTTTATTAAAAATATAAAGTTGGTCGGCCGGGTTTTCTACGTTGATGATAGCCCGGGCATGTCCCATAGATAGCTTGTTGTCGCGCACGGCAATCTGGATGTCGGGTGGGAGCTTCAGCAGCCGCAGGTAGTTGGTTACCGTTGCGCGGTTTTTGCCTACGCGTTCGCCCAGCTCTTCCTGCTTGAGGTTGCATTCGCTGATAAGACGCTGGTAGCTGAGCGCAATTTCAATGGCATTCAGGTTTTCACGCTGAATGTTTTCAATGAGCGACATCTCCAGCATCTGCTGGTCGTTGGCCGTCCGTACGTAAGCGGGGATGGTTTTTAAGCCTGCGCGCTTTGATGCCTGAAGTCTCCGTTCGCCGGAGATAAGCTGATATTGCTGCGGGGCCAGCCTGCGAACGGTAATCGGCTGGATAATGCCGTGCACTTTGATGGAGTCGGCCAGTTCCTGCAGGGCAGTTTCATCGAAATGGGTACGCGGCTGATAGGGGTTTACCTCTATCTGCTCAATGGGGATTTCGAGCACATTGCCGGAAGGCTGCTGATGACTTACCGGTAAGTCGGTTTCGAGGCGTTCGTCAGTGGCGCTGTCGCTGAGCAGCGCATTGAGGCCGCGTCCTAATGCTTTTTTCTTGGTCATTTTGCTAAACCGTTTTTGTTCAGAATTTCATGGGCCAGGTTCAGGTAGCTGATGGCTCCTTTGCTTTCGGCATCGTGTACGATGGCTGGCACGCCAAAGCTGGGCGATTCGCTCAGCTTTACATTGCGCGGTATGATGGTGTTAAAGGTCATTTTACCAAAATGCGTGCGCACCTCTTCTACCACCTGGTTGCCCAGGCTGGTGCGCGAGTCGTATAAGGTAAGCAGAATACCTTCAATTTCAAGATTGGGGTTGAGGCGTGTCTGTATTATTTTTATTGTATTCAGAAGTTTTCCGAGTCCCTCCAAAGCAAAATACTCGCATTGAACAGGTATGATTACCGAGTCGGCAGCTGTAAGGGCATTGATGGTAATTAGACCCAGCGAAGGAGAACAATCAATGATGATGAACTCAAAATCGTTTTTCAGCTTACCGAGCACATCGCGCATGCGCTCTTCTCTTCGTTCAATAGACACCATCTCCACCTCCGCGCCCACCAGGTCGATGTGGCTGGGCAGTATGGAAAGGAATTTGAGGGTTTCGTTTTGCACCATTGCCTCAGCCGGGGCCACGCCATCCATCATGCATTCGTAAATACCGGCTTCTACATTTTTCGGGTTGATGCCCAGTCCCGAAGTGGAATTGGCCTGCGGGTCAGCATCCACCAGCAATGTTTTGTACTCCAGTACGGCCAAGCTGGCTGCCAGGTTGATGGCCGTGGTTGTTTTTCCAACGCCCCCCTTTTGGTTGGCTATGGCGATAATTTTTCCCATGCGCAAAAGCAGTTAACTAAATTCCCTGAAACAGGAACTGCAAATATAGAACATGGACTTGCCGGGCGTGGAACGTTGTGGAACGTATTTATCCACATTCCATCAACGCAACTTTCACTTTTTCCGCTTTTTGCGCTCTTCTTCGGCTCGTCTGCGCGCTTCTTCGCTGGCTTTCATGGCTTCTTCCAGCCTGGCCATAAACTTTGATTTTTTGCCGTTGCCGGCAGCCATGGCCTTGCGGTGCTCGTCCATAATCTTTTTGATTTTGGCTTCATCCACAAACCGCCGGATGATGGCCTGCTGGCCAAAGGTAACAAGGTTCGACATCAGGTAGTAAAAACTCAGACCTGCCGGGAAAGAGTTGAGCACAACCATGAAGACAACCGGCATGATATACGACATGGATTTCATCGGGCCCTGTACGGAAGAAATCTGGTTGTTTTGCCAGGTGATGATGAGTGTTGACAGGGTCATGAGTAAAGTAAACAGGCTGACATGGTTGCCGTACAACGGCAGGGTGAACGGAAGATTAATAACCGAATCATAGGTAGAAAGATCGTCCGCCCATAAAAATGACTGTTGCCGTAACTCGATGCTGTTGGGAAAGAGATAGAACATGGCAAACAGAATGGGCATCTGGAGCAGGATAGGTATGCAGCCGCTGAGCGGATTTACGCCGGCCTGCTGGTATAACTTGAGCTGTTCCTGCTGTACTTTGGTCATGTCATCCCCAAATTTCTCTTTGATCTCATCCAGTTCCGGCTTCAACACCTTCATTTTGGCCATGCTCAGGTAGGAACGATAGGACAGGGGCAGCAGAACGATGCGAAGCAGGATAACGAGTATGATGATGATAAGCCCGAAGTTGCTGAAGACTTTGGTGAGGAAGTGAAATACCGGAAAGATTACATATTTGTTGATCCAGTATACAGGTGGCCATCCCAGGTAAACATTTTTGGCAAACTGAGGTGCCACTTTACCGATGGTCTGATAGTCGTTGGGGCCGAAGTAAAATTTCAGGTTCACTTTGCCTTCGGCTATCTGCTCAGCGGGGATCTGCACGGCAAAATTGCCATACTTTACAATTGAAGTATCTTGTTCAGGTACGCTGGTTTGCAGAACAGCCTGCGAAAAACCTTTTTCCGAAACGATGGCATTCAGAAAGAATTTCTGTTTTACTGATACCCAGTTAATATTTCCGGCAAGGGTCTGCTGTTCGGTGCTACTGCGTGCCGATAATTCATCAACCTCATCGTTGTGACGGTAAACGATGGTGGTGAAATTGCGGCTGTCGGTCAGGTCGCGCTCAAAAAGTGCCAGCTTGCCCTTCCAGCGCAGTTCTGCCGTTGAGTTATCCAGGTAGTTTTTATTGATGATACGGTAACCAATTTCATAACCGGCAGGGGGAATGGTGTAAATAAACTGCACAAACCTGTCGTTGGCCGATCGCGTGAAGGAAAGGATAGTTGTGTCGCCTTTCAGGTGCTGTTCGGCACGGAAGTTCAGGGCGTAAAGATTCAGCGGCTGGCCGTTTACGGTGGCCACCAGCTCAAATTCATGCCGGTCGGGGTCGATGAGCCTGAGCGGCTTCTGGTGATAAGTTTTGTAGTGAAGCAGTTCAAGGCTGCGGATGGTGCCACCGCGTGTCGAAAAAGTGAGTTTCAGGTCACGGGTTGTGATGTCAATTTCTGCCGGCCGGGTTGCTTCATCAGGAAGCGAGTCAGGGGTTAATGGCTTTTCCGTTGGCAGCTGTGCAGCGGATGGTGCCTGTTGAGTGCTGAGGCTGTCGGCTACCGGTGGCAGCGGTTCGGGCTGGGGTGCAAACCAAATGAAATAAATGAGTAATACAAGGGCCATTAAGGTAAGCCCGATAGCCTGGTTCCTGTCCATTCCTTCTTCAGGTTAATGATTTCTTATAAGCTATTGAAGCGGCCACAAACTTAGTAAAAAGCGGGTGGGGGTTCATCACGGTGCTGCGCAATTCCGGATGATACTGTACGCCAATAAACCAGGGATGGTCTTTCAGTTCGATGACCTCCACCAGGTTCAGATCCGGATTAATGCCAACAGCCCGCATGCCGGCTTCTTCAAATTTTTCCAAATATTTATTGTTAAACTCGTACCGGTGGCGGTGGCGTTCGCGTATGACGGTCTCGCCATAAATGGCTGCAGCCTTGCTGCCTTTTTTCAACTTACAGGTATAGGCGCCAAGGCGCATGGTGCCGCCCTTGTCGGTTATTTTCTTCTGGTCTTCCATCAGGTCAATTACCGGGTGCTTGGTCTTCGGGTTGAGCTCAGTAGAACTGGCTTCCAGTCCGAGTACATTCCGGGCAAATTCAATTACCGCGCACTGCATACCCAGACATATTCCGAAGAAAGGAATTTTGTTTTCGCGCACATAACGAATGGCTTCGATTTTTCCTTCCATGCCGCGCTCGCCAAAGCCGGGTGCTACCAATACGCCATGCAGACCTTTTAATACGCGGTCAACCGATTCGCGGTCAATATCCTCAGAAGAAATCCATTTGATGTGTACCCGGCATTCGTTTTGGGCGCCTGCATGAACAAATGCCTCGGCTATCGATTTATAGGCATCGGGCAGGGAAACATATTTGCCAACCAGTCCGATGGTTACTTCTTCCAGTGGATTTTTAAGTTTACCCAGAAAGTCGATCCAATGGTCCAGGTCGGGTTCGGATTTGGAAGTCATTTTCAGCTTGCTGAGCACGCGTTCATCCAGCTTTTCCTTGCGCATCAGGATGGGCACATCATAAATGGTTTCAGCATCGATGGCTTCGATAACCGAGTTGAGATGAACGTTGCAGAAGAGCGCCAGCTTTTTTCTTATATCAAGGGGCAAGGGCCTTTCGGTGCGGCACACAAGAATATCGGGTTGTACCCCGGATGAGAGCAATTCCTTTACGGAGTGTTGGGTGGGTTTGGTTTTCAGCTCACCGGCAGCTTTGAGGTAGGGGATGAGGGTCAGGTGGATGACAAGCGCATTGTTGGATCCGATGTCCCACTTCACCTGCCGCACGGCTTCAATGAAGGGCAGCGATTCAATGTCGCCCACAGAACCACCTATTTCCGTAATAATGACGTCATACTCACCGCTCTCGCCCAGTAAAAAAATGTTGCGCTTGATTTCATCGGTAATGTGGGGAATTACCTGGACGGTTTTGCCCAGGTAGTCGCCCCGGCGTTCTTTGGTAATGACATTATGGTAAATACGACCGGTGGTGATGTTGTTGGCCTGGGAGGTGGGCACGTTCAGGAAGCGCTCATAATGGCCCAGGTCGAGGTCGGTCTCGGCACCGTCATCGGTTACGTAGCATTCGCCGTGCTCGTAGGGGTTTAGCGTGCCGGGGTCTATATTGATATAAGGGTCAAACTTCTGAATGGTTACCTTAAATCCGCGGGCCTGCAGGAGTTTGCCCAGTGAAGCCGAAATAATACCTTTACCGAGGCTGGAGGTTACGCCACCCGTAACAAAAATGTATTTTGCAGTAGTCATGAAGGGTTGTTACGGGGTGCAAAGGTAGGATAAGGCGGGGAATAAACGAATAAAGGCGGTAAATGGGGTTACAGAGGTAGGCAGCCCGGTATAAAGAGAATGGTAATTCATGTCATGTCTGCAGGTTTTGGCTGGAATGAAATGGTATAGGTTTTACTTGATTTACAGTAATGATGAACACAGACCTCTTTAACGCTAAGTCTGACTTAACACCAAGATTAGCCACCAGTCTGCGTACTTTATTATTTATTTCATTAATTTTTATTTCTTATCAGGAGTTGTTTGGACAGGCAGGTAATGCCATCAATAACGCCAATGATCCGCGTCATGAGACCTTGAATCAGCGGGTAGTTTCTGTCCTTTTTGATCAAAATATTCAAGCCTCACCTCTTCCATCACTAAATGGTTGGAGTATAACGGTGAATGGAATTTCTGTTATTTTAAATTCAATTAATGTTATAGGCAATAGAGTTAATATAACTTTCGATGCCAGTCCCGCGCATGGTGCATATCCTTTCGTAATTCCCGGCGATGTGGTGCGTGTGAGTTATAATGCTGCTGCACCAGGTTCCAATACCCTAACGGCAACCTCGGGCAATCCGGAGATTAATTCATTCTCAAATTATCAATCAAAGAATAACTATGCATTTACTTGTGGCGAATTAGAGTTTTTTCAACAGGGTAATTTTACTTCGCCTGATATATGTTCACCAGTTGTAATGAATTTTAGGCAATATCAGTATAAAGTGAGTCTTCGTTTTAGAAATAGCTCATTATTTGTACTAAATAACTTCAGAACTACGATTACATGGGGAGATGCTTCTAACAGCAACCACTTATTTTATGTATCCGATTTAATAGGAAACCCCAATCCAAGTTTTATTGATAACGCGGGCTTTTCTGGTGGCAACCCGGCAATAATAATTACTCAACGACCAACGCATAATTATCCTGCCCCTAATCCAGGTGATTGTAGCTGGGATGCAACCATTGCGCCAAGATATGATGGTGTGGCATTTTGTCCATCTTTAAACACAACAACATTGTTTGCAACCTATGATAATGATAATGCAAACTCTGGGTCATTAAGCCTCCAACCCGCTGTTCCTAATTCTCACAGGGTTTGCCTGGGCTCAAATGTTAATATGCAATTTTCTGATCAGACAAATCTTAACTGCAGGGCAGCCATTGAGCCAACTCTTCCTAACGATCAGGCGCGTTGGATTCGAATTGTATATGGGAGTACAAATTATGGGGCCGGCAATATTGCTGATATCAGAGTGGGAGGGGTTCCTGTGACGGCTAATGCAGATGAGGGGCCATTACTTTATCCGGGCGGGTACTATCCAACTGGCACTGGTGGTGTCGGAGTACCCGATGCTAATGGCGTAATTGAATTACCGCTGCCTGTTACTGCATCAACTTTTACGACATACATGCAACTTATCACCACCAATTCCACAACTTTTCATGAAGTGGGTGAACGCTTTTATGTGAGACTAGATTATTGGAATATTTGCAATCCTTATAATCCTGCGTCACCTGATGCGAACAGGGTTTCTGTTGAAAATTATATAGAAATTATTGCTAAGCCCCCCTCGCCCGTAGCAGTTAACAAGGAATACTGCTTTAGCCAGTCGTTTGCGTCAGGAGGTAGTTGTGGCTCGCCCACAGGAGTTTTTTTTGAGGTAACTGCGGCCAGTGTTTCAGGAAGTACTGAAATAAAGTGGTATAACACCTTAGCTGACGCAACCGCCGATATTAATGCAATTGCTTCTTCTTATGGCACCAATTGCAGGTTTCTTCGTCCAGAGAACCGGGCAGGAGGCTTGGGTGCTATGTCGGCTGCAGGTGTCTATACGGTTTACGTACGACATCGAACGGGCTCGGTACCTCCAAACAATTGTTTAAGCGATCCTATTCCGGTTACGATCACTCGAAGGTCTTCTTTAAGCCCGCCGGGTACAATCAGTCCTTTGACTTCGGATGTGTGTGATGGTTCTTTGAATGTACCATATAGTTTGCCAACTCCCCCTCCAACAGTACCTTTTGGTGGTTCAACTGAATATTCATGGTTTTTTACTGGTGGTGCTGGTGCAACCGTTGATCCTCCAAGTAACACACAGAATATTACAGCTGACTTTAATATTGGGGGCTCTTTTACAACCACAACGCGCACGCTTAATGTTGTTACTCAATTTACTACTAATGCCACGGTGGGTGGAAGGTGTCCGACTTCTGCCTCTCAGCGAACGGTAACGATTTTTGGTCCATCTGTTGGTGGTACAGCCTCTGGTGGTGCGAATTATTGCGAGGGGACCGATGCAGGTAATATTTCGTTGTCTGGTCATCGAGGTACAGTATTACGATGGGAGGTAAATGTAAACGGGACAGGCTTTGTTGATGCTGGTGTAGGGTCGGTGACTTCATTTGATCCCGGTATTTTGCCACCAGGCAGTTACGTCTATAGAGCTGTTGTGGCTAATGGCCCATGCGCACCTCAAAACAGCACAACAACAACTATAAACGTGTTTGTAAATCCTCCACCAGCCAATGCGGGCACCGATCAGGCACTGTGCTTTCCGGCGCCTCCGCTGAGCACAACTTTATCGGGCAGCAATCCTTCTCCGGGTACAGGCACCTGGACCCTGGTCAGCGGCCCCGGTTCAGCAAGCTTCAGCCCCAATGCCAACACCCCGAATGCCACCGTAACGGTATCGGCCAACGGCATTTACACATTCCGCTGGACGGTAGTAAACGGTGCCTGCAACTCTTTTGATGACGTGGTAATTGATTTCGGGACTTTACCACCTCCCTCCAATGCCGGAACTGATCAGGATGTTTGCGGTTTAAGCACCTCATTAAACGGAAACGACCCGCTATACGCAACCGGCACCTGGACGCAGGTTTCCGGGCCCGGTACCTCCACTTTCTCACCCAATGCCAATACGCGCAATGCAACCGTTACGGTAACAGTGCCGGGAACCTATACCTACCGCTGGCGACTAACGTCAGGTACCTGTCTGCCTTCAGATGATTTTGTGGACATTATTTTCCGCGACCCGCCCACCGTAACCGCTCCTGCTGATTTTATCCATTGTTTAAACAATCCGCCTACTGCGCCATTTTTTGTTAATCTGTCAGGCAGCTTTGGTGGAGGGGCTTCTCAGGCCAGATGGGAAGTGGTTTCCGGGTCAGGTGTCTTTTCTTCAAGTGGCGGAGCCGTAGGTGTGTTTGATAACACCAACCCGGTAACAGATACCTACCAGCCTTCAGCGGCCGACTTTACGGCAGGCTCGGTTACGTTGCGGATCGTGACCAATGATCCGGTTGGTGCGTGTGTTGCAGTGAATGATCCGGTGGTTATTACTTTTGACCGGCTTCCGTCAGCCGCCAACGCAGGAACGGATATTTTTACCTGTGATGCCACAGCCACGCTGGGGGCCACACCTGCTGACAACGGTGGGAGTGGTACCTGGAGCATCGGAACAGCGCTGTATTATCAGACATTCTCTTATCCGAATGGAACAGGCCTTTCGGGTCCCAACCCGCATTCTACTCTATTTACCCATCCGGATGGCTGGACTATTACAACCCCCAATGCCAACACATTTCTTGCCTCAGACGATTACCTTCGGGTCGAGAATGGCGTGATGGAAGGCAGGGATGTGAATGCAGAAGTGGTTTGGCGCTCTCCTACCATCAACATTTCTGCTCAGCCTAACGTAACTATATCTATTCAACTTGCCGAGCAGGGTCCCATGCTCGCCTCGGAATATATTCGGGCATTTTATCGGATTAACGGTGGGCCTGAAGTACTTATCGGGCAAATTGTGGGCAACAGTACCGTGGATGGTGCTTTTAGCAATTTCTCGGTAACAGGTCTTACAGGCTCTACCCTTGAAATTGTGGTGCGCATATCTCATGACGGCAACACCAAGTTTCACCGCTTCGATAACATTTTTGTAACTGGTACGGGTGCATCATTGCCCACTATTGTGGATGTAACCAACCCTGCATCACCGGTCATCAATATTCCGGTAGGCACGCACACACTGACCTGGACGGTGAGGAGTGCGCTCAATGTTTGCAGTTCGTCAAATGATCAGGTTGTTATAACACGCCATGCCAGTCCGGTGAACAACAACCAGAGTCCGGAGTTCTGCGAAGATGCACCTGGCCTGGGGACAGCCACGGTTACACTTGCGTTTCTTTCCTCGCTGAATGATGCCATCACGGGCATTCCCGGCTCAACCGGGCGCACGGTTCAGTTCTTTACAGACGCTGCTCGTACCACGCCATTTCCTCCATCGGCTTCATTGGCGAACGGTGAGATTGTTTATACCAGGGTTACCCGTACCGATGTGTCGCCCGGCTGCACAACCGATGGCACAGTAACCATAGTGGTTAATACACGCCCGGCTGCCATCAACCAGAATCCGGAATTTTGCGAAGACCTGCCGGTGGGCAGTAATACACGTTCGGGCATAAACTTAACCACCTTCAACAACGCTGTAAAAAATAATGTGGCAGCCAACATGGTAAGTTGGTTCCTGGATGCAGGTACAACAACCCCTGTTCCTGATCCTACCAATGTTACGGCCAACAGCGGCACTTCGTTCTTTGCGCGGGTTACAGATGTAAAGGGATGTACCAATGTAGCGCAGGTTCAGATTACCCTCAATCCGCGGCCGGGCCCTAATCCGATCATTGGTCCTTCCAATGTATGCGCTGATCCGAGTGCCATTAACCTGTACCAGGTTACCACGATCAATTCCGGTGCAACTTATACCTGGAGTATTCCGGACCCTCCGTTTGATCTTTTTGCAGGAGGCGGAACCAATGACTTTTTTGTATTGCTTGCCTTTCCGGTAGTCGTTAATCCGGGTCAGGATATATCGTTTATAGAGACTTCAGCCAAGGGCTGTCAGGGCCTTCCCAATGTGTTGAACATTACTGTGGAGGGCAGTCCACCTCCCATTGACATTTCAGGTCCCAGTGCGGTTTGTGAAAATGAAACCGGGGTTGTTTACAGTGTGGCGAATCTTGCCAATACCACTTATTCATGGACTGTGCCTTCCGGGTCGTCCATCATTGCAGGGCAGGGCACGTTCCAAATCACGGTAAACTTTGGCACAACGCCTGGTCTGATCACCGTAACGCCTACGACCACCACCGGGTGTGCTGGTAATCCGGACGATCATGCTGTAGCTATTAATCCACGTCCAACGCTGGATCCTTTGTCTAACACCGTGTGCAGCGACAACATTGCCGGCATCACATTGAGCGGAACCGGAGCAGCCACATTTAATATTACCAATGTTACGGTGCCCCCGGGGCTTTCGCCACCATCCCGCCCCACAGTTACAGGTGCTTTAGCCGGAGAAATATTCAACGACACCTTTACCAACCAAACAGGCGGTAATTTAACCGTGCAATACACCGTGGTGCCCGTGAGCTCATTTGGTTGTACCGGATCAGCCGGTCTGGTAAATCTTACGGTCCGGCCGGAGCCCGTGCTGGCACCTAACCTCAACGATGTGATATGCAGCAAAACAGAAGATGTTTCCATTGTGTTGACAGTAGCGCCAGGTAGTGTGGTGGCTGACCAGTATGAAATTACCGCGATTAATACGAATGGTCTTACTGCCGTAGCAGGCAATCCGACAACGGGTATTTTTCCGCCCTCGGTGTTGCTGGATGACCGCTGGGAAAACCTTACTGGGGCCCCTGTGGTAGTGGAATACCTGGTGCGGCCGATCAATTCAGTCACCGGCTGTATCGGAGATCCGCCATTGCCGGTACAGGTTACCGTGAATCCTCAGCCTGTGATCACTTCGCCTACCAGTGAGACGATATGCAGCGGCAACTCGCCGACCATTACATTCACTTCATCCATATCCGGAAGCACATTTACCTGGATAGTAAAAAGTGTTTCCGGCCTGATTACAGGTGCCAATAACGGCAGCGGCTCCACTATCAACAATGTGCTTGTAAATAATGGCACAACTCCCGGTACCGTAACGTATGAAGTGTATGCCACAGGCCCGGCAGCCCTGGGAGGCTGTCCGAGTGACCCTGTCGATGTGGTAATTACCGTTGATCCGGCACCTACGGCAAACAATGTGCTTCAGACGGTATGTTCTGACAGCCCCGGAGGCAATACATTTTTCATTGACCTTACCACGCTGCAAACATCCATCAACAGCGGAGGGGGCGTTACGTTCAGTTGGTTTGAAGACCTGGCGCTGACCACGCCCATTGGTACACCAACAGCCTATACGCTTACCAATGGTGTTCCCGTGTATGCAAATGTGGATAATGGCCAGTGTACCAAAGTTGCTACGGTTCAGTTTACCATCAATCCTCGTCCTTCGGTAACGACAAGCGTTACCTCCAACTATAACGGATTCAATGTGTCATGTGCCGGTGCTGCGGATGGACAGATCACAGCCTCGGCAGCTAATGGCACAAGTCCATATCAGTTCAGCATTGACGGAGGTACGACATTTTTCAACAGCCCGATTTTCAATGGTTTATCGGCTTCAGGTAGTCCCTATGTTGTTATCGTGCGCGATGCCAAGGGCTGCACAAATACGGCTTCGCCTGTAACCTTGTCCGATCCTCCGGCATTAACCGGGTCAGCAGCAGTTACTTCCAATTACAACGGCCAGCATGTAAGCTGCAATGCAGCTGCCGATGGTGTGATACAGGTAACGCCTTCCGGAGGTGCGGGCGGATATACCTTTAAGCTGCTGGAACTGCCCAGCAATACAACCGGTGATGCATCAGGAATATATACCGGGCTCAGGGCCGGCACCTATACGTTTGTGATCAAAGATGTTAACAACTGTCAGTTTACTACATCAACAATAACCGTAACAGAACCCTCACCGGTTACAGCCTCTGCCGTTCTTACTTCACCGGTTACGTGCAACGGCAATAGTGATGGGGTAATTACTGTGACTGGCGGTGGTGGAACACTGGTTGGGCCGAATTATCAGTTTACACTCAATCAACCTCCGGGAACAGTGAATACAACAGGGGTTTTCAGTGGTCTTCCGGCTGGTAACTATACCGTTACTGTACGGGACGACAACAACTGTACCCGTGTATCGAATACAGTTACCGTTACCCAGCCTCCGGTCTTAACCATCTTTGCCTCGGTAACCAGCAACTACAATGGTGCGAAAATCAGTTGTGCGGGGGCCAATGATGCGCAACTTACCGGTGTGGCGAATGGCGGAAATGGCGGGTATACTTTTGAGTTGATTCAGGATCCACTCAATACCACAGGCAATGCAGATGGATCATATGAAGGACTTGGTCCGGGTAATTATTCAATCCGGGTTACCGATAGCGGGGGGTGCCAGGCAACATCAGCTCTTGTCAATATAAATGAGCCGGCACCCATCGTTCCTTCCGGATTTGTATCGGGCGCGATATCTTGCTTTGGCGGCAGCGATGGTCAGATTACCATCAGTGCTTCTGGCGGAACAGGTGCCTATACTTATCAGCAGATGGTTCCCGCTGGTCCTACCAATGGAACCGGAATCTTCAGTGGCCTGTCGGATGGCACTTATACTTTCCAGGTGCGCGACCTGAACTTGTGTTCGGCAAACATTAATATAACGATTAGCCAGCCGCCCCTGCTTACGGCATCGGCAGCCGTTACCAGCAACTATAACGGTTCCCAGATAAGTTGCAACGGAGTCAGTGATGGTGTAATTACTGTTACGGCTTCCGGAGGCACGGGCACGCTGCAATATAAATTTGATCAGTTTGAGTTTACCAATACTACCGGTCAGTTTACCGGGGTGTTCACCGGTGTTCCGGCCGGAGTGGGGTATACGTTCACTGTCCGCGACTCCAAGAATTGCACTGTGGTAACTGCGCCTGTCACTGTAACACAGCCTGCACCGGTTAGCGGAACCGGTGCCGTAACGAGCAACTACAACGGGCAGCAGATTAGCTGTGTGGGAGCATCAGATGGTATTATTCAGATAACACCCGGCGGAGGAACCGGTACCTATACCTTTAAACTGGATCAGCTGCCCAGCAATACCAGCGGTGATGCATCCGGAATATACACCGGACTGGCAGCAGGAACCTATACCGTTACCATACGCGATGTAAATAACTGCTTTTTCGTAACAGCCCCGATAACCATTACACCTCCTCCAGCTTTAACAGCGTCCATTGCAGTTACCAGTAATTACAATGGCGTGCCAATAACCTGTAATGGCGCCAGCGATGGTATTATCACGGTAACCGCCGGAGGTGGTGTGGCTGGTTACAACTTTACTTTAAGCAGTGGTCCGGTAGCATCGGGTAATCCGTCAGTGAACTTTACAGGTTTACCGGCGGGTAATTATTCAGCTACCGTTACAGATGCCAATGGCTGCACCACCGGAACTTCAACCATTGCACTTAATGAGCCGGCACCCCTGGTACCTTCCGTAAGCATCACCAGCAACTACAATGGCCAACATGTAAGCTGTAACGGAGCCAGCGATGGGACAATACGTGTAACCCAGACGGGGGGCACCCCCACTTATACTTATCAGTTTGTTGAAATACCGGGTAACACAACGGGCCAGACCAGCGGTATTTTTACAGGCATTCCGGCCGGAACCTATACCTTTGTTGTGCGCGACATCAACCTGTGTCAGGCCACAACCGCGCCCATCACAGTTACCGAGCCAACACCCATTACTGCAAGCGCTTCAGTTACCAGCAATTACAACGGAGCACAAATCAGTTGCAACGGTGCCAACGATGCTATTATCACAGTCACTTCGTCAGGTGGCACAGGCGCAGCCACGTACGTCTTCGATCAGTTTGCATTCAGCAATCAGACGGGCCGGTTCTCCGGTGTATTTACCAGTGTACAACCTGGTGTTGGATATACCTTTACGGCAACCGATGCCAATGGTTGTTCGGTGGTAACCGCACCTGTTAATGTTACTGAGCCGGCTGCACTCATCGCTACCGGTATTGCCAGCAGCAACTACAACGGATTTAATGTAAGTTGTTTCAACTATACCGATGGCGCGATAACGGTTACACCAACAGGAGGTACAGGTGCATTGACGTTTACGTTGCTCGAAAACCCCGGCAACACAACGGGACAGGTAAGTGGTGTATTCACTGGTTTAAGAGCAGGTAATTACCGGGTCCGGATAAGCGATGTGAATGGCTGTCTGTTTACCACCACGCCCATCACGGTTACCCAGCCGAATGATCTATCCATCAGCATTGCCATCACCTCCAACTACAATGGATATCATGTCAGCTGCTTTGGTGCGAGTGACGGTGAAATAACCGTTACCTCCACAACAGGTGGGGCAGGTGGCTATAGTTATGAACTGTTTGTCAACAGCACTTCTTCCGGGAATACCAGCGGGCAGCTTTCAGGGGTGTTTACCGGATTGATCTCAGGCGTTTATGATGTAAGCGTAACCGATGTGAACGGCTGTGTGAAGAAGTCGTTGCCGGTGGTATTGGTCGATCCGCTGCCGTTGTTTGAAGGCATTCTTGGTTTCGATCAGGCTATTTGCCTGAATCAGGATGATCCAAATCCGTTTATTGAACTGGCACCGGCATTTGGCGGTATAGGGGGTTATGTATATCAATGGCAGGAGTCTACCGATGGAACAAACTTTACCGATGTGCTGGGTGCGACCATGGCAAGTTATGATCCGCCGGCATCGCTCACTACGAAGACGTATTACAGACGTGTGATCACCTCAGGTTGTGAAACACTTGTGTGCAACGTTGTGTCGGTAACTGTAAACAGCATTCCTACCGCTACACTTGCTCCGTCACATTCGCCGGTTTGCGAAGGTGATTTCTTCATCCTGAACTTTACCTTCAGCAACGGGCAGGCTCCTTACTTCTTTGACTACAATGACGGGACTACATTTGTCAATGACCGCATAGGTGCAGATAACACACCGGTTCCGGTACTGAATTATACCGATACCAAGACCTATACCTTAACCGAGTTGCGCGACTTTAATGGCTGCTATGCTACAGTGCTGCCACCACCGCTCACGGTGCCGGTAATTAAGATAAATCCTAACTTCACCATACTCAGCCCTCCGGCTCAGTGCAGCGGCAGTGATTTTACCTTCCAGTGGACGGTAGATCCGGATGTGGAATACACCTGGATATGGAGCGATGGCAATCAGGATGTTATTGCGGCAAATTCCCTCCCTCCGGGAACAAATACTATTACCCACAATTTTGTAAGCTTCAATACATCAACCAATACCAACTTCCCGGTAATTCTTCAGGCTGTGAATACGGTGGTAGGGTGTGGCCCCAAGCAAAGCAACCAGGTCGTTACCATCTATCCGAATATTCTGATCAATGTGTTTCCGAATAAAACGGAGATGTGCAGCGATGATGCAGTGAATATTGTTAATCCAACCCTGGGCGGCTCCTCGCATGTGTGGCAGGTTATCCGTACCTCGGATAATGCAGTAATAGAAACCCGAAATTTTGTAGCTGCGACCAATCAGAGCTTTACCATAACCAATACAGGTCCCAACAACCCCGATGTATACAATATTGTGTACACCGTAAGCAACGCCAACTGCTCGGCTTCGCAAACCATACCGATAACGGTGTATCGCAGAATTGTGGCTTCGTTTGATGAGGGCACGGTACCCCTGTTCATGGGTGGAAATGCTACAGTTACCTACACCAACACCTCGGTGCCCATTGATCCGGCCGACTTCAGTTACGACTGGGAGTTTGGCCTTGCGGCTTCGCCCAACACTGCCTCCGGTGTGGGTCCGTTTACGGTCAATTACTCTTCACCCGGTTCGAAGACGGTGCGGCTTACTGCTACAAACCTTGTGGCACAGTCGAATGGGGTAACCTGTGTCAGCATATATGAGGAGACCATCGACATCATGCTTCCTCCGCTGGTGGCAGGGTTTACTTTTGAGCCAGCCAGCGCCTGTTTCCCTACACAAATCCGGATTACTTCGAATACGGCCACCGGTGATGAATTTGAGTGGCGTGTGGTCGATCAGAACGGTCGTACCGTGGGTACTTCCACCATACCACTGCCGGTGTTCGATATCGTCAACGCCGGTGAGTATACCATTTTCCAAACCACGCGAAATTCTTTAACCGGTCAGGTGGCATTTGCCGATAATTCAGGTACCGGCCCCAACTCCATGCCCGGCGTATTTCCGGTACGGGTGTACAGCCTGCCGCTGGCTTCCTTCCAGGCACGGCCTACTACCTTGTTTGTTCCGGATACCGAGCTGGTAACCTTTAACTTCAGTACGCCTACTGCACCTCCGGCCGACTCAGTGAACTACTGGTGGAATTTTGGGGATAACAACGACATCATTAAGCAAAACCATGGCCAGCCGGATCCTACTTATCGCTACGCCGTTGAAGGCATCTACACCATACGTATGGTAATGCGCGAGGTGCGCGGCAACGTGGTATGTACGGATACCGTAACCCAACAAATCATTGCACGTGAAGGTGGGCTTGTAAAGATACCCAACGCCTTTACACCGGATCCCACCGGCCCGAATGGTGGTGTGCCTTCTTCAGGTGCGGCTGTGAACGATGTCTTTTTGCCATTGGTACGCGGTATCAATGTAAATGAGCCGGGTACATTCCTGATGCAGATATTTGACAGGTGGGGTAACCTGATTTTTGAAAGCCGGAATGAACCGGGTGCACCGGTCCCCATTCGGGGCTGGGATGGTTACGACCGCAACAACAGGTTGCTGCCTGCCGGTGTGTATGTGTACAGGCTGGTGCTGCGCCTCTCCGATGGCCAGCAGATTACCAAAATTGGAGATGTAACACTAATTCGATAGTTTAGCAAATGCCGTTGACCCGCATTCATAGCATTTTTCCCTATCTGCTCGTGCTGGTGGCGAGTATGGTTGCTGCCCAGGATATACAATTCTCGCAATACTATCAGGCGCCCTTGTACCTCAATCCGGGATTTACAGGCATAACCCCCCAACAGCGGGCAGTGTTTAATCACCGTGTGCAATGGCCCAACCTGCCGCAGGCTTTTGTTACGTATGCAGCATCGTACGATATTTTTGTAGAGGAACTGCGCAGTGGTTTTGGTGTGTTGCTTACCACCGATAAGATGGGTTCTGCCGGATGGCGCACAACAACAGCTAATTTCCTGTATTCCTACAAGGTTAAGCTAACCGAGAATCTTGTTTTTTCGCCCGGCCTGTATTTCGGGTATGGCACCAATGGCATTGATCGCACGCGCATCAGGTTGGGTGACGGGCTGGAGTTTGAGCGGGACGGGCAGTACTATTCCATCGATCCGGATCAGGACCGAATCGGGAGGCAGTCTTATTTTGATGTGGGTGGTGGTATGTTGCTTTATACCCGAAAAATGTGGCTTGGCATGGCTCTGTCGCACATGAATCAGCCCAATCTTTCTGTTTTGGGAGATGTCAGCCGCCTGCCCATGAAGGGTAATGTTCACCTGGGCATGCGCATTAACCTCTCGGAAGGGGGACTCAACCCGAGCACTTACCGGATTTCCTACCTCACCCCATCTGTTATGTTCCGCTGGCAGGGGAAAAGCTTTACCCAAATGGACATGGGGATAAATTACCACATCGATCCGGTATCGGTGGGCATATGGTATCGCGGAAAGCCTTGGGAAAAGACAGTCGTAAACAGCATTGCGCAAGATGCCGCTATCATTCAGCTGGGTTTGTATATGAAGAATCTCACCATTGGTTATAGCTATGATTTTACTGTAAACGAAATGCAGACCACCTCAGGAGGTTCGCATGAGATATCGCTGGTCTATGAGTTTTCTGCCAAACCGGTACAGCGGTCGGTGAAAAAGAAATATCGCCTTATACCGTGCCCTACCTTCAACAGCAAAGAAGGTTTCTGGAACTGAGTGAATCACACCATTTGCGTAACTTTGGGCCCTTTTAAAGGGTTCATGAATTTATCAGACAAACTTACACTACCATTTTTTAAACTAATTGGAGAGCAGGCCGACCGCCTGGGGGTTGAGGCATATGTGGTTGGAGGCTGGGTGCGCGATCTGGTCATGAATCGTCCCTGCAAAGACATTGACTTTGTTTGTGTGGGCAGTGGTATAGAACTGGCCAAGGCTGTTGCTACGGTGCTGGGCCCTGATGTTCACGTAACGGTGTTCAAAAACTTTGGTACAGCCCATATTGCTTGGCAGGATTATCAGTTTGAATTTGTCGGAGCGAGAAAAGAGTCATACCGAAGTGAATCGCGCAAACCCATTGTGGAAGACGGTACGCTGGAAGACGACCAGTGGCGCAGAGATTTTACCATCAACGCCATGGCCATCCGGATCAATGAAAAAGGCTTTGGTGAACTGATCGATCCATTCAACGGTTTGGGCGATATTCAGAAAAAAGTTATTCGAACGCCTGCCGACCCCGCCATTACTTTTTCCGATGACCCGCTGCGCATGATGCGGGCTGTGCGTTTTGCTACTCAGCTCTCTTTTGATATAGATCCTGATACTTTTGATGCTATCATCCGGATGGCCGAACGCCTGAAAATAGTTTCGCAGGAGCGCATTACCGATGAGCTGAATAAAATCATACTCAGTCCGGTGCCTTCATACGGATTTAAACTGCTTTTTCACAGTGGCCTGCTCAAGCAGTTTTTTCCCGAGATGGTCTTGTTGCATGGTGTAGAGTATGTAGATGGCAATGCGCACAAGGACAACTTCTTCCACACCCTGCAGGTACTGGATAACGTTGCAAAGATGTCGGATAATTTATGGCTGCGTTGGGCCGCCATCCTCCACGATATTGCCAAGCCGCAAACCAAGCGTTATGACAAGAAGCAAGGCTGGACTTTTCATGGACATGAAGACCGAGGGGCGCGTATGGTGCCGGGCATTTTCCGGAGGCTGAAACTGCCTATGGGCGAAGAAATGAAATTCGTGCAAAAGCTGGTACGCCTGCACCTGCGGCCTATAGCCCTGGTCAAGGAGGTTACCGATTCGGCCATCAGGCGTTTGTTGTTTGAAGCCGGTGATGATATTGACGCCCTGATGACACTTTGCCGGGCCGACATTACATCCAAAAACAAAGAAAAAGTAACAAGGTTTCTGAGGAATTTCGAAGCGGTAGAGCGCAAGATGGCTGAAGTAGAAGAGAAGGACCGCATACGGAATTTTCAGCCGCCGGTTAGTGGAGATGAAATCATCCGGATGTTTAACCTCAAACCCGGGCCGGTTATCGGTGAGCTGAAAGAAATGATAAAGGAGGCCATTCTGGAGGGGCGCATACGAAACGACAGGGATGAGGCACTGGCTTTTCTGCTGGAGAAGGCTCGCGAAAAGGGCCTGGAGCCGGTTTCGTGATTTCAATGGGCACTACTCAGCTCAATGGTTTGGTGTTTGGAGTCCTGCAGGGAACCATTCTCACATTTCAGAATTCGCGCAGGAAACTTTTTGATAAGCGAATAATCATGGGTAGCCATCAACACGGCTGTACCGCTTTTGTTAATTTGCTGAAAGAGTTTCAGGATACCGAACGAAACTTCGGGGTCGAGGTTACCGGTGGGCTCATCGGCCAGCAGGATAACGGGTTCATTAATCATGGCACGGGCTATAACCACGCGTTGCTGCTCTCCGCCTGAAAGCTGGTGGGGCATTTTCTTTTCAACGGAACCTAATCCTACCTGCATCAGCACTTCGGCAATGCGCGCCTTAATTCGGGTGTTATCCCTCCAGCCGGTGGCGCGCATCACAAATTCCAGATTATCGGCCACGGTGCGATCCTGAAATAACTGAAAGTCCTGAAAGATTATACCCAGTTTTCGGCGCAACATGGGTACCTGTGATGAGCGTATGCCGCGGATGCTGAAACCTGCCACTTCCATATCGCCGAGCCGCAGCGGGAGGTCGGCATAAATGGTTTTCAGTAAAGATGATTTACCCGAACCCGTGCGACCCACCAGAAATACGAATTCACCTTTTTCAATTTCAAAATTTAGATTGGCCAAAACAGTATGGTTATCCTGAAAAATGTGGGCATCCTTTACGCGAATAACGGGATCGGTGGAAAACATAGTTTATGATAGTTCAACCATTGAGTTTACGATGATCTGATAAAAATTTTTCCAGGCCAATGTCCGTCAGAGGATGTTTCAGCAGTCCGGTTATAACCGACAGGGGGCAGGTAGCTACATCGGCACCTATTTCCGCGCATTTAATCAGGTGCATCACATGGCGGATGGAGGCGGCCAGTATTTCGGTTTCAAAGCCGTAGTTGTCGTAGATGTGCCGGATTTGAGCAATGAGCTCGAGCCCGTCCTGAGACACGTCATCCAGGCGTCCGATAAAAGGTGATACGAAGCTGGCCCCTGCTTTCGCAGCCAGAATAGCCTGACCGGCTGTAAACACCAATGTGCAGTTGGTGCGTATGCCTTCGGCCGAAAACTTTTTTAATGCCTTCACGCCATCTTTAATCATCGGCACTTTCACCACTATCTTGTCGTCAATTTTTGCCAGTTCGCGTCCTTCTTTCAAAATACCATCCAGATCAGTAGCTATCACTTCGGCACTCACATTGTCATCTACGATGTTGCAAATGGCTTTGTAATGTGCGCGGATGTTTTCATCCCCTTTGATGCCTTCTTTGGCCATGAGCGATGGGTTGGTGGTTACGCCATCGAGCACTCCCAGATCGTAGGCTTCGCGTATTTCATTCAGATTGGCGGTGTCGATAAAGAATTTCATAAGCTTGGTGGTTGCAGGACAAAAATAAGGATTGAGCGGTAGGGGATAAAATAAAAACGGCAAACCGTGCATCGCACCGCTACAACCGCCTACCCTTGCTACCTTCCGGTCCTGGGGGAGTTCAGCAGGAGCTGGTCGTGCCGGCTTGCCGGGTTGCAAAAGTAATAACTTTCAGGTAAGAACCCGTCAGGCCAGTCCGGAATAATACAGGTTAAATTCCAGCGCGTTGCATTCTTCAAATTCGTCTGCCTCCAGGTCATCAAATATCGCTTCATCAAATTCCAGCTCGCGGATTTCCTGTGTGCCATTGGGGAAGCGGGTTAGCTCAATACCGGTAAGGTGAAAAGGGTTTACCTTTACGTAAATCACCAGACCGTCCGGAAAAGTTTTCCGGAAATACCGGTGAACGATATTGGAATATTTGCTCATGACAAAGCATTTGGCTTTTCCGCCGCTTATTGAAACCACCAGGCTGTATTTACGCCGGCTAAGGTACGAAGATGCTGAAGAAATCTTTTATGCCTATGCATCCAAGCCCGAGGCAACGCGTTATGTTTCCTGGCCCACGCACCGGCGCATTGCCGATACACGACAATATCTGCGGTATGCAGTTGGCGCGTGGAACGCAGGAACAGATTTTGCCTACGCTATAAGAGTAAAAGGAAGCGCCCGTCTTGCCGGAAGCATAGGAGCGGTGTTAAAGGGCAGCGAAGTGCAGGTAGGTTATATTATAAGCCCGGCCCTGTGGGGCAGCGGCCTGGCAACCGAAGCATGCAAGGCATTGGGTAATGTGTTATTGAACATGAAAGGTTTAACCCGTGTGTGGACGTTGGTAGATGCTGACAACAAAGCCTCGGTACGGGTTCTTGAAAAGTGCGGATGGAAATGTGAGGGATTAAAGCCTGCTTATTTTGCCTTCGTCAACCAGAATAATCAGTTGAAAGATTGCTATTTGTTCGTACTGGCTTCGCCCGACTGAGGCCACAAGCAGTGTGTAGTACCGGTGTGGTTGGAACCGCGAGAATTGCCATGCGGCAGTGGGTGTAGAGCGCAGCCGATTTACGGAAATGCAATACTTGTTTCTTCAACAAGCGGCAATGTGGTTTTTTGAAGCCACTCGTCTTCCAACATCGATGCCCATGTACGAAGGTACAGCATGACGTCATCCTTCACATTGTAGTACAGATGGCGTTTGCCACCTGGCAGGCGGGCAAGCACCTTTTCGTCCGAAAGGCGTTCAAGATGTTTAAGGTCAGCCAGGGAAAACCCGAAAGAAATCAGCAAGTCAATCAGTTCGTCCATGGGCAGGCCACTGTCGGGGCAGTAATCGTTAAGTTGTTCCGACCAGTCGCCACACCGCAACATGGCACGGTTATGAATTTCTTCGCGCGACCGGGTAGTTACCTGCCGGGCCAGGAAACCGCAGTTGCAGGCGCCCATGTGCCCCCACTGGTAATCGTTGGCCTTTTCCAGCATGCGGGCCGTTGCATACAGGGCTTCTATTAGTTCGGGGCGAGCACTTGCCATACCACCAGATAAACAACTTTGCGGCCGGTAAGTTATAAGAAATTTTCTGGTAAAACGGTCGGTGTATTTTGAAATTTGGTTTTAGTTGGTATACTTGCCGGAAAATTTCCGGTATGGGTAAAGGAGATAAGAAATCGAAGCGCGGTAAGTTGTGGAAGGGCACATACGGTGTTTCCCGCAGCCGCAAGGCCATCAAGGCCAGGCTCAAACGTACGCAGTCAGTTAAAAAAGCTGCTGTTGTTACCGAGCAAGCAGAGGTAGCACCGAAGGTTCGTAAGGTAGCCCGTAAGAAAACAGAACAAACAGAGCAATAGATGAATTTTTTGGTGAACAATATGGCATGGTGGTGGCACATACAGGAATCTGATATGTGAACAGCCGTATTGTTTAATAAACTGGCCGGGAGCCCGCTGTTCACAGCGGGCTCTCGTGTTTTTAACGGCTTTGTAATATGAAAAAATTTACGCTGACAACTCAGACTAAAAAACTACTGGCCGATACGGTAACGCCCGTTTCGGTGTACCTGCGCCTGCGCGATGTATTTGCCGGAACATTGTTGCTGGAAAGTTCCGACTATCACGGGCAGGAAAACAGTCTGTCGCTGATATGCTGCGATCCGATGGCCACCTTTCAGGTGAAGAAAGATGAAGCAGTGGTGGACTGGCCGGATAAAACCAAAAGCCGTTATCTTATTTCATGTCCTGCTGAAGTTCCCGGTTTACTGGAATCTTTCCGCAAATCGTTTGTCTTTGAAGGCAGCATTCCTTCATCGGCAGGCATGTTTGGTTATATGTCCTATAACGCTGTGCGTTTTTTTGAAGAAGTTGCTGTTTCTGATTACAGAAACCTTATCCCTGAAATGCAGTTTTCGGTTTACCGATATATAATTGTTATTGACCATTTTTTTAATGAAATCCAGTTGGTGGGGCTGCAATGTGAAGGTGCTACCGATAACTCATCCATGCTGCACCTCGAACGACTTATCTTTCATGGGCGCTATCCGCTTTATTCATTTTCCCGAACCAATGGTGAAACGTCCAACTTTACCGATGACGAATTTCTGCAACGTGTGCACCAGGCCATCCGTCATTGTCAGCGCGGCAACGTGTTTCAGTTGGTGTTGTCGCGCAGATTTGAAACCGGCTTTCGTGGAGATGAGTTCAATGTGTACCGGTCGTTGCGTTCCATCAACCCATCGCCTTATTTGTTTTATTTCGATTACGGCAATTTCCGCATATTCGGTTCTTCACCAGAGGCTCAGGTTCAGGTGCGCGGCAGGGAAGTACGGGTATTTCCGATAGCCGGCACCTTTCGCAGGACCGGAGACGACAACCGCGATGCCGAGCTGGCACGCAAACTTGCTGCTGATATCAAAGAAAACGCCGAACATAATATGCTGGTTGATTTGGCACGCAACGACCTTAGTCGCTATGCATCCGGAGTGAAGGTTGAGGTGTTTAAGGAAATTCAGTTCTACTCACATGTTATTCATCTTGTTTCCAAAGTTACCGGCAAGCTCCCCGAAGGCTTCGATCCGGTACAGGTTGCCGGTGCAACTTTTCCTGCCGGTACTTTATCGGGTGCACCCAGGCACAGGGCCATTACACTGATTAATGAGTTGGAGAACATAAGCCGGAGTTATTATGGCGGGGCTATTGGCTATTTTGGATTTGATGGCTCGGTAAATCTGGCCATCCTTATCCGCTCATTTTTGAGCATGGGTAACACCCTGATTTATCAGGCTGGTGCTGGCATTGTGGCTAAAAGTAATCCGGAGAGTGAGCTGCAGGAGGTTAATAACAAGCTGGCTGCCTTACGCAAGGCAATTGAACTGGCAGAAATAATTGGTTGAAATATGAAAATACTGGTACTCGATAACTACGATTCATTTACCTACAATCTGGTGCATCTGCTGCGCGAGGCAGGGCATGAGCCCGATGTGTTCCGCAACGATAAGATAAGCCTGGAGAAAGCAGGTGGTTACGATAAAATTTTATTATCACCCGGTCCGGGCATTCCCGATGAGGCAGGTATTATGAAGGATGTTATTCGCACCTATGCATCCACGAAAAGCATTCTGGGTATTTGCCTGGGCCATCAGGGTATAGCCGAAGTGTTTGGCGCATCGCTTTATAACCTGAAAGAAGTAAGGCATGGCGTTACCTCCACTGCATTTGTGGATGATCCCGATGAGCTGTTGTTCCGGAACATTCCGGCAGCCTTTCAGGTATGCCACTATCATTCATGGGCAATTTATCCGCCTAGTCTTCCCTCCGAACTTCGGGTAACGGCATCGGGTGAAGGGGGACTTATACTTGGTATTCGCCATGTGCAATACGATGTGCGGGGATTGCAGTTTCACCCCGAATCGGTGATGACACCCGAAGGTTTTAAAATCATGCAAAACTGGCTGCACAATTAAAATGCAGATGCAATGAAAGAGATACTTAATAACCTGCTTACGCATCAGCCGCTTGCGCGTGAAGAATCACGCCAGGTGCTGATGGAGCTGGCATCGGGCAGGCATAATGTAGCCCAGGTGGCATCGGTTCTTACGGTTTATCTGATGCGGCCCGTTACGGTAGAAGAGCTTGCGGGCTTCCGTGAGGCCATGCTTGAATTGTGTATTCCTGTTCGGTTCGATCGGCCGGTTATGGATGTATGTGGCACTGGCGGAGATGGCAAAAATACATTCAACATATCTACGCTTACTGCCTTTATTGTGGCAGCGGCAGGCCAGCCCGTGGCCAAGCATGGCAATTACGGGGTGTCTTCGGTGTGCGGGTCGTCCAACATTCTCGAGTATTTCGGGTTCAGATTCACCAGCGATTTTGATGAACTCAGGCGGCAGCTTGATCGCGCCAATATTTGCTTTTTGCATGCCCCGCTGTTCCATCCGGCAATGAAAAACGTAGCGCCCGTGCGCAAAGATCTGGGCATCAAAACGTTTTTCAACATGCTGGGACCATTGGTCAATCCGGCCTTTCCGGTCTATCAGTTTACCGGTGTCTTCAGCCTTGAGCTGGCGCGTAAGTACGGATATTTGCTTCAGCAAACCGACCTGCAATTTATGGTGGTCCATTCGCTAGACGGATATGATGAGGTGTCGCTTACCGGTCCCTACAAATACTATTCAACTGCAGGCGAAGGAATCGGTACACCAGAAGAACTGGGATTTACTTATGTAAATGAAGCGTCTATAGCCGGTGGAAACACGGTTGAGGAATCGGCTGCTGTTTTTCTGAATGTGCTCCAGGGAAAAGCAACCGATGAACAGCACAACGTGGTGATTGCCAATGCTGCCCTTGCGCTTCGCTGTGCGCGTCCTGATTCACCGATGGATGAACTGGTTGATCTTGCCCGCGAAACCCTGCTTTCAGGCAAGGCAGCCCTTGCATTCAGAAAACTGTTGGAAATGTGATATGAACGTGCTGGAGAAAATTATTGCAGATAAGCTCAAAGAAGTGGAGCAGCGGAAAAGCGAGGTGCCGGAATCAGCTCTGAGGCAGATGAAATATTTTGGTCGCAGCACCCTTTCTTTGCGGGGGGCGTTGCAACGAAAAAAGGGTGGGTCGGTGATAGCTGAGTTCAAACGAAGATCACCTTCCGTGCAGGATATTCATATCCATGCCGATGTGCTTTCGGTTTGTGCCGGATATGTAAGGTCGGGTGCCGTTGCCTTGTCGGTATTGACCGACAAAAAATATTTCGGGGGTTCATTGGATGATTTGCAGCAGGTACGCGACCTGGTAGAAGTGCCCCTGCTGCGCAAGGATTTCATCATCGACCACTACCAGCTGGTAGAGGCAAAGGCCTATGGAGCTGATGTGGTATTGCTTATTGCTGCTTCACTCACACCGCAACAGGTTAAGCAGTTAACTACCCATGCGCATGAGTTTGGCATGGAAGTACTGCTGGAAGTGCACAGTGCCGAAGAGTGGGAGGAGAATGCAGCGTCAGGGGCGGACGTGGTTGGTGTGAACAACCGGAACCTGCATACCATGGAAGTGAATGTTGGTACTTCGTTGGAAATGGCAAAGATTTTTCCGGCTGGTACGGTGCGTATATCCGAGAGCGGTATCCGCAATGTGGATACTGCAATGCAGCTGGTGCGGGCAGGGTATAGCGGCTTTCTGATAGGCGAATATTTCATGGCGCAGAACAACCCCGGCAGGGCTGCCTGTGATTTTATTAATTCATTAGAGAAAATCAGCCATGCGGTTGAGGATTAAAATTTGTGGGCTGAAATATGCAGAGAACATACAGGCCGTTGCTGCGCTACAGCCTGATTACATGGGGTTTATATTTTATCCGCATTCATTGCGGTATGTGGGCAGGGAATTTCAGCTTCCGGGCGGCCGGCCTTGGCCGGCCGCCCGGGTAGGGGTGTTTGTAAATGAAAATCATCGCAACATCATCTACCTGGCCCGTCAACATCGGTTAACTCACCTCCAGCTGCATGGCAACGAAACACCTGAGTTTTGCGCCAAGCTGTATCAGGCAGGGTTCACCATCATTAAGGCATTTGGTTTACATGGAGGATTCGATTTCCGGCTGCTGCAAGCTTATAAAGGTGCAGTTCACTATTTTCTTTTTGATACCCTTTCGGAAGGATATGGCGGCACGGGCAAAACATTTAACTGGACGCTTTTAAACGGGTATCAACTGGATGTGCCGTTTTTTCTCAGTGGAGGGCTTTCGGCCGAGGTATTGAAACAAAACACCCTGCCCGCACATCCGCAACTGCACGCACTGGATATAAACAGCGGGGTGGAGGATCGGCCCGGCTGGAAGAATACATTAAAAATTCAGGAGTTGTTGCACATCATTAAACAGTATGACCATGAAATACCAGGTTAATGACAAAGGTTTTTACGGTGATTTTGGCGGTGCCTATATACCGGAAATGCTTTGCCCGAATATTGAAGAACTGCGTACCCATTATCTTTCCATTCTATCTGATCAGGATTTTCAACAATCCTTTCGCAAGTTGCTCAGCGACTTTGCCGGGCGTACCACACCCTTGTATTTTGCTTCACGCCTCAGTGATAAATACCGGGCACGCATCTATCTGAAACGTGAGGACCTGTGTCATACCGGCGCACATAAAATCAACAACACCATCGGTCAGATATTGCTGGCACGCAGGCTGGGCAAAACGCGCATCATTGCCGAGACAGGCGCAGGACAACATGGAGTAGCCACCGCTACCGTGTGTGCTTTGATGGGCATGCCCTGCACGGTGTATATGGGAAAAACGGATGTGGACAGGCAGAAGCCCAACGTTGCGCGCATGAAACTGCTTGGTGCCGAAGTAGTGCCGGTTACATCAGGCAATGCAACGCTGAAAGATGCTACCAATGAGGCGCTGCGCCACTGGATTACACATCCTGAAGATACGCACTACATCATTGGTTCGGTGGTTGGTCCCCATCCTTTCCCCGACATGGTAGCGCGCTTTCAGTCGGTAATCAGTGAAGAGATCAGGGGCCAACTCATCGAGAAAGAAGGTAACCCATACCCCGACTACGTTATTGCATGTGTAGGAGGAGGAAGCAATGCGGCAGGCGCATTTTATCATTTTCTGGCCGATGAGCACGTGCAGCTTGTGGGTGTTGAAGCGGCCGGTAAAGGACTGCACAGCGGGCATTCGGCTGCCACGCTGGCCCTGGGCAAGCCGGGCATTTTGCATGGCTGTAAAACCATGCTCATGCAAACCGTTGACGGACAGGTTACTGAACCCTATTCGATATCGGCCGGCCTGGATTATCCGGGGGTGGGCCCGCTGCATGCTCATCTGTTCCATACCGGTCGCGTAAGTTTTATGTCGGCCACCGATGAAGAGGCGCTGCGTGCCGGACTGGAAGTGAGCCGGCTCGAAGGCATTATACCTGCGCTGGAAACAGCCCATGCTTTTGCCGTGCTGAATAAAATGGAGTTTGATAAAGACGATGTGGTGGTGATAAACCTTTCGGGAAGAGGAGACAAGGATCTTGAAACCTACAGCAAACTGATATGAACCGGATTGATCAGCTTTTTCAGCAAAAGAAAAACAACATATTGTCTGTTTTTTATACAGCCGGATATCCGCAACTCAACGATACTATACCTGTTGCAGCAATGCTTGAACAGGCCGGTGCAGATATGATCGAATTAGGGATTCCTTTTTCTGATCCGATAGCGGACGGCCCGGTTATTCAGCAAAGTAACGTAAAGGCCATTTCCAATGGTATGAATCTTACCGTGTTGCTGCAGCAGGTTAGGGAGCTAAGAAAAAAAGTTTCGCTACCTGTTGTGCTGATGGGTTATCTTAATCCGGTGCTGCAATATGGTGTGGAAAGATTTTTACATGATGCAGCCGAAGCCGGGGTGGATGGCATAATCCTGCCCGACCTGCCTGTTGAAGAATATCTTGAGCGTTACCGGGCCATTGCCTTACAGGCAGATTTGCGCGTAATATTTCTGGTTGCACCCACCACCCCCGATGCGCGCATACGGGTACTGGATGAAATTTCTACCGGATTTTTATATGCGGTTTCATTGAGCGGTGTTACAGGTGCCCGTCAGGGATTCAGTGCTTCGCAGCGGCAGTTTATGGAGCGCCTGCAACTGCTGAATTTGAAAAATCCTGTACTGGCCGGTTTTGGTATATCCGATGCCGGAAGCTTTTCAGCTGCGTGCCGGTATGTTAATGGTGCCATCGTAGGTAGCGCGTTTATTGAGTTACTGGGGGCAGGGGGTAACATCGGCAAAAGTGTTTCTGAGTTTGTCGCCAGGTTTGAACATTTCAAACAGTCTGCTTAACTTAGGCGAGGCTTACTGTTCGGGCGATGAAGTACTTTGCATACGGTTCAAACATGGATAAAGACAGGATGAACAGAAGGGGAGTTCAATTTTCTTCCAGAGAATTTGCCAAGCTTAGCGGATACAAATTGGTATTCAATAAAAAATCTCAAAATGGAGACTTTGCTTACGCAAACATAGTACCCTCGGCTTACGATTACGTTGAAGGAGTACTTTATGAGATTAGCGATCAGGGGTTGTCTGTATTGGACCGTTACGAAGGGTATCCCGATCACTACGACAGGAAAAAAGTAGAGGTACAAAACAGCAAAGGGGAAACTATTCAGGCCGAAACATACATAGCCAATCCGGCTCATATCGAAGAAGGTCTTTGTCCTACCCGGAAATATCTGAATCACCTGTTGGCTGCAAGGGATTTGCTGTCGCCCGAATACATTAAAAAACTTGAGCAGACCAGGACCTGTTGAAATGCAGGTTAGTCAAATTCATCTCTCTCTCCCTGCCCGCTGTAATTATTTTGTCATCTTTTTAACAAATCTTCTGATTATGGGTTTTATCTTCTTTGAATAGTTATGCGCTATATCCCACTGACTTTATTCATCTTTTTTGTTACCCGGTCATTCAGTCAGCCTGCCGACAGAGCGACTCTTTCCGGCTACGTACGCGATGCTGCTGATGGTGAAGCACTTATCGGTGCTACCGTGTTTGTTCCGGCCACCGGTTCGGGAACCGTAACCAATGCTTACGGGTTTTACTCGCTTACCCTGCCCAAAGGTACATATGAAGTCAGGTTCTCTTTTGTAGGCTACACCGATATCCGACGTACCGTGGAGCTTTCGCAAAATCAGCGGCTGAATGTGGAATTGCAGGCTGAATCCCGCCAGCTTGATGAGGTGGTGGTTTCTGCAGATGAAGAAGGAGTGGAGATCCGCGGCATCCAGATGTCGGTTAACCGGCTCAACATCGGCACCATTGCACGGATGCCGGCTTTTTTGGGTGAAGCCGATGTGATTAAAAGTATTCAGCAGCTGCCGGGTGTTACTACCGTAGGCGAGGGGGCTTCGGGCTTTAATGTGCGTGGAGGCAACGTAGGTCAGAATCTCATCGTGCTTGATGAAGCCGCTGTGTATAATCCTTCTCATCTGCTTGGCTTTTTTTCGGTATTCAATCCCGATGCAGTTAAGGATGTACAACTGTATAAAGGTGGCATACCTGCGCGCTATGGCGGCAGGCTGGCTTCCATCCTCGATGTGCGCATGAAGGAAGGCAACAGCAAGGTGTTTGAAGCAAACGGTGGCATTGGTACCATCTTCAGCCGGCTCGCGGTGGAAGGTCCCATTGTGCCCGAAAGAAGTTCCTTTATCGTAGCAGCCAGGCGTTCGTACATAGATGTGCTGGCACGGCCTTTTGTAGATGTGCTGCGCGATGGTGCTCGCCTTAACTTTTACGACCTAACCGGAAAAATCAATTACCAGTTCAACCAGCGCAACAGCATCTTCCTCTCCGGATATGCAGGAAGGGATATTTTCTTCTTCGATCGGCAACAGGGATTTTCCTGGGGCAACGCCACCGGCACCGCGCGTTGGAACAGCATCATCAACGACCGTTTGTTTTATAACCTATCGTTGATTTTCAGCAAATATGATTATGCCTTGCAGTTTGGTGAAGACGACCGCGATAATTTTAAATGGAACTCTGCCATTACCGATTTTACGGTAAAGCCTTCCTTTAGCTACTTTGTCAACAGCAACAACGAAATTTCTGCCGGCCTGGAAGCACACTACTACCGTTTTGAACCGGCCAATGCAGTGGGCACTACCAATGGACAGGCTGTGGATGTGAGTCTTGCCGAAAAATTTAATCTTGAAACTGCCGCGTACATCAGCCATCAGTTGCGCATCAGTCAGAAATTTTCTGCAGAGTATGGTTTAAGATATTCCATGTTTCAATTGTTTGGTCCGGGCACGGTGTATCGCTACAACGACACCATCCCCGGTAAAAGACGCACGCCCATCGCTGCTACAAGCTATGAAAGGGGGGAGGAGATTGTGCGGTACACCAATCCCGAGCCACGGTTATCGATCCAATACCAGATTAACACCAGCACCTCTGTGAAGGCCAGCTATATGCGTGCGGCACAATACCTCCATTTGGTTTCCAATACGGCTGCTTCCAATCCACTGGATGTATGGACACCATCATCGCCCAACCTTAAACCACAACTGGGTGATCAGATTGCACTGGGATATTTCCGTTCGTTTACCCGAAAATCGTTGTATGAGTTTTCGGCTGAAGTGTATTACCGCAGCACGCGGAACCAGGTAGATTATATTGACGGTGCCGATCTGCTGATCAATGAATATCTGGAAGGGGATTTACTAAGCGGCCGGGGGCGTGCTTACGGGCTGGAATTCTATCTTCAGAAAAAAACCGGAAGACTAACCGGATGGATAGCCTATACGCTGGCCCGCACCGAGTTGCAGGTGGATGGAATCAACAATGGTGAATGGTATCCTACACGGTTTGATCAGACGCACAACCTGAAGGCCACCGGATTTTATCAACTGAACAGAAGGTGGTCGGTTTCTGGTAATTTCACATTCATTTCCGGAACGCCAACCACTTTCCCCACTTCGCGGTATGAGGTGCAGGGCATACTCATACCCCACAATGCCGGCAATTTCAGAAACAATGTAAGGATACCGGTATTTCACCGGTTCGATCTGGCTTTCCGGCTTGAGGGAAAAACGCATCGCAGAAACGGCAAGGAAAGAAAAAATTCCGATTACTGGGTGTTTGGTCTTTACAATCTGTATGCACGAAAAAACCCGTTTTCCATCTATTTTTCACAGGGTGACGAGCGTGCATCCAGTGGCGCACCGCTGCAAAGCCGGGCCACCCAGCTTTCTATCATTGGTACAGTTGTGCCATCGGTTTCGTACAATTTTCATTTTTGAGAAAGACAGCCATGAAAAAACTGCATACCCTGTTTATTCCTGCAATTGTGGTGCTCACTTCCTGCGAAACCACGGTGTTTCCTGACCTGCCCATGGCTGAACCCCAACTGGTGGTAGATGCCTGGGTAAACAATAAAGAGGAGCCGCAGTGGATTAAACTGAGCCGCACGCAGCCTTATTTTCAAAATACCCTTCCGCCACCGGTATCGGGTGCGCTTGTCCGTATTGATGGCTCTGACGGCTCGGAGTTCCTGTTTACCGAATCCGATACGCTGGCCGGATCCTATGTGTGGGTACCTGCGCCTGGCCAGTCGCTGGGTGTAACCGGTGTGGTGTACACCCTTACCGTGCAGGCCGATGGCGAAACCTTTACGGCCACAACGCGCATGGGCAGGGTGCCGGCTGTGGACAGCATCACATTCCGTGTGGAGCGCGGCAACCAGTTTATTGATGATTTATACCTGGCTGAGTTCTGGGCTGTTGACCCAACCGGCTTCGGAGACACGTACTGGATACGCGCCTGGAAGAACGGTATCCTTCTGAATAAGCCCTCTGAAATTGTGCTGGCCTACGATGCCGGCTTTTCACGGGGCGGCCGGCTGGATGGTGTGCCTTTCATCGCTCCCATCCGCAGAGGAATAAACCCATTCGATCAGGATGCGCAGGGAAGGTTTTTGTCGCCTTACCTGCCGGGCGACTCGGTATATGTCGAGATACATTCCCTGAGCGAAGCATCTTTCGACTTTCTGACTCAGGTAGCGTTGCAGACCAACCGTCCTGGCGGCTTCGCTGAATTATTTGCCACGCCCTTATCAAATGTTACTACCAACATTGTAAATGTAAATCCTTCCGGAAAGGAAGCCCTTGGGTTTTTTAATGTAGCTGCCGTATCGGGAAGGGGAAGAAAATTCAGAAGCTTCGATGAAATATCAAATCCGTAGCCGTTTTCGGCTATAGATGTTTCATCTGTTTATAAAAAGCCCCGGCCTGTAAACCGGGGTGGCAGGTAAATAGCCTGAGCCTGGTGGTCAGTTCACCTTTATAGCTTTCGACTTTACCTTTGCCTCATCTGTTTTGGGCAGGATCAGACGCAGCACCCCATCTTCGTACTTTGCGCTGATCTCATCGCTCTTCACAGAGTCGGGCAGGGTGAATGAGCGTGCAAAGTTGGTGTAACTGTACTCTCTGCGGGTGTAATTTTTCTCTTTGTCTTCCTTTTCGGCTTCCTTTTCACATGAAATGGTCAGCACGCCGTTGTCAACGGTGATGTTGAAATCCTTTTTTTCCAGTCCGGGAGCAGCCATTTCAATTTCAAAGGCCTTCTCTTTCTCCAGCACGTTTACGGCCGGAACCACCTGCATGCGTTTCATCCACTCGGCATCGAAAAACCGATCCGAGTCGAACAAATCGGTCAGCCATCCTTCGTTAAGCACAGACGGCAACCCTGAGCGTTTAATCAGTGCCATATCTTTTCTTGTTTTTAAAACGAAGATAGACTCAGTTTATAATTCGCGCCTTGACGGATGACACGCATCGGGAATGATGTTTATCATGAATTGCTATTACAGTATGCAATTCTAAAAGTTTAATGAATATATTTTATCAATTTGTTTTTCGTTGATGGAGTGAGGGGTGAGCCTGAGCATGTGGATTAAAATGGATTTAAGCAAACCGGAGGTATTGGTGATTTGTCCGTAAAGCCGGGAGGTATTGGTTATGTGCGTTAAGCCCTGTGTGATCAACTGCGTGATTTTTTAATCAAAAGCTGTTTTTTATACCGCTTAGTTATTAAAGGATGAGAAATTGTCCCCTTTGGTTTTCCCGCAGTGATTCTGAACCACATTCACGAGCCCTTGTTAACATTGTTCAGGCAGGTATACCAATTAACTATTATGCTTCAGTGGGAGCGAAGGGTGTCCTGATGAACCCCCTGTGTATGCAAAACTACTTACCTCATCACTCACCGCTCGCCGGCACGGGCACATTCAATACCGGTCCGAAAAACAGGGCATTCAGAAACATCTTGTTTGTACCATACCAGAAGCCTCTGAAATTCGGATTATCGGAAAACAAAATGACACGTCCCTGCCCTTCGCGGTGCAGCAGCACGGCTGCCGAGTTGGCAATTTTCCCTGCATTGGATTTATGTAAATAACCACCTATCAACGGGTTGGCGGTGTATTGGGCCGCTATGGCGTATGGATTCTTCCCGGGCTGAAGAAAGGTGGTACCATTGCGATATACCGGCAGGGTGCGGCTGGTGTAGCCAAAGCCCACCGGACTGGTGATGTCCAGGTCAACCTGGAAGATGCTTCCACCAATGGCCCTTGCACCTTCCGTGGCCTGCGCGTCTTCAAAGTTGACACGCTTTATTTTCCGTGCCGTATCGGGAGGTACGAGTTTGTTGTTGCCGGCCAGACCCTGTTTGATGGCCCATTCGCTGGCGGTCTTCAGGGTTATCAGGGTGCCGCCCTGCTGCAGCCAGGCTTTGATTTTGTCAATCGTGTTTTTGTCGGCAGGGTAGGTGCCGCTTACCATAATCAGGGTGGTGTAGTTGCTCAGGTTAATGCGCCCGAAGTAGCTGATATCGGCTTTGGTTACAGGCATGCCGATGCGCTGGTCGAGCAGGTGCCACACTTCACCGGCTTCATATCCCGATACACCGCTACCCACCACCATCAGGGCTTTTACTTTTTTAAGTGGCTGTACAAAGTTGGAGCCCAGGTCAATGCCTTTCACGTTCAGTCCGGTTTCCACCGGCACAATTTCAATGCGCGCCTCGGCACTTACCTTTTGTATAATCTGATGCAACTGTTCGGTAGTGATGGTTTGATCCTGAACAGGAATTACCAGTGTGCCATAGCCAAAGTTGCGGTCGCGGTTATCAATCCTTGCGGTAAACGGCTTGTAGGCCATCTTTACATGCACACCAGCCGACTGCAGCATCCACAGAGCGCGATGGGCCTGGTAGTCGGCCAGATCGATGAGATAGGCGTAATTCGCTGCTTTAACCGGCTGAACGCTCTTTACCAAATCGGTTGTTACAGCGTTGCCTTTCGTGAACGGACCTCGTATTTCTGCAAAGGGCATGTTAAAGGCATAGACCAGCGACCAGGTAGAGGCATCGTAGAACAGGCTGTCGGAGTAGGGTATGTCTTTTTCAAAGGCACTTCGCACCATCAGGTAGTTCTCCTGTTCGGTGGGCACGATAAAAGTTTTGCCTGCGGTAAATGTTTTGCCCGCAATGGTCACATCGCGCGGTACTTCATACACTTCGATCTGGTGCAGCCGCAGGGTGTTTACAAAGGCGTAGGTTCTTGACAAGTCTTGGGTATCGCCAAAGATGTAGGCTTTAACCGGTGAGGCTTTGGCCTGCGAGGCCATGGTTTGGTAGAAGTTAAGGCGCATTTTAATCAGGTTGTCGCGTTCGGCCAGTGAGGCCCGGATGGTGGCCAGCGAGGCTGTTACCTGGTTGCGGATGGTAAAGGCAAAGGTGAGGGGTATGGTTCCTGTTTCCTGAACATGTCCGCGTGAGCTGGCCTGTTCGAACAGGAAGCCGGCACCACCGTAAAAGTTCACATAACTTGAACCATATCCCGGGTAGAGCTTGTCGAACACCTCTTTGGTAAAGTATTGGGAGCCGATGGCGTTCATGGCTTTTGCAAAGTGCTCGCCAAAGCGTGGATAAATCTGATCATACAGGTAGTTTGGTACCAATGGATTGTTAGAGCTGTTCTTTCCGGGATCGAAATAGAAGGTGGAGTTGGTGCCCATTTCGTGGTGGTCGGTCATCACATAGGGACGCCACTGGTGGAAGAACTTCAGGCGATTGCGGCTTTCGGGGTGGATGCCCGGAAACCAGTCGCGGTTCAGGTCGAACCAGTAATGATTGGTTCGGCCGCCCGGCCATACTTCGTTGTGCTCGCGGTCCTGCGGGTCGGCAACCGGTGGCGATGCCTTGTGCATGTTGGCCCAGTGCGAGTGGCGATCGCGGCCATCGGGGTTGTACACCGGGTCCAGCAGGATTACCATCTGGTTCAGCCAGGTCTTTGTTTCATCGGCTTCGCTGGCAACGAGGTAGTAAGCCGTGAGCATGGCTGCCTCGGTGCTCGAAGGTTCATTGCCATGAACGTTATAACCCAACTGTATGACCAGCGGCTCCTGATTAAAAGCTGTTGAGGTGTTGCGCTTCAGGTGGTTGGTACGGATTTCTTCCAGCCGGGCATGATTGGATGGCGAGGTAATGATGGCGGTTATCTGCAGGCGGTGCTCGTAGGTATAGCCCAGTTCCTGAATGGTTATGCGGTCGCTGAGCTGATCGAGCGTGCGGAAGTATTCAATCACCTTGTCGTGACGGGTATGATGACTACCTATCGGATAGCCCAAAAATGCTTCGGGAGTGGGAATCTGCTGATTAAAGTTACCGGCACCGGGAAAGAAGTAAGCGGTTTGTGCGCGTAAGACGAAAGAAATGAAAGAAAGAATAATAACAGTCTGTAAAATTGTTTTCATAAAAAGTTGATTTTTATGCCTGAACGTCGGGGTAAAAATTAACCATGAGTTTGTTATTCTTTTCCGATTGGTGGCGGTCCAGGGGGTATCAGCCCGCTATACACGTGGTTGCCTTTGCGCTGGGTAAACTCGGCCTTAACTGCTTCTATCTTTTTGGGATCTTCGTACAGGTCAACCATGGTCATGGCCAGCGTTTTGGCAGCATGGATCATGCCTTTGTGTCCGATAGACATACCTCCGCAGGCTACCACAGCCCATGAATGCCAGGGGGTACCGATGGGTGCCGTAGCTGCACTCATGCGAACCACCGGCACTACCCAGCTCACATCGCCCACATCGGTCGAGCCCCCACCCGAATCTTCGCGTGTTTCTTCCAGGGGTTCTACTTTGCTGTGCAATCCTACCTGCGGCTTGCCGGTTGACTCCTGAATTTTTTTGGCGAAAGCCACTTCTTCATCGGTGTATTGAATTGGGCCGAGCAGTTCGAGATTTTTCTGTATGTACGATGCCCCCGTACGGTTTACCAGTATTTCATAAATACCCGACACCAGGGAGATTTTGTAATCGACATGGGCCATGATGGCAGCACCCTCGGCCATTTTCTGCACGCGCTCGTACACTTCCTGCATTACCTGCCGCTTCGGATCGCGTACGCGCACCCACAGTCGGGCATAGTCGGGCACTACGTTCACCACCTGGCCGCCATCCTGAATGTGGTAATGGATGCGGGTGGTGGGGCGTATGTGTTCGCGGTAGTAGTTGATGCCGGTGGTGTACAGTTCCAGTGCATCGCTGGCACTGCGCCCGTTCCAGGGGTCGGACGAAGCATGAGCAGCCTGCCCGAAAAATTCTACGATGAAATCAACCAGCGCAAGTCCGGTTTGCACAGCCGCCTTGGTTTCAGCACCCGGATGCCAGTCCATGCACACATCTACATCATTAAATAGTCCTGCCCGTATCATCCACAGCTTGCCGAAAAACTTTTCTTCGGCCGGTGTGCCGAAAAATTTGATGGTGCCTTTCAGCTTGCCGGCAGCAATCAGTTCCTTGATAGCTACCGCAGCCCCAAGACTTGCTGTGCCAAACAGGTTGTGGCCACAGCCGTGCCCGGGCTTGCCTTCTTCCAGCGGATCTTTTACCGGCACTGTTTTTTGCGACAGCCCCGGCAGGGCATCGAACTCACCCAGTATACCGATTACCGGCTTGCCGCTGCCGTAGGTAGCCACAAAGGCTGTGGGTATTTCGGCTACACCGCGCTCTACCTTAAAGCCCATCTCTTCCGCATAATCGGCCAGGGTTTTTGATGATTGCGATTCGCGAAAAGCGGTTTCGGCATAAGCCCATATTTTATCGCTGATGCCGGTAAGGCGGTCGCGCTGTTTATCAATTGACTCGATCACCGATTTTTTATTGGGCGATATTTTAGGCGGCTGTCCATACAGCAGGCCAATGCTTAGCAGAAATAGCAGGATGATGCGCATGGTTAGTGATAATTTGGAATGACACAAATAAAGGAAAAGCCATGCATTGAAGTAATGCTGATTATCACCATTTTATGCCGGCCACCACAAAGGCAAATTCGTTATCTTTAGGCGATTGAATGATTTCATGGAAGATGGTTGAAAATGCAGCTACAGAGAAAAGAAAAAAACCAACAGAAAAGCCCGGAAAGGCAGTGTTGCTACGTGCCTATGAGCTGATGTGCACGGCAAGGCGCATGGCCGAACTGTACGATGAAAACAGAGAGGTGTGCAGCAGATATGTGCACAGCACATCGCGCGGACATGAAGCCATACAACTGGCGGCCGCTTTTCAGCTTAAGCCATACGATTATGCTGCGTTGTACTATCGTGATGAGTCGTTTTTGCTGGGGCTGGGGCTAACGCCTTATGAGCTGATGCTTCAGCTGATGGCCAAGCGGGATGATCCGTTTTCAGGCGGACGAATTTATTACGGACACCCGTCAATAAAACGGGAGGGCTTTCCCACCATTCCGCATCAAAGTTCAGCCACCGGCATGCAGGCCATCCCGGCAACGGGCATGGCGCATGGCCTTGCTTATCTGGAGTCGCAGGGCCTGCTCAAGGTAAAAGACAAACCCGTTGTTATCTGTTCGCTGGGCGATGGGTCAGTAACCGAAGGCGAGGTGGCAGAAGCCTTTCAGATGGCGGTATTGAAAAAGTTGCCCATTGTTTATCTGGTTCAGGACAATGACTGGGGCATTTCGGCTACGGGTGCCGAGATGCGCGCCATGGATGCCTACGAATATGCGGCCGGTTTTAAAGGCATGCACCGGCTGCGGGCCGATGGCTCAGACTTTGCCGACTCGTATCTGATGATGGCGCAGGCCGTGGGATATGCCCGCAAACGAAGGGGTCCTGTACTGGTTCATGCACGCTGTCCGTTGCTGGGGCACCACACTTCGGGTGTGCGCAAAGAGTGGTACCGCGGTGAAAACCTGAAAGCGCATGAACAGGATGATCCGCTGCCTAAAATCCACAGACAGCTGACACAAGCAGGTGTTTCGGAAAAGGAGTTGAACCACATTCAGGAAAGAGCCCGAAAGCAGGCAGAAACCGATTACATCAGGGCCCTCAACGCACCCGACCCCGATCCCGATGATTTTGATACGCACGAATTTGCCCCGACACCTGTTACTGAGGAGCGTGGCATACGTTCGCCAAAAGGCGGTGAAAAGGTGGTGATGGTAGATGCCGCCCTGCATGCGGTGGAAGAGCTTTTGCGCAAACACCCTGAAGCTATTTTTTACGGCCAGGATGTGGGCCGCAGGTTGGGGGGTGTGTTCCGCGAAGCCGCAACGCTTGCACAAAAGTTTGGCGATGAACGCGTATTCAACACACCCATCCAGGAAGCCTACATTATCGGCTCTACCGCAGGCATGTCGGCAGTGGGTGTAAAGCCCATTGTGGAGATTCAGTTTGCCGACTACATCTGGCCGGGGATGAATCAACTGGTGGAAGAATTATCCAAGAGTTGTTACCTCACCAAAGGTAAGTTTCCGGTACAGGCGCTCATACGGGTGCCCATTGGTGCCTATGGCGGTGGGGGGCCGTATCATTCGGGCAGTGTGGAGTCAACACTGCTCACCATCCGGGGAATCAAGGTAGTATACCCATCCAATGCAGCTGATATGAAAGGCCTGCTGAAAGCAGCCTTTTACGATCCGAACCCCGTGGTGCTGCTGGAGCACAAAGGCTTATACTGGAGCAAGGTGCCCGGCACGGCCGATGCAAAAACCATCGAACCGGATGAGGAATACATCATTCCGCTCGGAAAAGCACGGTTGGTGATAGAGGCTGATGCAGCTAAACTCAATACCCTGTCAACCTGTGTAATCATTACCTATGGCATGGGAGTTTACTGGGCTATGGAAGCGGCTTCGCGGTATCCGGGCCGGGTTACCATACTCGACCTGCGGTCACTCAATCCGATCGACTGGCCTGAGATAGTAAGTCAGGTGGCAAAACACAACCGCGCTATGGTGCTTACCGAAGAGCCATTGCTCAACTCCTTTGCCGAGTCGCTGGCAGGGCGTATTCAGAAAGAATGTTTTACCGCCCTCGATGCACCGGTGTGGACAGTAGGTGCGGCCAATCTTCCGGCCGTGCCGCTGAATATTGAACTGGAGCGCAGGATGCTGCCCGATGCCGGTAAAGTGGCAAAGGCGCTGGAACAGTTGCTTTCGTATTAATACACGTTTTATTGTAAGTTATTTGCTTTATGCAGGTTGTGTGTTGCTGATGCCAACGACCAGCCTTTTATGATCAGAAGGGAAATCCTACGCCAAGGTTAAAAATAACCGGCTCGCGGTTTACGCCAAACGGCCTGGTGAATTTGGCTTTGTCCAGCACAAAACGATCGCCTTCAGGACGAGCCGGGTCGTACACTTTGATGCCCACATCAAAGCGGAGGATGAGGAACGTGAAGTTGAAGCGAAAACCAAACCCTGTGCCAACCCCTAATTCCTTATAAAAACTATCGAACCTGAACTTGCTGTTGCCGTTTTCTACCGGGTTGCCGTCACCATCCTGTTTAGTCCGTTCGGTAAATAACCATACGTTGCCGGCATCTACAAACAGCGCGCCTTCAAAAAATCCAAACAGTTTTCTTCGCAGTTCAATGCTGCCTTCCAGCAGTATTTCACCCGGAATCTCAAACTGATAGCGGTACAATCCGTCCCGGTCGGGGTTGGTGCTGAGTTCGGGGCGATAACTGCCCGGTCCCAACCGGCGTGGGCGCCATGCGCGAACGCTGTTGCTGCCACCGGCAAAAAAATATTTTTCATAAGGTAACGCTCTGTTGTTGCCATACGAATACCCCACACCACCATTAAACCGCATGGCCACTACGGTGCTTTTGTCAATGATCTGTAATCTTCTGAAATCGGCTTGCAGGCGCAGGTAGCGGAAGGTTTGCAGGTTGCGGTTTTCTATCAGGGGTATTGAGAAAAAATTCTGAAGGGTGCCACCGCTTTCAACCGACCAGCGCAGATAAACTGAGTTTTCCTGCAGGTTGCCGTAATTGTTGTGATTCCATGACATGCCAAAGCCCGTAAAGCTTACATACGATGGCTGAAAGCTGAACTTGAGTGTGTTCCCCTGGTTTTCAAACAGGCTGTCGAGCAACTGGCCGAAGTCGCTGCGAAGATTGGAGTTGATGACACTGAGGTTGGCTGCCGTAAAGTCGAACCGGCGGATGCGCTGGTTTTCCCAGCTGTAGGTTATGTTTAGCGAGGTGGATGCACGTTTATACTCCGGTCGGTCGGTATAGGCAAAGCCCAGTGTGGTTTTGGTACGCGGATTAACCTTACCGAGTTTATAGCGCGTTTCTTCTGACAGGGGCCAAAGAAATTGAGGAAACAACAACGAGGCATTAACGCCAGCCTCTACGCTCTGATATACATTACCCAGCTCGGTAGCAGCCGCCACACCCTCATAGCCGATACGCCCATTCATTTCAAAATTTTCCAGACCACGGAAAATGTTTCGTTTCTTAAAGCTGATGTTGTAGAAAGGACCCGGAAAACCCTGCGTCACACTCAGGCCTATTTCATTCGACCACTGGTAGCGGTCAAAACGACTTGCAAAAACGTTGGCAATAAACTGACCACCTGTTGTGTCGTAGTTGATATTTACAAACTTGAATATATCCAGGTTGGCCAGTTGCCGCTGCGTATTGAGTGTTTGCTGGCGGCTGAATAATTCGCCGGGGTGAATAAACAAACGCTGACTGAGGATCTTGAGGTTGTAAATGTTTTCGTAGGCGTAGAAGTTGATGTTTCGGTAAGTTTCGAGTTTGCGGGTTTCGCCCGGGCGCGATAGGGCAGCATCGGTGGTAAAATTAACCTGGCTGATTACGAAGCGCTTGTGATACCCCCTCTTTTCAGGCCGGTTGATGATGAGTTTAATCCATACTTTGTAGGGACGGGCCGAAACGGTGTCAACCTGAAACTCAATATACTGCTGGCTGAAATCATAATATCCCTGGTCGCGCAAGGTCAGGTCAATCCGCTCCCGCTCCTTGAGCAGGTTATCCTGGCTGTACGGTTCGCCGGGTCGCAGGAAGGTATGGCTCAGGGTATTTTTAAGCAGGGAAGCCATTGTCGAGTCAGGGTATGAGTAAAACACGGAGTCGATTACATAAACAGGCCCTGGCTCAACGAGGTAGCGCACGGCACGGGTTCGTGGAAAATGAAGCGGTACTACCTCAAACTGTACCAGGTTGCGGAAGTAACCATTATTGAAAAGATAACTGCTGATGTTTTCAACTGCCAACTTAATCTTCTGGCTGTCGAGCACCACCAGTGGTTCGCCCCATTGCATCACCACGTTACCGTTTTGTATTCGGTCATTAAATTTGGTTTGTATCTGTTGTTTCCGGAACTGCAGGTTGTTGATGCGCTTGGTACGCGTGGTTTTACTGAGCCGGTTATCTATCCTTTTAATTTTACGGTTTTTACGTGCTTCCAGTTTTTCCGGCCGGAAATGTTTTTTGCCCAGGTAATGTACCTGTACAAGCAGGTGAATGGGCAGTCCGAGAAATTTGCGGTTGGGTTCAATGCGGGTTAATTCCAGAACCCGCGACTTACTGATATGCCGCGGTGCCTTCGCCTGCTGGCGATATAGCAGGTATTCGTTTTCACCAAGATGGCGGGTGCCCAGACACCCCTGCGCCAGTAAGGCCAACAGACCAATAAAATAATATTTATATTTATTTTTCGCCTTCTTCAATGGTTGCTTATGCTCAGTAAGGCCCGTATCAAATACATTAAATCCCTGCAAATAAAAAAATACCGCCAACACGAACAAAGATTTGTGGTAGAAGGCGAAAAGGGTGTTGCTGAATTACTTCGCTCAGATTTTCACACCGAACTGCTGCTTGTCACCAATACTTTTCAGCAACGTTACAGTGCCTTGCTGAAGGGCTTTCGGGGAGAGTGTATTACGGTTAAACCTTCAGAACTGAATGGGCTGGGCGAATTGAAAACCAATGGGACGGCACTTGCTGTTGCTGTGATGAAAGAAAACAAACCATTTCGCGTGGATGATAAGAAGTGGACGCTGGTGCTGGATGATATACGCGATCCGGGAAACCTGGGCACCATTATGCGCATAGCCGACTGGTACGCTTTGCAAGGTATTGTCGCTTCACCTGAAACAACCGATATGTACAACAGCAAGGTGATACAGGCGTCCATGGGGTCGTTTACGCGTATACCGGTATACTATGCACCGCTCTCTGAATTTTTGCAACAACAAAAAGTACCGGTACTGGGTGCATTTCTGGAAGGTGAAAATGTGCATCGCTTTCATGCGCCTGTAGGCGGACTGTTGGTTATAGGCAATGAATCGGCGGGCATTTCGGGCGAAGTGGCGCGTTATGTTACGCACCGCATTACTATTCCGCGCTTCGGCGGGGCCGAATCGCTGAATGCTGCCATTGCCACTGCAGTACTGTGCGATAATCTTATTCGGCTGCATGTCGGCTAATGTTTTTTTAATAAATTAACCAAGAGTTTGTTTCAGTAAAAAAATTTCGGGTTACGGTTTTTTATCATCCGCCTTGCATGCTCACCTGAAAACGCCGCACAGCGTAAAGCCGAAAGGCAGGGTGAGCATCAGAAAAATCCCTCGCTTTTCAGGGCAGCTTCTTCGGCTATTTTATCGGCCTCCTCTTTTCCCAGGTAGCGGTCTATGAGGTAGTGACCCAGATATACCAGGGGTGTCATCGCGATGGCTGCAAAAAATTTAAAGAAATAATTTACCAGTCCCACCGAAACTACCTGCATCAGGTTCCATTTGCCAAAAATATAGAAGGCAATAAAGAGCACCACAAAGCTGTCAATCAGTTGGGAAAACAAGGTGGATCCGGTGGCACGTAGCCACAGCATGCGCGGGCCGGTTAACCGGCGCAGGCGGTGAAAGACAAACACATCCAACAGTTGTCCGATCAGAAAAGCCGTGAGCGAGCCGAGAATGATGCCCAGGCCCTGCCGGAAAATAATACCATAGGCCTGATTGATGTCCAGTCCTTCTTCTTTGTACAGTTCTACCCAGAAAGGTGCCGGGGGCAACAGGGTAGCCAGTCCAATGATAAAAAAAGCAAAAGCGATAAGTCCTGCCGTAAGAAAGCTTATTTTTTTTACACCTTCTTTGCCGAAGTATTCGTTGATGATGTCGGTGGTTACAAACACGAATGGCCATATAACCACTCCGGCCGTGAGATTAAAATCCAGTAGGTAGCCAAAAATATTGAGTTGGGCAGGGGGTAATCCCAATATACTTTCGGCCGAAAATATTTTTGTGCCCACCATTTCGGCTACCAGGGCGTTGGTAAGAAAAAATCCCGAAAGGACTATGAAGAGGTTTTGCTTTTTACGGTCAAGGCTCATGGCTGATGGATGTAAAATGTTTGTCCTTCTTCGGCAAGAAAGGATGCCGGAAATACAGATCGCGCTTCCAGCAGCAACTGGTCCAGTTCGCGGTAGCGGGCCGAAAAGTGACCCAGAATAAGTTTTTTTGCTCCTGCCTTCAGGGCAAATGTGGCGGCCTGGGTGGCTGTACTGTGTGTGGTTTCTGTTGCTTTATGGGCATCGGCCGAGGAAAAGGTGGCTTCGTGATAGATAACATCTACACCTTGTAAGGATTCGATCAGGCTTTCTGAGTAGGCTGTGTCTGAGCAGTAGGCATAGCTGCCCGAAGGGTGAGGTGGAAAGGTATGGGCTTCATTCTTATACAAGAGGTTGCCCTGTGTATCGAAAATATCTTTTCCGCTTTTCAGCGCGGCCAGTTGTGAGTAGGTGATGCCTGCCGGGATTTTTTCAGGGTCAATTCTTCGCGGCTTGGGCTTTTCACGAAACAAGAAGCCGTAGCACGGAAGTTTGTGATAAAGCGGAAATGCATGAACTGTGAAGTGCTGGTGTTCGTATATCAGGGTGCTTACGTTGGTGTTGAGGGTGTGCAGCACAATACGGAAACAGGGCACGGATCGGGAATGATAGAGGTGTGTGGTAAGAATTTCATCCAATCCCTTGGGGCTATAGATGTGCAGGTCGTTTTCGCGGTGGTGCAGGTGCATGGTAAACAGCAGGCCGGGCAGGCCCAGGTAGTGGTCGCCATGCAGGTGCGATATGAAGATGTGGTTGATGCGCATCAGCGGCAGCCCGAAGCGTGCCAGTTGCATTTGAGCGCCTTCACCGCAGTCAACCAACATATATTCGTTGTGCAGGGATATGAGTTGAGCGGAAGGAAAGCGTCCGTAAGCCGGAACGGCACCACTGCTTCCCAATATGGTTACGGAAAAATTCAACCGGCAAAAAGCGGTGTTAGTTTTCTGCTTCTCCGCGAAGGTCGCGCTCAATTTCGTGCATGAGCACGGCATCGATGGCTTCTTCTACGGTGGGCAGTATATTGAGCACGCTGTCAAGCTGGGATATGCGGATAAGTTTTTGTGTGTGGTCCGACAGGCAGGCTAATACAAAAATGCCGCCATCTTCCTGGAGCACGCGGTTGCCCACCAGCAGGGCGCTAAGGCCGGACGAATCGGTATATTTTACTTCGGAAAGGTCGAGGATGATGTTGCGGACCCCTTCGGCATGCAGGGTTATAAGCTCTGACTTAAGTCCTGGCGCCACGGTAGAGTCCATCTTTTCTTCGTGCAGCTTCAGCAGGCTGTATTTTTCCTGTTTGTCGATTGTGTATTTCATGCGGTCCGGTTAAACGATGCCCTGCAAGTTAATTGAATTTAGGGAATTGATGATGTTTTGGTAGATGCGGTCAGCAAGGTTTTCATTTTTAAGCGCTGGCAGTTCTTCGCCTGTAACCTGGCGGTACAGTTCGCGGTAGCGTTCTGCGATGGTCATAATCCAGGAATCTGTCATTTCGGGTACTTGCTGTCCTTCCTTGCCCTGGAAGCCGTTTTCAATGAGCCATTGTCTGACAAATTCTTTAGAAAGTTGCTTTTGTGCTTCGCCTTTTTGTTGTCTTTCGGCATACCCTTCGGCATAAAAATATCGCGATGAGTCGGGGGTATGCACTTCATCAATAAGGCGTATGAGGCCGTTAAAGTTACCGAATTCATATTTGGTGTCCACCAGTATCAGTCCGCGTTGTGCGGCCAGTTCAGTACCGCGCTGAAAGAGGGCAAGGCTGTATTTCTCCAGTAACAAGTATTCGTCTTCGTGTACCAGGCCTTTTTCCAGTATCTGCTCGCGCGATATATCTTCATCATGCCCCTGATGAGCTTTGGTGGTAGGCGTAATAATGGGCGCGGGTAGCTTATCGTTTTCACGCAGCCCTTCCGGGAGGGGTACTCCGCACAGCGTTCTTTTACCTGCGCGGTATTCGCGCCAGGCATGGCCAGCCAGGTATCCCCTTACAACCATTTCAACCGGATAAGGTTTGCATTTCAGGCCTATCGTAACGTTATCATCCGGCAGCTGAAGCACCCAGTTGGGTACAATGTCTTTTGTGGCTTCCAGGTTTCGTGCAGCTATCCGGTTCAGAATTCTTCCCTTGTCGGGTATGGGCTTTGGCAGTACCACATCGAATGCCGAGATACGGTCGGTGGCTACCATGACCATTACGTTACCGAAGTAATACACATCGCGCACCTTACCGCGGTAAAATCCGGTTTGGCCCGGAAAACTGAAATTGGTCTGAAATACGGTTGGCGACAGGCTTGTTTTTATCGACATGGTGCTGCTTGTGGTTGCCACAAACCTAATACTTTACTTTGTTTCAATGAGAATGCCGGCTTTAAAAATGTATGTTTTTATCACGTTGCCTTGCTCGTTAAATTCCTTCCACTCTTTGTGTTTTTTGTCGGCAATGTATTCGCCCTGTTCGCGTATCTGGCCGTTTTCGTAGTAAGCTGTAAACAGTCCGTGCTTGCGGTGAGAACGGTATTCGCCTTCGCTTTCCACTTTTCCGGAAGGGTAATAATTTTTAAAAGCACCAAACAGCATGTTAAACTTCCAGTTTTCTTCGCGGGCTATCTTGCCGCTGGCAAAATATTCGGTGCGTGGGCCGTGTAATTTTCCGGCTTCGTAAGTTTCTTTGATCTTAGGTGTTTTGCCGTCTTCATGGTAAAAGATCCATTCGCCATGCGGTTTCAGATCGCGGTATTTTTTTTCTGATAACCGCAGGCCGGTGTCGGTATACTCTTCTACAATCCAGTCTTTGCCGTTTAGCGCGAAATATTCTTTTTGTTTCAGCACACCGTTGGGATGGTACATGTAGCCGGTTCCTGTTTTGTACCCTTCCTTATACTTAAACCTGTGTTTTACCATACCCGACGGATAGTAGCCGGTGTTGTCGCCATGCAGCTTACCGTCCATGAAATGACCAACCAGCAACAGGTTGCCCAGGCTGTCGTAATGGCGATACTCACCGTTGCGTGCACCTTCGCGCATGGTAAAGACATTTTCAAGCCCACCGTTGGGATAGTAGGTTTTGAAAAATCCGGTAAGGATGCCGTTCACGTAGTTGCCTTCGGTTTCAACAATACCGCTTGGGTAGAACGTGCGGCTTACACCATTGGGTTTGCTGTAGCGGTAGTGGATTTCTTTTTTCAGCGTTCCGTGTGGGTAATATTCGCGGATTACTCCATCGGGCTTACCTTTTTTGAACACCGCCTCGCGCCATAATGTACCATCATCATAAAAAGTGTGGGCGCTATCAACCAGCAGGTCATTCTGATAAAATGCTTTCTGAATTTTTTTACCGTTCTCATCATAGATTTCTACGGGTCCGTGGCGCATTCCGTTGACGTAAGTGATTTTGCGGGAAGGGATACCATTTTCGTGGTATTCAGTGAATACACCTGATTTCTTACCATTGACAAAGAATCCTTCCAGTGCCGGATTGCCGTTGGGATAATACCGGATATACCGACCTTCGAACTTTTCGGCATTGTCGGGCGCTACCGAATAAATTTCATGCGGCCGGTTTTTGTTGCCGGCATAGTAGGTACGCACTTCGCGTTGTGCCAGTGCTGTGGAAGATGTGAGTACGAGAATAGTAAAAAGCAATCGCATAGCCACGTGAAAATACATCAGCCTGCGTATGTAACGCAACATGTGTACTCCTGTTGTTCGTCAAAATGGAAAATATTTCAGACAGCATTAAAGTTTTTCGATAACCATTGCCGAGGCACCACCGCCACCGTTGCAAATGCCTGCTACGCCTATGGAGGCATGGTTTTGCTGCAGTACATGGATGAGGGTGGTGATGATGCGCGCACCCGATGCGCCCAGCGGGTGGCCCAGTGAAACAGCCCCGCCATTCACGTTTACTTTTCCGGGGTTAAGGCCTAGCTTCATGTTGTTGGCAATGGCTACGGCCGAGAAGGCTTCGTTTATTTCGTAGTAATCTACGTCCTTTTTTTCTACTCCTGCCATCTTCATGGCTTTGGGAATAGCAAGGGCAGGGGCAGTGGTAAACCACATCGGGTCTTGTGCTGCATCGGCAAACCCGCGGATGCGGGCCAGGGGTTTAATGCCCAGCTCTTTGGCTTTTTCCATGCTCATCAGTATAACGGCCGAGGCCCCGTCGTTGATGGTCGAAGCATTGGCTGCAGTTACGGTTCCGTCTTTGGAGAAGACGGGTTTGAGCTGGGGTATTTTGTCGAAGTTTACGTTTTTATATTCCTCGTCTTCGGCAAACAGGGTTTTGTTGCCTTTTCGATCGGTTATTTCGACCGGCACTACTTCATCCTTAAACTTTCCGGCGGCCCAGGCAGCGGCTGCGCGTTGGTACGATTGAATCGCATAGTTGTCCTGGTCCTGGCGGCTGATGTTCATTTCCCTGGCGGTGTTATCGGCACACACGCCCATGGCGCAGTGGTTGTACACATCGGTCAGGCCATCGTAGGTGAGTCCGTCCACTACTTCGCCATTCCCGAATTTATAGCCGTATCGTGCCTTCAACAGGTAGTATGGAATGTTGCTCATGCTTTCCATGCCGCCTGCCACTACCACGTCATTTTGTCCCAGCATGATAGATTGGGCACCCACCATGATGGCCTTCATGCCCGAGGCACAGACTTTGTTAATAAGCGTGCAGGGAATGGTATACCCCAGCCCGGCAAGAACGGCTACCTGCGTGGCAGGTGCCTGTTTCAGGCCGGCTGAAATGACGTTGCCCATAAAAACTTCTTGTATCAGTTTAGGGTCAATACCCGCTTTTTCAATGGCGCCTTTTACAGCAATGGCACCCAGCTCGGTAGCCGACAACGATGCAAGACTTCCGCCAAAACTGCCAATAGGGGTACGAACGGCCGATGCAATAACAACTTCTTTCATGTGCGGTTAATTACAATGTGCAAAGGTACATACAAACCACCGATTTGCACTGAAAATTACCAGTCGGGTTTGTTTTTATCGCGTGGTTGTGTGGCTTTGCGTTTTTGTTGCTGCAGGTACTGGATTTCCTGGTTGCGCATGCTTTCCAGAATTTCTTTGGCTTTCTGCGGATCTATTTTAGATTTTCTTTCCTGTTTACCCTCGCCCTGCTGCAGGTTCTGCTGCTCGTCATTTTGTTGTTTATCCCGGCTTTCTTCTTCCTTTTGTTGTTCACCGCCTTGTTTTTGCTGCTTTTGTTGTTGTTTGTTGTCGCTGTTCTGCTGGTTTTCCGATTGTTCGTTCTTCTGCTGCTGATTTTGTTGTTGATCGTTTTGTTGTTGCTGTTGTTGGTTTTGTTGTTGCGGGCTATTCTGGTCTTTTAATTTCTTTTTGAGCAACTCATAGTTGTAACGGGCTTCTTCATTAGAAGGATTGGCTTTAAGCGCTTCGCGGAAGTGCTGCAGTGCATCCTGAAATTTTCCTTCGCGGTTGGCGATGACACCCAGTTGCTGGTGCGCAACTGACTGCAGGTTTTTATTTCCAAATACAGAAGCTACCGCATAGGCCTGTTTGGCCTTTTCATAATCGCTGATTTGAAAATAGCTGTGACCGGTATTGATTAGGACTTCTTCCTCTATTACTCCCAGTGAGTCAATCAGGTACTGATACAGTTGGGCGGCTTGGGCATAATTGCCCGAAGCGTAGGCTTGCATGGCGGCCGATTTAATACGGTTTATCGTGCTTATTTTAAGCGGATCGGTAAAGAATAAAACTGCTGCACAAAATGCTGCCCACTTCATTTCAGCCTGAGAATTTTAACCGGTGTAAGCACATCCAAAATTAACAGTATCAGCGCCACGCCCAAAAGGTATTGATATTGGTTGGCGTTCACATCAATCAGTCGTGCATCCATCAGTTCGCCTTCAATGGCGTTGATGGCGGCAATGAGCCGGTTGATGTCGTTGCGCTTATCAGATAACTCAAAATAGCTGCCTCCGGTTCGTTCGGCCAGTTCCTTCAGGCTTTCGGCGTTGAGTCGTGTAATCACCTGATTACCCTGGCGATCGACCTTGAAGCCTGTGGGTGTTTGAATAGGGCCGCCTTTTTCGGTGCCTACACCGAGTGCAAAGAGCTTAAATCCTTGCTGCTCCAGTTCGCGCGCAACCTGTTGGGTCTCTTCGCCAAAGTCTTCACCATCGCTTATCAACACAATTATTTTAGAAGTTACGCGGGTAGTGGGCTGATTCTCCTCCGATAGTTTGTTCATTGCCATGCGCAAGGGCGGGGCAAGATCAGTTCCGCCGGAAGGCGTTAGTCCGGTGTTGATGGCATCGGTGAGCAGCAGCAAAGCACTTTGATCGAAAGTAAGGGGGCATTGCATAAAGGCTTCAGATGAGAAGATAATCAGGCCCATGCGGTTTGGGCTGAGCGTGCGGATGATGCGCTTCAGTTCGTTTTTTATGCGCTCAATGCGGGTAGGCGGAACATCGATCGCGTCCATGGATTTGGACAGGTCAATGCAAAACATGATGTCTTTGCCGATGGTTTTGACTTCTCTACGGGCAAAGCCTGCGGACGGGCCAAGCCAAGCCATTATCAGCAGCGTGAAAACAACCAGCCGCAATGCCTGCTTAAACCACACCGGTGTGAAGCGCACCGGGAGGAGTTTATTGATTCGATGAAGCCGGAAGAGGTACAGCAAGGCACCCGCTGTAAACAAGGCGATGAAAAACCACTCGGTAGGGGTAAGACTCCGGTACCAGGTCATGGGGGCAAGTTAGCTGTTAAACGCGAATGTAATTTGGTTCGTTATAACAGGGGCAGGTTAAAAATTTAACCGGAAGCCTTATATTTGCGAACTGCTTTTGATGCGAGCATACAGTTACGGAGAGGTGGGTGAGAGGCTTAAACCAGCAGTTTGCTAAACTGTCGTACGGGTAAAACCGTACCGGGGGTTCGAATCCCCCCTTCTCCGCCAAGCCCTGTGGCCGACAGGGCTTTACTGTTTCAGGCTCCGTAGCTCAATGGATAGAGCAACTGCCTTCTAAGCAGTAGGTTGAAGGTTCGACCCCTTCCGGAGTCACGGCCAACAGTTCGGGGTGTAGCGCAGCCCGGTTAGCGCACCTGGTTTGGGACCAGGGGGTCGCAGGTTCGAATCCTGCTACCCCGACTATAAAAGCAGTTCTTTTGAAGACATAATATCAGGATGGGACGAACCAATTGCAGGTTCTGATTGAATGGTCAGCGTCCGAGTTTTTTTGCGCTGACATTTGAGGTCCATGGAAAGATGGGGATATTATTAGTAATGAAAACCTTTGTATATATTTTATATTCATCTGCCTATGACAAGTATTATGTAGGTCAGACGAAGGATTTGTCCCATCGTGTTGTGCGGCATAATCAGGGATATGAAAGGTTTACATCGGCATACCGGCCGTGGGAGTTGGTATGGCATGCTGCCAAGCCGACCCGGTCAGAGGCCATGGTGTTAGAGAAGAAGCTTAAAAATTTGTCGAAGGAACGATTGCGGGAGTTTATAGAAAAGTATTCGCAGGCCGGGACGAACAAGTTGTCCCGGTGCTGACCGAAGCGTCAGCATTCGAATCCTGCTACCCCGACTATAAAAGCAGTTCTTTTGAAGACATAATATCAGGATGGGACGAACCAATTGCAGGTTCTGATTGAATGGTCAGCGTCCGAGTTTTTTTGCGCTGACATTTGAGGTCCATGGAAAGATGGGGATATTATTAGTAATGAAAACCTTTGTATATATTTTATATTCATCTGCCTATGACAAGTATTATGTAGGTCAGACGAAGGATTTGTCCCATCGTGTTGTGCGGCATAATCAGGGATATGAAAGGTTTACATCGGCATACCGGCCGTGGGAGTTGGTATGGCATGCTGCCAAGCCGACCCGGTCAGAGGCCATGGTGTTAGAGAAGAAGCTTAAAAATTTGTCGAAGGAACGATTGCGGGAGTTTATAGAAAAGTATTCGCAGGCCGGGACGAACAAGTTGTCCCGGTGCTGACCGAAGCGCCAGCATTCGAATCCTGCTACCCCGACAGATAAAGTCCTGGCTAAAGGCCGGGACTTTATGTTTTTAAGCAGAGGTTTTTGTTTACCTAAAGTATTCGGCCGGTGGTGAGAAGTGTTGCGTGATGAAAGACCTGGCGATGCGCATTAAACCACACACCTGGTGCGGGAAGCTTTTCACGGCATCTTACCAGCGTGAAAGTTCTTGCGGCAGTGGGTGAATGCCACCTTTTAGGAGGTACCGGTGTCGGATCGGTACTTGAAACATTTTTCCAAAGCTCAATTAAGGCGATTTTATTCCCGCGTATCCGCACGACGGGTCAAACCTGCGTAGATGGTTGTGAGCATTCAGATTCTCGCATCCCCCATTTGCCGTAATACACTTTTGAGCCTTGTGTTATGGATTTGTTCTGCCATGGTTAACTGCAGAAAAAAAGTTGTTCCTTACTTAACTTTGCTTTTGTTATTAGCGCTGATAAATTTTTCATTTTTGCTTTGTAACGAAAAGGTTATACCTTTGCATCGCCTTTAGGAAATGAGCAACAAAAAAACTTTTCTATCTCTGTTTCTTCTCCTTGCTTATTTCTATAGCATTTATTCCTTTTCCCACCGAACAAACATTGACCTTCCATCAACAATACATGAAGATGTCATTCAGACTTCTTTCCTCGAGGGTCAGGTGCATCTTTTGAAATCAGAGTCTAATTCAAACGGCTACGAACGGTCAAAGGTTGTTTTTTTCAATCTTCCAGTTGTTTCGACTGTAATTCCAAAAGTTTATTTAATTCCCAAGCTTTGTTTTATATCCAAAGGTTTTAGTCCTTACTCTATTTATCAATTAAGTTCCGTAAATGCGGCTGTTGTTTTACGGAAGTTGCTGATTTAAGTAATCCAGATTCTTTTTAATAAGTACATCGTACCTGTAACGTCTGACCGGACATTACAAGCCATTACGTTTTTACCATCACTTCTTTAGTTAGTATTATGAAATTATTGGTAACAGTCATTACCCTGTTATTCATTGTTAACAATGGATATGGGCAAGAAACACTTTCATTATCCTACAATGATGCCAGGATAAGGCTCATGCGGGAAAATCTCAGGTTGCTTGCTGCCTACTACGATGTGAACATAGCCAAGGCAGAAGCAAAGCAGGCTAAACTGTGGAATAACCCTTATTTCATTTTCAATGGAGATCTGTATTCGAATGAAACGAACGAATACTTTCATTTCAGGAATCAGCACTTGTTACAAATTGAACAGACCTTCTCATACGCAGGTAAACACACAAATAGTGTAAAGCTTGCAAGAATAGGTGTTGAGATGGCTGAAAAACAAGTGGAAGATGTTATGCGGTGCCTGCTCTTTGAGTTGGGCACCATTTATAATGACTTGGCTGCACTTCAGCAAAGGCAGGTGCTTTATAACCAGGTTATTTCGAATTATGATCGCCTCATAGAAGCTACCCGTAAACAACTGGAGGTAGGTGCTATCTCGTTAAATGAGGCTCTGCGATTAGAGTCAGAATACATGGCCGTTAAAACTGAGGCACTTCAGAATTTAAACAGGCAGGAAAAAGCCATGGCCGATTTACGTACCATACTTCGCCTTCCTGAAAATACAACCATCCTGGCAGAGCAAAAAATCCCCTTTATCGAACAAAGTTTGGATCTTAATAACCTCATTGAACAAGCTATCAGTAGCCGCCCTGATTTGGAGGTTATGAAAATCAATAAGCGATACCAGGAAAGAAATTTAAAACTACAAAGGTCAACGTCTGTGCCAGACTTAAAACTGGCATATCAGCCGCGCGACCGCGGAAGTAACTACGTTCGGCCTTATCAAGGCTTTAATGTTGAGTTTACTATCCCCCTGTTTGATCGCAATCAGGGCAGGATACAGTCCGCTGAATTTAAAGTGAAAAAATCACTGCTTGAATTTGAGCAAATGGAAAACCGTGTCCGAAACGAAGTAGTGGCGGCTTACAACCGATACAGACATTTTAGTGAGGGACTTCTTAATTACAAACCTGAATTTATTAATCAGATTAGTCAGTTAAACGAAAGCACGAATCAGAATTTTAAAAAAAGGAACATTAGTCTGCTTGAGTTTATTGACCAACAACGCATTTATATTCTTACCAATATTCAACTTATTGAATTGAGGCAGCAATATTTAAACAGTATAAACGAATTGAATTTTGCCGTGGGGAGTTCAGTAATCGATTAAAAATTAAATGATTGAATTATTATGAAAAATGCAATTTATCGAATTGTTTGGGTTATGATGTTGATGATTTCGTGCGATAAAAATGATGATTATAAAATCATATCGCGTACTCGGCCTGAAAACAACATCACTTTCACCTTAAGCCAGATGAAAGAAATGAGTGTCGAGGAAGTTCGGTTAATGCCGATGGCAGAAGAATTTACGGCAGTTGGTGAAGTGAGTTTTGATGAAGATAATGTGGTGAGAATCTATCCAATTGTCAGTGGTACAGTAGTTAAGGTAAATGTTTCGCTGGGTGATTATGTACATCGCGGCCAATTGTTAGCCCTGCTTTTAAGCACTGACATCACCACCTTTCAAAGAGATTATAAGGTGGCGAAGGCAAACCTCGAAGTAGCTGAAAAAAATATGAACCGTGCTAATGATTTGTACACAAGTGGGATGATGTCAGAGAAAGACTTCACCGAAGCGAAAAAAGAGTACATGAATGCTATTTCGGATTTTAACGAAAAAAAGCAAATCCTGGAATTGTATGGGGTATCGCCAGACAGCCTGGATGCAGTATTCCGGGTGGTAGCGCCAAATTCGGGTTATATTGTAGAGCGAAGTATTAATGAAGGAACTCAGATCCGCAGTGATAACAATACCCCGATATTTATTCTTTCTGACCTTAAAACAATTTGGGTATGGGCCAATGTTCATGAGAGTGATATGGCCAAAATAAAAGTAGGCGATAAAGTATCTGTAAACTTCATTGCTTATCCGGACAAAGTCTTTTACGGACAAATCAGCACAATTGGAACTATGCTTGATGAGGCATCGCGGGTTATTCGTGTGCGAATGGAGTTAAATAATGAAAATGGTTTATTAAAGCCGGGCATGTTTGCAACGGTCACAATTACTTCATCAACCAATGAAAAGGTAATAGCCATACCTCAACGAGCGCTGGTTCTTGAAAATAATAACTACTATGTGATGAGAGAGGTGAAAGACAACGCATTTGAGAAGGTACAGGTAACCATTGGTAAGAAATTTGGAGATTTTGTAGAGATAACCAGCGGTTTGAAGGTGGGTGAGCGAATTATTGTAAACGGTGCTCTATTTGCCGTGAATGCATATAACTTAAAATAGAATATGGCCTTTGTATTAGCTGATTATGAATAATTTAATAAAAGGCATTATCAGTTTTTCTCTGAAGAATAAGCTGTTGGTATTTCTTGGTACGGTTGTAGTAATAGCAGCCGGCATTCGTAGTTTTTTTCTCACACCTATCGAAGCTTTTCCAGATGTAATTAATACGCGCGTTGTAATTATTACGCAGTGGCCTGGCCGCAGCGCTGAAGAATTGGAAAAGTTTGTTACCATTCCCATCGAAACAGAGATGAACGTGGTTCCTGATAAAACCAGCCTGCGTTCTATATCATTATTTGGCCTGTCGGTAGTTACCATCTTTTTTGAAGATCATGTTACTGATTTTACCGCAAGACAACTGGTTTTCAACCAATTACAAAACATGTCATTGCCCGAAGGGGTAAATGTAGAAGTTCAACCTCCTTCAGGTCCTACCGGTGAAATCTACCGATATACTTTGTCAGGAGAGGGTAAAACAGTTCGTCAACTGAAGGAGATTCAGGACTGGGTAATCGACAAACGCATTAAAGCGGTGCCAGGCGTTGCCGATGTAATTAGTTTTGGCGGGGAGATTAAGACTTATGAGGTTACGCTGAATCCCAACTTGCTTTCTTCTTATAACTTCAGTGCCGAAGATGTTTTTAAAGCCCTCCATGAAAACAACAGCAATGTTGGCGGAGATGTGATTGAAGGAGGGTCGCAAACGTATTTGGTCCGGGGGCTCGGATTGGTGAACAGTATTGAAGACATTGAGTCGATCATCATTCAAAATGTGAATGGAACACCGATTCGGATTAAAGATGTGGCTCAAGTTTCAGAATCTTTCAGGCCCCGGCTTGGCAAGGTAGGCCGAGGCCTGGAAGAGGATGTTGTAGAGGGTATTGTGTTGTTGCGCAGAGGAGAAAACCCTAGCGCTGTTCTTAAAGATTTAAATAAAACCATTGAAGATTTAAATTCCCGCGTACTACCCGATGGAGTAAAAATCAATGTTTTCTATGATCGGACCAATCTGGTTAACATGACTATTCATACCGTTACCGAAAACCTTCTGGTTGGTATGCTTCTGGTAACCTTAATACTTGCCATCTTCTTACTCGATTGGCGAACCACCATCATTGTAGCGGTCATCATTCCATTAGCGCTCATGTTTGCATTTATCTGCATGAAAATAAAGGGGATGTCGGCCAACTTGCTCTCCATCGGGGCCATCGACTTTGGTATCATCATCGATGGTGCGGTAGTAATGGTGGAAGGAATTTTTGTCTATCTGGCGCACAAGCAGCGTGAAATGGGCCATGATAAGTTCAGCGCTGCGCCCAAGTATGGAATGGTAAAAGAAGTATCGGTAGAAATGGGTAAACCTATTTTGTTTTCAAAGCTCATTATCATTACGGCCCTTATTCCCATTTTTGCTTTTCAGAAAGTAGAGGGCAAAATGTTTTCCCCATTGGCCTATACCATGGGATTCGCTCTTCTTGGCGCTTTAATCTTTACCTTAACGTTGGTTCCCTTGCTTTGCAAGCTGCTGCTAAAATCGGATGTCCGTGAAAGAGAGAATAAGTTAGTTGCCGGACTTGAAAATATGTACAGGCCTGTTTTGCTGTGGTCCCTAAATAATCCCAAACGCAGCATACTGGTGGCGCTTGCTATTCTTGTAACGAGTTTAGGGATAGGCACTTTTTTAGGCACTGAATTTTTGCCGCAGCTCAACGAAGGCTCCCTCTATGTAAGGGCAAGCATGCCTCAAAGTATTGCATTTTCCCAGGCCAACGAAGTTTCTTCCAGGATGAGAAAGATGTTTCTCAAATATCCAGAGGTGAGAGATGTTATTTCACAGAATGGAAGGCCCAACGATGGCACTGATCCAACCGGGTTTTTTAATGTGGAATTCTTTATAGATCTATATCCTAAGAAGGACTGGAAGAGAGGCCTTTCGAAAGAGGAACTGATTCGTGAAATGCAAAATGAATTAACAGGTAATTTTCCCGGAATCGTATTCGGGTTTTCACAACCTATTTCGGATAACGTTCAGGAGGCAGTTTCGGGTGTAAAAGGAGAAATGGCTATAAAAATTTTTGGCGACAATTTGGAAAGGATTGAGAAAATGGCCGATAGCGTACGTGCCATTATGGAAACGGTTGAGGGGGTGCAGGATCTGGGCATATTTAAAAGCCTGGGCCAGCCTGAACTACGGGTTGAACTGGACCGGGAAAAGATTGCACGCTACGGGGCCAGCGTTGCCGAAGCCAACAACATCATCGAGATGGCTATCGGAGGCAAGAGAGTTTCAACTTTCTACGAAGGCGACAGAAGGTTTGATATACGTGTACGCTACTCGCCTGAATTCAGAAAGAGTGAAAAGGAAATTGGTAAACTATTGGTTCCCTGCTCTAATGGAACCAAAATACCTTTGCGTGAGATCGCCACCATTAAACTGCAAAACGGGCCTGCTTTTATTTACCGCGAGGGCAATCAAAGGTTTATTCCTATAAAATTTTCGGTACGAGGCCGGGATTTGGGCAGCACGATTGCTGAAGCACAACAAAAAGTAACTAACCATATTAAAATGGACAAGGGCTATGCAATAAGCTGGAACGGCGAGTTTGAAAATCAAGTTCGTGCGATAAATCGGTTAAAAACAGTTGTTCCTATAACCATACTCCTCATTTTCATGTGGCTGTTCTTCATGTTTAACTCATTAAAAGATGCAACAATTGTGTTGATTAATGTGCCATTTGCCCTCATTGGGGGCATTCTGGGATTGTTTTTTACAGGGATTAATTTCAGCATTTCAGCAGGTGTTGGTTTTATCGCCCTGTTCGGCGTTTGTGTACAAAACGGAGTAATACTCGTAGCGGTTTTTAACAAATACGTTAAGATGGGAGTACCCCTGATACAAGCCATCAAACAGGGCGCCATGAGCCGCGTAAGACCTGTGGTTATGACAGCCCTGATGGCTGGTTTAGGATTAATGCCTGCAGCACTTTCTTCCGGAATTGGTTCGGAAACACAAAAACCGCTTGCAGTGGTGGTTATTTGTGGGCTTGTTTCTGCTACCATTCTTACCTTGATAACCCTACCAGCTATTTACTATTTGTGGAATAAATCCTATGCCAGCTTGCCTGCTGAAGATGATGAAGAAAAGGATTTTGAAGACTATGAAACTTAAATTCTTGTTAACCATGAAAAAAATATTCTTCGTAACTGCGTTGCTATTCGGATGCAGCACGGCTCTTTTGGCCCAGAAACAGAATGAACTGACTCCTGGTGAAAAAATATTGTCTGAATTTAAACCTGCAAAAGTATTTGATAAAAAATTCAGATGGGGTATTAGCTGGAATCAGTATTGGGGTATTGTAAGAGGCGATTCTTTACCTGAGACCTATTTCGCAAAGCCATGCGTTGGGTTCAATTTACGCTCAGAATACTATCCGGTTTCGTTTCTGGGCATGGGAGCAGGTTTTGGGATTCAGCAGAGAGGGTCAGGAATTAAAAACCCCGATTTGTATGGGGGTTCCTTTACGCATCCCTGGGAACCCAATTACGATCCCGACTCCACCTATCGCGAAAGGCTGCGAATAACTACACTTGAGATGCCCGTAACCGTTTTATTCAGAACGCCAAATGATGTTATCAAAGGAATTCGAATAAGCGGGGCAGCTGGGGTTGTGTTTATCAGGAATAACCATGTAAAAAAATTCTTTCACCGGCCTGAAGACGGTTTTCACACTATAGTGGATGTGTCCGATGACTACATTAAGAATGATTTAGGATTTCAGGGTTCAATCGGAACAGATATTGATGCAGCCGGATCTTGCATCTTTCAGGTGCATATAGTTTATTCGGTAGGAACAAAAAACATTTACAAAGCAGAATCAGGCGATGGAAGGGTTCACACCTATGGATTTAGGGTAAGCTGGCTTTTTTTAGCCTCCGCGCATAATTAACCGGCTTTGTTGGAGTGCAGGTTTACGCTGCTGATTACTAGAGCAGAATTAAATATACCAGGGCTCCTGCCAAATAGCCGGCTAACGCTAATAAACTTATCTTCTTTAAATACCAGATGAAATCAATTTTTTCAATTCCCATAGCGGCTACTCCTGCGGCCGACCCGATGACCAGGATGCTGCCCCCGGTGCCCGCGCAATAGGCCAGATACTCCCAGATCATATGATCGACAGGAAAATGAGAAAGGTCGTACATGCCCATGATGGCTGCTACCAGCGGAACATTATCAACAACTGCCGAAAGCAGACCTATTAAGGTGATGATGATTCTTTGATCTTTGAAAGTTTCATCCAGGAGCCGGGAGAACTCATGCAGCACCTGCATCGATTCCAAAGCAGATACAGCCAGAAGTATCCCTAAAAAGAATAATACACTTGGGACATCAATACGCGAAAGCGCACCTGCAACGGTATAGTGTCTTTTTTCAGTTTCCTCCATATCAGGATTTAAAAACTCAGATATCACCCAAAGAATACCCAGACCCAGCAGCATGCCGAAATAAGGAGGCATATGTGTAAGTGTTTTAAATACGGGCACGGATATTAAAGCTCCGATACCAAACAGCAACATCATTTTTGCGCTCTTTTTAACAGGAGTTTGAACTGAAGGGGGAGCCGAAATAATGCCCGGGTGTTTTTTCAATGATAAACTAATAATAATCAAAGGCACAATTGTGCACAACATGCTTGGCACGAATAACTTCTTCATGATGTTGATCGTTGTTATATGACCTCTTATCCAGAGCATTGTTGTGGTGATATCGCCGATGGGTGTCCACGCGCCACCAGCATTGGCGGCTATGATGATCATACTCGCAAATAAAAGACGGGTATTTCTGTCGGAAACAAGCTTCCTGACAACTGAGACCATTACTATTGTAGTGGTGAGATTATCTAATACCGCAGACAGGAAAAATGTGATCAGGCTAATTATCCATAGAAGACTTACTATATTTTTTGTGTTGATTCTGTCTGTAATTATCCTGAACCCATGATTTGCATCAACAAGCTCAACAATGGTCATAGCTCCTAGCAGAAAAAATAAGATCTGGGCAATTTCACCAAAATGGTTTTCCAAAGACCATAAAACGTATTCACGATGCAGCGATGCGCTGGAAAGATTTGCAGTTTCGTGCTGCCCTATCTCAGTTTTTTTAATTTGTATAAATGTATCATAGTCTTGGCTGTGCAAAAGGTTATCGCGGGAGGTTGAGTCGAACATAAATAATGTCCAGCAAACAATTCCAACAACGAGCGCTGAAGCAGTTTTATTTATTTTAATAACGTGTTCAAGTGCAATGCAGAGATATCCTGCAACAAACACCAAAATAATTACTGTGTACATAGCGCGATATTGTTTGGTTTTAAGTGTTAAAACATTTTACGAATGGAATTTTAGTCAACTACTTTTCAGCATACCGTTGCCTCATCCACGAAACTATAAAGGGCGTACTCGAAAACAGAATCATACCCAGAACAATCCAGTCCAGGTGTTCAATGATTCCGGGAAATGATTTTCCCAGTAAGTATCCCGAGCATGTAAGCGGTATTACCCAGCAAACTGCTCCTAAAAAATTGTACAATAAGAATTTTTTAAAATCAATATGCGCAATGCCCGCCAGAATGGGGAGGAATGTTCTGACGATGGGCAGAAAGCGGCCAATGATAAACGTAATCATACCATACTTGCGAAAAAACTGCTGCGTAACGTCAATGTATTGCTTTCTGTAGAAGAAATTATCTTTTCGTTTGGCAAAGTAATCTTTGGCCCAGAAGCCGAATCCATACCCAACGGTTGTTCCTGCAGCTGCAGTTACAATTACCAACGCGATAAGCAGCCAAAGAGGTAATGCGAGATATGGGGTTCCGCATAGCAATCCGGCTACAAATAGCAGCGAATCGCCGGGCAGGAAAAATCCGAAGAATAAGCCGGTTTCGGCAAAAACGATAAAGAGCAACAAGGCAATTCCGCCATATTCTATTATCGTTTCCGGTCTGAGAAAGTCCATCAGTTGCACTTCCATCCTGTTGTTGTGATCAAATGTTCGGGTATAGTGATAAACGAATAAAGAAGGCTCCGGAGGCCTGGGAATACCCAGGCACGCTAAGCTGCGTTATTGAAAACAATAGCATAAAACCGATAGGGCAGTTAAGTATTTACCACTAAATTCACTAACACGGTTAATACTTTCCGAAGCATCGCAAACTGATGGCATGTTCATGCTGCCTTAAAAGTCAACTTCTCCGTCGGGCTCTTTATATTCACCTTCCCACCGCGCAATGACAATGGTAGCCAGGCAATTGCCGATCAGGTTGACAGCCGTGCGTGCCATGTCCATTAATTCGTCTATGCCAAGAATCGCCATCACCGGCCATAGCGGAAGTCCGAACGATGTTACCGTGCCGGCCAAAATAACCAGTGAAGCCCTCGGAACGCCTGCAATGCCTTTGCTGGTCAGCATAAGACTTAAAATCATCAGCACCTGTTCGCCTGTGCTTAATGTAATGCCGGCTGCCTGAGCGGTGAAAATGGCAGCTAACGAAAGATAAAGGGTGCTGCCGTCAAGATTAAATGTGTAGCCGGTGGGCAATACAAAAGATGCGATTTTACGCGGAACACCAATCTTCTCCATGTTCTCCAGGGCTTTTGGCAGCGCTGCTTCGGAAGCGGTGGTGGCAAAAGCAATTGAGGCAGGTTCAGCAACCGCCTTGATGAATTTGCGAATGGGCACTTTAACCCACAATGCTATCGGCAGGAGTACACCAACGATAAAGACAATTAATGCCCCATAGAGTGTGGCCAATAATTTAAGAAGAGACGTTAAGATGCCGATTCCAAGATGGCCAACCGTAACTGCAATTGCTGCACCAACGCCCACCGGGGCGAAATACATGATAATGCGCGTGAATTTGAACATGGTTTCGGCCAGTCCTTCTGAAAAATGAAGAACCGGCTTCCTTTTCTCTTCACTTACCATGGCGAGTGATATGCCAAATAAAACACTGAACACCACGATGGGCAGTACATCGCCATGATAAATGGATTTTACAATGTTCTCAGGAAAGATGTGCAGTATCATGTCCTGCCACGACTGTGCTTTCACTTCCGGCAACTCCTGGTGAAAATCCTTTGGTAACTCAATTCCCTTACCCGCACCGGTAAGATTAATGGCAAATACGCCAATAAGCAAAGCGATGGTTGTAACCACCTCAAAATACAGCAAAGAGCGCCAACCCATTCGTCCCACCTGGCGGATGTCGGAATGCCCTGCAATGCCAACCACCAGTGTAGAAAATAAGATTGGAGCAATAACCGTCTTGATAAGAGTAAGGAATATTTTACTCAGTATCTGAAGATTTTGAGCAAATTCCGGAAAATGAAATCCGGTTTCTGTACCCAGTATCATGCCGATCAGAATCCACGTTGTTAATGAACCTTTGCGAAAAGCGTAGATGATCAGGGCAAGCCAGATGCATAAGCGGCTCACGGAAAGCAGCCATTCAGGAACGTCAACATCAAAATACGAGGCACTGTGTAGCACGGAGGCTACACCCGCAAGCATCAAAATCCAAACTACCAAACGTCCTTTCATTTTTTACAGAAGTCAAAATGGCGAAGCAGGTTTAGGGAAGTATGCCTTGTTATGAATTTCGTCCTCCTGATTTGTTACAGGTTGATGGAATGCCGATGCAGGTGCCCGTAAAACCTGTACCAGCACGGAAATAGTGCTTTCATTTGTTTTATCAGGCAAAGCATATCCTTTAAGCACAATAAGGTGTTGTTGTGGCTCAAGAATGTTTTTCGGTTCGTTTGCCTGCTGCTTTTTAGCGGTAATAAATAAGCGTCCTGTCACTGACGTTATCAGGTAACAAACAGACGATTGGTTAATCATTTCGTTTAAACATTAAAATATATCCTATTCCGTGAATTACAGGAATCAAGCTTGTGATGTGAAAAGAGCACAATATGTGCAGGGGAGGAGCTCAGGGCGCCTTGGAAGAGACAAAGACGTAAAAAACGTTGCAGAGAAAACGGCTGATAGAAGAGACAAAATCAAAGCGGCATGTGAGGTACCACGGTGCCGGGTGGATTTGGTGATCGGCAGGATGTGAAATGCTAAAAGATTTAAAACCTGGTGTCTGGGTGTTTTCACCTCCGGATGTAATTCTGAATGAAAATGCTTCCTGGGGGGAGCATTGAGAAAAAGTTTCAGTGCCCCGGTCATACTGCGGGTGCGGACGATAACCCGGGCTTCCTAAGACCAGGAAAGCCACAAAGATTACCTGAAGCACTAAGCCATTTATCGAAATTTTTAATTTCACCGGACAGACACTTCAGCAAAAGTATTGAAAAACCAATAGCAAAACCAATAGGCCATATTTTTTATGTGTAATTGTTTTGCAGTACGCAGGTTCAGGATGCCGGAGAGCGCAGCCGGAAATTAAACGGATTATAAACACTTTTGGACTTGGATTTTGCACGATTAAAATGAAACGGGTCATGGCGCTTCGTGTAGGGGAGTTTAAAAGTTCAAGTTTTAATTTATCTGCCGACCATCGATTTTTAATGCAAGGATCTGTAAAAATTTCTTGCATGGAATTCGTTAGATGCAGCGGCATCCTTGTTTATTAACGCTTCGAAAAGGCATTGCCTATGCAATAGCCGCACCAGGCACCCAAGCCACCTGCTATTCCACCAATGGTTGCAGTGATGGCAAACAGCATCCATTTGCTTTTCATCCTCAGCAACTGTGCAATCTGTTCGCTAAGTGGTTGGACAGCCTGCATGTCAATATAATACGCTGCAACCAGCCAAAGCAGGGCTATGGACAGGAAACCACATAAAAAGCTGTAATTCGAACGGACTAGCAATCCACCCCACGCACCGGCTAATACCACCGGCCACCAGGGCAAGAACTGTTCAAGAGCCAGGGCGATAAGCAGGGTTAGTACCAGCTGCAGAATAAACTTTTTCATGGTCAGGGTTTGATTGTGGTCTTAAACAAAGCCGATTTAGCGGATAGCTCGGCATTGGGATAAAACGATAATCTGCAGTAGCGACCATCGGCCCAGCGGGGCAGCAGATTGTCGTAGTACGCGCTGCCCGGATTACCCGACTGCCCCCCGGGATAAACGGCATAAGCCTTCATGTTACCGGGCTCCACACTTACAATCATGCGCCACGACGGGCCATGCTTACGCGATGAAGCATTTATTGCGTTGGCATGACCACCGTGCAGCACATGGCGGCTGAATGCCTCCTGCCTGAGCAGGTGTTCGATGTACGTATCTTTGAAGCGCGCCCACTCCAGTGGTGTATCCGGATGCCCGGCCTTCCATTTTTCTACATCGTTCAGTGCCTCGCGAAACGACAGCACGACCAGGTCTTTCAGGGTTTCACGTTCCGGTGTTTTCCTGATATCGAAGAAGTCGAGGGTGGGGTATTTTTTCATCAGCCAGATGGTGGTAAAAGAAGTCGGGTAGGGCAGTGAAAGTGTATCATGGCGCAGCTCGTCCCATATCAGGTTATACAAATTGCTCCACCAGGTGTCGAAATAACAAGGAGCGCCAAGCCGGGCATCGTATTGAAAGTCCCATTGCTTCAGCAATTTCAGTACCTGCTGCTCTTCTGTGCTCAGCTTTTCTGCAGCTAATGCCTCCAGCATCAGCGGCAACACTTCTTCTGCCTTCATGCTGTAATTGTCGTTTTGCAGTTGCATCATGTCACCGACTGTGATGTTATTCATCTCCCGCAGGCGATTATTGATTCTGCGGTTTCGGTAGGCTTCGTAACTCACAGCTGTGATGTAATAAGGATACGTGCTGTCGGCCGGATATTGGTTGGCAGAAGACACAAATCCCCGCTCAGGGTTTTTGTCCATCACGTTATGCTCATAGGGAATATAACCAGAAGGGCCTGAAGCAGATTGGCTTCCATCCATGACAAATCTTCCTTCATCTTTTTTCCTTGCAGGGAATTTTCCCTGAATGCGCAGGGCAATGTCGCCATTAACCGAGGCGAAGATGAAATTCTGTGCAGGGGAACTGTAATAATCCAGCGCTTTCATAAAATCATCATGGTGCTGCGCACGGTTCAGGTAGTAAAAAGTCATCACCTCTTCCGACTCATCATGGGCAATCCAGCGGAAGGCCAGGTGTTTCCGGTTATTTTCGGGCTGAAAATTATCGTCATAGACTACGGGCCCCCATCGTGTGTACACAACCGTGTCATAATATTCGGGCTTACCCCTCACCTTGAAAGTTTCAATACGCCTGGTGGTTTGCACCCACTTACCATCCAGCAGGTATTTTTCTTTATTCCGGCCATCGAACCTAACCTGATACCAGTCCACCAGGTCGCGCTGGGCGTTGGTTACACCCCAGGCGATGGAGTCGTTAAAGCCGATGATTATACCGGGCGCACCGGGCAGTGAAACACCCATGGTGTTAATGCCGGGCGCATTCAACTGAATGGCATACCAGATGGAGGGCAGGGTGGTATTGAGGTGGGGGTCGTTGCAAAGTATCGGGTGTCCGGTAACAGTCTTTTTCCCGCTTACTGCCCAGTTGTTGCTGGCCATGAACGATTCGGTGAAGTCGGGGCGCAAAGGCCAACGGATAAAATAATCCGCGGTCTCTGCTGTTGTCCTATCGGTTGACGGGGGAGCAAAATTCCACTTTCCGGGTTTTTCCACGATGGCATCGCCTACCGGTTCGCGGTCGGGGTAAAGGAGATTCACCACCTCATAACCAAACAACCTCAAGGCATTGGTCATCTCTACATCTTTGTTTCCCATATTCAGCGTTTGTGCCATGCTGCGCAACAGCAGTGCGCACTTCATGTTGGTCCAGGGTTCCGGTTCATAATCCAGTAGTTTGTACTCAAGCGGAAGGTTGCGGTAATGCAGGGATGAGATGTAGGCATTAACGCCTTCGGTGTAGGATGAGATGACCTGTTGCGCAACCGGATTTTTTTCCATGCCCTTCAGCGCATTTTCGGCCGCGAACACCATGCCCAGTCTGCGTTGCTGCCGGTCGTAATTCAATACGGCATCATCTTTTCCCGGCCCAAGTATTTCGCTTAAGCGCCCTGCCGCTGCATGCGTCTGGAACTCCATCTGCCACAGCCGATGCATGGCGGTGATATAACCCTGCGAGAAGTAAAGGTCATGTTCATTGGCAGCAAAGATATGCGGGATGAGGAGGCTGTCCCAGACAATGGTAACAGGACGCTGTACCGCGCGTTGCAGAGTTGCAGGCAGGTGGGTTTTTGTGCCCTCGATGTTTTGCCAGAGGCCGTGAAAGGGGTCGAGGAATTTGCCGGGCGGAGGGATACGGATGGTGCCGGTTTCCCACCCCCGGCTCATTGACCACACATACAGCAGCGTTAGTGCTACCGGTAACAGGGTTTTAAGCGATTTCATCGTGCTGGTAATGAACGGAAACTTAACAATAATTTCTAATTTTGAACCCGGATTTTTGATTGTGAAAAAGATTCTTGCGCGTTATTCCAAATTGCAGATTCTAAAGGCCCGTCAGGTTCGGGCAATTTTTTTTGATGTAGATGGTGTGCTTACAGACGGTAAGATTATTTATGACAGCGAAGGACGGGAGTTGAAAATGTTTGATGTGAAAGACGGACTGATTGTAAGCTACCTGAAGAAGGCGGGCATCCTACTCGGGGCCATTACCGGCAGGGAAACGCCAGCCGTGGCGCAGCGCATGCATGAACTGAAGGTTGATTTCTGCCACCAGGGCATCACCGATAAAGCAGACGTATGCCGCAAGCTGATGAAGCACTATAACCTGAAGTCAAAGGAAACAGCCTATATAGGTGACGACATAAATGACCTGCCGGTGTTTGATGAAGTAGGCTTTGCGGTTTGTCCTGCCGATGCACCGGTTTACGTTCGCGATAAGGCCGATTTGGTTACTTTTGCAAAGGGTGGGCAGGGATCTTTCCGGGAGCTGGCCGATCTGATTCTTATCGCACAATCAAAGCATCCTGTGCAAAAGCGATCATGATGTGCTAAAGACTTTTTATATGGAAAAATTTAAAGAGCCAGTAAGAATTAATAAAGACATCACTTTGGGCGGTAACAGAATGGTGCTTTTTGCCGGCCCCTGTGCGGCCGAAAGTTACGATATATGCATGGAGACCGGCTCGTATGTGAAGGGTGTATGTGAACAGCTGGGGATAGACTATGTGTTTAAGGCATCATTCGACAAAGCCAACCGCACGTCCGGCTCGTCTTACCGCGGACCTGCCATGGATCAGGGACTTGAAATCTTAAACCGTGTGCGAAAAGACTTAAACGTACCCGTGGTTACCGATGTGCACGAGTCGGTTCAGTGTGCCGAGGTGGCATCGGTCGTGGATGTGTTGCAGATACCCGCCTTTTTGTGCAGGCAGACCGACCTGCTGAAAGCCGCTGCGCGTACGGGTAAGCCTGTAAAAATCAAGAAAGGACAGTTTATGGCGCCTGAAGACATGAAATATGCCGTGGACAAGGTAAGGGGAGAGGGCAATGCGAATGTGTTTCTGACAGAGCGCGGTGTAAGCTTTGGATACCATACGCTGGTGGTGGATATGCGTTCGCTGCCGGTGATGCGACAGTTTACACCGGTGGTGTTCGATGTTACCCATTCGGTTCAGCAGCCCGGAGGCATGGGCGGTTCTTCGGGTGGACAGCGGCAGTTTGCGCCTTTTCTCGCACGGGCCGCTGCAGCCACCGGCGTTGATGGCTTCTTTATTGAAACCCACCCCAACCCCGATAAGGCGCTGAGCGACGGGCCGAATATGATACCGCTGCAGGAGATGGAGGATTTTCTCATAATGATTAAGAGCTTCTGGGATCTTCACCGCAAAACGGTCAGGTAAAAGCTTAATACACTTACTTCTCAATAGTTTTCGTCAAAAATACCAGCGCTTTTCCGCAGGAACGCGGGATAATCTTGTTCAGCAATCAGGTCAGGTAAGGGATTACGGGGTACTTTTTTATATTTGTCGCCAAAATCTATCAAATTAGTGGATTTTAGTATTCTTCATGGTTTTGTAACCGGTGTCCTGGTGTTGCTGATTTTGTCGCTTTACCGCGAATGGGTCAATCCGGCACTTAGCTTTTTTCTGGTTGTGCTCATCTTTCTGATAGGGGGCATGCTTACACCTGCCGAAGCGCTTCAAGGATTGGGCAACCCTCAGCTCATCGTGATTTTTCTGCTCATGCTCGTAACTGCCGGCCTGCGCGAATTGCTGGGCAGTAATTTTTTTACACGATTGTTCAGACCCGGGCTTTCACCCCGTGCATTTTTATTGCGCTTGATGGTTTCGGTTTCTTCGGTATCGGCTTTTCTGAACAACACACCCATCGTGGCATTCCTGATCCCCTACGTACGCGAATGGGCGGCACGAAAAGGTGTGCCTGCATCCCGCTACCTTATACCCTTGTCGTACGCCACCATACTGGGCGGAATGATCACGGTGGTGGGTACATCCACCAACCTGATACTCGCCGGACTCATGACTTCGCATGGCCTGCCCATGCCATCATTTACTGATTTTATGTATCTGGGCCTGCTGGTAACAGTCGTTGGCTGGATATACCTCTATTTTATAGGTTATCATCTCCTGCCCGAAAACAGAAGTCAGTTGGATGCGGTAAAAGAAAACCGTACCGAATACATTGTTGAAATAATGGTTTATGAAAAATCACCATTGGTTGGCAAGACGGTGAAAGAAGCGGGCCTGCGCAACCTGCGCGAGCTTTTCCTGGCAGAAATTGTACGCGGTGAGGAAGTTATTTCACCGGTTAAGCCGGACGAAGTTTTGCAGGCCAATGATCTGCTTTTCTTTTCAGGCAATACCCGGGCCATATCCCGGCTGGTTCAGGCTCATGAAGGACTTCGGTTTCCGCAACAGCCGGTAAGCGGTGTATTCCATTTTGTGGAAGCCGTGGTGCCTGCCAATTCCGATCTTATTGGCAAACGAATACGTGATTCAGACTTCAGAAGACGCTTTAATGCTTCTATTATAGCCATTCACCGCAACGGGAAAAAAGTAGCCGGCAGAATTGGTGAGACGGTGCTGGCAGGAGGAGATTTTTTGTTGTTACTAACCAACGAACAGACACCCAAATTTACAACGCATGATAATCTGTATTTTGTGTCAAGACCTGAGCAGTATAACGGCCTAAAGCCCGGAGTAAAATGGATTATTGCCACATCGTGTATACTACTGCTGATTGCCGGTATTATTGGATTACTCAACTTATTTACAGCATCACTGCTTGCATTGAGTATCTTTATTTTGAGTGGCGTGATGACTTACGAACGGATCAGGAAAAATCTTGACTTCAGCTTGCTGGTGGTGCTGGTTTCCTCGCTTGCCATAGCTACTGCGTTGGAAAAGACCGGAACAGCCAATGTAATTGCCGATGCAATACTGAGGGCATCCTCCTCGGCTGATCCGCGGACAGGGTTAGTTGTTCTTTTTGCAGCCACAATACTGCTTACTGCTATCGTTACCAATCCGGCAGCTGTTTCAATGATGTTCCCGGTGGCGGTGTCGCTGGCTGAACGCCTGCATATAAATCCGCTGCCCTACTGCATAGCCATTGCCTTTGCGGCATCTGGCGACTTTATGACACCCATCGGTTACCAGACCAACCTGATGGTGTATGGCCCGGGTGGATACACATTCCGCGACTTCGTCAGGGTTGGTACACCGCTCACTATCATTTATTCTTTGCTATGCATTGGGTTTATCGTTTGGTATTATCAGTTATAAATTTTTAGCCTGTAAAGATGTCTGTGCTACACCCAACCCACTCATTAATTTCTCCCGATGACCGGGTCCGGCAAATGCGTCAGCGATCGTTGCTCATCTGGTTTACCGGCCTGTCGGGTTCAGGCAAGTCAACACTCGCTGTGCAGCTTGAGCATGCACTGTTTCAACAGGGCTTCAAAGTTTTCTTTCTCGATGGCGATGCGCTGCGCACCGGCCTTAACGCTGATCTGGGATTTAACGAAGAGCACCGCAAGGAAAATATCCGCAGGGCAGGAGAGGTATGCCGCCTCTTGCTCGACAGCGGCCTGGTCGTAATCACGGCTTTTATTTCACCCTACCGGCGTGACCGGGATAAGGTACGAGAGGCTGTTGGTGCGGGCCGGTACTTTGAAGTGTATGTGGATACCCCGCTTGAGGTGTGCGAGCAACGGGATGTTAAGGGCTTGTACAAAAAGGCACGTTTGGGCGAGATAAAAAATTTTACCGGCATTGATTCGCCTTATGAAATACCTGAAAGGCCGGATGCCATCGTGCGGACAACAGAAATACAGGTTGAGCAGGCAGTTGCTGAACTGTTAAAAATGATAATACCACGCATTCAGCTATGAGCACCTATTACTTATCGCATCTTGATGAACTGGAATCCGAAGCCATCTTCGTTATCCGCGAAGTGGTGGCTCAGTTTGAGCGGCCGGCTCTGTTATTTTCTGGCGGAAAAGACTCCATCGTGCTGGCCTTTCTGTCGCGCAAGGCATTCTACCCCGCACGCATTCCCTTTCCGCTGGTACACATAGATACAGGACACAATTTTCCGGAAACCATGGAATACCGCGACTGGCTGGTAAAAGAACTGGGTGTTCAGCTCATTGTAGGATCGGTGCAGGAAAGCATTGACAAGGGCCGTGTGAAGGAAGAAACAGGCTATTATGCCAGCCGCAATGCCCTGCAAACAGTAACGCTGCTCGATACGATTGAAGAATACAAATTTGATGCAGCCATGGGGGGCGCACGCAGGGACGAAGAAAAGGCACGTGCCAAGGAACGCTTCTTCTCCCACCGCGATGAATTTGGACAATGGGATCCGAAAAACCAGCGCCCGGAGTTGTGGCACCTGTTTAACGGCCGCAAGCATTCGGGTGAGCACTTCAGGGTCTTTCCCATCTCTAACTGGACCGAGCTGGATGTATGGCAGTATCTTCAGCGGGAGAATATTCCTTTGCCTAAACTTTACTTTGCCCATGAACGGCAAGTAATTGAGCGCGATGGCGTGCTGCTGTCTGTTTCGCCTTGGCTTAAGCTCAAACCCGATGAAAAGCCTATGGTGAAGCGCGTGCGCTTCCGCACCTGCGGTGATATGCCCATAACCGGTGCGGTTGAATCGGATGCGGATACCATTGAAAAAATTATTGCCGAAGTAGCCGCTTCGCGCAAAACCGAAAGAGGAACCCGTGCCGATGATAAACGCGGGGAGACTTCGATGGAAGACAGAAAGAAAGCGGGATACTTTTAGGCGATTTTCAGAAAACCTGTACATGTAAACCAGTTTATGAATCAGTTATTGCGCTTTACTACAGCCGGCAGCGTGGATGACGGGAAGAGCACGCTGATAGGCAGATTGCTATACGACAGCAAATCGGTTTTTGAAGATCAGCTGGAGGCAGTTCAGCAATCAAGCCTGCGTAAGGGATTTGATTATGTAGACCTTTCCCTGCTTACCGATGGATTGAAGTCGGAACGGGAGCAGGGCATCACCATTGATGTGGCCTATCGGTATTTTTCAACACCAAAACGCAAGTTTATCATTGCCGATACCCCCGGACACATTCAGTACACGCGCAACATGGTAACCGGTGCATCAACGGCCAACCTGGCATTGATACTGATTGATGCACGCAAAGGACTTGTGGAGCAAACCTTCCGGCATTCATTCATCGCTTCATTACTGAAGATACCGCATATTGTGGTATGCGTGAATAAAATGGACCTGGTGAACTACAGGGAGGAAGTGTTTGAAAAAATAGTAGAGGATTACAAGGCATTTTCATCCAAACTCGAAGTTTCGGATATTCAGTTTGTGCCCATCAGCGCACTGCACGGCGACAATGTGGTGAACCGTTCCGGAAATATGCCCTGGTATAAGGGTGCTACGCTGATGCACGTGCTGGAAACGGTACACATTGAAAGTGACAACAATCATATTGATGCACGTTTCCCTGTACAATATGTTATCAGGCCGCACACCAAAGAGCATGCCGACTTCCGCGGATATGCCGGAAGAATTGCCGGTGGAATATTCCGAAGTGGTGATGAAGTGCTTGTGCTGCCTGCCGGGTATACAACGCGGATAAAATCAATTCATTTGGCCGATACCCGGCTTCAAGAAGCTTTCGCCCCGATGTCGGTGGTTGTAACCCTGGAAGATGAAATGGATGTGAGCCGCGGAGATATGATTTGCAAGCCCAACAACCAGCCCGAAGTTTCGCAGGATATCGACATGATGCTTTGCTGGATGAACCCAAAAGCTGCTTCGCTGCAGGCCAGATTCATCGTACGTCACACCACGCAGGAGGTGCGTGGCATTTTAAAGGAAATACAGTACCGCCTCGATATCAATACGTTGCAGCGGGTTGAGGGGGTGGATCAGCTGGCGATGAACGATTTGGCCCGGGTGAGAATACGCACAGCCAGGCCACTGATGTTCGACAGTTACCGCAGAAACCGCGTTACCGGAAGCCTGATACTGATTGATGAAAGCACCAATGAAACTGTTGGTGCCGGGATGATTGTGTGAAAAAAATGAATACTGAATTGACAAGACAGCTTGTTAACATAGCAATTGATGCCGCATGCGCTGCCAGCGAGGCGATATGCGAAATATATCAATCAACGACCGTTAAAACTGATATAAAGCCAGACCATTCACCGCTCACTGATGCCGATAAACGATCCCATCAGATCATTTTGAATCACCTCACCAGAACCAACATCCCCGTTCTAAGCGAAGAGGGAAAAGAGATCCCTTATGAAGTAAGGAAGGAATGGGAGTATCTTTGGCTGGTCGATCCGCTGGATGGCACGAAGGAATTCCTGAGCCGGAATGGCGAGTTTACGGTCAACATCGCGCTCATTCACCGGCATAGCCCGGTGCTTGGTGTGATAGCCGTGCCGGTATCCGGAGATGTGTATTTTGGCGGAAAAGATATCGGGGCGTTTGTAAGGCGCAGGGGCGTAGATGTTGCACTTCCTGTGCGTAGTGCGGCTGATCTTCGCCAGCCAGGCTTGCGTGTGGTGGCTTCGCGCTCACACATGAATGAAGAGACACGCACTTTTATCGAAAGTTTAAAAAATCCCGTACTTGTGTCAAAAGGAAGCAGTCTCAAATTTATGATGTTGGCCGAAGGAGAGGCTGATATTTATCCGCGATTGGCGACCACCATGGAGTGGGACACGGCCGCTGCACAGGCCATCCTGGCCAAAACAGGTTATAAACTGATTAAGCAACATACCAACGAAGAACTTTTTTACAACAAGCCCGACTTACAAAACCCTTCTTTTATTTGTTTGAATTTCTGAGGCTGCCAGCCCGGATTAATTTTTTGGGGCCACTTTAAAAACTTTACATTTGCGGGAATTTGAAAGGCTATGTCCCGAAAGCAACGTGTTCTCATTACCGGTGGTGCCGGTTTTCTGGGCTCGCATTTATGCGATCGTTTTCTGAAAGAAGGATTCCATGTGATAGCCATGGACAATCTGATAACCGGTGATCTTCGCAACATCGAACACCTGTTTAAACATCCTGATTTTGAATTTTATCACCACGATGTATCGAAATACGTTCATGTACCCGGAGAGCTGCACTATATTCTTCACTTTGCATCGCCGGCCAGCCCAATCGATTATCTGAAAATTCCGATTCAAACCTTAAAAGTTGGATCCTTGGGTACGCACAACCTGCTTGGTCTTGCCCGGTTGAAGAAATGCCGGATTCTGGTGGCTTCTACTTCAGAAGTATATGGCGATCCGCTGGTGCATCCGCAAAACGAAGAGTATTACGGCAACGTGAACCCGATAGGTCCGCGGGGTGTATATGATGAAGCCAAGCGCTTTCAGGAGGCCATGACCATGGCCTATCATCGTTTTCATGGATTGGATACGCGTATTGTGCGCATCTTCAACACCTACGGACCGCGCATGCGGCTGAATGACGGCCGCGTGCTTCCTGCATTTATTGGTCAGGCATTGCGGGGCGAAGATCTGACCGTGTTTGGCGATGGCAGCCAGACACGTTCATTTTGCTACGTGGATGATCAGGTTGAAGGAATATTCCGGTTGTTAATGTCTGATTACACAATGCCTGTCAATATCGGCAACCCCGAAGAGATAACCATCCGTGAATTTGCGGAAGAAATCATCAAACTCACCGGAACACAACAGAAAATCGTGTATAAACCGCTTCCCCAGGACGACCCCAAACAACGCCAGCCCGACATCAGCCTGGCAAAGAAAATTCTGGGATGGGAACCCAAGGTTACCCGCGCAGAGGGATTACGGATTACCTACGAATATTTCCGCAGCCTACCAAAAGAAGTATTGTATGAACGGGAGTACAGGAATTTTGAAAAATACATCAACTAAGTTCAATGGATAAAATAAAGTTTTCAGTCATTGGTTTCGGACACATCGGCAGGCGCCATGCCACCATCCTCAGCAAGTTTACCGAAGCTGTACTTACCGGTATTGCTGATGTCGATCCAGCTAAAGCAAAAGAGCCGCTGTACCCTAAAGGAGTTCCTTTTTGTAATTCAGCCGAAGATTTGTTTAAAGCCGGTTTACAGGGCGATGTGGTGAGTGTATGTACACCCAATGGCCTGCATGCCGAGCATGCCCTGATGGCCTTGTCGAACAAATGCCATGTGATCATCGAGAAACCCATGGCCTTGTCCAGGGCTTCCTGTGAACGCATCATCGAAAAATCGCTTCAGGTTGGGCGGCATGTTTTTGTGGTCAAGCAAAACCGGTACAGTCCGCCCGTAAAATGGCTGAAGGAGATTGTGCACAACGGTGTGCTGGGTGACGTACTGATGGTCAACATGGTTTGTTTGTGGAACCGGGATGATCGGTATTACGAGCCCGGCTCGTGGAAAGGAACCAGCACGCTTGACGGGGGCACCCTATTTACCCAGTTCAGTCACTTTGTCGATGTGATGTACTGGATATTCGGAGATGTTAAAAATATAAATGCCCGGCTAAAAAATTTTACGCATCGCCACAGCACACAGTTCGAAGATTCGGGTGTGGTGCATTTTGAGTTTGAACGCGGTGGTTTAGGTTCATTGCAGTTTTCAACTTCAGTGTGGGATACCAATATGGAAAGCTCCATATCCGTGGTGGGCACAAACGGTTCGGTGAAGATTGGCGGACAGTACATGAACAAGGTAGAGTATTGCCACATTAAAGATTACACCATGCCGGTACTGCAGGAAACCAATCCGCCTAACGACTACGGGCCTTTCCGCGGCAGTGCGGCCAATCATCAGTATGTTTTTGAGAATGTCATCAAAACACTTCGCGGCAATGAAACCATGACCACCAACGCCATGGAAGGAATGAAGGTAGTGGATATTATAGAGCGCATTTATCAGTTCAGAAATGGATAAACTGTATTTTGCACATCCCACAGCTGTTATTGACGAAGGCTGTGTGATTGGTAAGGGCACAAAAATTTGGCACTTCAGCCACATCATGCCCCGTTGTGTAATAGGTGAAAACTGTAATTTGGGTCAGAACGTAGTTGTTTCGCCTGAGGTGGTGCTGGGTAATAATGTGAAGGTGCAGAACAACGTTTCGATTTATACAGGTGTAATATGCGAAGATGATGTGTTTCTGGGGCCGTCCATGGTCTTTACCAATGTCATCAATCCACGGAGTGCGGTGAACAGACGGTCGGAGTATAAAAAAACACTGGTTAGAAAAGGGGCCACAATAGGCGCCAATGCCACCATCGTATGTGGCATTGAAATAGGCGCCTATGCGTTTGTCGGTGCCGGTGCCGTGGTAATACGCGATGTGCCGCCCTACGCCCTGGTAGTGGGTAATCCGGCACGCCAGACCGGCTGGATGAGTGAATACGGGCATAAACTGAAATTTGATGCCGACGGGTTGGCCGTTTGCCCTGAAAGCGGTGAAAGGTACAGGCTTATCAACGGACAAGTGACTAAGGTTGTATGAAACCTATCCAGATGGTTGACCTGCAGGGTCAGTATGAAGCCATAAAAGATGAAATAGATGCAGGCATTGCACAGGTTATACGCAGTGCGAAGTTTATTAATGGCCCTGAGGTGGGACTTTTTGAAAATGAACTGGCCGATTACCTGCAGGTAAAGCATGTTATCGGTTGTGCCAACGGCACCGATGCCCTGCAGATAGCGCTCATGGCCCTCAACCTTCCGAAGGATGCCGAGATAATTGTACCGTCTTTCAACTACGTGGCTGCAGCTGAGGTGGTAGCCCTGTTGGGATATAAGCTGGTTTTTGCCGATGTGCACCCGCGCTATTTTACCATTGATCCGGAGGATGTCAGAAAGCGGATCTCGCCAAAAACCAGGTGCATTATAGCGGTGCATTTGTTTGGTCAGGCAGCCCCCATGGAAGAGCTGCTGAAACTGGCCGAAGAACACCAGTTATATATCATCGAAGACAATGCCCAGTCGATTGGCGCTGAGTATATCTTTGGAAACGGCTTGCGGAAGAAGCTGGGCACGATCGGCCACATAGGTACCACCTCGTTTTTTCCGAGCAAGAACCTAGGATGCTATGGCGATGGCGGAGCCATTATGACCCATGACGATGAGCTGGCGTTGGTAATGCGCAGCATTGCCTCGCATGGGCAATCGAAAAAATATTGCTACCAGCGCATCGGTGTAAACTCCCGCCTGGATACTTTGCAGGCTGCCGTGCTGCGTCCAAAACTCAAAAGGCTGGATAACTATATAAAAAGGCGACAGGAGGCTGGAGCCTATTATAGCGTTCAGTTAATGGAACTGGATTGGCTGATTACTCCGGCATGCGCGCACTATTCCACCCATGTTTACCATCAGTATACGATCCGGATAGAAAATGGAAGCCGTGAACAACTTGCGGCCTATCTATCTGAGCGAGGTGTTCCGACCATGATATATTATCCCTCGGCCCTTCACCAGTCCGCGCCCTATCAGGCAGGAGGTAGTTCACTGGCGGTGTCAGAAGAACTTGCCCGGTCGGTAATTTCCCTGCCCATGCACACCGAACTGAGTACCGGACAACTCAGATATATCTGCGATGCGATAAAAAGTTTTAGGCCATGATGCCGGAAAAGTGGTATGTCTTTTATACCAAAAGCCGCCACGAAAAAAAAGTACGCGATCTTTTGTTGCGAAGAGGGTACGAAGTATTTCTGCCGCTGCAGAAAGTGGTAAGGCAGTGGAGCGATCGCAAGAAAAAGGTGGAGGTGCCATTGTTTAACTCGTATATTTTTGTCTGGATACCGGAGCACCTTGTTTCTGAAGTAGTGCAGACTCCGGGAATAGCCTGGGTGATTCGCCATAACGGAAGGCCGGCCGCACTTCAACCACGCGAATACGATTTGATTAACAGGTTTCTGCAAACCGGCCTGCTGGTTGAAGTCCTGCCCCGGGAAGAACTGCGAACCGGCGATTGGGTGAAAATTCTGGATGGACCTTTGAAAGGAGTAGAGGGACAGGTTACTGCGGTCCAGCCCAATAAGTTCACAGTGATTCTGGAGACCCTTGGACAAGCAATGCGGGTAGATGTGGAACCGGGCCTGCTGAAAAAGCTGGAGTGAGCAATTCAGGTGTTTAAAAAAAGAGTAAAATTTTTACTCAATATTGGTAATTGCTGATAAATTTACACCGTGCTGGATAGCCTGATTACTTCAAAAACCCGGCTTAAAATGTTGTTGAAGTTTTTTCTGAACAGCAACACCAGCGCCTATTTGCGGGAAATGGCGAAGGAATTTGGCGAGTCAACCAATTCCATTCGTCATGAGCTCAACAACCTCACCGCTGCCGGGTACCTTATTGCCACAGAAAGCGGCCGGTCCGTATTATACAAAGCCAATACGGCCCATCCGCTATACAACGAGCTGAAAAATATTGTTCACAAATATTTGGGCATAGACCGCATTCGCGAAGATGTGGTTGATAAGCTTTTGCAAAGGTTGGGAAAGCTACAACTCGCACTCATCACCGGCGACTATGCCGAAGGAAGGGACTCCGGGATAATTGATTTGGTGCTGGTGGGTAACCTCGATGTTGCCTACCTGAATGAATGCGTTGCAAAGGTAGAGAAACTAATTCACCGAAAGGTGCGCACCCTGGTGCTCACACCGGAAGAATTTGAAGATAAGAGGCTGACCCTGAAGCCAGAGAAAGCATTGCTGCTCTGGGGCGGGTAGCCGTTTTTTCAATATTATTAAGGCCTGCTCTTCCCGGTATGGGACTGAGGAGGCGAAGCTTTGACAAAGCCTTTGTATATTGAGCTCATTTTTATAATGATTACGATCAAAAATAAGTTTACAAAGGCCTTGGTAATACGTTCTGTCGTATTTGCGGTTTTTATTGCAATCGCATTAAGCTCATGTGTTACGAATAAAAAACTGGTTTATCTGCAGAAGGGCGATGTCAATGCAAAAGACCTGCCCAAGGATTCTGTAGTTCGGCAATACAATTTACCTGATTTCGAATACCGCCTTCAGCCGGAAGATATTATTCATGTAAGGTTTGAAAGTCTTACACCTGAAGAATATGATTTTTTTAGCCGAAGCGCACCCGTGAATATGGGTGTGCAAAACCTTGCTTCAGGAAATGCACAACTTGTTGGTGAAATAATTGACCCGGATGGGAACATCACTTATCCGGTGGTAGGTAAGGTAAAAGTTGCTGGGCTTACCGTTTACCAGGCTCAGGAAAAATTGCAAAAGCTTGCCGAAGATTATCTGAAATCGCCGGTGGTGCGGGTTCGTTTACTCAATTTCCGCTTTACAATTCTTGGGGAGGTAAAGAATGAGGGTACTATTACACTCTTTAACAATCGGGTCAGCATTATGGAAGCTATTGGATTGGCGGGGGGGTTGACCGATCTGGCCGACAGGCAGAATGTAAAGCTTATTCGGCAGCACAACGGGAAGGCACGGGTTCAGTATTTGAATTTGCTGGATGAAGAATTTTTGCATGCTCCGGAGTATTACATGAATCAGAATGACATATTGATTGTTCCCCCTTTGCGTCAGCGACCCTATCAAACCTATCTTGGAAAAAACTTATCACTGCTAATTTCCTCCCTGTCTTTAATTATTACTACGATAACTCTTTTACGGATAACTAACCCATGACACAATCTTTGTTCGATCCGGAATCGCAACAGCAGTCGCAAACTTTTGTGTTGGACTTTAAGCGGGTGCTCGCCCGTGCTATCCGGTTCTGGTATGTGGTGGTTATTTCTCTTGTTGCTGCATTATTCATCGCCTTTTATAAAAATCGCTACACAGAGCGGGTCTATCCGATTACCGCATCCATCATTATACGTGAGATGCAGGAAATTGGCGGGGCTGAACTCCTTTATAAAAATGTGCTGGTTGATCAGTACCGCAATTATCTCAATGAGCCTTACATTATTAAGTCTTTACCGCTAATAGAACGGGTAATCCGCAACCTGAATTTCCATATTGCCTTTTATCGGGAAGGACGCATTCTCACAACGGAGGCGTATGAATACATTCCTGTAAAAGCCCAATGGTGCGACCCGTCAACCGGTAAAAATGAACAATATGTATTTACCTTACTTGATTCGGTAACCTATTCCCTCTCATTATACCGCGAAAAAGAGACCGATCCGGTTAAGGAAAAATTTCGCCTGGGCGATTCCATCCGCTTTGAAGGGGTGTCGTTGTGCCTGGAACGTATTTATGACAGACCCTGGAAAAACCACGTTGGCATTCCGTACATCATGGTTGTCCAAGATCCTGCTTCTGTGGCGGCATCATATGCTTCGCGGTTAAATGTGAAATGGGCTGAGGCGGGGGCAGGTGTGATTAACTTAAGTTTGACGGGGACCCTTCGTATGAAAGAACAGGATTTTCTTTCTGAGCTGATCCGTACCTATCAGGAGAAAGATTTGGAAAAGAAAAATGAAGCAGCTACCCGGACAATTAATTTTATACGGAATCAGTTGGTGGATATCAGGGATTCATTAAAAATCGTTGAGTTTCAGTTAGAGCGTTTCGGGGGCAGCGGACGGATAAAGGACATGAGTGTGGAGGCACAAAAGATCATGAATCGCGTTGAGTCGGTGGAAACACAGCGTGCCGAGCTTCTTATCAGGCAGAACTATCTGACTTATCTTGAGAATTATCTGAATCAGGAAAGCGCAAGGCTCGATCAGATTATACTTCCCTCTTCCATGGGTATAAACGATGTTATTCTGAATTCGTTGATTCAACAGATGGTTACCTTGCAAACGGAAGTCAGGTTGTTTGCTTCGCCTGAGAAGGGGAATAATCCACTGGTAGAAAGCAAGGCTTTAAGGATTCGGGAACTCAGACGGGAAATTGAAAACGGAATCCGCTCCTTACGGGCCACCGATAAAATCAAAATGAATTTTCTCAATTCCCAGCTAAAGGCCTTACAAGACCAATTAAATGTCCTGCCATCGTCTGAGCGTCAGCTCATTTCCGTTCAACGCAACTATTCGTTGCTGGAAAACTTGTACGTTTTTCTCATGCAGAAGCTTTCGGAAGCGGCTATCACACGTGCTGCAAATACATCTGATATTATTCTGGTAAATCCTCCTGTCGCCGGTGCTCCTATTCATCCCAAGCCGTCTCAAAATTACATCATAGCTTTGATGCTTGGGTTATTGATTCCTTTTGGCATTTTTGTGTTGTTTGAACTGGTCAACAATAAAGTTCAGTCGAAAGAAGATATTGAAAAGATGACCACCATTCCATTTATCGGAGGAGTAGGCCATAACACATCAGGAAATAATCTTACTGTGAAGGAACGTCCCAAATCGGGTGTGGCTGAGTCATTCCGCGCACTTCGCACCAACCTCAATTACTTCACAGGCAACAAAACCAAACAGGTATTTATGATCACCAGCTCCATCAGCGGAGAGGGAAAAACATTTACCACCATCAACCTTGCTACCGTGTTTGCGTTATCCGGAAAGAAGACGCTTATAGTAGGGGCAGATATGCGCAGGCCGAAAATTTTTGAAGATTTTCGCTGCTCCAATGATATGGGTTTAAGCACATACCTTTCGGGTCTTCATTTGCTTGAACAGATTATTCAGAAAACTGAAATTGAAAATCTTTACCTTATTAGTGGTGGTCCGGTGCCCCCCAATCCTTCAGAGTTGCTGCTTACCGATAAATTTCAAGAGTTTATTAAATCGGTGGTTGACCTGTTTGATTTTGTTATCATTGATACACCTCCGCTCGCCCTTGTTACTGATGCATTTGTTATTTCCAAATTTGCTGATCACACAGTATTCGTTTTGCGCCAGAATTTTTCACCCAAACAGTTTATCCGAAGTATAGATGAATATTATCGCTCGGGTAAAATAAAAAGCATCAGCATTCTGCTGAACGATATTTATAAATCCGGACTGGGCTATGGTTACGGACAGGGATATGCCTACCAGTATGGATATGCCTATGGGTATGGCGGGGGTAAGAAACATGGTTATGGGTATTACGAGGATTGATGGATAAAAATGTTACGGTTATTAGGCCTTCGCGTGGGTGGAGGGGAATAAACCTGGATGAGCTTATTCACTATAAAGACCTGCTCTGGTTCCTTACTATCAGGGGTATAAAAGCAAAGTATGCTCAATCTGTACTGGGTATAAGTTGGGCTATTATTCAGCCGCTTTTTTCCACGTTGGTTTTCACGGTAATATTTGGTTCACTGGCGAAGATTGATTCAAATGGGGTTCCTTACTTTTTATTCAGCTTTGCGGCACTTGTTCCCTGGACTTTTTTTTCAAATACCTTAACAGAATCGGCCAACAGCCTTGTGGCCAATGCGAGCATGATTAGTAAGGTGTATTTTCCCCGGCTGGTTTTACCCTTGTCTTCTGTTCTTTCCAAAGGTCTGGATTTTCTGGTTTCCTTTGCACTCCTGTTGGGCTTTATAATTGCCTATAGGATAGTGCCGAGCTGGGAGGTGTTCTTTCTGCCATGGATTATCCTGGTATTGTTGATGACATCATTGGGTATCGGGATGATTTTGTCAGCCATGGCTGTTCAGTATCGTGATGTAAAGCACGGGATGACATTTGCAGTGCAATTACTGATGTATGCAGCTCCGGTAGTTTATCCGACTACCAATGTTCCATTGTCTTGGCAAACCTGGTATGCTCTTAATCCCATGGTAGGGGTAATTGAATCATTTCGCTCTGTGTTCCTTCATACTATTCCGTTTCCTTACCAATGGATGGGGTTGGGTACTTTAACTGCCAGCATCATTTTTATTTTCGGGTTGTTTTATTTCCGCAGAATGGAACGGGTATTTGCTGACGTTGCCTAATGCGAATTTTAAAATACAAGATGTACTGTTAATGTCTGTTGTAATTGAAGTAAAAGGATTGGGTAAGAAATATCGCATCGGAAAAGCAGAGCAAAAAGCCGATACAATAGCAGGTACATTAATTAAAGGCCTTAAACAACCATTCAGGAATCTGAAACAAATCCGTAGTCTATCAAAGTTGGATGAAGATGAAGAAAGTATTTTCTGGGCGTTGCGCGATGTGTCCTTTGAGGTGATGGAAGGTGAAGTTCTGGGAATTATCGGACACAATGGGGCAGGCAAAAGTACCTTACTGAAAATACTCTCCCGAATAACCGAACCCAGCGAAGGCGAAGTGCATATTAAGGGACGTGTAGCGGCCTTGCTGGAAGTGGGCACTGGTTTTCATCCTGAACTTACCGGAAGGGAGAACATTTATATGAATGGCACCATACTGGGCATGCGTAAAAAAGAGATAGACCACAAACTGGATGAGATTGTGAGTTTCAGTGGTGTTGAGAAGTACATTGATACGCCTGTTAAATTCTATTCATCCGGTATGCGTGTACGCCTTGGGTTTGCTGTTGCTGCACACCTCGAACCCGAAATATTGATCATAGATGAGGTATTGGCTGTTGGGGATGCAGAGTTTCAGAAGAGATGTCTCGGTAAAATGGAAGAAGTGTCAAAGCAGGGGAGAACCGTGCTTTTTGTAAGTCATAATATGCAGGCAGTGCAGAGTCTGTGCAAAAAAAGTCTGGTGCTTAAAAATGGGAAAATTATATTTTTAGGAGAAGCTTCTGAGTCGGTTCAGTTTTACTTAAATCAGTTTTCTAAGGAAAAGCGTTGTCTCTCCGATACGGATCTAGAGCAGCCAGAAAATGATTTTGTGAAATTCAATTATGCAAAAATTTTAAATGATGGTGTGATTACTTCCAGGGATGAAATTTTATTTGAATTTTCATTTTGTTGTAAGTTTTCATCCGAGGCTATTGTTGATGTAACATTTCACTTATTTGATGAAATGAGTAACCTTGTTTTCGTTGGAACATCCGGGTACGATCTGAATGTCAAATCAATTACGGATAAGGTGGTTTTTCGTTGTCGGATTCCAGGTAATTTTTTGCATCATGGATATTACAAGATTGGGAGGATCCTGATTGTAAGAAATAAAGGCCATGTATTAATGAATCTAATCGATCCGCTCTCTTTTGAGATTATTCCTGATAACAATGGACGTTTCGGATGGATGGGCCATAAACAAGGTATTGTAAAACCGTTGTTGAAGTGGGAAGTAATGTAATTCAGGTTACCAAACCGTTTCTGCCGCCTCTGGACGAATACAAAGTATTGATTCAGGGTATTTGGGAACGCAACTGGCTTACTAACAACGGCCCTCTGGTGATTGAACTGGAAAATAAATTGAAGGAATACCTGGGGGTGCCTAATCTTTTGTATGTAAGCAATGGTACCATTGCCCTGCAGATTGCCATTAAAGCCTTAGGCTTAAAAGGTGAAATCATAACTACTCCCTTTAGCTATGTGGCTACTACCAGCAGCATTGTATGGGAAGGCTGTACACCTGTTTTCGTAGATATTGACGAACATACACTGAACATAAATCCGGCTCTCATCGAAGAGGCCATTACGGAAAATACATCGGCTATTCTGGCCACACATGTATACGGCAATCCTTGTGATATTGATGCAATTGAACAGATTGCCAGAAAATACACACTGAAAGTTATTTATGATGCTGCCCACTGCTTTGGAACAAAATATAAGGGTAAATCCGTATATGCCTATGGCGACATCAGTACCGCCAGTTTTCATGCTACTAAATTATTTCATACAGTGGAAGGTGGTGCTATTATTACCAGTGATGATGAGTTGCATAGAAAAATGGACTTCATGCGCAACTTTGGTCATAATGGACCTGAAGATTTTGCTGAAGTAGGTATCAACGGAAAAAACTCAGAATTCCACGCAGCCATGGGATTGGTGAACCTTAATTATATTAATGATTTATTATCGGTTAGAAAAAATCAATGGCATCAGTATCATGCAAGACTGAGTAAACTTGATTCAATAGGGTATTGTGTTAGTGAGGGGTTTAACTACGCCTATTATCCCCTCGTGTTACAGGATGAAGCTTCAGTTTTACGTGTTATTCAGCGGCTGAATGAAGCCAATATTTTCCCGAGAAGGTATTTTTATCCCGCGCTGAATACGGTGCGCTTGTATCAAACTGCGCATTTGCCGGTAAGTGCTTCAGTAAGCAGGCGGGTAATCTGTTTGCCATTGTATCACACCCTTACCACGTGCGAGATAGATACTGTTTGCAAAATTATTATTAATGCAATGGGTTTATGAAGGTGGCTATAATGCAGCCTTATTTCTTTCCTTATCTAGGTTATTTTCAGTTGCTAAATGCTGTTGATGAGTTTATCGTATATGACAATATAGAGTTTTCTCGTAGAGGGTGGATCCATAGAAACAGAATTTTGGTTAATGGCAAAGAAGAATACATTAGCTTACCTTTAAAAGCAACATCAGACTATGAATTGGTATGCAACCGGTATTTGGCTGATACCTGGCAGGTTGACAAGAAAAAAATGCTCAATCGAATTACGGAGTCATACAGGAGATCACCTTACTATAAGGAGGTAATTGAATTAATTATTGACTCACTTAACTATCCGGATACTAACCTTTTTAATTTTCTTCTTCATTCCATTAGGTCAGTATGTAATTATCTTCAAATAAATACTAACATTATTATTTCATCTTCCATACCTATTGATCACAAGCTTAAAGCTGAGCATAAAGTTCTTGCTTTGTGCAAAGCCAGGAACGCAAATGCTTATATAAATCCCATTGGCGGAGTTGGTTTATACAACAAAGATCACTTCCTGCAACATAACATTCAGTTATTTTTTCTGAAAATGAATGATATTCAGTATAAGCAATTCGATCATCAATTTATACCAGCGCTTTCAATTATTGATGTGATGATGTTTAATCCGGGCGAGAGGATAAAAGAATGGCTTAACCATTACTCAATCACTTAAGATTTAAAATGTTTACTTGGAGAAAACTGGGACGTATTTTTAATCCAAAAGATTTTACCTCACAACATCCTTGGATGTATGAATTTGCCCAAGCCCCCAATACTATAATATTTGATGATTTTGTAAGAGTTTATTTTTGTTGTCGCCCAAAACCTGACAAGAAAGGAAATTATGTAAGCTATTCGGCATTTGTTGATTTAAGCAGGAAAAATCTTTTTAATATTTTACGTGTGGCTGAACGTCCTTTACTTTCGTTGGGTGAGACTGGTACGTTTGATGAATTTGGCACCTATCCTTTTTGCGTAATCCGTGATGCTACTTCTTTCCGGGCATACTATGGTGGATGGACTCGTTGTGAATCTGTTCCTTTTAACGTTGCCATTGGAGTTGCAGTAAGTGAAGATGGAAAACAGTTTAAAAGAATTGGTACTGGTCCAGTACTTTCCTATACGCCTGATGAACCCTTCATTCTTAGTTCACCAAAGATCAGAAAGTATAATGACGAGTGGGTTTTGTTTTACATTGCAGGAAAGAAGTGGATAAATTCATCCAATCGGCCGGAACCTGTTTACCGTATCAGGATGGCTACTTCATCAGATGGGTATAATTGGAACAAAAAAAATATTGACCTTATTGAACCACGTATTGAACCGGATGAATGTCAGGCAAGTCCGGATGTGATATTCCATAAGAACCGGTATCATATGTTCTATTGCTATCGTTACAGCACAGATTACCGTAACAGCACCAGGGGCTATCGGATAGGCTATGCTCATTCCGGTGACCTGATGAACTGGACAAGGGATGACGACAAAGCTGGAATTGAAGTTTCAGAAAACGGTTGGGACAGTGAAATGATTAGTTATCCGCATGTGTTTGAGCTTGATGGCAAAATTTACATGTTGTACCTGGGCAATGAAGTAGGTAAACATGGTTTTGGGTTAGCAGTGCTGGAGGGAGAGCTGTCATGATATTTTATAAACTAGGTCATATTTTTAACCCGTTTAATTATCCGGAGCTCGCCGGTTACGTTGGATATGCGCAATCCCCTCAGGCACTGGTGTTGCCGGATAGGGTAAGAATCTATTTTTCTGTGCGGATGAGGGATGTGCCGGATAAGTACATTGCACATGTGTGGTTTGCCGATTTCAAAAAAGATTTTTCAGGCATTATTCAATTAGCAAATCGTCCTGTTATGTGCAATGCAGATTTAGGAGCTTTCGATGAACATGGAATTTTCCCTTTTAGTCCCTTATTGTCAGACGGCCGTTTGGTAGCCTACACCTGTGGATGGAGCAGAAGATATTCGGTGCCTGTCGAAACATCAATTGGTTTTGCTGAAAGTTTTGATGGTGGATTAAGTTTTACCCGCTTAGGATCGGGGCCTATCATGAGTAATTCATTGCATGAGCCTTTTCTGGTTGGTGATGCTTTTGTAAGAAAATGGAATGGCCAATTTCACATGTGGTATATTTTTGGAATAAGATGGATTAAAAATAACGTTTCAGAAATACCTGAGCGGGTTTACAAAATAGGACATGCAATTTCCGATGACGGTATTAACTTTTTGCGCAACAGTAAACCGATTATTCCGGATGTGCTTGATGAAAACGAGTGTCAGGCCTTACCTACAGTTATCTATTATAAAAAACAGTATCATATGATATTCTGTTACCGTAATGTTGTCGGTTTCAGAGAAGACAAGACAAAATCATATCGGCTCGGATATGCTGTTTCAGATGATCTGGTTACTTGGTTCAGAAGAGATGATGAGTTAAAACTGTATCCTGAGAAACAGGAGGATTGGGATAGTGAAATGAAATGTTATCCGAATCTTTTCGAATGTGATGGTAAAATTTACTTGCTTTATAACGGTAACACGTTTGGTAAATACGGATTTGGCCTGGCTGCTTTGACTGAATGATGGATTATCAGTTTACGAAGAATCAATCATCACAAGAAGATATACAGGAGCATCTGCTGGCGTGTGATAAATATTTTGTTCCTTCCCTGAGCAGCAGGGTTGAACTGCCGCAATATGCGTTAAAATTGTTTCAGAAAGCTGAAAGATTTGAGGCTTGGCATATGAATAAACTCGTTGCGCTTGTAGCCGTATATGCCAATAACCTTGCTGATAAGACAGCTTTCATCACCAGCGTAAGCGTTATGCCGGATCATATGGGTAAAGGGCTGGCTGGTGAACTTTTACGCAGCTGTTTTGCGCAACTAAAAACCCTGACATTTCAAAAAGTATTTCTGGAGGTTTCGTCATCCAATGAAAAGGCTGTAAAGCTGTACAAAAAATTAGGTTTTATGTTTCTTGCAAAGAAAGATGAAAATAACCATATCCTTGTTTACAACCTAAAATAAATACCATGAGCCGCGATTATGATAGGGAAATCCGTGACACCAACGATCACAAGTATGCCTATAACTTCGATTTGGATGTGATGCATCCGTTTATGATTCGCGCTTTTGAGCCTTTCTTCGTACCGGGCAGAGCGTTGGAACTGGGCAGTTTTAAAGGAGATTTTACAAAAAGATTATTGCCCTATTTTAATGACATTACCTGTGTGGAAGGTTCCGGAGAAGCGATCAGGGAAGCACAAGTTTTGCTGGGGAATAAAGTTAAAATGGTTCACGGACTGTTCGAGTCGGTAAAACTTGATGGTCAGTATGAGAATATTTTTTTAACGCACGTACTTGAACATCTTGATGATCCGGTTCTGGTTTTAAAAAGGGTCAATGAAGAATGGTTAGCTGAAAATGGGTATTTGTTTTTGGTTTGTCCCAACGCCAACGCACCATCGCGTCAAATTGCCGTTAAAATGGGACTGATTTCTCACAACACTGCCATTACACCTGCCGAATGGGAACATGGTCATCGTATTACCTACACGCTCGACACATTGGAGAGAGACGCCCGAAAGGCAGGACTTCAGGTGGTGTACAGAACAGGCATATTCTTCAAGGCACTGGCTAACTTTCAATGGGATCGGCTACTTGAAACGGACATTATTTCCAAGGAATACCTTGAAGGGTGTTATCAATTAGGTCAGATCTATCCTGATTTGTGTTCCAGTATTTTTCTGCTTTGTAAAAAGGGATAGAAAAATAACAGAACTTTAAAGTACTACCTAGTTGCTACAAATTTGTAGTGTTAAAAAGTTTGAATAAGGTTCCTTAGTTAAAAGTCAGTGAAAAGAGTTCTGATTCTTGGTAGTTCCACTAACGGTATTTATTATCAAATGATTGATCATTTTTTGGCTCACAAGACTATCGTATTTATAGTTAAAGAAAATCCCAATTCTGTTCTCAATAATAAGTTAACAATAAATGACTTTGTTAAGATAGTTACTCCGTCTGAGTACTTATCATTTTTAGATAAGATACTATTGAAAAGTATTCCGGTAATATTGAGTTATGTTGATTTAAAAATATTTAAGTTTTATTATAAAATTTTTAGAAAAGAGGAAGAACTTATAAAACTATTGAAATATCCCACTTTAAAAAGACCCGTTTACAACATGCTTTTATACTCTAAAATTATTAATAGAATTGATGTTGACTATGTGTTATGTCTAAATGTATATTTCTACGGACTTTGCTCAATATTTACCAAAAGGAAAAAAGTGGTTGCACAACCGTGGGGGAGTGATGTCAATCTTTATGCTTTGTCAAGCCCTTTACGTTTTTTTCTTGTTAAGAAAAGTTTGCAGTCATCAGCGTATGTTGCACCTGCAGGAAAAAGTGTTATTCCTTTTATTATAGATTCTTATGCTTTAAATCCCAGCAAGGTTGTTTTTTTGCCTCCTATCGTTGATGATTCTATTTTTTTCCCACTCTCATCCGACCAGATTAAGTCCTTAAGAAAGAAGCTCAATATTCCAGAGGACGCAATTGTTTTTTTTTCGTGCAGAAGATTTTTTGAGGGCTGGGGTCCAGAGCTCATTAAGATCTTATTTTTGAAATTAGCAATTGCTATTCCTAATAGCTTTTATCTTGTGCTTAGTGGTTCTGATTACAACACTTTAATTGATTCATTTGAAAATGAATTACCTATAAATATTAAAAAACAATTCTTGTTTATCAAAAGAGAGATTTCAATTCGAGAGTTTGCTTTATTTTCTCAAATAAGTGATTTTACTGTTTCTGCAATGACTAATAGGGATATGCGGTCCTCCAGTATTTTGCAGTCTACGGCATCAGGTGCTTATCCAATATTATACAATCAGGAGGAATACAATATTTTAGTAAAGGATGGATTTAGCGCCTTGTTATTTAATTCGATTGATGATAAATTAATATCAGAAATAAAGGATCTTGCTTTTGATAAGAACCGATTGCTCATTCTCAGGAAACGAAATAATGCTTTCTTTGAAAATCAAAGAAGAAACTCTTATGTTGCTATCCTGAATAGCTTATTTTGAGATGTTAACTTTGTGAAGTCATATTCAATCTGTCTTTATTCAAGCCCTGGTGAAGCTAACCGGAAACAGAGCATGCTAAGGTTTCGGGTTTAACAATGCAAAATGCAAATTAGCAAACTATATTTAAGATCTGTTATGTTTTCCGGTCATTGTTTATGCCGCATTTAAACTGAGATGAGGCTAAACCCATGTGACTTATTCTGTAGTGATTTAATTTTTTTGATTTTCAATTTGTTTTAAAAGTGCCTACTTGCTGAAGATGATCAATGTTCTAATTATAGGTATTGGTGATCCTGTTCCAACCTTTATCCACCGCAGGTTGCGGACTTTGATCAAATACGATGTAAATATTACAGTTGCAGCCAGTAACCAACTGCCCAATGATTTAATAGGATTGAAGTATATAAGAATCGTTCGAAAATTTACTGTTAATACAATTGCGGTTAGTTTTATCAAAGCTTGTGTAAATTTTTCCGCTTTCGTTAAAATGATGCGGATCCGTACCGACCTTACTTTCTTCAATCGTCTGGTTTGGGCATTAAAATATTTACCCTTGGCCTGCGCTAAACGCCCAGATATAATCCATTTACAGTGGATTGCTGCAGCAACAGAGTATTCTTGGTTACGTAATTTTTTTTCCAGTCCCATTATCGCTAGTGCCCGCGGAAGTATGGTTACAGTGTATCCTGTAACACGTCCTGGTTATCGAAACATTATTGAAAAAGCAATACAGCAGGTGGATTATATTCATTGTGTTTCAAATGACATGGCTATTGTTTGTGAAAAACTTGGTGCGCGTAAAGATCAATTGATCGTTAACTATAACGGATTAGATTTGAATCATTTCATTCCCTCTTCCACAGACAATGTTAATACAATATTCACACTCATATCGGCTGGTACTTTAATGTGGCGCAAGGCTTATATTTACCAGTTACATATAGTTAAAAAATTATTGTTGTCAGGTTACCATGTTAAACTGACAATAATAGGAGACGGACCAGATCGGGAGGCACTAGTATACACTGCTAAAGTACTTGGCATCAGCCAGCATATTGAATTGGCCGGAAAATTGGCTGAAGCCGAATTACCAGTGATGTTGAATCGCGCTGACATATATATATCAACCAGCCTGGCCGAAGGACTGGCAAATAGTGTGGTTGAGGCTGTCGCATGTAAATTGCCGGTTGTTTGTTTTGAATGCGAAGGTATGCATGAAGTAATAGAGCAGGGAGTAAATGGATTTATTGTGCCTTTTGGCGATGTTGATGGTATGGTGGAAAAGATAATACACCTTGCAACTCACCCTGACGAAAGAGTTAGAATGGGGCTTGCATCCCGGAAAATAGCCGAAGAAAGATTCGATGAGAATGTTTGTGTTCAGCAAATGATTAAAAATTATAAGTCAATTGCAGAAAAAAAATGACCGAATATTAATAGCCGGTTATGAAATAGGCGGACAGATGCAGCTTTTGGCGGAAGCTTTTCGCAAGCGAAATATTCAGGCAACTGCTGCATCCTTCAATGATGATTTTCGTTCCTACCAAAACGATATCATGTTGTTCCGGCAAGGATGGAAAGGCGATATTGACCGGTTTCTGTTTTTTATATGGGCGTTGAAGCATTATGATGTATTTCATTTTTTCTGGGGGCATAGCCTGTGGAACTGGTGGAAATTTCATTTGCTTGATCTGCCCTTCCTAAAATTATTCCGAAAAAAAGTTATCGTTCATTTCCGCGGGTTGGATATTGTAGATATCTGTTACTTTGATTATTTGCGGGATAGAAACAGAGGTCTTCCCGTAAGTAAGCCCCCGCTTAGCAGGCCTGACCAGCTTAAAAAGCTAAAGAAATGGCTAAAGTATGCCGATGTGGTATTGGTTTCTGAACCGGATTTGTTCCAGGTCGTTCCGCATGCCCTTCTTTCACCGCAGGTCATTGATATGCAATATTGGACAGCCACAAAAAGACCGCTATCCGAACAGGACGGTATCACTCGTATTGTTCATGCGCCATCAAGCCGAAGAAAGAAGGGAACTGATTTTATTGAACAGGCTGTATTCAATCTTCAGCAAAAGGGCTATCCGGTTGAACTTATACTGGCCGAAAACCTGCCACATTATAAAATCAAGGAATTGTATGAAATAAGTGATATCGGTATTGATCAGGTGCTATATGGCTGGCATGGTAAAGTATCAGTTGAGCTCATGGCTCTGGAAAAACCTGTTATTTGCAATATCAATGAAGAATGGCGAAGCTATCGCCCCGATTTACCAGTTCTGCATGCAGATCCAGGAAGCCTGGAACAGGTACTGGAGAGGTTGATAACCAATGCGGCACTTCGGAAAGAGCTGGGAAAGCGCGGAAGAGAGTATGTTTCAAAGTATCATGATGTGGAAGTAATAGTCGATCAGCTTTTGCACTTATATGAAATGAAAGATTATAAGGCCAATCATTTAGAAAAAGCTTCCCTAATCATCTAGAGTATTTGATCATGATTTTGAGCAATGGAGTATGTAAGCTGTAATATTTGCTCTTCGGCTGATTTAAAGCCTTTTCCGGAAGCAACCTATCATCTGAACCTGGTGCCTCCTTTTGCGATAAAACGCTGTAAGGCATGCGGTTTTATTTTTATGAGCCCACGACCTGACTCAAATGAGCGTGAAGCTTTGTTTTCCGGCAACGTGCCTGAATTACTGAAGCCTTATGCGGAGTCAGCACCTAACTATGGGGCTGTTACCGAAGGAAGATTGCCGCTTTTCAGAGAACGGGTTACCGAGATCGTAAAAATGGTTAATAAAAGACCGAACGATATTCGGCTTTTGGATATAGGGGCGTCTAGCGGGTACATGGTACAGGCTGCTCTCGAAGCGGGCATAGATGCTGCAGGAATAGAGCCTGGCTTAAGCGGGATAGCTATGGCAAAGGAAAGAGGTGTTGTGCTTCAACAGGGAACAGCCGAGTGTTTACCTTATTTTGACAATGCATTCGATGTAGTGCATTCGCATCATGTGTTTGAACATCTGGCTGATCCAATGACTGCTGCCAGAGAAGCCTATCGGGTTCTAAGACCTGGAGGATTATTGTACATAGAAGTTCCTAATCAGTTTGATAACATAAGATTCAGGCAGGATATTTTATTTAACCGAGTACCTCAGCGCGAAAGGAATATGCGTTCGGTGCATCATCTGCAATTTTTTTCAAAAAAAACTATGAAAAGTCTTCTTAAAAAGGCCGGATTCAAGAATATTCATGTGAAAACAATATACTCGATTCGCCCAGGCGGAATCAGGAAAATTCCAGGATATATTACCATGTTCCTGGGGCTTTTTTATCTTGGGGGGGAGCGGTTGGTTGCGGTAGCTTCAAAGTGAGCCGTTCATTTTAAGACTCTTCCGAGATTGGGCCGTACAACGATTTATAAAATGCACAAATTACTTTCAAGACTCAAAAAGTTAATTATTTGTCTGGGGGGGCTTCGTAAGACTTTCCGTCTCAGACTTTTTGGATCGACGCTCACAGTTGATTATACGCTTAGGGCCATTAAACCTGACAGGGATTATAGTATTATACTCCAATTGGCTAAAGGAAAAAAGTGTGTATTTGATATAGGTGCCAATCACGGAATAGTCTCTTTGTTAATCAGCAGTCAGAATAAGGATATGCAGGTCTATGCTTTTGAGGCTTCTGAAGCTGCAGTAAATATCATCAATCATCACATTCGGCTGAATAATTTAACAGGCAGAGTTAAAGCTATAAATGCGCTCATTGCCGAGCGTTCAGGTTACACCATTCCATTCTACTGGCAGGATAGTTCCGGTGGGGCATCAATAACGAAAGGCAGGTTAGGCCATACGATTGAAGTAGAAAAGGTAACACTTTCAATTGATGATTTTGTACTTTATAAATCTATTTTTCCTGATTTTATAAAGATGGACATAGAGGGCGCAGAAAGCCTGGCAATTAAGGGGATGAAATACACACTTACGTCAGTCAGGCCGTTAATTATGATAGAACTCCATGGTTTAGGCTCGAAATCGTTAGCTGAAAATGCTGCTGAAATTCTTGAGTATATCCGCGATTTTAATTACTTGATGATATATCTCCGTACAGGTGGGGTTATTTCAGATAGTGATGTATTAAAAGATCGCGGCAGGTGTCATGTTTTACTGATGCCGGTTGAATTCTATTCTGAGGCGTTTGTCAGTGAACTGGATAAAAGTGGTCTCTGAGCATAAGATTGTTTTTTTTGTAGGATCCTTAAACAGCGGTGGCTTAGAACGCTTTGTAACAAGTATATCAATTGAATTACTTAAAAAATCATCTATTATTCCTGTGGTTATTTGCCTGGAGAAAAAAGAAGGAATTTTTTTAAAAAAATTAGAGCAAAGCGGTATAAAAGTCTTAAATGCGCCCCGTGGCTGGCAGCGTAAACTTTTGTCATTTTGGAAGCTCCGGCAGCTTATTAAGTCGATTCATCCAGATATTGTTCATTCTCAGGTTAATTTTTCACTTATTCAACAATGGCTTAGTTGCTTTGGCATGGGTGTCCGATTCTTTGTAACGGAGCGTAATATGTATCCATTAAGAGGCTTTGGAAGACTAAGGAGAATTGTACAATTTTATTTTCTGAGATTGATGAAGGTTAACTACTCCGCAAATTCGCAAGAAGTAGCTGCTCACTTAGCCAGGCAGGTTTTTTTTTCAAACAGAAAAATTCCCGTAATACCCAATGGAATTAATTTGCCTGTCTTGGATCCTGTAATGCGTCTAAACAGTCGATCGAGATTAGGATTTAATCAAGAAGACTTTGTAATAGGTTATGTAGCTAGATTTGCAGCGCACAAAGGACATAGCTATTTTGTAAAGGTGATGAAAGAAGTTTACAATAGGTTAGGTGATCGGTTGAAAATTTGCTTTGTAGGCGATGGCCCCCTGAGAAAGGAGATAGAGACACAAATTGTAGAATTGAATCTAAATCACATTACTTTTTTTGTTGGTATTGTAGATAATCCGGAGAGCTATTATTTGTCGTTCGATTGCCTGGCTTTATTAAGTGAATATGAAGGAATGCCCAATGTGGTTCTTGAAGGTATGGCTTACGGTTTGCCTGTTGTGGCTAATCCGGTAGGTAATGTAAATGAATTACTTGCCGACGGATGCGGGGTTATTAATTACAGTGATAATCCGGTGGAAACAGCAGTCCATTTTATGGATTTGGCAAATAATCAAAGCCTTCGAGAAGATTATGGCATGCGTTCAAGAACCAGGGTACATCAAAAATATTCTTTGCAAAATACACTGAACATTCTTTGCAGTGAATACGGAATCAGTTAATACTGCGTACAGAAGAGCAATTGAGTACTACCGCTCAACTTCAGGTTTTACAAATATAGTTCCTCTGATTTTTTTACTTATATCATTTTTTTATTGTCTTCCTCTTGGCCGATACAATGTTGGCGGCTTTGATTCGGATTTCCGCATATACGACTTTATGATTTTGTTGGTGTTCGGATTTTATTTGTTAAATCAGGACGTCGCTCGTGAAATAAGCCGAATTCTTCATGTTCAGGATTTATTTACAAAATGGATTAAGTGGCTGATTGTTTTGTTGATTCTAAGTATTTTCATAGCTACTTTCTATAGTGGCATAACTTTCCTGCTGCCGCGCTTAATCAGGCTTTACCGTTTTATCTCGTATCTAATAGTGCCATTTTTCGTGATTGCGGCTGTGCGTACTAGAACGCAATATTTAACCGTATTCAATACTTTCTTTCTCTTGACTGCAGTAACTGCTTTAATAGCCTTTCTACAAGGCCTCAATTACCTGCCAAATTTCTGGCCAGAATATTGGGTGGAAATGTACAGCGAAAACGATGCGCCTGTGGCAACTTTATCTCCGCATCATAAGCATATAGGGGTAGTTATGCTGGTAGGTGTATGTATTGGATTGGGCTATTTTCTAATTGTGCGAAATTTTTTCCTGAAGTTCCTGATTGCTGTAAGTATTCTGGTGATGTTCACCGTTCCTTTATTTGCGGGCACCCGTACCTATCTCTTAGGTTTTGTGGGCGTTTTTCCTGCTTTGATATATATTGGACGAGTTCAATTTATTGCCTCGCTTACATTTTTAGTGATCATAGCTTATTTCACTTTAAGTGCCGGCGGAGAGCAAATAACTGAGCGTGTTGAACAAAAATTTGAAAAGCGTGTTGCCTCCCGCGTAGAGCGTTTTGGCTATGAAGGCCTTTATAGGGAGAGGACGGTCATATACGAGGATATTTTAAGAGCCATTATACAGCATCCGTATTTACTGTTGACAGGTACAGGTTATCAGAATATTTTTTCTTTTATAGGCGCCAATGGGGCTCACAATAATTACCTTCAGGCTATGATGGAATTAGGTTTGCTTGGATTTTTTGTGTTTATCAGTTTTCTGGTGCTATTATGGCGAAACCTTAAATGGTCTATGAAAATAAAGGACAGACAAATTTCCATTCTTTCACAATATACATGGGTTGCATTTGCTGGTATTCTTATGACCATGTTTGTGGGAGAAACAATTTGGGGGCAGGCTGCCATGTTTACGCTTGCTGGTCAGCTGTCATTTCTATTTGCTCTTGCTATATCACCGCTTTACTGGATAAGCCGATATCAGAAGCTTTTTACTACGGAAAGTGAACGATAACTTAGTAACTTGGATTAATCCGTATGAGACTGTTGAAGTGAGTCTTCTTAATAAACGGATTTTTTCCGCCAGTGATTTCATTATTGTTGCAGTTCCTCTATTGTGGCAAAGCCTTGATAGAGCGCAAATACTTAAAAAACTGGAACATGTTCATGCAGTTCATTCAGGCCTGCCTTATGGGGGACATAGATTGTTTAAAGAATTACAAACAGTTTCTTTAAACTGGAATTTTTTATCGCCTAATGAAAAAATTAACAACTATTCCTGGAAGGCCACCGAGCATTTTATTGCATTTCGTAAAGAAACATTTCTTGCTTTAGGCGGATTTGATACATCATTTACACTAACCGGGTCAATTGCTGAATTTTGTTACCGTGTTATGAGATCAGGTGGGCTGGTGGAGTATGTGCCACCTGCCGAACATGTATTATATGAAAATGTTGCTTCTAAGACCTCGGCAAGTGATGTTGTGCTTTTTGCTGCCAGACATCTTAGTATTAATTATGCCCGATTGCTCAAGTTTTATTTTTTTCTTACTATGCAACCAGTATTTATTTCAATTAAAAATTTTCAGTCAGAAAGAAATGATATTGCTCTTTCGGGCATTGTGTTTAACAGGCCTCTGAAGTCAGTCAGCGAATATACAGCTATTATTCCGACCATTCTTCGCTATGATTATATTGTCAAAAGCATTGAATCGTTAAAATGTAGTGAATTTCCTCCCCGTGAAATTATTGTGGTAGATCAGACACCGATTCATCTACGTAAGCCACAGATATATGAACCTTATATTCGTGAAGGTATTCTTCGTGTATTTTATCTCGATAAACCCGGGCAATGCACTTCACGTAACCTTGCGATCCGAGAAGCAAGAACTGATTGGTTGCTTTTTTTTGAAGACGATACAGTTGCGTGGCCAGGCATGATGCAGGAACACAAATACCTCATTGAGCATTCTCTTGCTGATGTAAGCACCGGAGTGTCGTTGGCTCCGTGGAAAGATGAAAGTTACATACTCGTAAAGAACAGAAAGTACCATGTTTCTGATGTATTAGCTACAGGGAATTGCTTTATGAAAAAAGATACTGCGCTTTCAGTTGGTGGTTTACACCCGGCATTTGACCAAGGACCAGGTGCAGATGATGACTTTGGGAGGAGATTGTTTCTATCTGGTAAACTGATTCTGTTTAATTACAAGGCCATTCAGACTCACTATAAAGCCCCCATAGGTGGCATGAGAGCGCACGGTGTGTGGTGGCGAAATGCATCCTCTTTATCGGATGCTTATCCTCCTCCAACACAGGCTTTTGTGATCAGAAAATATTATCCTTCAAAGTATCAGATTTTACAGTTTTTAATTTTCTATTTAAAAGCTAAAAACAACAAGGGTTGGGCTTTTATTCTTCACGTGGTTTTTTTTCCCTTCAGAATTTTTAAATCTATTCGCTTATCATCGGCCTTATTAAAGAAATTTAACAACCAAAACCAGTAATGGATGTAATTTTCTGTACCAGTGAATTTCCTCCAGGCCCTGGGGGTATAGGTATGCAGGCTTATGCGCTGTCAATGGAATTTTACAAACGTGGTGCTTCCATTCACGTGATTACTGCTGCCCGTAAAGAGTTTGGTCATGAAGATTTCGACAAAAGTCAGCCGTTTAAAATAACTCGCTATGATATAGGCTCATCAAATTTCTATAAGCTTTATACACACCTTAAACTTTTTTGGTGTTATCGGAAAAAAGCACCATATTTTATTTTATCTGGCTCTGCGCAGCAGTTGCTTGCATTTTTAATCAGGTTAATTTTTGATGCTAAAATCATACAAATTTTACACGGTCATGAGGTTTTAATGGTTCGCGGAATAAAAAAGGAATTGCTGAAAGCATCTCTTAGATGGTGTAATTACGTTATCGCTGTTTCTGAATTTTCGAAAAACATTTTACTAAGAAATGGGATTGATGTTCCGGTGAGAGTAATTCCGAATGGTGTGTATATTAAGGAAGACTCTAAAGTGACTCGAAACAGGAACCATCCGGTGCATTTGATTACGGTAGGGTCTGTAACACACCGAAAAGGGCAAATTAATGTAGTACATGCTTTGCCTTTTATTAAGCAGATAGTTGGCTCTGTTGAATATCATTTAGTAGGGATTCCATTTGAAAAGAAAGTTGTTTTTGAAACAGCCAATAATTTAGGAGTTGCTGATGTTGTTTTTATTCATGGAGTATTAGCCGATATCCGCCGGGACGAAATACTTAGTAATTCTCATATATTCATGATGCTCAGCCAAAATTTACAAAATGGCGATGTTGAGGGATTCGGGATAGCTGTTCTTGAGGCGAATGCTTTCGGTATCCCGGCAATAGGCTCGAGGGATACAGGAGTTGAGCAGGTTATTAAGCATGGGGTCACAGGGTTGCTAGTTAATCCTCTAGAACCCCTTGAAGTTGCTTGTGCCGTGAAGGAAATTTTAAACAACTATTCTGAATTTTCTGAGAATAGTAAAAGATGGGCTTCTGAACATCGTTGGGAACAAATATCGGAACGATACTGGGAAATGATGATATCATGAATCCTGTTCAAACCTTTTTTAATAAAACCGAAAATTATCTGCATCGCAGATTTGAAATTAAACTTAGAATAGAATTAGTATCACATTTGTTGGGTGATTTAGTCAATAAGAAAATTTTAGATGCTGGATGTGGTGATGGTAGTTTAAGCCTTAGCTACCTTGAAAAAAATCAAGTTGTTTTCTGTGATGTAGCTGAGAATATGCTTGAGCTTGTGAAAAGGCAGATTCCGGAAAAATTCAGATCATCAGCTACACTTTATAATGGAACTTTAGAACAATATCCGGTATCAGATCAGTTTGATGTAATTCTATGCATCGGTGTGCTTGCGCACGTTGACTCTGTTGAAAATACAATTGAGCGATTATCAGGTCTTATTAAAGTCAAGGGCTTGCTTGTTCTGCAATTTTCTGATGCTGGTCATTGGCTCACTCGTTTTAACCTTAAGAATTCAAACTATGGCTACAAACTAAACACAATATACTATAAAGATTTACTAAAAACATGCAAAGACTATGGCTTTATTCTGAAAAGGGAAGTACGATATCATTTTTTACTTCCTGGAATGGGAAGATTTCCTGATAAATTCTTATTTAAATTTCAAAAAACGATCATGAAGTATCGTTTTTTATCAATGTTATGTACCGATTATATCTTGGTGATGGAGAAAAATTAAGGTGAGCAAATCCTTATTCATATTTTCCGATACTCCGTTCTATAAAAAAAATGGTAGTATATACATATTTGAGCCTACACTTCGTGAAATAGAGGAAATTTCTGTTCTGTTTGATAAGATCATCTGGATGTCTTACCTGCGTGGCTCTTACCCTGAATCGAATGCAAGACAACCAATGACCAGCAATATTTATCCAGTCTGTCTTCCTGATTTTCGAGGTGGTAATCGATGGTATTCTAAGCTGAGGGTGCTTTTATCACTGCCTTTACAATTTATTTACTTTATATGGTGGTGCAGGAAAGCAAAAATCATTCATGCCAGGGGTCCGTCTGTTCCTGCGATGCTTGTATTGTTGTATTCATTTCTTGATTGGCGCAGAAGATATTGGTACAAGTATGCAGGTAACTGGGATGAAATTCATCTACCTCTTTCATATCGGATTCAACGTTTTCTTTTGTTGAGTCAGCCGCATAAAAATTTTTTTATTACTGTTAACGGAATACGGTGCCACATGCATGAGCGTTTTTTGAATTTTGAAAATCCTTGTTTAAGTGACTCTGAATTAAGAAGAGCCTCATATATTAATAAAAATTTTTCTGGTCCCTGGAATATATGTTTTGTTGGGAATCTGGCACCTTTCAAAGGTGCAGTTCGTTTGGTGCAAGCACTCACTGATCCTTTGATTGCACGCAAAATAAAATTGGTTTGGATTGTTGGGAATGGCGTTGAAATGAACGAATTACTGGAGCTGAAGGGGCGGGTTCCGTTTGAGATGTGTCTTACAGGCTCTATGTCGCGGCAGGATATTTTTACAGAAGTGTATGCTCAGAGTCACTTTCTTATTCTTCCCAGCGAATCAGAAGGTTTTCCTAAAGTTATCCCAGAAGCTGCAGCACATCGCTGCATACCTGTAGTAACCGATATATCAGTAGTAAGTCAATATATACATCATGGTATTAACGGCTATTTACTAAAGGATGGTTCGTCTGAAAGTATCAGGGAAATTTTAAAAAATGTAATTTTTCAGAAAAGCGAAGCTGAATTGAGTTCTATAGCTGAGGCTGCAGCACTTTTGGCTAAAAGCTTTACATATGAAAAGTATCAGGCAAAAGTAAAATATCACTTTGTTGATTAACGCTATTAATTAATGCGAATACTTTTATTAAGTGATAAAACCCCTAATGCAATTAACTGGTTAAATGCATTGAATAGTCAACCTGGGGTTTTTGCCTCAATATGGTCCATGCGTAGGGCCAAACTTCCGGTTCAGTTTTTCTTCTTTGTATGGGCTATAATACAACTAAGGATTGTTGTGAAGCGTCTTAAGCCTGAACTTATTATAGGCTATAGGACAACAAGCTACGGTTTTTTGGCTGCTTGTGCCGGAACCAAACCCATTATTTTGGCTGCTCAGGGCGAATCGGATGTTTGGCCTCCAGGTCATTGGACTAATTTTTTTACATCAAGAATGGCACGATTTGCTATTCAAAGAGCATCCTTAATTCATGCGTGGGCTAAACATATGGCTGAATCGCTTTATCACCACGGTGCTTCCCCACAAAAAGTTCTTGTGCTGCATAGAGGTATTTTGCTGGAAAAATTTTCCTTTCTACTACCCTTTTCGCACCCATCCGAAATCCGCTTTATATGTACTCGTTCTTTGTATCCTGAGTATCATCATGATCTTATACTAAAAATGTTAAAGTCCATTGAAGAGATTTTTTCTGATATAATCTTCAAAATGTACATTGTAGGAGATGGTGTAATGAAGGATGAATTGATGAAACTTAGTGAAGACCTTCAACTTCGAAGTTCCGTAATTTGGACAGGAAGCGTATCACCTGATAAAGTGGGTCAGTGGTTACAGGAGGCTGATATTTACATTTCCCTTCCGGATACCGAAGGTATCTCTTCTTCACTACTCGAGGCCATGGCATGTGGTTGTTTTCCTATTGTTACAGACTTACCGGCAAACAGAGAGTGGATACTAAATTCGCAATGCGGAAAACTGGTCCAGTTACAGATTGAATCAATAGTTGCAGCTTGTAAAGATGTGATTTTAAACCGTCATAGGCTATTAGATGGAGTTTTGCAAAACCGGAAAATTGTTGAAGAGCGTGCTGACGCTGTGAAGAATAATGCGATTTTTCTTGAACATTATAGAATAATTTGTCAATGTGCGGAATAGCTGGCTTAGTATATCTTGATAAAAATCAAAATGTGGATGAATCTGTATTACTACCCATGCGCGATGTCTTGGCCCATCGAGGTCCTGACGGTTCGGGAATTTACCTTCACGAGCAATGCGGTTTAGTTCACAGACGGTTGTCAGTTATTGATTTATCAGATAGAGCTGCTCAGCCTTTTATTTCGGCTGATGGGAGATATGTGATTGTGTACAATGGTGAAATTTTTAACTACCAGGAGCTTCGATCGGAACTTGCAAAACACAATTACGTATTTCGTACTACAAGCGACACTGAAGTGTTGTTGTATTCCTTTATTCACTACCGCGAAAATTGTCTGGATAAACTGAATGGCATGTTTGCCTTTGCTATTTGGGATAACAATGAAAAAACTCTTTTTGTTGCTCGTGATCGTGTAGGCGTAAAACCGCTTTATTATTATCTGGATAAGGATCGCTTTGTATTTGCATCCGAACCAAAGGCAATATTCAAGTCGGGTATAAAACCAATAATTAATACCGAATCCTTGGATGAATTATTGTTGTTCAGATATGTGGCAGGCGAGCAGACAGTATTTAAAAATGTATATCGCTTGCTTCCTGGCCATGCAGGTTGGCTTAAACAAGGAAGATTCTATTACTACAGATGGTGGAATTTGCCGGAAAAAATTAGAGCCAATCGGGAGATACCCGTGAAGGATCCCTTTACCACCTTTGAAGATATTTTTTATAGTGCTGTAAAATATAGAACAATCAGTGATGTACCCGTAGGTTTAATGCTTAGTGGTGGGCTTGATTCCGGAAGTGTCGCGGCTGCTTTACATTATAATGGGGAAAAAGATATATCCGGGTTTACATTCAGTTTCCATGATCCTTTATATGACGAGGCTCTTTTAGCAAAACAAGTATGTTTAAGGTTTGGGCTTAAGTTCAATGTAATGTCCGCCAGTTCAGAGCAGATTGTTCAAGCATTAAAGGATGCCGCTTGGTTTTATGATGAACCACTAGTACATCAGAATGATGTACCTATGCTGATTTTGGCAAAATATGCCAAAAGAAAAGTGACCGTTCTTTTGTCAGGTGAAGGTGCCGATGAACTTATGGGAGGATACGTGCGGTATAAACCCTTAAATAATTATCGGTTGTTGCCGATTGGCTCTATGGTAGCCAACTTATTAAAATTTATACCATCATCAGGAATAGTTAACAGATACGATAAGCTAAGTCGATACCTTAGAAACGATGCGATTTCCAGTTTGGTGCTTCTGAACTCTTCAAATATTTATCCATCGGATCTATCATCAATTGGGATCAAAATAGATTTGGATAAATTTGAATACAGAAAAAAGATTTACAAGGAGGCTTTGGAATTATATCCAGTTGAACCAGCCAGACAAGCCATGTATATGGATTTGTTTATTCACCTTGCTTCTATTCTTGATCGTAATGATCGTATGACCATGGGGGCAGGTATTGAATGCAGGGTACCGTTTTTAGACTATCGGTTATTGGAATGGATTCCTTCTTTACCAACCAAACTATTACTTAGAGGAAAAAAGGGTAAAAACCTGCTCTTTAAAACAATGGGCAAATATCTGCCTGAAGAAGTTAGGAAATTTAGAAAGCTAGGATTTAGTGTTCCTTGGAAACATTACATAAATAAAAATGATGAGCTAAGTTATATATTGCAAAATATTGCAAAAGGGTCTCTCTCAGACCTTTATCCTCAATTAAACAATTTGGGTTGCTCAAAAATAGTAAGTCTTTCAACAGAGTTCAATGAGACCTTGCTTCGGCAACTCCTCATGGTGGAAATTTGGAAAAATGAGTACCTAAATAAATTTTAATGGGAGTTACAGATATTACGGATAAGGCAAACTTTTTGAACAGAAACAGATTTGTAAACTTATGTTTACAGGACTGCTTAACTATTATCAGCCATTAATTCGTTAAAATAAGAGGTCTTGCAAGGACCTGAAAGAATAGAAATGTTGCATTCATGGGATTTTCATTGGATACATAAAATAGTTAAGCAACCCAGATAATGCAAACCAGTCCATTTCACCAAGGCCGAATCGGGCCTTTACACGGTTACTTAGTCGTTACCTTTATGTTATTTGAAGTGCACGATGCTATTGTAAAAAAACGAAACTGAAGAATGTCTCTTTATCAAAAACTATATGGTTTTCTTCCTGTTGGTTTGCAAAACCTTGCTGTTTCAGGTTATGGATACTTCTGGAAAAAAAGAAGATTTGGGGGCGTATTTCTTCAAAAAGTTAAAGAATTCAAAGACCGGAATTTTTTTTCTTATGATCAATGGATTGATTATCAAGAAAAGGAATTGCGAAAACTTCTTGTGCATGCATTTTCTTTCGTGCCTTATTACAATAAAATTTATTCGCAATGTGGCATCAGGTTAAATGATTTGCAGAACTTTCGAATTGAACAGTTAAAATATCTTCCTATAATAGAAAAAGAAACCTTAAGAAAAATAGGAGGCACTGAATTACTTTCTACTAAAAGAAGTTCTGGACGAAAGTTTTTTAGTTCTAGCGGTAGCACAGGAACACCTGTCCGCATCTTATATTCTAAGTATATGCACCAATCATGGTCTGCAGCATATGAGGTCCGCTGCAGAAACTGGGCCGGTGTTACTTATGATGCTCCAAGAGCTATGATTGGAGGCAGAAGAGTTGTACATGGCAATCCAGGTAAATCGCCTTTTCATAGAATAAATTGGTTTGAGAAGCAAGTATATCTTTCTATTTTTCACTTAAGTAAAGAGAATTTTAGTCACTATTACAAAGCAATAAAGGAAAATAATGTGGAGTATGTTGTTGGATACTCATCAAGTATATACTTAATGGCTCGATTTTTACTTGAATTAGGGTATCCAAAACTTAAATTAAAAGCAGTTATTGGATCTAGTGAGAAGTTAACTCATAGTATGAAGGCAATAATAAGTTCTGCATTTCAATGTCAAGTTTACGATACTTGGAGTGGAATCGAAGCTTGTGCGCTTATATCGGAACATTCCGATGGCAATCTATACATAAGTCCAGATTGTGGAATTATTGAATTTTTAGACCGAGATCATAACCCAGTAGATTACGGCTCGGAAGGTGAAATGATCTGTACTGGTCTTTTGAATTATGACCAACCCTTAATTAGGTATAGAATAGGTGATATTGGCATTCCACTTGCACCGTTAATTAATCAAAAAATTCAAATGCCACGTGTTAAAGAAATCGTTGGCAGAACTGATGATATTATTACGCTGCGCGATGGCAGAAAGTTAAGTAGCTTTAATCGGTTTTTTGCCGACCTTAAAGGTCTTAAGGAAGTACAAGTTATTCAAATTGACTACGATAGATTTATTCTAAATGTAGTTCCTGATTTAGATTTTGATGATTCTGATAAGGAAGCGCTTATATTAAGTCTAAGAGAACGATTAGGAAGAGTTCATGTAGAAATTTCTTTCGTAGACCATATACCTAGAGGAAAAAATGGAAAATTCAAAGCCGTGATCTCCCATATTCGGTAAGCAGAGGTGCCATGCAAGTGTTTTACATCTTAACACAGTATTATCCCCCTGAAACAGGAGCTCCTCAGAATCGTTTACATAGCCTGGCTCTTTTTCTGAAAAGCAAAAATTATAGAGTTAAGGTATTTACGGCAATGCCGAATTATCCGCATAATCGCATACACCAGGCCTACAGAAACAAGTTTTTCTATCAAGAAGAAATCTCCGGCATTCCTGTGTATCGTTCCTGGGTTTTTGTTCATACCTCCAGGTCCATGGTTTCAAGATTACTTAATTATTTTTCTTTTGTCTTTTCTTCTTTTGTAAGACTTCTTTTTCAACCAAGGCCCTGCTATTTGTTTTGTGAATCGCCCCCCTTGTTTCTCGGCATCACTGCAATATTGATTGCCAAAATAAAGCATGCTAAACTTTTATTTAATGTTTCCGATTTATGGCCTGAATCGGCTGAAAAGTTGGGAATTGTACGCAATCGCCTTTTACTTAAATTATCTTACCATCTTGAGCACTGGATTTACCGAAATGCATTTATAATCAGCGGGCAAACAAAAGGTATTGTTGCATCAATATCTGCGCGTTTCCCCTCTAAAAAAGTGATCTGGATGCCAAACGGAGCTGATTCGGAGTTATTTGATGTAAACGTAACAATCTATAACTGGCGCGAAAAATGGAATTGCACAACAGAAACGCTGGTTTTGTTGTATGGAGGCATTTTCGGTCATGCTCAGGGTTTGCATTTAATTCTGGATGTGGCAGCCCGGCTGGTAAATTATCCGATAAAAATTGTTCTGGTTGGTGATGGTCCGGAAAGACTGCACCTGGAAACCGAAGTAAAAAAAAGAAAATTAGTAAATGTTATTTTGCATCAGCCAGTTGAGCGAAAAACCGTTCTTTCCATGATTGCGGCATGCGATGTTTATTGGGTGCCTTTGAAAAAACTTGATTTATTTAAAGGCGCAATTCCATCAAAAATTTTTGAGCCCATGGCTTTGGGTAAACCTGTTTTGCTGGGCGTGGAAGGAGAGGCCCGTGAACTGTTTATTGACACCGGTAATGCAGGAGTAGCGTATGAGCCTGAGAATGTGGATGATCTGACCGAAAAAATTATTTGGTTGTCAGAACATCCGCAGGAAAGGATGAGCATGGGGAATAACGGAAAAAGATATGTTTTGGAATTTTTTAATCGGCAAGTCATCCATCAGAGGTGGTTGCAGGAGGTTAGTAGTTTCACGGCATGAATCTTGAAATAATTACAAACGTCAGGCACCAAGATTTGTCTTTAATTGCACGCTGTCACAGAAAGGCTTTTCCCAGAGCTTTGTCAACGGCCATGGGGCAGATGTATTGTGAAAAAATGCTGGAATGGTATATCTCGGACAGTCGTACTTTTATTTTTTACCTGCGCACCAATGGCGATTGTATCGGTTATTGCGGTGGACTCATATTTGATGGCATTCATCCTGGCGGATCGGCCAGCAGCATGATTCAATATAGTTTTCATGCGGCTGTTAAAGCCATTTTGCTTAGACCATGGCTTTTTTTTCATCCTGAATTTATCAGGAAATACAGGTTGGTGCTAAAGAACGTCTGGAGGAAGCTTTTGAAATGGACGGGGAAACCTTACAAAGCATTGCCACCGGCAAATATCCCGCCCCATGCAGGACTTGTTGTTATCGGGGTTAGTCCTGAACACCAGGGTAAAGGAGTTGGAGGTATTCTTTTACAGGAGTTTGAAAATCAAGCAAAATCGCGGGGATATAACCTTTTGAGGTTAACTGTACTTCAAACAAATACACAAGCTATCAAAGCCTATCAGAAAAACGGATGGGTAATAACTGAAACAAAAGGCAACTCCGTTGCTATGGAAAAAGTACTGGAAAAAAATGATTAAAATACTTACTGTTCTGGGAGCTCGCCCTCAATTTATCAAGGCTGCTGCATTATCGCGTGTCTTCAGTACAAAAACCGAGTTCAGGGAAGTTATTGTACATACCGGTCAGCACTTTGATGAAAACATGTCTGAAATTTTCTTCAATGAGCTTTCCATTCCGCGGCCGGCTTATAATCTGAATATTCATAGCCTGTCGCACGGTGCGATGACCGGCTACATGATGGCTGGAATCGAAGAGCTGATACAGAAAGAAAAGCCGGACTATGTGCTGGTATATGGCGATACAAATTCCACGCTTGCAGGCGCACTCGCTGCCAGAAAATTAAAAACAAAAGTTATCCATGTTGAGGCAGGGCTTAGAAGTTTCAATATGGATATGCCTGAAGAAATAAACCGCATCCTTACAGATCGTGTTAGTAATTTACTTTTTTGTCCTACAGAAACTGCTGTTGCCAATCTTCAGAAAGAGGGATTTTTAAACTTTGATGTACATATAGTTAGGTGCGGTGATGTGATGCAGGATGCTGCACTGTTTTATGCGCAAAATGTTGATGCAGAACAAATATGCAGGAGCCTGGGTGTACAGCCGGGCAATTTTGCTTTATGTACACTACACCGTGCTGAGAACACCGATGATCCCAACCGCCTTGCTTCCATCCTGAAGGCCTTGCGTGTAATAAGTCATGAACTACCGGTATTGATGCCCGTTCATCCTCGTACGCGTGCCAGGCTTACACCTGCTGAGACCGAAGGAATAGTATGTATTGAACCGTTAGGATACCTCTCCATGATTGGGCTGCTGAAATCCTGCAACATAGTGCTGACAGACAGCGGTGGGCTTCAGAAGGAGGCTTATTTTTTTAAAAAACATTGTCTTACGCTGCGTACCGAAACCGAGTGGGTAGAATTGGTTCAGCAAGGTGTCAACAAGGTAGTTGGCTATCAGTCGGAAAAAATTTTGGATGGGTTTAGAGAAATCCGTCAGAAAACCTGGAAAGCAGATGGCGATTTGTATGGGGCAGGAAATGCTTCTCAAATAATCGCTGATGCAATTATTAGCTACCATCATGCAAGCCAATAATATGAAAATCCCATTTTCACCGCCCTATATCGATGATGATGTGAAGCATGAGGTGAATGCTGTGCTTGAGTCAGGATGGATTACCTCCGGGCCCAAGGTACTTGAACTGGAAAATGCTGTCCGGGATTTTACAGGGGCATCACAGGTTGCTTGTTGTAACTCTGCAACATCCGGTCTTCTTCTTGCTTTGCACTGGTTTGGCGTAACCCGGGGCGATGAAGTAATTGTGCCGGCCTATACCTATGCAGCAACCGCCCTGGTGGTAATGCACCTCGGAGCAAAGCCGGTAATGGCAGATTGTGGTACGGATCTAAACATAGATGTCAGCAAGGTAAAGCAGCTTATAACTCCCAGAACAAAAGCCATCATTCCGGTAGATGTGGCCGGCCTGCCTTGTAATTATGATTTACTTTACCGGCTTATTGAATCAGAAGAAGTAAAAAAAAATTTTTCACCGGCTAATGAGAAGCAGGAAAAGCTCAGGCGCCCGATTATCATAAGCGATGCAGCACATTCCATCGGAGCGATGTATAAAAAAAAGCCGACCGGCAATTTTGGCGATTTTGTAATTTTCTCATTTCATGCAGTAAAGAATATTACTACTGCCGAAGGTGGAGCCATCTGCGTTAACCTGCCGCAGCCGCTTTTCAGTGCCGATGAAATTTATCGCACACTGAAACTGTGGTCGCTCAACGGCCAAACCAAAGATGCCCTGGCTAAAACCAACGGGGCAGGATGGAAGTACGACATTGTCTATCCGGGCTTTAAAATGAATATGCCCGATATATGTGCTGCCATCGGATTGGCACAACTGAAAAAGTATTCATCTCATATCCTTCCCGAACGGTGGCGTGTATGCAGTGCCTATCGCAAACTGCTCGGCAGGTTCCACTGGGCAGAACTTCCTGTGCTGGAAGATGAACACCGCAAATCATCCTGCCATGTGTTTGCTTTGCGGATAAAAAATATAAGTGAACTACAACGCGATCGGATAATTGAAGAAATTGCAGCGCAGGGTGTATCCGTAAATGTTCATTTTCAACCACTGCCCCTGCTTACCGTGTTCCGCGAACAAGGTTACCGCATCGAAGATTTTCCGGTAGCCTATGACCAGTATAGCCGTGAGATTTCACTACCGGTATATCCTCAGCTTACTGACGAACAAATTCATTTTGTTGTACAGACTATTGATAACGCTTATCACAAAGTAGTTCGCTCGTGAAACGTGTCTTTGATGTCGTCTGCGCTCTTACAGGCATCGTATTATTATCACCCATTTTTCTTATCATATCCGTTGGGATCATGATTGATTCAGGTTTTCCGGTTTTTTTTCTTCAGGAGCGGGTCGGAAAAGATGGACGACTGTTTAAGCTTTTTAAGTTTCGGACCATGGTTTTCAACAACCATAGCGGACCAGCCATAACCGTTGGTACGCGTGACCCGCGCATTACCCGCATCGGCTACTGGCTCAGGCGGTTTAAGCTCGATGAATTGCCACAACTTTTTAATGTGCTGAAAGGCGATATGAGCCTTGTGGGGCCACGACCTGAACTCAAAAAATTTGTTGATCTTTACACACCCGAACAACGCCGGGTTATCACCGTAAAACCCGGTATAACGGATTATGCTTCGATTGTTTTTCGTAATGAAAATGAGTTACTCGAAGGAAAGCCTGATCCGGTTGACTACTACGTGCGGGAGATCATGCCGGTAAAATTGAAATTGAATTTGAGATACATAGAGCGCATGTCGTTCTGGCTGGATGTGCGTATTCTTATTCGCACGGTCTTATCTATTTTTTCCGGATGAATTTTTATCGCAAGTACGGAAAGCGGCTTTTTGATGTGCTGCTTAGTCTTTGCTTTTTGTTTTGCTTTCTTTGGGTTTACCTGTTGATTGTGTTGATTTATCTCTTCACAATTAACCTCCCGGTATTTTACACTTCTCTAAGAATCGGAAAAAATGGAAAGACATTTCGCATGATAAAATTTCGCACGTTGCATCCCGATGAACAGCTTCCGCTTCATCAGCGTACTTTCTGGCTGGGTAAATGGCTGCGTAAAACGAACTTAGATGAATTGCCGCAGGTATGGCACGTATTGAGAGGGGAGATGTCGTGGGTGGGACCGCGGCCACTTCCGTCATCCTATGAAACCATGCTTACCGATTACCAAAAAGTACGCTATTCCGTCTTGCCCGGTATCACCGGTTTGGCACAGGTTAATGGCAAAAATAGCCTGCCGTGGGAAAAAAAATTTGAGTATGATTTGCAATATGTAAATGATTTGTCTTTACTCAATGATGTAATAATTCTGTTTCGTACTTTAGTTATAATTCTGTCCTTCAAGGAAGACGTCTCTCTTGACGAGAAACCTCTTCTACAAAATAAGCAGAATTGCTGAGATGTTAAAACCAATTGCAATTGTGGGTGCCGGTGGCCTTGGAAAAGAAACGGCTGTGCTTATCAGGCAAATTAATGCCATGAGCCCTCAGTGGAATATAATTGGTTTTTATGATGACGGGCTGAAAAAAGGTTCACAGGTTGCTGGTCTGCCGGTTTTGGGCGGGGTTGATGATGTTAATCTGCAGAACAACCTGAACATTGTGATTGCAGTAGGGAATCCGCAGGTAAAGGAAAAGGTTGCAAAACGCATTACAAACCCTGGTATAGATTTTCCGGTCATCATTCATCCCCAGGCACTTGTGGGTGAAAATGTTATAGTAGGAAAAGGTTGTATAATTGCAGCAGGTTGCCGGTTAACCGTAGACATCAGGCTGAATGATTTTGTTTTGTTGAACCTTAATACAACAGTTGGGCATGATGTATTTATAGGCAATTATACATCGGTAATGCCCGGTGTTCATCTATCCGGTTATGTCCGTATTGAAGAAGGAGTTTTGATAGGAACTGGAGCGTCTGTTTTGCAGAACCTGAGCATAGGCCCCTATTCTGTTATCGGTGCTGGAGCCGTTGTCAACAGGAATGTTCCTGCCCGGCAGACTGTTGCAGGAGTTCCCGCCCGCCCGCTTAATAAGAACAAATGATAAAAGAGTTCAGATATGCATTAAGGTTTCTGGGTACTTTTCTCGGACTTTATCTGATGCTGAGTATGGTGTATGGTTGGTGGGTTGAGTCTTATGACCGTGCAGACCCAGCTACCTGGATTATGACCAATCAGGCTGGCCGGATACTGCAAATAATAGGTGAGCCGGTTGAAGTAAAGCATAAGGATAATTCGCGGTCAGTTTCCATGATTCGTCAGGGCGATGTTGTGGTAAATGTGTTTGAAGGTTGTAACGGATTAAACGTAGCCATTGTGTATATCGCTTTTATTGTTGCTTTTGGTGGGCGGAGCACAAGCATGTTCTGGTTTATACCCTTGGGACTCTTTATAATTTATTTGTTTAACCTAGGTCGCATAGCCGGCCTTTATCTGGTGGCACAATATCTTCCCGACTACTTTTATTATGTCCATAAATATGCATTTACGGCTTCCATTTATTTTATTGTTTTCTTGCTTTGGCTATGGTGGGTTGAGGGGCTTAACAAAACCGCACTAAAAAAAATTTTAACACCTGGGTCGTGAGCCGAAAAATTGTGGTCAGTTTAGCGGCTGCTGGTTTACTGTTGTCTGTTTATTTGTTTCAGAATCTTGATCTGTTGCACAGGGTCACAAATTTTCTGGGATTTTCAAAACCTGATGATACTGTTGGGTTTGTAATCCGAAAAACCCTTCGTCTCATTATAAATGATACCGCATGTATAATGTTGATATGGGTTTGGTTTCCGGGAAAGTCATATCTCCGCATGGCATGGGTAGTGTTCTTACTGGAAGTTCTGGTCCTTTTACCTGCTTACTTTTTTGTTAAGCTTAATCTTGAAGGGCCTACAGAATTATCGTCACCGCTACTATCACAGTTTCATCGGTTGTTGGTAAATCCGCTGCTGATGTTGCTCCTGATGGCGGGATTCGTATATCAGAAAATAAAGATACGATCGACTGGTTTCAACGAGTGAAATTTCACATACCATTATCTTACAACCCCATCAATCCTGATGAGATTGTTGCCGTACTCAGAAAATATGAGGGACGGCATCATAACGATATTATAGCCGACTTTGAACAAAGTCTGTGCGAAATAACAGGGGCTGCGCATGCTGTAGCGCTTAGTAGTGGCACGGCTGCTATTCACCTGGCCCTGAAAGCCGTTGATGTTGAGGCCGGGGACTATGTATTTGCACCCACATTTACATATGTGGCTACTGTAAATCCGATACTTTATTTGGGCGCTCAGCCTGTTTTAATTGATTCCGAACGGATAACCTGGAATATCGATCCTGAACTGCTTGAATACGCACTGCAAGATTGTGCGAAAAAACATAGGTTGCCAAAAGCAATAATTGCGGTGCACACCTATGGCATGATGGCTGACATGGAGGCCTTATGCTCAATTGCAGGTAAGTGGGGTATACCCGTTATAGAAGATGCGGCAGAAGCACTGGGCTCGGCATTACACGGCAAATCGGCCGGCACCTGGGGTACAGTCGGCATATTTTCTTTTAATAATAATAAACTGGTTACATCGTATGGGGGTGGGGCTCTGATTACCCATGATGCCCGTATTGCGGCCCGCGTGCGCTTTCTGGCAGCCCAGAGCAGAGAACAAAACCTGCACTACGAACACCATGAAGTAGGATACAACTACCAGATGGGGCCCATTAATGCAGCCTGCGGTTTGGTTTCTCTGAAACACATGCCACAGGGTATAATACACCGCAAAAATGCGCATGAGTGGTATAAGAAAAAGCTGGCCGACAATATGTCTTTTCCTCAGGGTTTAAAGGGCTCTCATTCTAATTATTGGCTTACCGCAGGCACCTTTAGCCAGCCGGGGGCAAGGGACAAGGTGTTGGCAAACCTTCTTCAGAACAATATTGAAGCCAGACTATGCTGGAAGCCTATGCACATGCAGCCTTTGTTCCGGGATGCTTTGGCTTATCATAATGGGGTTGCTGCCGACTTGTTTTCAAAAGGAATATGCCTGCCTTCAGGAAAAGGGGTAAATGAACCTGAATGGGAAAGGGTAACGACCAAAATTACCGAAGTTATAAATGCTGGAGGCTCCAATTAAATAATTGATTATGAGTTAATTAATTATTTATTTTGTTGCTTTTTTATGGCTGCCTCAAGCCGGTTACATTTGCTTGGTATAGCAGCATGTACGGTAATAAAACTTTATCCAAATAGTTCATTATTAAAATATTGGCTTTATTTTTATGTTTAAACAAGTTGGCTTTGTATGAGCAGGATTAAGGCAATACTGTATATCATGTTTTTTGTTGGCTGCCCGGTATTTTATTTGAATGCCCAGGTGGCCTCTGTGACCAGCGGTAATTGGAATAACACCTCTACATGGGATTGCTCCTGTATCCCCGATTTCAATAGTGGAACCATCACGATAAGTTCGTTTACTACTGTAACTATTCCCAATGGTTTTACTGCAGATGCGGACGAAATTATTGTAGATAGCGATGGGGCTTTAAATGTGAACAGCGGGGGAAGACTGATAGTAAGGGATGGCACCGGTGATGATTTGACGATAACTATTGGTGACGGATTCTTTACTTTTGATGGTTTGCTGACAGTAGATGCCGGAGGTATTCTGGAAAACAGGGGTACGATTGTAAGCAGCAGTTCCAATCTCATCATAAACGGAACTTTTCAACATAACAGAAATGGCGGGTCAATCCCTGAAGCTTCATGGAATTCAGGTTCTCTTTTAGAAATCACTGGAATTACAAACACCGCTCCAACAGGATTGAATCAGGTCTTTTACAATATTACATGGAACTCTGCGCAGACCGCCTCTGTATCTTTAGGAGGTTCTTTGCTTCAGGTAGATAATGACTTTATCATAAACAACACCGGCACCAACAGAGCCTTGATTCTACATACAAGTGGTACAGGCTCTTTGACAATAGGACGGGATCTGATTGTTCAGAATGCCGCATCTTTTGGTATCTCCCAATCAGGGACCTATACCTTAAATGTGAACAGAAATTTAACCGTTAACTCTACGGCAACCAATTCCCTGCTATTAACCTCATCGGGAAACGTTACCATCAATGTACAGGGAAATGTAACCAAAGCTAATACCGGTTCTCTTGTTATGAGCAGTGGATCGGGTACAGGTACTTTAAATGTTTACGGAAATTTTAGTTTAACCGGAGGGGCCGTTAACGAAACAAGCAGCGGTAGTGGAACCATCGTCTTTGCGGGTTCGGGTGTACAAACTTTTACAGGCGGGGGAACATTTAACAATACGATAAATTTTATTGTCAATGCTTCATCTTCCCTTTCTTTGGGTACCCACGCCCTAACTGGTAGCGGGGCATTCACCCTCAATGGTACGCTGCAGGTCGGTTCGACTGATTCAGGTGGGGCTATACAAAATTCTACTACCAACGGAAATATCAGGGTTTCCGGTGCTCGTACGTTTAATGCAGGAAGTTCAATAGTTTACAACGGTTCTTCTGCCCAGTTTATAGGTAACGGTCATCCAACAACGTCGGGCGTTAACTGCACCATCAACAATGCAAGTGGGGTATCACTTGCTTCCAATGCTACAATAGGAGGAAATTTAACACTTACCGCAGGTAACCTTACGGTAGGATCCAATACCCTTACATTAGGCGGAAATATTTCAGCAGGGAGCAATAACATCGTTGTTTCATCCGGCTCAAGTCTTGTAATAAACGGCTCAGGTAACTTAGGCAATTTTCCGTTCCCGGCAGGTCCGCAAACATTTGCTAACTTCACTTTAAACAGAACCAGCGGCAGTGTAACTTTCGCCAATCAGGTTACTATAACAGGTTCAGTCGTCCTAAATGCGGGGGATCTTATTTTTAATGGTCAAACCCTTGAACTTTCAGGCACACTTTCTGCTACGGGAGGAAACCTGTATGGCAATTCTTCATCAACACTTATTATTTCTGGCAGTGGCGCATTTGGTGAATTACCTTTTGCGTCAGGAGGAAATACGATTCATACACTTACAATTAACCGGTCTTCGGGCACTGTTTCGTTGGATAATGCCTTAACCATTTCCAATACTTTAAATCTTAATGCAGGAGAACTGAATAATATTAGTGGATTACGATTAAGTAACGGCGCCACATTAAGGCGTAATTCAACAGGGCAGCTCTCAGGAACAGCTGTTTTACAGAGTCCTGGAGAAACATATAATGTTACTTATCAGGGGTCCAGCGGATTTAGTACGGGCGTTGAATTACCTACCACAACAGCTGACCACCTCGGTACCTTAACTATTGATGGCGGCCCCGTTACACTTACCCAGAACATCATAGTGAATGGTGATTTGAATTTACTGAATAGTACCTTTAACGCAAATGGTTTTAATATTGAAATGGCAGGAAGTTCCAGATTATGGAATAAACAAACCGGAGTATTCACACCCGGCTCTGGCGTAGTAACCATATCAGGAAACATTACAGTTCAGGCAACTTCTTCACCTCAGTTTGGCAATCTCACGGTAAACTCCGGGGCTACACTAACAGCCTATTCTGGAACCATGAATATTTCTGGCAATTTTCAATTAGATGTTGGTTGCACATTTAATCATAACAATGGAACATTGTCTTTCAACGGGTCTGCAACGCAGGTTTTGGCAGGGGGGGCAAAAACCTTTAATAACATTAATGTAAACAAGTCGGCCGGCAATTTACAATTATCAAGTACGGTTAATTTACGTGGGGCCTTAACGGTTTCCAGTTCTACAACAATTGAATCAGGTGGATATCTTGTACTTTTGTCCACCTCCGATGGCACTTCTGGTAATGCAAGAATAGGTTCTTTGCCTTCGGGTGCTTCAATAACCGGCAACGTTATTGTGCAAAGGTACATGGCCGATGAAGGTCGTATTTACCGCTATATTTCAGCTCCGGTATCCGGCTATTCCGTAGCCTCGCTTCAGGCATTCGTGCCAATCACGGGTTCGTTTTCAGGAGCAAGTACCTGTACAGGATGTTTGAATAACCCCTCAATGTATCGGTACAATGAAACCATATCAGGAAATGCCGATGCCGGGTGGGAACCCTTCCCGGTTTCATCGAATACGGAAACCCTCCAAACCGGACGAGGGTATGCTGTTTTTGTCAGGGATGATATAATTTCAGGAAATGTGCGAATCGACTGGCAGGGATCAATCCATCAGGGCTCCATTTCCTTACCAGTGTCATACACCAATACCGGAAATCCGGGAGGAGATGGATGGAATTTAGTAGGAAATCCCTATCCATCGAGCATCGATTGGGACTTTGCATCAGGGTGGTCTAAGACCAACATCAGTGGTACAATAGCTGTACGTGATAATGGTTCCGGAACTTTTAGATACTGGGACGGAAGTGCCGGAAGTTTTGCGAATGGCGAAATTGCAACCGGTCAGGGATTTTGGGTCAGGGCAACCGGCTCTTCACCGGCCCTTACTATTAATGAGTTGGCTAAAACCTCGGCTACGGCCACCTTTTACCGCGTTTCTGAAGAGCCGGTAGATGTATTGGAATTGGTGCTCACCAATGGCCAGGCCACAGACCATGCTTACATTCGTTACAGGCAAGATGCATTGAATACTTTAGATGATTATGACGGTCCTAAACTTAGAAATGCTATATTCGATTTGTTTACCTTTTCGGCCGATAGCATTCCCATGGCTATAAATGCAGTAAATAACTGGAATTGCGAAGGGCCGGTCTATATAGGATTAAGAAATATGGCGAATGGCTCTTACCGCATTTCACTGAATCCGCAGGGTGCCTTTGGTCAGTATATCTATAGATTAGAAGATGCTTATGCCAGAGCCACTGAAATTTTATTACCTGGCGAAGAATATGTCTTTGAAGTGAATGATGATCCGCAAAGTAAATCTTCTAAACGTTTATGCTTGAAATTATTCCCTTATGTTCCGGTGCATCTTGAGTTCAGGGATGGTGCCCTGTATTCGAATTATACTGAAGGGAACCAATGGTTTCTTAATGGCTTACCTATAGAAGGCGCTACCGGACAAATGTATGTTCCGAATACTTCCGGCGAATATTCCCTTCGGGTAAAGATAGGGGTTTGCAGTTATCAGGCACCAGAAACCTACACGCATGTAATCACCTCAATAGATCCGGAGAATACGGAAATTATTAGTGTTTTTCCCAACCCGGTATCTACTAAACTTCACATAAAATTGCAAAACGAACAACCGGCTCAGTTTATGGTCGTTTCTTCAAATGGAACAGTTACTCATGCTGTAAAAGAAGACGGAGAAGGTAAAATTAGGATCCTGGATGTTGCTGAATTACCCGAAGGCTTTTATCTGCTTGTTGTAAATCAGGGGAATCGGATTTATCGTATCAAGTTCTTAAAATTAAGCCAGTGAATTCATGAGAGCATTTATTCTGCTTTTCCTGCTAAGCTACCAACTCGTGTTATTGGCACAACCTGGAGATCCGGGTGGCGACCCTGATATACCTTTTACCGGAATTGAATATTTATTACTCGCTGGAGGAGCCTTAGGTATCAGAAAATTGTGGGGCAAGCGAAATAAGTAGCATAATTGTGGTTACCCAATTTGTACGAAAGATTAAAATTCTGCCGAGGTGGATAATTATCTTTATTGATCTCGCTATCGTTGCCTTCTCTTTTTATTTTGCATATCTCCTTCGGTATAATTTTTCTTTGAATTATTTAACCACAGGCACCTTTTACCAGGGCCTCTTTCTGTATACTGTAATGTCTTTTGTAGCCATACTCATAACGGGTAGCTACAAAGGTATAATTCGATACACAGGAGTTCAGGACGGCATCAGAATTTTTCTTATGCTGCTGCTTACTGTAACTTTAGTTACGCTCATTAATTTCTATAATTATTTTGATGAAGGAACTTATATTATTCCTTACTCAATAATTGTAATCACTCTAATGTCGTCCTTTCTTCTTTTATTTAATTATCGCCTGCTAGTCAAGTTTTTGTTTTCCTATTATCGAGCTTCTGTTGTTAATAAGAATCGTGTATTAATTTATGGTGCTGGCCATTCAGGTATGATAACCAAGCAGGTTATAGAGGTTTCGGCTTATGCCATGGTGGTGGGTTTTATTGAAGATGATGAACATAAAGTAGGAAAATGGCTTGCTGGTTCTCAGATTTTTTCCACAAAAAAGCTAGATGAAATATTGGGCAAACTTCAGGTTGATGAGCTGATCATTACAATCAGAAACCTAGATTATGAAAGAATATCTCACATAGTGGATGTTTGCCTGAAAAGAAATGTTAAAATAAGAAATATCCCTCCCTTGGATCAGTGGATAAAACAGGAATTCAATATCAAACAAATAAGAGATATACGAATTGAAGATTTGTTGGAAAGGGAGACCATCCATTTGTCAAGCGAGCATGTATATCGAGAGCTTTCGGGGCGCGTTGTTTGTATAACCGGAGCAGCAGGTTCCATTGGTAGCGAAATAGCTCGTCAGGTTCTTAATTATAGTCCAGCTGGCCTTATTTTGATTGACCAAAACGAGTCCGGGCTATTTGATTTGGAAAGAGTGCTTCGGAAAATTGCCAAAAACACGTCCTTATTTCCTTACCTAGCTGATATAACGAATACCCATCGCATACAATATATTTTCGAAGAACATAAACCCCATCTCGTATTTCATGCTGCTGCTTATAAACATGTGCCTTTAATGGAAACCCATCCGGCTGAAGCTGTGCTGTGCAATATTTTGGGTACTAAAATACTGGCAGATGTTTCAGTAAGCACAGGAGTAGAAAAATTTGTCATGATTTCAACCGATAAGGCCGTGAATCCCACAAGCATTATGGGTTGCTCCAAACGAGTGGCAGAGTTGTATGTTCAATCGTTGAATAAACACCTTTCAACTCAGGCAAAATCAAAGCAACATACAGCCTTTATTACTACCCGTTTTGGAAATGTATTAGGCTCTAACGGCTCAGTAATCCCGATTTTTAAGAAACAAATTGAAGAAGGCGGTCCTGTAACAGTTACACATCCTGAAATTTCGCGTTATTTCATGACTACTCAGGAAGCCTGCCAGCTGGTTCTCGAAGCAGGAGCCATGGGAAGGGGAGGAGAAGTTTTTATTTTCGACATGGGCCAGTCTGTGAAAATTTTGGATTTGGCAAAAAAAATGATAAGACTTTCTGGCTACGAACCTAATAAAGATATTGAAATTGTTTTTACCGGCTTGCGCGAAGGTGAAAAGCTGCACGAAGAATTACTATTTGAAAAAGAGAATCTTTTGCCTACCCATCATCATAAAATTATGAAGGCGCGAATATCGGAGTTGCCCTATCACCATATTAACAATATGATAGAACTCTTTTGGGATTTAGTAAGTGATCGCAATGAATTAAAAATGGTGGCACTTATGAAGGAGCTGGTGCCTGAGTTCAAAAGCAATTATTCGCGTTACGAAGTGCTGGATAAACAGGTGTAAAATTTGTACTATCTTCTCCTTTTGTAGTAGTACTTTCTTTTGCGGTTATACAGTTTCCGCTGGCTGCTGCCGAACAAATCATAAGGCAGGTAATATTCGGCTTTGATCATCAAGTGATAGTAGCTGTCTTTTGCCGAAGGATTGCCACGTTGGGTGCCTGCAGGTACCGGCAATAAGCCAATCTCGGGCCTGCGATCGGAAAGGGCCTGTGCAACAGGATCTGCAAAGGCCCCTGGCCCTAAATGAACAGTGCTTACATCATCGAGATAGTCGGTAAATGCTTTTCGGTAACCGATTTCCAGGCTGATGTTAAGGAAAGGATCCACCATGTACCGGACACCACCACCGTATGGTATAACCGGCTGAACACGATTGTATTTAACACCTTCCGTGCGAAGAGGCTGGAGGGCATAACGCTTACCCTGATATTCGGTGGTGGGATTAAAATACAATGCAGAAATACCGGCGAACCCGTAAAAATTCAGTTTAGGCCGCTGATAAAAACGACGGCCCATGGGGAATAAATTAACCTGTCCGATAACGGATAGTTCAATATTGTTTGAGAGAAAATTCAGATTCCTTTTTCTTCTGCTGTTGTCATCCGCCTTGGCATCATCTCCTTTCAGTTGAAACCAGCTCAACTCGGCCCGTGCACTGATGCGGTTGGTGAAGTAATATTGCAAGCCGGCGGAAATACTGGGTCTTGCATCAAAATAATCACCCGGGTTAGCCAGCTCGCCAAAGTATGTGGAAGTACCTATTCCCCCCGTGGCGATCAGGCTTCGCTCTTTACGAACTGCGTAAAAACTTTGGGCAGACGCAGCCAAGGCTGCCAGAAACACCAAAAATGCGGTGACGGGCTTCTTCATAGAAGAGATTCTAATACCAAGATACAACAATTTCCAAACATCATGCTTCCCCCAGCACTTCTTTTACCTTTCTGGCCGCATCTTTTAGCAAAATAGCCGAATATACCTTTAATCCGGATTGCTCAATAATGCGAGCGCCTTCCTCGGCATTCGTGCCCTGTAAACGTACAATAATGGGAACCCGTATATCTCCAATTTTCTTATAAGCTTCAACCACCCCGTTGGCTACACGGTCGCAGCGTACGATACCTCCAAAGATGTTGATAAGGATGGCCTTTACGTTTGGGTCTTTCAGTATGATTCTGAACCCGGCCTCTACTGTTTCGGCACTGGCACCACCGCCTACATCCAGGAAGTTGGCCGGCTCACCTCCCGAAAGTTTGATGATGTCCATGGTGGCCATGGCCAGGCCGGCACCATTTACCATACATCCTACATTACCGTCCAGCTTAACGTAGTTTAAGCCGGCTTTTCCGGCTTCTACTTCCAGGGGATCTTCTTCGGTGATGTCACGCAGCTCGGCCAGGTCTTTATGGCGGAACAGTGCGTTGTCATCCAGATTCACCTTGCAGTCAACCGCAAGGATTTTATTGTCAGAGGTTTTCAGCAGCGGATTTATTTCAAACATGGATGCGTCCAGCCCGACATAGGCATTGTAGAGCGAATGAATGAATTTTACACCTTCCTTAAAGGCATTACCTGTCCAGCCCATGGCAAAGGCAATTTTCCGGGCCTGAAATGGCTGCAGCCCAAAAGTCGGGTCAACCCACTCTTTAACAATTTTTTCCGGATGGGTAGCCGCAACTTCTTCAATGTTCATACCGCCCTCGGTCGAAGCCATGATCACAGGTACACCTTTGGCCCGGTCGAGCAGCATGCTCAGGTAATATTCTTTCGGCTCGCTTTCACCACGATAATATACATCTTCGGCAATCAGCACCTTGTTTACCTTTTTACCTTCCGGGCCGGTTTGCAAGGTAACCAGCGTGCCACCCAGTATGCCTTTCACCTTGTCAGGCACTTCGTTTAAACCTTTTGCCACCACTACGCCTTTTGAACCGGTTTCCTTGATGGTTCCTTTACCACGCCCGCCGGCATGAATTTGGGATTTCACCACAAACCATTGGGTTCCGGTCTCGGCCTGCAGTTCCTTAGCTGCCTGAATGGCACCGTCAAGCGTATCGGCCACAATACCGCGCTGAACGGCCACGCCAAACTTTTTCAGTATTTCCTTGCCCTGGTATTCGTGTATGTTCATGAAAGTGTAATTTGGGGCAAAATAGTGCAATTTGGCTTTTATTCAAATCATCCTACCTCAATAATGCATTTCATGGTGCAGGCTGAAAACATCACCAAGTCGTACGGTTCGTTGCGGGTGCTTAAGGGCGTATCGCTTGTTGTGCAGCCAGGCGAAGTGGTAGCCATAGTGGGTGCTTCCGGGGCGGGTAAAAGTACTTTGCTGCACATTCTGGGTACGCTGGATAAACCCGATAGCGGCCGGCTGCTCCTTAATGGAACCGATGTGCTGAGGCTGGATGAAAAATTACTGGCAGCATTCAGGAATAAATCAATCGGGTTTGTATTTCAGTTCCATAATCTTTTACCAGAATTTACTGCGCTTGAAAACGTAATGATTCCTGCGCTCATTGCCCGGCAAGATGAAAAGCAGGCCCGCAAAAGGGCAACTGATTTACTGGATATGCTGGGATTAGGTGGGCGATTGGATCATAAACCGGCTGCCTTGTCGGGGGGGGAGCAGCAGCGAACGGCTGTGGCGCGTGCGTTGATTAATAACCCGGCTTTAATACTGGCCGATGAGCCCAGCGGAAACCTCGATTCAAAAAATGCGCAGGAATTGCACCGGCTGTTTTTTGACTTACGCGAGCGTTTAAATCAGACTTTTGTAATCGTAACCCACAACGCCGAATTTGCCGCTATGGCTGATCGCAAATTGGAAATTAAAGATGGGGTAATTCTTTGAGTCGGTGACTAAACCCTGCGCTTGATGTACTTTGTCTGAGCTTTCAGGCCTTGAGGCGTAATTTTATTCTGCTGGGAATAAGCCGGGCAGTAGCTGGTTTCAAAACTGCAGGACGACAACAAGACGCCTAGTAAAAGAAGGGCTGCCAAAAGGATCACAATTCGTTTCATGGTTTGTTTGTTCAATCAACAGTTCAAAGATATGGCGACCTGAGGCAGTGCATGCAGCAGTTTTAACCTGCTGCTTTTTCATGTAAGACGAACCATTTTATTTCTTCACAACCTTTGCCGGAAATTCATTTTTCATAAACATATGAGCTGTTTTCAGTATGAAAAATGAAGAAGCAAATATTTTACCGATAAGTCGAAATGTTTTGATTCACAATAACTTATAATTTTACCTTGTTGTGAACATTTGCATTTTGTGGATGATTTCTTACATCAGGAGTTACCGGTTATTTTTTGAATATTTTTGAAAATCTGAACGGCTCACCTGGTTATCTCAACCGGTTCTTCGGCTTCGGCTACTTCCATCAGGCCATCTGAACCTATTCCGGTTAGCTGTACGGCCTTCAGTTCATTGACCAGGAGCGGGTCATATTTGGCAGCTACACGGATGTAATTTTCGGTGAAGCCATGCATGCGGCCATTTTCCACGTCGTTTTCAAAGAGCACGGTAGCCTTGCGTCCGATGTTTTCCTGATAGAATGCCCTGCGTTTTTTATCGGAAAGGATGTGCAGCATTTTTGAACGCTCATTGCGTACCGGCATGGGCACTTTTTCGGGTAAAGTTGCGGCCAGGGTATTGTCGCGCTCGGAATAAGTAAACACATGAAGGTAGGAAACTTTCAGCTCGTTAATGAAGCGGTAGGTTTCCAGAAAGTCTTCATCCGTTTCACCGGGGAAGCCCACAATCACATCGGCACCGATGCAGGCATGGGGCATCAGGCTTTTTATTTTTTCCACCCTGTCTGCGTACACATCGCGAAGATAGCGCCTGCGCATGCGCTTCAGGATTTTATCCGAACCCGACTGAAGCGGTAAATGGAAATGCGGTGCGAATCTTTTGCTGCCGGCCACAAACTCGATGATTTCATCGGTAAGCAGGTTGGGTTCGATGGAAGAGATGCGAATGCGGTCAATGCCTTCTACTTCATCCAGTGTCCGGATTAAATCAATGAATCTTTCGCCTCTCCGGCCATCGCGAATCCCGAAGTCGCCGGTGTTTACACCGGTCAGCACAACTTCGCGCACTTCGGTGGCGGCAATTTCACGCGCGGTTTTCAGGATGTTTTCAATGCTGTCACTTCGGCTGCTGCCACGTGCCAGCGGAATGGTACAGAAGGAACAGGAATAATCGCACCCGTCTTGCACCTTCAGAAACGTGCGCGTTCTGTCGCCTATAGAAAATGAGGTATTAAAACGGTTGGCTTCCCTAATATCCGAAGCCAATATCTGCGGCTTTTCCTTTCTTACGAACCCATCTAGGAGGTCCAGTAGCTGAAATTTTTCAGCGGCACCCAGTACGGCATCCACGCCTTGTATTTCGGCAATTTCCCTGGGCTTAAGTTGTGCGTAGCATCCTACGATGGCTATATAGGCATCGGGCGAGATGGAGCGCGCTTCCCGCACAATTTTCCGACACTTTTTATCGGCATTTTCGGTAACCGAGCAGGTGTTAATAATGAAAATGTCGGGCTTATCGGTAAAATCGGTTTTCTGGTAGCCGCGCTGTTCAAACATCCGCGAAAGCGTGGATGTCTCGGCATAGTTTAGCTTACATCCCAGCGTATAAAAGGCTACCTTTTTCATCGGGGCACAAAGGTACGCCGGTTCCGGGGCTTAAAAAAATCCGTACTCAATCAGCCTGCGGTGGTAGTTCACCTGGCCGAGGTGGTAACTGAGATGGGCTGCCAGGTGAATAAGGAAGAAGACGGTTGATGCCTTGCCCATGGGCAGTTCGGCAGGGAAGGGCTGAAACAACCTGGCAGTGTCCAACCGGCTCAGTGACTTGCTAACAACTTCACGTGTGTTTTCTATTTCTTTTAGCAATTCGCTGCGCGGCACGTTGCGGGCAGCAAACTCATACTCACGGTTGCGCTTATAGTCCGTACCGCCCAGCACATGACCGATAAAGTGCTGCAGATTGCCGCACAGGTGCAGACAAAGATTTCCACCCGGGTTTTTGATTTCACCGCACAGCTTCCATAGCGATGCCTCGGATGCATAGGATTCAATCTCTTTCTTCAACTGCAGCAGGTCGCGGTCGAAGATGGTGATAAGACTGCTCAGAAACTCTTTTTCCATACATCATTTCGGTTGAGATTAATACCTTGATGCAAGTGATTATCAGATTGATCGCAGGTAGTTTGAATAAAGACTGATTCTTTCATCGAGGTTTTTGCTCACTTCGCTGTATTTTCCGGCATCAGGCAGTGAACTGTTTACACTGATGTAGTACTTGATTTTTGGTTCCGTGCCACTTGGTCGTACCGATATTTTGGTGCCATCGGCAAGATAAAACTGCAGTACATCCGATTTAGGGAAATTGAGCGGGGTGGTTTTTCCATTGCGCAAATCTTTTTCAAATCCTCCCTGGTAATCCAGCAGGCGCACTACAGGTTGGCCAGCCATATCAGCAGGGGGATTGGTGCGCAAGCGATGCATGAGGGCTTTCATTTCGGCCTCGCCTTGTTGTCCTTTTTTCACTACGTTAATCAGCCCCTCTTTATAAAATCCAAATTTCACATACAAATCAATGAGCCAGTCGTGCAGGGTTTTACCTTCGTTGTGTGCAATGGCGTGCATGGCGGCAAAGAAGGCACAGGCCGAAACACCATCTTTATCGCGCACGAAATCGCCCACCATGTAGCCATAGCTTTCTTCGCCAGCTACAATAAATTTTTCCTTGCCCTCTTTCTCGCGGATAACGGAAGCGATGTACTTGAATCCGGTGAGGGTGTTGTAGCATGTTACACCGTAGTGGGCGGCTATGGTATCGGACAGTTCGGACGTAACGATGGTTTTGGCGATGAAACCTTGCCTGCGTTCATTTTCCGGCAGGTTATGCAGGATAAACCAGATAAGCAGGCTCAGTGCCTGATTGCCATTGAGCAAAACATATTCACCATCGGGTTTGCGAAGGCCTATGCCCACGCGGTCGGTGTCGGGGTCGGTGGCCATGACCAGCGAGGCATTTACAGACTTAGCCTTTCGCAGGGCCATTTCCATGGCCGATGCCTCTTCCGGGTTGGGCGACTTAACAGTGGGAAAGTTGCCATCGGGTGTATTTTGTTCTTCAACCAGATGCAAGGCGGTAAAGCCTAAGCGTTTCAGGCATTCCGGCACCATGGTGATACCTGCACCGTGCAGGCTGGTGTACACCATGGGCAGGTTACTGTGCCTGCGAATAATATCCGGACGGGGTATGCGCTTGAGCACTTCGGTAAAATATGCTTCGTCCAGCTCAGGACCGATGGTGTGAATGAGGCTGTAATTGCCATCGAATTTTACCTGCGTAAAATCGTTGATGGCATTGACTTCATCTACAATGTTTTTATCATGCGGGGCCACAATCTGTGCACCGTCATCCCAGTAAACTTTATAGCCATTGTATTCGGGTGGGTTGTGCGAGGCGGTGATGACCACACCTGCCCGGCACTTGAGGTAACGCACTGCAAACGAAAGCAGGGGGGTGGGTCGAAGCTCCGGAAAGAGCCACACCTTGATGCCGTTGGCGGCAAAGACACCTGCCGTCACTTCGGCAAAGTAGCGGCTGTTGTTGCGGCTGTCGTGAGCAATGGCCACGCTTATTTTGTTGTCGCCAAAAACCTTTTTCAGGTAGTTGCACAGGCCCTGGGTGGCCATGCCTACTGTATAGCGGTTCATGCAGTTGGAACCAACGCCCATGATGCCGCGCAAGCCCCCTGTACCGAACTCAAGATTTTTGTAAAAGCGGTCGACAAGTGTTTGCCCGTTGGTTGAGGCGAGCAGCGTTTCAATTTCGCTCCGGCTTTGTGGGTCCAGCACCGGACTTTTGAGCCATGCAAGAGCGCGTTCGCGCGCCAGTTGTTCAACATTCATAGGTTTCTGGTATTATAGATTTCCGCGCAGTGCCTGTTCACGCTCTATGCTTTCAAATAATGCCTTGAAGTTACCTTTGCCGAACGATTTTGCTCCGTTGCGCTCGATGATTTCAAAAAATACAGTGGGCCGGTCTTGTACCGGCTTGGTAAATATCTGCAGCAGATAACCTTCTTCATCGCGGTCAACCAGGATGTTCAGTTTTTTCAATTCTTCAAGGTTTTCGCTGATGGTGCCCACACGTTGTGGCACGTCATCGTAATAAGTTTCAGGTACATACAAAAACTCCACACCGCGTTTGCGCATTTCACTTACGGTAAAGATGATATCATCCGTAGCTACCGCAATGTGCTGAACGCCCGGGCCACGATAAAAATCCAGATATTCCTCAATCTGTGATTTCCTTTTACCCTGAGCCGGCTCGTTAATGGGAAATTTGATGTAGCCGTTGCCGTTGGAAACCACCTTCGACATCAGCGCGCTGTATTCGGTCGAGATGTCTTTGTCGTCAAACGTTACCAGCAGGCTGAAGCCCATTACCTTTTCGTAAAAGTCAACCCAGTGATTCATCTTGCCCAGCTCCACGTTGCCCACGCAGTGATCTACATATTTTAACCCGATTGGTTCAACTTGAAAGGTACTCTTCCGCGGCTTGTACCCGGGCATGAAAGGCCCTGTGTAGTTTTTTCGCTCAACAAAGGTGTGTATGGTTTCTCCATAGGTTTTAATGGATGCTACTATCACCTCTCCGAATTCATCGGTCAGCACCCGGGGTGCGTGGGCAATCTCGGCTCCCCGCGATACGGTCTCCTCGAACGATTTGCGCGCATCATCAACCCACAGTGCCAGCACTTTTACCCCATCGCCATGCAATTTTACATGTTCCGATATTTCTGAGTCGGGGTAAAGAGATGAGGTAAGTACCAGCGTAATCTTTCCCTGACGCAACACATAGGAAGCGCGGTCGCGCACGCCGGTCTCTGGGCCTGCATAGGCAATTAGTTCGAAGCCAAAGGCATACTGATAAAATACGGCCGATTGCTTGGCGTTGCCTACATAAAACTCAATGTGGTCGGTGCCGTTGATTGGAAGAAAATCATGTGTCATAGCCTGTTGCTTGTTGAAATGGTAAAATTACTATTCGTTAACATTATTTTTCACTGAAAACTGGTTTTTGGATTTGTCCTTATGTAAGATTGTGCAAAACAACGACTATGGCCGAAGCGGATTTCAAGGCAATAAACAAAGCCCTCGGGGAAATTGTAAAGGTGCGATCCGAGCTGGAAAAGCTGGATTACGACAATCCTGATTACGATGAACAGGAAGAGCGACTGCACAACCTGGAAGATGATTTTCAGGAAACATTCGGGAAGCAGCTGGAAAAGATTTTACAGCAGGTGCACAATAAATACTGCCCCGACAGCGATGTGCTGATGCCGATTGCTTATCTGGGTGATGGGGTTTCGGTTGAATTGAAATCACAGCCAGGCAAGGATGCACGCATGCGGCTGGATGTAAATCCGCTTCGTATTTTTATCAGCCTTCGTGGCAAAGAGCAGCTTGTGTGGGAGGTGGGTACCTGATCAGGCAAATCCCAGTTTTTTTCTTACCCGTTGTAATACTTCGCGGGCGATGTGACGGGCCCGTACTTCACCTTGCTGCAATTTTTTTTCCAGGTCATCCGGATTGCTCATGTAATGGGTAAAAGCCTTACGGGGCTCTTCAAACTTTTTCAGTATCAGTTCATACAGCTCCTGCTTGGCGTGGCCATAGCCATAATTGCCGGCCAGGTATTTCTGGCGCATGGCTTCCCGTTGCTCATCGGTTGCGAGCAAGGCATATAAGGTAAAGGTAGTGTCGGTGTCGGGATTTTTGGGAGCTTCCAGGGGTGTGCTGTCAGAAACTATCGATCGTATCTGCTTCAGCAGTTCTTTTTCCGGTGCAAATATGTCGATGGTGTTGCCGTACGATTTACTCATCTTCTGGCCGTCGGTGCCGGGTATGGTCATCACCTGTTCTTCGATGCGGGCTTGGGGCACAACAAACGTTTCGCCATACAGGTTGTTGAAGGATGAGGCAATATCGCGCGTAATTTCAAGGTGTTGCTTCTGGTCCTTGCCTACCGGTACCACTTCGGCATCGTATAGCAAAATATCGGCCGCCATCAGTACGGGGTAAGTGAACAGTCCCGCATTGACTTCGGCCAGCCGGTCGGCCTTATCTTTGAATGAGTGGGCATTGGCCAGCATAGGATAAGGAGCAAAGCAATTCAGGTACCAGGTTAATTCGCACACTTCAGGAATACGCGACTGACGGTACAGGTAATTTTTTTCTGTGTCGAATCCGAAGGCAAGCCATGCGGCAGCAACTGCGCGTACGTTTTCGGTACGCAGTGCTGCATCGCGAATGGTAGTAAGCGAGTGCAGATCGGCTATGAAAAAAAATGACTCGTTCTCTGGCTGCTGCGATAGCCTTATAGCCGGCAGGATCGCGCCCAGAATATTGCCCAGGTGGGGCTTTCCGCTGCTCTGGATACCGGTTAAAATTCTCATAGGCCTGCAAATAAAAGCAATATTGTATTGTTATGCGCATTAACTTTGTGACAAACAGAATTCTATGAAAAAAATGTGTGTGCTGGTGGGAGTGGTGATGGCAGTAGCAGTTTGGGCGCAGCAATCCAAACCGCTGCGTTTTTCAGAGGAAACTTTTGATTTCGGAACAATCATGGAAGAAGACGGGCCGGTAACGCATGCGTTTGTCCTTACCAACTCGTCCAACCGTCCGGTTACCATTCTTACTGTCAAACCTTCCTGCGGATGCACCACACCGGAGTGGACACGCGAACCCATTATGCCGGGTAAAACCGGTATAATTAAGGCGCAATACGATCCCAAAGACCGCCCCGGCTACTTTCACAAATCGCTTACCATTACCACCGATTATGATAACCAGCCGATAACCTTGTACATCAAAGGACAGGTTCAATCGCGCAGCGGCAGCATGTATTCCGAATACCCGGCTTTCAGTGGCAACTGGCGGCTCAGAAGCCTTGCAATAAACCTGGGCAAAATTTTCAGAAAAGACGAATGGACACTTCGCTCGGTTGAATTTGTGAATGCGGGCGAGAAGCCAGTTACCTTTACCGGTAAAGCCGAAACCCCCGAATGGATCCAACTGGATGTTCAGCCCAGGACCGTACAGCCCGGACAACGGGGTGAGATTAAGATTAAATACAATGGGTTGAAACGCGGATTGTATGGATTTCAGTCGGACCGAATTGTTATTCATACTGATGACGATCGCCTTCCTGCTAAGGAATTCACTTTGTATGTAACACTTGAAGATTATTTTACGCCCCTTCCACCGGAAGAGCTGGCCAAAGCGCCCCAGCTTCGTTTGCCGCTTTATCTTTTTGATTTTGGTACTGTAAATGGTTCCGGCAAGGTTCTTTCGCGTGAACTAACCTTTACCAATACGGGTAAATCGGATTTAGAGATCCGCAACGTGCAGGGCAACTGTTCGTGTATTCAGGCGCGTGTTGATAAGACTTTGCTCAAGCCAAACGAAAGTGGGGTGCTTACCATTTTGTTCACTCCGGAAGACCGAAGAGGCCTGCAGAATAAGGCGGTTGTAATTTATTCCAACGATCCGCAGAATCCGGTGCAACGGGTTACTTTTACAGCTACCGTTAATTGAAAAATCAGATTGTGCGGGTATTTATTAAAGGGGCATTGCTAACTTTGCTTTGATCTAACCAGTCTGACATATTTTGATGAAAACCGGAAAAACACGGAAGAGCCTCGATCTCTTCAGGGTGGCCGTATTTTACGATGGCTACTACTTTTATCTTGCCAGCAATTATTATACGTACATTCATTGGCGAAAAAGCCGTCTTCGTATTGAAGGCATTCACGAATATATCCGTCAGTTTCTTGCCGAAGAAGAGGGTTTGGAACTGCGGCAGGTGCAGATTGTGGACGCACATTATTTCCGTGGCAAATTGTCGGCAGAGGAGGCCTCGGTAAGAGGCGATCTGCTTTATTCAGAAAGGTTGTTTGAAGATGTACTGATGGATTCGGGCATTACAACACATTTCCTTCCGATTCGCGAAGTGAAAGGCCGCATGATTGAAAAGGGAATTGATGTATGGTTTGCGCTGGAAGTATATGAAAACGTACGGCTAAATGGTTACGATTATGTGGTTTTGGTTACAGGCGATGGCGACTTTGTGCCGCTGGTCAAGAAACTCAATCTGGCAGGAGTAAAGACGGTGCTGGCCTACTGGAACTATGAATATGCTGAAGAAGACAGCGAAAGAAAAATTGTCAGTCTGGCCAGTCAGGAATTAATCGACTGGGTATATATGCCACTGTGCCTGTCGGATGTAATTGATGAAGATCCGCATGGAAAAAGTCAGATAGTAAACGATCTGTTTGTTGCACCAGCAAAACGCCAGTTCACTTCGGTACGTGAGGCACTGGAAAATATGCCCAGCAAAGGCGAAAGAAGGGAAGGGCCAATTTTGTCTTTAAAAACCGGCTATGGTTTTATCAAAGCCCCTGAAATCAATAATGTCTTTTTCCGTTACGATGCATTGGAAAATGTTGACTTCAACGATTTGCAGGTGGGCGACACAGTTGAATATACCATTGAGCCTGCACCTGACGGAACAGGAAGGTTTATTGCCCGGAGGGTTAGGCTGATAAGGAGTTGAGTTGCGGGCAACCGGCCGTACTTTGTTTTCTGCGAGTTGCTTACCCTGCGGCCCGCGTCTGTCGTAGGCCGTCTTTCCTCCACTTGTAAAACAGAAGATGAAGCCGTGCTCAGCAGGTAAACGCCTGTATGCCGGTAATTTCCCTGCCTAAAATCAGCAGGTGAATATCGTGCGTACCTTCGTAGGTGATCACACTTTCCAGGTTCATCATGTGGCGCATAATTGGATATTCACCCGTTATACCCATGCCGCCATGAATCTGCCTTGCTTCGCGGGCGATTTCTAGTGCCACCTGAACATTGTTGCGCTTGGCCATGGAAATTTGTGCGGTAGTGGCCTTGCCCTCATTCATCAACACGCCCAGTCGCCAGTTCAAAAGCTGCGCCTTTGTAATTTCAGTAAGCATTTCTGCTAATTTCTTTTGAATAAGCTGAAAGGAAGCGATGGGCTTGCCAAATTGTATCCGTTCCAGCGCATATCGCCTTGCCGATTCGTAGCAATCCATGGCTGCGCCAATTGCGCCCCAGGCAATACCGTACCGGGCCGAGTCGAGGCACATCATAGGTGCTCCCAGGCCGCTCTTGCCGGGCAGAAGGTTTTCTTTAGGAACCTTCACATTGTCAAAAACCAGCTCACCGGTGGCGCTGGCGCGTAGCGACCATTTACCGTGAGTCTCGGGAGTGGTAAAGCCGGGCATGCCGCGCTCAACGATCAATCCATGAATGCGTCCCTGTTCGTTTTTTGCCCATACCACGGCAATGTCGGCTTTGGGAGCGTTGGAAATCCACATCTTGGCACCGTTCAGCAGGTAGTAGTCGCCCATATCTTTGAAATTGGTAACCATACCTCCAGGGTTGGAGCCGTAATCCGGTTCGGTTAATCCAAAACATCCGAGCCACTCACCGCTGGCCAGTTTGGGCAGGTATTTTTTGCGTTGCTCTTCTGTGCCGAATTTGTAAATGGGGTACATTACTAACGACCCCTGAACGGAAGCAGTAGAACGCATGCCCGAATCGCCCCGCTCAATTTCCTGCATTATCAAACCATACGATATGTAGTCCAGTCCGCCACCGCCATATTCAGCTGGTATCGTTGGTCCGAAGGCACCTATTTCGCCAAACTTTTTAACGATTTCATAAGGAAAATAGGCACGTTGGGCCCAATCTTCGATGTAGGGTGATATTTCTTTTTTAACAAAATCGCGAATGCTGCTTCGGATGAGCTTCTGCTCTTCGGTAAGCAGTTCATCAATGCCGTAAAAATCAGGATGTTCAAACAGATCCTGTTTGAGCGATTTGCGGGCAGGAGCGTCAGCAGTGTGTGATGCCATGGAATTAATTACTTTAGTGCCGGTATGCCGGCGGTTGCCGGCTTTAAAGCGACAAATTTAAGTAATCCTGTCAGTGAAACCACAACAACCGGCTGTTTCCGATGATTTAACTGTTCAACTGAAAAAGTTGCAGGAAAAATATGCAGCCATGGGTCAGGACCTGTCTTCCTACCTGGATGGCCTGCTTTACTCGGATTATCTTACCTATTGGGATTATATACATCTTGATACCTTATTAAGCCTGCAGACTCCCAGGACACGGTTTAAGGATGAGGTGATTTTCATTACCTACCACCAGATTACCGAACTGTATTTCCGGCTTATACTCTGGGAACTGGATCAGATTGCCGCGCATCAGCATCCTGATGAAAAGTTTTTAAATGACCGGCTTACGCGAATCATCAGGTACTTCAGGAACCTTGAGTTTTCCTTCGACATCATGACCGAAGGAATGGAGAAGGATCAGTTTCTCAAATTCCGCATGGCACTGCTGCCGGCAAGTGGTTTTCAGTCGGCCCAGTACCGGCTCATTGAAATAATCTGCACCGATATGATCAACCTGGTGGCGCTCGATCAGCGTCAGCGCGTAAACCCTGATAACATAGATGAGATGCTCGAGCATCTGTATTGGCGCAGAGGCGCCACCGAGCTGGCCACCGGAGAAAAAACCTTAACACTGCGTCAGTTTGAAGAAAAATATATGAAAGTGTTTCGTCAGACCGGCATAGAGTACCAGCACACAAACCTACGGCAGATTTATAATAAGTTTTATACCGGAAATACCACCATTATTGAGAAGCTTCGCCAACTCGATACATTGGCCAACGTGCTCTGGCCGCTCGCTCATATGAAGTCGGCCGGCAAATACCTTCACAAGGACCCCGAAGACATCAAGGCAACCGGAGGCACCAACTGGCAGAAATATCTGCCTCCTCGTTTTCAAAAAATTATTTTCTTTCCGGAGTTGTGGAGCGAAGAAGAAAAGAACGAATGGGGCAGGGCGGCTTTTGTGAAAGGCATGGCCTGAGCAGAAGCCGCCTAACTACCCCTGTCATCCTGAGTCACGCTGCAGGCGTGACGAAGGATCTTTTGATGAAGCCACGGGCTGTGAGCTGCGGGCTGCGAGCTACAGGCTGCAATTTTTTGCAAATCCGGAATTTGAGTCTAAAAATGTCTGTCGAATAATGTAACTTTAGCAAGCAGTCTTATACAGTTATGCGACTGTTTGCCGGCATCTGTGTTTACTTATCTTTTATTACGCTTGCGGCCCAGCCCGTTCTGCGCAAAACCTGGCATGACAAAGAGCGACAATTCGTTAAAGAGATCTTTCAGGTAAAAGACACCGTACGCAATATCCGCAACGGTCGTTATACATCTTATTACGTGAATGGTAAGGTTGAATCCCGCGGTTATTTTGAGAACAACCAGACGACCGGCATCTGGGAATTTTTTTATGAATCCGGCAACCTGAAGATGCGTGGGGTACTGAAGAACGGCACCAACTCAGGTAACTGGGAATTTTTTTATGAGAACGGCCAAAAGAGCATGGAAGGTGTTATGAATGGCCGTACCCGCGAGGGTAAGTGGAATTATTACTACGAAAACGGATCATTAAAAGAGACCGGAACCTACGTGGCCGGAAAGCGACAGGGTATATGGAAAGCTTTTTATGAAGATGGCACGTTGAAAAGTGAAGGCGAATATAACGATGATTACGGTTTAATTACAGAATATTATCATTCGGGCAAGGTGTACGGCAGCGGCCCCAAAGCGGGAACGCGCAAGGTAGGAAGGTGGAGATATTTCAGTGAAGCTGATGGCACACTGAGCAGCGAGGGCGACTATGCCGATGGCCGCAAAAATGGTTTGTGGACAGGGTATTATCCTTCTGGCAAAGTAGCTTCGCAGGGTAATTATATTCAGGGCGAGCCGCACGGACCGTGGAATTATTATTATGAAAACGGACAGCTTAGCTCTGCGGGTGTTTTTTCCGAAGGCAAGCGGGATGGCTATTGGGTAAGTTTTTCAACCGAGGGGAAAAAGATCAGTGAGTGCAATTTATCGAATGGCACAGGTCAGTATCAGGAATATTATCCTTCGGGAAAACTGAAGATAACCGGAAATATTGTTGATGAACTGCGTGAAGGCGAATGGATTTTTTACAGGGAAGACGGAACCCGCGAGGGAGTATGTCAATATGAGCGGGGCAAGGGCCGTTACAGCGGCTTTTATCCGAACGGGGCATTGCACACCAGGGGAGAGATGGAAGGCGATAAAAAAGTAGGAACCTGGGAAATTTACGATCCATACGGTAAGCTAACCGGATATTACAGGCCTTATTATGACGAACAAAATCTGGCTGAACAGATTGTACAGTTGAGCAAGGAAAATACACGGACCTCAGCAAAAGTGCGCAGAGGTTTTAGTTATTTCACCGAACGTACCAATGAATTTAAAGGCATCATTCTGGGGGGTAACCCGATGCTGGTCTTTGCCGGCCGGCTACCCATGGCTGTTGAGTTCTATAACCAGGAAAGATTGGGTCATGAATTCGAATTTACCGGCATCCGCGATCCCTTTTTTGTGGCCGACCACAACATTGCAACCGACAAGCCTTTTAGACGTGGTTACTCCATGGCGGTACGACAAAAATTTTACAACCCGGTACGGGCCGGTATGTGGTATTTTGCGCATGAAATTCGCTTTACCAATCTGGGGCATTTTGTAAATGAAGAGATCGCCCCCGACAACGTGATTACCTTAAGTGCCTCCGAACAGCGTGTGCAGTACGGGCTGCTCGCTGGGTACCGCATTATGCAGCGAAACAACCGCAAGGGTTTTACACTTGACTTGTTTGTGGGATGCGATATCGGTTATCGGAATTTTGATGTTTCAGGGGTTAGCCAGCCGTATTTTGTTTCAGTCAATCAGAGTCCAGTGGCTGCCACATTCCAGGGTGGCCTTCATATCGGCCACGTTTTTTCTGCCCGTTAAGCTGTACCTTTGCGCTGATTGAAGGATAACTACCTTCTGGCATGCGTTTCAGGGAAATTGTGTTAACACCTGCTGAGGCATTTGATGAGCATGCGCTCAGCACGGTTCTCTTTCAAAAAACCGGTCTTTCTCCGGATGATTTTTTTATCGTTCCCCGAAAACGTTCGGTTGATGCCCGCGGCAAAAAAGTGGTGGTGCGCATGCGGGTGGAAGTTGTTCCACGCCGGGAGGGCCAACCGGAAATTCAGTACAACAAACCCGATAAGCAGGTCAGTCAGGCACAATCGGTAATCATAGTTGGCTCCGGCCCGGCTGGTTTGTTTGCCGCGCTTCGCCTTATTGAAGAAGGCTTTAAACCCATTGTGCTGGAACGCGGCTCTTCAGTGCAGTTGCGCAGGCGGGATCTTGCTGCTATCAACAAGTACCACATCGTTAATCCGGAGTCAAACTACTGTTTTGGTGAAGGCGGGGCCGGCACCTATTCCGATGGGAAACTCTATACCCGATCCACCAAACGAGGGGATGTGCACCGCATACTGCAAATACTTGTGGCACATGGTGCTCGCAGGGATATTCTGTTTGACGCCCACCCGCATATCGGCACGAATAAATTGCCAAAGCTGGTCGAAAGTTTGCGTCAGACTATTCTGGATTGCGGTGGCGAGATTTATTTTAATACCCGGGTAGTCGAACTTCTTATACGAAGCAATGCTGTAGATGGAGTACTTACACAAAATAAGGATAAAATTAACGCCAGGGCGGTCATCCTTGCTACCGGACATTCGGCCCGTGATGTGTTTGAAATGCTGCACCAGCATCATGTTGCCTTGCAATGCAAACCTTTTGCGCTGGGGGTGCGTGTAGAGCACCCGCAACAGCTCATTGATGAAATTCAGTATCACTGCACCGGTCCGCGCAACCATTGGCTGCCAGCCAGTTCGTACAGCCTGGTGCATCAGTCTGGTGTGAAAGAGAAACGCGGTGTTTTCTCCTTTTGCATGTGCCCGGGTGGGTTTATTGTTCCTTCAGCAACAAGCCCGGGCGAGGTGGTGGTCAATGGCATGTCGCCATCTCGCAGGGATTCGCGCTTTGCCAACAGCGGTATTGTGGTGTCGGTTAGTGAATCTGACTTTGCAATTTTTGCCAGCTCCGGGCCCCTGGCCGGTGTGCGGTTTCAGGCAGATATTGAACAACGAGCGTGTGCCGCAGCAGGAGGTACACAAACAGCACCCGCTTTGCGCCTTACCGATTTTCTGCACAATCGCCTATCAGCGAGTTTACCGGAATCTTCCTATCAGCCCGGCCTGGCTGTTGCCGATTTTTATTCATTCCTTCCACCGTTCATAATCAAATCCCTGCAGGAAGGTTTTAAAGCATTTGGAAAAAAAATGCGAGGCTATATTACCGAAGAAGCAGTGGTGGTGGGTGTGGAAAGCCGTACCTCATCGCCGGTGCGTATTCCGCGCAACCCAACCACCTTGCAGCATCCGCAAATCAAAGGGCTCTTCCCTTGTGGCGAGGGTGCCGGCTATGCAGGGGGCATCGTGTCGGCTGCAATGGACGGAGAGCGTTGTGCCGGTGCTGCGGCAAAGTACCTATCTTCATAAATTATGAGCAAAAAGACAGTTATCATCGGGGCGTCAGTCAATCCATCGCGATATGCCTATTTGGCGGCCGAAATGCTTACAGAATACGGCCACGAAATTATTCCGTTAGGATTGCGGAAAGGCGAATTGTTTGGCACCGTTGTTCGGTTGCTGGCAGAGAAACCCGCTGTTGCCGATGTTGATACAATAACGCTGTATATGAACCCGGTTAATCAGAAACCCTGGTTAGATTATCTGATCTCGCTGAAACCCAAGCGCATCATCTTCAACCCGGGCACTGAGAATCCCGAGCTGGAAACCAGGGCAAGGGCAGCCGGCATTGAAACGGTGCATGGTTGTACACTGGTGATGCTGCGGACAGGTCAGTACTAAGGTCACCTCACCGGCCGGTTTTCTTTATCTTTTTCTATTGCAATGACCGATACGCAAATAATTTTCCATTGTCCGTTAATTTTTTCAAGAACGCGTACTTCTTCCTGTGGTGGCCGCAGGGTGTCATCGTGAACATGTTGTATAAACCTTGCGTAAGCTCCGTTGCCGAAGATTTTTATGGAAAGCCAGTCGCGGTCAATTTTGGCGGTTGATGGCTTTGATGTTTTGAAGTAACCGGCAAATCCTTTCTGGATTTCATCCCAACCGGAAAAGTAATTTACATCAGTGGTGTCGGCAAAGGCCCAGAAAGCATACGGAACGTGCCCCCAGCAACTGGCCCAGGTATTGTAATCAATTTCGAAAAAGGCCTTCGTTTCGCGTTCAATAAGTTGGCGGATGGCTGTTTCATCACCGGAAGTTCCGGTGCTCTTGGACTTGAGCGGTGCCTGGGCCAGGGCTGTGGCCGTGCCCAGTAAGATGAGGTTAAACAGGGCTTTCATAATTTTTACAGTTTTGGCTTGAGCTGATCGTAACGGCATTGGAAGTTACTGAATTCCGCTTTTTTTTACCATCCTCTGCAAATATTCTTTCGGGCCTGATTTTCATCAGATGGAATTTCGGCAAAACCCGATTACCTTTCCGTAACAAAGCCCTTTGTTATGCTCTCCAATGAAAAAATACTCAGCATCCGCGATTTTCTGGTAAAACCCGGAAAAAAGGTTCATTTAAAAGACTGGCCTACTAAGCATCGGGCCAAAAAGCTGAACCGGCGTGATGCGGAAGCCCTGCTCGACCTGGGCAGACGGCACCTGGCTGAAATTCAGGATAAATTATATGCCCATAATCAATACAGCGTGCTTATTATTCTGCAGGCTATGGATGCAGCCGGCAAGGATGGAGCCGTTAAGCATATTATGTCGGGATTTAACCCCCTGGGGGTTAAAGTGTACAGCTTCAAGGCACCCAATGCCCATGAATTGGATCATGATTATTTCTGGCGCCATACACTGGCCCTGCCGGCACGCGGAGAAATAGCCATTCACAACCGCTCACACTATGAAAACGTGCTGGTTACCCGGGTACACCCCGAATGGATATTGAATGAAAACATTCCGGGAATTCGCTCGCTCAAAGATATTGATGACAAATTCTGGGAGACACGCTACAAGCAAATCAACCGCTTTGAAAAAAATCTGGCGCAGAACGGCACTGTTATCATGAAGTTCTTTCTTCACGTTTCTAAAAAAGAGCAACGAAAGCGTTTTCTCGAACGCATTGACGATCCTGCCAAAAACTGGAAATTCTCCCTGTCCGATATTAAAGAAAGGGCCTTCTGGAACGAGTATCAGAAAGCGTACGAAATAACCCTGGAGAAAACATCCAAAGGCCATGCACCCTGGTTTATTATTCCTGCCGATGACAAGTGGTATGCACGACTGGCCATGGCCTTTATTATCTACAACCAATTTGAGAATCTTAACCTGAGTTACCCTGTTGTAACGGAAGCCCAGAAACAGGAGTTGCAAAAAGCCAAATTACAACTGATGAATGAAAATGGCTCTAAGGAAGATGGCCGGGAGTCCAAAAATCAAAAAGTAAATAAAACAAAAGCGCCGGAATCAGTCTGAGATTACAGGTGTACAATAACGCCTTTCTGGATGAAGAATTCGCTAAGTTCCTGAACATGGGCTTTATTTATCCAGTGGTTATTTCGCAAAACAAGAATCTTCAGCTTGTTGAGCGTGATTAGTTCCTGCGGAAGTTCGTATAACTCATTATCGGCCATATCCAGATATTCAAGATTCTTCAATGCCAGGATCGGGTATGGAAAAGAGGTGAACCGGTTGTTATTTATGCGCAGGGTTTTTAATTCCTGCAGATGCGATAAACTTTCAGGTAAATAAATGAGCCGGTTATTATGAACAAATAGTTCCTGCAGGTCTTTAAGTTGGCCAATGCTCTCCGGAAGTCTGCTGATGCGATTGTTGGATAAATAGAGAATTTTAAGTTTTGAAAGCTGTCCCAACTGTTCACTAACGGTATCAATACGATTGAAATACAGATCAATGATTTCCAGGTTGGTAAGTTTATATACTGCCGGCGGAATGGCCGGCAGCGCGTTTACGTAAAATGACAACGCTGTAAGATCTTGCAGTTTACTCAGGTTGACGTGAACACTTTGTATATTGTTGATGGCCAGATTCAGTTCGCGTAAACGGGGAAAGCGCGCAATACCTTCCGGTACCTCGTTAATGCGGTTTTGCTGAAGGAACAACTTTTGTAATGTCGGATGACTTTTTCCGCGCGTTAGGTCCGACAGAGTTAACCGGTTTCTGTTCAGTTGTAGTTCTGTAAGTCTATGATTCCGGAAGATATGAGGAAAGTGCGTGAGAGCAATATTTTCAGACAAATCCAGGATTTCCAGGTTCCGGAGCTTGCGGTAGGAATGCGGTATGTGGGATTGATCGCTTCCGCGGATAACGAGTTTCGCGACATTGTCATTTCGCGATAATTTTACCCGACCGCGTGTGTTGTAAATATAGATTGCTTTCAGTGCAGTAATTTTATTCAGATACCGGGGTAGCTTTCTTATCTGCGTATCCCAGAGTTCCAGTTCTTTCAGGCGGGTACACTGCTTCATTCCTTCCGGAAGGCGCCTGAATTTCGTGCCGTGTAAACTTAATGCTGTTACCTGGTCATGTGGTACAATGCCTTTTTCCACTTCATGCCACTCGGTTGTGCCCATACGCCTGGTATAAGTTGTTCGATATCCGATGATCTTATCCATGAGCGCAGCACGTACTTTCAGCAGGCTGTCTGCCCTTACGCTGGTGTCCGTCCGAGAGTCGGTTGGTTTGGCATTGCGGCTCAGTTCCTGAATCAGGCGGTTCGTCTGGGCAAAGGCGGCCGAATCGGCCGGGGTGGCAAATACCGGCTGACTGGCCTGGCTGCAAGCAGGAGCGTGGTAAATCAGAGCAGTTGCAATGAGTACTAAAGTCCTTTTCAAGCTTGAATTCCTTTTATTTAACAACGACCAATTTCTTCAAAATCCCGCAAAAAACCTGTATTTTTGAAAGTTTATTGATAAACCTACAATGAGCGCAGTAAAAGAAAAGGAAAAAAAATCAACCGGCTATTCGGCCAGCAATATTCAGGTTTTGGAGGGCTTGGAAGCCGTGCGCAAGCGCCCGGCCATGTACATAGGCGATGTGAGCAGCAAGGGTTTGCATCACCTTATCTGGGAAGTGGTAGACAACTCCATTGACGAAGCCCTGGCCGGCTATTGTGATGATATTAAAGTTACCATTCATGAGGATAATTCCGTTTCGGTAGAAGATAACGGAAGGGGCATTCCTACTGACATCCATGAAAAGGAGAAGCGATCGGCACTTGAAGTGGTAATGACCGTTCTGCACGCAGGCGGCAAATTTGATAAAAGTACTTACAAGGTGTCAGGTGGACTACACGGAGTAGGGGTATCGTGCGTAAACGCACTTTCCGAAAAACTTCATGCGGTAGTTTACCGCGATGGGAAAATCTGGGAACAGGAGTACCAACGGGGGGTTCCGCAATATTCGGTGCGGGTAGTGGGCGAATCGGACAAACGTGGTACGTTGGTTCATTTCCTGCCCGATAAAACGATTTTTACAGTTACAGAGTTTAACTACGAAACCGTGGCCACGCGCCTGCGTGAACTGGCGTTTTTAAACCCGGGAATAAAACTTACGCTAACCGACCTGCGCGAAAAAGACGATCAGGGCAACCCGCGCAGCGATGTGTTCTTTTCAAAAGGCGGCCTGGTTGAATTTGTGGAATACATCGATTCAACGCGTGAGAAACTCATACCCGAACCGATTTACATTGAAAACAACAAAGGCGAAATGCCCGTTCAGGTGGCACTGAGTTATAACACATCGTTCAGTGAAAACCTGGTGTCATATGTGAACAACATCAATACACATGAGGGCGGCACGCACGTAGCAGGATTTCGCAGGGCGCTGACCCGCACTTTGAAAAGTTATGCCGATAAATCGGGTTTGCTCGAAAAGGCCAAAATCGAAATCACCGGTGATGACTTCCGCGAAGGGTTAACGGCCGTAATTTCAGTGAAGGTAGCCGAGCCTCAGTTTGAAGGACAAACCAAAACCAAACTGGGCAATTCCGAAGCCATGGGTATTGTGGATCAGGCTGTAGGTGAAGTACTGCAATATTACCTGGAGGAGCATCCGCGCGAAGCAAAACTTATTGTCAACAAAGTCATTCTTGCTGCGCAGGCACGCCACGCCGCACGCAAGGCGCGCGAAATGGTGCAACGGAAAAACATCCTGAGCGGCACCGGCTTGCCGGGTAAGCTGGCCGACTGTTCAAGCACCGATCCTTCAATATCCGAATTGTACCTGGTAGAGGGCGATTCAGCCGGTGGCTCGGCCAAGCAGGGCCGCGACCGCACCTTTCAGGCAATACTGCCGTTGCGCGGCAAAATTCTGAACGTGGAAAAAGCGCAGGAACATAAAATTTACGAGAACGAAGAAATCAAAAATATCATTACCGCCCTGGGCGTAACTTTCGGAACAGCCGAAGACGGCAAGGCCCTTAACCTCAGTAAACTGCGCTACCACAAAATCATTATCATGACCGATGCGGACGTGGATGGCAGCCACATTCGCACCCTTATCCTCACCTTCTTCTTCCGCTATATGCGCGAACTTATTGAAAACGGCTACGTATATATAGCCTTGCCACCTTTGTACCTGGTAAAGAAGGGAAAAGAAGAGCGTTATTGCTGGACAGAAGAGGAGCGCGATGCTGCTGTGAAGCAGCTTAGTGGCGGCAAAGACGACTCGGTAACCATCCAACGTTACAAAGGTTTGGGCGAAATGAATCCTGAACAATTGTGGGCCACCACCATGGACCCCGAACGCAGAACCTTAAAACAGGTAACCATTGAATCGGCAGCCGAAGCCGATCACCTGTTCTCCATGCTTATGGGCGATGAGGTAGCACCGCGCAGGGAGTTTATTGAGAAAAACGCACGCTACGCCCGCATTGATGCCTGATGTATGGAAATGGAAGTTAAATCTTCGAGCCGTACAGCCGAAACCCAGGCTGTTAGTGAAAGTCGCTACATTAGCCGCGACTTAAGCTGGCTGCAGTTTAACTACCGCGTACTCGATCAGGCCCGTAAAACCGAAAGGAGCATCTTCGACCGCCTGAAATTCCTGTGCATTACTTCTTCCAATCTCGATGAATTCTGTACCATCCGGTTAGGTAGTTTATACAACTATATCGACTACGGAAAGGAACGGTTTGATTACAGCGGCTTGCGCGAAGAGCCTTTCCGTAAATTGTTGCTGAATGCGATACGGAATTTTGTAAACGACCAGAACGAATACTTTATACATAAGCTCAGGCCGCTTTTCCGTGAAAATGGATTTGAAATACGCGCCTATCAGGATTTATCGGTCGAACACACAGCGCTGGTCAATCATTACTTCCTCCGCACCATATTTCCGATGCTCACACCCATGGCATTCGACAGTTACCATGCTTTTCCGGTGCTGAAAAATAACCGCTTGCTGTTTGGTGTTGTAACAGCCGTGATGAGCGAAGGACAGCTTCACAACCGCATTTCCTTTGTGCAAATACCCAGTAATATTCCCCGTTTTTTTGAAATCAGGGAAAACGGCCTGCTGATATTTGTTCCGGTAGAAGATATTGTGCGGCACAATATCCACAATCTTTTCAGAAATGTGGATATCCGAAGCGTAAATCTGTTTCGCATCAACCGCAATGGCGATTTCACGCTCGAAGAAAGTGATGACATAGAATCCAATTTTCTGGAAGACCTGAAACAAAAGCTAAAGACCCGAAGGACGGGTCGGGTGGTGCGCATGGAAGTTCATGGAAATGCTGATCCGTGGATGTTACGCCTGTTGAAAATCCAGTTCGATATTGACGATCACAATATTTTTTACATACCTCAGGCCAGCTTGCTGGATCTAAGCGGCTTGAACCAGATCATCAGTCATAATGAATTTAAAGGCAGAAGGTTTAAATCGCCCGATCCGATAAAGCCACTCAATTATCCGGATGAAGATAACCCTGACTTGTTTGAAGTACTGAAGCACCGCGATATCCTGTTGCACCATCCTTACAATTCCATGGAGCCGGTGCTGGAGTTGCTGGAGAAAGCCGCAGACGATCCGTACGTGCTATCCATAAAGATTACCCTTTACCGGGTAGCCCGTGGTGAATCACGGGTTACCAATGCGTTGTACCGTGCAGCTGAAAACGGTAAACACGTGGCTGTGTTGTTTGAAGTAAAAGCACGCTTTGATGAAGAAAACAATCTGCGCGAGGCTGAACGCCTGCAAAAAGCCGGTTGCTTTGTAATATATGGCATGGGCAACCTGAAAACCCACACCAAACTATTATTGATTGTACGAAAAGAGCCGGATGACCGCGTGTATCGGTATGTACATTTGTCGAGCGGCAATTACAATGAAGTTACTGCCAGGTTATACACCGATGTCGGACTGCTTACATCCAAAGAAATTTATGCCAATGATGTTTCGGAGTTCTTTAATGTAATAACCGGGCACTCACAGCCATTAACTTATCGCAACCTGATAACCTCGCCCCGTGATATGCGCATTCAGTTATGCAACCTTATCCGGCGCGAAGCCGATAATGCACGGGCAGGTTTACCTTCGGGCATCGCTATTAAAGTCAATTCTTTGCAGGATAAGGAATTCATTGATGAACTCTATGCGGCCTCGCAGGCAGGCGTACCCATTCGCCTGAGCGTACGCGGCATTTGCTGTCTTCGGCCGGGCAGAACCGGTCTGAGCGAAAACATTCAGGTGTTGAGTATTGTGGGCGAATACCTGGAGCATTCGCGTATCTATTATTTTCACAATGCCGGTGATCCAAAGGTGTACATCGGTAGTGCCGATGCCATGGTGCGCAGTTTTGACCGCCGGGTAGAGTCGCTGGTGTTGCTGGAAGAAGATATTTTGCGCAAGCAGGCCATGAATATTCTCCGCTTCAATATGCGCGATAACGTGAATGCCTACGTGATGAACGAAGACGGTACCTATACGCCCAGACAACCCGATGGCGAGCCGACTTTTAACATTCATAAGGAATTTTACCGGGTAACGAAGGAAACCGTGAGCGATGTGAAACTCTTTTGAAAGAGGAAGTCCTGCCACGGAACGGAACTTTTTCCGATGTACGGAGACCAGCCAACATTTCACTGCCAACACAGCGTTACTACCAGGCGGGTGCACTGGTGTTTTACAACCGGATAACCTTTTTTCCCTGGCTCTGATCGGCCAGGTTGGCAAATTCAATTTTTTTCTGGCTTTTGTTTTTACGGTATAAATGAAGCATGATGCCGTCTTTCAGACCCACTTCGGGCACCTGTATATACCTGGCCCCTGCCCACTCCATTACTTTCATGTAAATATGACTGGCCGGCACGATAACGTCTGCCCGGTCGGGGTTCATCTGCAACAGGTAGATTCGCTCTTCAAGGGTGTGTTTTTCAATCATCTCGCTGATTTCGCGTATTTTTTTCAGCGACATCAGACGGTGTGGCTTCAACTGGGCCAGCTCAAAGATTTTGCTGATGTTACCTCCGGTACCAATGGCGGTTACTTTGCCGTACTGCTGTCTTACATGTTTTTTGACCCACTTTTCCATGTTCTCCCATATGAGGGGCGAATCATGGTGCTCCAAGATGCGCACAGACCCAATTTTAAAAGAGCGGGTTTGGGTTTTCTTTCCGTTTACATACAGATTCAGTTCGGTGCTTCCGCCTCCCACATCTATATGGAGATAGGTGCCATCGGTCAGGTAGGTAAGGATAGCCTGGTTGATAAGCTCAGCTTCCTGCCGGCCGTCAATAATCCGGATCTCCAGTCCGATTTCTTCTTTAACCTGCCGGGCCAGTTCTTCACCGTTTTCCGATTCGCGCATAGCCGATGTGGCACAGGCCATGTAATCATCTACCTCATAGAGTTCAATCAGCATCTTGAAAACGCGCATCAGTTTTTTAAACCTTTCCGCGTTGTGCTCGCTGATACGCTGGGTAGTGAATACATCGTGCCCGAGCCGCAACGGAAAACGCACGTATTCCATCTTTTTAAAGATCACGCGTGTTCCGCTGTCGAGAACAGACGAGACCTGAAAACGAATGGCATTCGATCCGATGTCAACAGCCGCTAACTTCATGATCCGGGTAAAGGTAAGCTGAACGGATTGTTCATCACAAGTTTGTCCGGGCTTTTCTGCGGATTTAATGATTTTTTGATTTTGAGCTTACAATGTGCTTTCTTTGCAGCGCTTATCCAGAAAGACCGAGGGACTGGGCCCGATGACGTCTTAGCATCCTGCACCGCAAGCTGCGGGGCGTTGTGCTAATTCCCATCCCGCTATAGCGGGAAAGATAAGCAACCCGTCTTCACGGCTCTCTGGATATTTATTAACCTGTGCAGAGAGCCATGCTTGAACAAATACTGAAAACGCGCATTTTGGTGCTGGATGGCGCCATGGGCACCATGATCCAGCGCTATCACCTTTCAGAAGAAGATTTCCGGGGAGATAGATTTAAAAACCACCCTTGTGCACTGAAAGGCAACAACGATTTACTTTCCATCACCCGCCCCGACATTATCACGTCCATTCACGAGCAATACCTGGAGGCAGGGGCCGATATTATCGAGACCAACACGTTTAGCAGTACACGCATAGCCCAGGCCGATTACCAGTTAGAATCGCTTGCTTATGAGCTTAATGTGGCTTCGGCAAAACTGGCCAGGGCGGCAGCTGAGAAATTTACCCGTAAAAATCCAGACAAGCCGCGCTTTGTTGCAGGTGCCATCGGCCCGACCAACAAAACTGCGTCCATCTCACCCGATGTTAACAATCCGGGATTCCGTGCCATCGGTTTTGATGAACTGGCCGAAGCGTATTACGAACAAGTGAAAGGACTGGCCGATGGAGGAGCAGATATTTTACTGGTAGAAACAATTTTTGATACGCTCAATGCCAAGGCCGCCCTCTTTGCCATTCAGCAACACGAAGAAGATACGGGCAGGGCTCTGCCGGTTATGGTTTCTGGTACCATTACCGATGCAAGCGGAAGAACCTTATCCGGTCAGACCACAGAGGCCTTTCTTATTTCCGTTTCGCATGTTCCACTGCTCAGCATCGGACTGAATTGCGCGCTGGGTGCGACACAACTGCGTCCGTATTTGCAGGTGCTTGCGCGGGAAGCCAACTGCTACGTAAGTGCCTACCCGAACGCCGGTCTTCCCAATGCATTTGGTCATTACGATCAGTCGCCCGAAGAAATGGCTGCTCAGATAGAAGAATACCTGAAGGAAGGTCTTGTAAATATTATCGGAGGTTGCTGTGGTACTACACCCGATCACATCCGGAAGATTGCGGCATTGGCTGAGAAGTATAAACCAAGAAAAGTGGAGTATGAGTATGGGAGTCCATAGTTTGATGGTCCATAGTTTGATGGTCCATAGTTTGATGGTCTATAGTTTAATAGTCCATAGTTTAATAGTCCTTAGTTGTTTTATCATGAACTTGAAAGTTGATTTTCAACTGCCGACCAACCATGGACCAACCAACCATGGACCGACCAACCATGGACCGACCAACCATGGACCGACCAACCATGGAC
>DAIQOI010000004.1:0-36673 GCA_036787955.1 Cyclobacteriaceae bacterium
GTCCATGGTTGATGGTTAATCAGTCCATGGTTAATGGTTAATCGGTCCATGGTTGATGGTTAATCGGTCCATGGTTAATGGTTAAATAGTCCATGGTTTGATGGTTAATCGGTCCATAGTAGGTTGGTTGATTAGTTCACTTAATTAATAGAGCAACCTGCTGGTCGTTGTTCTTTAAGCGGGGGGGGTTTTCCTGCCAACACGGCTTCAATGGCATCCCTTAGCCAATGGTTACGCACGGTTTCTTCCATCTGCGGACTGTCGTCAATGGCGCCTCTGTAAACAACGGTAAACTTATCGGACACAGGTTTTAAAACGACACATTCCGGAGTTTTACGGGCATTGAGCATATTCATAACCACCTGATTTTTATCAGCCAGATATGGAATGGTAAATCCAATTTCGGCATGAAGGGCTTTCATGAGATCAACGGATTCATCCGCTTCGGCAGAACTGTTGATTAATAAGAAAGGAACCCGTTGGGCATAGGCCTCGGCCATGCGGATAATTCGTTCCCGATAATGCTCATCAAAGGCACAGTTGTTCGTGGTAAAAATCAACACCACGGCCGGATACCGGGAGTAATCCTGCAGGGATACAGGTTTATCAAATCGTATATCCGTAAGGGTGAAATTGCCAATGGTCTGTGCCCATGTGCCTGCATTGCAGAAGATAAGCAGCGCAAGTAGCCGATGCATAAGAATTACCGCGTAAATACCAACACAAAATTATCAAATAGCCGGTATGACAACGGCACATCTGTTTCTGCACCTTCAATCAGAATATGTCCGGTGAGTTCGCCTCCTTCCCGTTTCAGATCGAAGGGGTCAATGCGCAGGTGCTCGGAAAAAACCACATCGCGTTTGCCATAAATCTTCATCAAGGTCTCTTTTCCACTCCAGATAATGGTATGTTTCAACGGATTACGCCCTGCGGTGCGCAGCTCAGAAATATGAAACAGACGGGGCGCCATTTTCAGCAACCGGTAGTTTATCTGTTCCAAATCTATTCCTGCAGGTTTGCCGGCATCAATAAGCGAAGCCACATAAGGAAATGAATGGGTTATTGAAACCTGACACCTGCTGTTTTTAAGCATGGGCTTACCATGCTCATTGGAAGTTACGCCTTCAAATGATTCTCCCAGGTCGTTCATCAGCTGGCGCACCAGTGCACGCCCTGCCACAAATTCGAGTCTGCGATTGGGATGGCGCAGTTTATCAGGAATGGTGTCAAGCCCAATAGTCTGAGCCAGGAGTGTTTCTTCTTCCTCTTCAATCTTCCATACACCAAGTGCCCTGCCATTTGAGGTCTCTTTTTGGATAATTGCCATACACTTCGTGAACTTTACCCGCCCAAATTGCAAAAATTAACATTACGTTCACACATGCCCGTTTCCATTCAGCGTTTACACACATTAACCGGTCACCGCGACAGTATTTACGCGCTGGCCCCTGCCGGTCTTCCGGGCTTGTTTTTCAGTGCCGGGGCCGACAGCCTGGTTGTACAATGGGACGTGAATCATCCGGAAGAGGGCCTGGTGCTGGCAAAACTGAGCAACCCCATCTACGCCCTGCATTACGATAAGAAATACAACCTGCTCATAGCAGGTCATAATTTCGAGGGTATTCATTTGCTCGACTGGCAAAACAAATGTGAAACCGGCTCGTTGAAATTTACGCAGGCGGCAGTATTCGCACTGCAGACATTTGATGATACGCTGTTTGCCGGAACAGGAGACGGAACCCTGACGGCCATTGATCTTCCCTCCTTACGGGTTAAAAAACAGGTAAAGGCATCTGATAAAAACCTGCGCTGCCTGAGCATCAATCCGCTTACGCGGGAAATAGCAGCCGGTTACAGCGACTGGCAGATACGCATATTCGATTTGGATACGCTGGAACTGAAATTTGAACTACCGGGTCATGGCAACTCGGTCTTTACTGTGCGATATACTCCCTCCCGCTCCTACCTGCTTTCGGCCGGCCGCGATGCAAGGCTGAAGGCCTGGGATGTACAACAAAATTATGCCTACATCGGCGAAGTAGTGGCACACATGTATGCAATAAATTACATTGAATTTAGCCCGGATAATAAACATTTTGTAACTTGTAGCCTGGATAAATCGATAAAAGTGTGGGAGTTGCCTACACTTACCTTACTGAAAGTAATTGATCGCGCCCGCCATGCGGGGCACGGAACATCGGTTAACCGGCTGCTTTGGCTGAAAGAGCCCAACCGCCTGATTAGTGCCAGTGATGACCGCACACTTTCAGTATGGCAGATTGAAATACAGGAATAACGGCTTGCGTTAATTTTTTGCGACCCGATTATATTTTTTACCCTAAACACAAGTGCTATGAAAATTACACCGCTCGAAATCCGTCAGCGCACATTCGAAAAGAATTTCCGCGGCTACGACAAAGACGAGGTCAACGCCTTCTTGCTCTCCCTGTCCCAGGAATGGGAGCGACTGCTGGACGAAACCCGCGAACTGCGACTCAAACTGGAGGCTTCGGAAAAAGAAGTTGCCCGCATGCGCGAGGTAGAAAACTCATTATTCAAAACCCTGAAGACTGCCGAAGATACGGGCACCAGCCTGATTGAGCAATCACGGCAGCAAGCCGAACTCATGGTACGCGAGGCACAGCTTAAGGCCGAAACGCTGATTAACGAAGCCCGCACACAGGCCAAGCAGATTACCGACGCAGCCGAGCTGCGTTCACGGCAGTTGCTGGCCGAAATGGATGTGCGCCTGAAGGCTCTGGCCGAAAACTACAAAAAACTTCAGGATGTACGCGAAGATCTGTTGTCGGAACTGAAGCGCATTGCGCAGGATACCCTCGAGCGTTCAGAAAGGCTTCGGGCTTCCCAGCCACATTTCGATGCCGAGGCACACCTCAACAAACTTTCACTGACACAACCACCGGTTCCTGCAAAAGCTCCGGCACAACAGGAAGACATCCAGGCTGAAAAACAAGAAACCAAGGAGGCTGCGGTAACCGACAAGACAAAGAACGGGTCGCTTCTGCAAAACATGGAGCCGGAAAAAGAAAAGACCGAAGCCACTAAAACCGAGCCTGTACTAACCTCCTTCTTTGACGAAATCGGATGACGGGGCGCATTACGCTGGAGGGACTGGAGTTCCACGCCTTTCATGGTGTTTATCCGCATGAACGCGAATCAGGCAACTGGTTTGAAGTGGATATATCGGTAGAAACCGATGTTGCACGTGCTGCACATACCGATGCATTGGCCGATGCAGTAAATTATGAGGCCATCTTCCGCCTGGTAAAACAAGAAATGGAAAAACCTTCACACCTGCTGGAAAAAGTTGCCGGTGATATTATTGAATCAATCTTCCAGACGCTTCCCTCCGTTACCGAAGTCTATCTGAAAATCTCAAAACTTAACCCTCCTATTGGCGGAAAATGCAAACGCGCCAGCGTAGAGGTTAGAAAAAGAAGAAGCTGAACCTGTGCCATGGCTACACCCGGGCTGATACCCACCGCAAACAAAATCATTCAACAGCCTGATCAGTGCCTGTGAAAGCTCTGGAACATATTTCCGCGCGCATTACCTTTGTGGCGTGAACCACATTACTGCAGAAAACAATAAGCTCTATACCCTTGCCCTGCTACTGGCAGTATTTACCATTTTCTATAACCTGGCCGAAGGCCTGCTGGCAACCTGGTTCGGTTACGAAGATGAAACGCTTACATTATTTGGGTTTGGGGTTGACAGCTTTATTGAAATGATTTCGGGTATTGGTATTCTGCACATGGTGCTGCGCATACGCAGTTCACCGGCCATTCACCCTGATAATTTCGAACGTACCGCTCTGCGCATTACCGGTACAGCTTTTTACCTGCTGGTGGCAGGTCTGGTGGCAGGTGCCATATTGGTAATTGTTACAAACCAGAAGCCTGAGTCAACATTTTGGGGTGTTATCATTTCCCTCCTCAGCATTGTGGTGATGCTGGCGCTTATCCGCGCCAAACGCAAAGTAGGAGTAAAACTGAACAGCGAGGCCATCCTGGCCGATGCCAACTGTACTAAGGTGTGTGTATACATGTCGGTGGTGTTGCTGGCTGCCAGCGGCCTTTATGAACTTACCCGACTTCCCTACCTCGATGCTGCCGGATCGCTGGGACTTGCCTGGTTTTCTTTTAAGGAAGGAAAAGAGTGTTTTGAAAAAGCTGCATCTGCACGGTATTGTGCATGCGAACATTAGTCTGGTTCGCTTTTGTAAACATCCTGTTTGCCTAACGATTGTTTTAACATTTATCTGCATTAGCTTTAAAGCATGGAAACAATGGTAATTGTTGGCATTATGGGGCCAGGCGAGAATGCCACTCCCGAAGAAAATGAATGGGCCTATGCCCTGGGTGCGGCCGTAGCCCGCAAAGGCTGGGTTGTACTTACTGGTGGCCGCGAATTTGGTGTGATGGAAGCTGCCCTGAAAGGCGCTGCCGATAATGGCGGCCTAACGATTGGTATTCTCCCTTCCGACAATCCCACAGGTTCCTCGCGTTATGCACGCATCAAAATACTTACCGGCATGGGCAGTGCACGAAATAACATCAACATCCTTAGCAGCCACATACTGGTGGTAATAGGCATGGCTGCCGGCACGGCATCGGAAGTGGCCCTGGCTATAAAAGCCGGTAAAAGAATTATTCTGTACCGGCCTGATGAACTAACCCTGTCGTTCTTCAGGAAAATAGGTACCTACCGCATACTTATAGCCATGTCTGTGGATGAGGTTTTAGCACAAATAGAAGACTTTATTAAACTGGGGCAGATTCAGTAAAGCTTACTTCAGCACCAGTTCATTGATTATGTTTTTCGCACCGCCCAGTTTCTCGATGCACCACAATACGTAGCGCACGTCAACACAAATGGTGCGGTTCATGTCTTTATCAAAAGTAATCTTGTGGCTCAGCGCTTCGTAGTTGCCGTCAAAAGCCAGCCCTATCAGTTCGCCACTGCCGTTCAGTACGGGCGAACCTGAATTGCCACCCGTTATGTCGTTATTGGTTATGAAGCAAACCACCAGGTCGTTCAGCCGCACATCTTTATAATTTCCAAAATCTTTTTTTCGTGCTGCTGCAACAAGATTCGCAGGCAGATCAAATTCATAATCACCGGGCTTATACTTTTCCAGTACACCCGACATCGTGCAAACGTAATCGTAAATCACACCATCGCGGGGACGATAGGATTTAATACTGCCATAGCTTAAACGCATGGTAAAGTTGGCATCCGGATAAGCAATCATTTGCGGATCCATCTGCATAATACCTTTAATATAAAGGCGGCTCAGGTCGTTGATTTTATTATTGAATTCCGTAGCAAACAAGCCATAACGATTGTAATAGTTCTTTGTAAATGCTGTTACATAGCGGTAAGCAGGGTCGTTTTGCAATGACGATGAATCGGGATTGTTTATAAATTGATTCCAGCGGGCATCACTGAACACCATCGTTTTGGTAAATACATCGGTAGCAAAGCGCTGATAGGTTTCTTCGTCTGCCGGGTCGCCATAAGTTGTGCGCAACCAGTTGAAAAATTCCTGTGGATGCTGATCCTTTGGGATATCGGTGTAAAACATCCGGCAGGTAGCTGCGAGAATGCGTTCATCCGATGCTTTGTTTTCGTTTTCCAGAAAAGTTGCCCGTGTGTTGTTCAGATTTTCGGCAATTTTTTTTATTTCTTCAGGATTTACGGGCTTGCGCATCAGGGCTCTTTCCAGCGCTTGCAGTGAAGCTGCGTAGGCAGCCAGCGGGGAGCCGAGTATTCCCTCATTCAGGTATATTCGGTGTTTGGCATATGGAAACCAGGATGCATAGGCCTTTTCAAATTCAGCCATCAGGTTTTCATACGCTGGTTTTCCTTTGGCCCAGGCGGTAAATTTATCCTCTATGGCTTTCTTTTGTCCGTACACATCGTACTTCAGCAGCTGGCTGGCTTCTCCGTCAAAAAATTTCCAGTAGTTGGCAATGGACGCATAAGATGAAGCCAGCTGCAATTTCACGGCAGGGTCTTTTTTCATCTCTTCAAACATCAGCTTTAGCCGCACATCGCGCAGTTGTACTATGGCCGGATTTTCAATATCCGTTTTCAGTTTAACACCATACGATGTTTCGTAGCGGTTAGTACTTCCCGGATAACCCAGCACCATGGCAAAGTCGTTTTCCTTAACGCCCTTGGTTGATACAGGCAGAAAATACTTTGGTTTGAGCGGAACATTATCAGGTGAATAGGTGGCAGGTCTGCCGTTTTTATCGGCATATACCCTGAATACGGCAAAGTCGCCCGTATGCCGGGGCCACTCCCAGTTGTCGGTATCTCCCCCAAACTTGCCGATGCTTTCAGGCGGGGTTCCTACCAGCCGCACATCGCGGTAGCGCTCATATACAAACAGCAAAAACTGGTTGCCACGGTAAAAAGGTACCACGCGTGCTTCATAGCCAGTACCCTCGGTGGCCGTCTTCACAATACGTTGTGATACTTCCTGCAGCCGGATATTCCATGCAGCTCCGTTCAGGCCTGTCAGTTCCTTTTCTACTGTTGCTGTTACGTCTTCAATGCGTACCAGGAATTGAACCGAGAGCGATGGAGCCGGAATTTCTTCGGCCTTTGATTTGGCCCAAAACCCATCGCGCAGGTAATTTTTTTCCACCGTACTGGCTGCAGCTATGGCACTGTAACCGCAGTGATGATTGGTAAAAATCAACCCCTCCCGGCTCACAATTTCGCCGGTACAACCACCCCCGAAAATCACTATGGCGTCTTTCAGACTGGCTTTGTTCATGCTGTAGATCTGCTCTTTGCTCAGCTTCAGACCTTTTTTCACCATGTCGTTATACACTTTGTCGCCCAGTAAATACAACACCCACATTCCCTCATCGGCATGAACAGTAAAGCGGATAAGAATAAGCAGATAAACAACCAAATATTTTTTCATGGACTTCATTTTTAAAGATTGCGCAAGTTAGAAAAATGCCGCAACGACCCGACAGATGCCTGACGAAAACAAAAAATTTTCATCTTACCTGCTGAGCCCAATTAATTGCCTGCATTTTGTAATATACGAACCATGCAATCGGTTAAGTACTTCCCGTTTCCGTAACCATACCAGTTCATGGCTTGTGTTTCATAAGCATTCAAATCGAAATACTGGTCGGGTGTTACATAGCCGATATAGCCTCCGTTGAAACTTGTGATCACGACATGAACACCATAATCAGCAGCCATTTCGTACAAAGGCCTGGTAAGCATGCCTGAAAAATCACAAGGTGTTCCCAGTAATAACACGTTACCGATTTGAAGAACGCTTAACGCAGCGGTGGTGCGGCCAAGCAATCGTTCAGAAAGCCATGACCGCACACGCCAGTTGGATGAAATTCTGATTTGTTGTTCGCCCAGCAGGAGCGGGATGTGGTGCAGACGCAACACATCTGCACTTACAGGTTGTTTTCCGGCCTTTGTTGCTGCAGCATTGAGCATCGCACCCATGCGTCTTATTTTTTCATCGCCATCGGGAAGAGAAGCTGGTGCATGACTTCCCACGGCTCCGGCAAGAAACATGGCAAAGTCGTACCCACCGGCTTCCAGGCGTTTTGTCAGCTCACCCGGATAATCGGCTGAAAGACGATGGTCTTTTGAAGAAAGGCAGGTGGCGTGCGCAGTGTAACTGGTTAAAACACCCCTGCTTCCGTCTTCGCGTTCAGCCATTAACAGGTGCAGCAGCGAATCAACCGGTCCTCCCTGAACGAGACGGTTCACCACAGCTTCGTTTACCGGAACTGATGCAGCATATAGCCTGGCTCGTTTCAGATTCATCAGCGATTGTTGTAGGGCTTTTTTTACCTGCCCCGTAAGAAATTTCATCAGTCTTTCATCATAGGGGCCCGCATAAATTTCACCAACCAGATGATTATCCCATTGGCCGATGCTGTTATGGGTATGGGTGGCCCCGAAAAAGATATTTTCTGCAGGAAGCTCTGTATTGCGCAATTCATCAGCAAGCATGTGGTATAACAAAGGAGGTACAATGAGCATATCAAGGCTTACCACAGCAACCCGATGTTGCCCTTTTTCAAAAGCCATGACACGAACAAATGCCGAATCGCGCACAGCAGTAAACTTTGCCCCTTTTCGCTTTACATACCCGGCTGTTGACGCTGGCCAGGCCGGGGTAATGGAAGCCTTGCCGAAACCCACACGAAGTAAAGCAGTATCTTTTGAAAAAGGTAATGACATGGTACTGTCTATGCGTTGCATCATGGCGGCATAAAATACCTGTTGTTCAGGCAATACCCGCCTGACGGGCGCGAGTGTAACCAAAATCAATACAAACAAAATGCTGATCAGTAAAGCAACTGAACGTATTAATAACCTGCGCATGCACTGTATATTATCTGAACGGTTTGAAACTTAGGCAAAGTTTCGGAAACTTGTGGCCATTAATTACAGTAAAAAATTTTTCATGAAATCCCTGATATTTCTGGCACCTTTCCTGTTGCTTCTTTCGTGTAAACAGGGCGGCTTTGACCGCCATGACGGACTGGAGGCAATTACCGCAGACGGACTGGAAAAACATCTTAAAACTTTAGCCTCGGATGAATTCATGGGGCGTATGCCTTTTTCCGAAGGTGAACACAAAACAATCGCCTATCTGGAAGAACAGTTCCGCACCATTGGCCTTGAGCCGGGAAACGGCACCAGCTACCTGCAGGCCGTGCCCATGGTGGAAATTACTGCCTCGCCTGCCCCGACCATGACGGTACAATCGAAGAAAGGAAGTTTTACGCTCGAAGGACTGAAGGATTATGTGATATGGACCGAACGTACCGATGAAAATATTGAACTGAGAAGTGAGGATCTCGTTTTTGCGGGGTTTGGCATTGTTGCGCCTGAATACAACTGGAATGATTTTGCCGGTGCAGATGTGAAAAACAAGGTAATAGTGGTGCTGGTAAATGATCCGGGTTTTGGCTCTGATGATCCTTCCCTGTTCAAGGGAAACACCATGACCTACTACGGTCGTTGGACGTACAAATTCGAGGAAGCTGCACGCCAGGGTGCCAAAGGCGTCCTGATTATTCATGACGATGTACCGGCCGGTTATGGCTTCTGGGTGGTACAAAACAACTGGAAAGCTCCGCGGCTCTATCTGGATGAGCGTGGCAAAAAAAATTATCACTGTGCCACCATTGGCTGGGTAACGCAGCGTGCCGCAAAAAAGCTGTTTGAAGCCGCCGGCATGGATTGGGCCGAAACCATATCGGCTGCGCGCAAACCCGGCTTTACCGCCCGGCCTATGAATCTGAAAATCAGTACAAGCCTTTCTGTTCAGGCGCGTTATGATACATCCTACAACGTGATCGGAAAAATGACAGGCAGTAAGCAACCGGACGAATACATTATTTATTCTTCGCACTGGGATCACCTGGGCATCGGTAAACCTGATGCACAAGGCGACTCCATCTATAATGGCGCACTCGATAATGCCAGCGGCACAGCGGGATTGCTGGAACTGGCCAAAGCTTTCCGGTTAATGAAAAACAAGCCGTACCGCACCCTTGTATTTTTAGCGGTTACGGCCGAAGAGCAGGGCTTGTGGGGGTCGGAATATTATGCACAAAATCCGGTTTATCCGAAAGAGAAAACAGTAGCCAACATCAACATGGACGGATTGAATCCATACGGCAAAATGAAGGACATTGTGGTGGTTGGTATGGGACAGTCGGAACTGGAAGATTACCTGAAAACAGAAGCTGAGGCTGTGGGCCGGTATCTGTCGCCCGAACCCAATCCGGTAGCCGGTTATTACTTCCGGTCTGATCATTTCTGTTTTGCCAAAGTGGGCATACCCGCACTATATACCAATACAGGTATTGATCACATTGATAAAGGCAAAGAGTACGGGCGGCAGTTGCAGGAAGAGTACGTGGCAAAATATTACCACAAACCATCTGATGAATACGATCCTTCGGGCTGGAATCTGGAAGGTGCTGTGGACGACCTAAAGCTGTTGTTCAACACCGGCAAGCGGCTAGCATTTGAAAACTCGTGGCCACAATGGAAGGAAGGATCGGAGTTTAAGACAGTAAGGGAAACGTACCGCAAGAACCCCGCACCTTAAAAACTGCATGGTCTGCCTGCCGGATACAATTGAAAATTCAGGTTTGGATGGTTAAATTACCTCAGTGAAAAAGCCTGAGCCCATCGTTGTACTGCAATATTTTACCCATGCTATTCAGGCCAGCCTGGCCAAGAGCAAGCTGGATGCGTATGGCATACCTTGCTTTCTGACTGAAGAAAACCTTGCCAACCTTTATCCGATAGCAGACCCGCGCTTCAGTGTGCGGCTGCATGTATTTGAAAAAGATGCCGAACTTGCCCGACGCATCCTGCGGGATGAGTCGGAACCCTCGGATCGCGATCACCTCCCGGATCAGGGCCTTGCATAAACTTTTGGAAACTTTGGCACGAATGCAGTTGCGCTCATCACTGCCATGTTAACACAGCCGTTCTGACAGCACTGTCGGCCGGACTGGTCCAGGCCATGAGGGCCCCTTTATTAAAGCGTGTTAGCTGCGGAAAGCCTGAAGCCCGTTTCTCGGAAGAATGCGCTACTGTTAAAGATTTTCCTTTTCTGCCGGTGGCATCAATAAAAGCAACTTTAATTGCTTCACCCTCCATCCAGCTTACCAGCGCCTCATTGTTATTCAACAGTACCACATCTACCCTGCCTATGGTATTGCCTTCGTCCACACGTACCGGCTTACCAAATGTTTTACCGCCATCAGAAGAAAAAATTACCTGTACCCTGGGTTCATCACCGGCAGCAGTAAACCAGGCTACCACCAGCGTATTGCCCATCGCATCGCACCGCGGACCATTCACCGGACAACCATGTATTATCCAGTTGTCTCCATGTACAGGTTTAGGTGCTGTCCAGTTACCGTCTTCATAACGGGTAATGAAAATATCGCGTACTTCCTCATCCGACCGGTTGCGGTATATCACCACAGGTCCCTTATCGGTTATGGCAGCGGTAGTCTGGCAACAATCGCAAACCCTGTTATCGAGCTCCCACTCTTTCACCTTATTTCCGTGTTTGTCAATTATCGCTGCACGCAGGGTCATGCTGCCGTGATGCCCATGATGGTGGCTTTCGGAGCCTGTGGTATTGCGGCCATCCAGCCAGCACATAAAAAAATTATCTCCGTAAGGGATAGCCGACACAAAACCGTGTTCGGTTTGGGTGTTGTCATCATGAAGCTTGTGCGGCTCGCTCCATGTTTTGCCGCTGTCGTTGGAAGTAAGGATGTGTACATCGTAGGCAAATTTACCTTCACCTGAGCGATGCAGTATGTGCGTAACTAAATTTCCTTTTGCATCGGAAGCCATTACAGGATAATCGGCCCAGTTTACAAACCAGTTATAACCTTGAATTATTTGCTGTGGCGAACGCCATTCTCCATTCTGATAAGCAGTAAGCCACAAACTGCTAATGGTATCGTGACGTTGCTGATAACTGAGCCACACCGTGCCGGCAGAATCCGTGAAAAGATAAGGTTCTTCAGCCCCTGCAACTACAGGAGCCGGCTGGTCAATCAGCAGGTGTCTTTCGGGCGAAGAACATGAAAAGATCAGCCAGGCGGGAAATAAAAAAAGCAGACGCATCTATAAATCCTTTCGGTCAAAAATGCGAAGGGAAAGCCACATAGGCAAGAGCATCCACACAAACAATACGGATGCTGAAAAGAAGGTGCCTGCGGACGACCCGAAAAATGATTTGTAGAAGGCCCCGGTGTAGCCCATCAGTGCGGATATGTCCAGCTGCAACAACAAAACGATCCGGGCCAGATCGACCGGATTAAATGAGATAAGCGCCAGCGTGATTTTTTCAAGCGGATAATCCATGAACGTGTAGATTATCCACAATACCAGCCCATCGTAAATCAGCGAGAAATAAAACCAGAATAACAACGCCACGCCGATGGCCTTGGCCTTGTCGCGCGTAAGCACGGCCGACAGGAATGCCAGAGAAACAAAAACCCAGGTAAGCATGATACCTGAACAGAGCAACGTAAAGCCCGCAGAGCTTACACCAAACCAGAGCATGGGAATGCCAATGCCGGCAAGGAGTGCTACACTGAGCGAAAAAGCTACAGCCAGGTATTCGCTCAGAAAAACTACCCTGCGGTTCACAGGCTGTGCCAGCATGAGCTCGATAAATTCATAGGAATTATAAAAATGGATGGATGCAAAGACAATGCTCACCAGCGGCACAACCATGAGCGCTACGTTCATAAGGCTGAGCACTACTTTTCCTGCATCGGTATCGAGTTGATACATAGCCAATGTGCTCACAAGCAGAAACAAGGTGTAGAACACCACAAAACGCGTGCGCAACAGGTCGTAAAACACATATCGGATGATGCGGATCATAGTTGCTGTTCGGTTGAAGAGACAGGTGTATGTTCAGGATTTAGTGTATGTATAAACCGGGCGATGGCCTTGCCCAGCCGGCTCTCGCCGGTCAGTTCCTTCAACGATTCTATGGAATCGGCATATTTTATCAACCCGTCCTGCAACAACACCGCTTCGGTGGCCAGTTCGTCCAGGTCGTTCATGATGTGCGAAGTGATGATGATCAGTTTGCCTTGTTGCCGTTCGCGCAAAATTTTTTCTTTCAGTATCTCGACCGACAGCGGGTCCAGCCCGGCCGTAGGCTCATCAAGAAAAAGTATGGGCGGGTTAAATAAGAACGCCAGCGTGGCGCTTACCTTTTGCCGGGTACCACCTGAAAGTGTGTGCATGCGCTTGTCTAACAGCTGCCGGAGTCCGAAAGCATTGATGAGTTCCTCATCGGTATGGGTAACACCGGTGCGGATATTGCGCATCATGTCGAAAAGCTGCCCGATGCGCATGTTATCCGGATATCTGCCGATTTGCGGCATGTAACCGATTTTTTCGCGATAGCGCCAGTGGTTCTTTATATCTTCACCATCTACCAATATTTTACCCGATGTTGGCAACACCATACCCAACATACATTTGATTAAAGTGGTTTTACCCGAACCATTGGGGCCGATTAATGCATAGGTTTTTCCTGCATCAAAAACAGTGGTAATACCGCGCAGTACTTCCAGGCGTCCGAAATTCTTTTCAAGCTGATGAACGGAAATCATAGGGTTTCATTCGGGGGTAATTGTCTTTAAGGTTTTCAGGGGTTACAGCCGGAAAGGCCTTTTCTGCGCGGTCGAGCAGAAACACCAAAAAACTGCGCCATAGAAAAACCGCAGTAGGCACGCGCTCAACGATCATGCTATATAAATTAACGGGGCGATAAGGAATATCTCCGATTCCGTCTTGATTTAAGTCGTAACCCTGGTATTTATCCCAATAGTTGCCGTCTATGGTGTTCAGTACCAGCATGCCATTGGTGGCAAAATCGAAAGTGTTTCTCTGAAAATTGTTCTGCGCAAACACATTGTCATCGCAGCTGGCCTGCAGCCTCACGCCATAACCATTTTGTGCAAAGGTGTTGCGTAAAAACCGGGTGCGGCTGGTACCTTCCATATACACGGCAATGGTATTCTTTATAAACGAATTGTTGGTTACTTCGCTGTCGCTGATATCTTTCAGCAGCAATCCATATACACTGCTCCCTTCATTTTCTTCAAAGGTATTGTGTTCCATCTTCACCTTGCGGGTGTACATTACCGCCACACCAGCACCATTTTTCCTGAAGGTATTATGACGGTATTCATCTTCGTGCGAAAACATGAAGTGCAAGCCATACCGGTAATTGCTGTTGCTCACATTTCCTTCGATGACGGATTGGGTCACAAACTCGAAATAAATGCCATCGCGGTGCAACATGATATGATTGTTTCGGATAACCGCATTGGCGCATTGCCACAAATGAATGCCGTTGCCGGTTTCGTATTCTGGTCGTTGACCGGCTTTGAAGTAATTATTTTCAATGATACAACCGGTGCTGTTGGAAAGATGCAGACCAAAGTAAGTATTGATAAATCTGTTGCGTTGAACGGTGAGGTAATCAGCCTGAATAGCACCGATACCTGCCAGATCCTTTACACTGGAGGTGCCGGTGTTGATCAACTCAAAGCCACGTATGGTAACGTTTGGTGCAGCTACTGTAATCAGTTCATCTTTGCCTTCACCGTCAATCACCGGATAACCCTCGCCCAGCAGTACAAGTGGCTTGTTGATATGAATATTTCTTTCCCGGTAAATACCTGCCAAAACAAGAATGGTATCGTGGGGTGAAGCAGCCTGGACAGCCGATTGAATGACCGTGTATTTTTTGCCAGTACCCACAATTATCCGATTGGGATAACCGGTATTCACGCAGGCCATCAACAGGCATCCATATAATACAAATCGCTTCATTATCTGGTAGCATCAGAAAACTATACCTATTTAAACTGCGTTACCACCTCACCCCAGGTAAGGTAAATAGCATTCAATTGCTTTTTATGGGTTTCCATCATTTCTTCCGACCGAAAGGCTGCCAGGTGGCCGGCCATAGGGCTTCGGATTTCTTCTGATTTCAGGTAAAACGCCTGCGTAGCATCAATCAAGGTGCCGGGTTGTGCATAATCAGTTACCAGCCGATGGCTTATTTCGCGATCTTCGAGATAACCACTGTTCAGAAAGTTTACCATGCAGTTAATATCATCGAACTTATATATTTTTCCCTTCCGGGTAACCACCTCACCACCATATTTACGATCCATTAGAGTCATTTTGCAGGCATGGCACATATCGGTGCCGTACCGGATGGGTTCAGGTTTTACGGTACATGCAAAAAGCAATGCTGTATAAATATAAAATATTAGTACACGCTTCATGACTTTGCTTTGCCGAATTTAAAGTATTCAAGGATTAAGAGGCCAACCAGAAGAAGGCCGATGATGAAAAATATCCAGCCACCGATATCCGGTCCGGAGTAGGCGGTAAAATTGAGCAGCTGTTTATATCCAATTAAGGGTGGTTGATAGGCCATACCGGGAACCACGATGGGTGCAGTGGGATCAAGGTTGTGACCGTAGTCATAACCCCACATGTAGAAATCAACCAATGCTGCGATACCGGCAGCAATTACGATGAAAGCAAAAATGAGCAGCCCCAACCTGCGGTTGAAGATGGCTGCAAGCAAGCCAACACCTATGATTCCCGCCAGCAAATATTTCATGAAGGCAAACTCAGGAAACATATTTACATCAATGGGTCGCATGCCGATATAGTGATTCAGGGCACTAATAATTTTCACATCACCGGATATGTTGTCAATCCATATTTTCATTTCCAGTCCTTCCGGATATTGGGGCGCCCACATCAAAATCTGCCACAGCGGTACATAAAAAGCACTTACCATTATCAGGGCACACAACGCAGTTAGGATACGGGTTAAGGGATGAAGTTTTTTCACGGTGATGAGGGATTTTATTTTCAGGAACCCTGGCCCGTCACGCCTGGGGCGTGACGGGTGTACAGGGCATTCAACCTGCAAACTATGATGAACTGACTGCCAGCGCCACTACTTCTGGCCGGCCAGTTCTCCGGTTGAAAACTTGAGTGAAGTGTTGGAGCCAGCAGCAGAGACGCGTGCATACCCCTGCATTTCCTGGTGCAATGCCGAGCAGAAGTCTGTGCAGTAGAAGGGATAAATACCCGGCTTCAGCGGCTTCCACAACAGGGTTTGTGTTTCGCCTGGCATAATCAGTATTTCGGCGTTAGTAGCTCCTTTTACGGCAAAACCATGCGGCACGTCCCAGTCCTGTTCCAGGTTGGTTACATGGAAATACACATTATCTCCTACCCGGATACCCTCAATGTTATCCGGTGTGAGATGTGAGCGGATGGCCGTCATGTACACATGCACATCGCTTCCTTTGCGTTCAACACGGGCCATTTTCTCGCCCTTAGCCGCATAAGGATGTTGATTTTCTTCTATCGGATAAATTTTAACTGATTTATCCTTTAATAGACTGGCGGGTATGGCCTCGGCATAGTGTGGCTCGCCAATGGTAGGGAAATCGAGCAACAGTTGCATCTTATCTCCATCAATTGAATACAGTTGTGCGCTTTGACAAAGCTCCGGACCGGTAGGCAGATAGCGATCTTTGGTAATCTTGTTATACGCAATGACGTATTTACCATGCGGCTTTTTGGTAGGGCCTCCCGGAACACACAGGTGACCAATTGAGTAATAGGTTGGTACACGGTCCAGCACCTGAAGTGTTTTTACATTCCATTTTACAATTTCCGATGACACAAAGAAGGAAGTATAGGCATTGCCATTGGCATCGAATTCAGTGTGCAGCGGTCCCAGACCGGGTTTCTGTACTTCACCATGCAGGGCCGATTCATATTTAATTATCGGAATACCCTGAAAATCGCCCTCAAAATCTTTATTGGCGATAGCCTGCTGCATTTTGCTGAATGAAAACACCGGCATTACGGCAGCCAGTTTACCACTTCCTACAATATACTCGCCAGTAGGATCCACATCACAACCATGGGGTGATTTGGGACACGGCAGAAAGTATACGATGCCCGGCAATTCGGTAACATCCAGTACAGTTACATCTTCCAGGATGGTGCTGGTAGCCGTGTGTGTTTTTTCGTCATAAACATTGTGTGCATAACGTGCCTTTTCAGTTTTTCCTTTTCCGGCTGCCAGATACTCCTCCGCTTTTTTCCAGTTAACCGCCATGATAAAGTCTTTATCGTTGCGCGAAGCATTCACTTCGAGCAGTGTATAGGCCTGTTCGGTATTGTAGCAGGAGAAGAAGAACCATCCGTGTGACGGGCCTTTGCCTGCACGGCTCAGGTCATAGTTAAAGCCCGGAGTGCGCAACTGGAAGGCAATGCTCATCCGGCCGGTTTGCGGGTCAACTTTAATGAAACTGATGGTGCCTTTAAAGTTCTCTTTGTAGGAACTGATAGGCACATCTCGGTTGTCGCCAACCGGCACGCTGAAACGGGTGCCCGCTACCACGTATTCGGTGTTTTCGGTGATAAAAGGTGAAGAGTGATTACCGCCACTGTTGGGTAACTCAATGATTTCCACGGTACGGAAGGTTGATAAGTCAATACGCGCTACACGTGGAGTATTGTTGGCATTTCCAAAAGCCCAACGTCCGTCATGTTCTCCGTTTGTGGTAGAGAGGGCGGGGTGGTGAAGATCATCCCAGGGCACAAAGCCATGCGAAGTATTCAACATGGGTTTTGTCTCTTCGCTGTAGCCGTACCCATTTTCCGGGTTCACTGAAAAAACAGGAATGTTACGGAACAAACGTCCTGAGGGCAGGCCATATACGGCCATCTGACCGTTAAAGCCACCCGAAACAAAGTTGTAGAACTCATCATATTGTCCGGGTGCCACATACACTTTCGAAGCTGCTCCACCGGTGGTTACACCGGCAGGGCCCTGTGGCTTACAGCCAGCTATGAACAACGCCCCAACAGCCGTGAGAACGAAATGGAAGATTTGCTTTTTCATAATTATTTTAATTAGGTATTGTTTACAATTTATTTCTTATCCGGAGGCAACAGTACGGCATCAATTACATATACTGTTCCGTTAGAAGCTTCAACGCTGCCGATTACATTGGCAGCACCGTTGATGGTTATTTTTCCATCGGCCGCTTTGTTGAGTGTGATATTCTGCAGATTTACCTGATTGAGGGTCATACCATCCTCAATCTGGCTTTCACGGATATTGCCTACGTACACATGGTACTCCAGTATGTTGCGAAGGGTTTCTTTATTTTCAGGCTTCAGCAGATTATCCAATGTTCCGGCCGGAAGTTTATCAAACGCTTCATCAGTAGGTGCAAACACAGTGAATGGACCCGCATTCGATAAAGCGTCTACGTATTCAGCCGCCTTCAGTGCTGCCACAAGTGTTTTGTGCACATTGGAATTGGATGCGACTCGCACCACATCTGGTCGGGAGGTATTGTCCACTACTGTCGACTGACCGCCTCTATGTCGGGGCATATCAGCCGGGGCGCTTTCTGGGGCTTGCCGCGTACAGGCCAGCAGCAGCGCTACGGGAAGAATAAACAGGCATTTCATATATAGATGGGTTTGTAGTTTATTTTTCACCATCATTCTGGCGCATAAACTCCAGGATATCCCGTGCATCGCCTATGGACACATTCTGGTTGGGCATGCGCGTTAAACACAACTCCAGCAGTTTCTGTGCCTCGGGGTCCTGGTCCAGCATCACATCCACATTGGTAATCATGTTCATAATCCACTCTGGCTTACGCCTTTTTGTAATATCCTTCCATCCCGGACCTACAATGCGTTGATCATCCAGACGATGGCAGGCTTCACATTTCATCTCGTAAATGTCTTTACCTCGTTTTACCCGTTCCTGATCCAATGGATTGGAAAGCGTAACATGTTTGACAGGACCAATCCCTTTTGATGGATCAACCACTTCCTCAACGGCGCTTTTTGAAGGAGTATTTTTAGACCCACTCTCCTCAAACTTTGGCTTCTCGGGGGTACAATACACCAGCAGCAAAACCATGACAGCCAGCGTGGTTGTTATCAGACTTTTCATAACAGCTTGTGGTTCTTTTAACAAATGGCGCTTCAAGGTATCGGGGAAATCGAATGGGAAATATGAGCACCGTCAGTGAAGAATGTGATTAAAATCACTTAGTCCAGATACCGCCTCATAATTATTTATCATTCAATGCCGAAAAGAGTATTTTTGTCACAAATGGTAAATGCCGTGCCTGAATACGCCCATCAGCCTTCCCCGCACAGGCTGACATTTTTTTATAAAACGCTGATTGACCTGCACCGCAGCCCGGTTATGTTTCAGTCGGATGTGCAGAAAATATACGAACTGATCTGCCGCACGGCTTCCCGGACTCTCGACATAAGTCGTGTAAGTATTTGGACATTAGATAAAAGTGGACAGACGCTTACCCGCAGATTTCTTTATAAAGAAGACGGCATGACAGATGAAATCATAGAAATAAAAGTAAATGATTACCCTGCCTATTTCAAGGCCATCTGTGAGAAGCCCTATGTAAAGGCGGTTGATGCAAACACCCATCCCGACACCTGTGAATTTTCAGAAACCTACCTCAAGCCCCTGAAAATCTACTCCATGCTCGATTGCCCGATTCTGATTAATAATCAGGTAACTGGGGTTATCTGCTTTGAGCATCAGCATCAGATACGCAACTGGCAGCCTGAAGATGCTTTGTTCGTTCAATCCCTTGCCGATTTACTGGCCCTTGTTCATCAAAATAACCGCATTCTGCAACTCTTAAAAGAAATCAGAAGCCAGAATCATCAGTTATCGGAAAAAAACCGGGAGATTGCTTCGTTGAACGAACAACTCTCGCTGATGAACCAGCAACTTGCCCAAACCAATGAGGGACTGGAGGAAGCTGTACGGCAGCGCACAGCAGAACTGGAGAAGCAAAACCGGCAACTTACCGAATACGCCTTTATTAATTCGCACCTGCTCCGCGCCCCACTGGCACGTGTGTTAGGCTTGCTGCAGCTTATTCAACTGGAGGATTTACCCGTACGGGATAAGCAACTGGTAGAAGCATTGTTTACATCGGCTAATGAACTGGATACGCTTGTTCGCAACATTTCCGAAATGCTGTATTCCGGTAATCCGATAAGCCGGGAAGACGTAAAACGAATCATTGAAAGAAACCTGCCCGACCAGTAAAATAGCCGGGCGCATTAACTCATTCTGATGTTAACGCATCAGCACCGGAACGTTGGCTGCCAGCACTTCCAGGTCTTTATCGGTTATTTCTTTTTTCTCATCGGCCATTATCAGAAAGTTTTCATAAACGATATCCAGATCCGCACCTTCAATTTTATAGCCCAGTTGCTCGAGGCGGTGTTTCAGGGCGGCTCTTCCGCTCCGTGCTGTTAATACGATGGACGAGCAAGGCACGCCTACTTCAGCCGGATTAATGATTTCGTAGTTTTCGGCATGCTTTAAAAACCCATCCTGATGTATGCCCGATGAGTGCGCAAAAGCATTGGCACCAACAATGGCTTTATTGGGCTGCACCGGCATGCGCATCATTTTGCTTACCAGCTTGCTGATGCCATAGAGGCGCTCGGTTTTTATATTGGTGTACATGTCCAGGTCCTGGTGTTTTTTCAGTATCATCACCACCTCTTCCAGCGAGGTATTACCAGCCCGTTCGCCAATGCCATTGATGGTCACTTCAGCCTGACGTGCCCCGCTGATTAAGCCCGATATGGTGTTGGCCGTGGCCAGCCCTAAATCATTGTGACAATGAACAGACACCACTGCCTTGTGAATGTTGGAAACATGTTCAAACAAATACTGTATGCGTTTGCCATACAAATGCGGCAGGCAATAACCGGTGGTATCGGGAATATTCACCACATCGGCACCTGCCGCAATAACTGCTTCAATCATTTGTGCCAGAAAAGCAAGATCGGCACGACCTGCATCCTCGGCATAGAATTCTACCTCAAAGCCTTTGGATTTGGCATATTTCACGGCCCACACGCCCTGTTCAAGAATCTGCTCTCGGGTGCTGCGAAATTTATATTTGATATGGACATCACTAGAACCGATGCCCGTATGTATGCGTCCTCTTTTGGCATAACGTAATGCTTCAGCTGCCACGTCAATATCTTCCTGGCGGGCACGCGTAAGTCCGCATACTACCGGATCCTTCACAGCGCGTGAAATACCGATAACCGACAGAAAATCTCCCGGACTGGAAATAGGAAATCCGGCCTCAATGATGTCAACACCCAGCGCTTCCAGTTCACGGGATATGGTTATTTTTTCTTCAGTACTCAACTGGCAGCCCGGCACCTGCTCGCCATCGCGAAGGGTTGTATCGAAGATGTGGATTTTCTGGCTCATATCTTTTTGTTGTTGGTTTCATTGTTTATCAGGCACCACCGGTATTTTATACCTCCTCCATTACCCTGGTTATACACAATACAATCTGCTGTCCCATCTGTTGTGTATTCAGAATTTTATCTGGTGGTGTTTCTCTGTCGGCTATGTCGGTTGTGCGATAACCCTCATTTAAAACCCACTCCACTGTTCTGATTACCGTGCTTGCTTCTTCCTGCAAACCGAACGAGAGATCGAGTAGCATGGCTGCCGACAAAACAGAAGCCAGCGGATTGGCAATTCCTTTGCCGGCAATATCGTGTGCACTGCCATGTATGGGTTCATACAAACCAATATTATCACCTATCGAAGCCGATGCAAGCATACCCATGGATCCGGCTATCTGAGAGGCCTCATCAGTAAGAATGTCGCCAAACAAATTGCCGGTAAGCACTACATCGAAAGCGCGTGGATTTTGAATAAGTTTCATTGCGGCAGCATCAACAAACAAATGATCCAGTTCAACATCCGGATAACCAACTGCTACTTGTTGAACAACCTCTCGCCACAGTCGTGAACTTTCCAGCACGTTGGCCTTATCTATAGAAGTAACTTTTTTCTTACGTGCACGCGCTGCCTTAAACGCCATGTGAGCGATACGCTCCACTTCATGCCGCGAGTAAATCATCATGTCGTAGGCGGTATTGTTATTATCCTTTCTGCCTTTTTCACCGAAATACACATCACCGGTAAGTTCACGGAAAAAGAGTATGTCGGACCCTCTTAGAATTTCCGGCTTTATGGCAGAGGCATTCAGCAATGCATCGAACAGCTTAACCGGGCGGATGTTGGCATATAAACCCAGCTCTTTGCGTAAACGCAGCAACCCCTGTTCGGGGCGTATCTTCAGTGTCGGATCATTGTCGTACGCCGGATGACCCACTGCCCCAAACAGGATGGCATCGGACCGATGCAGCAAATTCAAAGTAGTGTCGGGTAGCGGATTACCGGTAGCCTGAATGGCCTCATGCCCAATTAGGGCTTCTTCAAAAACAAACTCATGTCCATAAACAGACGCAATGCGTTGCAGCACTTTAACACTCTCGGCCGTAACTTCACGGCCAATTCCATCACCGGGTAAAACCGCAATTCGCTTTTTCATAACATTTGTTTCAGCATGGATGCTTCAAATTCCGCAATTTCATCTTTCAGACTCAGCAGGTAGTCAATGTCATCGTATCCGTTCATCAGGCATATTTTCTTATAGGGATTGATATCAAATTCAGATGAACTTCCATCGGGAAGAATAATCACCTGTTGTTCCAGATTAATGGTGAAAAGAGATTCAGGATTGCTTTCAATTGTTTGAAATATCTTTTGAAGAAAAGTATCGCTTACCTGCACGGGTAAAAGGGCATTATTCAAAGCATTGTTTTTAAAGATGTCGGCAAAGAAGCTGGAAATGACAGCACGGAAACCATAATCATACAAGGCCCATGCTGCGTGCTCACGACTGCTCCCACAGCCAAAGTTTTTACCGGCCACCAGTATTTTGCCATTGTACTGCGGGTTGTTCAGCACAAAATCCGGTTTTGGTTGTCCTGCCTCATCGTAGCGCCAGTCGCGAAACAGGTTGGTTGCAAACCCCTGACGGGTTGTTGCTTTAAGAAAGCGTGCCGGGATAATCTGATCGGTGTCGATGTTTTCGACCGGTAAGGGAACTGCCGTTGAAACCAGTTTTATGAACTTTTCTTTCATGCCATTGGCGTATTAGTCCAGTAACTCACGTACATCAGTAATTCGGCCGGTTATGGCCGCGGCTGCCGCACTCAGCGGACTGGCCAGGAAGGTTCTGGCGCCCGGCCCCTGGCGTCCTTCAAAATTCCTGTTAGATGTGCTGATACAATACTTGCCTGCGGGTATTTTATCTTCATTCATACCCAGGCATGCCGAGCAGCCGGGGCCCCGCAGCTCAAAGCCGGCTTCAGCAAAAATCTTATCCAGGCCTTCTTCACGTGCCTGCTTTTCCACCTGCTTTGAACCGGGCACTACCCACACTTCCACATCGGGTGCTTTCTTTTTCCCTTTCACAACATGGGCTACCATGCGCAGGTCTTCAATGCGCGCGTTGGTACAACTGCCGATAAACACGTAGTCCACTTTTTTACCCAGTAAAGAAGTGCCGGGTTCAAGCCCCATATATTGCAGGGATTTGAAGAATGAATTTCTCTCGCTCAGTATTTTCAGTTCGTCAGCCGAAGGAATGCGATCGGTGATGCGCATGCCCATGCCGGGATTGGTACCATAGGTAATCATCGGGGCAATGTCGGCTGCATCAAAGTGCAGCACTTTGTCATAGTCGGCTTCTTCATCGGTTTTGAGTTTTTTCCACCGGGATATAAGTGTTTCCAGTGCCTCACCTTTCGGTGCAAACTTTCTTTCCCTTATATAACTGAATGTTATTTCATCCGGTGCAATCAGGCCGCCCCGTGCCCCCATTTCAATGCTCATATTGCAGATGGTCATGCGTGCCTCCATGGAAAGACTTTCAATGGCCGATCCCGCATACTCAACAAAGTAGCCTGTAGCACCACTTGATGAAATCTTTGAAATGATGTACAGGATAATGTCTTTGGCCACCACCCCTTTGCCCAGATAACCGTTTATTTCAATGCGCATGGTTTTGGGGCGGTATTGAAGAATACATTGGGTTGCCAATACCTGTTCTACTTCGCTGGTACCGATACCAAAGGCAATGGTACCGAAAGCACCATGGGTTGAGGTGTGGCTGTCGCCACATACAATAGTCATACCCGGCAGGGTTAATCCCAGCTCCGGCCCGATGATGTGCACGATGCCCTGATAAGGATGTCCCAGATCATAGAGCTCAATGCCAAACTCCCGACAATTTTTCCGCAGCATTTCCACCTGCTGGCGTGACAAAGCCTCGCGGATGGGCAGGTGCTGATCTTTGGTGGGCACATTGTGATCGGCCGTGGCTGTGGTACGCTCAGGGCGAAATACGGGGATGTTGCGCCTGCGCAGTCCATCAAAGGCCTGCGGGCTTGTAACCTCATGAATGAAATGCCGGTCAATAAAGAGTACATCCGGGTATCCTTCCTTTTTCTTCACCACATGCGCATCCCAGATTTTATCGAACAATGTTTTAGGTGTTGACATGAACAACTGTTAGTTAGTTCTTGCAGAGTAAAATGAAACCGCGCCGGCTTAAGCCGGCGCGGCACCCTGCAGCAATTATCTTTTAACTTTCGGTTGCTAATATCCGCTTTAACGAAAATTATTGCTACAAAAAATTAAATTTTTAAAAACTTTTTGCTGACAAATGTTAGGTAGCAAAATACTATACCCTGCCTCAGGTACACGTTTTTAAAACATTGAAGCACAAGCATAAAAATATACCCACAGTCTGTTTGTTTTTTATATAATGTTTTTCATGCTTTTCTCTGTTTTTACCTTTTCTGGTCTCAGACTACGCACAACAGCACCAGCCTGCCACAATTCGCTGTTGCGCAGCTCTTTGAGCTCTTCGGCCAGTCTTTCACGGTAGTCGGGCTGGCTGCATGTCTCAATGGTGCGTTTTGCTTCTTTGCCACTGGCTACACTTGCATAAAGTTCCTGAAATACCGGAAGCGTTGCTTCTTTAAATCTCTTCTTCCAGTCGAGTGCGCCTCGTTGTGCAGTAGTCGAACAGTTAGCATACATCCAGTCCATACCGTTTTCGGCTACCAAAGGCATCAGGCTTTGGGTAAGTTCTTCCACCGTTTCGTTAAAGGCTTCAGAAGGCGAATGTCCGTTGGCACGCAATACTTCGTATTGGGCTTCGAAAATGCCGGCAATAGCACCCATCAGGGTGCCGCGTTCACCGGTGAGGTCGGAATAAACTTCTTTTTTAAAATCGGTTTCGAACAGATAACCGGACCCTACACCAATACCTAAGGCTATGGCTTTTTCTTTTGCCCTGCCGGTGGCATTCTGATATACCGCAAAACTGGAGTTGACTCCTTTGCCCTGCAGGAAAAGCCTGCGCACCGAAGTGCCCGAACCCTTGGGGGCCACCAGAATAACATCCACATCGGGTGGAGGAATTATACCGGTCTGATCGCTGAAGGTAATTCCAAAGCCGTGGGAGAAGTACAATGTTTTGCCGGTTGTTAAATGAGGTTTAATAACAGGCCATGTGGCAATCTGTCCGGCATCGGATAAAAGATATTGAATGATGGTTCCCTGTTGCGCGGCTTCTTCCAGATCAAAAAGGGTTTCGCCGGGCACCCACCCATGTTCCAATGCTTTTTGCCAGGAATGTGTTCCGCTGCGTTGTCCTACAATCACGCGGAAGCCGTTGTCGCGCAGGTTGAGAGCCTGAGCGGGTCCCTGCACTCCATATCCGATAACTGCAATGGTTTCATGTTGTAAAACCTGCAACGCCTTATCCATTGGAAACTCTTCACGGGTTACAACTTCTTCGGTAACACCGCCAAAATCAATACGTGCCATAATTGTTTATTTTTTGATTGTTGATAAAAGAACTCAAGGGTTGCGATTGCATCCATGTATCTTCTTCTGTATAAACAGCCTGTTCTACTTCAATAAGCTTTTCCAACTGGTGCTTTACTCTTTCAGCCATTTCAGGGGTAGTATAAACCAGCAGGGTTGCACCACCCCTTCGAACATCATTTTCATCTTCGTGTGCCACCATATAGCGTATGCGTACACGTCTTCGGTTAAGCACATTGATAATGCGATTAAGGATCGAAAAATTGTTATCGGCTTTTATCCGTATGGTATAATTGCGTTTCACGTTTTGTGGTTTTGATGTTTTACTGATGTAAGCGGTGGCTCAAGAATAATCTCACCGATACCCGCACCGGAAGGAATCATCGGAAATACATTTTCTTCCTTTTTCACCACCACTTCAAGCAGGCAGGGCCCATCATAACTCAGCATATCAGCAATACTTTGCGAAAGATCTGCCCGATTGGTTACCTTGCGCGCCTGAATGCCATAGGCCGATGCCAGTGCAATAAAGTCGGGGTTACTGAGCTCAGTGAAAGCATAGCGGCTTTCAAAAAACAATTGCTGCCATTGACGTACCATGCCGAGATAACCGTTGTTGAGCACTACAATTTTTACCGGGATTTCGTACTGCATAATGGTACCCAGCTCCTGGATGGTCATTTGCAAGCCTCCGTCACCTATTACTGCAATCACTGTTTTATCAGGGCGTGCCAGTTTGGCCCCCATGGCAGCAGGCAAAGCAAAGCCCATGGTACCTGCTCCTCCGGAAGTGATGTTGCTGTATGGTTCGGCAAAACGGAAATAACGGGATGCAACCATCTGATGTTGTCCTACATCGGTAACCAGTATTGTTTTACCATCTGTCTGCTCCGAGAGCTCCCGGATAACTTCGCCCATGCGCAATTCAGCAGAAAGCGGGTAAAGATCTTCCCGTTTTACTTTCCGGTATTCCAGTTCATCAGCTTCCCGAAAGCGGCTAAACCACTCATCGTGGTTGTTTTTGTTCACCAGCGGCAACAATGCTTCAAGTGCTTCACGTGCATCGGCATGAATGGCAATGTCGGCTTTGACTATTTTATTCAGTTCTGACTTATCAATGTCTATATGAATAATCTTAGCCTGACGTGCATATTTACTCACATTACCCGTAACCCGATCATCAAAGCGCATACCCACGGCTATCAGTACATCACACTCATTCGTCAGTATGTTAGGTGCATAGTTGCCGTGCATGCCGAGATAACCCACATAACAGGGATGATGAACCGGCACTGCCGAAAGCCCGAGCAACGTGCAAGCCACAGGAATATGCGCTTTTTCGGCAAGGGCAAGTAACTCATCAGTTGCCTTGCTAAGCAGCACACCCTGACCGCACAACAGGTAAGGACGGCTGGCCTGATTAATCAGTTCAGCGGCTTCCTCAATCTGGGTATGGTTGAGCAGAGGTTTAGGAATATAAGTGCGCACATGCGTGCAGGGCCGGTACTGAAAGGTGCGGATTTTTTCAATCTGTGCATTTTTGGTCAGGTCAATTACCACCGGACCGGGGCGGCCGCTTGTAGCAATGTAAAACGCCTTGGCTACCAATTCGGGAATATCTTCGGCTTTGGTTATTTGTACATTCCATTTGGTTACCGCCAGGGTGGTGTTGATGACATCCATTTCCTGGAAGGCATCTGTTCCGAGCAGATGTTCGGCTACCTGCCCGGTTATGCAAACTACCGGTGTGGAATCAATCAAGGCATCGGCCAGCCCGGTAACGAGGTTAGCAGCACCCGGCCCACTGGTTACCAGCACCACACCGGGTTTACCAGAAGCCCGGGCATAACCCTGTGCAGCATGAATAGCGCCCTGTTCATGTCGAACCAGAATATGGTTCAGCCTGGTGTGGCTGGTCATGAGTGCATCATAAACCGGCATGATGGCCCCGCCGGGATAGCCAAAGACTACCTCTATCCCTTCTCCGGCAAGGCATTGCAGTAAGGCTTCTGCTCCGGTTATATCGTTTTGTAGCGTTGGCATCTCAGCTTTCGTCTGTAACACATCCGTAGGAAGCGCTCTTCACCTGCCGGGCATATTTGGCAAGCACGCCTTTAGTGCAGCGCATTTCCGGCATTTTCCATAAGGCTCTGCGTCTGTTCAATTCTTCTTCGCTTACCAGCAGTTCAATGCTGCGCTTGTCGGCATCTATTTCAATCCTGTCGCCATCTTGAACCAGCGCAATGGTGCCACCCACAGCAGCTTCGGGTGTAATATGTCCCACCACAAAGCCATGGGTACCTCCTGAGAAACGACCATCCGTAATGAGTGCTACGTCTGCGCCCAGTCCTGCACCTACAATAGCCGATGTGGGTTTAAGCATTTCGGGCATGCCGGGAGCGCCTTTAGGACCTACATACCGGATTACCACCACATCACCGCGCTGAATCCTGTTTTGCCGAAAACCTTCTGCAAATTCAGTTTCGCTGTTAAACACACGGGCAGTGCCGGAAAAGCGTTTACCCTCTTTGCCGCTGATTTTTGCTACAGCACCTTCGGGAGCAAGATTGCCATACAGAATACGAATATGTCCTTGCTTTGAAACGGGTTTACCGGCAGGCCTTATAACGTCCTGTCTGCTAAAATCGGGCGGGTTAATGCCTTGAAGATTTTCAGCTACCGTTTTACCCGTAACGGTGATACAGTTACCCTGCAGTAAACCTATGTCCAGCAAATATTTCATTACCACTGGCAAGCCACCTACATTGTGTATATCTTCCATGAGATATTTTCCGCTGGGTTTTAAATCAGCCAGCACAGGAACGTTATCTGAAAACTGTTGAAAGTCATCCAATGCAAGCTGAACACCGGCTGCCCGCGCAATGGCTATCAGGTGCAGAACGGCATTGGTAGAACCGCCCAGCGCTGTTATTACCGTAAGCGCATTTTCAAAAGCAGCACGGGTAAGAATGTCGCGGGGTTTCAGGTCATATTTCAGTAAGTTATTTATTGCTTTACCAGCATCGGCACATTCGCGCAATTTGAGAGGATGGCGTGCAGGAGTAGAGGCCGAGTAAGGGAGCGACATACCCAGGGCTTCAATGGCACTGGCCATGGTGTTGGCGGTATACATGCCACCGCAGGCACCGGGACCGGGGCAGGCATTGCGAATAATACCCTGATAGTCTTCATCCGATATTTTGCCCGATTGTCTTTCACCATACGCTTCAAATGCCGAAACGATGTTGAGTTTTCTGCCTTTCCACAATCCACTTGCTATGGTACCACCATATACCATTAAAGCTGGACGGTTCAGGCGTACCATGGCCATGAGTGCACCGGGCATATTTTTATCACACCCTACTACCGCCACCAATGCATCGTAATGCTGAGCCTGACACACCGTTTCAATGGAGTCGGCAATGATTTCGCGGCTGACCAGTGAATAACGCATGCCTTCTGTACCGTTGCTGATGCCATCACTCACCCCGATGGTGTTAAATATCAAGCCCACCATGTCGTGATCCCATACTGCCGTTTTTATTTGCCTGGCCAAATCATTCAGGTGCATGTTACAGGGGTTGCCGTCAAAGCCGGTGCTCACTATTCCTACCTGAGCTTTTTTCATGTCAGCATCGGTAAGACCAATACCATACAGCATGGCCTGCGAGGCTGGCAACGAAGGGTCCTGTGTTATGGTGCGGCTATACTTGTTCAGCATGCATCAGATGATTACATGGGTAAAAGATTTATCGAGCACCTGTGCTTTATAGGCTTCCTGCAGCATGCGTCCGATGCTGTCCTTCCAGTCTTTACGAAAAGTATGAGCATCAATTGATTCAATGCCCACCACCTCCGCAGCTGTTCCACACAGAAATGCTGAGTCGGCCTCAAACACTTCTTCGGGTTTAAAGAACTTTTCATGAACCGGAATATCCAGTTCACGACAAATAGACATGATGGTAGCCCGGGTTATTCCCGGCAGAATATGTCCTACAGGTGGCGTATATAATGCGCCATCTTTTTCGAAGAAGAAATTGGCACCAGGCGCTTCGGCTACATGGCCATGCATATCCAGCATAAGCGCTTCATCGAAGCCGCGCACTTTGGCATCGCTGGTGGCAAGTATCGAGTTAACATAGTGCCCTGTGATTTTAGCATCTACTTTTACCGAATGCGGGTTTGGTCGCTGATAAGGCGATATACACAGGCGCAACAGGTTATCGCCCAGGTATTTGCCCCACTCCCATACGGCAATCATCAGAAAAACTTCGCGTGGTGCAGTGAGCGACATGTTGGGGCTGCAATACACCAGGGGGCGGATATACGCATCTTTCAGGTTGTTTTCGCGCAGCAACCTGTACGTAACCTGAATAAGTTCTTCTGTGTGGAATTTGAACGGAATTCCAACCGACAGACAACTATACCGAAGTCGTTCAAAGTGTTCCCATGCCTTAAAAATTTTTGTGCCATGAAGGGTGTGATAGGCCCGTATTCCTTCAAAGGCGCCATAGCCGTAGTGAAGAGTCTGACTATACAGGTCAATACCTGCATCAACTGCTCGAATAAATTTACCGTTGAGATATAAGATGGTTCGGTCGGTGTAGTACATAGTAACAATTGTTCGTTTGCTCAAAACTTTATAAAACAAAACCGCCCCGGTACAAGCCGGGGCGGTTAGTCAATGCTTAACAAAATGCCATCAGCATCGCCTCGGCCGTTTACCAATGACGATAATAAGCACAACAAGTGTTAAGGTGCTCAGTAAATTTCCAATTACCAAATACATTGTTATGCTTTTGCTCATGACGTAACGATTGCAATTATGCAGATTGATCGCTGATTCAGCAAGAAAATATTAAAAATTTTTTTATAAACAATTGTTAGGTAGCATAACGAGCGTTCTGCAGGCAGCAAGAAAACTAGTAGCAGTTACGGAAAAACAGTTTTTGAAAAACGTTGCTACTTTATTTTTCCGGCTTCACCGATGCTTCCTGCTCAGCGGCCGGCTTGTCGTCAAACAACATTCTCACCGAAGGGGTGTAGGTATCATCAAATTGCCCGCTCTTTAGACTCCAGTAAAAGATGAGCAGGAAGAGGATGGCAACCGAAACGCTGATTCCTATGAGAAGTAGGACGATCTTCATGATCGGGTGTTCGGATAAAAATATTTTCCGAAGGCATAATTAACCGATACAGTAGCAAATACCACCACACTGATGCTGCTGATGGGCATAAGGATAGCGGCAACGAGCGGTGTAAGATGACCGGTAACGGCAAATGACAGCGTAATGGCGTTGTAGGTAAATGATAACCCGAAGCCTGCTTTAACCAATTGCATGGCTTTGCGCGCCATCAGCACGAACCGGTCGAGGTAGCCCAGCATCTTACCTTGTAAAATACCATCGCACGAGGGTGTGAAGATGCCTGCATCATCGGTAACGGCAATGCCCACATCGGCCTGCTTCAGCGCTCCGGCATCGTTCAAGCCATCACCCACCATCAAAACTGTTTTGCCCTCGCGCTGCAGTTGTTCAATATATTTCATTTTATCGTGCGGACTCTGATTAAAAAGAAGCGGTGCCGCTTCACCCAACAGGCTGCGCATGCGTAGCCTGTCTGTGTCGTTATCCCCCGATAGTAACGCCACGGGTGCATGCCAGCGGCTTACCGCTTCTTTTATATTTTCGCGCACGGTTGTTTCAGTCTTAAAGCAGCCACGCACCTCCCCGTCAATTGACACGTAAACTACCGATGAGTGCCCGGCATACGACTCAGCACCGGTAAATGCTGCCGAACCCACCCGAAACAACTTTCCTTCGCAGCAACCTTCAATACCCTTGCCGGGTATTTCACTGAAATGGCTAACCATGACTTTTCCGGTTTCGGGTAGGTTTGAAGCAATCAACACACTAAGCGGATGTGTTGAGTAGCTGCACAACTGCCGTACCGCATTTTGCTCAAATGGTGTAAGCTTGCCGATAAACTTCAGCTGTTCATTTTTACCCTGCGTAATGGTGCCGGTTTTATCAAAAACCCACATATTGACTGCGGCAAGACGCTCAATAACATCTGCATTTTTCAGATAAAACCCCTGGCGGCCAAATTGCCGCATCATGTTGCCCAGTGTAAAAGGAACCGACAAGGCCAGTGCACACGGACAGGCCACCACCAGTATAGAAGTAATGATGAGCCACACCTTGGAAGGCTCGAAAACATACCAGTACACACCGGCAAACAGTGTAAGAAAAAGCACTATCCAGGTAAACCGTTGGGCTGCCACATCAATCAATCTGCGATATCTGCTTTCCTTAGGCTTTTTGAAAATTTCATGATTCCACAAACTGGTTAGATGGCTTTGCGCTGTTTTCTTTTCTACTTCCAGCTCAACGGGCTTTCCGATGATGCGCCCTCCGGCATATACGGTATGGTATTCAGCTACCTTTACTGGTCTCGATTCACCGGTTACAAAACTGTAGTCTACAAAGGTATCGCCACTCACCACCGTGCTGTCGGCAGGAATAACTTCCATATTGCGCAGGCGTATCACATCGCCTTTCTTCAAATCGTAGATCACGGTGGGCTTCCACATTGATTCACTTTGCCTGCGCATGACCGTGAGCGGAAAGAATGAAGCATAATCGCGATCGAAGGCAAGGTTCTGATAAGTTTTCTGCTGAAACCATCGGCCGATGAGCAGAAAAAACACAAGGCCGGTAAACGAATCCAGATAACCCGGCCCAAAACCACTCATTATATCATATACACTCCGGGTGAATAATGCCACCAGTCCCAACGCTATCGGCACATCAATGTTGATGTGGCGTTGCCGGATCCTGGTCCATGCCGATTGCAGATAATCTATATCGCTGTAAAGCAAAACCGGAACAGATAACAGGATATTAAGGAAAGAAAATACACGCGCCATTTCGGCATCGCCCTGAAGACCGAGGTATTCCGGAAAACTGAACAACATCACGTTGCCAAAGGCAAAACCGGCTACCACTAACTTCAGCAGAAGGGATTTATCGGTTGATTCAGTTGGCTGAGAAGCAGGATTTTCCAGACGCACCACCGGTGCATAACCCACCGAGGCGAGTAAAGCCGCCACCTGTGCCGGCTGAATTTTTTGCGGATTGAAATCAATAGTTACGGTTTTACGGCCGAAGTGAACCTGAGAACGAAGTATGCCGGCCTTGAGCTTATGCAGGTTTTCCAGCAGCCAGATACACGATACACAATGAATAGCCGGCACAAAAAATTCAGCTCTCGCAAAATCTGGGGAATCAAACAGTAGAAATTTTTTTCTAACCGAAGGCTCATTCAATCCTACATACTCGCCTGCATCGGGGATTTCCTTCAACTGAAGGCCGGGATTTTTATCCAGATCATAATAAGTGCAGAGATTATGCGCGCTCAGAATTTCATACACCGAACGGCAGCCAATACAACAAAAGCTAAGGCCGTCCTTTTCCCATACTTCATCGCACGACTGACCGCAATGGTAGCAGCTGACTTTAACTTCCGGCTCAACTTCAGGTAGTACCGCTTGCATGGCCTACTTCTTCAGGGAACAGGTCCAGATGGGACAATCAACATGATTTACTACCTCTTCGGCAATGCTGCCGGCCAGCACATGAGCTATCCCTTTCCGGCCATGTGTGCCCATGGCAATCATGTCGGCATTGATGCTGTGGGTGAAGTTGATAATGCCCGATTCTTCGTAAGGGTCGTTGTACACATTTATCGTGTAATTTTTAAACATAAACCGCTTGGCAAATGCCTCCAGGCGCTGCGCAGTAATCCTGTCGGGTGTAAAGTTGGTGGGTGTATTTATCCATACAATATGGAGTGTGGCCTTGAAGAAGTCCTGCAGGGCTTTAACCCTCATCACCAGATCTTCCTGCTTCTCTGTATCTAATGTATTGGGAAATACAATATTCTTAATAGAGTCGGGTTCAACGTGCTTTTTCACTGCAATAACAGGAACAGGCGATCTTCTTACTACTTTTTCCGTATTGCTCCCTACCAGTATTTCACGGGCACCGGTGGCTCCTTTAGTGCCCATAATCACCAAATCTACCGACTCATTGGTAATGTAGTCTGTCAGCATCCGGAAGGTTGCACCAAACAGCACATGATGTGAAACTTTATCGGTGCGGGTGGCATATTTTCCGATCAACTTACCAAACGCTTTCTCCGCCTTTTCCTTAAGTTCCTTAAGGAATACTTCTTCAAACGACAACACCGGCATAAACACTGAGTCGTGAACCACGGGCAACTCAATAACATGAACGAGGTGAACCATGCCTTTTGATTTTCGGGCAATGCCCAGCCCAAAGCGGAATGCATTTACCGATTGCTCGGAAAAGTCGCAGGGAACCAGAATATTTTTCATGATCTCGGGGGGATTGATAACGATTTAAAAGTAGCCGCTATCACCCCGGCAGGCGGTGACACACATCACACAAAAGCCTGATTTCCGTCAGGAAATAAGATTGCCCGAACCAAGCAGTAGCACAAACAACAACGTGCACAACGCCAGATGCCTGAGCCAGGGATCAAGTTCATTTTCCGGCTTGGTGAAAACAGCCCTGAGGTTGCGTATCAGCAATGGCACTGTAAGAAGAAACAAGAACTGCCAGGGTTGCCGGTAATTAAGTACCACATAGATAACTGAAAAAACAACCGAACCCATAATGAGCAGCGCATGATAATACTGCCCGGCTTTTCTGCCATACCGCACCGGTATGGATTTTTTTCCAGCAGCAGCATCCGACTCGCGGTCGCGGATGTTATTGATGTTAAGCACCCCCACAGCCAGCAGTCCGCAGCTTAATGCAGGCAACAGCATATCGCTGTGAAAAGACTTAATAAACAGATAGGCAGAACCGGCTACACCCACCAAACCGAAAAATATCAGCACCGCCACATCGCCCAATCCGGCATAACCGTACGGTTTTCTGCCAACTGTATAGGTTATAGCCGCTGCAATGCTCAGCAAACCCAGTGTAAAGAACAGGGCCCAATGAAAAAAATCATTACCAAAGGCAACCCACAACAGGATGACGCCCGAGCCCAAACTCAGCATGGCAAAAACAATAACCATAAACCGCATTTGTGCCGGTGAAATTCGGCCAGACTGGACCATGCGTTTCGGACCCACACGTTGGGCATGGTCGGCACCATGAACCGAATCGCCATAATCATTGGCAAGATTGGAAAGGACCTGCAGAAAAATCGTAGTCAGCAGACACAGAATAAATACGTCAAAACGAAATGCATTGTGCTGAGCCGCCAGAAAGGTACCCATACCTACGCACGACAGCGCCAGCGGCAGCGTGCGCAGACGAAAAGCCGAAATCCAATATTTAATTTGCATGCATCAGAAAACCTTCTGCAAAATAGCATCTATTGAATATTTTCCGGGGCCGGTCAGAAAAATAACCACAAAAGGAATAAGGAAGGAGAGGGTGTGCTCACGCTCCACGAATGGTTATGAGCACCCCAAAAAGCATGTTGATGATAGCCGGAATAAGCGCAATACGGGTAAACAATCCGAGAAATACAAACAGCGAACAAACCAGCTCCGCAAAGACAGTAAGTCTAAGTGCTGATGCCGGACCAATGCCAAAAGGATCCGGCCAATAGCCGGCTTTATCTTCAAAGTGCAACAATTTGTCGTAACCGTAATAAACAAGGAATAGCGTGAACATTCTTAAAAATACCAAAGCCAGGTCAACTGAATAAGGCGGTGGACTCAATATTCGTTTAAACATAACCAGTTCAGAAACTAAGTCAAGTAAACGGAAACATCACATTCCGGGCTTTTTTGCCGTAGCTATCAGTGTAACATCAATCAGCTCCAAAGATTTAACGATATCTTTAACTGCTTCTTTATACTTTTTAAAATGAGATGTGTTGATGTGCCTGGTATAGGCCGCGGTATCGGCATAAATTTCAAGGATAGTAAGGCTCGAAGGATCATTTTTTTCGGCAACGGCATAATAAGTCAATACCCCAGGCTCAACACGCATAGCGGTTGTCATCTGCTCTTTCAATGCAGCATGAAATTCATCCAGCCTGCCGGCATCTACTTTAATTTTTGCAAGCCGCACCAGCTGATTTTTTTCCTGAGCCATTAGTTCTGTTGTAAACAGAAACAATAAAGTCAGTATAGTCATCATCCTGGTAAACCATTGATGCAGCATGGTGATTTTTATTTTAATTTTAAACGAATATAAGCAGAAGATACGTTTGTGAACATTCTAATCGTACCATTCAAATAAATACTGTTCATCATAAGATACTTCAAAATCCCTGAGGAATTCCTGATACTCTTCACGAAAAGACTTCTTACGATGATGCTCCTCCTGATTAAGTATGTACTGATAAACATCGCTGACCTGCCGGTGTGAATAAGAGAAGGCTCCGTAACCTTCCTGCCAGGAAAATCTTCCCCGAAGGAATTTTTTTTCATTGATGAAGTTGGTGGAATTATTTTTTATATCGCGGACGAGGTCGGCTATGTTCATAGCCGGTTTAAGGCCCACAAAAACATGTACGTGATCGGATACACCATTGACAATTATGGGTTTTTGATTTTTTCCATTGATAATTCCGGCTATGTATTTAAACACCTCCTCACGCCAGGGTTTTTGAAGAAGGTTTTCCCGTCCTTTAACTGCAAAAACGTATTGAATATAAATCTGAGAATAGGTCCCAGGCATAAATTATGTCACCCCTTCGGGGTTTTTACCTTAAATATACCTTTAAATCTATAATCGTTTCACCCCTTCGGGGTTCGAGCCAACGATTTTATTTGATAATTCCGGCTATGTATTTAAATACCTCCTCACGCCAGGGTTTTTGAAGAAGGTTTTCCCGTCCTTTAACTGCAAAGACGTATTGAATATAAATCTGAGAATAGGTTCCAGGCATAAATTATGTCACCCCTTCGGGGTTTTTACCTTAAATATACCCTAAAATCTATAATCGTTTCACCCCTTCGGGGTTCGAGCCAACGATTTTATTTGATAATTCCGGCTATGTATTTTTTGAACACCTCTTTGAGTGTTTAATTTGTCAGGCATGGTTCCATTGAAAGCCGGACAGGGCTTTGCTACGGTTTTATGTTGGCCGTTTTAATTCTACGTATGAGTGGAAGAAAGAGCCCAATCGCAAGAAATCAAACAACCCCGAAGGGGTGACATTATTCAACAACCC
>DAIQOI010000004.1:36773-111942 GCA_036787955.1 Cyclobacteriaceae bacterium
AGCCCAATCGCAAGAAATCAAACAACCCCGAAGGGGTGACATTATTCAACAACCCAATCCGTAAAAACAACAAACCCGAAGGGCTGGTATTATCAATTTTGTATTTCGCTAAGCAACACATCATCCAGCGGCTGCACACCGGATTTGAAAAATTTTACCGTCTGTCCGTCTTCCAGTACCAGGTATTTTGCAAAATTCCAGTCAGGTTTCTTACCGGTCTTGTGTTGCAACCACGCATACAACGGGTGCTGATCGCTTCCCTTTACCGAAATCTTCTCAAACATCTGGAAGGTTACTCCATAATTTTTTTCACAAAAAGCAGCTATCTCATCATTGCTGCCCGGCTCCTGCCACAAAAAATTATTGGCCGGAAAGCCCAGCACCACTACCCTGTCGGCATATTGCTCATGTAATTTCTGCAGGCCGGCATATTGTGGTGTTTTGCCACACTTAGATGCGGTGTTCACTATCAACAACTTTTTTCCGCGAAAGCGGCTGAAATCAATCTCCGTTCCGTCAAGTGCCCGCATTTTGAAATCATAAACCGACTGTACATCGGGCACCTCAGCCTTTTGCGATGCCTTTAGTTTTCCGGACAAAAAAGCTGCCAGCGACATAACCGCAAGAATAACCAAAAACCACTTTACTGACTCAGATGAGTTCATCAAGTATCTGCGCATCCAGCGGCTTTACTTTCGAGGGGAAGAATTTTACGGTGCCGTCCGGCTTAACCAGGTATTTGCAGAAATTCCATGTAGGCTCCTGCCCGGTTTTTTCCTTCAGCCACTTGTACAACGGGTGCTGGTCATCCCCTTTCACAGAAATTTTTTCAAACATCTGAAATTTCACCCCGTAGTTTTTCTGACAAAACTCAGCTATCTCTGCGTTGGTACCCGGTTCCTGATTGCCGAAATTATTGGCCGGAAAGCCCAACACCACTACTTTGTCGCTGTAATTTTCATGCAGCTTTTCCAGATCGGCATACTGGGGCGTATAACCACATTTGGACGCCACATTTACAATCAGCAGATTTTTGCCTTTGTAGCGACCGAAGTCAATCAACTCACCGTCAATAGACCTGATTTTAAAGTCGTAAATGGAAGCAGCAGACAATAACATTATTGACAGGATTAATACAAGGGTTTTCATAAGTTGTGAAATTACTGTAAGAATAACACCTCAAAGTAACAAAAGGTTTTGGATGCATGAAATCAAATTATACAGCCGGCTGCGGGCTGCGCTTGTTAAAGATTTACCTTTTTTCCAGGCACACCACGTTTTCCACATGCATGGTATGCGGAAACATATCCACCGGCTGAACTGCTGTTACCGCGTAGGCAGCTGACAAAATTTTTATATCACGTGCCTGGGTGGCCGGATTGCAGCTTACATAAACAATACGCTTTGGTGCAGCCTGAAGCAGCATGCTGCACACATCTTCATGCATGCCTGCCCGTGGCGGATCGGTAATTACTACATCCGGGCGACCGTGCTGATTTAAAAAGCTATCCATTAGAAGATTTTTTATATCCCCGGCAAAAAATTCAGCGTGCTTTATGCCGTTTAGTTGTGCATTAATGCGTGCATCAGCAACCGCTTCGGCTATATATTCCAAACCTATAACCTTGCCCGCACCCGCTGCCACGTAGCAGGCAATGGTGCCGGTGCCGGTGTACAGATCATATACAAGTTCTTTTCCGGTAAGACCGGCCATTTCCCAGGCTGTGCGGTACAATACTTCTGCCTGTACCGGATTGGTCTGGTAAAAAGATTTGGGGCCCACACGAAAATATAATTTACCCGAGCCATCGGGTTTATCCATCACCTCAGTGATATAAGGCTGTCCTTTCCAAAGCTGTAAGGTTAAATCGTAAAAGGTATCATTGCGTTTGGAATTTACTGCGTACATCAGCGAGGTTATCTGCGGAAAGCGGGCGGCAAGGTTACCCATCAACAACTCAAGCCAATCAGGCTTATCTTCTGCCACCTGAATGATGACCATGATCTCACCGGTGGTGGTGGTGCGGACAGTTACAGTACGCAGGTACCCCGTTTGCTGCCGAAGGTTGAAGAACGGGATACCATGTTCCAAAGCAATGGTTTTAACCGCCAGCCGGATGGCGTTTGACGGTTCGCGCTGCAGCCAGCAATGCTGTACATCGAACACCTGGTCGAATTTTTTGGGAATGTGAAAGCCAAGACCCGGCTCCGCAGGTACTTTTCCTGCGCACCGTTCTAATTCTTCGGGTGTGAACCACCGCTTATCGATAGCCGTAAAATCCAGGCGGTTGCGATACTCCCGTGTATTTACTGATGCCTTGATGGGCTGTATGGCAGGAAAAGATATGCCCGCAATGCGTTCCAGGCTATCAAGTACCTGCTGCTGCTTGTAGCGCAGTTGCACTTCGTAGTTGATGTGCTGCCATGCACACCCGCCGCAATACCCGAAATGACTGCAAAAGGGTTCAGCACGAACCGCCGAAGGTTGCACCACTTCAACCACCTTCGCCTCGGCATAGGAGCTTTTCGAACGTACCAGCTTCACATTGACCACATCACCAGGGGCAGCCCGATCCACAAAAATTACCTTGCCGTTATGACGCGCCACGCACCGTCCTTCGGCTGCCATGCGTTCTATTTTAAGATTTTCTATTATTTCTCCCCTCTTCATTTGCCTTGCAAATATGAAAGTTTTCCTGTTGCGTCTGTATTTCGTATTTTTCTAATCGCATTTTAATTATGAGGGCAAGGTTAGTTGTTGTTGTTTTAACCGCATTACTGGCTGGGCATGCCATGGCATCGCATATTGTTGGCGGTGAATTTGAAATTCAGCACATCAGCGGATTTACCTACCGGATCAACCTGATTATTTATTTTGACAAAATCAACGGCTTACCGGGGGCGAAGGACCTGAGCGTGAATGCCCGTATTTACCGAATGGCCGATAATGCAAGAATGCGCGATGTGTTCCTTCCGCTCGTTTCCGAGTCGGATGTTTCCTACACCCAGCCGGAATGCTCAAGAGGAGAAATTCAAACCTCCAAGCTTATATACACCACAACTGTGGTACTCGCGCCCGATGAATATAATCATCCGGATGGTTATTACCTGGTATGGGAGCGGTGTTGCAGAAATTATACCATTACCAACATTATAAGTCAGGAGCCCCCCAACAACGACCCAAACTATCCTTTTGCTGCCGGTCAAACTTTTTACCTGGAATTTCCACCCGTAGTGAAAAATGGTGAGCCATTCGTCAATTCTTCTCCCCGGCTTTTTCCACCGCTTAATGATTACGCCTGTCCCCGCCGACCGTACTACACTGATTTTGCCGGTGTGGATGATGATGGAGATTCGCTGGTATATTCACTGGTTACACCTTTAAACACACACACCTCTTTTGCTATTCCGCCCACAGGCCCTGCACCACGGCCATATCCGGAAGTACGGTGGCGAGCCGGTTTTTCACTGAACAATATTATGCAGGGTTCTCCCGACCTGCGCATCAGCAATGATGGCTTTCTGACAGTAACCCCTACCGTTCAGGGTTTATTTGTTTTTGCCGTGAAATGCGAAGAATATCGCAATGGTGTGAAAATCGGAGAAGTACGGCGCGACTTCCAGATGCTGGTACTGGAAGCCTGTCCGCAGGCCGAGCCCCCACAGATTGTGGGTCGAAAAAAAGGATCTGCATCATATAGTCTGCCCAATCAACCGTTAACCGTAACCTTCAGCAGCACAACTCCGGATGATGACCGCTGCATTCAGGTGCGCATATCCGATCCCGACTCAGAAAAGCCCGATGATAATTTTCAGGAACGGGTCTTTATCCGCATACTGCCTTTGAACTTCAGAGTTTCCGGACGGTATCTTAACCAGTTACTTCCTCCGGTTAGTAGTGCGATACTAACCAGCGGAAGTACAGCAGAATTCAATATTTGTCTGCCTCTGTGCCCGTTTACCCCAGATGGCAACTACCAGATCGGCATCATTGCCTATGACGATGCCTGCAGCCTGCCACTGAGCGACACCCTGGTGGTAAATGTACTTCACGAACCACCGCCTAACCAGCGGCCGGTGTTCACGACTTCCGATGTGAACTTAACCATTAACGAAGGCGATCCTCCGCTCACCATCCCCATTCAGGCTGTGGATGCCGACACCGACCAGCTCGATGCTTTTGTGCTGAACGATGGCTTCGTTTTTAGCCAGGTGGGTATGACGCTCAATATCGCAACATCGCCTGCGGGGCAGCTCAATGGTTCGCTCATTTGGGATTCGCGGTGCGATGTGTATGACTTTACGCGCAAGACCAGTTTTTACATTCGTATTATTGCCGAAGACCGTGACGTGTGCAATATTCCATCAGCCGACACGATGCATATCCGGCTGAATATCATTCTGCCCGGCAACAGCGACCCGGTCATATCGTCATCTTTACAAACAGCCCAGGAGAAATTTATTACCGTTACGCGCAAGATTTACGAGGCCCTCAGTTTTACGGTAAGCGGTACCGATGCCGATAATGATTTACTCGTCCTTCGCATGGAAGGCATCGGCTTCAATCCGGCAACGCACAATGCTGTTTTCCCTGAAGCAACCAGCCGGGGAATTGTGACTTCGTCGTTCAACTGGTTGCCCGATTGTGCAACCATCGATCTTGATAAGCAAAATGTATTCGATTACCGCTTTTTGGTGATAGATAACGCCAACAAATGTCGTTTCTATAAAGCCGATACCCTGATTATTCGCGTTGTGCTTGAACCTCCGGAAAATCAGCCACCGGCACTTACGGCTGCCAGCTTAAATCCCGAACAAACACTTATCAACAACACCCTTACCGCTATCCTGGGCAGCCCGATACAAATTTCTTTAACCGGAACCGATGCCGATTTACTTCCATTGCAGGATAACCTAACCATTGAACTAATCGATGCAACAGGAAATGTTGCACCGGCCGGATACAGTTTTACTGCTTCCAGCGGTCCCTCGCCCATTCAGGCATCTTTTACCTGGAACCCCGATTGCAGCGTTTTCCGACATCCGGTTTATGAAAATCAATACATTTTCAAATTCATGGTAAATGACAACCGGTGTTTCAGTGCACTTGCCGATACACTCGAACTTCAGTTAACCCTTCGCGATGTTGCAGCTTATCATGATGACTTCCTTCCGCCCAACTTCTTCTCGCCCAATGGCGATTTAAAAAACGACTTCTTTGGCATGTACCGTTGGAACGAAGATATAGGAGAGTACGAAAGCATATTACCCTCCGATAACTGCGAGGGATCTTTTGTAAGCGTACGTATTTTTAACCGGTGGGGTAAAGAAGTTTTCGCCAGCAACGATCGCAATTTTAAATGGTATGGTGATGGCCTTCCCAGTGGCGTGTATTACTACCTGCTGAAATACACCCACCGCGAATACCGCGGCACAATAACCCTGCGCTATTGATGCACCGCTACAACAGGAGAAGATTAGCTGATCGTATATAACCAGTAAGGTTGCGGTCGGCAACTTTTACCCAAACATCGGCACGGCCCAAAACTTTCAACCGGTTGCCGCTGTCTACGCGGCCCACCACATCGGCTCCGGCCGAGGGACCACTCATTACCGGCACACCGTTTTCCGCAACAATGGCAAATTGCGGCAAACGCATGTTGAGTTGAAGCAACAGCAATCCAACGGCAAAAATCTGTAGTACAATCAGGCTTCTTTTAACCACCGGCTTGCGGTACAGCCACAGCATAACAGCAATCACTGCCACCACTGCCAGGTTGATGAGCACCGCCTGTACCCGCTTAACACGATAGACGGATACCCCATGCCAGAAGAGCGACATGTCGTACCCGCTTAGTTTTTGCTGGGCAGCGAGTGCAGCAATTTTTTGCCACACCATTTTATCAGGATGAAGCCGGTAGTATCTGTTCAGATAATATAAAGCACGGGCGTACTGCTGCAGGCCTTCTTCAATATAAGCCATCCGCAGCAACATGGCTGGCGACTCATAGCCCTGACTGAGCAAATGTTCGTATCGTTCAAGTGATTGCGTAAATTTTTTTTCAGCGAAAAGAGAATCGGCATGGCGCAGTTCATCATTTAGTTGCCCGGCCGGTACCCCGGAAGCGGAAAAAATTACCAGCACAAAAAGGAAGGGTAATTTAATGAGGGCATTTTGCATAGTTAGCGGCATCTGTTACCTTTGTGCCCTCAATTACGGAAAAGCGGTTAATTCCGTCAAAATTTCCGTTCCGATCTCGTAGCTCAGCCGGTAGAGCACATCCCTTTTAAGGATGGGGTCCTGGGTTCGAATCCCAGCGGGATCACTCCCGCCTTCATGCCCGGCACTGTAAGCACGGCCGATTAGTTGCTTGCCCGCCCATCCTCCATAGGCTCAACAATGCTTTTACCTTGGCAGCACAGTCAGCAATAACAGTTGGCGGACCGGAACTTCTCTAAAAAAAATTTTCAAAAAGTGGCTGTACAGACAAATGAACAACTACAGCCGACAAAACGGTTGAAATAATGAGCCGGTAACCACGGTTCTTCGCAATCGCACACGCGGTTAAAAGATAAGCCTGAAAAAATTCACTGCTTCAAACCGGCAGCGATGTGCTCGGCCCATAGCGCATACATTTTACCCGAAGGATGAAGGCCATCTGGTGCCACCAGGGATGGATCATCCAGGCCTTTGCGCGTTAAGTCGGTGATATAAAAATACCGCACACCATGCTTTTCGGCTATTTCGCGGTTAGCCGCATTGTACGCATCAATGGCCGCCGAGATGAGTGGCTGTTTTTCACGGCCAAAAGGTGTGTAGCCATAATCGGGTATGGACACCACAAAAACCCGATCCTTGTTTTTGCCGGCCAGTTCGATTGCCTTTAACAACAACTCTTCAAACTCAGGGCGGTAGCTTTCCACACTTTTTCCCTGGTACTGATTGTTTACCCCTATCAGCAGGGAAACCATGTCATATACAGTGCGTTTTGTTCCTTTTTCAATGGCTTCTTTCAGCTGGTCGGTACGCCATCCGGTGGTAGCAATGATTTCGGGGGGCTGTACGTTATAGCCCTTTTGCCGAAGCAGCTGCGCCAATTGTACCGGCCAGCGTTCTTCTTCGGCCACAGCCTCACCAACTGTATAAGAATCGCCCAGTGCTAAAAAATAAAGTGGTTTTGGCTCGGGCTTTTTCATAAAAGCAGTGATTAATGCAAGGGTCAGCACAAATACAAGCCGCATCAGCGCTTCTCTGTTTTTGCCTTTGCCGACTCCAGCTCCAGGGCCAGTTTTACTGCTTCGTAGGCATTGACCAGACCACCGGTAATGCTGAGCTCGCTGAAAGGCACCTGTTCAGAAGAACCCGGGCGGACCACCTTCAGGTTATCGAATTTACGCGATGACTGACGCAAAACCTGCCTCACTTCGGCAGCGGTGAGCGAAGGGAAATACGACATGAGCAAGGCCGCAACACCGGCCGTTGCCGGACTGGCCATGCTGGTACCATCGTTGAACTTGTATTGATTTTCCGGGATGGAAGAATAGATATGCACTCCTGGCGAGAAAAAATCCACGGTTTTCTTTCCATAGTTGGAAAAAGATGCTACGAAATTTTCATTGGCCCCCCAACCGGAAGCTCCTACTTCAATCCAGCTTTTACATTCAGTACCATCTTTGTAAAAACGCGAAGGATAGCTGGGTGTCTTATCAACATTTTTGCCATCATTTCCTGCTGCATGAACAAGCAGCACCCCTTTCGATTCGGCATAGCGCACGGCCTTGTCAACAATTTCTTTTTGCGGTGAGTAACTTTTGCCAAAGCTCATATTGATAATGTGCGCGCCATTGTCAACGGCATAGAAGATGGCGTTGGCCACATCTTTATCGCGCTCATCACCGTTGGGCACCGCACGAATGGGCATGATTTTCACCTTTTCGGCTATGCCTTTGATACCAATTTCATTATTGCGGTTGGCTGCAATTATACCCGCCACGTGTGTGCCGTGGTCTGCGTCCGGACCTTTTACATCGGCATTGCCATAATGCCGTTCATTTAAATTGTTATAATCATCGCCTACTATGCTGCGTGGATCAAAATTTTCATTGTAACCATACAGGGCCTGTACCTCATAATAGCGAACGGCTTCATTCAGTTCGCTCAGGGCTTCATCGGGGTTCAGTTCAGGGCCCATGTTCTGAAAAAGTATCTGCATCTGATAACGCGCAAATGCCACAACCGGGGTGCGCGGCTTAAGTGTGTCAATAAAGGCGGGTGTAACCTGTTTCAGGCCAAATATTTTTTTCAGCGTGTCATTGGAAATGGCAAGGTTCTTATAGAAAGAATTATAAAGCAGGTATTGTTCAGTTACTTCCTTTTTGCGCTGCTGGAATTTGGTATCAATTTCCTTCCAATAGGCAAATTCGGCACGCAACTTTTTGGGAATTTTTTTCTCATCAGCCCCGGCATATTTTGCTTTAAGCCGAACGTATTCGCGGGTAAGTTCATAGGTATCTTCATTTACGTTGCCTTGGGGTCCTCCAATAAAATTCCATCCGTGCACATCATCCACATAGCCGTTGCGGTCGTCATCCACACCGTTTCCTGGTATTTCCTTTTCATTTACCCAAATCACATCCTTCAGATCTTCATGAAAAATATCCACACCCGAATCAATAACTGCCACCACAACAGTTCGGGAGGGACGGCCTTTCAGAAGGGTTTGATAAGCCCTTTCGGCACTTACCCCCTGCAGCAGGTCGGTTTCGGGGTCGCGCAGAAACCAGTCGCGCATACGGGCAGCACTGTCGGTATGAAGGGTGCTTTGCTGGGCCGAAGCGAAGCCGTAAAAGGCAAGCAGGAGAAGAAGAAGATAGTATTTCATAATGGCCTGTTAAGGGTTGCAATATACATTTTGGTTAGAGGTTTACCGTGTGTTCTGAAAAATGAAACCACTGCAGGTCAAAAAGACACAAAATCTTACATCTGTGCCGGACAGGTTCAGTTCATTTCTGATGATCTGTTTACCGTTGCAAAATTTGTTTCTTCAATGAGGAGGGATTTATGGTGTATGTGATTTTTACCACGCTGACGTTGTTTTACAGCCTGATATTTTACGGGGCAATTCACACAAAACGCAAGGAAAAATCAACAGAAATATTAACTAGCCTTCCCGGCCGGAAGTAGAAAATAGTGCCCAGGACTGGATTCGAACCAGCACACCCTTTCGGGCGCTACCCCCTCAAAGTAGTGTGTCTACCAATTTCACCACCTGGGCAGGAGTGCCGAAGGTGGGATTCGAACCCACACAGCTTGCGCCACACGCCCCTGAAACGTGCGTGTCTACCAGTTTCACCACTTCGGCAACGGGGAGGCAAAAGTAATAACCTTTTCTGAAAATTTGTACTGCTCAGCTTTTCCGGTGCCGGTATTTAATTACCTGCACTTTTTCCATGGTGATAAGCCCTTCTTTCACGTGCTCATCAAGGTAAGGCATCAGCCGGTTGATGTTGTCTTCCGTATCCACAATTTCCACAACAATTGGCAAATCTTCCGACAGCCGCAGCAGTTTGGCCGTATGAATGCGGCTTTCTGCACCAAAACCCATGATCCCCCGCAGCACGGTAGCCCCGGCCAGGTTGAGTTCGCGTGCTTTTTTTACAATGGCTTCATACAACGGCCCGTCTGGGGTCTGATCTGACTCACCAATAAAAACACGCAGCAAAAGTCCGTTTTCCGGTAGTTTCATGGTTATCTGATTAAGCTTACGACATACCTGGCCAGCAACATACCGGCATACACCAGCAGTATACCGCCTGCGTTGTTGAGGAATAGGGAGATCAGGGCAGTTTTCCATTCACCATCGCGCAGCAGGTTGATTGTTTCGAGAGCATAGGTCGAGAAGGTAGTAAAGCCGCCCAGGATGCCGATAAAAACAAAAATCCGCCATTGAGGTGCCAGGGTACCTTCCTCGAACAAGCCCCATAACAATCCTGCCAGAAAACAACCGGCAAGGTTCACGGTAAGAGTTCCCCACGGAAACAGCTGCGCAGTTCTGGTTTGCACAAAACCTGACAACACATAGCGCGCCAGCGAGCCGGCTGCCCCGCCTGCCAGAACAAGAAGAAATTTTACCATCGCATGCAAAATAAATGAAACCCGGCCCGGAATAAAACCTCAGGCAGGACAGAACCCGGAGCCGGGGATGAGATTTGAACTCACGACCTGCTGATTACGAATCAGCTGCTCTACCCCTGAGCTACCCCGGCTGAACTTTCCGGCAAGTGTAAGGAAAAAACCTAAATTTCGGCTGCCATGCTTTCTAAAAAATGCAAGTATGCCATCCATGCTTTGGTTTATATGGCCCGCAGACCGGGCGACAAATATCTTATCCGCGAAGTATCGGAGGCCTGCCACATTCCCAAAAAATTTCTGGAAACCATTCTGCTCGAGCTGAAGCATGCCGGCATGCTGGGTAGCAAAGCGGGTAAGGGCGGAGGCTATTACTTAAGAAGAAAGCCGGGCGAAATAAACCTGGCCGAAGTGGTCCGCCTGTTCGATGGCGCCATTGCGGCAGTACCCTGTGCCACCTATAAATTCTATGAACCATGCAAGGAATGCGAAGATGAAACAACCTGCAGCATCCGTCATGCTTTTCTTCAGGTGCGCAACGCCACCGTGGAAATGCTGAAACGTGATACGCTGGAAGCTTTGGTTGAAAAGGAACAGCTACTGACCCGCAGAAAAAAATAACCGGTTTGTAAGGTCAGGCAATAACGTAATTCCATCCGTGTACATCTGCTTCGATACCGTAGCGTATATTGTAAAGTTTTTTTCTGATGCGCTCCTGCACCGAATTCGACTGCAACTGTGGCAGGTTGTAATCTTTTCCGTGTATGCCGATGGTGGCAATGGGCGCAATCACCGCAGCTGTGCCGGCACCAAAAGCTTCGGTAATGGTGCCGTTTTCAAACGCATCGATCAGCTCATCAACAGAAATTCTGTTTTCCTCTACCTCAATCCCTTCTTCACGTGCAAGGGTTAAGATGGAATCGCGGGTTACACCATCGAGTATAGCACTGGTAAGCTGCGGGGTTATGAGTTTTCCATTTATTACAAACATCACATTCATCGCACCCGATTCATCAATATATCGGTGTTCGCAGGCATCGGTCCACAACACCTGGTCGTAGCCGGCTTCACGTGCCAGCCGGGTAGGATAAAAAGCCCCTCCGTAATTACCGGCGCATTTGGCATAACCCGTACCACCCTCGACCGCACGCACATAGTGTTCCTCCACTTTCACCCGGATAGGCTTGTTGAAATACGGACCCACCGGCCCGCTGAGAATGGCAAACAGGTATTCATCCGATATTTTCAAACCCAGCCGTTGCTCGGTAGCGAACACCACCGGCCTGAGGTAAAGCGAGCTGCCCTCCTGCTCCGGCACCCAGTTCCGATCCACTACCAGCAACGCATGCAGGCAAGCAATAAAAAATTCTTCGCTCATAGTTGGCATCGCCATGCGGTGCAACGACTGGTTAAAGCGCTCGGCATGTTTGTGCGGCCGAAACAAATTGATGGCCCCGTTGCTCATCCGGTAGGCTTTCATGCCTTCAAACACAGCCTGCCCGTAATGCAGCGCCAGCATGGCCGGGGTAAATGAAATAGGACCATATGGAACAATTTCAGGATGGTGCCATTGCCCGTTGCGCCAGGTGCAAAGAAGCATGTGATCAGAAATAAATTTACCAAACTCCAGCCTGGTAAAATCTATCTCAGACAAACGCGGATGTGCGGTGTATTGAACAGGTATGGATGCAGGATTCATGCCGGTGTTTTACGGGAAAAGTAATAATTATTAAAGAAAGACTCATTGAATGACTACGAACTTTTCTTTTCCGTTGCACGGAAAAAATAGTGTCCGCGGTTAACCAGAAAAATGCCGGCCAGCACAATGGCAATAGAAAGGACTATCCGCAGGTTAAGTTTCTCGTCCAGCACCAACCAGCCCAGCACCACAGCTACCACCGGATTAATATAAGCATACAACGACACTACCGAAACAGGCAACTTACGTAAAGCATAGAGGTAACTGGCATACGCCAGCAACGATCCAAATAAGATCAGATAAGCCAATGCAAAAAAGGTGGTGTGAGTCCACGTAACTTTTTCCCAACTATCCACCAGGGGGCTCAACAGCAGGCAGAATAAGCCTCCTGCCAGCATCTGAAGAGCGGCATTTACAAATGGATTGGATTGCTGATGTTTGTTTTTCAGCCAGATGCTTCCCGTTGCCCAGCTCAGTACCGCTACCAGCGTCAGAACAATGCCCAGTCTGTATTCCAACAGCCCGAGCTCGGTCAGGTGCTCTGAAAACATCAGCAGCATGCCCGCAAGTCCTAATAAAGTTCCGGCAATGATGATGCCTCCGGGCCGTTCGCGAAAAATCACCAGGTTAATAAGAATAACTGCAACCGGAAGGGATGAACAAAGCACCGCTGCCACCCCGCTGGGTATGTGCACTTCAGACCAGGCCACCAGTCCGTTGCCCAGCGTAATCAGAAGAAATCCGGCAACCGACTGGTGCAAAATATAGCGCCCTGAAAGTTGCAGGGGTGTGCGCAGGATCAGTAAAAGCGTGAGCAGCAAGACTCCTGCAATAACCTGCCGGATTGCCGTAAAAAGAAACGGGGGGAACTCCAACACACCCATGCGCAGCACCAGGTAGGTTGTTCCCCAGATAATGCTTACTGTGGTTAAGGCCAGGTAGGCAAAAAAATAGTTACCGGATTTATTCACCGCGCCAAGTAAATAAAATTGCACCTTTCTTTACGGACAGCTGATACCAAAAGATTTATCCGGCCAGTGCATGACGAACCGGTTCAGGGATGCTGACTACTTTACGAAGGTTATAATCAAAGCAGACAACACCCGTTTTGCCCAGCGCTACTTCCCTGCCGGTGTCGCGATTGGTGATGCGGTAGTACAAATCAAAACCGGCACGGGTAAAATCGCCTGCTGCCATTTCAACTACCAGCACATCACCCAGAAATGCTTCCGATTTATACACCACAGCCGCATCGGCAATGATCTGTCCTACCGGGCCATGAAGTTGAATCTCGCTCACAAAACCAAGCTTTCGGTAATACAACACCCGCGCTTCCTGCATCAATGTGAGTATGGCATCATTGCCTACATGCCCGCCATAATTCAGGTCGGAAACACGAACAGGCAATTCGCACCTGAAAGAAAATTTTTCGGGAAGGGTAATGGTAATTCTGGCCATGGCTTCAGTTTAAACACCGGCTTCCTGCAATAATTCCTTGGCATTTGCAAGAGCTGCTGCCGTAGGCTTTTCACCGGCTATCATTTTTGCAATCGCATCAACGCGTTCGCCGGGCGAAAGCTGACGCACTGCACTTACCGTGCGCGACTGGTAGCTTTCCTTGTACACCTCAAAATGTGTATCGGCGCGGGCCGCAATCTGCGGCAGATGAGTAATGGCTATGAGCTGATGCTTTTTCGACATCTGCTGCATCAGTCGGGCCAGCTTTACCGCGGTTTCACCCGACACACCTGTATCAATTTCATCCAGGATAAGCGTGGGCATCTCGCTTTTTTCGGCCATCACATACTTCACGGCAAACATAAGCCGCGAAAACTCGCCACCACTGGCCACCTGGCTGAGGGGCCGCAACGGCATGCCTTTGTTGGCACTGAACAACAGCTCAATGCGATCGGTGCCATTCGGCCCAGCTTCGGTAATGGTATGCTCAACCGATAACCTGACCTCGGGCATTCCCACCTCGGCCAGCAACCTCACTATCTGTTTGCATAAGGGGTCAAACGCTTTTTTTCGCGAGGCGCTTAGCTGTGATGCGGCCTCCTGCAGGTGCTGCTCTGCTTCGGCATACTGCTGTTGCGCTTCGGCCAGCGCTTCATCCAGGTTGGCAATGGTACCGGCTTTTACTTCCAGATCCTGCTGAATTTGCAATAACTCAGCAACAGAGTGAACACGATGCTTTTGCTGAAGGCGGTAAATGAGGTCAAGCCGCCCGGTAAGCTGCTCTGCCCGATGCGGATCGTACTCCACACGCTCATCCATCCGCTCCAGGTCGGCAACAATGTCGTCCAGTTCTGTATATACACTTATCAGCCTTTGCAGAATATCATCATAGTCTTTTGCATAGGCGGATATGGACTGCAATACCTGCCGGGCTTCGTGCAAACTGTTCAGTGCAGCATAATCCGATTGACTTAATGAAACCAGCAAACCCTGCAGTTTGCTTTTTATTTCTTCGGCATGCTCCATGATTTTCAGCTCGGCTTCCCATTTCTCCTGCTCACCCTCTTCCAGCGCTGCACGTTTCAGTTCGTCCAGCTGGAAGTTTATAAAATCTGCTTCCTGACGCAGAGCCATTGCTTTTGCAACGAGCTGCTGAAGGTGATCCCGTGATGAGGTGTAAGCCGTCCAGGCATCGGCATAATGCTTTAACAAATTGCCATGCGCGGCAAAAGCATCGACCAGCCTGAGCTGAAACTTCAGGTTGCCCAGTTCCAACGTTTCGTGCTGGGAATGTATGTCGAGCAGGCGGCTTCCCAGCCGCTTTAACACATCAAGATTAACCGGAGTATCATTAACAAAGGCCCGCGATTTACCACCCGGACTGATTTCCCTTCGGATAATGGTCAGGTCGGCATAATCCAGATTTTCTTCTTCAAAAAACTGCTGCAGCCCGTAGGTGCGGATATCGAAGGTTCCTTCGGTGACGCATTTTTCCTGCTCATTCCACAGCACGCGGGTATCGGCACGGTTGCCGGTAAGCAGACCGATGGCACCCAGCATGATAGACTTGCCCGCACCGGTTTCGCCTGTGATAACGTTGAGGTGAGCCGATGGACTGAACTCCAGATGCCGGATAAGCGCATAGTTTTTGATGAGAAGATGCCTGAGCATGTTGCCGCCCAAATTAGCAATTTGGCATCAGACAAGCAGGTGTGAATACCCGGTTTTCAGTTGCGGATAATTTTCTCGTACCCCGCCTGGTTAGATGGATCCATGGCCACAATCAAATCGTAGGCTTCGCGCCTGACGGGCAGTTGCCCTTCCGAAAAGATATTGGCCAGCTCGCGCGTCTTGGCATCAAAAAATGAAATAACAATTATTGCATTGGGGTTGATGTCGCGCGCCTTCTTAATGCTCTTCAGGCAGTCCAGTATAACCTGCCGGCTGTTGTCCGGATCTTTTTCGAAGGTATCCATGCCCAGGCGGTGGTAGCGGTACATGGCCCTGCGAATCTCGGTGAACTGCGGGTTCAGATAATTCTCTACCAGCCAGTAGCGATTGCGGTTGCTGCCGGTGGGTTGCCAGCCATTGCGGTTGGATGTCTGTGCATTATTGACCACTTGCAGGGCTCGCTGAAACTGCGGATTTCCGCCCAACTCACTGAACGTGTCATTATCTATGCCGATGATCATATAGGCATAAAAAGCCAGCATGGATGTAAGGTTGGTTATGTAGGTGTTGTCGTTAAACTCCAGCGGCTGCGACTCCACATATTCAAAGTCCCACTCGCGATCGGCAAAGTTGAATATCAGACTGGTATAAGTGGTGTTATATACCGGCCGGGCAGCCTGTATCTGTACAGAGGCATTAAACACCCCAATGGTTGGCATATCGTTGATGTTGATCAGGAAGCTGCAGTTGATGCGCTCGTGCGGAGCGTAGGTGTCGTTGGTCCATTTGCGCGAATTGAGAAACTGCTGAATGGCATTCTTCATGTCCCTGAAAACATTCTGATCGGTGGTGCGCACCCGTGGGCCAACATTGATGGTTACCACACAGTTCAGTTCCTGAGGCCTGGCTTCCGCAGCTATCAGTAAAGCCACCAAGGTAAAAATCTTACGCATGCAATCGGTCAATGATAGCATTCACAATGTCATTTGCAGCTTCCTTCTTGCTCTTCAGGTCAAAGGCTTGTTCGTGTAACGAGCGATCGATGATGGTTATTTTATTGGTGTCATGTCCGAAGGCCGCCCCCTCATCATTGGGCGAATTCAATACAATGAAGTCAAAATTTTTTGCCTGCAGCTTCCGGATGGCGTTTTCCTTTTGATTTTCTGTTTCCAGGGCAAAGCCAACAATCAGCTGGCCGTTTTTCTTCATTGAGCCAAGCGACTGCGCGATGTCGTGGGTTTTCACCAACTCAATCACCAGGCTGTCGGTTTGTTTTTTAATTTTCTGTTCGGCCTTGCTTTTCGGCTTATAATCGGCCACGGCTGCAGCCAGCACGGCAATGTCGGTTTCAGGGAAAATCTGAACTGCAGCGGCATGCATCTCTTCGGCTGAAGTTACACGCAATTGGCGGATGGTGCTGTGGTGAGGTTGCAGGGCCGTGGGGCCGGTAATAAGGGTTACTTCAGCACCCGATGCTGCCAGCGCCTCAGCAATGGCAAATCCCATTTTGCCTGACGAATGATTACCGATAAAACGAACGGGATCAATGGCTTCGTAGGTGGGTCCGGCCGTTACCAGCGCCTTTTTACCTTTCAGTGGAAGCGATGCGAAAAAAAAATTTTCCAGCCACTGCACAATCTCTTCCGGCTCGGCCATACGGCCCGTGCCGGTTAACCCGCTGGCCAGCTCTCCATATACAGGCTCAATGATGTGGTTGCCAAAATTTTTCAGGCGCAAAAGATTTTCCTGCGCAGAGGGATGCTGCAACATATCCAGGTCCATGGCAGGTGCCACCACCACCGGGCAACGTGCCGACAGGTACACGGCCAGCAGCAGGTTGTCGCAAATACCCCGGGCCATCTTTGCTACAGTATTGGCACTTGCCGGTGCAATAACGATCACATCGGCCCATAGCCCCGTTTCCACGTGGTTGTTCCACTGGCCACTTTTGTCTTTAACAAACTCCGTGAGTACCGGATTCTTCGACAGCGTGGCCAGCGTAACCGAAGTGATAAAATCATGGGCCGAAGGAGTCATGACTACCCTCACCTCGGCCCCTGCTTTAATGAGCAGACGGGTAAGTACAGCCGACTTATACGCAGCGATGCTGCCCGTTACACCTAATACTATGCGCTTACCGGACAGCATGAAACAAAAGAATTAGGCTTTGGTATCCAGTGGTTCATCCTCCCCGCGGTAACGGAAGTTCAGCTTGCCTTCCAGGAATTCTTCCGTGGCAATGGTTGTAGGCTTGGGCATGCGTTCGTAAAATTTAGAGATCTCGATTTGTTCGCGGTTTTCGAAAATCTCTTCCAGGTTATCCACGGTAGTGGCAAATTCAGCCAGCTTGGCATTGAGTTCTTCCTTCAGGTTAGTAGCTACCTGGCGTGCCCGTTGCGAAATAATGGCCACGGTTTCATATATGTTGCCCGTGGGCGCAGTGAGTTTATCCAGATCGCGGGTAATAACAGATGTTTGTACTGCCATAGTTTTACGTATTTACATTTTTAAGTTTTCCAAGTTTCTCAAGACTCTCCGAATAATAACGCTCCGCTTCCTTTAAGAAGGGACTTTCCGGATAGCGATCAACAAACTGCAGGTAGTCGTTTACCACTTCCTGATAACGCTCCCGCTGCCGCGCCTGAATGCTCTGTTCGGCCAGCTTGTATTCCGATACCATGATCAGGAAATGCGCCTCTTCAACATAACGGGAATCGGGGAAGTTCCGCGTGAAATTTTCCAGTGCCACAATGGCCGCTTTGTAATAACGCAGCTTCAGGTACTGCTTGGCATTGGAAAAACCCTTTTCCTCCAGCCGCAGTTGTATCGTGTTGATTACCTCCAGGGCCTGATCGCGGTACTTGCTGCGCGGATAACGGTTCAGAAATTCCTGCATGGAAGTCATCGCCTCTATGCTTTCGGATTGATCCAGATTGGGGCCGGGCGATGACTTGTATAATGAATAAGCATACATGTAGCGCGCCTCTTCGGCCAGGGTGCTGCGCCCGTAGGTTTCGTAAAACGATTTGAATTGCTCGGAAGCCAGCAGATAAAGTTTTTGATGGTAATGGCAATAGGCCAGGGTAAACTGTGCCTTTTCGGCTTCGGGGAGGCCGCGGATTATGGGCATAATCTGCTCGAGCAGCACCGAAGCCCGGTAATAATCTTTTTTGGCGAAGTAGTTCTGGCTGGCTTCAAACTTTACCCGCCAGTCGGGGTTTTTCTCTATTTTCCTGAATTTGCTGCAGGAAGCAAGTGCCAGAACCGCTATGAAAACCCAGAATAAGCGCATAAGCCTGCAAATATAGCACATTGGCAATTAGGGCGCCCGGTTGTTTTGTTTCACCACATCGGCCCGCCCGGGCCGGGTATCGCCCAGCCATACAAACCCTTTGAGCCGTGTCTTTTCCTTTACCAGTTCGTGCGGGGGGATAAATTCTGCCTCGGGTTTCACATAAAAGGTTACGTTGTCGGCTACCCCATCTTTGAACCGGATGGTGATGTTGCTGCAGATGATCTTGTTCATGCCGATAAAGGCATTGGTTTTATCATCCAGTGCAAAAAACAGGCTCTCCCCGTTCCCGTCAACGACTACATGACTTAGTTGCTGGTCGCGAAAGTGGGCGGTCATTCTCCTTCCTTTCATCTGGTTGTAATTTTTTAAGGTATCGACCGAAACAACAAACGAATTGGAGGTGAGATAGACCTTGCTGATCTGGCCGCGTTCAATCAGCATGGCAATCGTGTCGGCCAGCATCTGATTGCCCTGCGTCCACAACACCGGACTGCGGTAAAAGTACAGCATCGAGTCGGCCTGGCGATATTCTACCGAATCGGCTATACCCTGCATATCTGTTTTCCAAATCTTTACATGATGATAAGCCAGAAGACGTTTTTTATCCGCTTCCGGGTGATCGATATTAACCAGCGTGTCGGCCGAGAGAAACAATGTGTCTCCTTCTTCCACCACCTTGGCCAACCAGGCATTGCCATACACTTTACTGAGATTGTTTCTTCGATCCAACACAGATTCATCACCGTAGATGGTGAGATTTTCTTCTTTTGATACCATCACCACGTTGCCGCGCACCCGGTAAAACCTGCGCAGGTCGTCCAGAAAAATCCGATCTCCTTTTACGCTGTACGACTGTGTCTCAGCCATGCCGCGTGCCAATGCCGATTGCCTCGTCCTGGTATCGTATTCGCCTCCTTCGTAAATGGCTTTGTTGTTGTCTTTGTCTGTAACGGTGGTGGCTGTGCGGAAGTATATGATTTTAGTGGACGAATTATACTGCAGGCTGTCGGATGTCATGGTGTAATCCGGATTTGTTACCACCACATCGCGCTTGAAAGACGCCATGTTGTTGTTAAGATCGTAATAACCTTTCCGGCTGGTGAGCACGTTAATGCTGTCAACCAGTTTTCCGCCATTGAAGTAACGGGCCTCGTTGCGTTCGCGGTCGAAGTCCAGATAATCGGTATAGAGCGTTGCTGTTTTTAGTTTGGTAAAAACTACCCGCTGACGAAGTTTGGCCAGGCGGTTATTGCCGTCATATTCGCCACGCACCGCTGTAATAGTTACCGAGTCGCCATCGGTGATGCGCACGTTGCCGTAGGCTTCCACCCGGTTGGCCGAGCGGAAAAACAGGGCCGAGTCGCAGTAAATGGTGGTGCGGTTTTGCACAAATACCACATTGCCGATTACCCGATCAAAGCGCTCCTCACCGCGCCTGCCCCCGCGCAACTGGTCGGCCTGTTTCAGCGTAATGCGGTTTTGTGCCCACACCGATGCCGTGGCCATGAACAACAATAACGTAAGTGCACGCATCATAAGCTGCCAAAATTAATCAAAAACCGAACCAGCCTTTGGTATCTTTGCGGCATGCTGCAGCGGTTCCTGGCACATATTGAACAGCACCAGCTCTGCACACCGCCCCAAAGAATTTTGCTGGCTGTGAGTGGTGGCATGGATTCCATGACCATGCTGCACTTGTTTCGCATGGCAGGATACTCAGGTCTGGGTGTTGCACATGCCAACTTCGGCCTGCGCGGCAATGAATCGGATAATGATGAGCGGTTTGTTCAGGATTACTGCGCAAGGCACCACTTGCCGTTCTACAACCGCAGGTTCGACACCAAAAATTATGCACAGCAAAACGGCATTTCCATACAAATGGCTGCCCGCGAGCTGCGTTATGCGTGGTTTGATGAACTGCTGGAAAAAGAAAATTTTTCGGCAATAGCCACCGCCCATACCCTTACCGATTCGGCCGAAACTTTTCTGATGAATTTTCTTCACGGTGCTTCGGCTGAAAGCCTGGCCGGTATTCCCGTTAAACACCATGCTATCATCCGGCCGTTGCTGTTTGCCACGCGAAAAGAAGTAGAAGCCTACGCGGAGGCACAAGGTATTCACTGGCGTGAAGACTCCAGCAATGCCTCCGATGCCTATATGCGCAACTACCTGCGTCACCATGTGCTGCCGCATTTTGAACACCTCAATCCCTCCTGGGAAGAAAATGCAGCACGAAGCATGGAAAAACTGATGGGTACACTTCATCTTCAGCAATGGGTACTTGGTATGCTGCGGGAAAAATTTTTTCTAAGCAAGCAACAGGATATTATCCTTTCAAAGGAAATTTTCCGTGAGCATTTTCACCCCTATATTTTGTATAAGCTGATTGAACCGTATGGATTTAACTACGCAACCTGCGGCAACATACTCAAAGCCATCCATGAGCAACCGGGTAAAAAATTTTTAGGTTCTTCTCATCAGCTTACCGTTGACCGCGATGCCCTGATTATTTCTCCGCATCAGGGATCTCCTGAGGAAGTGTTGATCGAAGAAGGACAACAACAGGTTACCATGGGTAAAATGCAACTCACTTTCAGCCCCGCAAACGTCAATGAGCGGCCTGCACAACCTGTTGCGGCTATACTCGATGCCGCCAAGCTGGAATATCCGTTGCGCTGGCGCACATGGAAGCCCGGTGATTATTTTTATCCGCTTGGCATGCATCACCGCAAAAAAATCAGTGACTTCCTGATCGACAATAAAATCTCGTTACCGGAAAAAAAACGCATTACCGTGCTGGAATCCGCCGGCCAAATAGCCTGGGTGGTGGGCTACCGCATTGACGACCGCTTTAAAATCACACCGCAAACCACCAGGGCTATCCGCCTTACCCTGAACCCATATTTTAGCTGACATCCTTTTTTCTTTGCCCCGGCTATTGATAAATTGCCGGCCGTTTTGCCCGGCTGGGCTTATTGTCAAACAAAAAAATTATTCACCATGAAAGTAACTGTAGTAGGTGCCGGTAATGTAGGCGCCACCTGTGCCGATGTGCTGGCCTACCGCGAAGTGGCCAATGAAATTGTTCTGGTTGACATCAAAGAAGGCCTGGCCGAAGGCAAGGCCCTCGACATCTGGCAAAAGGCCCCGATTGACCTGTACGACAGCCGCACCATCGGCTCAACCAACGATTACAGCAAGACGGCCAACTCGGATGTGGTGGTGATCACATCCGGCCTGCCCCGAAAACCGGGTATGAGCCGCGATGACCTGATTGGCACCAATGCCGGCATCGTAAAATCAGTTACCGAAAATATCATCAAATATTCGCCCGATGCGATCATTATCGTAGTGTCGAACCCATTGGATGTAATGACTTACCAGGCCCACCTCACCTCCAAACTGCCGCGCACACGCGTGTTTGGCATGGCCGGTATTCTGGACACGGCCCGCTACCGGGCCTTCCTGGCCGAGGCATTGAATATTTCGCCCAAAGACATTCAGGCAATGCTGCTGGGCGGGCATGGCGACACCATGGTACCGCTGCCGCGTTACACCACCGTAGCCGGCATTCCGGTTACCGAGCTGATTGACCGCGACAAACTGAACGCTATCCTCGAGCGCACCAAAGTAGGAGGTGGCGAATTGGTGAAACTCATGGGCACTTCGGCATGGTATGCGCCCGGCTCGGCCACAGCACAAATGGTAGAAGCCATTGTTAAAGATCAACGCAGGGTATTTCCGGTTTGTGTAAAGCTGGAAGGTGAGTATGGCATTAAAGACTGCTACCTGGGCGTGCCCGTTATCCTGGGTAAAAACGGCATTGAAAAAATCATTGAGCTGGACCTGAATGCCGAAGAACGTGCCCTGCTGGAAGCCAGCCGCAAGCATGTGCGCGAAGTAATGGATGTGCTGGATAAACTGGGCTAATCCACCAGGCGATACAGGTCTTTAACCGAAAGCTGCAAAAAATTATCAGCTATCCAATCGGCACCGGCCAGCTCATCGGATGAATGGGTGGTTGTGATGCCGATTACTTTTGAACCGGCTGCTTTGCCTGCCTGCACTCCCGACAGCGAATCTTCAATAACAACACATTGGTTGTTGGGCAGTTGCAGTGCAGCCGCTGCCTTCAGATAAATTTCCGGATGGGGCTTACCGTTGGTTACCGAACGCTCATCCAGAATCATTTTAAAATGATGCTTTACCGGAATATGCCCCATCAGAAACTGGACATTGGCAGGAGGCGCTGACGTGGTAAGTACGGCAGGAATACCAGCTTTGGCCAGCTCATGCATAAATTCCATCAGTCCGTCAACCGGCTTTACAAATGGTTCATACAGTTTTCTGAACAGCTCTTCTTTTTCATCGGCATAACGCATCAACTCTTCGTCTGTGAGTTTGCCAAACAAAGCTGTGATCCAGTCTTTATTGGTACGTCCGTAAATACGCTGTTTCAGTTCATCTTCCGTAAGTTTGAAGCCATACTTTTCGCAAAACTTCCGGATGGCGGTTTTATGAAACGGATTGGTATCGGCTATTACCCCGTCCATGTCAAACAGTACCGCCAGTTGCTTCTCTTTCATTTCTTTCCGATGTAAATTTTCTCGCCTGCTACCAGTCCGTGCCTGCGGCAAACTTCTTCACCCAGCTCTGCACCAAAAGGCACTTCTTCTGCCCGCATGCCCGCAGCAGCAATCCGGCTTAAGTAATCTTTTCCGTATCTGCGCACATGGTCTGCCTGCCCATAATACTTTTCTCTTTCCGCTGGCAAGGTGATGGTGGGATCTTCAAAGGTAACTTCAGGCACAGGCGCAAAAAAAGGAACCTGCAGTATGGCAAATCCGCCCGGCTTTAGTACGCGGCTGATTTCGCGCAACGCAACAAGGTCGTCATTCACGTGTTCCAGCACATGGTTGCACAGCACCACATCAAAACTGTTTTCGGCAAAGGGCATGGACTGAATGTCCATCTTTACCTTGGCCCATGGCGAATCCAGGTCGGCTGTTATATAATGTGCACCGTGTTGTTTTTCAAAAGGCCGGATAAAACAAGCTTCCGGAGCAATGTGCAGCACCTTCAACGGTTTCCGGAAAAAATCCGTACGTTCTTTGAGATACAGCCAGATAAGCCGGTGTCGTTCAAGCGACAGGCAGTTCGGGCACAGTGCATTGGATCGGGAGCGCAGGCGGCCGTAAGGCAAGAACTTACGAAAAGAAGCGCCACACACCGGACAGTGCACCGACTGGCCGCGATAAAACAAGCCTACCGCTTGCAGCACAGGCCTGGCCATGCGCTGTAAAGCCGTGCGCGGAATATACCGGATAGCAGCTGAAATGAGCCTGCTCATAAAGGCGCTAAAATAAGGCCAGGTTGCGGGTCGTTCAAAAAGAACACCGCTACCATAAAACTTTTTTACCTTCATTGCCATCTTAACTGCGGAACTGCAGCCCTCCATGAACTACCAAAGCCGGCCCGAAGGCATGATGCACACCGATACGCTGATAAAAGCCCGTAACGGAGACGAACACGCCCAGGGCAAACTGGTGGAAATTTGGTATAGGCGCATTTACAACTATTGCTACAAATTTTTTATGGACCACGACCTGGCCATGGAAGCAGCACAGAAAACATTCATCAGCATGTACCGTAACCTTCCGGCCCTGCAGGATGTGGCCCGCTTCAAAAGCTGGTTGTACACCATAGCCGTTAACCAGTGCCGTGAAGAAATACGGAAGCTGAAGAAAGAGAAGATCTTTTCGCTGAACGCGAACGATCAGCTTGTGAGCGATGAGTCGGCCACTTGGGAAGAATCCGTTCAACGGCAGGAAAGCCCCGAAAGGGAATACGCCCGGCAGGAACTGGCCGAACTGATGCAAGTGTGCCTGAAAGAATTGAGCGATGAACAACGCGAAGTAATTATTATGAAGGAGTATGAAGGACTGAAATTCCGCGAAATAGCCGAAGTGCTGAACATTTCGGAAAATACGGCCAAGTCACGGCTGTATTATGGACTCACCGCCCTGAAAAAAATACTGCAAAAACGAAACATCACCCTTGAATTGCTCAGCGATGAAAACTGAAAAAAACATTCCCGAAAGCCTGCTGATAGCCTATCTGTATGGCGAAGTGAGCGAAGCTGAAAAGGAGCAGGTAGAACAATACCTTGCCGGTAATCCCGAAGCCGAATCTGAACTGCTTGCACTTCGGGAAGTGCGCAAAAAACTTTCAGCAATTCCCGACAAGGAGGTGATTATTCCGGTCCTGGCCGGTGCACTGCCTCAGCATAAAGCCGATGCCAGGATTATCCGTACGCTGCTGGCGGTTGCTGCCTCTGTTGCCATCATACTGGTAAGCGGATGGCTTACCGGCACGCGCATAAGCTGGTCGGAGAATGAGTTGCGCATCAGCTTTGGAAAAACACAGGAGCCCGCTGCTGCATCGCTCCTCACAGCCGACCAGGTGCGTGTGATGATTGAACAGGCCCTGCGCGAAAATACTGAAAAAGCCAGCGAGACAAACCTCACCGAACAGCAGGTACGCAGCTGGATCAATGCATCTGTAGCTGCCGGCAAACACACACCACCCGGGCGCATCAGCAATGAACAACTGGAGCAGTTTACCGCTGCCTTGTATGCCGAAAATGCACGACTGATGCGCGAGTTTATCAATTTGTCGGCACGCGAGCAGCAGCAAACTATTGAGGAAATGCTGATAGACTTCACCCGGTACATCAACCAGCAACGACAAAACGATTTGCAGTCGCTCTACGCGCGACTCAACGCACTGGAACAGAATACCGAGCTTTATAAACAGGAAACCGACCAGTTGCTCACCGGTATCATGTCATCAGTGGCTGCACCGGTGCGCGAGGTAAGAAATTAAACATGCTGCATAAAAAGCTTAAAAAAATTACTTATGAAACACACGATTATTTTCCTGGCATGCGCAAGCGTAATCCTTTCAGCTTCAGCGCAGAAAATGGACCCGGTACGGATGGAACGCGACATTGCAGTAGCTGAAAATGTTTTGCAGACACTCATCAAGCAACAGTTTCAGTCGCAACGCACTTTCTTTCCGCTGGAAATAGAAGGAACCTATCAAGAGGGTTATGGCGTAACCTTCCGCTTTCCGGCCAACTATACCACGCCACTCACCATCACGTTGGGCGATAACGAGATTGTAGTAGATGGCAATGCCATAGGCAGAGATTGGGAATTTATGGATAAACATCTGGAAAACCGCATCCACATGGAAATAGATGAAGAAATCCGTATCAAAGACCGCAGAAAACCTTTCCGTACCCGACTGAATCTGGATAGCCTGCAGAAAGTGTACAACGATAAAATAATAGAAGCCGCACAAATTTTCCTGCTGGACTATCATGACCTGCTGAGCCAGCTGCCGGCTACCGAAAAGATTCTGATCACCAACCGTGGCGAGCAACCGCGCATATGGGTAAGCCGGTTCATGTCAGCTCCTAAAAGAATGCTCATTGAAATAGAAGCAAGTAAAGGAGATCTGAACCAGTTTCAAAGCGGCAAGCTTACGCGCGAACAGATGTTGAGCCGCATAAGAGTGGTTAACACAGAAACTTCCGACACAGCCGAGCCCGACCTGGAACTGCTTTCGAGCATCCTCAGCCGGTTGTACCGTTCTGATTTATCAAAAACTTATTTCTCTGATAACAACGTGTACTACGAGCGTCTGAAAAATTTTGGTGTAGTGTATTATCTGCGCCTGTACAGCAGCAACCAGCGGGGTGAACGCTTTGACATGCCCACCCTAAAACTGGAAGACGTTGATCAGGCCACACGCGACAAGAAAGTAAAGGAACTGTATCCGCAATTTGAAAAAGAAATGAAAGAAAACATGGTTGACTACGGACGCACGCTGAAAAGCCTGGGCGATGATGAGCAACTGGTTGTGAACGTGCGCATGACCAAATGCCAAGGATGCGGCATCCCCTCCACGGTTGAATTCTCGGTAAAAGGTAGCGTTCTGAAGGACTATTCGGCCGGAAAAATCGGCAAGGAGGCAGCCCTGGCAAAAATTGTTGTAAAAAAGGGTGCCAATCAGTAACAGCGGGCTCCCGCAGGCTCAGCACGCTGCTTATTAATAGCTTCTGCATTGTCTCAGCCCGTGTTGCACGGGCTGAGTTTTTTCATCGGTTTGACCTGTGACAAATGTTACGGATGAACCCCATCGCTTACCTTTACCTTTGCGCCACAATAAAACAAACCCCCGAAAATTATGGCAGTATTAGGTTACGCAGCCTCTGTGCTGATGGGTCTCTCGCTCGGATTAATAGGTGGTGGCGGGTCCATTTTGACAGTTCCCATTCTTGTTTATTTGTTTGGGGTCGATCCTGTACTGGCAACTGCGTATTCCCTGTTTGTAGTTGGTTTAACCAGTCTGGTAGGTTCATACAGCCACTTTCGCGCTGGCAATGTACAACTTAGAACCGCCATCGTGTTTGGCATTCCTTCTATTATCGCTGTTTATGCCGTAAGAAAGTTTATCGTACCGATTATTCCCGACCCGGTATTTCATATCCGCTCAATGGAGCTTTCCAAAGGAACGTTATTAATGGTATTGTTTGCCCTGCTCATGCTCATGGCCAGCATTTCGATGATCAGGCCGACAAAACAAAAGGCGGGCGAAAGCAAAGCAACACCCAACTACCTGATCATTTTCCTCGAAGGTCTTCTGGTGGGAGGCCTCACAGGACTGGTGGGTGCAGGTGGCGGTTTTCTGATCATCCCGGCTTTGGTGTTGCTGGCAGGATTGCCCATGAAGCAAGCTGTGGGTACTTCCCTGCTCATCATTGCACTTAAATCGCTCATTGGGTTTACGGGCGACCTGGGGGCAGGACAACCTATTGATTACAGTTTCATGCTGCTGTTCTCTGCCTTCGCCATTGCAGGCATTCTGATAGGCAGCTACCTTACCCGATTTATTTCCAATGAAAAACTCAAGCCAGCCTTTGGTTGGTTTGTACTGGTGATGGGGTTTTACATTCTTGGTAAAGAGCTTTTGTTTTAATTATTGTGATAAAAGTCACGGAAATTATTTGATAGGCCAGGCTACTTCGTGGTGTACAGAGTTTACATCCATGAAAGGTCATTATCAGATAATTATCATAGGTGGTGGCAATGCCGGCATATCAGTTGCTGCACAGTTATTAAGAAAAGAACGTGTCGACCTGGTGATTGTTGATCCGGCCACTCATCACTATTACCAGCCAGCCTGGACTTTGGTAGGTGGCGGAGCCTATGACATCAACAAAACAGTACGCCCCCAGGCTGAAGTGATACCGGCCGGGGCACAATGGATCAGAGAAAAAGTGATCGGCTTGAACCCGGAAGAAAATAAAATTGAACTGGAAAGCGGCCAGCACTTAACCTATGACTTTTTGGTGGTAGCTCCCGGCATTCAACTAAACTGGCACGAAGTTAAGGGACTACCTGAAACTCTCGGAAAAAATGGCGTGTGTTCCAACTATAGCTTTCAGTACGCTCCATACACCTGGCAGTGCATAAAAAATTTTAAAGGCGGCAATGCAATTTTTGTAAATCCCCACACACCCGTTAAATGCGGTGGTGCGCCCCATAAAATTATGTACCTGGCTGCCGACTATTTTCGCAAAACAGGAATTCTCCAAAGTGCAAACATTCAGTATTGGAGCGGAGGGGTTAGGCTTTTTTCAGTCGAAAAGTATGAGAAGACCCTCTTACAGGTATGTAAACGCAGCAATATTCAATTAAACTTTTGTTATCGGTTCGAAGAAATAGATGGTAATAATAAACGGGCAAAATTTGTTGGCTTTGGTGAGAGCAACAAGGATCACGTAGTTTGGGTCGATTACGATATGATACACGTAACTCCACCTCAAAGCGCCCCTGATTTTATCAGAAAGAGCAAGCTGGCCAACGAAACCGGGTGGGTGGATATCGACAAAAATACCCTGCAACATAACCGGTACCCAAATATATTCTCAATTGGTGATGCCTCTTCTTTACCTACTTCCAAAACCGGGGCCGCCATCCGAAAGCAGGCACCTATATTGGTAGCAAACCTGCTTGCAGCTTTGCATAAGAAGAAGGCTGTAAAGCAATATGATGGTTATACCTCTTGTCCGCTGGTAACCGGTTATGGCAAATTGGTGTTGGCAGAATTCGACTATCAAAACCAACCAAAAGAAACTTTTCCTTTTGACCAAAGTAAGGAGCGTTGGAGCATGTATCAACTCAAAAAACATGTTTTGCCCTGGCTGTATTGGAATAAAATTTTGAAAGGAACCGCCTGAATTTCTTAAGCCCGGGCCTGATTAAATTGTTAATTTTATCTGTAACTAAAGTTACCGACTGACAAAAGTCAGTTTTTCTACTTTTGTTTAAAACTTTAACCCCGATAGTATGTTCGAAGCAATTGTACAACCATGGCCATGGTATGTGGCCGGTATCTTAATCGGTTTAACCGTGCCTGCTCTTCTTTTATTGGGCAACAAGCATTTTGGTATTTCCTCTTCGCTCCGGCACATCTGTGCTGCCTGCTTTCCTGCCCGCATCCCCTTCTTTCAGTACAACTGGCGCAGGGAGGCATGGAATCTCTTCTTTGTTGGCGGCATACTGGTTGGAGGTTTTGTCGCTACGCAGTTTCTCAGTAACCCTGAACCTATTCAGGTTGCCGAAAAAACAGTAGCCGACCTGAAGGAATTAAATATCACCACCGATAATCAACTGATGCCAGCCTCCATTTTCAGTGCAGAAAACATTTTTTCGCTTAAAGGCCTGGTATTCTTTGTAATTGGCGGTTTTCTGGTGGGCTTCGGTACCCGATATGCCGGCGGGTGCACCTCTGGCCATTCCATCATGGGCCTCTCCACCCTGCAATGGCCATCGCTGGTAGCAACCTGTTGCTTTATGGCCGGTGGCTTCCTGATGGTTCATCTTATCTTTCCCTGGTTAATGAAATTACTCTGAAATCCTGAAATAAAATTTAGTTATGGAAACCTTGACAAAACAAAATATCAACACCATTTCAACCACCGAAGAACAGCCCGTGGTTGTTGAACATCCGCTGGAATGTGAAGCACCGAACGATCAGATTGCCCGCGAAACATGGAAAAGCAACCTGAAATATGCCGTGGTGGGGGTTTTATTTGGAATTGTTTTTGTAAAAGCTGAGATAATATCCTGGTACCGTATTCAGGAAATGTTCCGGCTGCATTCTTTCCACATGTATGGTGTTATCGGAACAGCCGTTATCACGGGCATCATTTCAGTATGGCTTATCAAAAAGTTCAACATTAAAACTGTACAGGGTGAAACCGTGGTATTCCACACAAAAGAATTTCATTGGGGCAATGTACTGGGCGGGTTGTTGTTCGGATTAGGCTGGGCCATTACAGGGGCCTGTCCGGGTCCGCTTTTTGCTCAGATTGGCAGTGGTTTTCTGGTGGTAACTATAACCCTTATCAGCGCCATTGCAGGGACCTGGGTGTACGGACTGCTGCGCGAAAAACTCCCGCATTAACTGCATCCGAAGAGCTTGAAGTATGGATCGGCAGCTTGATGTTAAGCTTTTCATTCGGGCAATAAACCTGTTCGTATTACTGGTGCTGCTCCTGGTGGGGTTCATCTGCGCCATACTGGGCATAACCGTTTACGGACCTGAAAAAATCATGGCCAGGGTGCCGGTAAACATTCCTGCCGAAAATAATCAAAAGCCGGTTACACCCGATGTGTGGGCTGCCCCCGACCCCGCTTCCATACCGGATAACGAGGAAGGCAAGCTCATCCGCTATGGCAGAGAGCTGATAGCGCACACAGCCGCCTACCTCGGACCGCAGGGTAAAGTGATGCGCATCAGCAACGGAATGAATTGCCAGAACTGCCACCTCGATGCCGGCACCAAACCGTTCGGCAACAATTACAGTGCGGTGGCCTCCACCTATCCAAAGTTTCGCCCCCGATCAGGAACAATCGAGTCCATTGAAAAGCGAGTAAACGACTGCTTCGAGCGAAGTCTGAACGGCAAACCCCTTGCCGAAGATTCGCACGAAATGAAAGCCATAGTGGCCTATATCAAATGGCTGGGTAAAGATGTTCCTAAAGGAGAGACGCCCAAGGGCGCCGGACTGGTGGAACTGTCCTACCTTGATATCCCTGCCGACCCGGTAAAAGGTAAATCCTTGTACGAACAAAAATGCACCGTGTGCCATGGTGCCAGCGGAGAAGGAGTTAAAAATCCAGGTGCCACCGAATACACTTACCCGCCATTATGGGGCGAGCACAGCTATAACACCGGTGCGGGCCTGTACCGTCTTTCTCGCTTTGCCGGCTACATCAAGGCCAACATGCCGTTGGGCGCCACCTATGCAGAACCACAACTTACCGATGAAGAAGCCTGGCACATAGCTGCCTACGTCAACTCCTTGCCGCGGCCGGGCATGGACATTTCGAAAGACTGGCCCGATATTTCGCAAAAACCGGTAGACCACCCCTTCGGTCCTTATACTGACGGATTCAGCGAACAACAGCACAAATACGGTCCCTTTAAGCCCATCATTGAACAACGCAAGAAGTTAAGTGAGGCAGCCGCAAAGAAATGAGAAAGTGGATACATATTATTTTGTTCAGTACCATGTTTGGTACAACCTGGGCGCAGCATCAGGATCCCAGCTGGTCGGTAAGACGTGCCATTATCAATGAGCAATGCACCCAGAATGACAGTCTGTGTAACATGCTTCACAAACTGGGTGTGTTTGAAGGCCACTTCCGCTCATTTTTCATGAGCACAATTAACCGCGGTGAATTTCCCGACTACTACGCACTGGCCATGGGTGGTGGACTGGCCTATTTCTCTCCGGTGATAAAAAATTTTCAGATTGGTCTCTCCGGTTTTACCATCTATAATGTTTCCTCGTCCGTACTTCATCCCAATCCGCCTTTTAGTAACCGGTACGAAATTCAATTATTCGATATCACTGATCCGGATAACCACAGTGACCTGGACAGACTGGAAGACCTGTACCTGCGTTATTATTTTTCACAAAAACATCATTCGTACATTCAGATAGGAAAATTTCATCTGCAAACACCCCTGGTTAACCTGCAGGATGGACGCATGCGGCCTAATCTTCAGGAAGGACTGTGGGGGGAATGGAACAACTGGGAAAAACTGAAACTTAAAGGTGGCTGGATATGGCGCACCTCCCCCCGGGGAACGGTACAGTGGTTCACCATCGGACAGTCGGTAGGGATTTATAGCCGCGGACGTGCAGTAAACGGACTGCCTTCGGATTACGCCGGCAAAGTATTACCCCACGGCATCTTTACCGGTAACATTACCTATATACCGGCAAAGCCACTGACCATCGAACTGTGGAATTACTACGTTGACAAAATTTTCAATACTTCTTTGCTCAAATCAGAATGGAAGAAAAAAACCGAGCATAGGGAATGGCTTGCCGGCATCCAGTACCTGTATCAGCGTTCTTTAATGAACAACATACTGCCTGTTGAACAACAATACATTACACACAGTGCCCGCTCGCACACCATCAGTACACGCATAGGCTTCACCAGGTTGCGCAATAATGAAAAGTGGTTTATCAACTATACCCGAATTACTTCACACGGGCGCTTCTTGTTTCCACGCGAATGGGGCGTTGAACCTTTTTATACCTTTATGTTTCGCGAACGACTGGAAGGTGCCGGTAACGTACATGGCATAATGATGCAGAATATACGCCCGATCGACAAATCCGGGCGGTTTACCTTCCACACCCAGGCCGGCATATTTGTGATGCCATCCGTGCAGGACGTTGCACTGAACAAATACAACATGCCCTCCTTTTACCACCTGAATGTGCGCGGAAATTACCGCTTTACCGGCTTTTTGCACGGCCTTCATGCCGATGTACTCTACTCGTATAAAGGAAACCTGGTGCGGGGCCTTGAAGTAACGCCCGCCAACTACCACAACAAGGTGAACAATCACCTGCTTTCTGTTGTGCTGGATTATTACTTCTGATAACTAATTTCGTGATTAATATCACGAACAAACATATTATTCGCACGTAATTTTAAAAATATGAAAAAGTTAATTGCTTTTGTGTTGCTGGCGGTAATCACGTCTATCACTTCACAGGCGCAGCAGCCCCCAAAAATCATTCTTCACCTGCAATCGGCCGATACGCTGGTACATCGCTCGCTGGTAAACCAGGTTGCCAACCTGAAGAAAGAATTTCCGGAAGCAGCTATTGATGTGGTTTGTCACGGGCCGGGAATGGAATTCCTTCTGAAAAAGAAATCTGCCTACATCGAACGAATACAAAAACAAAATTTTACAGGTGTAACCTTCACGGCATGCGAATTCACCATGGCACAGCGAAACATTAAACGCGAAGATCTTGTGCCTTATGCGCGCACTGTACCCTATGCACTGGCCGAAATCATTAAAAAACAACAAAACGACTGGCTCTACATCAAATTAGGATTCTGAAACCATAAACCCCGATACGATGAAACGGATTGCATATATCTTACTACTATTCGTGCTTATTTCCGGTTGCACACAATCGCAAAATATTACATCGCTGGATGCAGCTCAGTTTGAAAAACACATGAAGGAAAAAGCCGATAAAATTATCCTCGATGTGCGCACAGCCGGTGAGTATGCTGACGGGCACATTCCTGGAGCTGTGATGATTGATTATTACAAGAACGACTTCCGTCAGCAAATTAATAAGCTGGACAAGTCCAAACCTGTTTTCGTTTACTGTGCCTCGGGCGTGCGCAGCAGCTCGGCTGCAAAAATCCTTGTCCAGTCGGGTTTTACGGAAGTGTATAACCTACAGGGCGGTATCAATGCCTGGCATCGATCCGGCAAGCCACTTGAACGCTGAAACCCAAATGAACTGACGCCCATGAACCATGAACATCACGCACAGTGTGCCTGCGCAAGCTGCAGCTCTTCGGCTGTAACACAAAAAGAAAAAGAATACCACCTGTCCATTTCAGAAAACAGCCGCAGGGATTTTTTACAAAAAGCCGGCAAACTCGGTCTTGTACTGGGTGTAGGCGGTGGACTGATAACCCCTGCAGCCGCTTCGGCTCTCTACACCGAAGATGCTTCACAACGTAGCCGCGAAATGGCCGGCAACAAAGCCGTACAACAGGGCAAGGCAACCCATGTCACCCTGTTACATACAGCCGACCTGCACGGGCAGTTGCTTACACACGATGAATTTTTTATTGAAAACAACCAGGTTGTTTACAAAAAGCGAGGAGGCTTTGCCGTGCTGAAATCCATGATTAAAAGTTTGCGTGCCGAAAACCCGCAGCATACCATGCTGATTGACGGTGGTGACTGCTTCCAGGGAAGTGGTGTAGCTGCCTTGAGCAAAGGCAAGGCCATTGTGCCGCTGATGAACAACATCGGCTACGACCTCATGCTGCCCGGTAACTGGGAGGTGGTGTACGGCAAGGAAATGATGATGAAAGACATGTTTGCTTACAATTGCCCCAAAGTGTGCGCCAACATGTTTCACCAGACCAACGATGCCTTCAACGGTGATTTGATTTTTCCGCCTTATTATGTAAAACGTTTTGGCGATGTGAAAATCGGATTCATTGGCTATAACGATCCGCTCACACCAAAACGGCAATCACCTGCCTACAGCGAAGGCATTCTGTTTACCCAGCCCGAGAAAAATGTAGCCAAATACATCAGGTTGTTGCGCGAATACGAAGGCTGCCATATCATCATCCTGCTTACCCACATGGGCCTTGCACAGCAAATTGGCCTGGCCAATAAGCCTTTTGTAAAAGGTGCGGATTACATCCTGGGTGCCGATACCCACGAGCGGGTACGCGAGCCCATCGCTGGTGTACATGCCAAAGTTACCGAGCCAGGTGCCTTTGGCTCATTCATCGCCAAACTGGACCTGGTGGTAGAAGATGGCGAAATAAAAGACCAGTCGTATGCACTGCTGGATGTGGACCCGGAAAAATATCCGGAGGATGAGGAGATGAAAGCACTGGTAGAAAAAACACGCGCACCCTACCGCAAAGAGCTGGATCGGGTAATTGGCAAAACCAGAACACCCCTGGTGCGCTACTATGTAATAGAAACACCGATGGACAACCTTATCACCGATGCCATCATGTGGAAGTTCAAACCCGACATCGCACTGAGCAACGGTTTTCGCTTCTGCCCACCCCTGGTTCCCGATCCAAAAACCGGTATGGCCGACATCACCATGGATTTTCTATGGAGCATGCTGCCGGTTGACAGCGAAGCCAAACGCGGTGTGGTAACCGGCAGGCAATTGTGGGACTGGATGGAAAAAGAACTGGAAAATGCCTTTGCCAAAGACCCGGCCAAACGCTTTGGCGGTTGGGTAGTACGCTTCAAAGGCATGGAAGTAAACTTTACCATTGACAGCGAGGCCGGAAAAAGGGTGAATTTCATCAAAGTAAAAGGCAAGCCCATTGAACCCGATAAGTTATATACCTTCGTGGCCTGCGAGCGTGAAGGCGACCCCGACACCACCATCTGCCGCATCGAAGGCGTAGCACAACCTGAGCGCCTGGGCATAACCATGCACAGTGTCATGGAAGAATACCTGGCAAAACATTCGCCCGTTGCCCCACGACTCGAAGGCCGCGCAACGGCCACCGATGCACCCCACACCCTGCTTACCCAACTGATGGGTTACGGCTATGAATTCAGATAAATGAAAAAGTAATGCTACTGCAGGTATTTGTTATTGGTGCCGTAATGAGTTTTGTGGGATCCATTCCACCCGGTACGCTTAATGTGCTCGTACTGCAAATGGGCCTGCAGAAAAAGGTAAAACAGGCCCTGCGCTTTGCACTGGCTGTGGCTATTGTGGAGTATCCGTATGCATGGATTGCCGTTGAGTTTGAGCATTGGATCATGTCATCACCCCAGCTTACAAAAAACTTCCAGCTCATCGGAGCCTTTGTCATGACAACCATCGGTGTGTTCAACATCTGGACAACCCGTAAACCAACAACCTTCTCCTTGAAATTTCAGGAAAGCGGATTTGTCAAAGGCTTGATTCTGAGCCTACTCAATCCGCAGGCCATCCCCTTCTGGATAGCCGTAACGGCTTATCTGAAAATGCAGGGATGGATTGTCCTGAGTACAAACCTGCAGGTACACAGTTATGTTTTAGGAACATCGGTGGGCACAATGGTGTTACTTAGCCTGCTGGCTACCATGGCCGGCCGGATGTCGGACCTGATGAACAGAAACCGTCTTTATCAGTTCCTGCCAGGACTGGTGCTGGTGGTTCTTGGTACAATTGGCTTCATAAGATATGTCATGGAATAAAAAATACCTGCTATGATAGTACGTGGCTCAAGATTATACAGCATACTTTATCTGAAATGCCCGCGTTGCCACGAAGGCAATCTGTTTACATCCAAAGCCTATAGCAAAAAATTCATGAAAATGCCCGATCGCTGTCCGCTATGTAATTTGAATTACGAGCCCGAACCGGCTTTCTTTACAGGCGCCATGTATGTGAGCTACGCTCTGCAAGTTGCACTTTTCGCCATCATTTATGTGGCCCTCCGTATATTGTTCAATCCGGCCATGGAGGTGTACCTCATATTCATGATCGGCATACCCCTGTTGCTGGCACCCGTAACCCTACGCCTCTCCAGGGCCATCTACATTAACTTTTTTAATCACTACCAGCCCGATTGGAAACAGAGAGCAAGCTCTGAGCATGGAACAGTCGTTGCGCAGAAAAATTGAACTGCGGGTTGAGGAAAAACAAAAAACCGGCCGCGCACGTAAACAGATAGCCTGGTTATTGATGGTTGTTCATGCCATCACGGTGTTCGGTTTGATCCGCATGGCTCGTCCTTATATAAACGAAGTGCAACATAACCTGGCCGGATATCTTGCTGCCGGATCACTTATCGCGTTGGCATTATCACTGATGATACTGCTTAGGCGCGTAAAAGCCGATGACATGGAAATGGCTGGTGTTACCGCCTGGTTGCCGGTGGTTATTGCTCTGTTAACCATCGTGCTTGTAACGGGCGACACCTACCATGCCTATCACCACCTCACCGTACCTGCTACACAACGTCCGGGTTTTGCGTTGGCCTTCTTGCTTTTTTTCCTGCTAACCCTGGTCGGCTTGTTTGTCTATCTGTTCATGATACAGCAACAACTAAAGAATTTTTTTATTCACTCGCGCAACCAATTTGCCGTACAGTATGCACTGACTTTCACAATATACCTCGCCCTGGTGTGGCTAATTAATCTGATGCAGTAAAAAAGTTTAAGTTAGCTTAACACGCCCTTCCCGGCTACTATGTGACCCCCGTCACTGACGCATATCAGGGCTTTTTCAGACTTTTGTGTCAACTTAAAGCCATTGATTGTACAACAAAACCCTTACGCCTATGTATTTCCAGCACGTGTATGACAAAACCCTTGCCCAGGCCAGCTACTTTATTGGTTGCCAGGCCACAGGTGAAGCCATTGTAATTGACCCCAAGCGCGATGTGGACACCTACCTTGAAATAGCGCAGCAAAACAAGATGCGCATCACCCACATTGCCGAAACCCATATTCATGCCGACTTTCTGACTGGCTCGCGCGAACTGGCCGCCCTAACCGGTGCGAAGCTATACCTCTCTGACGAAGGTGGCCCTGATTGGCAATACGAATTCCCCCATGTGGGGCTGAAAGATGGTTCCACTTTTATGGTCGGCAACCTGAAGTTTGAGGTGATGCACACCCCCGGCCATACACCGGAAAGCATCAGCTTCCTGCTGACCGACACCCCGGCCAGCGATAAGCCCGTGATGATTTTTACCGGTGACTTTGTATTTGTGGGCGATATTGGCCGCCCCGACCTGCTGGAAGAAGCAGCCGGTATTGCCGGAACGAAAGAAACGGGTGCGCGCCAGATGTATCAGTCGTTAAAAAAATTCTATGCCCTGCCCGATTACGTTCAGGTTTGGCCCGGCCATGGTGCAGGTTCGGCCTGCGGCAAAGCGCTGGGTGCCGTGCCCAGCTCAACGGTGGGTTATGAAAAAATTTCCAACTGGGCATTCCGCTACAAGGATGAAGAGAGTTTTGTGAAATTCCTGCTCGAAGATCAGCCCGAACCTCCGCGCTACTTCGCCATGATGAAGAAACTCAACAAAGTGGATCGGCCGCTGCTCACCGAAGTACCCAAGCTGAAGAAACTTTCAGCCGAAGAATTCAAGGCTGCACTCGACAAGGGCCTGAAAGTGGTGGATACACGCACCAAGCAGGAGTTTGCGGCCGGATTCATACCCGGCACTATCAACATCCAGAACAACAACTCATTCAACACCTGGATGGGCTGGTTCATGAGCTACGATCAACCCTTCGTCCTCATCGCACCCGAAAGCAAACACGATGACCTGGTACGTAAACTGATGCGCATTGGTCTGGACAACATCTATGGCTATGTGCCCGATGTAACCGTGTGGACCGAAATGGGCAAGCAACTGGAAAAAGTAAACACCATCACCACCGAAGAGCTGAAGAAAGTGCTGCAGACCAACCACACCCAGATTGTGGATTTGCGCGGGGCAACAGAATACAAGGCAGGACACATCAAAGGTGCTGATCATGTGTTTGTAGGAACGTTGGAGAAAAACCTGAACAAAATCAAGAAAGATGAGCCGGTTATTATCCACTGCCAGGCAGGCGACCGATCGTCCATCGGGTATTCCATTCTCGCTAAACACGGCTACCGCAACGTGAAGAACTATGCGGGCGGCATCAGCGAATGGATAACCACGGGCAATGAAGTAGTAAAAGGTTAATTTAAAATTTAAAACTGTAATCAAAATGTTTGGATTATTTTCAGTAGGTTCGAAGTTGTACGAGAACCTCAGTGGCACGGAGTTCAAGGAAAAATTCCTGGCCAGTAACAATGCAATGCTGGTAGATGTGCGCACACCTGGCGAGTACCGTGCCGGCACCATCAAGGGCGCTAAGAACATTGACTTTATGTCGCCTGGCTTTAAACAGGAGTTTCTGAAGCTTCCCAAAGACAAGGAATACTTTTTGTTCTGCCGCAGCGGCAACCGCAGCGGCCAAGCCTGTGCCATGCTGGCCAAGGAAGGATACAAGGTATATAACCTGGCTTACGGTATTGACGATTGGCCGGAATAGCTGGTAGTACGTACGTTCATAACAAGGCGGGGCATCCCCGCCTTTTTTATTTTCCACAACTACATCAAACAAGGCTGCTCAACAAAATCCATCCAAGTTGAAAGTCTGCCACCTTCTGTCAACATCGGTTTTCCGTTGCTTGTCCGGCTGCTCTCTTGTCCTACCTTCGCTTTCCACAGCGATGAACAATGTACCTGAACTGCCACACGTATTACAGTTTTCAATACGGCACACTGCCGGTACACCGGTTGGTTGAAGAGGCCCGCCGGTGCGGTGTGCACAAGCTCGCTCTTACCGAAATCAACAACACCGCATCATACATTGAGCTGCTGCGCATCAAAGGCAACCTGGAAATAACTGTTGGCGTGGAGTTCCGCAACGAAGCCACCGCACATGAAATGCTGTATGTAATCATCGCACAAAACAATAAAGGTTTTGAGCGCCTCAACCGGTTTCTTTCGCACCACCTGGCCAGCGGCAAACCTTTTCCGGCACGGGCACCGGAACTGCCGCATACGTTTGTGATTTACCCCTTCGGAAAATATGAGCCGGAAATGCTCTGCCACCATGAATTCACCGGCATTCGGCTCCATCAGCTCAATGTGTACGCACGGCTTGCCGCACGACAAAAGCTCCCGCACAAGTTTGTGCTACTGCACCCGGTAACCTTTGCTTCGCACCACGACCATGCCGTACATCGCCTGCTGCGCGCCATCCATTACAATACCGTGCTAAGCAAACTCAATCCGGAGCAGCAGGCCCGGCCGGATGAAGTGATGTGGCCGGTAGACAAACTGAAACAACACCTTCAGCATTTCCCTGAACTGATACACAATACCCAAAAACTGCTGGATGCCTGTTCGCTCGACTTTGCACTGGGTCAGGACAAAAACAAAAAACACGTTACCGGCAGCGAGGCCAGCGACTGGGACCTGCTCGTGACCCGGGCATGGGAAGGCTTTCAGCAACGCTACGATGCATCCGATCCTGCACTGCGGGAGCGCTTTCAGCGCGAACTGGACATCATCCGGAAGAAAAACTTCTGCGCGTACTACCTCATCGCCCACGACCTGGTTGAATTTGCCCGCAGCCGCAACTTTGCATACGTAGGTCGCGGCAGCGGTGCCAACAGCATGGTGGCCTATTGCCTGGGTATCACCAACGTGGATCCCATAGCGCTGGACCTGTACTTCGAACGCTTTCTTAATCCGGAGCGCTCATCCCCACCCGACTTTGACATTGATTTTTCGTGGGATCACCGTGACGAAGTGTATGATTACCTGTTTCAGCGTTATGGCAAAGACCATGTTTGTCTGCTGGGCACGCATGTAACCTACCAGGAACGATCGGTGCTGCGTGAGTTGGGCAAAGTTTTTGGCTTGCCCAAACACGAAATTGACGCCCTGGTTGATGAGCCGGATCGCAACCGCCACAACGATCACATCACGGAACTGATATACCGCTATGCCCTGCATATCCACAGCTTTCCATCCAACATTTCCATCCATGCCGGTGGCGTGCTCATCACCGAGCGGCCGATCTATGCCTACACTGCCACCACTGTACCGCCCAAAGGGCTGCCCGTATCGCATTTCGACATGCACAGTGCCGAAGACATGGGCATTTACAAGTTCGACATTCTCAGTCAGCGCGGCCTGGGTCATATCCGCGAAAGCGTTCAGCTCATTCGCCAAAACAAAGGTATTGATGTGGACATCAACCAGTTTGCAGCATTTAAAGAAGATGAAAAAATCAAAGCACTTCTGCGCACCGGCCAGACCATGGGGTGCTTTTACGTAGAGTCGCCTGCCATGCGCATGCTGTTGGCCAAGCTGCAATGCGAAGATTATCTGACGCTGGTGGCTGCCAGTTCCATCATCCGGCCGGGGGTGGCACGTTCAGGCATGATGCGCACCTACATCGAACGCTTTCATGCTGTGCGCAACGGACAATCTTATCAAAGTGTTCATCCGATGATGGATGAACTGCTGCGCGAAACCTATGGGGTGATGGTGTATCAGGAAGACGTGATTAAAGTGGCGCACTACTTTGCCGGCCTCACCCTGGCCGAAGCCGATGTACTGCGCAGGGGTATGTCGGGGAAGTACCGATCGCGGGAAGAATTTCAACGCATCAAAGACAAATTTTTCAGCAACTGCCGCCAGCGCGGTTATAGCGAAGCCGTCATTGAACGTGTGTGGTACGAAATTGAAAGCTTCTCGGGTTATTCCTTCGCCAAAGGACATTCCGCCAGCTATGCCGTAGAGAGTTATCAAAGTCTGTACCTGAAAGCCCACTACCCGTTGGAGTTTATGGTGGGTGTTATCAACAATTTTGGCGGCTTTTACAAAACCGAATTTTATGTGCACGAGGCGCGCAGGCTGGGGGCACACATTGAAGCACCCTGCGTGAACCACAGCATGTACCGCACCACCATCCGGGGCACCACCATTTATCTGGGATTCATTCACATCAAAGCACTGGAAACCAGGCTGGCGCAGCACATTGCCGAAGAACGGTTGCAGCATGGAGCGTTCAGAAGTTTAGATGATTTTCTACGCAGAATGAAACCGACACCCGAGCAAGTGCGCATCCTGATTCGTATAGGAGCGCTGCGGTTTACCGGCAAAACAAAACAACAACTGCTGTGGGAAAGCATGTTGTATTTCAGCAGGAACAAGGTACAAACACCAACAACAGAGCTGTTTGATACAACACCAAAAGAATATCCGCTGCCTGCGCTGGCACGCAACGAACTGGAAGATGGTTTCGATGAGATTGAGCTGCTCGGCTTTCCGTTGTGCAATCCGTTTAAGCTGATTGCATCAGCCGGGGCTACACACCGGGCTGCAGATATTCCAGGTCACGCCGGAAAAGACATATGCCTGCTGGGCTATGTAGTTACCGTAAAACACACCTGTACCGTAAAAGGCGAGAGCATGTATTTCGGTACCTTTTACGATGAAGCAGGCGAAGTTTTCGATACCGTACATTTTCCGGATACAGCCAGGCGATATCCCTTTCGCGGACGTGGTTTTTATCGCATCACCGGCAAGGTTACCGAAGACTTTGGCGTATATGTGGTGGAAGTGAAAACCATGGAAAAGATACCGATGATCAGTAAGCGAGCGGAAACGCATTTTGTGGAAGACCGCCCTTTTGCGGCATGATGAAAATAAGTCAAGAGCAGATAGCTGCACGCCCACGGGTAATTTCTGAGCCCTAATGTTACTGGCTGCAAGTGAATTTCACACGTTACGTTCAAGCGCAATAAAAATTAAAAAAGGCTGCCTTTCTAAGACAGCCCTCTGTTTTACATGGCAGCTCAACACCCCCTCAATATTTGGCCGGTTGACCCTTTTTCGGAATGGTTTTGAGTATAAAATCACGCAGATGGTCGTTGGCCAAAGCCAGGTCTTCCTCGCGCAGGTACATCATGTGCCCGCTGCGGTAGCCTTCAAAGCGGAAGCGGTTACGGAACTTGCCGCTGGGATCGAGCTGCCACATGGTGTATTTCGCTTCAAAGTAGGTGGTAGCACCATCATAATATCCACACTGGAACATCACGTGCAGGTAGGGATTCTGTGCCATGGCCTGGCGCAGGTTTATACCTGTGTTGTCGTTGGACCGATCCCAGGGATGCACCGGTCCAAACATGTTATATTTAACATCGGTCTTGTATTTCAACACTTCGCGCAGATAGTAATTGATGGCCGGTGTAAATGAATGCAGCCAGGAAGTGAGTTCGGCTGCATAGTCGGGACGCTCGCCAGCATCTTTGCGGTCAATACCCAGGTAGCGCGAATCCAGCCGCCCTACCGTGTAGCCTTTGTCGCGCAGCAGTTCTTTCCAGAAGAAAGAAGTGGGCACATCGAGGTTGTGCTGCAGGATTACTTTTTCTGATAAACCTGAGTAGTAAGCCATCTTCGCGGCAATCTGTTTGCGTTTGTTGTCGTCCAGAAAACCGCCACGTGCAATGGCCGGTAGTACTTCGTTGATGGTAAACTCCTCTACTTCAGGCAGCAGGTCGGTTAAGTCCCTGCGCTGCAGTTCAGGGGCCAGGGCTTTCTGATACCAGGCAGCTGCGGCAAAATACGGCAGGCGGTTAGCCGCCTGAATCTGCGGTCCGCGCTCTAACCCGAGTTCAGTAGGCGAAACCAGTATTACACCATTCAGGTACATCCACTGGGCGTTCTGCAGTTCGAGCGCAAGACCCGAAACCCGTGTGGTTCCGTAGCTTTCGCCAATGAGGTACTTGGGCGAAAGCCAGCGGTTTTTGCGTGTTACAAACGTAGTCATCCACTCAGCCAGATATTTGATATCGGCATTTACGCCAAAAAATTCCTCGCGCTTGGCGTCCTTATCCAGAATACGAGAATAACCGGTATTTACCGGATCGATATACACAATATCGGCAATGTCCAGAATGCTGTTTGGGTTATCCTTGATGCCATATGGCTGCACGGGATATCCTTCCGAATCAATTTCCAAAACCTTAGGACCGGTATAGGCAATGTGCATCCATACCGATGCCGAGCCCGGTCCGCCATTGAACGAAAAAATCAGCGGGCGCGAAGCGCGGTCTTTCACATCCGAGCGTTCGTAATAAATATAGAATACCGAGGCGATAACCTTGCCATCGGCATTCCACACCGGCTGAGTGCCGGCTGTAACATTGTAAGGTACGGGCTTTCCTTTAATCACCACCTGATGACTGGTAGTAACAGCCGACTCGGCTTCGAGCTGGCGCTGTGCATGCACAACCATGCAGACCAGCAGCATAACTACAGTATATAATTTCTTCATATCAATACGAATTTGCTCAGTAAATAAGCCAATACCAGGTCGGCGCGGTAACGGTTTTTGCTGAGCGGCCTTAATGCTGTGGAATACGGCACCGGTTTGATAAAGCAATCCGACCTTTGATCCGTAATTTGTTTACCCAAACGGAAGGTATCGTTTTCTTTAACAGCCAAACACTCCGCCATGAATCCTTGCTGCTTGATACCCTTTTTTTGGGGGGCTGTGGCCCTCGCCCACCTTGGGGCACAGGCACAGTCGTACGCCCCGGTCAGACAGGATCCTGCCATCAAGGCACAGCCGCGTGTACCGCTCAAAGCCTATGCCTTTCCGTTGTCCAAGGTAAAGTTGTTGTCCGGAAGCGCTTTCCATCATGCCCGCCTGCTCGATTCGGCTTACCTGCTTTCGATCGAACCCGACCGCTTATTGCACCGCTTTCACCTACATGCCGGTCTTCCTGTGAAAGGAGAAATTTACCGCGGCTGGGAAAGTGACGGACTATCCGGTCATACCCTGGGCCACTACCTGTCGGCTTGCGCCATGATGTATGCTTCAACAGGGGCAGATGCATTCAAACAACGAACGGAATACATAGTAAACGAACTGGAACGTTGTCAGCAGGCACGTGGAACAGGCTACGTTGGTGCCATTCCTAATGAAGATTCGATTTTTTATAAAGTAAAACGCGGCATCATCAAAACAGCCGGCTTCGATCTAAACGGTGGGTGGTCGCCCTGGTACACGGTGCACAAAGTGATGGCCGGCCTTGCCGATGTATATGTACATACCGGCAATGCACAGGCACTGAAAGTGCTGAAAGGTTTAGCCGACTGGACTGCCAGTATTGTTGGCGGGCTTACGCCCGACCAGCAGGAAGCGATGCTGCAGTGTGAGTATGGAGGCATGAACGACTTGCTTGTGCATCTGTATGAACTCACTGGCGAAAAAAAATATCTGGATTTGTCGTACAGATTTCACGACCGCTTTGTCCTGGATGAGCTTGCACAACAGCGTGATGTAATGCCCGGCAAGCATGCCAATACCAACATTCCCAAAGTAACCGGATGTGTGCGCAGGCACCTTCATACAGCATCCGAGTCCGACAAAACCATCGGCACATTTTTCTGGAATACCATAGTGAAACACCACACCTATGTAATTGGCGGGAACAGCAACTACGAGTATTGCGGTGAACCGGGAAGATTAAACGATCGGCTAAGCGACAACACCTGCGAAACCTGCAACACCTATAACATGTTGAAGCTTACACGATTGTTCTTCACCATTCAGCCATCTGCGACATTGGGCGATTATTATGAACGCGCATTGTATAACCATATACTTGCTTCACAGCATCCTGAAACCGGCATGATGTGCTACTTTGTACCACTGCGCATGGGCGCACGGAAAACTTTCAGCACACCATTCAACACCTTTACCTGTTGCGTGGGCAGCGGCATGGAAAACCATGTAAAATACAACGAAGGAATTTTTTATGAAGGTGCTGACGGCAGCCTAATCGTAAATCTTTTTATTCCATCCGAAATTTCCTGGAGTGAGCGCGGCATAAAAGTGAGACTGGAAACGCGCTTTCCAGAGGTCAACCATGTCGATCTTTTGTTCTCTGTTCAACATCCTACACCGCTTACTGTAAAATTCAGAAAACCACATTGGGTCGCAGGTAACGTATCTTGTGAGATCAACGGAAAGAAAGCACATGCACATACCGATACCAGCGGGTTCCTGGTAATTCAGCACAAATGGAAGACCGGCGACCGCCTATCGATTCGCTTACCTATGAACCTGTACACTGAGGCAATGCCCGATAATCCGAACCGTATAGCCATGCTGTACGGGCCTGTTGTGCTGGCAGGTGTGCTGGGCAAGGAAATGCCCGACCCGGTTTACGGAACCACCGTGCTACTGACGAGCAACCGCAATGTTCAATCCTGGCTTAAGCCCGCGAAAAACGAACCCCTTGCTTTTCAATCCTTCCATGTGGCGCGCCCGCACGATGTAAAACTCTTGCCTTTCTACAAAGTGTTTGAGGATTACTACAACGTGTATTGGGACTTTTTCACGCCAGATGACTGGACCAAACGGCAGCAGGCTTACGAAGAGGAAAAAAGACGACAGCGGGATATTGAGTCGCGCACCATTGACTGGATACGGCTGGGTGAAATGCAGCCCGAGCGTGACCACAACCTGCATACCTCAGAGCGATCGTATGCCAGCCAGGCGCTGGGACGCACCGGCCGCGAAGTAAGACTTGGAGGATACTTTGAATTTGACATGAAAACCGACCCCGCAGGAAAGAACGTGCTGATGTGCAGCTACATTGGCGATGACCGTAACCGCGCTTTTGACTTTCTGGTAGATGGGGTAAAGATTGCCACGCAGGAGCTGACAGGCGGGGAAAGCCAGCGTTTTTTTGATGTGGAATATGCCATTCCTGCCGAACTGACACATGGAAAAGAAAAAGTTACGGTGCGTGTGCAGGCGCATGCCGGCAAAACTGCAGGCAGGGTGTTCGGTTGCAGGATATTGAGGGAGAAATAATTGGAACTTTTTATTAACTGAGGATTGTGAGCAACAAGTAGATTGAATTTCCGGCTGATCAGCCAGAGTCTGGAAGCATGCCGCGTAATGGTAACACCTGAAGCTTGTAGCCTGTAGCCTGAGACCCGGGTTTCGTTGTTGATTGTTCGTGGGGAACGCGCAACCTGTAACCAACAGCTAAAAGATTCAAAGTTAAAGGTTTCCCAGCAGTTCGCAGCCAGAAAGCTCACGGCTTTCCCCGTATAATCCATGCGGCCAGTTGGTTAAATTATACATCTTTGCAGCATGCCTGCTCTACGCATTGTGTTCATGGGCACGCCGGAGTTTGCCGTGCCCAGCCTGGAAATCCTGATTCACCACGGCTACAAGGTGGTGGCGGTGGTTACCGCTCCCGACAAGCCACGCGGACGCGGGCAGGTTGTAACACCTTCTCCGGTCAAGGCCGTGGCCTTGCAGCACCGCATACCCGTGCTTCAACCCACCAACCTCAAATCACCGGGTTTTCTGAAAGAACTTGAAAGCTATAACGCCAACCTTCAGGTGGTGGTAGCTTTTCGCATGCTGCCTGAATCGGTCTGGAAAATGCCAGCTCTGGGCACTTTTAACCTGCACGCTTCCCTGCTGCCTCAGTACCGTGGTGCCGCACCCATTAACTGGGCTATTATCAACGGTGAAAAAGAAACCGGTGTAACCACTTTTTTTCTTCAACAGGAGATAGACACAGGGGATATTATTTTTCAGGAAAAAGAACCCATTGCCGAAACCGATGATGCTGGCACCCTGTATGAACGCCTGCGCCACAAAGGCGCCCGGCTGGTGCTGAAAACTGTGCAAGCCATTGAAGCAGGTAGCTGCCCGTCACAACCGCAGGTTATCAACGGCCCCATGAAAACTGCCCCAAAAATTTTCAGGGAAACGTGCAGGATCAACTGGAACCAACCGGCCATCAACATTCACAACTTCGTTCGCGGACTTTGCCCCTATCCGGCAGCCTGGTCAGTCCTGAACAATAAAACTTACAAGGTATTCAAAACCGAAGTGATAAATAAAGAAAAGCAAGGGCCGGCAGGCGACTATGTTACTGATCATCAATCTTTTCTGCATGTAAACACCGCTGATGGCATCATTTCCATACAGGAACTTCAGCCGGAAGGTAAAAGAAGAATGACCATCCGGGAATTTTTCAGAGGCAACAAACTGTAATTTACCGCCAGCCACCATGACCATATCTCTTATCGCAGCCCTTGCCCGCAACCGCGTCATCGGGAAAAACAATGACCTGCCCTGGCACCTGCCCGATGACATGAAATATTTTATGCAAACCACCCGGGGGCATCATGTTATCATGGGAAGAAAAAATTACGAGTCCATCCCCCTTCGATACCGCCCCCTGCCCCAACGGACCAATATTGTAGTAACGCGCCAACCGTATTTTGATGCACCCGGCTGTACGGTGGTACATTCATTGCCTGAAGCTCTGAACAAAGCCGCAGCAGCCGGAGAGCAGGAGGTATTTATTATTGGCGGAGCACAGATTTACAAAGAAGCGCTACCGCATGCACACCGTTTATACCTTACCGAAATTGATGCCGAACCGGATGGCGATACGTTCTTTCCCGAATGGAATGCAGCGGAATGGAAGGAAACATCGCGGCAGCATCATCCGGCCGACCACCGCCATCCCTATGCCTTTGATTTTGTGATTTATGAACGCAAATAGGTTGTAAAGTATGACTGCTCTGCAAAATAAAGTTATCTGGATCACTGGTGCTTCTTCCGGAATAGGTGAGGCACTTACTTACGCACTCGCACAACAGGGTAACCGCCTGATTCTTTCTGCACGAAGAAAAGAAGAGCTGGAACGCGTAAAAGGCAACTGCCCGGGCCCCGCGCAGGAATATATCCGCATTTTGCCCATGGATCTGAGCAAAAGCGAAACGCTGCAACTTATTACTGAAGCTGCCATCCAGCTATTCGGCTATGTTGATGTAGTGATATTGAATGGCGGCATCAGCCAGCGCAGCCTGGCCATGGAAACAAAACTTGACGTTGACCGACTGCTCATGGAAGTAGATTACTTTGCCAACGTGGCGATTACCAAGCACATCATTCCACATTTTCTTCAGCGCAGATCAGGACACATCGTGGTGGTGAGCAGCGTAATGGGAAAAATCGGAACGCCTTACCGGTCGGGCTATGCGGCTGCCAAGCATGCGCTCCACGGCTTTTACGACTCGTTGCGTGCCGAGCTGTGGAAAGAATGCCGCAACATTTTCATCACGCTGGTGTGCCCGGGCTGGATACGCACCAACATCACCCTGCATGCGCTTACGGGCGATGGCACTGCATTGAATAAAATGGACGCTTCAACCGACAAGGGCATGGATCCCCATCGTTTTGCACGGAAGATGATACGAGCCATCGCAAAGCGAAAAGAAGAGGTGTACATTGGCGGTGTAAAAGAGGTTTTTGCCGTTTATCTGAAACGGTTCCTGCCTTCTGTATTTTCGCGCCTTGTACGTAAAGCAAAGGTACGGTAACCTTGCCGGATGGATATCCTCAAACAACTGCTCATCATTGGCGTGGGTTTTATTGCCGGGTTTCTGAACACCGTGGCCGGAGGTGGCTCGCTCATTTCTCTTCCGGTATTGATTTTTCTGGGCCTGCCCGGCTCGGTAGCCAATGCCACCAACCGTGTGGCCATTATGGCACAAAATGTTTTTGCTGTCAGCGGTTTCAACAGCAAGGGCATTAAACTGCCCATGCCCTACAGCCTTTTTCTTGCGTTGGCATCGTTGGCCGGAGGCTTCATCGGTGCACGCCTTGCCGTAGATATACGCGATGGCCTGTTCAACCGCATTCTGGCTGTTATTATGGTTTTTGTAGTTAGCAGCATCGCACTGGAGAAACGCTTTCAGTACCGACAGCAGGCTGAGCGTCTTACCCTAACTTCTCAGATTGCCGGCTTCCTAACCTTTCTGCTGCTGGGCATCTATGGCGGATTCATCCAGGCGGGCATTGGATTTCTGGTGATTGCTGCCCTCACGCACATCAACCATTTCAGCCTGGTAAAAACCAACTATATCAAAGTATTTGCTGCATTGCTCTATACCGGTATATCTATCATAGTGTTTGCACTGGAGAACAAAATTGACTGGATTACTGGTATGGTGCTGGCCATTGGTCAGGGATTTGGCGGATGGTATGCCAGCCGCTGGAGTGTAGATAAAGGCGATGCATGGATAAAACGCATCATGGTGGTAGCTGTTATTATTTTGGCAATCAAACTCTGGTTCTTTAGCGCATGACCGACATTACGTTACTTACCGACAGCCGGTATGTTAACCCGGTGAATCCAGACTGGTATGTGCAAAACATACTGGAAGAAGACCGGCTGGTGCGAAAAGCTCTCGAAGCACGCGGTTTAAGTGTGCACCGCACCAACTGGGACAATCCCGACTACGACTGGCGTTCTACACGGTTTGCGGTATTTCGTACCACATGGGACTATTTCAACCGATTCCCCGAGTTTGCCGCCTGGCTTAAGCAGGTACAACACCTAACCCACCTCATTAACCCCGCAGAACTGATCTGGTGGAACCTCGATAAACATTATTTGAATGACCTGCAAAAAAGAAACATCCCCATTCCCCCTACAATTTTTATTGAGCCGGGTGAAAAAAGTACGCTCAAAGAAATTGTTAAACAGGCCAACTGGAAAGAATGTATTCTGAAGCCTGCCGTATCAGGTGCTGCGCGACACACTTACCGGTTTAAGGCCGGTGAGGCTGACCGGTATGAAATGATTTTCAGAGAGTTGATAGAAAAAGAATCCATGCTGCTGCAGGAATTTCAGCTGCCGGTGCTGGAGAAAGGCGAAGTTACGTTTATGTTATTCGGTGGTCAATACAGCCATGCCGTGCTGAAACGCGCCCGGCCGGGCGACTTCCGCGTACAAGACGATTTTGGCGGAACGGTACATCACTATAATCCATCACCGGATGAAATTTCATTTGCCGAAATAGTGGTAAAGGCCTGCCAGCCTCAACCTGTCTATGCACGGGTTGATGCAATATGGGACAATGAAGGCAGGCTTTGTGTTTCCGAACTCGAACTCATTGAACCCGAACTTTGGTTCAGGTTTCACCCACCGGCCGCACAACATTTTGCCGATGCATTGATGAGCTACATCAGTAAGCTGTAAGTTATAACATGGGTTTAAGGCTACAGGCTGCAGGCAGAGCGTTCGCGCTTCCAGATTTCTTACATATTTCTCCGGTACTGCCCGCCTACCTCAAACAGCGCCTGTGTAAGCTGCCCAAGTGAACACACCTTACAGGCTTCCATCAGCTCGGAGAATATGTTGCGGTTTTGAATGGCAGCCTGTTGCACACGCTCAATCATCTCTGCTGCTTTTTCCTGCTGGTGTTTGTGCAGGTTCCTTACCGTGGCAATCTGCTGTTCTTTTTCTTCGGTAGTAGCCCGTATCACTTCCTGTGGTATGATGGTGGGCGAGCCCTTGGAACTTAAAAACGTATTGACACCAATAATCGGGTATTCGCCTGTATGCTTCAGGGTTTCGTAGTACAAACTTTCTTCCTGAATCTTGCTGCGCTGATACATGGTTTCCATGGCTCCCAGCACACCACCTCGCTCAGTGAGGCGATCAAACTCCATGAGCACGGCTTCTTCAACAAGGTCGGTCAGCTCTTCGATGATAAACGAACCCTGCAAAGGATTTTCATTTTTTGCCAGTCCTAACTCACGGTTAATGATAAGCTGGATGGCCATGGCCCTGCGCACACTCTCTTCTGTTGGTGTGGTAATCGCCTCATCGTAGGCGTTGGTATGCAGCGAGTTGCAGTTGTCGTAAATGGCGTAGAGCGCCTGCAGGGTGGTGCGGATATCATTAAAATCAATTTCCTGGGCGTGCAACGAGCGTCCAGAAGTCTGGATGTGGTATTTGAGCATCTGCGAGCGCACATCGGCACCGTATTTATGCTTCATGGCCTTGGCCCATATTCGCCGGGCCACACGTCCGATAACGGCATACTCCGGATCAATACCGTTGCTGAAGAAGAACGACAGGTTGGGCGCAAAATCGTTGATATTCATGCCACGGCTCAGGTAATACTCCACATAAGTAAAACCGTTGGCCAGCGTAAACGCAAGTTGTGTAATCGGATTGGCACCCGCTTCGGCAATATGATAACCGGAGATAGACACGGAGTAAAAATTCCTGACTTTATTATCAATGAAATACTGCTGGATATCGCCCATCAGCCGCAAGGCAAACTCGGTTGAAAAGATGCAGGTGTTCTGTGCCTGATCTTCCTTCAGGATGTCGGCCTGCACCGTGCCGCGTACCTGCTGCAATGTGGAAGTCTTTATTTTTTCATACGTTTCGCGCGGCAACACCTGATCGCCGGTTACTCCCAGCAACATCAACCCCAGGCCGTCATTTCCTTTCGGCAGATTGCCATTGTAAAAAGGCTGCTCATTTTCTTTGCCTTTATACAGCTCATTGATTTTTCTTTTTACCTCTTCTTCCAGACCATTTTGCCGGATATAAATTTCGCATTGCTGGTCAATGGCCGCATTGAAGAAAAATCCTAACAACATAGGTGCGGGTCCATTGATGGTCATCGATACAGAAGTTTTCGGATCGGCCAGGTTAAAGCCGCTGTACAATTTTTTGGCATCATCCAGGCAGCATACCGACACTCCCGAATTGCCGATTTTGCCATAGATATCCGGACGATAATCTGGGTCGCGACCGTACAGCGTAACCGAGTCGAATGCAGTTGAGAGCCGCTTGGCGGGCATCTCGTAGCTGAGATAATGAAACCTTCGGTTGGTGCGCTCCGGCCCGCCCTCACCGGCAAACATACGCGTAGGATCTTCTTCCTGCCGCTTAAACGGATAAATGCCGGCCGTAAAAGGAAATTCACCGGGCACATTTTCCTGCAACATCCACCGCAGCAGGTCGCCCCATCCGCGGTAACGCGGCAGCGCCACCTTTGGCACTTTGGTATGAGCCAACGACTCGGTAAAGGTTTTAACCTTCACTTCCCTGTCGCGCACCCTGTAGGTGTACTCCGGATTGCTGTATCTTTTTACCTTCTCATCCCATTGTTCAATGAGTTGCCAGTTTTTTGGATCAAGATCCAGCTTTGTGCGATCGAACTCGGCTTCCAGCACCTTGATAATTTCCTGATCGGGTGTTTCTTTCTCTTTCAGTGAAACAATGGTTTTCCGAATGGCATATAGTTTATCGGCAATGGCCACCTGTCGGTTCACCCAATCATCGTACTTGCGGTTATTTTCGGTTATTTCACTCAGGTACCTTGTGCGATGCGGAGGAATGATATATACTTTTTCCGACATCTCGCGCGTAATCACATAAGATGATTTAAGCGGTGCGCCTGTTTTTTCAACAATCTTATCCATGACGCACTTGTAAAGCTGATTCGTGCCCGGATCATTGAACTGCGAGGCAATGGTACCAAACACGGGCATGTCGTCCGGGTTTTTATTCCATAGCTGATGGTTGCGCTGGTATTGCTTCTTTACATCGCGCAAAGCATCGGGTGCTCCGCGCTTATCAAACTTGTTCAAGGCAATCACATCGGCAAAATCAAGCATATCAATTTTCTCAAGCTGCGTTGCCGCACCGTATTCGGGTGTCATCACATAGAGCGATACATCGCTGTGATCGAGTATTTCGGTATCGCTTTGGCCAATGCCACTGGTTTCCAGAATGATGAGGTCAAATCCGGCTGCCTTTAATATCTGAATGGCCTCGCTCACGTGGGCCGAGAGCGCCAGGTTCGACTGGCGGGTAGCCAGGGAGCGCATGTACACGCGCGGGTTGTTGATGGAGTTCATCCGGATGCGATCGCCCAGCAGGGCACCACCGGTTTTGCGTTTGCTGGGATCAACCGACAGAATGCCGATTTTTTTGTCTTTAAAGTCGAGCAAAAACCTGCGCACCAGCTCGTCCACCAGCGATGATTTGCCCGAGCCGCCCGTGCCGGTGATACCCAGTACCGGCGTTTTCGACTGTTGTGCCTTGGCGTGGATAAACTCAAACACCGCTTTGTGTTTATCCAGAAAATTTTCTGCTGCAGAAATAAACCGCGCAATAGCCAGATGGTTGTCGGTTTGCAAATCTTCCGGGTCGGGCACCTCTACCCCCGTAGGAAAATCGCTTTTCTCCACCAAATCGTTGATCATGCCCTGCAGACCCATAGCACGCCCGTCATCGGGCGAATAGATACGCGCTATTCCATACGCCATCAGCTCCTTTATTTCATCGGGAAGAATCACACCTCCGCCTCCGCCAAATATGCGGATGTGCCCTGCCCCCTTTTCCTGCAGCAGGTCGTACATGTATTTGAAGTATTCCATGTGCCCGCCCTGATAGCTGGTTAAAGCAATGGCCTGGGCATCTTCCTGAATGGCCGTATTTACCACTTCCTGAGCGCTCCGATCATGTCCCAGGTGTATCACCTCGCAACCGGTGGCCTGTATAATCCTCCGCATGATGTTAATGGCTGCATCGTGCCCATCAAACAGGCTGGCCGCTGTAACCACCCGTACTTTGTTTTTGGGCTTATAGGGAGTAGCCTCCTGGTGTCCCGCAAGGCGGGTTCTGGCCGATTGTTTTTCAGTTGTGGCAGTAGCCGATTCGTTTCCCATCGCGCAAGTGATTCTAAAATCTGCCAAAAATACGGACAAACCGGCACTTTGCCGAACGATAGTTAGGCAGATATGTACCCTCGTCTTTTCACCTGCCTCCTTACTTCAGATAGGCAACTGAAGCAGGTTGAATAACTGTTTTAACTTTCGAAAAAATTATCCATGCCATGACCGATCATGACAAGCGCATAGCCCGCCTTACCTTCGCAGCGGTATATCCGCACTACCTGGCCAAAGTGGAAAAAAAAGGACGCACACGGGAAGAGCTACACCAAGTGATTGAATGGCTCACCGGTTTTGACGATAAAACGCTGCAAAAGCTGATAGATGAGAAAGTGAACTTCGAAGACTTCTTTGCCAGGGCGCGGATGCATCCCAACGCCCGGAAAATTACCGGTGTTATCTGCGGGTACCGCGTGGAGGAAATCAAAAATCCGCTTACACAAAAAGTTCGTTACCTCGATAAACTGGTAGATGAGCTGGCAAAAGGGAAGCCATTGGAAAAAATTTTAAGGCAATAGTTTTCCACACCTGAATAAGTGGAATCTGCCGGCAGCGTAACGGTAATTATTTTGGGTTTAAAGGCTGCTGATAACATGCAGCTGCCGGCTCATAGCATCATTCAAGAAATCCATTGCCACTTCCTGCAGCGCTGCTCTGGATGGCAATAACACATGGAAGCACGAATACTGCCGTATTTTGAAGTGAAACGGATGGCTGTCCTTCTATTTCCGGTACACTACCTTACCTCCTTAAGGCAGAACCAAAGGTACAGGCACTTTTACAGCCACCCAGTCGGCCCAGGGCAGGGTTTCTGAACCTGTCCAAACTTGCCGTTCGCCAGGATTAGATCAGCCTCCTTCTTTTACGTACAAGAAATCAGAAGTGATAAGAGCAATAGCAGCACGATGCTGCGCATCACTCAGGGTATGGTGTTCATTAAAGTAGCCAGTGCTTTGCCCAGGGCGCTGGTGCCTGCCGATGAACCGTTGAAATGCCCCATCCGAACCACCACCAGTTTTTTTCCAGGAATGATGATGGTGTATTGACCGCCTGCACCGGCCGCATAATAGGCTTTCTCTTTTATCGGAAAAGTGTCCACATTAATCCAGAACATACCACCGTATTCGGGTTTTTCCCATCCCGGGGCGGGTGTGGAAAGAAATTCGACATAACCTTCGGGCAGCAAACGTTGCCCGTTCCACACGCCATCCTGCAGGCATAGCAATCCCAGGCGCGCCCAGTTTCGGGCAGTGCCATAATCGTAACCCGACAATAAAAAATTTCCGTAGGGATCTGTTTCCAACACCTGCCTGCGTATGCCGATTTTATCAAACAGCTCGCGTTGCGGGTAGTGATGATAGCTCACACCTTTCTGTTCAAGTGTTCTGCGCATAATGTAACCGAGCGTAAGCGGGTCGCAGTTGCGGTAGCGGCCGGTAGTACCCGGTGCATACTGAAGCGGGCGGTTGATGCTGTACGCAAAGGCATCTACAGCACCGGTGTAGATATAAAAATGATCGAGGTAACGCGTGTAGGTTGATGCTTCCGGATCGCGGTGAGCTATGAAGTACAGGCCGCTGCTCATTTGCAACAAATCGCTGATGCGGATGTTTTTGCGCGGGTCTCCTTCCTGTTGCCAGGCCGGCACCGGGGCAGGGTCATGCAACCGGAAGTATCCCTGCTCTATCATCCGTCCGATGAGGAGGGCGGTAATGCTTTTACCCATCGACCAGCTTTCCAATTGCATATCCGGTGTTGCTCCATTGTCGTAACGTTCGGCAATGATTTTGCCATCGTAAACAACCAGGAAAGCTGCGGTATAGGCTTCCGGAGGAAAGGCCACCTGTACCGCTTTATCCAAAGAGTCGCGGTTGATGAAGGCGGGCAAAGCAATTTTTTCGGGCTTGTCGCCCATGGGCCAGGGTTGTACCGCTGCATCAGGCAGTGAGGTAGTTATAGCGGGTGGCGTAAAATTCAGGCCTTTGTCTGTGTCTATGATGCAGCCGCAGTCGCCATAGTAGGTAGCTGAACGCCTGAGGGTGTCTGCGTAAATCATCGTTACTGATTTCTTTTGCCAGTCAACCTCAGGTTTTACATGCCGATGTTCCGCAGGCGGCAGAAACATGGTCAAGCTGTGTACGATGGCCTCATCGGGTTTGCGACCAGAAACGAACAGGGCCGAGCAGTACACCTTGGCGCTTCCGGCCAGTCCGAGTTGCAGGGGCGTGCCTTGCGGAACCGGCATAGCTTCAAGCGGGGCATACTTTTTTGAAGCTTCTACTGGATCAGTTATTGGTACAGGCTTTTGACGACAAGCATGTACGACCGGTAACACGGCCAAGAAAAAGTAAAGGAACCTGTGCATTTTTCGTTGTTTAGGACGACCCGAGATGATTACCGGCTTAAATAACCATGAAAATAAATCATCCCAAAAATTATTTACACGACAGGAAGAGAATCACTCCGGTGAATCCGGTAAATATGAGCGGACCTGGCGTGGCACTGTGCGTATTTTGCATGGTTAGCCAACCATGAGCAGCCTGGCGGCAGCCGATTTTCGTTTCACCGCTTATTCGGTTCCTACCTTATCGGGGATATTCCAGCAAACCAGCACGTCACAAACCCATCATCACAAACGCTCCCCAGTAGTAGGGTTCCTTGTACTTGGCCATGAGTTGAAGCTGGGCCTGTTTGAAGGCACGTTGGCGGTTGCCCAGCTTAATCAGGTTGGTATAAAAACTGGTCATCAGCATTTGTGTGGCTGCATCGTCAACTTTCCACAGGCTCATCACCAATGCATCGGCACCTGCCACCAGAAAGGCCCGTTGCAGGCCATATACACCTTCCCCGGCCTTCACATCGCCCAGGCCGGTTTCGCAGGCGCTCAGCACCACCAGCGCGGTACCTTCGAGGTTGAGGTTCATGGCCTCGTAGGCCGTAAGGATGCCGTTGTCATTGCTGGTCATGTCTGCTGAGCCCGTTCCGGAAATGGCTTTGCCGGCCCCGGCCAGGATAAGGCCCGATCGGAGCAACGGGTTGTGCGTGGCATTCTCGGCATGCACACCAAACACCGAACCGGCTGATTCGTCTACGTCTTTCAGAAAGTAGCCGTGGGTGGCAATGTGCAATATAAAGGGGCCGTTTATTGCTTTCAAATTTTTCTCATTGGCATCGGCTGCCATGAATTGCGTTACCTGGTAGCCCGAAGGTTTCAATACTTTGCTTACTGTTTCCAGTTCTGTTTTGGTGCCGGGCAGTGGCGGCACTTCATCGGTCTGGTAATCGGGGAACCCGAGCAGCACGGCTTTGCGGTTGGTAGCACTGGTTTTGCGCTGTTTCCAGCTAATCAGGTCGCGGGTATTGCCGGCAATGATGATGTCGTAGCGGTTGATGAGGTAATCGCCACCGGGCTTGCGCAGGGTGTTGAGGTTAATCTGATTGTACACACCGTCGGGTGAAAAATAAATTATTTTTTTGCCGGCCACTTCGGCATCCACGCGTGCCCAAAACTGATCGTAGGCATATTCATCGGGCAGCATTTTCTGCATCACAGTGTTGTAGTATTTCAGGTATCGTGTTTCCAGCTGGGTTCCGTTTTCCAGCACGATAAGTTTAGGCAACTCCATGCCCTTGGTGAGAATAAGCGCTACATACCGCGTATCGGGAGTAAAGTCCTGATTAAAGCCCCGCACGCGCACCATATCCACCACGGCTTCGGAGTCAGTAAGCAGGTCGCGCACCTGGGTGTAACTTACCTTTTGCGTGCTGTAGCCCGATGAGAAAAGTGTGGATCGCTCGGACAGTGCCTTCTCCATGGCATTGGCTTTGCGCTCCAGCGCGGGCAGGTCAATTTTCTGTTCGCGCAACTGCTCTTTGCTGAGGGAATACATACGCGCCAGCTCCTCCTTCAGGCCAATCCATTCGGTATAGTCGCGAATAAGTTGCTGGTCACCGCTTTGCATAATCGCTTCCTTTACCTTGCTGGTGCTGTTGAGCAACAGGGCTTTGGTGGCCATCTGGTAGTCGAAGAAATCCTGCGCCACGCTTGGTAACTGCGGATAGGCTTCAAGGGCAAAGTTGAAAAAACGTTGAAAGCGCGGTGCTGTAATATCCCAGTAACTGGTTTTTTCGGCTTCGCTCATGGGCGGGAAGTAGCTGTTGATGAAGTCAATGGTTTTATCCATCACATCGCGGTACATCATATAGGCTTTATCGAGCCGCGCAGTTTTCCAATACACCAGTGCCAGGTTTTCCTTGGAATTGATGTAATCGGGATGGCTGGTGCCCAGCAGGCTTTCGCGGATCGAAAGCGCCTTATTGATTTCGCGCTCGGCATCGGCATAGCGGTCGCTGAGACGGTAAAAGTTACCCAGGTCGTTGGTTACTTTGGCAAAGTAGATGTTGTTTTCTGTGAACCGCCTTTTGTAGATATCGAGTGATTTTTTGAAAAGCTCTTCCACTTTATCCATCTTGCCCATCTGGATGTAGAGAATGCCGAGCTGGTTCAGCAGGCCGGCATATTCGGTGCTGCGTACCTGAGCGCGGTTTTCAAATACTTTTTTAATGGCCAGGAAGTTGGTTTCGGCTTCGGTATAATTTCCTGACACCTGATAAATGAAAGCGAGGTTAGCCTGAAACTTGCGGCTGTCGAACGATTTCTTTCCCTGAAACAATTTCTTGGGTGCAACTTCTGACGACTTCATGGCCTGTTTCATCAGTATAACGGCTTCCTCATACCGGCCCATGGCCTGGAAGAGCATGGCCTTGTTGTTGAGCAGAATGGCCTTCTGCATCCCTTCGCCAAATACTTTTTCGTTCAGCTCAAGTGCTTCATCAAACTGCTTTTCGGCTTCATTAAACTTACCCAGCGTCTGATTCAGTTTGGCAAGGTTATTCAGGTTGGCCACATAGGCAGCGCTTTGCGTGCCCAGCGTCTGGGCACTTGCCTGCAACGAGGTGTTGATAAGTTCGGCCGCATCGCTCAATTTACCCTGACTGAGATACACCAGGCCGAGTGCTGTGAGAGTGCGCAGATAAATCAGTTCGCTGGTAAGATTTTTTTGCTCCAGTGAAAGACGGGTACGGACCAATGCATCCTCGGCTGCACGGTACATGCGCAGCTCATAGTAGCCGATGCCCATCTCCAGGCTGTCGCGCATTTTTTCGATGAGTGTTTTATCGGTCTCTTCACGAAAGGCATACAACATGCGCGTACCTGTTTCCCCTTTTTGCTCAACATCAAAAAATCCGGCATTTTCATTTACCGAAATGGCAAACTGATAATCGAGCGAGTCCATGGCCTGCTTCTTCTCTGCCCCCTGCTTACCCATTGAGCGGGCCACTGACTTACCCAAAACCTCCCACATATCCTGAGCCGGTAAAAGGTGGGCAGCCAGGAAAATTAGAAGTAATGTGGTAAGGATTTTTTTCATACTTTATTCGATTTCTTCTCCGCGGGCTTTGAGTTCGTCAATAAGTTTTTTGGTATTTGCTTCAGCCAGGTCGGCTACCACTTTCAGATTTTTGCGCGCATAGTCCAGTGCCTGCACAGAGCGGTTGGTGTTACTGGTAGCAGCGGGTGCTTTTGTTCTGGGAGTTACATTTTTGGCGTTGCCAAGCAGCGCCTTTCCTTCTTCATCCAGACTGCCGATTCGTTCAGCCAGAACCTCGGATGATTGCTTTATGCCGCGCAGGGCGCGTACGTCCTGACGGATTTTATCCACGCTGAATGAAGTGAGTACGCTGCCTGCATTTTTGATTTCATTATCTATGCGGGTGGCATCATTTTTCAGCCGGATTGATTCATCCACGATGTCGAATGCATTGTTCTTAAAGGAGTCAAAATCGGAAACACCGATGTTGTCGGGTCTGCGCGGTGGTTGTTCCTGGGCGGCGGCCATCTGAAACAATAGGAGTGCCATCACAGGCAGGAGGAGGATCTTTTTCATGGCAGGTGGTTTTTTTTGAATTACCAAGTTACGTTAACCGGCAGGGTAGTCAAAAGATAATGGTGACTTTTTTTGACGGTGAAGTGCGCTTTTCCGGCAAAAAACAACATTTCAGGGCTTGAGCACTATTACATGCGCTCGGGCACGCTGATACCCAACAGGTGCATGGCCTGACGGATGACACGTGCCGTCACATCGGACAGGGCCAGCCGGAAGTGACGTTTTGACTTATCCGTTTCAGCAAGCACGGGGACGGTCTGGTAAAACTGATTGTACTCGCGCGCCAGTTCATAGGCATAATTAGCGATGATGGCAGGCGAATATGCCGCGGCTGCCTCACGTACTTTTTCTTCATAACGGCTCAGCACCTGCACCACCTGCTGTTCGGCAGGTACCAGTTGCTGCAATTCCTTAAACTGATGGAGGTCATACACCCGTCCGTCCTGCGCGGCCTTCCTCAACAAGGCACAGATACGTGCATGCGTATATTGAATGAAGGGCCCGGTAAAACCCTGCAGTTGTATGGACTCCTGCGGGTCGAACAACATGCGTTTTTTCGGATCGACCTTGAGCAGGAAAAATTTCAGTGCACCCAGTCCGATGGTTTCAAAAAGTTGCTGTGCTTCTTCTTCTGTCATGCCCTCAATCTTGCCCAGCTCGCGGGTCAGGGCTTCGGCATCGCGCACCATCGCTTCCATCAGGTCATCGGCATCTACTACGGTGCCCTCGCGCGATTTCATCTTGCCGGTGGGCAAATCAACCATGCCATAAGAAAGGTGGTAGCATTTTTTTGCCCATTCATAGCCCAACTTACCGAGGATGATGAACAGCACCTTAAAGTGGTATTCCTGTTCATTGCCCACCGTATAAATCTGGCCTTCGATATTGGGGAAATCGCGGAAGCGCAGTATGGCTGTGCCGATGTCCTGGGTGATGTAAACGGAAGTGCCGTCTGAACGCAGCAGCACTTTCTGGTCCAGGCCTTCGGCTGTCAAATCCACCCACACCGACCCGTCATCTTTTTTGAAGAACACTCCCCGCTCTAAACCTTTCAGCACCTCTTCCCTTCCCAGCAGGTAGGTGTCCGATTCGTAATACAGTTTATCAAACGCTACTCCCATGCGTTTATAAGTGGCGTTGAAACCGTCATATACCCATCCGTTCATCATCCGCCAAAGCGACAGAACCTCTTCATCTTTTGCCTCCCACCTGCGCAGCATATCCACGGCCAGCTGCATGATGGGCGACTGCCGCTCGGCTTCTTCCTGCGCAAGGCCTTTTTCCATCAGCTCCTTAACTTCTTTTTTATGCTGCCGGTCAAACTCCACATAATATTTTCCCACCAGGTGGTCGCCCTTCAGGCCGCTGGTTTCGGGGGTCTCGCCATTACCAAACAGCTTCCATGCCGCCATGGATTTACAGATATGAATACCGCGGTCGTTGATAATCTGCACGCGATGCACCTTGTAGCCGTTGGCTTTCAGAATTTCGCTTACACTCCACCCGAGAAAGTTGTTGCGCAGATGGCCGAGATGTAAGGGCTTGTTGGTATTGGGCGATGAATATTCGACCATTATCTCCTTTCCGTTGGAAGGGAGTGTGCCGTAGTTGTGTTGCGCACTGATTTCTGACAACACACTCACCCAGAAGTTATCGGAAAGCGTAAGGTTGAGAAAGCCCTTTACGGTTTGGTAGCGCTGTATCCAAGAGGTATGGTTAACAAGGTAGTCGCCAATAATCTGTGCAGTCTGTTCGGGCGATTTTTTAGACAGGCGTGTGAGCGGGAAACACACCAGGGTATGACTGCCTTCAAACTCCGGCCGCGTAGGCTGCAACTGGATGTCTTCGGTAGTTGAGCCGAACAGATGAGCCAAGGCCTTCTGAATCTCGCTGCGTAGCTGTGAGTTGATGTCCATGTGTAATGATTAAAAAGAAATTGCACGACCGAATTGGCCGTGCAAATAAACAGATTATCGTGAAAGATTACATATCCAATACATACGCAAAGATAAGTGGCGCCACAATCGAAGCATCGGACTCGATGATGAATTTGGGTGTTTCAATGCTCAGTTTTCCCCACGTAATTTTTTCATTGGGCACGGCACCGGAATACGAACCATACGAAGTAGTGCTGTCGCTTATCTGGCAGAAGTAACTCCAGAACGGTATGTTTTCCATCTGCAAATCCTGATGCAGCATGGGCACCACACATATCGGGAAGTCGCCCGCAATGCCTCCGCCAATCTGGAAAAATCCCACACCTTCTTTTCCGCTGTTCTTGATGTACCAGTCGGCCAGCCACACCATGTACTCAATTCCGCTTTTCATGGTAGATGCCTTCAGTTCACCGCTGAACACATATGATGCAAAAATGTTGCCCATGGTGCTGTCTTCCCAGCCGGGCACGACCATGGGCAGGTTGCGTTCGGCTGCGGCCACCATCCATGAGTTTTTCGGGTCTATTTCGTAATACTGCTTCAACTCACCGCTGTTCAGTATGCGATACATAAATTCGTGCGGAAACAACCGCTCACCTTTAACTTCAGCTTCTTTCCACACATTGAATAAGTGCTTTTGCAGCCTGCGGAAAGCTTCTTCTTCCGGAATGCAGGTATCGGTAACGCGGTTCAGGTGGTTTTGTAACAAATCCCACTCCTGCTCGGGTGTGAGGTCGCGGTAGTTGGGGATGCGCTTGTAATGCGAATGCGCTACCAGGTTCATGATGTCTTCTTCCAGGTTGGCGCCTGTACAGGAAATGATGTGCACCTTATTCTGCCGTATCATTTCGGCCAGGCTGATGCCCAGTTCACCGGTGCTCATGGCCCCGGCCAGGGTTATCATCATTTTTTTGCCTTCTTCAATGTGTTTTTTGTAAGCTTTTGCCGCATCCAGCAGTGCCGCGGCATTGAAATGCAGGAAATTTTTCTCGATGAATTCAGAAACAGGACGCTGCCGACTCATGGTTGTGGTTGTTAAGTTGCCGCGAAATTAATGATTCCTGCTGAGTTGTGCCGTTATCTTGTTCTTAAATGCCGCAACCTTGTACGGCCAGCTTGCAGCCACGCACATGGGCCCGAGCGCAATTGTGCAGGTGCCTGTTTACATACGTACGGTTAAAAAAGCTGCGCCAATGCTGCATAGCTGCCTTCTTCCGTCACAGCCAGGCTTCTTTCTGTCGATTACGGATGGCACTCGCTGCTCTTTCAGCAAACAGGCACTGCACACAGCCTGCATGACACTGACAGCGTGGGGTATTCCGTTACCTTTCATCTCCGAATCATCCTGTATGCGAACTTTCAGGATGCTGATATTTAATAATTAATTCACCACCCTTTTAGGTTACTGCATTTTTATTTGCTTTTATACGCGATGTGTTTTACCTTCAACACCTTAATCAAAAACAATATGCTGAAGAGAATAATTTTCACTTTGATCATCGTTTCCCTTCTGCCGGTCTATGGCCAGAAGAAAAAATCCAAAGAAAAAACCTCTCCTGCACAGCCGGCGGTAGCTGAGCAAATTCAACCGCAGATACCGCCCCCGGTAAAGGTTACCAGCGTTGAAGGCATTACCGAATACCGGTTGCACAACGGCCTCCGCGTGTTGCTGTTTCCCGACCCATCCAAGCAAACCATCACGGTAAATATTACCTATCTGGTTGGCTCAAAACATGAAAATTACGGAGAAACCGGCATGGCACATCTGCTGGAACATCTGGTGTTTAAGGGCACACCTCGCCATCCCAATATTCCGCAGGAGCTTACCGAACATGGAGCCCGACCGAACGGAACAACCTGGGTTGATCGCACCAATTATTTTGAAACCTTTAATGCCACCGAAGAGAACCTGAAGTGGGCATTGGACCTGGAAGCCGATCGCATGGTAAATTCCTTCATCGCCAAAAAAGACCTGGACAGCGAGATGACGGTAGTGCGCAATGAATTTGAAGCCGGTGAAAACGACCCTTTCGGAGTATTGATGGAGCGCGTTATTTCAACAGCTTACCTGTGGCATAATTATGGAAAATCAACCATCGGTGCACGTTCGGATATTGAAAATGTACCCATCGAACGACTGCAGGCATTCTACAAAAAATATTATCAGCCAGACAATGCCGTACTTACCGTTGCCGGTAAATTTGATGAGACTAAGGCATTGGAATTAATAAATACCTACTTTGGCGTTATTCCCAGGCCCGATCGCACACTTTTACCCGCCTATACGGTTGACCCTGCACAGGATGGCGAACGTACAGTTACGCTACGCAGGGTAGGCGATGTACAGGTTGTTATGGCCGCCTACCACATCCCGGCCGGATCCCACCCCGATTACGCCGCAATTGAAGTGCTGAGCCGGATATTGGGCAGTGAACCTTCCGGACGTTTATACAAAGCACTGGTAGATACAAAAAAAGCCAGCAGTACCGGAGCATTCTCATTCGAGTGGAAAGAGCCTGGTCTGTTGCTTACTTATGCTGAAGTACTCAAGGAAAAATCGCTGGATGATGCCCGCGCTACCATGCTTAAAACGCTGGACGAAGCAAGCCATACTGATATTACCAAAGACGAGGTGGAACGGGCAAAAAATGAACTCCTCAAGCAGATTGAGCTATCCTTCAACTCATCCGAACGCATTGCTCTTCTGCTTTCCGAATACATTGGCATGGGCGACTGGCGACTCCTTTTTCTTAACCGCGACCGCATTAAAGCAGTAACCCCTGAAGATGTAAAGCGGGTTGCTGCACATTACCTCAAGCCGGACAACCGTACAGTAGGTGTATTTGTTCCTACCGAAAAACCCGACCGTGCTGAAATACCACCCATACCCGATGTGGAGGCAATGGTTAAGGATTACAAAGGTCAGCAAACCATAGCACAGGGCGAAGCTTTTGACCCGACACCAGCCAATATCGAATCGCGCACTACACGGGCTACCTTGCCCAACGGTATGAAGATAGCCATGTTGCCGAAGAAAACCCGTGGCGAATCTGTAGAAGTGCGCCTCACCCTGCGTTTTGGTGATGAGAAATCATTGGCCAACCAGGGTACAGCTGCTGAATTTGCTGCCTCCATGCTCAACAAAGGCACGGCAACTAAAACCCGGCAACAGATAAAAGATGAATTCGACCGGCTGAAGGCCAATGTGTTCATTGGCGGCAGCGGCCAGCAGGCATTTGCCAGCATCACCACTACCCGCCCCAATCTGCCTGAAGTGCTGAAGCTGGTGGCCGAAGTATTTACAACACCCTCTTTCCCGGCCGATGAATTTGAAAAACTGAAAAACGAACAACTGGCCAACATTGAGTCGCAGCGCAGTGAGCCGCAGGCCATTGCCTTCAACCGCATCCAGCGCCACGTATCTCCGTACCCAAAGTCAGACCCGCGCTATACTGCCACGTTCGATGAAGAAGTGGCTGACATTAAGGCCCTCACTTTAGACCAGGTTAAAAAATTCTATAACACCTTCTATGGTGCATCCAATGCAACATTATCAGTTGTAGGCGATTTTGATGCGGCAGAAATACAGAGTCTGGCTACACAACTGTTCGGCAACTGGAAGAGCAAATCACCTTTCACACGCATGCCCGCAAAATTGTTCAATGTGCAGACCATCAACGAATCCATAGAAACACCCGATAAGGCCAATGCCTTCTTTGTGGCCAGCTACCAGTTTGAAATGCGTGATGATCACCCCGATTACCCCGCCATCGTGCTGGGCAACTTTATGCTGGGTGGCGGGTTCCTCAACTCGCGGCTGGCCACGCGCATCCGGCAAAAGGACGGATTAAGCTATGGCGTGGGCTCGCAGATGAGCGCCGGCTCACTGGATAATATTGGCTCTTTCTTTGCCTTTGCGATCTACGCTCCCGAAAACGTGGATAAACTGGAAAAGGCCTTCCGCGAAGAGATTGAAAAGGTAATCAACGAAGGCTTTACAGCCGATGAAGTGAAAGCCGCCCAGTCGGGATGGTCGCAGCAACGCGTGGTTGGCCGCTCGCAGGATAGCCAGGTAGCCAGTACACTGAATAACTATCTGTTTGTAGGAAGAGACTACAAATGGGACGAAGAATTTGAAAAGAAAGTGATGGCCCTTACTGCCGAGCAGGTAAATGCCGCAATGAAAAAATACCTGTCGCTGGATAAGATGAACATTGTTAAGGCGGGTGATTTTGCCAAGGCCAAAACCAAGGCCGAAGGAAAGTAACATTCAACTTCCTAAAAAAGGAAAAACCCGGCTTTACGGCCGGGTTTTTTTTTGATTTTAGAAAACCCTTCATCCGGCTTGCGCAGCCACCGGTTCGCGGTGCCCCACCCACGTAAATCGTTTCACCACAAACTCCGGATTGGTGAATGAAGCATTACCTGCCGGATTGCCACCGGTTACATGGAAATCGCTAAAGCCGGCATTCTGATTCATATATACTCCGCCGGTAAGGTTAAACGATACCGGTGCCCCGGCCAGCGCCATTTCATCGGCAATTTTTTCGCGCACGGCAGCATCGGTGGTGTAGGCGCCACAACTAATCGCACCGTGCTTGCGCGCCAGGTCGGCAGCCAACTGAATGGCCTGGTCAATGTCTTTCACTTTAATGAGCAAGGCTATGGGACCGAACAATTCTTTTGAGAAAATATCGGTTTTGGATGCATCCACTTCTACCACCACCGGTGTGGCAGTTCTGGCCTTGCTAAACTGCGGATGGGTAATGGTGCGCGACCTCAACCAAACCTTACCGGGCAGTTGTTCAGCTTCTGCTATCCGATCGCAGGTGCGCTTGTTCTGAATGGTGCCCAGCACAAAGGGACCGGCTTTCGGATTATCTACCAGGTTGTTTATGTTATCCACAAGGTTCTGTGCAAATGCATCGAACGACACCTCACCCTGGGGCGTTTGAATTCCTTTTTCAGGAATGAAAAAGTTCTGCGGTGCCGTGCACATCTGGCCGCTGTACAATGAAACTGAGAATGCAAGGTTGGCAGCCACTTTATCGGCATCTGCAGCCGAGTGCAGCAGCACGCAGTTCACCCCCGTTTTTTCGGTAAACGTTGTCTTACCGGGCAATGACTCCAGGTAGCTGCCAAATGCCGAATTGCCTGTAAAATCAATGAGCTTAACATCCGGATGCTCGGCCAGTTCTTTGGTAATCATATTTTCAAAGGTATCTGCAGCAAGCTGGCAGATGTGCGGATCAAGATGCTGATCTTTAAGAACCTGCTGTATTTCGGCCACCACTATGGCAATGGGCAGAACAGCTCCGGGATGCGGCTTCACAATTGCCGGATTGCCCGTAACCAGGCTGGCATAGAGCCCAGGCACGGTGTTCCAGGTGGGAAATGTCGAACATCCGATAACCAACGAAATGCCTTTGGGTACGGCCCGCCACTCTTTGTTTAACTGGATGTTGAACTTGCCCATGGGCTTATCCCAGAAGGCCTTTTGCGGAAACCGGGTAAGCTCCTCATATCCGGCTGCTATGGCTTCCAGCGCGCGGTCGGCTGCGTGCGGTCCGGATGCCTGAAAAGCCATCATATATCCCTGGCCGGTGGTGTGCATGGTGGCATAGGCAATTTCGAAGAAACGATTCTTTATCCGCTCAAGCGATTCCACCAAAATACCCGCGCGTTGTTCTGGCGATATTTTGCGCCAAACATGGTATGCTTTGCGCGAACGATCGATCAGGGTGTTGACTGAAAACGAAGGATAGGTAACACCAAGCGGTTCCTGCAGGTAAGGTGATTCTTCCTGCCCTACCCAGCCCTCCGGATTATTCTGCAGCAGCTCTTCAAACCGCTTACCGAGCTGTGCCTTGAATTTTGCCTGTCCATCGGCATCGGCTGTCTCGCCATACACGGCGGGCGAAGGATGTTCAGGAAACGCCGCAAAGAAAGTGCGGCTGTGCAAGGCTTCTATTGCCTTGCGGATAGTTTGTTCGTGTTTTTCAAAAAGATTTGTCATTGCTCACAGGGTTAATAATTCTTTCTTCAAGTTTAATTCCTATATCCGAATACGCGCTTCAGCAAGTCGGTAGTGCGCGCCATCGGATCTTCGCGTATCAGTTTTTCTTCTTTGGCTATCATCAAAAACAATCCGTCAATGGCTTTGTCGGTTGCGTAATCATCCAGATTCGGATTTATTTTATCAACGAAGGGAATCTGATTATACCGGTTTATCAGGTCGCTGTAGTAACGGGTGGCGTTTACTTTGTTCAGCGCATTTTGAATAACCGGTTTAAATTTTTCCCTGAGTTGTGCCGAAGTAGTCCTGCGCAGGAATTGTGTGGCTGCATCCGGCTCGCCTTTCAGAATCGCCCAGGCATCATCAATGGTCATGGACCGGATGGCCTGAATGAAAATAGGTTTGGCTTCTTTGGCTGCCTCTTCCGCACCGCGATTTAATGCAAGAATAAACCTATCTACCTCGCTACCCAGGCCGATGTCGCGCAAGGTATTTTCTACTTTTTTTACATCGGGCGGGAAAGGGATTTTTATTTCCGGATTTTTGAAGTAGCCGTCCGTTTGCGATACCCGATCACTGCCTTTCGATATACCCTGAATCAGCGCTTCGCGAAGGCCTTCGGCCACTTCCGAAGTGGTGAGCGGTTTTTCGGCACCCAACGATTTATTCAGATCATCCAGGGTTTGCGATAACTGCGCAGAAGAGCAGGCTGCAGAAATGATTACCACTGCGAACAGTTTGCTACACAATATTTTCATAGGGTACGAAGATAGACACATTTGCCCGATGGCACACAACCTTCTCCTGCACTTTTTTGTTTGAAAAAAGCTCAACAAGTTTACCGGAAATTTTTACCATTTATTCATGAAAAATATTAGTGCTGAAGTGCTGGCCATTGGCGATGAGTTGTTATACGGACAAACACTTGATACCAACTCGCATTGGATAAGCACCCGGCTTACCGAAACCGGTATACGGGTAGTCCGCAGAACCACGGTTGGCGACAATGCGGCCGATATCCTTCATGCCTTTGCACAAGCTGAACAGCGGGCCGACCTGGTATTGATTACGGGCGGCCTGGGTCCTACCAGCGATGACCTTACCAAGCCCTGCCTGGCCAGCTATTTTAACTGCGAAATAAAAATACACGAAGAAGCCCTGGCCGAAATAACAGCTTTTTTTGAAAAACGTGGTCGCACCATGACGGAAACCAACCGCCAACAGGCTGCCTTGCCAGTGTGTTGCGAAAAAATTACCAACACCCTGGGTACGGCACCAGGCATGTGGTTTGAGCGCAACGGCAAAGTGTTTGTATCGATGCCGGGCGTACCCCACGAAATGAAAAAAATGATGGAAGATGCCGTGCTTCCGAAAATCAAAACCAGATTCAATCCACCGCTTATTGTGCACCGCATCATCCGCACGGTGGGCATTGGTGAATCATTTCTTGCCGACAAAATTGCAGACTGGGAAAAACAACTTCCCCCGCACATCCGCCTGGCCTACCTGCCTGGCCTGGGTGAAGTAAAACTGCGCCTCACCGCATCGGGCTACGATGAACATTCGCTGGCCGAACAGCTTCAAAACCAGGTGAACCGGCTGCAGCCTGTTATTAAGGAATACATCTATTCCACGAGCGATGAACCGCTGGAGAAAGTAGTAGGCAACCTGCTGCGCGAAAAAAAACTTACACTGGCCATAGCCGAAAGCTGTACAGGTGGTTATGTTTCGCATCTCATCACCTCGGTGCCGGGCAGCTCGGATTATTTTATGGGCGCCATGGTGCCCTATGCCTACGAAATCAAAATGCGCCAGCTGGGGGTACGGCCCGAAACACTGGAAACATACGGTGCAGTAAGCGAACCCACCATCATCGAAATGGCCAACATTGTGCGCGCCAAGTTCAGCACCGATATCGGCATAGCTACCAGCGGCATTGCAGGCCCGGGTGGTGCCACTCCCGAAAAGCCGGTAGGTCTTATCTGGATTGCATATTCTGACAAGCATAAAACCGTAACCAAAAAGTTACAGTTGGGTAACGATCGCTTGCTGAACATTAAGTTAGCTTCCACCGCTTTGCTGAATTTATTGCGACTGAATCTTCCGCAATGAATAAGGACCCGTTCCTGCAACTGCAAAATATTTTGTCGGGGCATTTTGCGATACAGAAACTTGTGGGTTACGTTTCGGGTGTGCCCGCGTTGATGATGTGTAAAACATCACAACCCGTCGGTGGGTAAAAAAATGCTAACTTTGGCGCATTCAGAAAACTTTTATTTACCATGGCATTGGTTGAACTCATCATGCCCAAAATGGGCGAAAGCATCATGGAAGCTACCATTCTGGCCTGGCTGAAAAAACCGGGCGATAAAATTGAACAGGATGAGTCGGTGCTGGAAGTAGCCACCGACAAAGTGGATACGGAAGTACCCTCGACCCATGCCGGTGTACTGAAAGAAATCCTGGCCAAGGAAGGCGAGGTGGTAAAGGTAGGAAAGCCCATCGCCCTGATAGAAACGGAAGCTGAAGTTCAGGCAGAAACACAACCAACTACTCCGGCACCAGCCGTTCAGCCGGTTCAACAAAAGGAAAAGGCGGTTACACCTACCAATGGCCATGGTGCAGCTGCTCCGGCCTCTTACAAAGAAACCAAACGTTTCTATTCGCCCCTGGTTAAAACCATTGCCAAAGAAGAAAATATTTCCGTAGCCGAGCTGGAATCCATTCCGGGCACGGGCCTGGAAGGACGCGTAACCAAAAAAGACATTCTGGCCTACCTAGAACAACGCAAACTGGGTCAGGCCGTGCGCACAACTACGCCTTCTGCATCCAGGCCGCAACCGGTTTCTGTTTCGGCCGGCGATGAAATCATTGAAATGGACCGCATGCGCAAGATGATTGCCGAGCGCATGGTAGAATCGAAGCGCATCTCCCCCCACGTTACTTCGTTTGTAGAAGCCGATGTAACAAACATTGTGTTCTGGCGCAATAAAGTAAAAAATGAATTTCAGAAGCGGTATGGTGAAAGTCTTACTTTCACACCCATATTTATTGAAGCGGTTGCGCTGGCCATCAAGGATTTTCCGATGATTAACATCCAGGTGGATGGCGACCGCATCATCAAGAAAAAAGACATCAACATTGGCATGGCCGTAGCCCTGCCCACCGGCAACCTGATCGTTCCGGTGATTAAAAATGCTGATCAATACAACATCAGCGGACTGGCCCGTATTGTAAACGACCTGGCTGCGCGGGCCCGCGATAATAAACTCAAACCCGATGATCTGGCGGGCGGGACGTACACCGTCTCCAACGTGGGATCCTTCGGCAACGTGATGGGTACGCCCATTATCATGCAGCCCCAGGTGGCCATTCTCGCCATTGGCGCCATACAGAAAAAGCCAGCCGTGGTTGAAACTCCTTATGGCGATGCCATTGCCATCCGGCACAAAATGTTTCTTTCGCATTCGTACGACCACCGTGTTATTGACGGAGCACTGGGTGGTTCGTTTGTGCGCCGTGTAGCCGATTATCTGGAACAGTTCGACATCGACCGCCCGCTCTGACATGGCGAAAATTATTTCCTTCATCAGCCGCAAGGGCGGCACCGGAAAGACCACCAATGCCATCAACCTGGCTACCGCCCTGCACCATTCGGGCAGGCATGTGATACTGGTAGAAACAGATACCAACTACACGCTTACCACCCTCCGCCAACTGGAAAAGCTGAAGACGGAAGAGGGACGCTCTTTTTTTGAAATTCTGGGCTCGCACGATAACCAGGTGGCCGATGAACTGATCCGCATCAAACAAACCCCGAACCTGGATTTTATTGTGGTGGACAGTGCCGGCAAAACCACCGATGAGGGAATAAAAAAGCTGTGCCTGGTCAGCGATGCAGTGGTTGTTCCTACCAGTCTTACGCAAAACGATCTGCTGGTAACCTATCAGACTATTACCGACCTGGCACCAGCACGCGAATTGAATCCGAAGCTGAAAATCATGGTGCTGCCCAACCGTATCCACAGCTTTACACGCATGAAGACCATCCACGAAACCCTGAGCAACCTGAACGCTATTGTGCTGGACGTAATGGTGCCGCAGAAAAATGTTTTCGTAAATTTCAGCACCCTCTCGGCCGAACCGGAATATGAACCGGTGATGAACGCATTGCTGAAACATTTATGAGCAGGCATAAAAACCCGCTGAAAGACCTCGACCTGTTTTTGCGCCAGCAGGCTACTACCCTGGCAACACCCACACCATTGAGTGAACGCATCAGTACCGAAACAGGCGGACAGGAGGAATCAACACATGGTGGCGACCTCGTACAACAACTTACCAAACTTGCCGAAACCGATCGGCAACAGTTTCTGGATGCGGTGATTGCCGCAGCCGCGGCCTCAAAGTTTCCGGAGAATACCTTGCTAATCAATACAGCCCTTTACCTGAAACATCCGGATAACTGGAAAGAAGCCGTGATGAGTTACTGGAAAAACAAGCATTAATTTTTTAGGGACAGATATCCGGTTACACGTGGACTTCCATCGCCCCGGTCAATTATATAAAAATACGTTCCGGCTGGCAGGCGGCTGTTGCCACTTACGTTGGCATAACCCCTGAATGCATTTGTATCATTGTTGTAGCCCCGGGTTTCAAAAACAAGATCTCCCCAGCGGTTAAAGATACTAACCCTGTTATTGGGATAAGCTTCTATATTCCAGATGAGCAAGACATCATTCCTGCCATCATCATTTGATGAGATTGCATTATAAACAACTATGTCTTCCGACAATATTCCGAGGGTTATGATGTCTTCCGTAAATTCATTCATGTTCATGACAAAACCCTCCTCAATATGGCTGGCGCTGTGATTGACACTACCTAGCGGCCGGAAAAATATATTGGAGGATGGCGATTGAATAACCGCAAGACGGGAGTCAGAAACAGCGGGAAGGTTCTCATCGCCGGATAGGCGAAGACCAATTTGCCCTGGCCCGAGTGAGCCGTTGTCAGCCTGAACACGCCAATACCGGTTCTGAACAATGGCAGATAATTCCTGGCCTGAGAAGGCAAATGACTGCGGACTGCCAAAGTCTACCACTTCAAAAGTTGCATTTAATGAATTACCATTGACACGTACCGGTAGCAATCTTACCCCGTTACCGATTGGTATAATGAATGGCCCCGTCCTGTTGAGTATGCTTACCGATCCACTAATGTGCGATGCATCACTCGCATTAATAACTGATGCTGCCGGATTAATAATGATTCTGGAATTGTTTTCTGCCACCAGAAATCCATTGATAAGCTGTAGTTCATTTTCAATTACAATGTCTGCCAGGTATCTTTTTATACCACCCCCGTCAATCACCAACCGGCTGAAAGACTGGGCATTGTGGTTAATAATCTGTTCACCTAAACCATTAAAAGTAATACGACCTGATCCCGGATTATAGGTTCCGAAGTTCAGCCAGCCGCTGCTCATTACCAGGTTGCCATCGTTGGTTATGATGCCGTAATTAATCAGGCTATCGACTGACGAAAGAACAGAACTGCTGGCTACCGTTACCGAAGAATTATTACTGATGAATAATACCTGTCCATAGGCATGGACCATGCCGATAAAAAAGATAGTTTTAAAAATCTTTTTCATTGCTTAACAGCAGGAATATTAGGAACATTTTTAATGGATGCAGGTGCAACTTTTACAGGTTTTATCCGTTCTTCCGTCCTGCGCATTATTTCCTCTGTATTATCCTGTCGCAAATTATTCATAACCGGAGCCTGTTGTACATGAAAACCTATACCTCTGTCAGGCGGCATGTTATATACCTCCGGATGCAGATATTTTCCTCGCTCATTTCCGGTTTTTTCTTCCTCAACCACTACACGATATTTTTCGGCATATGGATCTTTGCGTATGCCCGTAACCTGCCACGACACCTTGAGCCCCGGCTGGCCGCCTGCTATCGTAAACCTGTTGCCCGAAATTTCCTGTTCGATATACACAGGGGCATGACCACCTATGCAGGTAAGCTGGTACCGGAAATCCTTATTTAAAGCCTCAAACCAGTTGGGCAAAGCAACAACAGCGCGTCCGTTTCCATCCAGGGTTACTACACCGTCATAAATATTCTTCATATCCGGTGACTCAACGAAAGAGTGGTTCAGGTACTTATTAGCCGGATCGAGCGGGTGATCGATTCTGAAAGTTCCGCTGGCTTTACTTAAGGCCCCGGCAATATGTACACGTCCATTAAAGTAACCGGCATATCCGCTCACATTTGTATTACTTCCATAGACACCGATTCCGGCCCCTGTTGAGGTGCCAAACACTCCATATCCCGCCCCCGCGGTTGTCCCATATACACCAAATCCTGATCCTGCATGGCTACCCCATACACCAATACCTAAGGCACCCGTGCCGTTGTTTATGCCACGAACAGCCGTAGAAAAGCCACCCGGCGAAGTAGAAGTAACCTCTCCCAGTATGGCATTGGCACTGGCTGATGTTGAGTTGGTCCTGCCATTCACCCCCGCCTGTGTGCCCGTGGTTGCAAAATGAATCCCCACCACCCCTATTCCATTCACATCAAAGCTACTGCCCTGCACACCTGCTTGGGTACCGTCTCCGGTTACACCTATGCTGTTTGCTCCATAGGCCACACCGGAAATACCCGAAACAAAATCACTGGATACGCTGGCCCATACTCCGGATCCATTTCCGGCAAGAATGGCGGTAGAGTTTCCTGCAGTATTTTCAAAATACCCGCCATACGTGCCACCTATACCACGCACACCATAATTCTTACCCTGTCCGTACACACCTACACCTCGCACTATACCATCTTCAATAAATGTAAAACCCAAAGATCCAATGCTAGTCGCATCCGTTGTCGCAATTGCACCCAATACACCGTAACCTCTGTCTGCCGTATTTGAAAATGCTCCCGCAACACCGTTTTGTAACGCTGAACTACCTAAAATCCCGTATAAACGCCCCGCTGCTGAAAGGGCAGGCCCATTTCCTGCTGTTGTACTAAAAAGTGTGGGCCCGTTATTTAACTGATCAGTTATTTCAAATCTGCCTACTGTTCCGTTGCCTCCGGTTTGGGTGATGTCCAGTAAAGGTCCTGCCGATGAAACAGATGCAGAGTAAGGCAGGGTAAATCCTCCTGCGTTATCCTCATCAGGCATCCATTGCGTTCCATTCCACTTCAATACCTGACCCGTTGAAGGTGCGGTATTAGCCACCGGCTGGTTTTGTATCTGCACCACCGTAGGATTTGGATAAGTTCCGCTGAGGTTACCACCCGCTGCACCTCCCGGCGGTACCCCGCTGATGTTCACATTACCGGCTGCCGTTAAACGACCCTGGCCGTCAACCGTAAACGTACCTACCTGTGTGGCCGAACCATAGCTGCCGGCTGTTACCGTGGTGTTGGACAAACTTACCGTGCCCGTGGTGGTAATCGGACCACCGGTTAATCCCGTGCCCGTATTAACGGTAGTTACAGTGCCCGTGCCCGCGTTGTCTGCATCAGGTACCCATTGCGCTCCATTCCACTTCAATACCTGACCCGTTGAAGGTGCGGTATTAGCCACCGGCCGGTTTTGTATCTGCACCACCGTAGGATTTGGATAAGTCCCGCTCAGGTTACCACCCGCTGCACCTCCCGGCGGCACCCCGCTGATGTTCACATTACCGGCTGCCGTTAAACGACCCTGGCCGTCAACCG
>DAIQOI010000004.1:112042-149455 GCA_036787955.1 Cyclobacteriaceae bacterium
TTAACGGTAGTTACAGTGCCCGTGCCCGCGTTGTCTGCATCAGGTACCCATTGCGTTCCGTTCCACTTCAATACCTGACCCGTTGTTGCTCCCCCCTGTAATATTTTTCCGGGCGCCATGCCGGTAATTTTCGGATCTGTAACTGCTCCATTGGCAAGGTCTGCGGTATTAACCGAGCCATCAAGAATCTTTGCCGAAGTAATTGCATTATTGGCCACTGACGGATTGGGATAAGTGCCAGTCAGATCGCCACCTGCAGTTCCACCCGGACTAACTCCGTTTATGCTCACTGCATTGCCATTAGAAATACTAAGTACGCCTGTAACCGGACTAAAACTAAGCGTTTGGCTATCTGTGCCGGTACTATCTTCGATAATTACCCACACTGTACCTTCCCAGTAACAAAATTTATTAATCGTGCTGTCAAATACAATCAGCCCCTTTTCTGCATTTGTCAAAGGCATGGCCGTGCGTTGTTCAGTAGTAAGCCGGGGCACAAGAAAGCCCTGGTTATTACCGGGTGAATGTAACTCCAAAACTGCTTTTGGATTTGGATTGGTAGTACCTATACCAACCTGCGCACTGACTGAATAACATGAAATCAATGTAGTAACAATGAATAATTGAAAGATTTTCATGGTGAGAGGGATTTTCTGTAGTATGGTGGGAGTAATAATTTGTTTCTAAATTTAACAAATCCTTGAATATTATAAAAACATCTTCCTTTACTCTTTCCAAATTCTATATTTACAGCCCAACCAGACAAATGCTCAATATTTATGAAATTCGGAACCAAAGCCGTTCACGCAGGTGTTGAGCCCGACCCGACAACCGGCGCCATCATGACACCCATTTTTCAGACTTCCACCTACGTACAGGAAGAACCTGCCAAACACAAAGGTTATGCCTATGCACGGGGAGCCAATCCTACGCGGGCAGCTTTGCAAAAAAGTATAGCCGCTCTTGAAAACGGAAAGTATGCCCTGTGCTTTTCATCAGGCATGGGCGCCACCGACACGGTTATCAAACTACTCAACGCAGGCGATGAGGTAATCACCAGTAACGACCTGTATGGCGGTTCCTACCGGATGTTTAAACGGGTGTACGAAAGGCTGGGCATCCGCTTTCATTTTATTGATCTGACCCACACTGAAAACATCATAAGCTGCATCAACAGCAAAACAAAACTCATATGGCTGGAAACGCCCAGCAACCCGCTGATGAACATTATTGATATTGCAGCCTGCGCTCAGATTGCCAAAGCACACAACCTGCTGGTTGCGGTTGACAACACGTTCGCATCGCCCTATCTTCAAAATCCATTAAGTCTGGGTGCAGACATTGTGATGCATTCGGTAACCAAGTATCTCGGCGGGCATTCGGATGTAATAATGGGCGCGCTGGTAACCAACGATGAAAAGCTGCATCAGGAGCTGGCGTTCATTCAGAATTCGTGTGGTGCTGTGCCGGGCCCGCAGGATTGCTTTCTGGTGCTGCGCGGCATTAAGACCCTGCACCTGCGCATGGAACGGCATTGTCTGAATGGCAGAAAGGTTGCCGAATATTTGCAGTCACATCCGAAGGTTGGAAAAGTTTACTGGCCCGGATTTCCTGCTCATCCCAATCATGAAGTTGCCCGTAAACAGATGAAAGATTTTGGCGGCATGCTATCCTTCACCTTGAAAGATGATGATATAAATAAAGCCTTTGCTCTGATGAAAAACGTGAAGCTCTTTTCACTGGCCGAGTCTTTGGGCGGTGTGGAGTCACTCATCAACCATCCTGCCACTATGACGCACGCCAGCATACCACGAGAAGAGCGCATTAAAAACGGTCTCACCGATTCCCTCATCCGGCTAAGTATCGGCATTGAAGATGCGGATGATTTGGTAGAAGATCTGGACCAGGCGCTGAAAAAAATTTAAACGGAAAAAAATTCAGGACCCAGTAAATAGCAGATTACTGAATCCTGAATCCCGTACAACTTAATTTCTGTCAAGATTATTGTGCTTTGCCCTGCGGATATTGCGACTGGCACGGTCTTGCTTGCGCTCGATGCGTGCTTTTTCAGTCGGTGATACTTCGCCGTCAGCTTTGGCCCTGCGCTCTACCCGGCGGATGTGGCGTTGTTGCGTGTTGAGCGCTGCAGCCTCGCCCGGGGTTAACTCTCCGCTGGCGCGTCCCTGGGCTATGCGGGCACGCTGGGCCTTCTGTCGTGTATCGGCACGTGGTGTTTGCGACTGGGCAAACGATGTGATAGTGAGGACCAACATCAACACAGACGTTGCTAAAATAAACTTTCTCATAACTGATTCGGATTTAACTGCACGTTTGACCCCCGGAAAGCAAGGAGGTTTAATTTGTCTGCTTATAAAATTTTATCACAAAACGGCTGCCCTTCAACGGGGCAGTATCCAGTTCAATAACTGCTTTCAGTCTGTCGGCCAGTATCTTCACAATAGCCAGTCCAAGACCGTTTGAACTTTCACCGCCCGTAGGCCTTGCGCTGAGCTTCTTGAATTTCTGAAACAGGAACTTCCGGTCTTCATCTGTAAATCCGGGGCCGTTATCTTTTACACTGAAGAATGGAACTCCCATCTGCTCACCGGTTTCTATGATTACCTGTGAACCAAAGGGAGAAAACTTGACAGCATTGGAAATAAGATTATCGGCTATGCGGGTAAGGTAGTCGATGTCGGCTGTAACCGTTACGGGGCTTCCGTTAAAATTCAGTTGTATGTTTTTGGCCCGGGCTGCCTGCTGGAAAGCCGCCACCCGATCGCGGAGCAGTTCCTGTAAATTGACCTTTTGCATTTGCGGCACCCGGTTTACATCCAGTGCACTGACATCCAGCAGGTCGGTAATCAGGTCCAAACCGCCACGCGTGGCATTCCGTATCAGCTCAATGTATTTTTTCTGGTTGTCATTTAACGGACCTTCCATCAAAATAAGGTCCGTCAGTCCGTTTATACGGTTCAACGGAGATTTTAAATCATGCGCCACAATATTCATGAGCGTGTCCTTTTCATGATTTAATCGCTCCAGCTCTTCAACATGGCGTGCCAATTGTTCGTTTTGTTGAAGTATTTCTTCCCGCTGTTTTTCAATTTCCTGCTTTTGCTGCAATAACCTGTTGGCTGCTTCCCTGCGTTTTTTATTGTTATACCATAGCACGGTGATAAGGGCAGAGGTTAATGCAACTATGATAATCAAAGTGATGTTTTGAACACGTTGTGCACGGATGATGGACTGATTGCGCGCTTCATTGGCCTTCAGTAAGCTGTTTTCACTTTCCTTCTTTTCCATCTCAAGCTGAAACTGCAGCTTTTCAATTTGCCGGGCCAAATCCACATTGGTCAGTTTTTCTTTCAAAATAAGATACTGATTGGTATAGCGGTTGGCTTCTGTTATTTTACCCCGCTGCTCCATAATCTTGCTGAGGTAAAAATTGGCATCGCGGTGCAGATGCTGATAAGCATTTATATCAAGATTCAAAACGGAGCGCAGGTATTTTTCGGCCTCGTCATACCGGGCAAGATGATAATCAATCATACCCATCAGTAATTCAGCACGGGGCTTTAACCGGGTATTGTTGGTTGCGAGTACCTGTTCATAGGCCAGATCGGCCATGCTATCGGCTTTGTGAAGTTGATTGTTTTTGACAAGAAACTCAGCCCAGTTCAGGCGGACTTCCGTCTGGCTAATCCTGTCTTTAATTCTTGTTGCTATGGAATCAGCTTTTTCAAAACAACGCTCGGCTTCTTTAAAGTTTTTTAATTCACTGTACACAAGTCCCAACTCCATTAACGATGAAAGCAGGGTACGGGGTTCTCCCACTTTTTTTCTCAAAGCATACGCTTTAAGCGATACATCAAGCGCTTTCTCGTAATCGTTTTGGGATTTATAAATATGAGATAGACTGCGGTACACGTAGGCCAGGCCTGTTGCATCATTTTTACTTTCGAAAAGCCGCTGGGCTTCAATCAGGTTTTTAAATGCTCGTTCATAATCACCCTGATCATAGAACAATCGGCCAAAGTTATTGTAACTATACGCCAGTTGAATGGTGTCTTTCTGTTGCCGGGCAACTTCGATAGCGCGGACATGATAATCGAATGATGATCGGAAGTCGCCTTTGTAGGCTTTGGCCAGTCCGATAAAACTTAACGGTTTGGACAGGCTCTTTTGCAGTTTCAGTTCCTGCCCTATTTCGTAGGCACGGGTGCAGTACCAAATCGTGCTGTCGGGATGTGACAAGCGGTATGCAAATCCGATCTCATTCAAAATATCAAACTGCTGCCCGAGGCTGGCAGATTTCAGGGCCTTCCTTAGGCTGTCAATCCGTGAGAATTGCTGGGCTGAGGTATTGGAAAGGACTAAAAAGAAAAGGAAAATCGGGGTAAGACGCACTTTTTCAGAAATTTTAGCGCAAAGTTAGCACGATTCGCCTGCCCCTGAAACCAGGGTCTATTCTTCCACAAAATTCAAATCCCGGCCAAATGTTTCGGAAAGAAAATGGAGTGACACCAGCGCAATCAGTATTGTGCCTGTTCCAACCACCAACGCGCCCTTCACGATTCCGTAATTTTCGCGTAATGTTTCAAAGATGAGGGTGAGCGGCACCACCGTGCCGCGAATAAAGTTGGGTACGGAAGTGGCAACCGTAGAGCGCAAATTGGTGCCAAACTGCTCGGCAGCAATGGTAACAAATAACGCCCAGTAACCCACTCCAAATCCTAACAGAAAACAGGTAAAGAAAAAGAAGAAGGTGGTTTTGACAGGTGCGGCCAGATACAGCAGGATGAAGGCCATGGTAAGCAGAATGTATATAAAAACCACCTTTCTCCTGGACCGCACCCATTGGCTGAGTACCCCGCTGCTTAAATCACCACCCACCAGGCCAAGGTAACTGTACATCACCGCATCACCGGCAAGTACCGGCTCAGGAAATCCAAGAGCGGATGCAAATTCGGGCGAAAAAGTTATTAGGATACCAATGGTAAACCAGATCGGTAAGCCTATCAGAATGCAGTTCACAAACCGTTTAAAGCGATCGAAGTTATTGAACAATTGCAAAAAATTACCCCGCTGAACCTGTTGTTGCCGCACCTGCAAAAACATACCCGATTCAAAAACACTGATACGGGCTATAAGCAACAGCAAACCCAAACCACCACCAATCCAGTACGACACCTGCCAGTCGAATATGCGGGCGATAAAATTGGCCAGCACCGCACCCAACAACCCTACGCTGGCCACCAGTGTGGTTCCATAGCCCCGCAGGCGCGCGGGCAGAACTTCCGAAACCAGTGTTATGCCAGCACCCAGTTCTCCGGCCAGCCCTATACCTGCAATAAACCTAAGCCAGGCATATTGCTGTACCGATGTAACAAAACCATTGGCAATGTTGGCCAGCGAGTACAACAAAATCGATCCAAACAGAACCGACAGGCGTCCACGCTTATCGCCCATAATTCCCCAGATCACACCCCCCACCAACAGGCCGGTCATCTGCACGCGCAGCAGAAATTCACCCTCGCCAAATCTGGCTTCCTGCGGAACGCCCAATGCGGCCAGGCTCGGTATCCTTACAATGCTGAAAAGCAACAAATCATAGATATCTACAAAGTATCCCAGTGCCGCTACTATCACCGGAATACTGAACAATCTTCGCCAGTCGTCTTTCTGCATAAGAAAACAGCCCACAAAATAGAGGACTTGAGGTAAACAGCAAATACCTTTTAAATACCACTAAAGGAAATCCGTAAGGTTAATTAACCGAATCCCGTTATACTGTAAGCCGTTCAAAACCATTTGTATCCATGAAAAAACTATACCTGTTATTGGTTATCATCTGGGTTGCAGGGTCAGGGATGGCACAACGCAAACCCGCAACTTCGGCAACCCCAGTCGTATCTTATGATCAGAAGCTTTTCCAGGCCCTTGAATGGCGCAGTATTGGCCCGTATCGCGGAGGCCGCAGCGCTGCCGTTACCGGCGTTCCCGGAAAACCTTTGCTGTATTATTTCGGTTCAACCGGTGGAGGAGTATGGCGGACCACCGATGGTGGTCAGACCTGGGAAAACATCTCCGATGGTTTCTTCGGTGGATCAATCGGTGCGGTGGCGGTAAGCGAATCCGACCCGAACGTTATTTATGTAGGCGGTGGCGAAAAGACCGTGCGGGGCAACGTATCCTATGGTTACGGCATGTGGAAGTCGGTGGATGCCGGCAAAACCTGGTTTAATATCGGCCTCAACGAATCCCGCCACATACCACGCGTGCGTATTCACCCGCAGAACCCTGATGTCGTGTACGCTGCCGTGCTGGGCGATTTATTTAAATCAACACAGGAACGGGGTGTATATAAATCAACCGATGGCGGCAAAACCTGGAGGCGCGTACTTTTTGCCAATGCCGATGCCGGTGCAGTGGATCTGTGCTTCGACCCCAACAACCCGCGCATCATGTACGCCACTACCTGGCGCGTGCGCAGAACCCCCTACAGCCTGGAAAGCGGTGGCGAGGGCTCGGCCATGTGGAAAAGCACCGATGGAGGAGAAACCTGGACCAACATTTCCGGTAATCAGGGACTACCGAAAGGTATCTGGGGGATTGTGGGCGTAAGCGTATCGCCTGTTAACTCCAACCGGGTATATGCCATCATCGAAAATGAAAATGGAGGCGTTTACCGCAGCGATGATGCCGGTAAAACCTGGCGCAAAATGAACGATGACCGTGCCCTGCGGCAGCGCGCCTGGTATTACACCCGCATCTATGCCGATACAAAGGACGAAGACATGGTGTATGTGGTAAATGTCTCCTATCACCGCTCAAAAGACGGAGGCCGCACTTTTCAGGCCTTTAACGCCCCGCATGGCGATCACCACGACCTGTGGATTGCCCCGGAAGACAACCAACGCATGATTATTGCCGATGATGGTGGGGCCCAGGTAAGTTTTGATGGCGGTGAAAACTGGACCACCTACATGAACCAGCCCACTGCGCAGTTCTACCGGGTAACCACCGACAATGCATTTCCCTATCGCATTTACGGTGCCCAGCAGGACAACAGCACCGTGCGCATTTATCACCGCACCGATGGCTTTGCCATTACCGAAGCCGACTGGGAAGAAACAGCCGGAAGTGAGAGCGGGCACCTGGCCCCCGACCCTGCCGACCCGGATATCGTGTATGGCGGAAACTATGGCGGACTGCTGGAAATGCAAAACCACCGAACCAAAGAAAGCCGCGCTGTAAACGTGTGGCCCAACAACCCAATGGGTCATGGGGTAGAGGATATGAAATACCGCTTCCAATGGAACTTCCCCATCTTCTTCTCCCCGCACAACCCAAAGAAACTGTACACCACATCCAACCACGTGCATGTAACCTACAATGGCGGACAAAGCTGGGAAGTTATCAGCCCGGATTTAACCCGAAACGACAAAAGTAAAATGGGCCCTTCAGGCGGACCGATCACCAAAGACAATACCAGTGTGGAATACTACTGTACCATATTCGCAGCTGGTGAGTCGCCTTATGAAAAGGATTTCATCGTTACCGGTTCGGATGACGGACTGGTGTATGCTACCACAGACGGAGGTAAGGAGTGGAAAAATATTACTCCTAAAGACATGCCCGAATGGATGATGATTAACAGCGTTGAATTTGATCCTTTTACAAAAGGTGGAATCTACATTGCCGGCACCCGGTACAAGCTGGGCGATTACCAGCCGTACCTTTATAAAACCAAGGATTATGGCAAAACCTGGACAAAAATTACCAACGGTATTGATCCGGGCCACTTCACCCGCGTGCTGCGTGCCGACCCGAAACGCAAAGGTTTACTCTATGCCGGTACCGAATCGGGCATGTACATTTCGTTTGATGACGGAGCCAGCTGGCAGTCGTTCCAGCTCAATCTGCCCATTGTTCCCATTACCGACCTGACAATTAAAAACGACAACCTGATTGCTGCCACACAAGGACGCAGTTTCTGGCTGATTGACGACCTTACACCTCTGCACCAGCTTAATGACCAGATTGCCAAAAGCGATTTCCATTTGTTTAAACCCATGCCCAGTTACAGGATGGGACCTGCCTTTACTTTTGGACGTGCACCTAAAAACGCAGGCCAAAACCACCCGGGAGGGGTTATGGTGCACTACTACCTGAAAGACACCACCAAAGCCGAGGTGAGCCTTGAGTTTTTGGAGTTGAATGGTAAGTTGATAAAAAAGTATTCTACCAGGCCGAATACAAAAAACAAGGAAGAGAAACTAACCCTGAGCAAGCCCGGCATGAACCGCTTTGTGTGGAACATGCGCTACCCGGATGCCGAGCGTTTTGATGGACTCATTTTATGGGCCGCCTCATTAAACGGCCCGCGGGCACTTCCCGGCACCTACAAAGTGCGGCTTACCGTAAATGGTAAGAGCATGGAAACCGAATTCGAAATTTTAAAAGACCCGCGCAGCACCGGCAGTGATGAAGACCTGAAAGCTCAGTTTAACTTTCAGCAGGAGGTACTGGCCAAAGTAAGTGAAACGCATGTTGCCATCCGAAAAATCAGGCAGGCCCGCGAGCAGATCAACAGGGCAATTGATCCAATAAAAGATCAGAAAGACACCATGAAAGATGTGCTCGACAAAGCCAAAAGCATACAGGATGCCATGCGCACCATTGAAGAAACCCTTTACCAGACCAAAAACCGAAGTGGCCAGGACCCTTTAAATTTTCCTATACGCCTCAACAACAAACTGGCTCACCTGAACTCGCTGGCGGGTCAGGGGAACTTCCGTCCTACCGACCAGATGATAGCCGTAAAAAACGAACTCACTGCCCAGATTGATGAGCAGCTCAGGGCTTTGGATAAAATATTCAAAGAAGAAATACCGGCATTTAACGCCCTGGTGAAAGCCAAAAACATTGATGCCGTTATTCTGAAAGATTAACCCCCTGCCGATTCGAGTAAAAGCCCCGGTAACCGGGGCTTTTTATTTACATCCTGATATACCCACGGCTGATGCCCAGCCATGCTAATGCGCCAACCAGCGGAAGAATCAGGATAACAACCGTCCACAACAACCGCTTTTCCATGCTGGGCTCACGTTTCCATACATCATATATCGCCAGGATAATGATCAGAAGGACGAGAATGGAGGCAAAACGTATCATAAGCAAACCGGTTTAGTTGGTTTCGAGAATTTTGAATAACTCATCCAGGTTGGGCGTAATGATGATTTCCGTGCGTCTGTTTTTCTGACGGCTGGCGGGCGTGTCGTTGGGTGCCAGCGGACTATACTCGCCTCTTCCCGAGGCCGTTATTTGTTTGGGTGAAACACCTGCCCGCACCAGAATTCTGGTAATGGCGGTTGCGCGCATCACGCTCAAATCCCAGTTGTCCTGCATGTATTGCGATTTTCTGGAGATGGGTACATTATCGGTATGCCCTTCTATCAAAATATTAATATCATGTTGATCTTTTATGGCTCTGGCCAGTTGCTGCAAGGCATTCACGCCTTTCGGATCTACTTCCGTGCTGCCCGATGCAAACAGCAACTGTTCGGCAAGCGACACATACACCTTTCCATTCTTAATATTTACCGAAAGGTCGCTCTCCTTAAAGCCCAGCAGGGCATTTTGAATGCGGTTTCGCAAGTCATTAACTGCTTTTTCTTTCGATGCAAGGATGGTTTCCAGTTCTTTAACTTTTTTTTCACGCTCAGCCAGGCTCAGGCTCAGCGAATCGTTGGTTCGTTTGGTGCGATCCAGGCTTTGCTGAATGGCCAGCAACTGTTCCCGTTGCCGTGCCAGGTCGCGGTTTAACTGCCCGCTGCTGGTCAGCAGATTTTTATAATAGGTATTTAGTTGATCATACTCCTTAGATAATTGATTGATACGTTCCGCTTTGGCCTGCACATCGCCAGCAAGGAGGGTGGTATCTTCAACCAGTTTTTTTACCTGCCGGTCCAGCTCGGCAACCTGTGCCTGCAACCGTTCCAGCTCGGCATTGCGCTCGGCCAGTTCAGCTTCCAGCTTAACCTTTTGCGCCAGCATGTCATCGTACTTCTTCTTGGTAACTATGCAGGAAGAAAGCAGAAGAGCCAGAAAAAACGATGAAAACCGCTTTATCATTTTCAACTGAATTTTATTTAACCAACTAACTGATAAAATTTTGTAATTAGGGAGAATTTTGAACAAATACTGACGGCAATTTATACAATTAATCATACACCCCTATGGAAGGAATGTTAAAACCCGGAAGTCTGAAAGGTAAAACCGTAATAATAACCGGTGGCGGCACCGGCCTGGGCCGCAGCATGGGCAAATACATGCTCGAGTTGGGCGCCAACCTGGTAATTACCAGCCGGAAAAAAGACGTAATCGACCAAACTGCTGATGAACTGATGAAGGAAACAGGCGGGCAGGTACTGGCCATCCCGGCTGATGTGCGTAAGTACGAAGAAATAGAACAGGTTATACGGGAAAGCGAGAATCGCTTCGGACAGATTCATGCCGTGGTTAATAATGCCGCAGGCAACTTCATCAGTCCTACCGAACGGCTGTCGCACCGCGCCTTCGATATTGTGGTAGATATTGTACTGAAAGGCACCTACTACACTACCCTTGCGGCCGGCAAAAACTGGATTGCAAAAAAACAACCCGGTGTTTTTCTCAACATTGTAACCACCTATGCATGGACCGGATCGGGTTATGTGGTACCCTCGGCCTGCGGAAAGGCAGGCGTGCTTGCGCTTACACGCTCGCTTGCCGTAGAATGGGCTAAATACAACATCCGCAGCAATGCTATTGCACCGGGTCCGTTTCCTACCGAAGGGGCCTGGAGCCGCCTGCTGCCCGGTGAACTGGCCAAAAAATTCGACCCGGCTCAACGCATACCCCTCAAACGCGTTGGTCATCATCAGGAACTTGCCAACCTGGCTGCTTACCTGGTGAGCGATTATTCAGGATATATCAATGGTGAAGTGATCACGATTGACGGTGGCGAGTGGCTGCGCAACGGGGGGGAATTCAGCTATCTGGAAATGATACCCGAAGAAATGTGGGATCAGCTGGAAAAAATGCGTGGAAAGTAACGCTCAGCTGCCGGTGGTTGTTCGTTGTTGGCTCAGCGGTTTTCAATAACCAGCGCACGCTCATCCACAGCAATAATCTGCGGGTTGCCGTTCTTCGATAGAACTGTGGCTGACGATGGTAAGGGTGAGGCAGTAATCAGGCTGCCTGATGCATCGTACAGGTATGTCAGGTCCTGATGCAGATCGGTAATGACATAGTATAATTTTCCTGCACCCATATTGTAATATTTCACCAACACGGCATTGCCTCCGGTAAAATCGTTTATCAGAATTTCTTTACCGGCCTCATCCAGCAGGCTAAGACTGGCCGGTCCCTGGCGCGCAATGATATATCCTTTCCGGTTTGCTTCGCTTACCAGCCAGAAACGATCGGTTATTGTTGTTTTGATCAAAGGCTCCCGAACCACAATTTTTCCATCGGCTGTAAATCCGGTTTTTATACCATCGCGCGATACGCAGATAAATACCGTACCTGATCGGCCGGTGCCCGTTTCAACATAGATGTCGCCTGCCGGACGGGCATCCAGGTTTAACGGAAATCCCTTTAACAATTCTCCCCTTCGGTTATAGACCATCACCTGTCCGTCAAGCCGTACTGCCACAAGGTAGTCTCTGCCGTGGATGCGGTAATGCCTGGCCGGAGCGCTCAACTTTCCGCCAGCACTGCGCGGCTTCCACCCGTCCAGATTCTGACCCTGTTTATCAAACATCCAGATATTTCCTTCTTCATCGGTTATAAGAAACCGATACCGCTTGCTGTTATCATAATCCACCACCTCAAAAAATTCAGGCCGTTGTGCCGGGATGCGTACAGGAAAAGGATTTACATAATTTCCAAGCCGGTCGACCACGTGCAGCATACCCGGTGTGGCGAATACCAACTGAAGTTTCCCGTTCGAGAAAAAATCTATCTGCCGGTCGGCAAACAGCACCTTGTCTTTAACCGGTAAGCTCCATAGCAGTTTCCCTTCATCAGTAAGGTAATGCAGAACCCCGGATGAGTCCTGAACCACCACATCATACCTGCGGGTTGCGTGGTTTTCGGCCAGATAAACAAACGGGTATAGGCCGGCCGGCAGGCGGGTCTGAATTCTGGCTGCCTGAGTGGCCAAAGCAGACTTCTTTCCGGCTATTGTGGTAAAAGACAATTGGGTATAGAAACTGTTGTTGAGGTGCGAAAACTGAAGCGAAGAAAAACCCGGAAGAGTTAAATCCGATCTGCGTTTGCGATACCATTCCTGCCAGGGCTGGGCTAAGCGGGGCAGCAGCAACTCCGATAATTCCGACAAATTCACATAAATACTGAAGCTGGATTCAAGCAACGTAGTTTCGAGAAACTGATTAAAGTCAAGTGATTTTCCTACTACCTGCTCGCGGTCAATATCATCAAGAAACTGTTTTAGTGTGGCAGGTGCCGGGGCAAGCACAAACGTTTTATTTATTTTGGTAAAATAGGTGCGTTCAAATCCTTGAGCCAGCGATCCAAACAGCCGGGCAGGTACATCGGGTATCTTTATCTCGCGCAACTGATACTCGCCATAATTTTCTGCATAGAGGGTGTCCTCCCTTTCAGCCGCTTTCGACAGACGATCGAGCAGATCAAACCATACGGTAGCATCGGCTGCATCAAACAGAACCACCTTCGTAAATGGTTTGCGGGGTTCCTCCAGCATGCATACAGATATTTCCTGGCCTAATTTTTCGTAAACAGCCGGAAAATCCATACCCGACAGGCCCGCAAGCGAATCGAGTGCGGTTTGTTGGGCGCGGTATCGAGCTGTGTAAAAGTCACGCCCGTTGGTAATTCCCTGGTGAAAGACAACCAATGATCTTTCGGATATGAGCGACTTCTGCGAAAAAGATACAGGCTGCTGCAGTTCAAAGGTATGCAGATAATCCTCCTTACCACCATGAAGGGTAAAGCCATTGAGGGTAATGGCTGCCGGGGTTTGGCGGATATCGAATGCGGCAACGGTTCCGGCCGAAGACATGTCAACTGCATGCTCGGGAAAGCAGTTGAGCCAACCTACAACAGCCGGCATGTTGATAAACAGATTACCTGCATCGCGCTGCACGCGGGGTATGGAAGCCAGCGGTGCCGCCACTGAAGCAAATGATTGCTGGCCATCGCTTGCCCAGGTGCGGATTACATCTTCCACCAGATAGGGCGTGAGACTTCCGGCTTGAATATTTTCAAGTGTAATAACAGAAAACACGTAATCACCCCACCGGTATTCGGTGATGGGAATACGCTGGTAAATCCGTTCCGTTATACGAACCCCCTGACTGGGAAACCATCCGGAGAGGTCAGTGCGTGCCTGCCAGTAAAACACAAAGTCAAAATCGTTTTTACGTGTAATGTGCAGTGAAACCATCCAGCCCTCTTCGCGAACTATGTTCCGCACCAGTTGTCCGGTTATTTCGTTTGGTGAATAATGATGAAACAGCAGTGCGTCAAAAAACTTCCATAAAGGATGGCTGGTGAGTTCATTCCGGCAGGACGTGCAGTTGCCGGGCTCAAACACCGACACCGCCTGTGCGGGTATGATATTCCAGATGTTGAGTTTTGGTTTTTGATAGTACCGTACATAGATGACCGCAGCACCTGCTAGTGTTAGTATAATAATAAGGGTGAATAATAGCGCTTTATTTTTCACGTATGCACAGTTCTTTAAACTGCAAAATCAGGCAACCTGTTCATGGCGATAAAAAGTTTGTGCGCGGTCGGGGCCTGTGGAAACAAGGACTACAGGCAACCCGAGATGATCCTCAATAAACAAAATGTAATTTTCCAGCTCAACCGGCAACGACTCCCCTTTTCGTACCCTATCCAAAGAAACCTGCCATCCTTTCAATTCGCGGTACACAGGTGTAACGTTTCCATAGGCAAGGTTAAAGGGCATCACATCGGTTTCCGTGCCATCTTCCAGGCGGTAATGGGTACATACTTTCAGCACGGGAAATATACTCAACACATCTGCTTTCATCATGTAGAGTTGGGTTACACCATTTATCATGATGGAGTATTTAAGGGCCGGCAGGTCCAGCCAGCCGCAGCGCCTGGGTCTGCCGGTAGTTGAGCCAAATTCATTTCCTTCACGGCGTATCAGGTCGCCTTCTTCGTTCAACAATTCGGTGGGAAATGGCCCTCCCCCTACGCGCGTACAATAGGCTTTAAAAATGCCATAGACTTCTCCAATATGCCGCGGGGCAATGCCCAAACCCGTACAGGCGCCGGCTGTAATGGTATTCGAGCTGGTTACGTAAGGATAGCTGCCAAAGTCAATGTCGAGCAGGGCACCTTGTGCCCCTTCGGCAAGTACCGTTTTGCCCTGCTGCAACTGATCGTTAATCAGATACTCCGTCTCAACCAGGTTAAACTGTCGCAGGAACTCCACAGCACGCAGGAACTCCTCCTTCAACTGAGACCAGTTATAGGCCAGGGTATAGCGATCGAGTATGGCAAGGTGGTGTTCAGTTATGCGTTTAAATCTTTCGGCAAAATCAGGGAGCAAAATATCGCCAACCCGTAAGCCCTGCCGGCCGATTTTATCCTGATAGGCCGGACCTATGCCACGGAGGGTAGAACCTATTTTCGCCTCGCCTTTGGCTGCTTCGTAAGCCTGGTCAAGCAAACGATGTGTTGGAACAATGAGCGTTGCTTTTTTTGAGATGAACAGATTTTCCCGCAGATTCAGGTTGTAGCGGCTCAGCGCTTCAATTTCTTTTCTGAAAACAACCGGGTCGAGCACCACACCGTTGCCAATCACATTTTTTGTTGATGCCCTGAAAATGCCGGAAGGAATCTGATGCAACACATGTTTGATGCCATCGAACTCCAAAGTATGGCCGGCATTGGGCCCGCCCTGAAAACGGGCCACTACATCGTAGCGCGGTGCCAGCACATCTACGATTTTGCCTTTACCTTCATCGCCCCACTGCAGGCCCAGTAAAACATCTGCTTTTGCCATGGTGTTAGGGTTGCGGAATTTCGTTTTCGCTCCGGATAACGTTAAAAATGGAATTGAGCTTGGTAATGATTAGCAGCTTCTGGACGCTTTCAGAAGGATTAATCAGGAATACATCACCTCCGCGGTTCCGGAACTTGGTGAGCAGCGTGATGAGCACACCAATGCCACTGCTGTTGATATACCGCAAATCGGAAATATCTATTACACACTGATTTTTTTGTTGCTGCAGAGCTGCATCGGCTGCCTGAACAAGTTCAGCGCTTTCCTTTTCGCTTATCAAATCTCCCTGTATGCGGTATATCACCCTGTTATTGCGGAATTCTTCGGTAAAGGTCATGCGGATTAATTCACTTTCTTGTTTTCACAATCGGTTTTGGTACAGGTACCGTAAAGAATTAAGGAGTGATGAAGCACCTTAAACTGAAGCACCTCGCCTGCTGTTTGCTGAATGGCCTGAATACGCGGATCACAAAATTCTACTACTTTACGGCAATCGGTACATATCAGGTGGTCGTGCTGGCGATAGCCGTACGCCCGTTCATATTGTGCCTGGTTCTTACCAAATTGGTGCTTGCTTACCAGATCGCAGTCCACCAACAGGTCGAGCGTATTGTACACGGTGGCCCGGCTTACGCGGTAGTTTTTGTTTTTCATGCTCACGTACAACGACTCCACATCGAAGTGCCCGCTGCGCGAGTAAATTTCTTCCAGTATGGCAAAGCGTTCGGGTGTTTTACGCAGCTCCTTGCTTTCCAGATAGGCTGTAAAGATTTTTTTTACTTCTTCAACGATATGAGCGCGATCGGCTGCCACCATACCCGGCAAAGATAAGCCAGATTAGGGAATTTTATTCCCTGGAATTGAAGCGGCTCACTTTAACCACCCCCTCAACTTTTTCCAGTTTGTTGATGAGCTGTTCAAGATGGCGGGTGTCGTTCACGTACAGCATGATTTCGCCTTCAAAAATGCCCGAATCGGTATGAAAGGATATGGAACTCATATTAACCTTAAGTTCTTCTGAAATTATCTTGCTTATGTCGTTGATGAGCCCTACGCGGTCTGTGCCATGTACCTTTAAGCCGGTTAAAAAGGCCACTTCGTGCTGTGAAGTCCATTTGGCTTTTACCACCCGGTGCCCATGATTGGCCAGTAATTCTGTGGCGTTCGGGCAGGTGGTGCGGTGGATTTTGATGCCTTCGTTTACGGTTACAAAGCCAAATACGTCATCACCCGGTATGGGCGTGCAGCATTTGGCCAGCTTGTAGTCCACCACGTCCATATCTTCGCCTATCAGCAATATATCTTCGTAGCGGTTTTTTATTTTGGTTATTTCACGTTCGATGGTTTTTGCATCGGCTACGGAAATATTGGGTTTGGTTCTGAGTGGTGACGAGGGCTTGTACTCGGTAAAGCGTTTGATATCAGCAGTTGTAATGAATCCTTTGCCTACCCGGTAATACAGGTCGAAATGAGTAGGCGCATTAAAATATTCGCGCATGTGCTCCATCATAAGATGGGTAGGCTCCACTCGCAGTTGCTTTAGTTTGCGCAGGATGATTTCCTTTCCTTGTTCGGCTAATTTTTTCTTGTCTTCCTTAAGGGTGTCTTTAATTTTGCTTCTGGCTTTCGAGGTTACCACAAACCGCAGCCAGTCTTCGTGGGGTTTTTGTTTGGCCGATGTCAGAATCTCAACCTGATCGCCATTTTTCAGAACATAGTTAATGGGGACGAGTTTGTTATTAACCTTGGCGCCAATGCAGCGCGAGCCGATTTGGGTATGGATTTCAAAAGCAAAGTCGAGCGCAGTTGCACCGTAGGGCAATGTTTTAAGCTCGCCTTTTGGGGTAAATACAAAAACCTCATCGCTGAACAGGTTGCTGCGGAAGTCGTTTACAAAATCGAGTGCCGAGTGGTCATTTTGCTCCAGCATATCGCGCACCTTGGCCAGCCATTTTTCCAGGTTCGATTCGTGCGTAGCCGATGACTCCTTATACTTCCAATGAGCCGCATATCCCTTTTCAGCTATCTCATCCATGCGGTAAGTACGTATCTGAACCTCCACCCACTGTCCGTTCTTGGCCATTACAGTAGTATGTAGCGACTCATACCCGTTGGCTTTCGGGGTGCTTATCCAGTCGCGCAGCCGGTCGGGATTAGGTGTATAAAAATCCGTAACGATAGAGTACACCTGCCAGCACAACGATTTTTCATGTTCGGGTGGCGCATCCAGTATAATGCGCACGGCAAACAGATCGTACACTTCCTCAAACGGGATATTCTGCTTGCGCATCTTGTTGGCAATGGAATAAATGGATTTCGGGCGGCCCTTGATCTCGTATTTTATTTTCAGTTTGTCGAGCTCTTCGCGAATGGGCTGAACAAATTGTTTGATGAACTTGTTCCTTGCAGCCTGCGTATCGCGGATGTTCTGCGCAATGGAATCGTACATTTCGCGGTCGGTAAAGCGCAGGTACAGGTCTTCCATCTCACTTTTAATGGCATACAAGCCCAGCCGGTGCGCAAGGGGTGCATAAATATAGATGGTTTCCGATGCAATTTTCAGTTGTTTATTACGCGGCATGCTGTCCAGCGTGCGCATGTTGTGCAACCGATCGGCCAGTTTTATCAGGATTACGCGCACATCTTCCGACAGCGTAAGCAACATCTTGCGGAAATTCTCGGCCTGCTGGGAAGAGTCCAGTTCAAAAATGCCCGATACTTTGGTAAGACCATCTATAATTCGCGCCACTTTCTGACCGAACAACCTCTTGATTTCATCCAGTTCAATGTCGGTGTCTTCCACCACATCGTGCAACAGCGCAGCAATGATAGAGGTGGTTCCCAGCCCGATTTCCTCCACGCAAATCTGCGCCACGGCCAGCGGATGGAAGATGTACGGTTCCCCCGACTTTCTGCGCATGTCTTTATGCGCTTCCAGTGCCATGGTAAAGGCTTTCTTGATTTGTTTGGCGTCTCCTTCCCTGAGCACCGGCTTGGCTTTTCGCAACAGCCTTCGATACCGGTTTATGATTTCCTTCTTCTCCTGCGCGGCATCAATTACCATTTCTGTCCAATAATTTTTAATAGTTCTGGCAAATTTCTGTCTTTTACAAGTTAACAAATTATTCCTGTTCCGTATTGCCCATTATTCCATAAATTTGCCGCCTTTGTTCCGGTCAACTTACCGTTCACCAGGAACAAGCCCGGTCTAAATGGCGTTCAAATGCCTAAAAGACCCGGATTTAAGGGATGTGGCGTAATTGGCAGCCCTGTCTGCCGACAGGCAGGCGCGCTCAGACTTGGTTCTGGTGCCTTTTATCCCACATCCCCCACTTAACGCGGATGTGGCGTAATTGGCAGCCGCGCCAGACTTAGGATCTGGTGCCGAAAGGCGTGGGGGTTCGAGTCCCTCCATCCGCACTGTTTATTAACCCTTTACCTTTAACCCGTGGAAATTTCGCTCGAAAAAAAGAATAAAACCGAGGGGCTGCTTACCATCCGCCTTACCAAAAACGATTACCAGCCTGGCTTTGAACAAAAATTAAAAGAATACGCCCGCAACGCCCACATCAAAGGATTTCGCCAGGGTAAAGTACCTTCGGGGTTAATCAAAAAAATGTATGGCAAGTCTATACTTGCCGATGAAATTAATGAGGTGCTCAATAAGTCGATCAGTGATTACATCCGTAACAACAAGCTGAACGTAGTAGGCGATTTAATGCCATTATCACCTTCGCTTTCTTCATTGGATGTAGATGCGCTGGATGATGTGGAAATGAAATTTCATATCGGCCTGGCCGATGAATTCAGGTGCGAGATAAACGATAAAATAAAACTTACCCGATACCGTATTGAAGTAGCCGATAAAGCGGTCGAAGAGGCCATCGAAGGTTTGCGCAAGCGGTTTGCAAAAGCCTCCTATCCCGATGTGAGCCGGGAAGGAGACGACCTGATGGGAACGATTCATTCGGAAGACGGCTCGATTCAAAGCATGGCGTTTCTGAAGTACGACTGGCTTGCTCCGGCAGCACAAAAAATTACCCCGAACCGTAAAAAGGAAGATGAATTCGAAATTATCCTGCCCGATATGGTTGCCTCAACCGAATACCTTGGCAGGATGTTTTCGGTAAAGGCCGAAGACGAAGAAAAGCTGAAAGGGAAGTTCAGGTTTAAGGTAATGACCATTGTACGCTCAGAGCCTGCCGATCTGAATCAGGAACTGTTTGACCGCGTCTTTGGAAAAGATGTAGCTAATGACGAAGAAAGTTTTCTTCAGAAAGTGCGTGAAACCATCGCCCGCAACTACGATCGCGAATCGGAAGCATTTCTCAATCATCAGATTGAGGACTACCTGATTGAACATACCAAAATCAGCCTGCCGGAAAATTTCCTGCGCAACTGGCTCAAATCAGCCAATGAAAATAAAGTTTCCGATGAAGTGATTGAAAAGGAGTTTCCGGAGTTCCTGCGCTCCCTGAAGTGGAATCTGATAAAGAAAAAAATTGCCGAAGACCACCAGATCAGCGTAAAGGCCGAGGAGGTTTCGGAGCGTGCTGCCGGCTTGCTGATTCAGGAATTCGGGGCATCGGAGGCGCTGATGAATCAGCTGGATAAACTCGTATCCAACTACCTGACCCATGAAAACGGCCGGAATTTTAACCGCCTGTACGACCAGATACAAATTGAAAAAATCATGGGTTCCATCAAGGAAAAAATAAAAATAACCGAAAAAACCGTGTCGCTGGAAGAATTCCGCAAGCTCGCGGAAAAGCACAGCCATTAACACAACTGCTTCCTTTCAGGAAATCTGCCGGAATGCATTATTTTCCGGTAATTGTTCTACATTTAAACCGCTTTGAAACCCATTACGCCATGAACGAATTCAGAAAATATGCCGTACACCACCTGGGTATGAGCGGCAACACCATTGACGACTACGCCCGGAAAGTGCAGAACATGACGCAATACGTAATCGAAGAGCGTCCCGGAAACTTCCGCGCCATTGATGTATTTACCCGGTTAATTTCCGACCGCATCATTTTTTTAGGTATGCCCGTTGATGACCAGATAGCCAACCTCATCACCGCACAGTTGCTGTTTCTGGAGTCGGCCGACCCGAAAAAAGACATCATCATGTACATCAACAGCCCGGGCGGATCGGTATATGCCGGCCTGGGCATTTACGATACCATGCAGTATGTAAGCCCCGATGTAGCCACAATCTGTACCGGCCTTGCCGCCTCTATGGCAGCCGTGCTGCTGTGTGCCGGTGCAGCTAAAAAACGCTCGGGCCTGCCCCATTCCCGCATCATGATCCACCAGCCCATGAGCGGCATGCAGGGCCAGGTTTCGGACATGGAAATATCCCTGAAACAAACGCTCGAAGTAAAAAAAGACCTGTACAACATCATCTCCAGGCATAGCGGACAGGCTTACGAAAAAATTGAAAAAGATGCCGACCGCGATTTCTGGATGCGCGCCGAAGAAGCCAAAGCCTACGGCCTGATTGATGAAGTACTGGAACACCGCAAAACCAGATAACCGGACATCATCCGCAAATAAAAGTGTATTTTTGGGCAGGCTTTCTGCCTCAAGCAAAGTATAAATTTCTGACAATCAGTATAAATGGCTGAAGTATTGTGTTCTTTCTGCGGGCGCAGTAAAAAAGATGTGGACCTGATGATCTCCGGTATCCATGCCCACATCTGCGACAAATGTGTTACCCAGGCCAGCCAGATTTTACAGGAAGAAAAGCGAAATAAATACGACACCTCAACGCCTAACTTCAAACTCATCAAACCAAAGGAGATCAAAAAGTTTCTTGATGAGTATGTAATCGGACAGGACGAGGCCAAGAAGGTGATGGCCGTGGCGGTGTACAACCACTACAAGCGCCTCATGCAAAGCAAGGCCGATTCGGATATCATTATTGAAAAATCGAACATCATCATGGTGGGCGATACCGGCACCGGCAAAACCTACCTGGCCCGCACGCTGGCCCGCATTTTACAGGTGCCCTTCTGCATTGCCGATGCCACCGTGCTTACCGAGGCAGGCTATGTAGGCGAAGATGTGGAAAGCATACTTACCCGCTTGCTGCAGGCAGCCGACTACAACGTAGAGGCTGCCGAACGCGGCATCGTATACATTGACGAGATAGACAAGATAGCAAGGAAATCAGACAATCCGTCCATTACCCGCGATGTAAGCGGTGAAGGTGTACAACAGGCCTTGCTTAAACTTCTCGAAGGAACCGCAGTTAATGTTCCCCCACAGGGCGGGCGCAAACATCCCGACCAGAAGATGATAACCGTTAATACCGAAAACATACTCTTCATCTGTGGCGGAGCTTTTGAAGGCATCCAGCGTTTCATTGCCAACCGCCTGAACACCCGACCGCTCGGGTTCACTTCCAGCTCGGGCCTGCATCCTTCCGATGTGGACAAAGACCAGCTCATCCAGTTTGTATCGGCACAGGATTTACGCAGTTTCGGACTCATCCCTGAATTAATCGGCCGCCTGCCGGTTATTACTTACCTGCACCCGCTGGATAAAGCTGCGCTCAGAAAAATTCTGACCGAACCAAAAAATGCACTGGTTAAGCAATACAAAAAATTATTCGAAATGGAGGGTATCCAGCTCGAGTTCAAGGAAGGTGCACTCGATTTTATTGTAGAAAAAGCCCTGGAATTTAAACTGGGTGCGCGAGGCCTGCGCAGCATCTGCGAGGCAATCATTAATGACGCCATGTTTGATTTGCCCTCTGAAAAAACAACCAACAAACTTGTCATTACGCGGGCCTATGCCGAAGATAAATTCAGCCGCTCGCAATACAGCAAATTGAAAGTGGCCTGAACCGGCAGCAGTTCACATAAACAGTATCACTTCTGAAGATACTTCACAATCAGTTCAGCGGTTTTTTGCGAAGCCGTGCCGGTATCAAGGGCTTTGTAAATTTCTTCATATCCCTTCAGAATTGCCTCCCGTGCCGCGCTGTTATGTAATATTTTATTCAGTTCATCTGCAATCGTCAGGTCATTGGCTTCATGCTGAATTAATTCCGTAACCACTTTCCGGCCGGCAATCAGGTTTACCAGCGAAATAAACGGCACTTTTATCACTGCACGGCCAATCAAGTAGCTCAGCGTTCCTGTTTTATACACCACTACCTGCGGAATTTTCAATAAAGCCGTCTCAAGGGTAGCTGTGCCAGAGGTAACTACAGCCGCACAGGCATTTGCAAGAATATCATAGGCTGGCGCAGATAAAACACGGATATTGGGACGGGTTTTAAAGGGCAGGTAATCTGCTTCTGCAAGGTTATCAACTTTGGGAATTGTAAAAACAACATCCGGAAAACGCTGTGCCATCTGTACAAACACCGGAGCCATGCGCCTAACTTCCTGCCTTCGGCTGCCGGGGAGCATAGCAACTGTCTTATCCGGGAGGTTATTTTTCTCTTTAAAAGTTGTGTTAAAGACAAAGCTTTTAATTGCATCCAGTACCGGATTACCCACATAATCTACATCCCAGCCAAATTGATGGAAAAATTCCTTTTCAAAAGGAAGTATTACAAACAAATGGTCAACAGCCCTTTTCAGCTGCAGGGCCCGCTGGCTGTTCCACGCCCAGACTTTTGGAGCGATGTACCAGAACACTTTTATTCCCCGACTTTTTGCAAACCGTGCTATGCGCAGGTTAAATCCTGCAAAGTCTATTAATACAATGGCATCGGGGCCGAAAAGCCGGATATCTTCTTTACAACGCTGCAAATTCTTTTTGATTTTACCCAGGTGGCGGACAACCTCCCCGAAACCCATAACCGCCAGTTCGCGGTAATGCACCACCAGTTCCATGCCGGCCTGCTGCATAAATTCCCCCCCGAAGCCGCGGAGCAGGCTATCCGGATGTAATCCTCGGATAGCTTTTATTAGATTACCCCCATGTAAATCGCCCGACCGTTCGCCTGCAACGAAATAAAGTTTCATGCCACAAGGTTACGCAAAAGCACAAAAAAAGAGGCTGCCATATGGCAGCCTCTTTTTTTCTTAAGAAAAGAGATTTTTATAGTTTCTCCAGTCGAAGATAAATCCTTCTGAACCAGGTGCAGTATCCGTTACGTCTGCCATATTCATCGGCATCGTCATCAACAGCTATGGTAAATACCTGACCTGTTGACAGACCATTCTGATCCATTCGGTAGTACCCTCTGTTGGGGTAAGTACGCCTGGGTAACCCGTACCGCAAGGTTGTATTTCCACCGAATGTTCCTGCCAGGGGCGTTACGAGATAAAACTCACGTTCACTCGTACAGTCCACCCCTGTATTTACCAAAGGTACGAAAACTGTACCGAGTACAGCATTTGTAGCACCTGTCATCCCCATACCCGAAGCAGTAGAAAGATTGCTGAACGGATCTGTAAGCGTAGCCAGTGCAGCCGCAGGGAGATTAGGGTTCGGGCCGCCTTCCATGTTAATCCTGAAACTGATAGTCTGACCACGGTACCGCACATTTTCAACCAATCGCTCCGTGGGCAACCCATCGGTAGGGCGACTCAGTGTAACCACCTGGGTGGAATCGGTAGGTGAACTACCAAAGGTAAACGGCCTCACCAGGTAATTCGGGATGGTTTGATGCAGCTCCAGGTTGTGATTAGGCGACCAGACAGCCATCTGGGTCATGCGGTAATCGCCCGTATAGGCATTTGCATCATACGGGTTAGTCATCCTGCGCACCGTAACCGTAAAGGTATAGGGTGCATTGTAGAAAGCACCTGTAGCTACGTTTGGTGTAATATTTGCCTCTTCCGGATTACCCAAGCTGGGTGAAACAATGGTTTGCACGTTGGCCACCGTATATTCTCTTCCGTCTGTCAGGCGCGTTTTCCAGCGCAATATAACCTGGTCATTAAGAGCCAAAGCACCTGGGTAAGCCACTGCGGGGCAAACGTCCGGATAAATATTCGAACAAGTGGTTCCATCCGGGTCAGTAGTTAGCGTAGAAAGAGCAGTCTGAATTTCATCATGCGTGATGCGCACAGGTGCCGAGCGGAGATACTCCGAATAAGTAGGTTCGGGCACAAAATTAAAGTTCATGGCCGAAGCTGGAATGGTGGCCACCAGGACTTCATCAGTAATTAAACCGGTAGTCCCATTCCTGTGCGTTGCATAGAACTCAACCTCTTGGAGCAGAGCGCCCTTCCGCTCGTCCACCGACTCGAACACAAACTCCACGGCTGAATTCGCCAAGTCGTTTAGTTCAAAAACGTTGGTGGTAGAGCGATAAATACGTAGGTAATGGGCTGTTGTGCGATCATCGTATGGGAGCGGGTAAAGGCTCTCATCACGGCAGGCCATCATGGTAATGCCCCCTAGAAGTACAGTACCCAGAATGTATTTTTTAAGATTCATAGTTCTTACCTGTTTAAAGTTTAAAAGTCAAGGTTAGCACCAGAGGTGTCCCAGAATACACGATCCGTCATACTAGTCCGTTGCTGGATATTGCGATTCAGGTTAGCGACATTAGCCGGATACCAGAACAACCGTGGGAACGGACCCGGTGCCGGATTGAGGGCAGGTTGCATACCGGTAGGTAAACCTGTTCTTCGGTACAGGTTATACGCCTCAATACCGTTACCAAACAGGGCAATCCAGTATTCGCGGGCCACGTAGTTAAGTGGATTAGCGCCTGGACTGGTGTCGTCAAACGCAGCAAGAGCAGCAGCAACATATCTATCGACATCCACCGGATATATACCTGTTATAACATAGTTAATAGCAGTACTGCCGATTGAAATTGTTCCTGTAGTCGTTTGCCGCCAGTAGGTATTAGCATTAGTAGTACCTTCAGTTACTCGAACTACCTGACCAACTATTTCAGACGACTCATCAGAGTCTGTAGCTCTGCTCCATGCCGCACTAGACGCCACGTAAATACCATTTTGAGAGGGCGAGGATTGATTTTTAACAAGCACGCGATCACCAGCAGAAAGTGTCACACCATCAATTGTAAGCAACCCACTTAGAGTTGAAATATTTCCAGTGGTAGCTACGCGAACGGTTCTGTTAAAGGCAGCAGGATAAAAATCATTAATAGTGGTCGCTTCAGTTGGCGAGGCCGTTACACTGGTAGTTCCATAAGTTCCGTTCACGGCCCAGTCACGAACATCCGTCATAGAATAGCGTATGCCGTTCTCAAAATGTTGGCGGGCAGTTTGGGGTGTAGTGGCCCCTAACCGCAGGTTTGCTTCAGCCAGCATAAACTCCACAAAACTGCGCATCATAATGGGCTGGAAGCCTGCACCGCGCATGCCTACGCTTGCACTTACCGCAGCACCGGTGTTGTTATCAAAGCGACCCCCAGCCGGATAAGCTCCCCACGCGGTACGCGCGAAATTATCGGGCGGAATACCTTGGTTATCTTGATGATCCCGTCCCCAGTATCCCCTGTCGGTCGGAACGCAGAATGTTCTGGTCCAGGCCGGATCAGCGGGATCAACCGTAGGGTGGCCAGCACCAACACCCAGCGGTGGACGGCCAGCAACCGAATTATCAATAATACTTGTACCCGTGGATGAAGGATAATGAGAAGGTATGGATTCTGTCAGACAGCGTAACTCGTTTGCATCAGTGGAATTTACAAGGCGCTGACGATAGAAGTAAAACCGGATTCTCGGGTCACCCGGATCACCTCCTCTGTGGGTGGCGTCATATCCATGAAACATGTGCCACATCAGCCAGTTGCTCATGTAGTTTCCACCGCCCGCCGGATAATTGGCCACAAAACGGGGATGGCGGGAATCAGGTGCGGAAGCATTGGTACTGTACCGGAAAATAAAATTCTGATTCTGAGCAGTTATCAGCCCTCCTGCAGCTGAAATGGCTGCATTTAATTCTGGCACCTGCCCCGTATTCAGATAAATTTTCACCAACAGGGTATTAGCAAGTCTCACCCAATTGGCGTAACTGCTGGTAGGAGTAGTTGCACCATAATACATATCAGTAATTGTAGGCGCAACAGGGTTCTGGCGGCCGCCAGCCGAAGTAAGTGGAGTAGTTAAATCGTCCTTAGCTTGTGTAAGGAGAGCCACTGCCTCTGCATACACATCCTCCTGATCATCAAGAGCAGGATTAAAATTACCAGACCCCTGAAAAGCCTGGGAGTAGGGAACATCACCAAAGAAATCCACCAACAAAACAAGGGTATAGGCCGATATGATCCGGGCAATACCTGCATGGCGGGCATAACCCAGCGCATCAGCAGAAGCAATCAGCGAATTTGCCTCCACCAGGATACCGGCATAAGCAGTTGACCAGATACCGTTAAAAGTTTCCGGGCGTACCGAGTTGGAGTAGTCTGTTCCCGCACCATTCTGCAAGCGGGTCTGCTGCATCCCAATTGTACTAGCAGCCTGGAACATACCTGCAAGGTTCAATTGCAGCGTATTAAGCACCAAACTTGGCAATTCCTGTCCTGGCTGCACGGCATTTGGGTTTTCCCGTAGATCGAGCGTACAGGAAGTGCCGGCAACAACTGCCAGTGTCAGTATAATAATCTTAAAGTATTTCATAGAGCATTTCGGATTTAAAAATTAGAAAGTAACACGCAATACCGCACCATAACGACGCATGCTCGGACCGGTGAGATAATCGAATCCGATACCACCGTTTACTCCCAGGCTTGATACTTCTGGGTCGAAGTTTACATACTTCGGTACATTAACGGCATTGAACCACAGGTTGGTGCCTGTAAGTATAATGGAGGCCGATTTTACCGGGGTTTTGCTGAGCAACGACTTGGGCAGCGTATAGCCCAGGTTCACCTCGCGTATGCGGATGTTGGTTACGTCAAATACGCTGTTGTCGTTCCGGCCGAAGAACTGCGAGTTGAAGCCGTAGTCGGCAGCCGTGATGGGCAGGTCGTTGGGGATGTAAATCGGCTCTCCCGTGTCCGGATCCGTTCCGGCCTGGCGCACACCGGGCAGGATAAATATCTGGTCGCGATCGAAGCTGCTGCGGCCAGCTAGTACACCACGTGCAAGCAACCCTGCAGGTGTCCAGGCTACCATCTTTCCTCCGTGGCGGTAATCAACCTGTACACTCAACGATACACCTTTAAACGACAACGTGTTGATAAGCGTGGTAAAGTAGCGGGCATTCGGATCACCCAGTTCGCGGATAATAGGATCTATCACGTGCAAACCATCTGTTCCTACGACACGGTTGCCATTCGGGTCGCGCAAAATAGCCGAGCCTTTTATAATGTTCATAGGACGTCCCGGCACGGCAAAGTTGCCAAGATCAGTAAATCCTGACAGCACGATCTCATCCACACCGGTTCCCAGAGTAACCACTTTAGGGCGAACCAACGTAAAGTTCCACACGATATCCCACTGGAACCCGCCGGCCTGTTGTGCTTTGAGCGGAGTTGCCGACACGATGGTTTCGATACCTTTGTTACTGATTTTGCCCTGGTTAAGGGTAGTTCCGGTATAACCGGTGGAAGGATCAATCGGTGCGCTAACCAAACCTTCGCGGGTCTGACGGTCAAATACAGTAAAGTCTATCGAAATCCGTTCATTCAGGATCCTTGCTTCTATACCTGCTTCTATTTCCTGATACAGCTCAGGTTTCAGAATCAGGTTACCTAAGGTGTTGCTAAGCTGGTGCGTGGAAATAACTGCACCCCCAGCATCAACGAAAGACCGGGCATCGGTTGCTATAACCGTGCGGGTACTATAGGGTGCGGGATAGTTTGCCGAAGTACCAATACCTGCACGTACCTTCAGGTAATTTAAGGTGCTTGACTTCAGGTTGCCAAACGCATCGGTAGGTACAAAAGAGGCACTCACACTGGGATAGAATTTTGTGTTGTTGCCTTTCTCAAGGGTTGAACTCCAGTCGTTGCGACCCGCCAGGTTCAGGAAGGCAAAGTCCTTATACCCGAACACCAATTCACTGTAGGCACCATAAAGCTGGGTTTCCTGACTAAACTGAAATATCCTTCCGCCAAATGCCACACTGTTATTGGCCTGGGTGGTAAAGTTGCTGTGGCGGAACAACCCGAAAACTATTTGGTTTTCAGAATACAGACCATCGCGCTGAAACTTATCATACCGAGCGTTTACACCAAACAATCCCTTAAAGGAGATGTCGCTGGTAATGTCTTTTTGCATGTTGAATATCACATCATGGTTCCATATCGTGTTTAATATGGACTGTGTCTGATACACACCATTATTGATAACGACATATGTAGGGCCTATGCCTTTGTTATATTGCCTCTCCTGATTTTGGGTGTAGGTATCCAGACCCACTCTGTATTGCAACGACATATTTTCATTAAAGTCGTAAATAAAACTGGTGCTGTTGAAGAAGCGATCGGTTACATCCACTTCACGGTGATATTTGGCAATCCAGCGCGCGTTTGGTATGTCGTTGCCGCCGCGATACCATACAGCTCTCTTTTCCTGCGGAGTTTCAAAAGGGAACAACTCCGTATTATTCGGATCGAGGTTTCGGGGGGTATAGAGGAAGTTGGCATACAGCGAAGGAACACCTCCGAAAGCGGCACCGCCACCGGTAGCACCGTTCAGCGGAGGGGTCTGAAAATCCGTATTGCTGTACATGAAGGAGGAGTTCACGGAAAACTTGCTGGTAACAGCACCGTTGAACCCTACCTGCGCATTGATGCGCTTCAGGTCGTTGCCGGGCGCATACCCTTCCTCAGAAGTATATCCAACCGAAGCAGAAATATTCATTTTTTCAGATCCACCCTGAACAGTAAGGGCAGTATTGGATACCATCCCCTTCCGGAAAAAACCTGTTACCGGTGGAGCAGCAGCCCAAGGAATACGCCTCCAGTAGGTTTGACTGGCAAACGGGAGCCTCAGTGCAGGATCTGAGAGGAATTGATAAGGGTGCCCTATGGAGTCGAATTCATCGAAATGCGGCCCCCAGTTGCTGAAGAAGTTACCATACAGTTGCTGGAAACCATTTCCGTAATCATTCTGGAATTTCGGAATAGAGGCGATCTCATTCCGGCCGATAGTCTGTTGGAAAGTAACCTGAGCAGCACTGCGTTTTTTGGAACCAGCCTTGGTGGTTACCAGGATTACACCATTGCGGCCCTGTGTACCATACAAAGTAGTAGCGGCAAGACCTTTCAGCACACTGATGCTTTCAATGGTGTTCGGATCCAGATCCTGGAAGCGGCTGGTGGCTGTAGCTGTGCCACCCGTGGTAAAACCAGACTGGTCGTTGGTAGCCGAGTTAAAAGGTACACCATCTACCACCCACAGCGGCTGGGTATTACCAGTAATGGTAGAATAGCCGCGGATGTTAATCTGGGCACCGGTACCGGTTGTACCGCCGGTAGGGTTAATTACCACGCCGGGAATTTTGCCCTGCAAAACGCGGGCAAGATCACCGATGGGGCGAGCAGCAATTTGATCGGACCCTACCGAAGTGACGGCATAACCCAGCGCTTTCTTTTCACGCGCTATACCCTGAGAGGTAATGACCACTTCCGAAAGCTGCGTTACGTCCAATGCCAGCGACACATCCACAACGGTACGCTCGCCAACCGTAATTTCCTGCGACTGCAGCCCGATAAAACTGAACACGAGCTGAGAATTGGCTGACGGAACACTGATGGAATACCTTCCATCCGCATCGGTAACCGTACCCGTTGTCGTGCCTTTCACAACAACGTTCACGCCAGGCAGTGGTGAACCGTCTTCGGTTGACGTTACCCTACCTGTGACCGTTCGCTCCTGCGCCCACAGCGTGAACACAAGTGCCAACGAGAAGCATGTTAGTAAAAACTTCTTCATAGGTTAGATTTAGGTTAAACAATCGTTTTAGAGCAGCAAATTAATGGGATGAGCGGAAAAAGTAAAATTCCGGTCATATAAATTTTATCCGAATTTTCTTTGGTTAGTTGGCCAACACCCGGAATTCAATCCTTCGGTTCTGCTGGCGCCCTTCCGGTGTGTCGTTCGTTGCCACGGGCCGGGTATGCCCGTACCCGCGAGAAGATATGCGGGCCTGATTAATACCGTTGGCAATCAAATAATTATACACGGCAAGTGCCCGGTTCTCGGACAATTTCTGATTATAGGCGGGCTGACCCGTATTGTCGGTGTGCCCGCTGATTTCAATCCGGACAGTCGGGTTTTCCTGTAAAAACCGGACAACGCGCTGCAATTCGGTAAGGGATTTTTCTTTGAGGGCATAGCTATCCGTGTCAAAAAAAATGTTTTTAAGGACCGTCACGGTGCCTGCTTTCACCGGTTCCAGAATAATATTCTGCTGTACAGGCTCCGGTCTGCCTCCCGTGGTATCGGCGTAATTAAAGTTCAGGCTTTGAAAAAGATAACCCTCGCAGTTAACGTAGAGGGCATATTCGGCACCGCGGGTAAGCACCATGAGGTATTTTCCGGTTAAGGAATCTGACTCAACGAACGAAAGGCGCTCATTTTTATTCACATCGAACAATTCGATACGGGCCTTAAGTGGCCTGCCGGTTAATTTTTCGGTAACCGTACCGTAAACATAGCTGCTCACATACCTAACCTGTTTGTCCGGTGGCATAGTGAACGTATAAATGAGCCCACGCGCCCCCTGTGGTGTAGTTTCCTCATGTGAGTAATATCCGCGCAAACCGTCGGGTGTTATATATAAGGAGAACTGATCCTCATGGTCATTGAGCGGTTTGCCCATGTTAACCGGTGCTGACCAGCCGGCATTGGTTTTTTCACTAAAAAAGATATCGAAGCCACCAAAGCCGGCATGCCCGTTGGATGCAAAATACAACGTGCGGCCGTTTACATGGATAAAGGGCGATACTTCATCGCCCGGTGTATTAACAGGCGGCCCCAGGTTGCGTGCGCGGGTCCAGTTACCACGCTCATCCAACTCAGACACCCAGATGTCTCTTCTGCCCTGTCCACCCCTGCGATCGGATACGAAATACAGCGTGCGTCCGTCAGCCGACAGGGATGGCTGGGATTCCCACTCAGCGGTGTTTACCATGGGGCCGAGGTTTCTGGGCACGCTCCACTCCTCGCCTGTTTTAACGCTCTCATACAGATCGCAACTGCCGTAGCTCTGCCGGCCTACGCACGAAGTAAATATCAGCCTGCGACCATCTGCTGAAACCGTGCACGTGCCTTCGTTGAGCGAGGAGTTAATGTTTTTGGAAAGCGACTGCGGAAAGGTCCAATTGCCTTTGTCATCTTTTACCGACACAACCAGGTCTTCATCGTGCTCGGCACCAAAACCCAGCCTGCGGGTAAAGATGAGTTGTTGCTGATCGGCTGTGAGCACCGGAAAGTATTGCGTAGCAAAGCAATTTACCGTGTCGCTCAATGCCCTGATCGCAACGCCCGATTCACCGGCATGCTCCAGGGCATAGGTGGCACTTGCCAGCCAGCGTGACGCCTGGTCAATGCGTTGGCGGTTTTGGGTTTCCGATTGCAGAAATCGAGTAAGTGCTTCTTTTGCTTCACGGTATTTCCCGCTCAAAAGATACACTTCGCCCAGGTTGTACCAGCTTTCTTTTTTTTTGCGAACATCGGCAGTAAGCCTAAGTGCCTGCTCAAATGCAGATGTGGCCTGCGCATATTGCTTCATGGCCATATACACCAACCCCATGCGGTGGTAGGCTTCGGCAAAATTTTTGTCTTTTGAAACAGCCTGGTTCAGCAGGTTGAGTGCTTCTGCATATTGGCCGCGCACACGATAATTATCAGCCTGGTTATACAGTTCAATGGCTTTTTTTGATTTTGTGCTGAGTGCCGGCTGGGCATAATTTACCAACGGTATCAGTAACACAATTATCAACCACTTCTTTCTCGGCATGGTGCAATCTACCAAATGATCCGGGCCACCGGAAGTGCTGGTTCATCAAACTGCAGCATGGCGTTGATGCGTTTTACAAGACTGAATTTCCGAATATCTTTTTCATGGATGTCCTCCTCCTCAATTTCGCCTGCATCGAGCAGGACCTGCCGCATGGTACCCCGCAGCAAGGGTTGGGCAGGTGTAAGCCAGCGGTTGCCGGTGTAAAACAGCAGGTTGCTGTACAGCGCATCGGTAACCAGTCCATTTCGAATAATGAGGGCATCCGTACCTGGCCTGGCTGGTTTTAGTTTTTCAAGCCCGGAACGGTCGGTAAACTTATAGGCATAGGTTATTGAATCATTCCGAACAACACACAGCCAGTCGGGCCGGTGGTGGCGATAGGGCAAAAATTCAACCTGAACAACGGCCCGATGGTTGTAAACAACACGACATTTAAATAAACCCCGGTGAGGATACGGGGTTTTACGCAATACGTCTTCGAGCCGCACACTATTACCTTTTCCCGTGCAGGTGGCTATGGTGCTATCCATGCGCTGCTGATGGTAGGAGAGGCGAAAAAAATGCCCGTTTTCAAGACGGATGGATTCAAACCACATTGCTCTTCAGTTAAATGCAAAAATAAAAAGCCCGGCACGAAGCCGGGCTTTGCACAATATCCTGAGATGAGAAGTCAGTATCCCGGATTTTGTGTGAGCACGCCTGCGTGGGCGTTGATTTCCCTTTCCGGAATATAGATTATTAACGTATTCTAAAAATTAAGACCTGTTTGAAAAAATATTTGATCCAAGGCTTTAAATGGTGGCTAATGGCAGGTATACTTTACGCTGCATTTCATAATATTCCTTATCCGGCATGCTCAGTGCTGTAATTCCCCCACCACTGCGGTAAAACAATTCATTCCCCTCCATTTCAATAAAACGGATCATGACGGTGCTGTCCAGCGTTTCACCGTCAAAAACGCCACACACTCCTGTAAAATATCCCCTGTCTTCGCCTTCGGTTTCGCTGATGATTTCAATGGTTCTGGCTTTAGGTGCTCCACTTACCGAACCTGCCGGAAGCAATGCTGTCAATATATCACCCAGTGATGCCTGATAATTGTCAGGCAGCAGGCCGGCTATCTCCGAGCTCACCTGCAGTAAGCGTTTTTTACCGGCAGCTATCTCTTCAATGTACCGGAATCGTTTCACTTCTACTTTTCGTGCAACACGGCTCAGGTCGTTGCGCAGCAGGTCCACAATGGTTACGTGCTCGGCTTTTTCTTTTTCATCCTGTAAAATGCGTGTGGCCGCATCAGGTACCGAAGCATCCATCGTGCCCTTCATGGGGAACGTCCGGATGGTGGAACCGGTAATTGTGATAAAGGTTTCGGGCGAGAATACAACCATCCTGCCGGGTACATGTATTTTATATTTGGCGCTGCTTCTGAAAAAAATTTCTTCCGGTGAACAGTTTATCTTCACCCTGGTCTTGCAGGTAAGATTGAGCAGGTACGTATCACCCGACTGTAAATGATGCATGACTTTATCAAAGCGCTTCCGGTAGTCAACTTCGGGTATGGGGTATTTGATCAATGCTGGTTTGTAACTACTGGCTGTGCATCTGGTGGGGTAATGATTGCTAATGCCCGGAAAGTCAAACCATGCGATGGGTTTGTCGCAGTACAACTCTTCCAGCCGAACAGCCCAGGGTTTCTTCATCTCAAAATCGATCATAAAAAAGAAGGGCACGCGCGCAGCACCCCAGGCATTGAGTTGTGCAACAAATTCAGGTAAGTGCATTACCGGAAGCTCGATCAGGGAATGTTCATGTACTTGTGAATTTGCAAGGAGATTCGCCATTTCGGATGTTGCTTAACATATTCAATCATCAGCGGAAGCATGTGTTTTTCCCTTGACCATTCCGGCTGCAGGAAAAGCCGGCACTCCGGTTTAACGAGGGTAACAAATTTTTCGGCCCAGGCAAAATCGTGCTTGTTATAGATGATGACTTTGAGCTCATTGGCTTGCGGAAAAATATCTGGTACGGGCTTTTTGAATTTTTTGGGCGAAAAGCACACCCAATCCCACTCGCCCGTTAATGCATAGGCGCCCGATGTTTCGATATGCGTGCGTAGTCCGGCATTTTTAAGCTGGCGGGTCAGTTCTTCCAGGTTATACATGGCGGGTTCGCCACCGGTAATAACGACAATTGGTGCTCCGGAAGATTTTGCACGCCTCGCCATTTCTTCAACGGCAACCAGTGGATGCGCCGATGCATCCCACGATTCTTTCACATCGCACCACACACACCCCACATCGCATCCGCCCAAACGGATGAAATATGCCGCACATCCCTGAAAAGCTCCTTCTCCCTGGATGGTGTAAAAGTCTTCCATCAGCGGCAATGCGCTAACTACCTGTTGTGAGAGCGTTGTTTTTTCAGACATGGCGCAGTTCGGTGGCGCGAAGGGTGTTGAGCAACAGCGCAGCAATAGTCATCGGGCCAACACCACCGGGCACCGGCGTAATCATTGAGCACTTCGGAGCCACGCTGGCAAAGTCCACATCGCCTTTCAGGGTGTAGCCGTTTTTGTATTGCGGTCCTTCGACACGCGTGGTACCCACATCTATTACAATGGCCCCTTCTTTCACCATATCGCCAGTGATAAGGCCCGGTTTGCCTACCGCCACGATTAATATATCGGCCTGGCGGGTAAACTGCGGCAGGTTGCGCGTGTATTTGTGGCACACCGTAACGGTAGCCCGCCCGTGCTCGGCCAGCATCATGCTGAGCGGGGCCCCCACCAGCCGGCTGGCCCCCACCACCACACAGTGTTTGCCTTCGGTGTCAACCCGATAGCGTTTCAGCAATTCCATGATGCCATTGGGCGTGGCTGGCAGCAACAAAGGATTTTTCGATACGATGCTGCCGAAGTTGCGATTGGTAAAGCCATCCACATCTTTTTCCGGGCGAATATGTTCCGTGATGTTTTCAACCGAAATATGTGCCGGCAACGGCAGTTGAACAATAAATCCATCCACATCGGGGTCGGTATTAACCTGATCGATGTGTTTCAGCAGTCGTTCTTCGGTGATGGTGTCGGCAAATCGCAGGAGAGTATAGTGAAAACCCACTTCCTTGCAGGCTTTTACCTTATGGTCAACATACGTCTGGCTGGCCCCGTCATCGCCTACCAGGATGATGGCCAGGTGCGGAATTTTCCTTCCTTCGGCTTTGCGTTGCTGCACACGTGCGGCAATTTCCTGTTTGATTTCGGCTGCAACCTTGCGGCCATCCATAACTATGTGGGTCGTTCGCACTTCCTGCATGGGTGTATTTTCTAATCAATTTTCAATACTGCCATAAAGGCTTCCTGCGGTATTTCCACATTACCCACCTGGCGCATGCGCTTTTTGCCCTTCTTTTGTTTTTCCAGCAGTTTGCGCTTGCGCGTGATGTCACCGCCATAACACTTGGCCAATACATTTTTGCGCAGGGCTTTCACTGTTTCGCGTGCAATAACCTTTTGCCCGATGGCCGCCTGAATAGCTATCTCAAACATCTGACGCGGCAATAATTCTTTTAGTTTTTCACACAGCTTCTTGCCCCACTCGTAAGCTTTGCTGCGGTGTACGATGGCCGATAAAGCATCTACTTTATCACCGTTGAGCTGAATATCAAGTTTCACCATATCGGATTCGCGGTAGCCAATGAGGTGGTAGTCCAGGGAGGCGTATCCTTTTGATATGGTTTTCAGTTTATCGAAAAAGTCGAATACGATTTCGGCCAGCGGCATTTCGAAAGTCATTTCCACCCGATCGGTGGTAAGGTAGGTCTGGTTCTTAATAACACCGCGTTTATCCATGCACAGCTTGATGATCGGGCCGATAAACTCGGCCTTGGTGATGATCTGCGCTTTGATGTACGGTTCTTCAACATGATCAATGGTGTTGGGGTCGGGCATTTCCGACGGGGCATTGATTTCAATAATGGAACCATCGGTTTTCACCGCGCGAAACTGCACGGAAGGCACCGTAGTGATGACGGTCATGCCAAACTCGCGTTCCAGCCGCTCCTGCACAATTTCCATGTGCAGCATGCCCAGGAAACCACACCGGAAGCCAAAGCCCAGCGCTGCCGAGGTTTCGGGTTCCCACACAAGCGAAGCATCGTTCAGTTGCAGTTTCTCCATGGAAGCGCGCAGCTCTTCGAACTCCGAAGTATCGACCGGGTAAATACCGGCAAAAACCATGGGCTTCACATTCTCAAATCCCTTAATTGCCTCACCGGGCCGGTCAACGTGCGTGATGGTATCGCCCACCTTCACTTCGCGGGCTTCCTTGATACCGGAAATCATGTACCCCACGTTGCCGGCACTGATCTCCTCGCGCGGTTGCTTTTCCAGTTTCAGCACACCAATCTCATCGGCTGTGTACTCCTTGCCGGTACTCACAAACTTTACCTTATCGCCTTTGCGCACCGTACCATTGAAAACCCGGAAATACACTTCAATACCGCGGAATGAATTAAATACCGAATCAAAGATCATTGCCTGAAGCGGTGCCTGTGCATCCCCTTTGGGCGGAGGAATGCGTTCTATCACGGCCCTGAGTATTTCTTCAATGCCGATGCCTTCTTTGGCGCTTGCACGGATGATGTCCTCGCGCTTGCAACCTATGAGATCCACGATCTCATCGGTCACTTCTTCGGGCATGGCATGGGGCAGATCAATTTTATTGAGCACGGGGATGATTTCCAGGTCGTGTTCCAGCGCCAGATAAAGATTGGAAATGGTTTGTGCTTCTATCCCCTGACTGGCATCTACCACCAGGAGCGCACCCTCGCAGGCGGCAATTGAGCGCGAAACCTCATACGAAAAATCCACGTGGCCGGGCGTGTCAATCAGGTTCAGCACATAGTCTTTTCCGTCCAGCCGGTAGTTCATTTGGATGGCGTGCGCCTTGATAGTAATACCCTTTTCGCGCTCCAGGTCCATGTTGTCCAGCACCTGATCCTGCATTTGCCGCTCGCTGAGCGTGCCGGTTACCTCCAGCAGGCGGTCGGCCAGTGTGCTTTTTCCGTGGTCAATATGCGCGATGATGCAAAAGTTGCGGATGTGCTCCATTCCCGTCTTTACTAAACGTTTTGAATTGCAAAAGTAGGAATTCCCTCCCGATTTGACGGCAGATTCAGGGGCTGAGCCGCGGTTCAAAACTCAGGCCGCATATGGTCAGAAGATCCTCCATCTTAACTGCGGCTTTATTCCACCCCTTCGGGGTTTTTATCTGGGGTTCTTTACCCTTTCTATAATTCTTACATCCCTTCGGGATTTTTTGGTTCACGATTCACCGTTCACCTGAGGGCGCTGCTTTACCTGAAAAACAACCTTCGACAGGCTCAGGAGCATATGGCCAGAAGACCCTCCATCTTATCTGCGGCTTTATTCCACCCCTTCGGGGTTTTTATCTGGGGTTCTTTACCCTTTCTATAAT
>DAIQOI010000004.1:149555-269492 GCA_036787955.1 Cyclobacteriaceae bacterium
TTTCTATCTCACATCCCTTCGGGATTTTTTGGTTCACGATTCACCGTTCACCTGAAGCCAATGTTTCATCAGAATAGCGGCCTTAATCAGGCTCAGGCCGCTCATGCCTGAGAATAACCCTTTACTCCACTCCCGGCTGTTTCAGCACAAAACCTGTTTTAGCTTTTTCATCAGCTACTATCCTGCGTACATCGGCCAGCAGTTTCTTCGCATCATAAATGATGCCGTCTTTAATGGTGTATTTAACTCCGCCCACACGTGCAACTTTGTTGTCGGGCGAGAGTTTAATGGTCCCTGTTCCATAAAGTACCTGCAGGTTTTCGAGCGGATTCTGATCGACAATGACAAAGTCGGCCAGCTTTCCAACCTCCACTGACCCGAGATCTTTTTCAACACCAAGGGCCTGTGCACCATACAAGGTTGCCGAACGGATTACTTCCAGCGGATGGAAGCCCGCTTCGCGGAGTAGTTCCAGTTCGCGGATGTAGGCAAAGCCATATAACTGAAAGATGAAGCCGGAATCGGAGCCCGTTGTAACCCGCCCGCCACGGTTTTTGTATTCATTCACAAAGGTCATCCACAGGCGGTAATTTTCGCGCCAGGCCACTTCCTGTTCGGTACCCCATGCAAACCAGTAAGACCCATGTGCCCTGCGGTTGGGCTGGAAGAAAGCCCACAGCTGCGGCAGTGTATAGTCTTCGTGCCATTCGGCCCGGCGGGCACGGTGCAGGTCGCGGCTGGCCTCATAAATATTAAAAGTCGGATCGATGGTGAAGTCCAGCTTCAGCAACTCGTTCATCACATTATTCCAGTGTTCAGAGTAAGGAGGAGCGGCCTGCTTCCAAAGTTTACCGGCATTTTCAAACCGGTGTTGTTCATTTTGGTAGTTGTAATCCAGCGGATAATCCTGCACCGTGCGGTCGGTAAAGAGCGCCTCCGGCAGTCCATACCAGTGCTCCATGCTGGTTAAGCCGGCACGGGCCGATTTTAGCACATTCCAGCGGGCCACATCCATCTGTGCGTGGTGGCAGGCTGAGCGCAGCCCGAGTTTTTTGTTTTCTTCGAGGGCTGCCTGCATGATTTCCGGGGCAGCGCCAAAAAACTTTATGCCGTCAGCTCCTTTGGCTTTATTGGCGCGCACCCACTCACGGGCCATTTCGGGCGTGCTGATAGGCCGGTCGCTGCCCTGGCCAAACACCGTATAGGCAAAAATCCGCGGAGCGGTAATCAGGTTTCGGGCGCTTTTGTTTTTCTGATCCAGCACCCAGTCAAGGCCGTTGCCGCAGGCGGGGTCGCGCACGGTAGTGATGCCATGGGCCATCCACAGTTTAAACACATATTCGGCAAAGGGTGCCTGGCTGCCACCAATATGGCCGTGCATGTCGATAAAGCCGGGAAGCAGATACATGCCTTCGGCATTGAGTTCTTTACCATTTGGCTCAAGCTTAGGTCTCCTGTCCTGCGCAATGGGCACACCCGGAAAGCCAACGACTGCTATGCGCTCGATCCGATTCTGGCGCACCACGATATCCACCGGCCCGATGGGCGGTGCTCCGGTTCCGTCAATAAGGGTAACACCACGGATAATAAGCTGCGGAAAAGGACCCTCACCTTCTTTAACTTCAGGTGCTTTGGCTACGGGGCTTTGCGCAAGGGTAACGGCAAAGGACGCCACTGCCAGGTAGGAGATAACATATTTCATGGCCGCATTGATTTGGCAGAAATGTAATTATTCGGGCAAAAAACAAAAATCAATCTTGTGTCCGCGGTCGGGCCTGCGCCGGTAAAGTGACGACAAACAGGCTGAATCCTATGGTTTTTTCCGGTTTGTATTCCTCACCGGTCGGATAAAGCCAGTTGGAGCGAAGGTGTTGCAACCGCAGAGATCTTCCGGTTGTGGTGCCTGAAAAAATTCGCGACAAGGGCCGATGTAAAGGCAGTCATGGAAATTTAGCCGGGGTTATCCGGTTGCCTGAAGGTGGTGTAAAAATTTTTTGATGGTGAGCAGGGACTGTTCGCGATCGGCCCACCAGTTCCGGCTGTGCAGGCTGATGCAGGGCCATTCTTTTTTCTGAAATAACTCCGGCAGGTAAACCCATGAACTTTTTACCGGGTGGTGCATGAAAAATGCATCATCTGTCTGAATAATACCCATGTACCCATCGGGACCGATGGCAATCAAATCGGCAAACGGAAACGGGGTAGCACGCAGTGATGCTTGTGGCAGGGAAGCATCTGACTGGTTTTTAATGGCATGGGCAAGGCCTGTAAGATTTTTTTCCGGTTGCATCTGCAGGGTGTCCAGCCGGCTTTTGTGCGCGTAAACTTCGCGCACATATTCCAGGTATTGGCGCAGTAATTTGGGTCCGTTACTTTTTATTCCCGCCACATCAAGTTCTTCCGGCCACAGGCTGGCAACCACAATAACCTGTTGACGTGCCCGGGTGACAGCCACATTCAAACGATTTTCACCGCCTGGCATGTTCAGGCTGCCAAACTGCAGCTTAACTTTGCCGTGTTTGTTCGGTGCATAGCCTATGGAAAAGATAATGATATCCCGTTCATCACCCTGAATGTTCTCAATATTTTTAACGAAAAGCCTGGCTGACAAATTAATACCCTGTTCGGTTAATTTATCCAGAATAAGTTCCTGTTGGGGTGCGTTGAAGGTTACAACACCCAGACTTGAATCTGGTTGTTGGGTGCTCAACTCTGCTACCAACCTCACCACTTCGTTTGCCTCTTCTTCGTTGGTCTGATCGACCCACGTACCCTGTATTTTGCGATACACCAATGCAGGTTTATGATTTGTAAAAACCTGGCGGTGGGGCAGCATGGCAAGTTTGTTGTTATAAAAATGTTGGTTCGAAAATGCGATGAGTTCAGGGTGCTGACTCCGGTAATGCCCATGCAGATGAGCAACCGGCAGGTAACGCATGGCAAGGCTCAGCAGCGATTCAGCCTCAAGATCGGGCTCCTCTTCTTCTTCTCCCGAGAAGCGTACCTGGTACAGGTCGAAGGGCCTTAGCTGCTTCGGATCACCGGCTATGAGCACCTGTTTTCCGCGATAAACGGCCGGCAGGCCGTATTCCGGAAAACACTGCGATGCTTCATCGAAGACCACCACATCAAACAACTGCTCAAGCGGAAACACAGCCGACACGGTTTCAGGCGATGCCATCCAGCAGGGAACGAGCTGAAAAAGTTCTCCGGAAAAAGTGGCTATCAATTTACGCAGCGGCCATCTTCTCCGCTTTTTGCCAACCTGGTGATACAGATCGCGGTAAGTAACCCGGTTTTGCAGTCGGTTATATTCAAGATTTTCGTAGGTGCGTTCGCGCGCACGCATCAGGACTATATCCAGTGCACACTTTTGTTTTTCTGCCACTGCCTGCCGCAAAGCATCCTGCAAATGTTCCAGATCGAACGTAGAAGGCAACCGCAGAACAGGATATTTTAATTCGAGATAATCAATCCAGGCCAGCCGTAAACTGTTCTGAAAAACTCTTTCAAACCGGTTTTCGTCCCACACCTGCAGGTATTCGAACAACCGATTGATAACGGCCTTTTCATATTCTTTCAGATTTTCCTTCAGGGTATCGAATGCACACAGGTTGTCAAAATCAAGCCTGAGTTGCTGAACCCACTGTATCCATAATCCGGGCGACTGACTTAGCGAGGCGATCTGCTGAACAGAAAGATACCGAAGCCAGGTTTCTTTTTTTTGCTGAAACCTTTCGAGCTCATCCATGATTTGCCACAGCAGCCGGATAAAATTCTCGCGCGAATATTTCGTCACGTCAATGTGGCTCAGTTCGCGCAAAGAACTGAACAGCAGCTTGGCACGCACAGCCTGTTCCTGTTTTTCAAACCATTTCTTCCAGGTGCGCCTGTTGTAAGTGTCGGGTATATGAATCAGCCATTTTTTCTGACGAAGCGCCGTGATGTGATGCATCAGGTTAAGGCGGTTATCTATCTGCTGCTCCAGCTGGTAAAGGCCCTTCTTGGAGTAAGGCAGGTTGTTGGCAACCAGCACCCTTTTGAGAAAAAATTTATGTTCGCTGAATAATTCCCACCTGATTAGCCGGATAAAATTTTTCCTGGCTCTCAGCCGCTCCTGCAAAGCCACCTGGCATGTTCCCATCTGCTCATCCCGTAAAGTTGCCTCAACACCCGGAAAGTCGAAGCAGTTCATGCATACACGCTGCATATTCTGAAGCCAGAGCAGGCTGGTTTCATCATCTTTTTCAGCAACCATCTGCTGAAAGTAAAGGTACACCGTTTCATCGGCCAGCATCCCTGCCAGTTGATGAACCTCATCCTTTTGCGACCATAGTTTTTCCAGCTCGTTGAAGTAAAGCATGGACCCGGTTTGCTCAGCCAACTGCGCAGTAAGTTGCTGAAGGGCTTCCCGCGCCTGCACAATGATTTCCTCCATTTCTTGCCGGGCCGAGGCAGGCAAGCGGGCAAACGATTTACGTTGCAATAATGGATAGTCCGGCTGCTCAAAAAGGCTGGCATACCGAACGTACCGGCGCATGCGCGAAAGAAAGTCGGATAAATGTGAAAAATGAAAATAATGGTATTCCTGCCGAAGCGGAATATGTGGATCATCCGGGCTGGAAGTGAGGTACAACTCTTTTGCGCTCAGGCCGCAGGCACTATTGTCCAGCAACGCCCTCTTGTATTCTTCACCCTTTTCTGTAAGCCGATCAATCGTCCGGCTCAGTTGTACGTAATGACGTTCCGCGTGAACCACATCGGCCGAGTTATTTTTTATCCGGTAGTCGTCCAGTCGTTCAATATGGGTGGCCAGCCGCGCGTACAAATCGCCCAGGTCATGCCGGAAATCATGAATGCGTGCCACAAAATCGGCCAGTCCGGCCTGTTGCAAGCGGTCATATACCACATCCAGGGCAACACGTTTTTGCGACACAACCAGCACGCGCCTGCCTGTGGCCAGTGCATCGGCTATAAGGTTGGTGATGAGCTGGGACTTGCCGGTGCCCGGCGGACCGTGCACCACAAGCGATTTTCCTGCCTTGCATTGTACAAGTGCCTGTTCCTGCCAGCAATCGATGGAAAAAGGTGTAAAAATTTTTTCTTCCTTCACCTGAAATTCCGATGCTTGCGGACGATGCTTGAAAAAATCTTCCACCTGCTGAATTTTTCCTTCGGCAATGATGCGATGGTAATCGGGCATGAGTTGCGAATCGGCCTGGGGGAAGATGCCCAATACACCCTGATGGAAAATTTTCAGTTGCCCTTCCTGGAATAATTGGTCAAATTCCTTTCTGGAAAAAGACTGAAACGGCTCCAACCTGTCGGAATAAATATCGGGCGTAAAGCGTATCTCAAGTTTATCTTTCAGCAACTGATACAACTGTGTTCGGAAAACAGTAGTGTCGGTAGCGGGATCATCGAATACATAATCAATCAGTTCCTCATCGGGCAGTATCTGCTGGTAATGATAGTAAGCGAGCAAAAAGTTTCGGTTCATAAAGATACCTTCCTTGCTGCGCGGATAAAGTTTCCAATACCTTCTATCATGCTCCAGCCGCACCGGAAAGAAAAGCAAGGGTGCACTTACCGGAGTGCCATCTGCAAATTTGCCGCGCACCATGGGCCAGCCAATGTGCAAGTCCATTGTGCCGCGCTCTTCGGTAAGAAAGTTTGCAGCACGCAACAGCTTTTTCAACCGTACCCCCAGCCTGTTCACATCGGGAATACGGCTGTTGGTTAGTTCGCATAATTTTATTCCTCTGTTGTTCAGCAACGCCTCGATAAGCAGCAAGGCATGCCGGATTTCGTAGCCCTGTAGTTCACTTACATCAAGAAATTCATCGCCTGTAAGCCGGAACAATCGCAGCGATCGGCTGCTGCCGCTTAATCTGGACAATCTTCGCTGAAAGGATTGCAGTATGTGTGTTGTATTATTCAACCGATAAATAGGGTTTTACAGATTCGAAGTCCTTTTCTGCAATCGCGATAATTTTCCGGATATCATCTACCGTGCTGTAATGGCCATGTTGCCACCGGTAGTTAACGATTGCCCGTGCCATGAAGCGCGAAATGAGCGGATGGGCCGCCAGCTCCTGTTCCGTGGCATGGTTGATATTGATTTTGCGTGGTGCAAAGTTTCCATCGATATAAAATCTGTTCTGCAAAGTAGCAATGGTGGGTGTATCCAGCCCGTAAACGCTGTACAACTGTTGCCAGGCAACGAACCCACCCAGCGCCTCACGGTATTTCACAATGCGCCGGGCCAGCACCGGGCCGATGCCATATACCATCACAAGTTGTACTGAGTCGGCAAAATTTAAATCCAACTTTACTTTCGGTTCCTTTCCCGTTGCGATGACGGAAGAAAGGTGTTTGGGTTTGTCGGGAAGGTCGAGGTGCACAGCCACCCTATTGTACAATGCCGAATCAAAACCATATATTCTCAGCAGATCTGATTTATATAAGAATTTACCTCCCTTTTTCCGGTAGGCCAGGATGCGGGCAGCTATCTTATGAGGAACACCAAGACTCAGCCAGTCGTCATAAGCAGCATAATTAGGATTTAGATTGTGCGGTTTTATCGCTGAGATCTTTTTCGGTGATCCGTGCAGGCTGTCGGGCAACGGGGCAACCCGGGCCTGAGTTTCGGGCACGATGATTTCGGGAGGCTGATCGGGTGGAAGCAGAAAATTGCGGTACAAGGGCTCGGAAAATATCACCAGCAAAAGCAGGATCAACAAAACAGCAAAACCGTTGGTTTGAGAGCGGGTAAAGCCGAGCAAACTGCGCAACCACTGCATAAATTACCGTAAGCGAACAAGTATATAAAATTTGAAGCAGGAATACCATATCCAAAAAGTTCGGTATTCGTATATTTCGGTTTGTTGCATGGCAAAGCCTGAACAGGAGAAGCATTTCATTGAGCTGATAAACCAGCACCAGGGGCTTATTCACAAGGTGTGCATCATGTATGCAAACGACCGCGAAGCCCGGGAGGATTTATTTCAGGAGATCGTACTGCAACTGTGGAAATCTTTTCCCACTTTCCGGGGCGATGCAAAGATTACCACGTGGATGTACCGCATAGCGCTGAATACAGCCATATCCGGTTTGCGCAAGCAAAACCGAAGCATCCAGACACAGGATTTAAGCGACTACCACCTGAACCTGTCGGAGCCGGAACCCGACAACCGCGAGGAGGATTTCGAACGCTTGCAATGGGCTATCAGGCAGTTGCCGGAAATTGAACGGGCCATGATTATGATGGCACTGGATGAAGTTCCTTATGAAGAAATAGCCGAGACCATTGGCATTACCCAAAACAACGTGCGGGTACGCATGAACCGCATCCGCGAGAAACTCAGAAAAATACTGAAGGCATGAACTATGGACGAACTGGATAAACTAAAAGCAATATGGCAGAACGCCACCGGCTATACCGGAAAGGAAAAAGAAGAAATTGCGCGCATGCTGCAGGGTGAAAGCGCTTCGATTGTATCGCGCCTGAAACGCAATGTGTGGTTCGAACTGCTGTTTACCATCCTTACCGGCCTGGCACTCATTTACATTAGCATCACCTCCAACAACAACCGCCTTTCGCTGATGATTGCAATGCTGATGGTTGTTTACCTCATCTACCTGCTGTATTACATCCGCAAACTACGCCTGCTGAACCGCTTCAGCATGACAGAAGGAAATATCAAAAGCAACCTTCAACACCTTACGGGTGCACTCCGGGGCTACCTGAATTTTTACAAACTGAGTTACATCATTCTATATCCATTGTTTTTTGTGGCAGGCTTGTGGATTGCCGCCCGCGATGTGGGTGTTGACGAATTTCTGAAACGCTTTTCGGACACAGCCTACCTGCTGCGCTTTCTGTTGCTCACCGCTTTGCTCATGAGCGGAGTATATACCTTTACAAACTGGTACCTGAAAAAACTTTACGGCAATCATTTGAAACGGCTTCAGGGAATACTGAAGGAATTCGATGAGTAAGTACCTTACGGGATAAACATACGGTTCTGGTTCAGGCAATCGGCCAGCATCCGGTAAACAACCTGCCATTTTCCGTGTTGTTGCAGTGAATGCAAAATGCGGGATGCCAATGTGCCCTCATCCAGGATGATGTTCAGTTCACGTTCGTGGGTAGTTACAGCCTGAACCCCCCTATCTTTAAGGTAGTTAAAAATTTTTTTCCACAGCATACCGGCTGTTAGTTGTTCGGAATCAAAGCCAAACAAGGCAGCATAAATTTCGGGCAGCCGGGCATGCTCTGCCTCTTCAATGGTGCGGTCCAGCACCGATACCAGCACATCTGTTTTGCATTTCATCTGTTCGGCGGTGGTGCAAAAAAGCCCGCCGGTCAGAGCCTTGATTGTTTCAATCAGCAAAACAAACACGGCCATTTCGGCAACGGGACATTCCTGCGCGTCCATGAGCCGCAGTTCAATGGTTCCGCGGTCAAAGCGCGGAACGGCACCGCGCGAATTAACCCATATCGGATTAAGCACCCCTTGCGGATCAAAAGGCTTTAAGTCGGTCTTTATTTTCTCATAGATCGTATTCAGATAAGTTCGTCTTGAAAAAACAGCTTCAGGTATAACACGTCCGGTGATAGAGGGTATTTTCGACTGACTGGTGCGGTAGTATTTCAGGCGGGTATCTTTAGAACCAGTTGGCTTGCCTTCAATAACAGGGGAGCTGGCACACAGGGCCGGAATGAGCGGCAATATGATGCGCACAGCTGCATGTAGTTGCGCGAACTCCTCATCATCGTAAAACGGAAGATTAAGATGTGCGCTTTGTAGATTGGACCAGCCATGACCATGGCAGTTGAAGATACGGTTGTACGTTTCATAAATTTCATTGCTCTCGTGGGGCCACAAAAGCGTTTCTTCGGCCGGCCTGAAGGCCGGATGACAACCACCCGGCAGCAACCGGGCATTCCACTGCTTTAATACAGTGTTTATATAATATACCTCATCGGCCAGTAAATGGCCCACCCTGCTAAGATTGGTAGCGGGCTGCGAAGTTTTCAGCTCAACCACATGAAGCACCATCTCATTCGACCAGGTAACCGGACCACGAACACAATCTGCCCCGTAATAACCCAGCTCATGTTTCAGTAATTTATCGGCAACAGGACGAACCTGCAGCGTATCGCTGTCCACAATCATGTATTCCAGCTCAACACCAAAAGCCTGAAACAAATGATAGCGGTACGGCAACGTGGAATAAGCCATCTTATCATTTCCGGGTGCAGGTATGTCCATTCAGATTAGGCTTGATATAACAAGGTTCAATACTTCAACCAGTATAAGAATAATGATGATCATTTCCAGCAGGTTGCTTTCGCGTTGATTGGAGATATCCATGAAAATGCGCAGGTTCTCATCAATAATACGCATCATGTATTCCAACTCGCTGAATCGCAGACGCAAATCAAAATGACGAATCAAGCCCTGATGAAGTTTATCAAGAAATTCATCATCCCAAACCAGCTCGGGCGCATCAAATACATAGATATTTTCAGCTACTTCATTTTGTGTATTCAATGCCTTGCCTATAAACCGCAACATGTTTTTACGGCTGATCTTCAGCTTGCCGCTGTTTTCTAAATGAAAGGTAAATACCTTTACTTCACCGAGCAACTGCTCGGTTACTGCATGGTAATGATCCATGGCCACTGATTGTGCCAGGTTAAACATGGCAATGCGGATAACCTTTTCATCGCAGCGATCGAGTACCACCTCTCCAAAACGAAACTGCAGTTCGCTACCCGCCTCCACCAACAATACGTGCTCATCGCGCAGCCAGTTCGGCACCGGATTGCGCTGGTGCGACTGTATGGCCTTCACCGCCCACTTCATCTCATCTTCGGTGTAGCCGCTGAACACCACCACGCCATAGTTGAAATAATATTGATACTTGCCCCCGCCGAAACCATAGAACAACTCAGAAGATGAATCGGCCAATGGCTTTATGTCCAGGAAATTTTTAATTCCCTTTATATCCAGCTGGTTGGCAACCAGAAAAGCGGTAAGCGTTATTCGCTGAGGCATAACCTGTGGTTCGCTTAAAATTAAAATAAGTATCGAAAACAGAAGCGTAAATTTTACATATTTGCCGCCCGAAACAGGCAGGTTCATGAATCGGTTGCTCACACTCATTATCCTATTTCTGTTCAATCTTTCCGCAATGGCGTGGGGTCCTACCGGCCACCGCGTTACAGGCTACATAGCTGAAAAGTATTTAACCAAAAAAGCAAAGAAGGCCATTCGTCAGATTTTAGGCGGCCAGTCGTTAGCCATGGTGAGTACCTGGATGGACGAAGTACGATCAGATTCAGCCTATGATTACATGGCCGACTGGCATTGGGTAACTATTCCTGACGGCCAAACGTACGAACAGGCTGAAAAGAATCCTAAGGGCGATGTTATCATGACCCTTGAGCGCATCATCGCCGAGCTGAAATCAAAAAAGCTTGCGCCCGCTGAAGAAGCCGAACGGATTAAAATTCTCGTTCACCTGGTGGGCGATATCCACCAGCCTTTGCATGTGGGGAGGGGCGATGACCGCGGAGGAAATGACGTACGCGTTATGTGGTTCCGATCCGACAGCAACCTGCATCGGGTATGGGATAGCGACATGATCGATGACACCCGCTTAAGTTATACCGAATTGGCCGAATCGCTGCTTCTTCCTTCCGACTCGCTGCGCAAAGCATGGCAGCAGGCAACCGTGCGCGACTGGGCTTACGAAAGCATGAAGTACCGGAAACAGGTGTACGATACCGGCAATAACCGACTGGGTTACGCATATTCGTATAAGTACTTCCACATTGTGCGTGAACGCCTGTTGCAGGCAGGCGCGCGGCTGGCCGGCATTTTAAATGAAATCTACGGAAAGGGAAAGTAAGACTTCCCTCGTTTTTACTACGTAGCCCATAAAATATTTGTTGGCGCTGAAGATAAAAATCAGGGCTATTGTGTATCTTTATAATTGCAAATTCACTTGCTGTACCGCAACCAGCAAACGGACTTGCCTGCAATAAAAACCCTCTAATTTCTGTATATGGAACATCCCATTCAGTTTTATTACAACCTGTTCGAGGAAGCTTTAGCTGACTTCCAGATTGATCCGGCAGCGGCCCGGGGTCAGCAACCCGGCCAATGGAATTTAAAACTTGGATCGGCCAGTGTGTGGGCGGACATTTTTCAGTCTAAAGACGCACAGGGCAACCTTACCAACTATGGCTATTTTCAGGTAATGGCTCCTGTGTGTGATGTGCCGGTCAACAATCAGCATTTGTTCACAAAAGAACTGCTGGAAATCAACCACGGCTTGTACGGGGTTGCCTTTACCATTTTTCAGGAAAAAGCTTATATCAAGTCCATCCGCGAATTGCAGGGACTGGACAAGGAAGAGATCAAGAGCACCCTGAACCGCGTAGGTATTTATGCCGATGATTTTGATGACAAACTGAAGGCCAAATATTTCGTTTTTTCCGGCGGAAGCCGCGGCTGACCAAACAGTTATTTTTTCCCTACACTGAATCCCAAAGACCTTCGGCCGGTATCGTGGTCTTTGATTTCAAATTCGCGCACATCATCGAAAATAAGCGTGCGCAGCATATCGGGTGTGCGCTCTTCTTTTTTCATGGCAGCCAACCGCAGATGCTGGTTTTTCACGGCTTCGGCTGCTACCTGCCGCACGGTGCGTGCATTGCCAAAATGCTTGTCGCGGCGGGCGTGCAGAAAAGCAAAGTAATTTTTCAGATGGGCTGCTGCCTGCTCATCGGGATAAACATCTTCTTTTTTGAAGAAACTCAACGCAATGGTAAACATTTCATCGGGCGAATAATCTTCAAAAACAAAGTACTTGTCGAAGCGTGAACGCAAGCCCGGATTGGAGTTGATAAACTCGTGCATGTTGTCGGTATAACCCGCCACAATTACACCGAACTTACCGCGAAAGTCCTCCATGCGTTTCAGGATAACCTGAATGGCCTCGGCACCAAAATCGTGTTGTGCTCCGCGTTCATTGGCCAGCGAGTAGGCTTCATCAATAAACAAAATGCCCCCCATGGCCTCTTCTATTTTTTCTGCTGTTTTAATGGCTGTTTGTCCCACATAGCCGGCTACCAGCCCCTGCCTGTCAACTTCCACCAGGTGGCCCTTGGCAAGAATACCCAGTCCTTTGTAAATTTTAGACAATATGCGGGCAACGGTGGTTTTTCCGGTGCCGGGATTGCCGGTAAATACCGAATGGAGCGAAAACCTGTTGAGCACATCTTTGCCGGTTTCCTGGTAAAACTGCACCAGCTTTACCATCTCATTCACTTCTTCTTTAACGGCGTGCAAGCCGGTTAAAGCATTCAGTTCAGCCAGGCTTTCCTGCAAAATTTCTTCACGGCTTTTTCCCGCTGTCGGATCCACTTCGGCCAGCGATTTAGCAACATGCTTCGGATCGGATATAACCACTGCGTTGCCTTCTTTTGCCTGATCGCCCACCTGAAAAGCCACCGATGCTATCAGGTTGTCCATGAACACAACCTCAAGGGTATAGACATCTTTTTTCCACGATCCGGGTGAATCATTTCCCCATGAGGGATAGACATAATACAAATGCCCGGCTGTATTGGCCGGCACATGGATAAGGCGGGTGCTTCGTCCCTTTAAATGGCCGGCATCATCGCAGTAATTGAAAAAGAGTTCCGCGTAGTAAGCGCTGTTGGTTTTGTTTTTCAGGCAAAATTCACCCCATACATAGCGGGTTTCCTGGGCATTGAATTGAAGCAGGTATTTTTTGTTGGGCAGGGAGGGCGCCTGGGCATCCCCTTCAAACAACTTAAAATGCTGTATATCGAAATATTTATTTTCACCGGGTGCCGATGGCCCCAGATCTTCAACATAAAACTGAGTACTGCCGGCAAGGGTGTTATTGATGTAAGCTTCCCACTCATAATTTCCGCGCATCCAGTAAGCCCCGGGTTCGGTATTGCCCCACGAATCGCGGATATAGACGATGTTCTCATCTTTTTGCACCTTCCGTTGCTGGGTAAGGCTGCAGAGTTCCCGGCGACCGCCGGGGGTTATGTAATAACATTTCAGGGTCACGTCCACATCCCATTCGGCTTCGTCAAAAAGTTTATTAAAAAAGGAAAACTCTACCCGCATAAAGGTGGTTTCGTAGCGGTCGTACACCAGCCGGTATTTTTTTGTGCCATCAGCCAGCCATTCATCCGAAGCATGCACCTTAAGCGCGCGAAACTTGTAAGGGGCCGGTACCTGGTTGCCAGATGCAGGATTAGGGTTTTCGGGTGACATGCCCATGTTCATTTTAAGAAGTTCAAGTTAAGAAATTCGGCCAAAGACCCGATAAAAAAATTTAAGTAACCCCAAAAGCGTGAGGAATCGAATAAAACCCGAAGATCAGGGGTGGTCTCACCGGGAGTCGAACCCAGATCAAGAGTTTAGGAAACTCCTATTCTATCCATTGAACTATGAGACCACCCCTGCAAATCGGGCATGGTTACCGAAAAGTTGTGCAAAGTTAAAAAACCTTGGTATCAGGACAGCTCAAAAGGCGCAAATACATACCCATCTTTCAGGTAGTTGGGATAAATGGTTACATAAACCTTTTTTACTTCTTCAAACAAAAGATGTTTAAGTGCCAGCATATTTTCGCCTGTTGTAGCCGAAACCATCAGGATGTGTTCAAAACCCTGCTGGCGGTAAAAGCCCAGCATATCTTCCGGTTTTAGTTCCGGATGTGCCCTGCGGAAAGCATCAATCTTGTTTAATACAAGGATGGTAGTTTTGTTGCCCGCACCTATTTCCTGCAAGGTGTGATTAACCACCTCTATCTGATTATGGTGGTACGGATGCGACACATCGACTACATGAAGAAGGATGTGCGCTTCGCGTACTTCATCCAGGGTTGACTTAAAAGATTCAATCAGATGATGCGGCAACTTGCGGATGAAGCCCACCGTATCCGACAACAAAAAGGGAATATTGCCGAGCTTCACCTTGCGTACCGTGGAATCGACCGTGGCAAATAGTTTGTTTTCAGCCAGCACCCGGGCATCGGAGAGCACATTCATTAAGGTAGACTTGCCGGCATTGGTATACCCCACCAGTGCCACACGAACGGTGTCTTCGCGTGCCTTTCGCTGCGTAATTCGCTGCTGTTCAATTTTTCGCAGCCTTTCTTTCAGCACCGCTATCTGATGGCGGATGTTTCTGCGGTCGGTTTCGATCTCTTTCTCACCTGCCCCGCCACGGGTGCCGGTGCCCCCACGCTGGCGCTCCAGGTGCGTCCACAGGCGCGTAAGCCGCGGCAGCAGGTACTGGTTGCGGGCCAATTCTACCTGCGTGCGCGCCTGGGCGGTTTTTGCCCGGTTAAGAAAAATATCCAGTATGAGCAGGCTTCGGTCGTATATGCGCACGGAAAGCTGACCCTCCTCCCTGTCTTTCGGGTTAAGTTCCCGTTCCAGGTTCCGCAATTGCGAAGGCGAAAGGTCATCATCGAAAATAACTTCGGTGGCTTTGACAAAGTGAACCAGGCGTTTTAATTCCTCTACTTTCCCTTTGCCAATGAAAGTCCGGGGATCGGGCTTTTGGATATTCTGCACAATTCTTCCTGCTTCGCGCATTCCGGCTGTTTCGGCAAGAAAAGCCAGTTCGTCCAGATGCTCTTCAGTCAGTTCAGGCTGCCGCGTATTGCCCAAAGCCACCAGCACAGCCGGCCGCAGGTGCGCGGTATTTCTGTTCATAATGCAATTTTAACCCAAATTCAGGATGGCTGCACAATAAAATGTGGCCCCAGCGCGGATAATTTTCCTGAGCCGGTTACTTTTTTCTAATTTTGTCAATTCACCGATGCTTGTGTCAGTTCATCTGTCTATAGAATCAGTTGGTCGTTAATGAGCTTTAATCCTCATGCGCATTGCCATTGTACTAAACACGTCCTGGAACATCTACAACTTCCGGCTTAATCTTGCAAAATCCCTCCAACAGGCAGGGCATGAAGTGCACGCAGTGGCCCCCAGGGATAATTACACACCCCTTTTAATAAAAGAGGGACTGACGTATCATCCGGTGAAAATGGACAGCCGTGGGGCCAATCCAATCAGGGATCTTGCCCTCATATTTGAGTTGCGCGACATTTACAGGCGCATAAAGCCGGATGTAATTCTGCATTTTACCATCAAACCCAACATTTACGGAACACTGGCGGCCGCCTCTTTGGGAATTCCGGTAATCAACAATGTTTGCGGACTGGGAACTGCTTTTTTAAAGAGGGACATCGTTTCAAAAATTGCCCTCTGGTTGTACCGGCTTAGTTTTCGCTTTGCCAACAAAGTGTTTTTTCAAAACGCAGACGACCTGGAACTTTTCGTGAACAGCCGGCTGATTGAAAGAAACCAGGCCGACCTGGTGCCCGGTTCGGGTATTGATTTATCTCACTTTATGCCGGTACCCAGAAAAAAAGAAAAACCTTTCACTTTTCTGCTGATATCGCGCCTCATTACCGACAAAGGCATCCTGGAATACATCCAGGCTGTTGAGCAACTGCGCAAAGAGGGCATGCCTGCCCGGTTTCAGTTATTGGGTGCAATAGATCCCAAACACAAGCGAGGTATTCCCAGAGAAACCATCCAACAGTGGATTGATTCGGGAACCATCGAGTACTTAGGCACAACCCGGGATGTACGGCTTTTTATTGAGCAGGCCGATTGCGTGGTGCTGCCCTCTTACCGCGAAGGCACACCCCGTACATTACTGGAAGCCGCCAGCATGGGGCGGCCTCTTATCGCTACCAATGTGCCTGGCTGCAGGCAGGTGGTTGAACATGGCAAAAACGGCCTGCTTTGTGCAAGCAAAAGTGCAGAAGACCTGGCCGCCAAGATGCGCATGATGGCAACCTTCTCCGAAGATGCGCTGCAGGAATTTTCCTTCAATGCCCGAAAAAAAGTAGAACGGGAATTTGACGAATCGCTGGTTATTTCAAAATATTTGCAAGCGCTAACTTCTGTAACCAGCAATCGCTCCTGATGGAGGTAATTAAAACTGAATTCGAAGGGCTTATCCAGATAATCCCCACCGTTTATACCGATAACCGGGGATGGTTTTTTGAGTTTTTCAAAGAAAGTGCTTTCCGTGAATTGGGCATAACCGAAAAGTTTATGCAAGAAAACATATCTTACTCCCGCAAGGGCGTTATCCGCGGAATGCATTTTCAGCTTACCCCGTTCGAACAGGCCAAGGTGGTAAGCGTTTTGAGCGGAAAAGTGCTCGATGCAGTAATTGACCTGCGAAGTAATTCGCCTACCTTCGGCAGGGTTTATACCTGCCTGCTGACTGCCGAAAAGCATAACATCCTGATGGTGCCTGCCGGATTTGCCCACGGTTTTGCCGCCATGGAAGATTCGGTATTTATTTACAAAACCAACACCGAATACAACCCAGCTGCCGAACAGGGTATCATCTGGAACGACCCCAGCCTGAACATCCCCTGGCCTTTCAATAATCCCATCCTTTCAGAAAAAGATCGCAACCTGCCCACCTTCGATGAGTTGTTAAGAAAATCCGTAATTTCACGAGCTAAATAAGTTGCTCGTGTACCGAACTTTCGTAATCCAGCTACTTCTTGCTTCTCTTTGTGCATGCGGCACCTACCGCAAAAACATTATGTTTAAAACCGATACACCCGATGCTTTCAAGGTAAAGGAAGCAGCGCAAAAGGTTGAACGAAATTACATTATCCGGAAAAACGATCTGCTTAAAGTGAGCGTATTTACCAATCAGGGCGAAAGAATAATTGACCCTGACCTTGAGTTGTTTAAAGGAATAAATCAACAGGGGGCTCAGCTTAAACCCGACCCGGAATACCTGGTAAATACCGAAGGCATCGTGCGGCTGCCATTGGTTGGGGACATAAAAGTAGAGGGCCTAACACTGCGTCAGGCCGAAGAAATGCTGCAAAAAGCCTACAGCAGCTATTACACCAATCCTTTTGTAATTTTGCAGTGCACAAGCAACAGGGTTATAGTGCTGGGTTTGCCGCAAAGCAAGGTCATACCCCTGCCATACGAAAACATCACACTGGCCGAAGCAATCGCCATGGCTGGTGGGCTTGATCGCGATTCGCGTGCCGACAATATCCGCGTGCTTCGCGGAGAACAGTTTTTTATAGCAGACCTCAGCACGCTGAACGGCTACACCACAAACAATCTGCTCATTCAACCGGGTGATATCATTTATATCGAGCCCATCCGCAGGCCGGTGAGCGAAGCCCTGCGCGACTACATTTCGCTGGTATCCATACTAAGCAGTCTTACAACCTTAATTGTTGTGCTCAATACCCGCTGAAAGCTGTGACCCCGGAAAGAACCCATATCACCACCCAGGAAACAATAGACCTATCCAAGCTGCGATTCATTGTCCGCAGCAAGTGGATCTGGATTGTGCTGCTGCTGCTGTTTTCCAATGGCGCGGCCATTATCTATACCCGGTACACCAAAGAATTGTTTGAATCCGAATCGGAAATAAAACTTGATATTAAGCAGGATGCCACCGAATTGGGAATCCGGGACATGTTGCCTGAACGCCAGCAGGTAAACATCATTTCGGCCGAAATCGAAACCATCAAATCCAAACTCTTTCTGAGCAGGGTTATTGACTCGCTTAAACTTGCTGTAACTTACCTGAGCATCGGCAAAATACTGAATACCGACCTGCACAAGGCAACACCCTTCACGGTAAGTTACACCATCCGGAATCCTGCTATACTGAACAGCTTAATACTTATTGAATCGAAAGAAAATAACCAATATACCCTAACCATACCCGGATATAATAAACCGGTAACCGGAAAGTTTAATGAAGCCTTGAACACCGCTGACTTTTCCTTTGTTATCCGGCCCACTGATTTGAAGTTTGAAGCGCAAACCAAATACGCATTTGTAATCAACAGCCATGAGGCAATGCTCGATTATATCACCAGCAACCTTACTGTTGAACCATTGAATGTGAATGCAAATACCATTCGCGTAGCATTTAAAGACTCCAATCCCTTTAAAGCTCAGGATATAGTTAACGGCATCGACTCCATTTACCTGCAATACAGCAACTCCCAGAAAAACCTGGCTAACCAGCAGAAAATAGCCTGGCTGAACAATGAGTTGAAGCGCCTTGAAGATCAGATGGAAGAATATGAGAGCTACCTGGAAAACTTCACCCTGCGCAACCGAACGTACAGCCTGACAGATGAACTGAAAAAAACAATTGCCCAAATCAACCGGCTGGATTCACAACGATACGAGCTGAGTCGGAGGATAGCCGAAATAAACCGCCTTGGCAATGCTCTACAGGGAGAAAATTTTTTCATCTCCATATCCCAACGCGCATTGCTGCCTGAAAACGTTTTACGCAATCTGGAAAAACTGCAAGAACTGCAACTCGAAACATCCCGGCTGATGCTTTCCTACCAGCCCGGAACGCTCGCTTACCGGCAAAAAGAACAGGAAATTGAAACACTCCGAACAAAAATTGCCAACCAGATTGGCGATTTAAAATCGGACCTGCTGATGCGCCTGGCCGACCTGACCAGAGCACAGACCAAGCTGGAACAGGAATTTTCCGCCTTGCCCGACAAGAATACCCAATTTAATAAACAGTCGCGCTATTATAAACTGTACGAGGAACTTTACCTGGCCCTCATGCAGAAAAAGTCGGAATTCGAAATTACCATGGCAGGCTCCACCCCCGACTTTAAAATTCTGTCCACAGCTACCCTGCCCAAAAAGCCCATCTCGCCCAACAAACTGCTGGTATATGCAGCAGGCTTTGTTGTGGGTATATTTTTTTCCATCGTTTTCGTGGGCGTTGTATATCTGCTCGATGATAAGATAACCAGCATAGCAGAAGTGGAAAAATTCAGCGGGGTGCCCCTGTTGGGCACAATACCGGCTTTCCGCCGGCCCAATGGTAATAGCTTGTTTGTTCAGCGTTACCCGCGATCCATGGTAAGCGAAGCATTGCGCAGCCTGCGTACCAACCTTGATTTTATCAGGCCCGACGGCAACAACCGGATCATCGCCATTTCCTCGACCATTTCCGGTGAAGGCAAATCTTTCATTGCATCCAACCTGGGTGGCATGCTGGCCATGTCGGGTAAGAAAGTAATACTTCTGGATGTGGACATGCGAAAGCCTCCCTCCCTGAAAGAGGAGGGAATGATAAATGACAAAGGCATCAGCACCATTCTTATCCGTAAACATTCCTGGGCAGAGTGTCTGCGCCATACCTCCGTTGAGAACTTTCATTATATCCCACCCGGACCGCAGCCACCCAACCCGGCCGAACTTCTGCTCCATGGGGAATTCCGATCCCTGCTGGATGACCTGAAAAGAACCTACGATTTTATTTTGATGGACACCCCTCCTATAGGACTGGTAACCGATGGCATCATGCCCATCCGGCAAAGTGATGTAGCTATCTATGTATTCCGGGCCAACTATTCCAGAAAGGAATTTTTCAATACCCTTAAACGCATCATCCGAATACATAAATTTCCGCACCTTACCGCTGTGCTCAACGCCTTGCCCGCCTCATCCCACAGCGGCTATGGATACTATGAAGACCCGCAACCGAAAGCATTTAAAAAGTTGTTCAGAAAAAGTGATTAACTGGTTTAAAAAACAACCTCTGCTCAATACGCTGGGCACTGATATGCACTCGCACCTGTTGCCCGGACTGGATGATGGTGTTCAAAGTTTTGAAGAAGCTGCGCAGGTAATAGAAAAAATGAAAGAACTCGGTTTCTCAAAACTCATCACCACCCCGCACATCATGAGCGATGCATACCGCAATACCCCAGAAGGCATTGCGGCAAAATGTGATGCGTTGAACCTTTACCTTAAACAACACAACCTGAGCATCGAAGTGCATGCAGCCGCTGAATATTACCTCGATGAAAACCTGACAGACAAGCTAGCCGCCAAAGAGCGCCTGCTCACTTTCGGCAACCGATACCTTTTGTTTGAACTGAATTTTATGGTTGAACCACTCAACCTCAACGACTTCATTTTCTCCCTCGTCACCTCGGGCTACAAACCGGTGCTGGCTCATCCTGAACGCTACCTGTTCTACCAGCAGCAACCCCGAAAGCTGGAAGACCTGCTTTCGCGTGGCGTATTGATGCAACTGAATTTAACATCGTTAACCGGTTATTACAGCAAAGCCGCTGCCGACCTCGCCAGGCTCATGATCGAGGAAAAATGGGTTCATTTTGCCGGAAGCGACTGCCATCATAATATGCATGTGCAGGTACTGGAAGAAGCACTGAAATCCAAACCCATGCAGAAACTCTTATCTTTACCGCTTCTTAATCATACACTTTAATTGATGATTGCCGTAACCGGAGCTACCGGCCTGCTGGGCAGTGCTATCGTGCAGCAACTGATGGCCCGGGGCCATACCGTTGTTGGCATCACCAGAAAAATAATCCCGGATAACGAAGCTCAGAAGTCAATTATCTGGCGTGAAGCTGATGTTACCGATCCCGTATCCCTGCACGAAGCACTTCAAGATGCAACGGGAGTGATACATGCCGCAGCACTTGTTTCTTTCAATCCGCGACACCGCAACCGGCTGATGCAAATAAATGTGACCGGAACCCGGAATATTGTAAATGCCTGCCTTAACCTGGGAATCAAGCGCATGGTTTATATCAGTTCGGTGGCCGCACTGGGGCGGCAAAAAAATCAAACCCTGATACACGAAGATAACCCCTGGACCGACAGTGACCTGAACACCTGGTATGCAACATCGAAATACCAGGGCGAGCTGGAAGTATTCCGCGGACAGGAAGAGGGCCTCTCGACCGCCATCCTCAATCCATCAGTCATCCTCACACGCGGCAACTGGAACAACAGCAGTGCACAACTTTTCAAATATGTATGGAAAGAAATCCCTTTCTATATAGAGGGCTCCCTCAACTATATCGACGGGCGGGATGCAGCCGAGCTGGCTGTAAAATTATTCCTTTCTGACATTGAAGGTGAACGCTTCATTGCCAGCGCAGGGGTGGTTTCGTTTAAAAAATTTTTCGATGCAGTTGCACACCGGCTTAATCGAAGACCTCCTTCCCTTAGGGTTTCAGGCAGCCTGCTGCGGCTCATCAGCGGTTTTGAACAAATCCGGGCCCGGCTGGGCGGCAACCCGCTAATCACAAACGAAACCGCCCAGCTGGCCGGAAGTAATTTCAAATACGACAACCAAAAGATTATCCGGCGCTTTGGATTTTCATTTCAATCGTTTGAATCGACCCTGGACTGGTGTTGTTCGTATTATATGGAACTGCAAAAAAATCAAAATAATAGGTAGCTTTGCGGTAAATTATTACTTTCGGAAAAACCTTCCTGCCCATGGCCAAAGAATACCGCAAGCGCGAGGATGAGGGGAACGAACTGATAAAACGATTTGAAGACCACCTGCGCAAAAAGAAAACTGATTTTTTTGACATCGAAGACTTTGAAGAGATTGTTGAGTTTTACCTCATCCGCGCAAAATACAACCGTGCCCTCCAGGCTGTGAATCTTGCCATCACCCAGTTTCCGTATTCCGCGCAACTGCTCACGATTAAGGCCCAGGTGCTTATTCAGCTGCAGGAATTTCAGGAAGCCATGCAGTTGCTGGAACAGGCCGAAAACCTTCAGCCCAATGATCCTGAAATTCTGCTGACAAAAGGAAGCCTGTTTGCAGCCCAGGAAAATTACGAACAGGCACTCACGTGCTTTGAACAGGCCCTCGATTATTCCGATGAAAAAGATGAAATCTACTTCAGCATCGGCCTTGCCTATCAGCACATGGAGCAATATGAAAAAGCTATCCAGGCTTATAAACTGGCCATTGAGTACAACCTTAACCATGAAGGGGCCCTTTACGAACTGGCCTACTGCCTGGATCTGACCGGTCAGTTGGAGAGCAGCATTGATTATTACAAAAAATTTATTGACGAAGACCCCTACTCGGCTGCAGCCTGGTACAACCTGGGTATTGTGTACAACAAGCTGGGTCAATATGAAGAGGCGCTGCACGCCTATGACTATGCCATCACCATAGACGACACCTTCGCTTCGGCTTACTTCAACACCGGTAACACCTATATGAACATGGGGCGCTACCACGAAGCCCTCGAAGCGTTTCAAAAAACCATTGAACTGGAAGGCCCCAGTGCAGAAGTGTACTGCTCAATCGGAGCGGCCTACGAAAGCCTCCGACAGTACGACCTTGGAATGAAATATTACCAGAAGGCTGCCAAGCTGGATCCGATGTACGATGAAGCCTGGTTTGGTGCAGGCGTATGTCTGGAGAAGCAGGAAAAGTGGTATCAGGCATTGCACTTTTACAATAAAGCGCTGAAACTGCATGCCGAAAACCCGGAATACTGGAAAGCCGTTGCCCATGCCGAATTCAAAGTAGGCAACATCATTTCCAGCATTGATGCATACGAAGAGGCATCGCGCCTGGATCCGGAAGATCCGGAAATATGGATGAACTGGTCGTATATTTATTACGAACAGGGCGACTACCAGAAGGCAGCAAATGTGTTGCTGCAGGGCCTGGATGAACTGCCGGATGAAGCCGATCTGTATTACCGCATGACAGTTTATCTCATCGAGGCCGGACGATTCAAAGAAGCCTTTAATTATCTGGAAAATGCACTAATTTTGAACTTTGAAGGACACGCTACGTTGTACGAGTTCTTCCCCCAACTCGAAACCCAAAAGGCGTTGTTCAAAATCATTGAACAATTCAGAAAAGAAAGCACGTAATGAACTTTGAACTGAAAAACCTGCCTGAGCGCACCCGTAAGCCCAGGCAATACGGTTTTACCATGGCCATGGATAAAGGCCTGAGTGTACGGGAAGCAGAAGATTTTGTGTCGGCTTGTGCCGAACATGTGGACATTGTTAAACTGGGCTGGGCCACTTCGTTTGTTACACCGAATCTGAAAGACAAACTGAAAGTGTATAAAGAAGCGGGTATACCGGCCTATTTTGGCGGCACCCTTTTCGAAGCTTTTGTCATCCGCGATCAGTTTGACGATTACCGCAGGCTGTTGGATAAGTACGACATGACCTTCGCGGAAGTATCGGATGGATCCATTGACATGGATCACGACAAAAAATGTGACTACATCAGCAAACTTTCCGAACAGGTAACCGTATTGTCGGAAGTCGGATCGAAAGATGCCGAAAAAATCATCCCGCCCTACATGTGGATTGAACTGATGCAGAAAGAGCTGGAAGCAGGCGCCTGGAAAGTGATAGGAGAAGCACGTGAGAGTGGCAATGTAGGATTATTCCGATCAACCGGTGAAGTGCGTTCCGGTTTGGTACAGGAAATCCTCACCAAGATTCCCTTTGAGAAAATCATCTGGGAAGCCCCGCAAAAAGCACAGCAGGTATGGTTTATCAAACTGCTGGGCGCCAATGTAAACCTGGGCAACATTGCACCCCAGGAGGTAATACCGCTCGAAACCATACGCCTTGGCTTGCGTGGCGATACCTTCTTGCATTTCCTGGGTATTGAACGAAAGAAATCGAACACAGCTCCTCCCTTCGAAGTGGATTAAACTTGCGCAGACCAGTAGATTATATCGTTCTTTTTATCAAAGGACTCAGCATGGGTGCGGCAGATGTGATACCCGGTGTTTCGGGTGGAACCGTGGCTTTCATTACCGGTATTTACAACGAACTGCTGCACAGCATCCGCGCCTTCGACCTGGAGGCTCTGCGCCTGCTGCGTCAACTCCGTTTGAAGGAATGCTGGAAAAAAATCAACGGTGCCTTTTTGCTTACCTTGCTGCTGGGCATCCTTACCAGCCTGTTATCGCTGGCACGCCTGGTCAATTACCTGCTTCGGCATCATCCCATCCTGCTGTGGTCGTTCTTTTTTGGACTCATCCTTATCTCGGCACCCCTGGTTACACGCGAAATTAAAAAATGGCACATCGGTACCATTTTGGCTTTTGTCACCGGCATCCTCTCTGCTTACACCATAACCGTACTCACCCCCACCCAGTCGCCCGACCACCTGCCCTTCATTTTTTTTTCAGGTGTATTGGCCATATGTGCCATGATTTTGCCGGGTATTTCCGGTGCGTTTATTTTGCTGCTGCTTGGTAAATACCAGTTCATGGTGAATGCCCTGCTGCAAATTAATATTCCGGTGCTCGCAGTATTTGCGCTCGGGTGCATCACCGGCATTATTTCCTTTTCGCGGCTACTCACCTGGATCCTGGATAACTATCACAACTTCACCATTGCTCTGCTCTCCGGTTTTATGCTGGGCTCTTTAAACAAAATCTGGCCCTGGCGACATGCCCTGGAATACCGAACCACCGAAACCGGTGAGCGCGTTCCGGTTTATGATGTAAGTATCATGCCCTGGGATTATCTTTCGCTCACCGGAAAAGACCCGCAGGTTACCGGTGCCCTCATCATGATGGCACTGGGTGTGCTGCTGGTGTATAGCATTGAAAAGACCGCCTCACTGCTCAGAACAAGAACCTAAACCAAACTATGGAAAAAGTATTCGGACTAATCGGATCGGCTGTAAGCCATTCTTTTTCAAAACAGTATTTCGATGAAAAATTTTTTCGCGAAGGACTGCGCGACCACCGCTATGAATTGTTTCAGCTCCATCACATCAGCGAACTTGAACAACTCGTCAAAGATACCAAAGGCCTTGCCGGACTAAACGTAACGCTTCCGTACAAGGAACAGGTTATACCCTACCTGGATGAACTAAGCCCCGACTCAAAGAAGATCGGAGCTGTAAACGTAATCAAATTCAAAGACGGCAGGCGGTACGGCTACAACACCGATGCCGATGCCTTTCACGAAACACTCGACCGCTGGCTACCGGATAAAACCGGTATCACTGCCCTTATTTTAGGAACGGGCGGCTCATCCAAAGCCGTACAGGAGGCGCTCAACCGACTTAACCTTCCCTTTCACCTTGTCTCCAGGAATAAGGAAAAAGGCCAATACACCTATCAGGACCTCAATGCGCAAGTCATCAAAGAACACCGGCTCATCATCAACACCACCCCGCTGGGCATGCATCCGGATACGGAAACCTATCCGCCTATTCCATACGAACACATCACCAAGCATCACTGGGTATATGACCTGATTTACAACCCGGCGCGCACCCTGTTTCTGCAGAAAGCCGAAATGCGCGATGCACATATTAAAAACGGATTGGAGATGCTGTACCTGCAGGCCGAAAAATCGTGGAACATCTGGAACCGGTAACCTGATTCCGAACCTTCGGTTTGTTCGTTGGCGTTTTTAGGCTGATATTTCAGCTGCGCCATGGACTTTAAACTAGTAAGCGATTTCGAGCCTACAGGCGATCAGCCCCAGGCCATTGAACAACTGGTACAGGGCGTGCTAAATGGAGTGCCCCACCAAACCTTGCTGGGCGTTACCGGTTCAGGCAAAACTTTTACCATGGCCAACGTGGTGGCGCGCATTAACCGGCCTACCCTGGTGCTTAGCCACAACAAAACACTTGCCGCACAACTGTATGGCGAGTTCAAAAGCTTTTTTCCCGAGAATGCCGTAGAATATTTCATTTCCTACTACGACTACTACCAGCCCGAAGCCTATATTCCCGCATCCAATCTCTACATCGAAAAAGATTTATCCATCAACGAAGAAATTGAAAAGCTGCGGCTCAGCGCCACATCTGCCCTGCTCACCGGCCGCAGGGACGTGCTGGTAGTAGCTTCGGTATCGTGTATCTATGGCATCGGCAACCCCGATGAGTTTGGTAAAAACGTAATACGCCTGACAGCAGGCGAAATGCTGCCGCGTAACCGGTTGCTGTTTGCCCTGGTTGATATCCTGTACAACCGAACTGAAGCCGATTTCAAACGCGGTACCTTTCGGGTAAAAGGAGACACCGTAGATATTTTTCTGGCTTACGCTGATTATGCCCTCCGCATTTATTTTTTTGGAGATGAAATCGAAGCCATTCACCGCATTGACCCTGTTAGCGGAAGAAAAATATCGGACGAAAAGACAGTTACCATCTTTCCTGCCAATCTCTTTGTTACCGGAAAAGAAACGCTGCACCAGGCCATCCGCGAAATCCAGGACGACCTGGTAGCACAGGTGGCCATGTTTGAGTCGGAGAAACGGCACCTGGAAGCCAAACGATTAAAGGAACGCACCGAATTCGACCTGGAAATGATGCGCGAGCTGGGCTACTGCTCAGGCATAGAAAACTATTCGCGGTACTTCGACCGCAGAAAGCCCGGTCAGCGCCCCTTCTGCCTGCTGGATTATTTTCCGGATGACTTTCTGATGTTCATCGATGAAAGCCATGTTACCGTTCCGCAGATACGCGCCATGTGGGGTGGCGACCGTTCGAGAAAGGTCAATCTGGTGGATTATGGCTTCCGTCTTCCATCGGCACTGGACAACCGCCCGCTCACCTTCTCAGAATTTGAAGAACTGGTAAATCAGGTAATTTATGTGAGCGCCACCCCCGGAGAGTACGAACTGCGCAAATCGGAAGGCGTAGTAGTGGAACAACTCATCCGCCCCACCGGACTGCTGGACCCGCAGATTGATGTAAGGCCGAGCCGCAACCAGATTGATGACCTGCTGGAAGAAATTGACATCCGCGTAAAGCGCAATGAACGCATACTGGTAACCACCCTTACCAAACGCATGGCCGAAGAACTGGCCCGATTCCTTGACAAGGCCGGAGTGAAATGCCGCTACATTCATGCCGAAGTAACCGCGCTCGACCGCGTAGAAATACTGCGCGAACTGCGGCTGGGTGTATTCGATGTGCTGGTGGGCGTAAACCTGTTGCGCGAAGGATTGGACCTGCCGGAAGTGTCGCTGGTTGCGATACTCGATGCCGACAAGGAAGGATTTTTACGCAATCCGCGGTCGCTGGTGCAAACCATCGGCCGGGCTGCACGCAATGTGAATGGCTACGTGATCATGTATGCCGACACCATTACCGAATCCATGCAAACAGCCATTGACGAAACCAACCGCAGGCGCAAGGCTCAAATGGATTACAACCTTAAACATAACATCACTCCGCAAACCGTAATCAAATCGAAAGATGCCATACTGAAACAAACCAAAGTGGCCGACTCGAAAAAGACTACGAAAAAATATTACGTTGAAAACGAAGAAGCCAACCTGGCAGCTGATCCGGTGTTGGCCTACCTGAGCAAGGAAGATTTGATGAAAATGGCCGAACAAACCCGCAAAGCAATGGAAAAAGCCGCCAAAGAACTGGAATTTATGGAGGCTGCCCGCCTGCGGGATGAATACCTGGCCATTCAAAAGCTTATCAGTGAACGCAACTGATTTTCCCAAATTAATAATCAGTTAACCGGCTAAAGTTTATATTTGAACAAACAGTGATTCTTATGCGACATTTCCTTACAGCTCTGTTATGCATTGTTGCCTTTGGCGTTTTCTCCCAAAGCTCCAACGACTTCATGCTGGGTGCCGGCCTGGATTTGCTCAAAACAGATAACAGCAAGTTATTCAGCAAGGCTCAGGTTGGTTTTGAACTGAATTATTTTGTAGTGCGCAAGGTGTCCCTCTCGGCCGGCCTGGAAGTATGGACAGAAGCGCGTGAGAGTTTTGCCTTTGGCGCCCGCTATTACTTCAACGACTATATCCTGGCCCGTGCCCGTGGCCTTATTGGCGTGAATGATTTTTCGCTGGGCCTGGGTGGTGCCATCCCGCTGAAAAAGAATATGCGCATTGAACTGTTGGGCGACTTTTTCTTCGAAGGCGAGTTTGCACTGCGCGGTGGAGTAGCCTACATTATCAGATAAGATATGAACACCAACACGCCAACCTGAAAAAAAAGACAGGCTACCGCTGCCTGTCTTTTAATGAGCCTGCATTGTTTTACTGAACAGCTTCGGCAAATCTTTTAGCTACCTCATTCCAGTTCACCACATTCCACCAGGCAGCGATGTAATCCGGTCTGCGATTCTGATAATGCAGGTAATATGCATGCTCCCACACGTCCAGTCCAAGTATGGGCGTACCTTTTACTTCGGCTACATCCATCAACGGGTTATCCTGGTTTGGGGTAGAGGTTATCTGTAGCTTTTTACCCGCATCCACAATCAGCCAGGCCCATCCGGACCCGAAGCGTCCGGCAGCGGCTGCTGAAAATTTGTTTTTAAATTCATCAAAACTGCCGAATGCAGCATTGATAGCATCTGCAAGGATTCCTGTGGGCGCTCCACCCGCATTAGGCGCCATGATTGTCCAGAACAGGCTGTGGTTATAATGCCCGCCCCCGTTATTGCGTACAGCCACGGGATACCTGGAAACATTTTTACATATCTCTTCAATGGTAAGCTGGTCGGCATCGGTGCCGGAAATGGCATTGTTCAGGTTGGTAACATAAGCATTGTGATGCTTGCCATGATGAATTTCCATGGTGCGTGCATCAATGTGGGGTTCAAGCGCATTAAACGGATAGGGTAAGTTCGGCAAAGTAAACGGCATAGTATTCGGGGTTTAGTTGTTGAACATCACGAGTGTCAAATATACACTTGTAAACAAAAGCGCGAAAATTAAGTTCGCATGCCCGAAAGGAAGACGACCAATTGTGTGAATTTACTTCTGCCTGATTGACAGAAAGAACGTATCGATCAGTTCTTTGGCTTCTTCGGCCGCAATCCCTGCCGTTACTTCGGTGCGTGGATGGAGCACCTTGCCCTGCACCAGGCGATAGCCACGCTGCGGATCGGATGCACCAAACACCAGCCGTTGCAGTTGTACCCATGCAAGCGCCCCGGCACACATGAGGCAGGGTTCGAGTGTTACATATAACGTACATTCGTTCAGATACTTCGAGCCCAGGTAATGGGCTGCAGCCGTCATGGCCAGCATCTCGGCATGGGCCGTGGCATCGGTCAGTTTTTCAGTCTGATTATGGGCACGTGCGATGATGCGGTTTTTACAAACCACCACCGCACCTACGGGCACCTCGCCCGCACCCAGCGCCTTGCGGGCTTCTTTCAGCGCCTCGTGCATAAAGTAGGTATCCGAAAATAAATTTTCCACTTATTTCAACTTAATGCTTTTCATGATGGCGTGTGCCGTAGATTGCCAGTCATTGCGCAGCCTGCGCGGACAATGAAATGAGAAGACCAACGTACGTCCGGGTTCAACCAGGTATTGAATGTAGGTGTACTTCAGCACAGGTTCCTGCAAGCTTAAGTCACGCCGGTCGCCTTTTACACGCGACTCAAATTCAAAAAAAATAAAATCCCGGCCATGGATCTGATGCACTCCTTCGTCTATCATGTCCACATCATCAAACAAATTGTAGATACCCGCCTTGAAAAATTTTCTGGCAATATCCAGGTTGGTGTCGGGCCATTGTGTGGCCGAAAGATTGACACTGAAATCCACTTCGCGTTCCTCGTTGGTAAAAGCAGCTATTGGCATCCGCACCGAAGGGTAGCGCTGGGTAAGATCCAACTCATCCATGGGCCGGAAAGATTTCGGAAGGCGAACAGTCATGCCTTCGGCTATTTTGGTTTTTACCAGTTTAGGTTCATCAAAACCTGTGAAAAGCAAGCATAGAGCCAGGCCGGCAAATCGCACCATATCCACTTTTTCAGCTAATAAACGTTAAAATCATTCAATTATTAACTTCGCGCTTTCAGTTTCCTACAAAACTACAAAACACCATGCTACGTACCCATACCTGCGGAGAGTTGCGCCTGGCGCATGTAAACCAAACCGTTACCCTTGCCGGCTGGATTCAACGCATACGCGACAAGGGCGGGATATTGTGGATTGACCTGCGCGACCGGTATGGCATAACCCAGCTTGTGCTGGAAGAGGGCGTAACCAACCAGGCCTTAATCGAAAAAGCCCGCAGCCTGGGTCGGGAGTATGTGATCAGCGCCACCGGAAAAGTATCGGAACGCTTATCCAAAAACGATAAGCTGCCTACCGGTGATGTAGAAGTGCGCATTACCGCACTGGAATTACTCAACCCCTCCAAGGTACCGCCTTTCACCATTGAAGATGACTCGGATGGCGGTGATGAATTGCGCATGAAGTACCGTTATCTTGATTTGCGCAGAAACCCCGTACGTCAAAACCTCGAATTGCGCCATCAGATGGCCCGTCAGACACGCGCCTATCTGGATGGTTTGAATTTTATAGAAGTAGAAACCCCGGTGCTCATCAAATCCACACCCGAAGGCGCACGCGACTTTGTGGTGCCATCACGCCTCCATCCGGGCGAATTCTATGCACTGCCGCAGTCACCGCAAACATTCAAGCAGCTGCTTATGGTGTCGGGCTTTGACAGATATTATCAGATTGTGAAATGTTTCCGCGATGAAGATTTCCGGGCCGACCGCCAGCCGGAGTTCACCCAAATAGACTGTGAGATGTCGTTTGTTACGCAAGAAGATATTCTCAGCACGTTCGAAGGGTTGGTGCGGCATCTGTTTAAAACAGTAAAGGGCATTGAACTTCCACCGGTGCCGCGTATGACATACAATGAGGCAATGCGCCTGTACGGAACGGATAAACCCGACATCCGCTTTGGGATGAAATTTGTCGAACTGAAAAATGTTTCTGAAGGCATCGACCTGACTACCGGCAAAAACTTTGGCGTATTCGATGGTGCGGAACTGGTGGTGGGCATCTGCGCTTCCGGTTGTGCCGATTATTCCCGCAAACAGCTGGATGAACTTACCGAATATGTAAAACGACCACAGGTAGGGGCAAAAGGTATGGTGTACGTGCAATACAAATCGGATGGATCGTTCAAATCGTCAGTTGATAAATTCTATTCAGCTGACGATCTGAAAAAGTGGGCTGAACAATTTGGCGCAAAGCCCGGCGACCTGATGCTGATTCTGGCCGGTGAAAAGCAACCTGCACGCAAGCAACTGAGCGAACTTCGGCTGCTGATGGGCGATAAACTGGGGCTGCGCAAAAAAGATCAATTCGCTGCGCTCTGGGTGCTCGACTTTCCCTTGCTGGATTGGGACGATGAAACGCAGCGCTACCACGCTATGCACCACCCCTTTACCTCACCCAAAGCCGAAGACCTGCATTTGCTGGAAACCAACCCCGGAAAGGTACGTGCCAACGCCTACGACATGGTGCTGAACGGCACGGAAATCGGTGGCGGATCCATCCGCATCCACGACCGGCCCACCCAGCAACGTATGTTTAAACTGCTGGGCTTTACCGATGAAGAAGCAAAAAGGCAGTTCGGTTTTCTGATGGAAGCCTTTGAGTACGGAGCCCCTCCGCATGGGGGCATCGCTTTCGGCTTTGACCGGTTGTGTGCCCTGTTTGGCGGTTCCGACTCCATCCGCGATTTTATTGCCTTTCCGAAAAACAATGCCGGCAGGGATATGATGATTGACACTCCGTCTCCCATATCGGATGAGCAACTGAAAGAATTGCACATCCGGATTGACCGTGAATAGCAAACATCGTGCATAATCGGAAAGATTTTTTTTCAGCAAACGCCCCTGCTTATTCCGCCTTCAGGCCGGAATATCCGGATTGTCTTTTTGAATTTATCTGCAGCAAAGTGTCCGCACGCGAGCATGCCTGGGACTGCGCCACCGGCAACGGACAGGCAGCACGGACCCTGGCTAAATACTTTAAAAAAGTGTATGCCACCGACATCAGTGCGGCACAATTACAACACGCGCCACCTGCCGGTAACATTGACTATCGTGTACAGCCTGCAGAAAAAACCAACTTCCCCGACCATCATTTTGACCTGATAACCGTAGCGCAGGCACTGCACTGGCTCTACTTACCTGATTTTTACAACGAGGTAGCCCGAACCGCCAGGCACGGTGCATGGATTGCCACGTGGGGTTACTCGCTCATGACCGTTGCCCCGGAAATAGATAAACTGATTAAAAACTTTTACAAACAGGTGGTCGGACCTTACTGGGATGAAGCCAGGCGACACGTTGATACCTCCTACCGGAACCTGCCTTTTCCTTTCCGGGAAATTGAAGCACCTCCATTTTACTTACAAACCCAATGGAACCTTGAGCAATGCCAGGGTTACCTGAATACTTGGTCGGCCGTTCAACTTTTTATCCGCCAAAACGGATACAACCCAACAGATGCCCTCATGGAAAAATTATCTCCGCTTTGGAAGGAAAAGCTCTGCGTAACCTTTCCGGTGTTTATGAGAATGGGCCGTATTATCAAATAACCCGATCGGCCTACCTGGCAAGTCGCATCAAATCAGCCTCTGCAGCTATGAAGCCGAAGGCGGCAAAATGCTTGCCGTTTTTCACCTGCTTGAAAATGTCGACTGCTTTGGCCGTATCGCCCTGACACAAATAGTAGTTGCCCACACCATACCCCTGTGTGGCCATGGCCAGGGCGGCATCTGCTGCCTGTCCCTGAACGGCAAGCACTTCTTCAGGTTTTAGCAAGCCCTTGTACATTTTCAGTCGTTTGTAATATGCATCGTTCTCTACAACTTTCATGTTGTCATGAATCAGCTCCAAAACCTTTGCAGCCTCATCCCACTTTTTCATCCGGCAGTACGTCATATACAGCCAGTCGGCTGTGGCAATAAGCAGATCGTCATTATCCGAAATCTCCAGGCACTGAATGTAAGCTTTCTCAGCGCTTTCCAGATCGCCTTTCAGATAATGCGCCAGCCCGAGATGGTACCAGATGTTAAACTGAACGGTTGACAAAGGTATGTTGAGTTTATTGGGCTGGCCATCGGGTTCAATTTCCAGCGGGTAGCGCATGAGCGATGCCGCCATCTGCAGGTCGGCTATGGCTTTATCGAACTGCCGAAGCGTGATATAGCGGTGCCCGCGATGCCGCAGCAGGCGGTATGAGTCCGGGTACTTCTGCAAGCCCTCGGTAAAAACCTTCACGGCTTCTTCATAGCGCGATAGGTAGGCCAGCCTGCGGCCCAGCCAGATGTAGTTGGCTTCCGACGGATCGGCTTCAAAATTTTTCTGCGCTACCTGTAGGGCGCTGTCCAGTTTTTGTTTTTCTTTTTCGCTCAGTTCAGGTTCGTAATACACGGAACCATCCAGGCCCGTAACCGATAGGCGGGGTTGGTTTTCGCGCTGACCTGAGCAGGCAGCCAAAACTACCACGCAGTATAAAACGATGTTCCTCATAGACGGCTAAGATACATAAACTACTCCGGCTTTACATGACAAAAGTGATGCGCACCCGCACTTTTACATTTTTCAGCAGATTATTATTGCATGCCACCCCATCGGCCAGCTTACCGGCATCCGGTGTGCCTACAACCACTTAGGTAACCTGACCCGCAGGTTCACCTCACTTTCCGCCCAAAAGTTCCGTAGTGAGCGGACGTGCGCCTGGCAAAAACCACAACTGACAGGCACAGTAAAGTTGTTGTAAAAATTTTCGAATAGGTTTTTATCTGGATAAATATTGCTCTGTGATCTGTTTAAGCGCCTCCAGTTCTTTCTGTTGCATGGCTTCGCGCACGTGCAGCATCAAATCGAACATAACTGCCTGATCGTAGCCCAGCCGTGCAGCAACATGTGCACAGTACCTTATCTCTTCCTGATATAACCGTTCATCAATTTTCATCAGTTGCACCAGGCTGACGATGTAGTCAAACTTTTGCTGGTTGTTCAGATGCTGCAAATCAATATGTTCATGATGTTGCTCAAAAAGCGGAGTAATGTCTTCGGCCGGAATACCGTTGGCCAGGCCAATGGTAGTGATGTACTTCCGTTCGTGTTCGGCAATCTCTCCATCAATGCGGGCAAGATTAACCAGAAGTTTTAGTTGCGTCAGCGCCATAAATAAAAATTTACTGCCTGAAGATGCGGAATTGTAAGCCGATAATCAAACCTTTTTACAGGTTGTTTCTACCGACCGCTTCTGTAAATGTCGTTACTTTGGATCGTGAACTTCCTGGCACATTTATACCTTTCCGGCAACAACCCGAAGATAATGGTCGGGAATTTCATTGGCGATTTTGTAAAAGGCCGACATGTGTTCGAGCAATATGAATATGAAATTGCTCTGGGCGTGGAACTGCACCGCGCCATTGATGAATTTACCGACCGGCATCCGTCCTTCAAAGCCAGCAAGGCACGGCTGCAGCCCCGTCATGGCCATTATGCCGGCGTGGTAGCCGATATTTTCTACGATCATTTCCTGGCAAGGCAATGGAACGACTACCATCCGCAGCTGCTGCCAGACTTCGCGGAGGAGGTTTACCGCCTCATGGAACATCACCAGGCCATTCTTCCCCAACGGGTTAAATACATGCTTCCGTTTATGACCAAAGGTAACTGGCTGGCCAATTATGTACGCCTGGACGGCATAGACCGCGCACTGAGGGGAATGGCAAGACGAACCGCCCATGCCTCAAACATGGAGTATGCTATCGAAGAACTGAGCAGTTCATATGAATTGTTTCTGGAGGAGTTCAATCGTTTTTTCCCCGATGCAAGGCAGCATGTTCAACACTGGCTGCAAAAACGGAACTTCGGCTTGCATTGAACAAAAGCGCTGAAGAGAAGATCACCGGAAAACATACCAAGGTCGTGCATTTACCTGTTCAGTAGTACCGTCATTTCTTTCGTGCCGCTCACCATAAACCTGGCCGCCTCAAAATCGGGCGGGCCAAATCTGCCACGTGCATTATTGGAAAAACCCCAGGGTTCGCGTGGAATGCCAAAAAGGTTGGTATCCAGCACACCATTGTCGTTCACATCCTGAAAAATACTGAACGCATATTCCCCGGCAGGCAGGTTATCAAATAGGATGGTTACAGTGGTACCGGTAACTTTTACCTGGCGAATCTGATAGTGTTCTTTCATAAACAGGTCGGCACGATTGTACAACGCCACATCTTTTACAGTTATCTCCAGCCGTCCCTGCGCCAAAATATTATTGTTTGTCAAACAAAGTAAAATCAAAAGACCACCTAAAAAAGGTGAGCAACCGTTTGTAAAACATATTCCGGCCAATTTTACAAAGCCTGGCCTCATTCCTGTATTTTCTTTAACCATTATGCGGGTAAATTCGTACCTTTCAATCACCTCTCCCCTACTCTTATGGCACAATTTAATCTGAACATCAACAACCGTACCTATTCCGTTGAAGCCGATCCGCGTATGCCGCTGTTGTGGGTAATACGCGACCTGGTCGGATTGACCGGCACGAAATACGGTTGCGGTATAGCACAATGCGGTGCATGCACCATACATCTTAATGGAAACCCGGTGCGTTCGTGTTCCATCCCTGTGGCGGCTGCCAACAACCAGCAAATTCTCACCATCGAAGGTTTGTCATCCGACCTAACCCACCCCGTGCAGCAAGCCTGGATTGCAGAACAAGTACCGCAATGCGGCTATTGCCAGTCAGGACAAATCATGGCTGCTGTGCACTTGCTTAGCAAAAACACCAACCCGACTGATGCCGATATCGACCGCGCCCTGCAGGGGCACATCTGCCGGTGCGGTACCTATCCGCGTATCCGCAAAGCCATCAAAACGGCAGCACAGCTTATACAGCAAAAAAGTTCGGCCAAATAAAAATCCCCTGCCATGAAAACGACATCCTTATCCCGAAGGGAATTTATCAGACTCAGCAGCTTGACCGGAGCAGCTTTGGCCCTGGGTTATTACATTCCGGCAACTGGCAAAGCGGCCTCTGTTATTACAGTTGATGCAGCCGAAAACCTCGGTATTGAACTGAATGCTTTTATTTTCATTGACTCAACCGGTAAGATCACCCTGCTCAACCACCGTTCCGAAATGGGCCAGGGATCATTTCAGGTGGTGCCGCAGATGATTGCCGAAGAACTGGAGGTGAACCTGCACGACATCAATGTAACCTTTGCACCAGGCAGCCAAACCAAATACGGCAGCCAGCTTACCGGCGGAAGCTCAACCGTGCGGGGTGCGTACAAGCACCTGATGCGCCTGGGCGCCACAGCACGTGAAATGCTGATAGAAGCCGCTGCCCGCAGATGGCAAGTAAACAAAACAGAATGTTATGCCGAAAACGCCACGGTCATTCACCGTACCACCGGCAAAAAATTAACCTATGGCGAACTGGCCGCTGATGCTGCAAGAATCTCACCCCCCAAAGAGGTAAAACTGAAAAGCCGCAGCGAGTACAAAATCATCGGCAAGCCGCTGCCCCGTAAAGATACACCCCTGAAAATCAATGGTACCGCCCAGTTCGGGTTGGATAAAAAACTTCCGGGCATGCTGTATGCTGCCGTTGAACGCAACCCCCGCTTCCTGGGTAAAGTTAAAAGTTTTGACGACAGCGCCACCCGAAAAATACCGGGTGTAAAACACGTATTCAAAGTGCAGATGGATGTTTTCTCGCACAAACGCGAAGGTGTGGCTGTTGTAGCAGACACCCTGTGGGCTGCCCTGGAAGGAAAGAAGGCACTGCGCGTAGAGTGGGATGACAGCGGCTTTCCGCACCACAGCACAGACGATCTTTTTACCCTCATGCGCAACAGCCTGAGCCAATCGGGCTTAACCCAGCGCTCGGCAGGTAATTTTGAAAATTACTACAACAAGGCGGCACAAAAAGTGGAAGCCCTTTACGAAACCCCCTATCAGGCCCACGCCTGCATGGAGCCACTTACCTGCACGGCGCATTTCAGGGGCGATAGTTGCGAAATATGGGGGCCCATTCAGGCTCCCGATTGGATTCAGAGCGACATCGCCACGAAGTTTAATCTCAAACCGGAAAACGTAACCGTCAACATGACTTTCCTGGGGGGTGGTTTCGGCCGCAAGGCGTTTACCGATTACACCTACGAGTCGGTTGTTATTTCCAAAGAAATAAATGCACCCGTGCAGGTAATATGGGCCCGCGAAGACGATATGACACAGGGACCTTTTCGTCCGGGTGCCGTTTACCAATGCAGGGCTGGCTTAAATGCCCAGGGACGTATCCAGGCTTTCGAAGTCAAAATGGCTGCACAGAACCTCAACCATCAGTGGCCTGGTGCCGACAAGGAATCGTACAACGATAGCACAACCGAGGGTTTTCTGGAACCGTACTTCGAGTCCATACCGCACTACCGCTTTGCCGACCTGCCTCTTTCATCGCCCGTGCCGGTAATGTGGTGGCGCAGTGTGTATTCATCCACCAATGCTTTTGCATTCGAAAGTTTTCTGGATGAGCTGGCCCTCGCTTCGGGCAAAGACCCGCTCACCTTCCGCCGCCAGCACCTGGGGCATGAACGCTATCAGTTGCTCATCGATAAACTGGAAGAAGTAAGCGGCTGGAAACAACGCGGAAAGAATGCCGGCTACGGAACGGCCGTTACGGAATGCTTCCGGAGCATCGTAGGGCAGGTAGTAAAAGTATCGCGCAAAGCTGATGGTAAAGTGAAGATCGATAAGGTATGGGCGGTGATAGATTGCGGCTGGTATGTTAACCCTGATATTATCAGGGCGCAGGTAGAGGGCAGCATTGTAATGGCGCTGGGTGCAGCAACCAAACACGCTATGGAGTTTAAAGACGGAAAAGCTGCGCTGCGCAATTACGATGCCTATAAAATGCCCCGCATACACGAAATACCCGAAATTGAAGTGCACATCATGGAGAATGATGAACGCCCGGGTGGTGTAGGTGAGCCTGGCCTGCCGCCTTTTGCCCCCGCACTAACCAACGCCATCTTTGACCTGACCGGTAAACGCATCCGCAAATTGCCGTTTCAACTGGATGAGATTTAACCCCTAAACTTTTTAAGCAGACTGGATATGATATACAAAACTCTTTTTCCGATTGCATGCACCGCTGTATTGCTTTTCTCCTTTCAGCAGAAAAAACCTTATGACCTGAAAGCCAGCATGGCGCGGGGCGAACAACTGTACATCAGCTACTGCCTGTCGTGCCACTTGGATCAGGGCCAGGGTATTGAGGGCGTTTATCCGCCCTTAGCCAAGTCCGATTACCTGATGGCCGACAAAAAGCGAAGCATTCAGCAAATATTGTACGGAGTGAGTGGAGAAATAAAAGTGAACGGTAAAACCTACAACCTGGAAATGACTGGTTTTGATCTAACCGATGAAGAGACTGCCGATGTATTGAACTACATCCGCAACTCATGGGGCAACAAGGGAGCGGTGGTTGCACCGGAAGAGGTGCGAGCCGCCAGAAAATAAACCGGAAACAACCAACAACAATTAAATAACTTCAGGTATGGCAACCTACACTCTTCACATCAATAACCAAAACTACAACGTAGATGTAGAACCTGACACACCGTTACTTTGGGTTTTACGCGATGAATTAAATCTTACCGGCACCAAATATGGTTGCGGTGTGGCACAGTGTGGTGCCTGCACGGTACACCTGAACGGCAACCCGGTGCGTTCCTGCACACTACCGGTTTCTGCGGTCAAAGGAAAAATCACCACCATTGAAGGGCTTTCCCAAACAGGCGAACACCCTGTACAGCAAGCCTGGGTGGAGCTTGATGTAGCACAGTGCGGCTACTGCCAGGCCGGCCAGATCATGTCGGCCGCTGCCCTGCTGGCACGCAAACCCAATCCAACCGATGCCGACATTGACACCGCAATGGCAGGCAATATCTGCCGGTGCGGAACTTACAAGCGGATACGCAAAGCCATACACCTTGCTGCAACGAAAGGAGGTACAAAATGAAAACCACAGTAACACGCAGGGATTTCCTGAAAGTAAGCACACTGGCCGGTGGAGGTATGTTGCTGAGCTTTCAGACCAACGCCCTCTCATCTTTGCTCGAAACAGAAACGGAATTGTTTCAACCCAATGCCTTTCTGTCCATTTCACCCGATGGCCTTGTAACCCTCATGGCTCCCAACCCCGAGGTGGGCCAGGGTGTAAAAACTTCATTACCCATGCTGGTGGCAGAAGAACTGGATGCCGACTGGACGAGCGTGCGCGTGGAACAGGCCGGGTTGGATACCAAAAACTACCAGCGACAGGTTGCCGGTGGCAGTGGCTCGGTGCGCAGCAGTTGGGAATCATTTCGCAAGGCAGGAGCCACCGCGCGACAGATGTTGGTTGAAGCTGCCGCACAAAAATGGAATGTCCCTGCCAGTGAGTGCTTTACGGAAAAAGGATTTGTCATCCATAAACCAACCGGACGCACATTAAACTACGGTGCGCTGGCAACGGCCGCTTCAAAAATTGAAATCCCCAAAGAGGTAAAACTCAAAGAGCCGAAAGATTACAAAATCATCGGTCAGCGGATCGTCAATGTCGATGCCCGGAAAATCGTTACCGGTAAAATGCCCTTTGGCATCGATACCCGCCGCGAAGGCATGCTCACGGCCATGGTGGCCCGACCGGCATTCGGGAAAAAACTGAAATCGGTCGATGACAGCCGGGCACGGCAGGTGAAGGGCGTGCAACAGGTAATAGTGTTCGATAACAAGGTAGCCGTACTGGCCACTTCTACCTGGGCTGCCAAAAAAGGACGCGATGCGCTGCGCATTGAATGGGAAGATGACGGAAAACCCGAAAGCACCAGCAACTATAACGCAGCCATTGCGGCATTTCTCGATAAAACCACGAACGAACCCAAACGCAACGATGGCAATGTGGAAGAAGCACGCAAGCAGGCTGACAAAATACTGGAAAGCATTTTCTATGCGCCCTTCCTGCCCCATGCACCGCTGGAACCGATGAATTTCTTTGCTGACGTGCGCGAAGACAGGGCTGAATTGTTTGGCCCTACACAAACCCCGGCACGTACCCGCACCGAAGTTGCACGCCTGCTCAACCTGCCGGAAGAAAAAATTTCAGTTGGTCTCTCGCGCATGGGCGGAGGCTTTGGCCGCAGATTACAGGCCGACTATTCGGTGGAAGCAGCGCAGATTTCCAAACTGGCCAAAAGCCCCGTGCTGGTTGTGTGGACACGCGAAGACGACATGCAGGGAGGATATTACCGCCCCGCAGGCATGTACCGCTACCGTGCATCCATCAAGAACAACCAGCTTACCGGCTGGCACCTTATTGCCGCAGCCGCCAACTCGCCCAACGCTTCGCGCGAAAACAACTTTCCGGCTGGTGCCGTGCCCAACTTCCGCGTAGACAGCCACAACTACCAGACTGCCATAACGGTTGGACCGTGGCGAGCACCCAATCATAACTTCATTGCCTTTACTGAAGAAAGTTTTATTGATGAAATTGCCCTGGAGTTAGGCAAAGACCCCGTTGCTTTCAGGCTCGAACTACTGGAGCGCGCCAAAAGCCAACCAACAGGCACCGTTGCCTATGAACCCGACAGGTATATGGCCGTTGTGAAACGCGCAGCCGAGATGGGCAACTGGGGCAGGCAGGGTGAAAAAGGAATTTTCAAAGGCTTTGGTGCTCATTTCTCTTTTGGCACCTATGTGGCTCAGGTAGCCGATATCTCCATTGTCAACGGAAAAGTTAAAGTGCATAAGGTGTATTGTGCCGTAGATTGCGGCCGCGTTATCAATTTAAGTGGTGCAGAAACCCAGATAGAAGGAGGTATTATTGACGGCCTGGGCCATATGCTCTATGGCGAAATCACCTTCAAAAACGGTGAAGTGGAACAAAAGAATTTCAACACCTACCGTTTAATCCGCATACCCGATGCGCCGGAAATAGAAGTGCAGTTTATCAACACCGGTGCCGAACCGCAGGGCCTGGGCGAGCCGGGCCTGCCCCCGATCGGAGCAGCGGTTGCCAACGCCATATTTGCTGCAACAGGTAAGCGCATCCGCAGGCTACCGGTTGGAGATTTATCTGAAAACAGATTGTAGATTAAGTTGCAGGGAAAGGAAACCTACCCAGCCCTTTCGCAAGCTGAGCGAAAGGGCTTTCTGTTTATGAAGGTGAAAATACCCGAATAAATTCCACATATCCCAAAAAATAACCGAATAAGATCCTGATATTCCGTTTGTGGATAAATTTTTTTTCTGTCTTTTGACTGATGTGCACACTATTCTTCTAACTTCGGGTCGCCTAAAACCTTTCACTTAAACCTAAACACCTATGCAGCTAAAACGCTTGTGTATGCTGTTGGTCCTGGGCGGACTGGCAGCCCTCTATTCTTGTGTGGATGAAAAGTCCCTTACCGAAGACACTTCCATCAGCAGGGGAAGCAACACCCCCCGCTATGTTCCGGGCGAAGTGTTGGTAAAATTCAAATCCGGTGCATCGGCCGGCTCGCGCTCCCGTTCCGAGGCTTTGGCCCTCATTGGCGGCGAAGTTCTGGAAAACATCACCACACCGGCTATGGAAGCAGCCAGGCGCGGTGACACCGGTGATCTGTTGCTCGTTGCTTCCGCCCTTGAAACCATGGATGCCATCAACATCCTGAAAAATCACCCGGAAGTGGAGTATGCCGAACCGAACTGGATATACACCCACTTCGCTACTTCCAATGATCCGTATTACACGAATGGATCGCTGTGGGGCATGTATGGCGATGCTACTTCACCTGCCAATCAGTATGGCAGCCAGGCCGGTGAAGCCTGGGCCGCAGGTAATATTGGCTCAAATACCGTATGGATCGGTATTATTGATGAAGGATACATGTACACGCACGAAGATCTTTCAGGCAACGTAGGCACCAACCCCGGCGAGATAGCCGGCAACGGTGTGGATGATGACGGAAATGGCTATGTGGATGACGTATATGGCTGGGATTTTAACGGAAACAATAATACTGTATTCGATGGTACCAGTGATGATCACGGTACGCACGTGGCCGGAACCATTGGTGCCGTAGGGGGTAACAACAAAGGCGTAGTGGGTGTGGTTTGGAATGTAAAACTGATGAATGCCAAGTTTCTGGGTTCATCCGGTGGCACTACTGCCAATGCCATCAAAGCCGTTGACTACTTTACCGACCTGAAACAACGCCATGGTATCAACCTGGTAGCTACCAATAACTCGTGGGGCGGTGGCGGCTACTCGCAGGGATTGTACGATGCCATCGAGCGTGCCAACCAGGCCGGCATCCTCTTTATAGCCGCAGCCGGCAACAGCACCAACGACAATGACGCCAATCCATCCTACCCCGCTTCTTATAGCAATTCCAATATCATCGCCGTGGCTTCCATCGACAGCAATGGTGCGCTGTCTAGTTTTTCCAACTGGGGCGCCACTTCAGTTGACCTCGGTGCACCAGGCCGTGGAATCTGGTCAACCGTACCAAAAAGCTCCCGCGGTCGCATCGTGTCCGGCTATGCCAGCTACAGCGGCACATCCATGGCCACACCGCATGTAACGGGCGGAGCTGCACTTTATGCTGCCTCCCACCCGGGCGCCAGTGCCTCGCAGATAAAAAATGCCATCCTGAACAGCACCGTGCCCACTTCCTCACTCAGCGGTAAAACCGTAACGGGCGGACGGCTGAATGTAAGCGGATTCTGATACGTATCTGCCTTTCCTGCTTAAAAGGGTTGCCATACCGGCAGCCCTTTTTTACTTTTAACCATGTTTAAATTTATTTTCCCTGCCTTGCTCTCATTGACCTGGTGCAGTACCCCTGCCGATGAAGTAAAACTCTCGGGTATCGTCATAAAACCCGAAGTAACCCACTATATGTACGGTACGCACGCGCTGGAAGAAAACGGAAGCATCAGGGCTGCCCTGCAAAGCAACAGCCTTGACTTAGACGCTTTCCTGGGCAAAAAAGTGCGAATTACCGGTACCCGCGTACCGGGCTATCCACTAAGCGGAGGACCCGAGCTTGTAGAGGTACAAAAGGTTGAAATCAGATAACACCACATTATGAAAGAGTTAAAGGCTATCGTACAGCATCACAGCAGTGATAAAAAAATGGCACTGGCTACCGTTGTGCGTGTACACGGCTCAGCCTATCGCAGTCCGGGTGCACGCATGCTCATATTTGAGGATGGCCGCTGGGTTGGTTCTATCAGTGGTGGCTGCCTGGAAGGGGATGCGCTGCGCAAGGCACGCATTGTAATGAACGAAAAAAAACCTTTGCTGATTACCTACGACACCCGCGAAGAAAGCAATCAGCAACTCGGTATCGGTCTGGGCTGCAATGGTGTGATCGATGTATTGCTGGAGCCGGTAATCCCATCCGACAAAAATAATCCCATAGCGGTTTTTCAACAGATAATCCGCTGTGATGAGCCGGTTGCACTGGCCACCGTGCTAACTGGCAGCGCCTGCAGCCGAAAAATGCTGATGTATGCGGACGGTACCTGCTGGTCGGATTTACCTGTGGATAACCTGCAACAAAACATTGGTTCGCTGCTTCAAACGCTCGCCACCCGGCAGAAAAGTTATGTTGCAAGCATCTGTGGCGAAGAAGTTTTTCTGGAATGGATAGAACCGGTTATTACCTTGCTTATTTTTGGAGGAGGCTTTGACGCACGGCCTGTTTGCGCTTTTGCCAAACAATTGGGCTGGAACGTACAGGTTACCGATGAGTGTGTTGCGCATATTGCACCGGCATTTTTTCCTCAGGCCGACAGGCTATCGTTGTGCCAGCGATCTTTCATTGACCGGGAGTTTAACATTACCCCCTATACAGCCTGTGTGCTCATGTCGCACAACTTTGCATACGACCGCGATGTGCTGAAAAAAATTATCACATCTAAAACACCTTACATCGGCATCATAGGCCCGCGCAAACGTTTTGAAAAAATGCGCAGCGAACTTGAACAACAGGGTATCATGCTGACAGCAGATGACCTGCACCGCATCCATGCACCGGCAGGCCTGGACATAGGCGCAGAAACACCCGATGAAATAGCCATCGCCCTGCTGGCCGAAATTCAGAGCAAATTTACCGGCCGATCAGGAGGGTTCCTGAAATACCGCTCAGGCCCCATTCATCACCGCGATCCAAAATCGGATGAAGTATTCAGGCAGGTGTTGCTCAATGATGCTTTGCCTAAAACCGGTTCGGTGTGATATCAAATCCGGAAGTAGTAATTGTGATACTTGCAGCGGGGGCATCTTCGCGCCTGGGAAAGCCTAAACAGCTTATCAACTGGCAGGGCGAGCCTTTACTCAGACTAATGGTTCGCAGGGCCCTGCAAACGTCTGCCAAAAACGTGCTGGTTGTACTGGGTGCTTATGCCGGACAGATTGTCCCTATCCTTGCCGGTCAACCTGTCCATGTAACCATCAACACACAATGGTCCATCGGCATGGGCAGTTCCATCCGGCATGCCATACAGTTCATAAAGCAGCATTTTACGAAAACAGAAGCTGTAATTCTTATGGTGTGCGACCAGCCCTTTCTTACAACTGAGCACCTACAGCAATTAATTAACCACTACCATCGCCACGGCCCGCCTGTTGTTGCATCGTTTTACAACGGCATTGCCGGCGTGCCGGCTTTATTTGACAGAACATGGTTTGATGCACTCTTGCAACTTCAGCCTGGTGAAGGAGCCGGGAAAATCATCCGCAGTTCAGCACAAACAGCAACTGTTGATTTCCCGGAAGGGAAATATGACATTGACACCTCAGCCGACTTAAGCGAACTTGAAAAGCGGCCCGTTTAGAACCGCCTTCGGATCATTGTCCGCAGTACTGACGCAGGGCATTTTGCGCTCGTTGATATCCGAGCTGGACGGCATTTCGTAAATCATTGCATCCGTTAACCTGGTTTCCAAGATTCAGATAGCTGATACCCCGTTCGTAATAGGCACTTGCGTTTGACGGATCGAGCGACAATGCCTTCGAATAATCGTTAATGGCCTCCATGTATTTTTTTTGCATCAGGTACAATTTGCCGCGATTATAAAAGCCATCGGCATAATCAGGTTTAACGCTCACAGATTTTCCCAGATCTTCCATTGCACGAGTTGTATTACCAGAGTAATAGTAAGCAATTCCCCGGTTCAGATAAGGCTCAGGCTTAGAAGCATCTATTTCAATGGCCCTGGTGAAATCAGAAATGGCATCGGCATAGCGTTCCAGTTCCATATACGTGTTGCCACGATTATAAAATGCTTCATGGTAACGGTTATCCAGCTCTACCGCTTTTGAAAAATCATTAATCGCTTCGCTCGGGCGGCCCAGCTCTGCGTACACATTTCCACGAAGATAGTAAGCCTGTGCATCGGTGGCATTCAGCTGGATGGCTCTGTTCAGGTCATTTAGGGCTTCAAAGGGTCTGCCCAATTCGGTATGTGCCAGTCCGCGGAATTTATACGCCCTATATGAGTTGGCATTTATTTTAATCGCTTCGTCATAAGCCCGAATGGCTTCCTGGAGTTTACCGTCATTGCCCAACTGATTACCTTTGGCAATCCATTCATCTTCCTTCTGTGCAACAGCGGGCGCTGTCAACAGGTAAAGGATAGCGGTAAATACGGCCACTGTATTGTTCATATTAATTTTTCATTTTTTCCGAAAAGTCATCATTCCTATCCCACTACTGAATACCCGAAAAAAGGTGAATTGTTCTTCAAAAACCGTTAGCCTTAAATCATGTCGTTACAAACCCTGCTGCTATTATCTTTGGCACGTATGAACAGGTTGCTGAGCCCCGTTTTTTTGTTGGCCTTTTATCTGGCACAGGCCAATCACTATCAGCTTTTTGAAGAGAACGGAAAAACCGGAATGAAAGATCAGAGCGGCAAGGTGATCATCCCGGCCCGGTATGAGGCGTTGGGTTGGAGCAACGGTTCGTTCTCGGTTATTCAGGGATCAACCGGATACAAGGTCAGCAATCGCTGGGGGCTGATCCATATCAGCAACCGCATCATCACCCCTGCCGAATTTGTGGAATTGCTTCCTGCAGAAAATGATTTGCTGCTGGCGGCCCGGCAAAATCAGGTTACCCTGCAGATTACGCGCGGCTGTCTTACCCCTTCCGGCAAAATTATCTTGCCCTTCGTTTATGCAGGCATCCGGATACATGGACTCAGGGCCATAACCTACTCGGTGCATGCTGACAACCAGCTCCGCTATGGCCTGACGGACCTTCGGCACCGCACCATACTGCCAGCCAGCTATGCGCACATCTATCCGCTCGGCAACCTTCGCTTTGCGGTGCAAAACACCCACGGAAAAATCGCCTTGTTCACCGAAAATGGTCAGGCATTGACGGATTTTGTTATTGACAGCATCTCAGTGTTTCATGCCGACCGTGCGGTGTTTTACCAAAACGGCCGGCAGGGGTTAATCAACCGCAACGGTGAAATAATTGTGCCGGCAAAATACCGTAAAATAACCTGGAACGGCACTGCATGGACCGGACACCTTCCTGACAAGTGGTATGTAATCACTCCACAAAACCAGACAGAACATCAAACCGAAGCCGACAGCATCATGGCACTGCCAGACGGAAATCTGGCTCTGCTGTTACCCAACCAGGTTCAGCTTACCGATAACCGCATGCAACCACTTCATCAACCTTTTGCTGCCACCGGCATTCACAAAGTCATTTCCAATAACCTGCTGATCTTTCGTGCGGGAAACCGGTTTGGTGTGATACGTACCGATGGTTTGGTTATACTGCCTGCCGTGTTCAGTTCAGTTACACCGGCCCACGGGCTTTTGCTGGCGCAAACCCAAACCATGGGCAGGAAACAATGGTGTTTGTACGATTTGCATGGCCGGCGTGTCAGCAATACTTACGATTACATCGAGCCGATTCCGGGCGAATTTTTCCGTGTCGGCAAGAACCGCAACGAAGGGCTTCTGAACAACAGCGGGGCTGAAATTTTACCTTGTGTATATGAACGGATTCTGGAGTGTAAGCATGATCAGGCATCTGTACAGTTCCTTAATCAGTACGGTATTGTAACCCTGCAGGATAAGTGGCTGGTTACACCCCAACCCAACCCGCTGAAACTTCTCGGCCCCCATACCTACCTGGAACGGGAAGGAAATATTACCTGGCTGAAAAACTTTTCCGGCACTGCCCTGTATTTCACTACCAATCCGGTCACGCAGCAGGGCGACCATCTTATTGAAGAAACCTCTTCCGGGGGCAGGTGGACCATCAGCATGGAAGGTCGCATCGTAAATCGCGAAATGCCGGCCACACAACAGGCAGAGTGGACGGGCCCTTCCAGCGAAGGTTATAGACCGGTACGCAGAAACGGACGGTATGGGTTTATTAACGAAGATGGCCTGCTGATGATCCCCAACCGGTATGAAGATGTAATGCCCTTCAGCGAAGACAGGGCTGGCATAAAAATCAGAAACAAGTGGGGATTTATTGATCATACTGACCGCATCGTAGTACAACCCGTTTATGATAAAGCCCTGCCATTTACCAATGGTCTGTCGAAAGTGAGTCAGAAAAACAAATGGGGTATGATTGACAGAGAAGGAAAAATAGTGGTGCAGGTGCGTTACGATTCCGTGCAGGTACTTACATCCGGCAGGGTTTTGATACAAGCAGATGGTTATTTCGGCCTGGCCGATTTAGACGGGCATATCCTGCTTCATACCAAGTACGATGAAATAACCGACCTGAACAACGACATGGTTATCGTAAAACAAAATGGTAAATATGGTGTGGTGGATGTGCGCGGTGTAGCCGTTATTCCGCTTAACTACGATTACTTGTTCTATCACCCGAGCGCACAACGGTTCCTTGGCTGCCTCAAGGGGAGCAGGGAAAGGCTATGAAAAAAGGGCCGCTGTGGCCCTTTTTTCATACAACGCTTAATCTTTTTTAGGAGGGGTAGGTCCTTGTCCTTTACTCGAGTCGGATATGGCCTGGCGCATGCCGGTATCTGCCTGAATGTTTTGCATGCGGTAATAATCCATTACCCCCAGATTTCCGCTGCGGAAGGCATCGGCAATGGCTTTGGGTATTTCGGCTTCCGCCTGAATCACATTGGCACGCGCTTCCTGTGCTTTGGCCTTCATTTCCTGTTCCAGGGCCACGGCCATGGCCCTGCGCTCTTCGGCTTTGGCTTCTGCCACTTTCAAATCGGCCGATGCCTGATCAATCTGCAACTTGGCACCGATGTTGGCACCTACATCCACATCGGCTATGTCGATGGACAAAATCTGGAAAGCCGTGCCGGCATCCAGACCGCGCGAAAGCACCACCTTGGAAATCTTATCGGGATTTTCGAGCACCTCTTTATGTGAGCGGGCTGAGCCAATGGCGGTAACAATACCTTCGCCTACGCGTGCCAGGATCGTATCCTCGCCTGCACCGCCTACCAGTTGCTGTATGTTGGCCCGCACTGTAACACGGGCAATGGCAATTAGCTGAATGCCATCAGCGGCCACTGCCGCCACCTTGGGTGTGGTGATTACTTTCGGATTGACAGAAATCTGCACTGCCTCAAACACATCGCGTCCGGCCAGGTCGATAGCCGTAGCTTGTTTAAAATCGAGGTGAATGTTCGCCTTTTCGGCCGAAATAAGTGCCCGGATTACATTGGGCACATTACCCCCTGCCAGGTAGTGCGTTTCCAGATCGGTAGAAGTAAGTTTTAGTCCGGCTTTGGTTGCGGTAATCAATGACTCTACTATAACCCGGGGAGGTACTTTACGGATACGCATGAATACCAGTTCGAACAGCCCCACCCGCACACCGCTGAACAGGGCGGTGATCCACAGGTTAATGGGTACAAAATAGAGGAATACGAAAAACAGAATAATGGCCGCGAAGACCATGAAAAGCAATGCTGCACCTTGAAGTTCCATAATCAGTTTGAGGTTTTTGAGGGTTTATTATTAAATGTCGTTAGGCTGGATAAATTACCCAACAGGCTCTACCACAATCAGTTGCCCCCGCACCTGCACAATCCGAATGCGGCTGCCTGCTGCAAGATAGTCGCCATGCGTAGTTACTTCCAATATTTTCCCGTCAAATTCTGCAGAGCCGGCCGGGCGCAAAGCCGAAACTGCAACGCCTTCTGCACCTGGCTTTAACGATTCGGTCATCCCCTCGTTAACACGGCTTTCAATGCTTTTATTTAGGGAAAACTTTTTCCATGCACCCTTGCGAAAACTCCAGTACAAGGCAAAAACAAAGGCTGAAAGCGACAACAGCAATACATAAAAGCCTGTTTCCGATCCATACTGACTGTAGCTGAATGATACACCGGCTATCAGGAAGATGAGCCCCAGCAACCCTACCACGGTTGTGCCCGGAATGAAAATCACTTCGATAATCAATAAAATGATTCCTGAAATAATTAAGGCGGCAATAACCCAGGCCATAAACTTTAATAGGCTATAAAGCTAATGAAATTCAAATGATGTATTGCACGGGGCAAGGCCACTTCCTTTCAGTAAGCCCTTGCAAACAGCACCCTTCTGGAAGACGGTTTGCCGGAATACACACAATTGCCCTTCTCTTCCGTTGCATTCAGCGGAATGCACCGAATGGTGGCTTTGGTTTCTTCCTTTATGGCAGCCTCCGTTTCTTTAGTGCCATCCCAATGCGCTTCAATAAAACCGCCCTTTTCTTCCAGCACCCGTTTAAACTCTTCAAAGGATTCTACACGGGTGGTCATTTGTTTACGGAAATCCAGTGCCTTGCGGTAAATGTTCTTCTGAATCTCATCGAGCAGCACCAGCGTATCTACCACCACCTGTTCCATGCCGATGACCTGCTTTTCCCTGGTGTCTCTTCGTGCAACTTCAACGGTGCCTTGTTCAAGATCCCGCGGACCAACAGTAAGCCTTACCGGCACACCTTTCAGTTCCCATTCGGCAAATTTAAAGCCCGGCTTTTGTGTGTCGCGGTCGTCAAATTTTACAGCAACACCCTGTTTCCGGTAATCCTTTATCAGCTGCTCAGCACGGCTGCGTATGGCATTCAGTTCTTCTTCATTTTTAAATACCGGTACAATCACCACCTGAACCGGTGCCAGCTTGGGGGGCAGAATAAGCCCGTCATCATCGGAATGGGCCATGATCAGTGCGCCCATCAAACGCGTACTAACCCCCCATGAAGTGCCCCATACATAATCCAGCTTACCTTCTTTTGTGGCAAACTGCACATCAAAGGCTTTGGCAAAGTTCTGACCCAGAAAATGCGAGGTGCCGGCCTGCAGGGCTTTGCCATCCTGCATCAGCGCTTCGATGCAATAGGTATCAACCGCACCGGGAAATTTCTCCCCTTCCGATTTTTTACCTTTTATTACCGGCAGTGCCATAAAGCTCTCGGCAAAGTCGGCATAAACATCCAGCATCTGCAGGGTTTCCTTTACAGCCTCCTCGGCAGTGGCATGTGCCGTATGGCCCTCCTGCCACAGAAATTCCGCTGTGCGCAGGAACAAACGCGTGCGCATTTCCCAGCGCACCACATTTGCCCACTGATTGATGAGGATGGGCAAATCGCGGTAAGATTGTATCCACTTTTTATAGGAGTTCCAGATGATGGTTTCAGAAGTGGGACGGACAATCAGCTCTTCTTCCAGCTTCGATTCCGGATCTACCATTACTCCTTTGCCATCGGGTGAATTTTTCAGGCGATAATGCGTAACGATGGCGCATTCCTTGGCAAAGCCTTCCACATGACTGGCTTCGCGCGCCAGAAAAGATTTGGGCACAAACAGCGGGAAATATGCATTGACATGGCCGGTTTCCTTAAACATTCTATCCAGCGCCTGCTGCATCTTTTCCCAGATGCTGTAACCATAAGGTTTTATTACCATGCAGCCACGCACATCGGAATGCTCGGCCAGATCGGCCTTTCTTACTAACTCATTGTACCACAGTGAATAATCTTCACTGCGGCTCGGTATTGCCTTAGCCATTTCCGGTATAATTCTTGTTCAACAGGTAAATAGTCCGGCAAATATAGGAGATGTGGGATCGGAGTAAAGAAAAAGAGGCCTGTTTGCCGGAAAAATCGTAGTTTTAATGAAAACTTTTGCGCTGTTGCACGTTATACTAATTACAGACTAAACCGGGAAATGCCATGAAAAAATTGCTTGCCATCTGCCTGATAACCGGATTTGCTGCACCCGTGTTGGCGCAGGAATATGATGATATGTATTTCCGGGCCAGAGACCGGAAAAGACCTGCTACTTCCGAGCCGGCCTTTGTGAGCAACTACGAAAACTTTAAACGCCAGCATTTCCCGGAAACGGCTCAGGAAACCATTAACCCTACCGACAGTTATTCTGCCCGGCAGTTAAACCCTGAGTTTTCTGCCCGCAGCCTGTCGGACGTTGCCACTGCAGATGAAGAAAATTATTTTGTTGAAAACTTCAGGCCTTCTTCAACCGCTTCGGTTCCTTTCAATAACTCTTACTATTTTAATAATCCGTGGAACAATCCCTGGGGAATGGGTTGGTATAGCTCAGCATGGGCACGGCCCTGGCAAAATCCCTGGTATTGGGGTTACTATGATCCCTGGATGAATCCTTGGATGAACCCCTGGATGCCGGGTGGCGGATGGGGATGGACTCCAGGATGGAACTACGGGTTTAACAGCCTGTGGGCGCCCGGCTTCAGTGGCTGGACAGTTTCAGTAGGTTATTCCTGGGGAAATGCCTGGGGCAATGCATGGTGTTCACCCTACTGGAATTCGTGGGGTATGTGGAACAATTGGGGTATTTGGAACAGGCCTGTTTTTTGGGGCTGGGGTAATGAGATCAGAAATGTTAACTATGGCAAGCGTTATTCACAAACCAATGCTGTGGCAGGCGATGTGCGCCAGCACTATACCACCTCACCGCGTCAAGCCAATCCAAATTCAAACATAAATACCAGCTCACCCTCCGGGCGTACCCGTGGTGATAACAACGAATACTATGTGCCTCCTGCACGCCGGTCAGCACCGGTGCGGCAGGGCACGAATACCTTACGCGATACTGATTATCAGCAGAGGACTCCGGCACGTCAGTGGAATAATAATCCCGACTTTAACCGCAGTCCGGGTAATCTGAACAACAGCCGTCCTTCTTACTCGATTCCTTCGCGCAGCAGCGGTTCATTCAGTCCGGGTGGTGGCGCAAGGCCTTCTGCTCCTTCGGGTGGTGGCCGGCGCGGAGGTCAGTAAATCATCTCAAATAAAAACCGGGCGGTAAAAATGCTTTTCAGGTTGTATAAAGGCCTGTGTGCTCTAACAATATGTTTACCCGCAGCGCTGTTTGCCCAGGGTTTTGTAGAAAACGGGTTGTTGTTCAGCCGCACGCAGCCAGGGGGCAGTGCACGCATGCAGGCAATGGGTGGTGCCCAGGTGGCGCTGGGAGGTGATTACAGCTCGGCCCTATCCAACCCTGCAGGACTGGGAATGTTTAACCGGTCGGAATTCACCCTCACACCGGCCCTCTCTATGAATGACATACATGCCGATCACCTTGCCACCAATACCTTCAATTCAGCGCAACGGTTTACCCTACCAGGTGCGAGCTACGTGGTTCATAAGCCCGGATCCGACAGCAAATTTCCGGGAAGCTCGCTGGGAATTACTGTAACCCGAATCAATTCATTTAACAACGATTTCAGCTATCGCGGCACAGACAACCTTTCATCCATAACCGACTGGTTCATAGAACGTGCAACAGGTTTTGCTCCTGAACAACTTCCAGCACCGCACAATAATATCCCGTTGCTGAATTTTGATGAAATTATCGGTCAGGCGTATCTCACATTTCTGACCAACACCTTTGCCGATGATCCGAACAACACCTCGCCCGTAATGCCCGATGATTACATTCATTATTATTCCGAACTCGAAAACCTTCCGGGTGAGACGCGCACATTAAATCGGTCGGGCAATGTAAAAACCCGCGGAGCGCAATACCAGTGGTCCCTTGCTTATGGTGGCAATTATCAGGACAAATTGTTTTACGGTGCAAACTTCAGCATTCATACGCTTCGGTACGAGTTTGACCGCCTGTACCGCGAAGACAGTTTTTCTTTCAGCGAAGATCCCGGATATAATCCACTGGATTACCTGGAACTGAGCGAGCGGATTAGTATTGAAGGGTCAGGCGTTAGCTTTACGTTGGGCCTTATCTACCGCCCCATGGACAATCTTCAAATGGGCCTGTCGTGGGCCACACCTGCCTGGTATCAGCTCACCGATGCCTATTCCTCTTCCGTCACAGCCCGATGGAATGATACACGCGGAACCATTACTGAAGAAAGCGCAAGGCCGCTGGTTTCGGAATATGGCTTTCGCACACCTGCACGTTTTTCCATGGGCGCTGCGTGTTTCATTGGCAATCACGGCTTCATTGCAGCCGACCTCGAATGGCTGAATTTTGGCAGGGCGCGTTACCGATCGCAGGTTGCAGGAATTGATTTTACCCCCGAAAATGAAGGGATAAGAAATAACTTTAAAAATGTAATGAACTACCGGATGGGCGCTGAATTCAGGAAAGATATTTTCCGCCTGCGGGCAGGATTTAACTACCAGGCCAATCCGCTTATCAGCACCCTGGCCAACTACCGCATCATCACTTACAGTGCCGGTGCCGGCATCCGGCTGAAAACTTTTTATGCCGACCTTGCCGTGTTGCGCAACAGCGACAATAGCCGTTACAGTCCTTATGTTTTTTCTGACGGCACCGGACCTGCAGTTGAATTGTCGCGGGCCATCACAACCATCATGACAACAATCGGATTTACTTTCTGAGGATGGTCAACAGCCGTACCACCGCATCCAGGTCACCGTCAGAAATCCTGAACTTTGCCTTGCTGTACACCGGCAACCGTGTTTCGAGTAGCTGTTGCATCTTCTGCAAAGCATCGCATCCCTTCAGCAGCGGGCGTTTCTGAATTTCTTCATGGGTGAATCGTTCAAGAATTTTCTGAACAGGAACATCCAGAAAAACAGTTATACCGGCATCGTTCATGTAGCTCAAATTATCATAATAACAGGGCGTTCCGCCTCCGGTAGCCATTACAAACGAGTCTTCTTTTTGAGATATTTTTCTGAGCACAGCCGCTTCGGACTTCCGGAAGTATGGCTCGCCTTTTTTTTCAAAAATTTCCTGTACCGAAGTTTTTTCTTCTGCTTCAATACAGCGGTCTAAATCAAAAAAAGGATATTGCATGGAATCGGCCAGTTGCCTGCCCAGCGTGCTTTTACCGCTTCCGGGTAAACCGATGATGAAAATCTTCACGGCTTTTTAATAAGCTCTATTATTTCATCTGCTGATGGGGTGTCATTGTGATGCCACATTCCTTTAACGGTACCGTTGACCCAAAGTGTAATACCCGGATTGGACCGAACAATGGTCTTCAGCACGGTGGCATCGGCAAAGTAGAACGGTGCGGCAAGCTGATGTGCATGGCGAAAAGATTCAAACTCCGCTTCGGGTGAAGCGGTGAGTATCATAACCTCGGCGTATCCTTCAACACCTTTTATCAAATCGCGTATGCGCGAAAGATTGGCTGTTGAAGCCTTTGCTGCATTCTGAATGATAATCAGCAATTTTACCCCTTCGAACGTTTCCTGCGTTGCATCCTTGCCGTTTACATCGGTTACAGAGTAATCGGTGATTTTTGGCCGGTCGCCTACCCGAACTACCTTGTCGATCCGGTCAACAAATTCATAAGTAGAATCAACCCGGCTCAGTTCATGCATGGTCAGTTCTACGGTTTTGCCGCCCGTTCGGTAAATAAAGGTCATCACCACGCTGTCGCGCCTGGCTCCTGGCGGCAGTTTCATCTGCTCGGGAATGTTGTTGCCGATTTTGTACGGCCGGAAGTCAATGAAAGGCAGGTGGCGAATGGCGTAAATTCCCAGAAAAAAACTGATGGCCGTAACCGCCCCGATAACGACATGCCCCTCCATGGTACGCAAAACCGGTGTGTAGGTTTTTCTGTAAAAGAATAAGTGCAGTATAAAAACCAACAGCACCAGATCTTTATAAAACGACTGCCAGGGTGTGAGTTTGATGGCATCGCCAAAACAGCCGCAATCGGTTACTTTATTGAAGATGGCCGAATAGCCGGTAAGAAAGGTGAAGAATACAATGAGCGCCAGCAAAACCGAAGCGGTAAGTTTCATCCGGTAGTGAAGGAGCACGGCCACTCCCAGCACCACTTCAAGCACCACCAGTAGCAGTCCGATTTCAAGAGAGTAGGGTATGAAAACGCGGAATACTGGGTGAAAGTCAGTGGCAAATACTTCGAAGTATTCTTCGAGCTTGATTTCCGTACCCACAGGATCATTCAGTTTTATCAAACCGGAGAAAATAAAAAGACCGCCCACCAATATGCGTGCAACGGGATCAACTATTTTCTTTATTCGATAAACGATGTTCATATCTTTTTCTGTTCATCCAAAAGTATGAGTGCAAAAACCGCATAGTTGATAATATCCTGATAGTTGGCCTTTACCCCTTCGCTTATCAGCGTATTGCCATCGTTGTTTTCAATCTGCTTGATGCGCATCAGCTTCATCAGAATGATATCGGTAATGGAAGATACGCGCATCTCGCGCCAGGCTTCACCGTAATCGTGATTCTTCTTCAGCTGCAAAGCGAAGGTTTCGTCAATAACCTGATCAAACCATTTTTCCACTTCTTCTGCCGTAAGTTCCAGATTCGGGTTATTGATCAACTCAAGCTGTATGAGGGCAATGACCCCGTAATTGATCAACGCCATAAATTCATCGGCCACTGAATCGCTCACCTGCTGTACGCCTTTTTCCTGAATACTGCGGATGCGTTGGGCTTTGATAAACAACTGGTCGGTGATGGAAGGCATGCGCAGAATACGCCAGGCTGTGCCATAGTCTTTTGTTTTTTTCAAAAACAAGGCTTTGCAGGCGTTTATCACCTTTCTATATTGGACTTCAGTACCGGACATCATGATTTCAGCGGGGCAAAATACGGCATTTTCAACGAACCGCACACTGAACGCGGGCGGCAGGCTGCTGGTACTTGAACCACCGCTGGTAATGGGCATTCTTAATGTTACCCCCGACAGTTTTTACAGCGCCAGCCGCTTAACGGAAGAAAAAAATCTGCTGCAAAAGGCCGGCCAGATGCTGGAAGACGGTGCCGCCATCCTCGATGTGGGCGGCTACTCTTCGCGCCCGGGTGCTGCCGATGTGGGCATGGAAGAAGAACTGAAACGGGTTATTCCGGCCGTGAAAGCACTGCACAAACATTTCCCGGGCTGTATTCTTTCCATCGACACCTTCCGTGCCGAGGTAGCACGGCAGGCAATGGAAGAAGGGGCGTTAATCGTCAACGATATTTCAGGTGGCCAGCGCGATGAAGCCATGATTCCGGTGGTAGCACAAAAACAAGTGCCTTACATCTGTATGCACATGCGCGGCACACCGCAAAATATGATGCAGCACACGGTTTATACCGACCTGATGGGGGAACTACTGGATTACTTCCACCACCGTATATCCGTTTTACAGCGTGCCGGCATGAAAGACATCCTTATTGATCCCGGCTTTGGTTTTGCCAAAACACCGGAACAGAATTTTGAACTGCTCAGCCGCCTGGAGCTGCTTCATCTTACCGGCAAACCCCTGCTGGCCGGACTATCGCGCAAATCCATGATCTGGAAAACCCTGCACATAACACCCGATGAGGCACTAAGCGGCACCACCGCCCTGCACATGGTGGCCCTGCTGAAAGGTGCTTCCATCTTGCGCGTGCACGATGTAAAAGAAGCTGTACAGGTGGTAAAACTTTTTACACAACTGCGCAAAGCCGAAGCGGTAATTCCACACCGTATTTAGTACTTTTGTAAAGATGATACTGCTGTTTAAAATCGGTTTTCTGGATGTAACATGGGTTGACCTGGTGGACATCGGCCTGGTGAGTATACTGTTGTATCAGGTATATAAACTTATCCGTGGCAGTATTGCGGTCAATATTTTTCTCGGCATCCTTGCCCTGTATCTCATTTACCTGATTGTGCGCGCAGCACAAATGGAACTGCTGGCGACCATTCTCGGGCAATTCATGGGCGTGGGCGTGCTGGCCATGATCATCCTCTTTCAGCCTGAAATCAGAAAGTTTTTGCTGGTTATCGGCCGCAGTACCGAATTCCGGGAAAATATCTTCAGAAACATCGCACATTGGCGCAACAGCTATACCGATGACTTCGATGTGCGCGAAGTGATTGAAGCCGTTAAAACACTGAAGGCCACGCGTACCGGTGCACTGATAGTTTTTTCGCGCGACACGGAACTGAAGTTTTATGCCGAAACAGGGGAGCCGCTGGATGCTGAAGTAACAAAACCGCTGCTGCTATCTATCTTTAACAAACACAGCCCGCTGCACGACGGAGCAGTTATTATTTTTAAAGGACGCATCAAAGCTGCCCGTTGTGTTTTACCGGTAAGTGAAAACGACAACCTGCCTCCGCATTTCGGCATGCGGCACCGCTCGGCCGTTGGCATGTCGGAAGCAACCGACACATTGGTGCTGGCCGTATCAGAAGAAACCGGCAGGGTAATACTGGCACGCAACGGCAAATACCTGCGCGGGCTGAAACTTAAACAGGTGGAGCAGCGCATACTCGATTACTTCCATTATTCCGAACCTGCCAACTGGGAGGATCTTACTGAAGAAGAGACCCGCGAATTGCGGTCATCAGCTGCGTAACAGGGTAAGGCATCGGGCTTCCCGCGCCAAATTTACTTCACTACGCCCAACTCCTGCCCTGCCTCAGCGAATGCCTGAATAGCTTTATCCAGATGATGCTTTTCATGCGCAGCCGACAGTTGCACGCGGATGCGCGCCTGGCCTTTGGGTACCACCGGATAGAAGAAGCCGATAACATAAATACCTTTATCCAGCAGCCGGTCGGCAAATTGCTGGGCCAGCGGTGCATCGTACAACATGATGGGTACGATGGGATGCTCACCGGGTTTGATGTCGAAGCCTGCTTTGGTCATCTCACTGCGGAAGTAGCGGGTATTCTGCTCCAGCTTGTCGCGCAGTGCTGTGGTTTCGCTCAGCATGTTAAAAACTTCAATCGAGGCCCCTACAATGGCGGGCGCCAGGGTGTTGCTGAATAAGTAGGGGCGCGAACGTTGCCGCAGCATCTCAATGATTTCTTTTCGACCTGATGTAAAACCTCCCGAAGCACCACCCAATGCTTTGCCCAGCGTGCCGGTGATGATATCTACGCGTTCCATCACATTGCGGTATTCCGGTACACCGCGACCGGTTTTACCAATAAAGCCGGTAGCATGGCATTCGTCCGTCATCACCAGCGCCTCGTATTTATCTGCCAGGTCGCAAATCTTATCCAGCTGCGCAATGGTACCGTCCATGGAAAAGGCGCCATCAGTAACAATGATTATCTGCCTGGCTCCGGCAGTACGCGCTTCTTTCAGTTGCTTTTCAAGATCATCCATGTCGTTGTGCCGGTAGCGGTAGCGCATGGCCTTGCACAGCCGCACACCGTCAATTATTGAAGCATGGTTGAGTTCATCCGAAACAATGGCATCCTCAGCGCCAAGCAAGGGTTCAAACACACCTCCGTTGGCATCGAAGGCGGCCGCATATAATATAGTGTCTTCCATGCCGAGGAACTGTGAAATCTTTTGCTCCAGTTCCTTATGAATATCCTGCGTTCCGCAGATAAAACGCACTGACGACATGCCGAAACCGTGGGTATCGATGGCGCGCTTGGCTGCTTCAATTACGCGTGGGTGCGATGACAAACCCAGGTAATTGTTGGCGCAAAAATTAATGACCTGTTTACCACCCTGTATGGTGATATCAGCGCCCTGCGGTGAGGTAATGATACGCTCCTTCTTATACAATCCAGCTTCGCGAATAGAGGCGAGTTCCTTTTGCAATACGGGTTGAAAAGTGCGGTACATAAATTAATTGATAAAACTTGCGGCAAAGTTAACCGCTTTGACTGAAGCACAAGGCCGTTTATCCCTTCAAAAATTTCTAACTTGCGCACGATGAGAAAGCAAAAAATTCTGGTTATTGGTGCCGGCGGACAACTTGGCACCGAGCTGGTGCAGGCCTTATGGAAAGTATATGGCGAAGAAAACGTGATTGCCACCGATATCAGAGATCCGCAGGGCATACTGGCGCGCGCACGCTTTGAGATACTCGATGTGCTGAAGCAGAAGCATCTTTTTGACTTTATCAGGAAAAACGAAATCACGCAGATTTATCACCTGGCGGCTGTCTTATCTGCTACCGGTGAAAAGAACCCCAAGTTTGCCTGGCACCTGAATATGGACGGCCTTATCCATGTACTGGATGCTGCCGTAGAATTTCGGATTGAAAAAGTTTACTGGCCCAGTTCCATAGCCGTGTTTGGTCCGGCTACACCAAAGCACAACACGCCCCAGGATACCGTGACAAGCCCCACCACTATTTACGGAATCAGTAAACTGGCTGGAGAATGCTGGTGCGAATGGTACCACCGCAACAAGGGTGTGGATGTGCGCAGTTTACGCTATCCGGGCCTTATTGGCTACAAATCCAAACCCGGCGGAGGCACTACCGACTATGCCGTGGATATATTCTTCAAAGCCATTCAGGAAAAAAAATATGAGTGCTTCCTGAAACCCGACACCTACCTGCCCATGATGTATATGGACGATGCCGTAAAAGCCACCCTGGATTTAATGGAAGCACCGGCCGAAAAAATTAAGGTGCGGTCCAGCTACAACATTGCTGCCATGAGTTTTTCTCCGGCCGAAATTGCTGCAGAAATAAAGAAGCACATTCCGGATTTTGAAATTACCTATAACCCCGACTTCCGGCAGGCCATTGCCGACAGCTGGCCCAAATCCATTGACGACTCCCGTGCCCGCCAGGACTGGGGCTGGCAACACCGGTTTGGCCTGAAAGAAATGACCAAAGAAATTTTAGAGCACCTCCCCGCCCTGCTGGCACAGGAGGCTTAGGATGTATGTTAAATACATGAATCTGGCTGCCCCTCTCGAAGCGTATCCTGCGGGAGACGCTGCGAAGGCCTAATGTTGTAAAATTTATACCCTATCCGAAAGACCCAGGTCATCATTTAGAAATAAAGCAGAACTAAAGCATTATGGATAGAAAGATCGTTTTAATGTTTTTAGTGATTGTGCTGTTCATAACAAAATGTTCTAAGAGGGATAAAGTTGAAACGGGAGATAAGATAACAAGTCCTCTTGCTTCTTATGTAAAAAATCAAGATAAGAACTTTGATAGATCACTGCTGCAAGGTGTTTGGTGGTTAAATTTTGATGATAATAGTGCGCTTTTTTTTATCTCTGGTGATAGTTTGTATTATGCGGAAGATCAAAGCCAGCCTTTTTACATTCAGTTAAAAAGTGATACCTTAAAAATGCTAAGAGATAATCACGAGACTATTTTTCAGATAAAGACTTTGACTGAAGATTCACTTATTTTTTATGATCCCGCTTTGGATGAAGATATGGTACTTATGAAAAAGCAGAGATAGAAAATCTCTGAAGCACTCGATATAGATAGAAATACAGTCTCGCGCTGGGTTTTGTTTTTAATAATGCTATTGGTTTTTTATTGATGACCCGGCGTGAATCCTGCAGTTTACGGAGCGAGTTCCACGGTAACACATTTTTTTGAAAGCGAGATAGGATTTAATCCACTCTTGATAGGTGCTGTCATCGATCATAGTGGGCTTAATTATCCGCAGAATCTCCCACCCGAGAATTTGCGAAAAGAACAGTTGCCCGGTCTGATAAATGATTCCAGGTATTATCTTTTCTTCCCCGCAGCGAACACTGCAAAGGCTTAAGTGGCCCGTTAATTAACAAGGTATTTGTAATGCAAGAATTTACCGAACAACTAAACGCAGGGTCTTCTGAAATCCAGGGGCACGATAGTGCAACATATATAAGCCCGATGCAAGACCCTCCAGCCGGTGCTCCTGCGCACGGCCGGGCAAAACCTGAAAACGCGATACCACCCGGCCGCTTACATCTGTTATCAGCACTTCATCATTCGGCGAAGGATTAAAATTAATCTCCCATCTCAGCGTTTTGTCTGTGACAGGATTGGGATAAATATGAACAACGGGCTGCGCATCATAAACAACCGTTACCACCCGAAAGTATTCATACGATCCATCATAGTCAACAGCCTTTAACCGGTAGTAGTTGTTGCCAATAAAGGGCTTTTCGTCAACAAAGTAATAATCTCTCCTGGAATAAGAGTTGTAGCCTGATCCCTGAATCGTGCCGATGGGATAAAATTGAAAATCAGATGTAGCTTTCTCAATCTGAAAATAATCGAAATTTTCTTCCTTTTCTGTAGCCCATGAAAGTGTCACCACGTCACTTTCCAGGGAAGCCAGGAAAAACAGCACCTTGACCGGTAAAGCATCACTGGTACAGAAATTACTTCCTGAGCCTTGTGTACATCCTCCACCAATTGTAAAAGATCCCGGCGGGCCTGTCAGGTTGGAATTGCTTCCCACATTTACCGTTCCGCCTACAGAAACGCCTCCTCCGCCCGTGATGGTCACATTGGTATTATTACCACCGGTAAAATTGCCCTCTACGGTAAGAGAGCCTGAAACCGATAAGGAAGCATTGTTATTCATTATTATATTTCCCTTTACCACCATGGTTCCGGTAACATTAAGGGTAAGGCTATTGCCAACCAACAGATTCCCCCAGATGATCAGCGTGCCGGCCACCGTAAGGGTACCGTTGTTGCTAACCGTAACATCCCGCGTATTGGAAAGATCACCCACATTCAGCGTTGCCCCGTTGTTGATGGTTATTCCCCCATTATTCCCCAGTGTCAGGTTGCCAATCGTGTAATTATATCCTGTTTGAATAAATGCCGTACGGTTGGAATTGATGGTTACACTTTCCGAAATGTTATCGCCAATATTGGACCCTGACCAGTTTGCAGCATTGTCCCAATTGCCGGTGGTGGTAAATATGGCCTGGGCCGGGACAACTGCTGATGAAAAGGTGAATAATAAAAAAACGAAATTTCTTACCATACGTGTACAATCTGTTTCCGGCTATAACCAGCCCTGAACCGGCTTTAAATAACCCGCAAATGTAAGAAATTACGCCGGGGATTTTAAATTGCCGTTCGTAAAAAAAATTATTCACACAGCATTTGGGCTCAATTAAAAAACTTGCAGGCGAAACCGTGCTTTACGGAATGGGCACCATTGTGCCTCGGATTTTTAATTTCCTGCTGCTGCCCCTGCATACTTCGGTCTTTCACCCCGCTCAATATGGCGTAATTACCTATCTGTACGCATTTGCCGCATTTTTAAATGTGGTATACCTGTGGGGCATGGAGACCGCCTATTTCCGCTTTGCTACCCGTAAAGAATCCGATGCCCGCCATGTATTTAATGTATCCGTCACTGCAGTAATAGCCGTCAGCACGGTTATTTCGGCAGCGCTCATTGTGTTTCGGGCGGCAGTAGCTCATGTGCTTCAGATTGAGAACGGTGCGCACTACATTACCTGGCTGGCCGCCATCCTGTGGATTGATGCTGTGGTTGCGATTCCTTTTGCACGGCTGCGGCTTGAGCGCAAGCCGCTGCGATTTGCCCTGGCTAAAATTAGCAACATCATCCTTCTGGTTCTGCTGAATGTGTACTTTTTGCTTTACCGCTATGAGCCGCAAACCGGCATCGGATATGTGTTTATTGCTAACCTGCTGGCAAATGCATTGTTTGTTTTGTTTTTTACTCCCTGGTTAGCGCAATGGAGGCCGCGTTTGGATCGGCACATCACACCCCACATGCTCCGATACGCCACCCCGGTCATGTTTACCGGCCTGGCAGGCATGACCAACGAAATGTTTTCACGCATGACTTTAAGCTGGTGGCTGCCGGAAAATTTTTATCCCGGACGCGATGCACAGTATGCACTGGGTGTTTTTGGCGCCTGCTACAAATACGCAGTATTGATGAACCTTGCCGTACAGGCATTTCGCTATGCCGCAGAACCATTTTTCTTTTCAAATGCCGAAAACAGACAGGCCCCGGAATTATTTGCCCGCATAAATCATTACTTCGTTGTGGTGTGTTCGGTCATTCTTGTGGCAGTGAGTGTAAACCTTGATGCCTTGCGCTTCCTGCTGGGCGATGAGCAATATTACGAAGGTCTGGTTATCGTTCCGGTGCTGTTACTGGCTTATTTGTTCCTAGGCGTGTACTATAACTTCTCTGTGTGGTTTAAAGTCACCGACAAGACTTATTTCGGTACACTTTTTACTGTTGGCGGTGCCATCATTACCATCGTTGCCAATTACCTGCTCATACCTTTGTGGGGTTATGTGGGCAGTGCAACAGCCGCCTTATTATGTTACGCTGGCATGATGGTTGCCTGTTACTTATACGGTCAAAAATACTATCCCATCCCCTACACGGTTGGTAAATCGCTCATTTACATTATGTCGGCTGCAGGATTCAGTTACCTGGTTACGTGGTTTGATTTTTTCAACCAGGCAATGGCCCACCTTTTTCACGGGGGGGCAACTTTGGTTTTCATAACAGCAGTCTGGCTCATTGAACGCAGCAGCCTTAAGCAACTGCACAGGGCCCAATGAAAAACCCTATCTTTGTCCGTTCCATGTTCATGCTGGTTTTCTCTCGTTGCAATCTGTGGCTGGTGCGGCTCTTTGCGCTTACCGGAGTGCTGCTTTTTTCTATCCTTGCTTATCCGCAGAAACGAAAGCGCCCCAACGAACAGGCACTGGCCAGCGTTAAATCGCGCGAAGCAGAATTTTACTTTACAGAGGCTGAAAAGTTTTTTATGCTGGAAGATTATGCCAAGGCCCTGGTGTATTATCAAAAGGTATTGGACATCCAGCCCGCTAACGCCACCGTGCATTACCGCATGGCCGAAGTGTTTTTGCGCAGCAACCTGCCGGATGATTTGCAACGAGCTGCCCAAAGCATTGAAACCGCGCTTCGTTACGAACGGAAAAATAAATATTTCTATTTGCTGGGCGCCAACATCTATCTCAGTCTTGCCCGCTACGACCAGGCTGCACGTCTTTACGAAGCCATGATGAGCGAGATACCCGGCACGGAAGAATACCTGTATGAACTGGCTGGCGTGTACAGATACGGCAACCGGACAGAAGATGCCATCAAAGTGTATAACCGTGCCGAACAGATTTTCGGGGTAACTGAAAATTCTTCCATCCCCAAACAACAGTTGTATCTGGAAGCCGGCAAAATAAAAGAAGCGCTTTCCGAAGGCGAGAAACTGGTAAAAACTTTCCCGGACGAAGAGCGCTATGCGGTAGGTTATGCCGAAATGCTGTCGCGTTATAACCAGAAAAACCAGGCGGTTGTGCTGCTCGAGTCCTTTCTGGAAAACAACCCACAGGCACCCAACGCATCCCTGCTGCTTGCCGGATTGTACCGCGATATTCAACAGGAAGATAAAGCCCGGATACTGATAAACAGCTTGTTTGATAATCCGGAGGTGGAACTAAACAGTAAACTTATTGTACTGAACACCTACATCGAAGAACTGAACCGCCTGAAAAACAGCAACCAGAGCGATAAAAATCTAAAAGTTTTTGTATTGCAGCTATTTGAAAAACTGAAGAAGTTATATCCGGACGAGACCCCTATCCAGATTATCGGTGGAGACCTGTACCAGGCAGTGGGCAACACCAGCGAGGCTATATCGCTTTACCAGGAAGCAACAAAAAAGGGATCGGTTAATTTCGAGGTGTGGCACAACCTTATCTACCTTGAAATTCAGTCAGGCAATTATGAACCGGCTATACGGCACTGCAACGAAGCTTTGGAATATTATCCAAACCAGGCATTGCTCTATTACTTCAATGGCCTGGCACACCTGCGCAGGCGCATGTACCCGCAAGCGGCTTCTTTACTGGAGCACGGCAAAAAACTAACCGGCAGCAATCCGGCACTGGTAGTTGATTTTCTTGCCTTGTTGGGCGAAGCCTATAACGGTACGCGCGAATATGACAAATCGGATAAAGCATTCGAGGAAGCACTGGCACTAAACCCGAACAACGAAATTGTGATGAACAACTACAGCTACTATCTGGCGCTGCGCGGTGCAAACCTTGACCGGGCAGAGAAACTTTCGGCACAACTCATTAAAAACAATCCTGATAATCCTTCTTTCCTGGACACACACGCCTGGGTGTTGTACAAACAGAAGAAGTACCGTGAGGCGCGTAAAATGATGGAGCGCGTTATTGGCAGCGGTAAGGCCAATGCCACTCATTTAGAACATTTCGGCGACATTCTGTATCAACTGGGCGATGTGGATTTAGCCGTGCAGTATTGGAAAAAAGCCCGCGAGCAATCGGGCTCCCCCAATGAATTACTCGACAAAAAAATTGCTAACCGGAAATTATATGAATAATCTGTTCCGGGCCTCCCTCTTGGTTTTCGTGGTAACGCTGGCCGGATGCAGCCGCAAAACATTTGTTTGGCATACCGGTTCGCCCAAAGAATCGCTGGCCATCGAAGAAATCGACTTTGAATATTTTCACGGTCGTGCCCGGATGGTACTGAAGGACGGCAACAAAGAACGCGAAGTAAAGGCCAACATACGCGTAAGGAAAGACAGCGTGATCTGGATGAATTTTACCGTTGTAGGCGTGCAGGGAGGGCGGGCATTGATTAACCGCGACTCAATCACCATTGTCAGCAATGTGGATAAAGAATACTATGTGTTCGAGTATGACGAGTTATCAAGGCGTTTTAACTTCGAAGTAAATTATCAGGTCATCCAGTCGGCCCTGCTGGGCAATCTGCTTATTCCCCGAAAAGAGGAGGACGAAGTAGAAGCAAAAAGCGCTACTTACCTTTTGCGTCAGCATTCAGGTAATATCGAAGTGTTAAATTACATCAGCGCCACCACCATGAAAATCCAGAAAGTGGAGATGCGGGAATCCAACACCCACAACACACTCACCATTAATTACGGAAACTTTCAACCGGTGGGTTCCAAAATCTTTCCCTACAACGGAACCATTACCCTATTGTACAAAAGCCCCAATGGTTTACTTAATACAACTATTATTTTTGAGTACAACAAAGCAGAAGTAGGCGATAAAGAGCTGAAGTTTCCCTTCAATATTCCAAAAAAATATGATCGCAGGTAGGCGGCTGTCGGTACTCATCTTTTTGCTTATTGCCCTGCAGGCTTTTGCACAGCGCAAATCGAAGGAACAGCTTCAAAAAGAAAAGCAACAGCAACAGGAAAAGATCAAGCAGGTAGAAAAAATTCTTTCTGAAACTTCTTCCAGAAAGAAGAATACCCTTGGCGAACTCACTGCGTTAAATCAGCGCATACAAATACAGGAGGGTTTAATCCGGTCCATCAATGATGAAATCGCCCTGCTCAATCAGGAAATAGCCGAAAACAACAGTTTTGTTCAGGCACTGGAAGAAGATCTTAGCCGGCTTAAAAAAGAATATGCACAGATGCTTTTCGCTGCTCAAAAAGCCAACAGCAACCTAAACCGGCTTATCTTTTTATTTTCCAGCCGGTCGTTCGACCAGTTTCTCATGCGCCTGCAATACATGAAGCAGTATGCCGAACAACGCAAACTTCAGGCAGAAGCCATCACGAAAGTGCAGGAGGAACTGCTGAATCAGATCAAAGTAACCGAGGCGATAAGGGAAGAAAAGAATAAGCTATTGCAGGACGAAGTGGCCGAATCGCAGCGACTGGCCGAGTTGCGGAAAAAACAACAAACGGTGGTACGCAGCCTGGAAAAAGAAGAAAAAAAACTGCGGCGCGATTTGGAGGAAACGCGAAAAGCCATCGCCCAGCTCGACAAACTCATCACCGACATCGTGCGCGAAGAGATGGAACGCGCTGCCCGCGAGGCACGCAACCGCACCGCATCGGCAGCTGCATTATCGGGTTCATTTGAAGAAAACCGGAAAAAGCTGGGCTGGCCGGTCAATGGCTTTGTAAGCATGAACTTCGGCCGTCAAAAACATCCAGCCCTCAAAGGCGTGGAAGTGGTGAACGAAGGTATCATCATTCAGACCGCCAAAGGCGAAAAAGTACGATCGGTATTTAATGGCGAAGTGCGCCAGGTGGCATTTATTCCCCCTTTCGGCAATTCGGTCATCATCAGCCACGGTGAATATTATTCCATCTATGCCGGTTTGCGCGAAGTGTTTGTCAAGCGCGGCCAGCAGGTAACGGCCAACCAGGAAATCGGTGAAGTATTGTCCAACAGCGAAGGCATCAGCGAACTGCGCTTTCAGATACGCAAAAACACTACCGCCCTCGACCCTATGCAATGGCTTAGAAATTAGGCTTTTATCCCGCCTGCGTAAATACTTGGGTTGAATTCATTTTTATTCCCGTATCTTTGCTGCGTAATCCGTTCTGTAATGATAAATATCCTACTTATTGGAATGCCGGGTGCCGGAGAGTGGATCATTATCGCCCTTGCCGTTCTCATCCTTTTTGGCGCTAAGAAAATACCTGAATTTGCCCGCGGCCTGGGCCGCGGCATACGCGAATTCAAGGATGCCGTTAAAGACGTGAAAAAGGAAGTGGACGAAGCAGGTAAGGAGGTTCCTAAAAAACTCGAAGAATAAGGGGTGTACGCCCACTATTCACTTCAGCAAATCCAGCACATGATCCTGGCCGGCTCCCTTACCTGCCGGCAGGTTGTTCAGTACCACCTGCAACGAATAGAGCAGTACGCCCGACTGAACGCCTTTGCACGCGTGTATGCTGAGGAAGCCCTGCAACAGGCCGATTACATAGACCAAAAGATTCGATCGGGTAATGCCGGCAAACTTGCCGGACTAGTAGCCGGTATCAAAGACAACATTGTTTACAAAAATCACCCGGCTCAGGCCGCCAGTAAAATTCTTCAGGGTTTTACATCGCCTTATTCGGCAACAGCAGTACAACGGCTGGTTGATGAAGATGCCATCATCATCGGCCACCAGAACTGCGATGAGTTTGGCATGGGCTCTTCCAGCGAACATTCGGTGTACGGTGCCGTGCATAACGGCATTGATGAGCAACGCTCGGCCGGTGGTTCATCAGGCGGCTCGGCCGTAGCGGTGCAGATGGATATGTGCCGCGTTTCACTGGGCTCAGACACGGGTGGCTCTGTTCGTCAGCCGGCTTCCTTCTGCGGCATAATAGGACTTAAACCAACCTACGGCCGGATATCGCGCCATGGATTAATAGCTTACGGCTCATCACTGGATTGCATCGGAATATTGGGCAACTCGGCAGAAGACATAGCCCTGGTGCTCGAGGTGATAGCCGGTGCAGATGAGTACGACCCCACCGCCTCGCAATGCCCGGTTGCGGCCTACAGCAAAATGCTGACACCGGAAAAGCGTAAAACCTGGCGCTTTGCCTATTTTCCTGAGATCATTGAATCAGCAGGACTGCAGCCTGAAGTAAAGGATAGCTTCATCCGCATGCTCGAACTGATCCGGCAGCGGTGCATGGAAGTGCAGCCGGTTCACTTCCCGCTGTTCGATTACCTATTGCCCACCTATTATCTCATCGCCTCTGCCGAAGCCAGTTCCAACCTGTCGCGTTATGATGGTGTACGGTATGGTTTTCGCAGCCATGACACAACCGATATAGAATCGCTGTACAAAAAAACACGAACAGAGGGTTTTGGAAACGAAGTGAAGCGCAGAATCATGCTGGGCAATTTCGTGCTTACTTCCGATTACTTTGATGCCTACTACACCAAAGCACAGCGTGTGCGAAGGCTTATCCACGATGAAACCTTAAAAATTCTGAAAGACTTTGATTTCATCGTTACACCAACAGCGCCCACTGCAGCGTTTAAACTCGGACAAAAAGAGACAGACCCGGTGCAACGTTACCTGGCCGACCTCTTCTCGGTACAAGCCAATGTGGCAGGAATACCGGCAATTTCCGTACCTTGCGGAAAGGATCAGACCGGCATGCCCATTGGTTTACAGCTTATGGGCCGTGCTTTTGAAGAAGAAAAACTGTTGCAGGCAGCACAATGGTTATCCGGAATAAAATAGTTGCAGTTTTTTGCACCGCGTGGGTAATTTTCTCCCTGCAGGCTGTTGCTCAGCTCCCTGCAGAAGCCGACTCACTTTTATATGATAAAACCGAATACCCCGAATCCGACAGCCTTATTTACTCGGCTCACGAACTTCCCCAAGATGTAGAATACATTCCGGGCGAAGATGCACCCGATGTGATTCGTCAACGGCTTACTTCCCTTCAGCGTACCATCCCGCTTCGATACCACGAGCGCGTCCATGCCTTTATTAACTACTTCACCGTTCGCGACCGCGAATACACCCGCATGATCATCCGCAGGCGCGACCTCTATTTTCCTGTATTCGAAAAATACCTTGCTTATTATCAACTTCCCGATGAACTGAAATACCTGTCGATTATTGAATCCGGTCTTAACCCCAAAGCTGTTTCACGTGCCCGTGCAGTGGGACTCTGGCAGTTTATGTACTTCACGGGCCGGCATTACGGATTGCATATTGACAGGTTTGAGGATCAGCGCATGGACCCCTACCTGGCAACCGATGCTGCCTGCCGCTACCTGCGCGACCTGTACAACCTGTTTAACGACTGGGAGCTGGCGCTGGCCGCCTACAATGCCGGGCCCGGCAATGTAAAGAAGGCCATAAGGCGTTCGGGCTACAAAAAAACTTTTTGGGAAATTTATCCTTACCTGCCGCGCGAAACCCGCTCGTACGTACCTCAGTTTGTGGCCATGGTGTATACCTTGAATCACCTTGCCGAACATAACTTTATGGAAACAGAGCGCGAAGTACTGCCCCCGTACGACACGTTACAGATAAACCATACCCTGCATTTTGAAACATTTGCCCTGCTGACAAACGGGTGCATCGAAGATTTACAGCGACTAAACCCCTCATTCGTGCGCAATGTAGTTCCCGATTCGCGCAAAAACTATACAATACGCATTCCGCGTTACATGACCGGTGCGTTGGAGGAAAACCGCACGGCCATCCTTGACTCTGCCGCAAAGACAGGCAAAGCCTACCTGCAAACGCTGGCAGCTGATAACAGCTTTGCCGGTACAAGTGGTCGTGAACGCATTGTTCATTACGTGCACAATGGCCAAACACTGAGTTCGCTTGCGCAGCGCTACGGTGTCCGGGTGGCTGATATTCAGGAATGGAACAACCTCAGGGGCACCACCATCCGCACGGGGCAACGCCTGTACATCTGGGTTAATCCTTCGCATGTGCCAGCCGTACAAAACAAGCCCGGACAACAACCGCAACATACCCTCAGCGCCAAAACCTACACCGTGCAGGAGGGCGACACGCTGTGGTCTATTACACGCAAGTACGAAGGCCTTACCGTTGAACGCCTGCGCCAGTTAAACAAACTGAACACCAATAAAATTTATCCAGGCCAGGTACTGGTTGTTGCCGATTAACCGGATATAAAAATCACCTGTTACTTCCCGGCCAATTCGGCATTATGCTGTAAAATTGCATTATGAAATACTGGATACTTCCTGTCATCGTCCTGGCCGCTGCCTGCTCATCCAAAAAAAACAAATCCGAATACCTCCCTTCTGCTTCAGGTAAGCCGGGCGATGTGATTGTGATGATGGATTCACTTCGCTGGAAAGGACCCCTGGGCGATGAGCTGCGGAAAATATTCAAGGCCGAAGTACCCGGACTGCCGCGCGATGAACCCATGTTCAATCTGATACATGTTCATCCGCGAATTAGCAACACCCTGCTCACACAAATCCGAAACCTGGTATTCGTGTTTACGCTTGAACCGGAGAGCCCCGGATCACGAATGCTTAAGGAACGATTTGACGAAGAAACGCTGAAACGCATAGCCACAGATACTGCTTTTTTTCTGGCCACCGAGCAGGATGAATTTGCACGCGGTCAGGTAGTGATGTACCTGTTTGGCCCGACAGAAGAACAACTCATAAAAAAACTGAGGGAAAACCGCCAGAACATTCAAAACTATTTCAACAACCTTGAGAAAAAGCGCCTGATACAAAACATCATGGCCACCACAACCACCAAGGGCATTACTGAAATGCTAAAGAAAAATTATGGATTTGAATTGCGGGTGCCGTTTGGATTCAAGGTGGCCGATGCCCAACACGATTTTGTGTGGCTTCGCCAATTAGATGCGCATGTTGACAAGGATGTTTTTGTTTCGTGGAAGCCCTATGAAAGCGAATACCAGTTTCTGCCCGACAGCATCCTGGCATGGAAAGACGAAATCACGCGCAGGTATATTTTCGAAGACCCCGACAATCCGCAAAGCTACCTGGTAGCCGAAACCACCGTTCCGTTTAAACCCGTCAAGACAAAGCAAACCACCATCAACGGGCAATTTGCCATGGAGCTGCGTGGATTATGGCGCACCAACAACCGCACCATGGGAGGACCTTTTATCTGCTATGCGGTGGCCTTTCCGGAAACCGGAAAAATATTTTACCTGGAAGGCTTTTGCTTCAGTCCCGGCAAAGATCAGCGCGAAACCATTCGCGAGCTGGAGGCAATTCTCAACACTTTCCGCATTGTGCCCGGGTCCTGATCCACTCTTTACAACCAGGATGTTTTAAGCAGTTTATCCATGACTGCTATATTTGACCACTTAAACCAACCGGTATCATGTCGTTAAAAATCCGCAGAGAAGCAGCCTTACAATACCACATGCAGGGACAGCCCGGTAAGATTGAAGTGGTACCCACCAAAATGCTTAGTTCCCAGCTCGACCTGGCGCTTGCTTATTCGCCGGGTGTGGCCGAACCCTGTAAGGAAATAGCCGCCAACAAGGAAGAAGCCTACAAGTACACCGCCAAAGGCAACCTGGTGGCGGTCATCTCAAACGGAACTGCCGTACTGGGTCTGGGCAACATAGGTGCTGATGCCGCAAAACCGGTGATGGAAGGAAAAGGGGTATTGTTTAAGAAATTTGCCGGCATTGATGTGTTCGATATTGAAATTAACGAAACCGATCCTGATAAATTCATTCATATTGTACAATCACTCGAACCCACTTTTGGCGGCATTAACCTTGAAGACATCAAAGCACCGGAGTGCTTTAAAATAGAAGCTGCTCTGCGGGAAAAGATGAACATACCTGTAATGCACGACGACCAGCACGGAACAGCAATCATTTCCGGTGCGGCCCTCATCAACGCATTGGAACTGGTAGGAAAAAAAATCAGCGAAATAAAAATGGTGGTAAACGGAGCAGGCGCAGCAGCAATCAGTTGCACCCGCCTGTACCTTGAGCTGGGTCTGAAAAAAGAAAATCTGATAATGTGCGACAGCAAAGGCGTGATCAACAAAGACCGCACTGACCTGGACGAGATAAAAGCAGAGTTTGCCACATCGCAAAAAATAAAGACCCTTCAGGAGGCCATAAAAAATGCCGATGTTTTTCTGGGCTTATCCAAAGCAGATATACTGACCCCCGATGACATCCGGGCCATGGCACCTAACCCCATTGTATTCGCCCTGGCCAACCCGAATCCGGAAATAGATTACCATCTTGCCAAAGAATCCCGCCCTGATCTGATTATGGCTACCGGCCGCAGCGACCACCCCAATCAGGTAAACAATGTGTTAGGATTTCCCTACATATTCCGCGGAGCGCTGGACGTACGGGCCACCGAAATCAACGAAGCAATGAAACTTGCTGCGGTTTACGCCCTGGCTGCCCTGGCCAAGGAACCTGTTCCTGATATTGTAGTACGCGCCTATGGCGAAGAAAAATTAACCTTCGGTCCGGATTATCTCATTCCTAAACCGCTTGACCCGCGCCTCATCACCACCATTGCTCCTGCCGTGGCCAAAGCCGCCATGGAATCGGGACTGGCACGCAAACCTATTACCGACTGGGGCGAATACCATCATCAATTGCTGAAGCGCATCGGGCTTGACCAAAAACTCATGTCGCGCATCATTGACCGCGCCAAGAAAAATCCCAAACGCGTGGTGTTTGCCGAAGCACATCATCATAAAATACTGAAGGCAGCGCAGGTACTTCAGGACGAAGGCATTGCAAATCCGATTTTATTAGGCAATCGTGCCGAAATCGAAGGCCTTATCCAGGAACACAGCCTGGAACTGAATTGTCCGGTAATCGATCCGCTGGATGACCCTAAAAAAACAGAACAATTTGCCAGGTTACTGCACAGCAAACGCCAGCGCAAAGGACTCACCTACCGCGACTGCCTTCAGCTGATGCGCGACCGCAACTACTTTGGTGCCATGATGGTAGAAACCGGTGAAGCAGATGCCCTGATCAGCGGACTTACCAAAGATTACCCCAAAACCATCCTGCCGGCTCTTCATTGCATCGGCATGGCCGAGGGCATAAGCCGCGTGGCCGGCATGTACATTATCATGAACAACAAAGGCACCTACTTCTTCTCCGATACCACCGTGAACCTGAATCCCACAGCCGAAGAACTGGTGGATATCATCGCGCTTACCGCACGCGGTGTACGCTTTTTTGACATCGAACCGCGCATTGCGGTACTGTCTTATTCCAACTTCGGATCATCGAAAGGCGAAGTGCCCGAAAAGACCAGTGCAGCAGTGCGTATGGCCAAACAAAAATTTCCGGACCTGATCATTGATGGCGACATCCAGGCCAACGTGGCATTGAATACCTCGCTGCAACAGGAAAGTTTTCCTTTCAGTGCTTTGGCCAAAGATGGTGCCAACACACTCATCTTTCCCAATCTCGCTGCCGGCAACATTGCTTACAAACTGCTCATGGAAATAGGCGGTGCCGAAGCCATCGGACCGGTTTTGCTGGGCATGAAAAAACCTGTTCACGTTTTACAGTTGGGAAGCTCCATACGCGAAATCGTGAACATGGCCGCCATAGCCGTAGTGGATGCTCAATTGCTCACTCAGTCCGGCCGGTTGTAAACACCACAATTTAACATTAGTCGTTACATTTACAGCTCAGGCTTCAAAATGTAACTTGCATGATCGCCTTTTTAAAAGGTAGGTTGGCCCATAAGGAACCAACCTACGTGATTATCGATGTACATGGAGTAGGTTATCAGGTAAACATATCGCTCCAGACGTTTGGAGATATAAAGGATCGCGAAGAGGTTTTCTTACATACCTATCTGGCTGTACGCGAAGATGCGCATGTACTGTACGGGTTCTCCACGCCCGCCGAGAAAAATCTTTTTCTTCACCTGATTAGCGTTAACGGGGTAGGCCCGGGTACCGCACTCATCATGCTTTCGTACATGAGTGTGGAAGAACTGAGCATGGCTATTGCGCGTGAAGATGCCGCGGCCCTTCAGCGAATAAAAGGCATCGGCACCAAAACAGCCCAGCGCGTTATCATTGACCTGAAAGACCGGATCCGCAGGGAAAAGGATATAGAAATGACAACCATGATAAACCCTGCGCACAATACCATGCGGCAGGAAGCGTTAACAGCATTACTAACCTTGGGCATTCCCCGAAGTGCGGCTGAGAAAAGTGTGGATATGGTCCTGAAAAAATCAGGGAATACCATTACTTTGGAAGATTTGATTAAACAGGCTCTGAAAGCGACCTGAGTAACTTTTGACCTTGAACCTGAACCGCTTCGTTACTGTTATCGGTATAGCTTTACCGTTATGGTGCTTCCATACGGAGGCACAGGCTGCCCCCTTTCAGCAGCAGGATACTACCCGCCATACCTACCGCCCTACGCGCAGACCTACTTTTAAGCTACAAGATCGGTTTGGCGACCCTTTTTCCAATCATACAACCTCATCGCCTCTGTTTCTGAAAGACCCTTCCAAAATTCATTATGATATCAGGGTTGACTCGTCCGTAAACTACACTGTGTACGAGCGCATGGGCAACCTGGATTTCAGGCCGGCCACCACCATTACTTTCGATGAGTTTAATGAATACCACAGGCGCCAGCTCATGCGCAGCTACTGGCAGGGGCGATCGCGCATGCAGGCTGGCGAAAGCCCGGTGAGCAACCGCGGTTTTGCCCCTAAAATTTATATCAGCCCGGTACTCGATCGAATTTTCGGTGGCAGCTATGTCGAGCTTATCCCACGCGGCTTCGTGACCCTCGACTTCGGAGCCTCCTTTCAACGCATTGATAACCCGAACATCCCTATCCGCATGCAACGCAACGGAGGATTTGAATTCGACCAGCAAATTAATATGAGTGTCATCGGAAAGGTGGGTGAAAAGCTGACCGTAAATGCCAATTTCGACAATAACAACTCATTCGATTTCCAGAACAACATGAAAATTGAATACACCGGTTTCAAGGAAGATATTCTTAAAAAACTGGAAATCGGTAATGTAAGCCTGCCGCTCAACAATACTTTAATACAGGGAGCACAAAACCTGTTTGGCGTGAAAGCGCAGTGGCAGTTTGGCAAGCTCTATGTTACTACCGTAGCTTCTACGCAACGCGGTAAGGTTTCATCCATCGATATACCCGGTAGCAATCAAGGTCAGGGAAGGCCATTTGAAATCGTGGCCTCAAACTATGATGAAAACCGTCATTTTTTCCTGGCTCACTTTTTCCGCGACAACTATGAACGGTGGCTCCAACATCCGCCACAGATTTTTTCCGGTGTAAACATCACACGGGTGGAAGTGTATGTGCTTAACCGCAGCAACGACACCCAGACACTGCGCAACGTGGTAGGTTTAATGGATTTGGGCGAAGGAAGCACTGTTTACAATGACAACGTGCAAAGTCGCATACCCGGCCCGGCCTTTAATGGCGCCAACGATCTATCGCAGGTACTGAACCTGGGAGCGCCCAGTCGCCTGTCAGATCAGATTTCCAACTACCTGGAAAACATCATTTACGGTCCGGGCGCCATGGTAAACGGCACCGACTTTGAACGTATAACCAGCGCCCGCAAACTCAGCCCAACAGAATTTACCTTTCATCGCCAGTTAGGGTACATTACACTGGCACGCAAGCTGCAAAACGATGAAGCACTGGCCGTAGCCTTTGAATACACTTACAACGGCCGCACCTACAAGGTGGGCGAGCTGACCGAAGACTACAACAGCCGCCCGGACAATGAGGTAATTTTCCTCAAGCTCCTTCGTCCTCGCAAAATCGCCATACGCGACAGCCGCCAACGCATCATCCCTACCTGGGACCTGATGATGAAAAACATCTACACATTAAACGTAACCCAACTTTCACGCGAGGGATTTCAACTACGCATCGTTTACCGCGATGACCGGACCGGCATTGACAACCCCCAGTTGCAGGAAGGCATAAATGTGCGCAACCGGCAACTCATTGAAGTCTTCGGACTGGACCGGCTCAATCCGGTAAACGACCTGCAACGCGATGGAAACTTTGACTTCGTGGAGGGTCTGACCATTAACACCCAGTATGGGATGATTATATTTCCTTTTGTCGAGCCTTTTAACACGGCTTTGCGGCAGGCCTTTGCAGGCGAGCCCCAGGAAGAGTTTCTTATTAATAAATATGTGTACGACACGCTGTACCGCACCACCAAAGCCGATGCTGAATTATTTGTTACCAAAAACAAATTTTTTCTTGTAGGTCGTTACGTAGCCAATTCAGCAAAAGAAATACTAATCCCGGGCTTCGGCGTAACTCCGGGCTCAGTACGCGTTTTTGCCGGAGGCACCCCGCTTATCGAAGGCTTGGATTACAATGTTGATTATACTTTCGGGCGCGTTACTATACTTAACGATGCCATCATCAACTCGGGAAAAAACATCAGTGTGCAGTACGAACAGGCCGATCCATTTGCTTTTCAAACCCGTTCACTGCTGGGTACCCGTTTCGATTATAAACTGAATGATGATGTAAATTTTGGATCCACACTATTGTATTACAATGAACGACCGTGGATTAGCCGCAACCTCATCGGCACCGAACCGGCACGCAACCTTCAATACGGATTGGACTTCAATGTGCGCAAGGAGAGCCGCCTGCTGACCAAACTGGTGGATGCCTTGCCGGGTATTGAGACCAGGGAGAAATCGGCATTTAACTGGAGCGGAGAGTTTGCCCAACTAATCCCCGGCACATCCGTACGGGTAGAGGGGGCTGGTACAGGCTATATCGATGATTTCGAAAATTCGGCAACGCCCTTTTCCCTGCTCAACCCTGCGGCCTGGCGCCTGGCTGCCACGCCACGCACGGCCGATAACCGCTTCGACCCCAGTTTGGGCGCACGCAACGATATCCGGGCCGGCTACAAGCGATCTAAACTGGCCTGGTACGTGGTCGATAATCAGTTCTACCGCGATGGCGGGCAGTTTAAACCACCCAACATAACCGGGGCCGATCTGCAGAACCACTATGTGCGTGCCGTAGGCCCGCAGGAGATTTTCCCTTTCCGGAATCTCACACAAGGCAATTTTTTTGAAACCGTACTGGACGTGGCCTACTACCCCACCGAACGCGGGCCGTTTAACTACGACACCCAAAACCTCAATCCGCTGACGGGCGATTTTACCGATCCGGCTAATCGCTGGGCAGGCATTACTACAGCCATCCGTTCGGAAGTTGACTTTGACAAAGCCAATATCGAATATATTGAATTCTGGCTGCTGGACCCCTTCATCAACTATACCGAAAACGGAAAAATAATTGACGGCAAATTCAACGACTTCAACACAACCGGCGGTAAACTGATTTTTCACCTGGGCTCCATCAGCGAAGACATTATGCGCGATGGGCGCCATGCTTTTGAAAACGGTCTGCCGCCCGATGGCGATGTAACCAAAGCCACCGAAAACAACTGGGGCTATGTTACCAACCAGCAATACATCACCAATGCATTCGATAATTCGCCTGAATCCAGAAATAACCAGGATGTAGGTTTAGACGGTGTGAGAAATGATATGGAAGCCATAAAATTTCAGGATTTCCTCACCACTGCAGCAGGCCTACTTAACCCCGAGCCACTGGCACAGCTACAGGCCGATCCGTCATCGGATAACTTTAAATTCTTTTTTGGCTCCGACCTCGATGCACGCAATGCCAAAATCCTGGAACGCTATAAAAACTTCAACGGCACCGATGGCAATACTCCCATCAATACCGGCACCGCCATTCCGCAATCGAACGGTTTCTTGCCGGACAATGAAGACCTCAACGCTGACAATACACTGAATGAACTGGAAGAATATTACGAGTACAATATTGACTTACGGCCGGGCCAGCTGGAAATAGGCCGCAAGTACATTGTTGATAAAATCACTACCCGTGCCACAGGTGGTACCGACCAGGTAACCTGGTACCTGTTCCGTATTCCGGTGCGCAATTTCGATGGTCGCTTCGGCAACATCGAAGGTTTCAAATCCATTCGTTACGTCCGCATGGTGCTTACCGGATTCCAGCAGCCCGTGGTGCTGCGCTTTGCCAACTTCCGCATGATTGGCTCCCGCTGGAGAAGATACACCGAGAGCCTAGAACAAGGTGGACTGGTACCTGACCGTGAGCCCGACTTCGACAATTTTACCCTTTCGGTAGTAAATATTGAAGAAAATGCCGCCCCCGACCCCAGCGGCCGGAAATCGCCCTATGTCGTTCCTCCCGGCATTATCCGCGACCGCGATAATACTTCGGCCGTGCCCCGGCAATTGAATGAACAATCCATGCAACTGTGTGTGGACAACCTGATGGATGGTGATGCCCGTGCAGCTTACAAAAATGTAGAAATGGATTTTTTCAACTACGGAAGAGTAAAAATGTTTGTGCATGCCAACAGCGAATCGGATGATGACGACCTGGTGATATTCATGCGCCTGGGTACTGACTTCGACCAGAATTATTACGAAGTTGAACTACCCCTGAAAATCACCAAACCGGCCAACACCACCGATCCGCGGGCCATCTGGCCCGAGGAAAATGAGTTTGACTTTGCGCTTAACACCCTGTACGCCCTAAAAGCTGAACGCGACCGCCTGCGCTTCCCGCTTACCCAGCCGTTTCCCCAGGAAGGACCACGCGTAATCGGCCGGCATGGCTTTCGCATCATGGGGCGTCCGGATTTAAGCAACGTGCGCCTGCTGATGATAGGCATCCGCAACCCGCGCACCCCCGATAAACGCGCCCATTCAGCATGTGTATGGGTAAATGAACTGCGGCTGACAGACTTCGACCGAACAGCAGGCTGGGCCGTAAATTCAACACTCGGCTTAAAACTGGCCGATCTGGCCACCGTATCCTCTTCCATCCGGCATACTACCTTTGGTTTTGGCAGCGTGAACTCTAAAATAAGCGAACGCACACGCGAAGAGATTACTGCCTTCGATATCACCTCTTCCATTAACCTGGATAAAATGCTGCCCGGCCGGCACGGCCTGGTACTGCCCATGCTGGTGAGTTATCAAACCACCACCATGAACCCCAATTACGACCCGGCCAACCCCGACCAGCGGCTCGAAGCCGCACTGCAGTCGTTCAATACCGATGAAGAACGCGAAGCCTACCTGCGCATCATCCGCGACCGCGAAATACGAAGGGCCATCAACTTCACCAATGTACGCAAAACCAAAGTACGGCAGGATGCGCCTTCTCACCTGTGGGATATTGAAAACTTTTCATTCAGCTACCGGTATAGCCAGATAACACGCACCAACTTCAACATAGCCGACTTTGTAAAAAATGATTATGGCGGATCGGTAGCTTACAACTTCTCGCCCAAGAGCAAAGGCTTTGAGCCCTTTAAGGAAAGCGAAGGGTTAAAATCGCCTTACCTGAAACTGATCAAAGATTTTAACCTGAACCTGATGCCCACCAGCATTGGCGTGCGGGCCGATCTGGATCGATCTTTTTCACGAACTATTTACCGAAACTTTCTTTCAGAGTCGGAACCCAACTACCTGAAGTATTTCACCTTTAACCGCTTCTACAATGCCCAGTGGAGCCTGTCGCGCAACCTGAACCTAACCTATGCGGCACGTGCCAACGCCATTATAGATGAACCCGAAGGCGACATTAACACACCCGAAAAGCGCGACAGCGTAATGAACAACCTGAAACGATTCGGCCGGATGAAAAATTTCGATCAGAACATCACCATGAATTACAAGCTGCCGCTGGACAAAATACCCTTCACCGACTGGCTGGACGCTGATTACCGGTATCAGGTAAATTACAACTGGAAGGCCGGCCCGTTCAATAAGCCCGACAGCCTGGTGCGCCCAGGCGAACAGGACTTACCCGATAGCCTTGATTTTAAAAACACCGTTCAGAACAGCCGCGAACGTGCCATCACCGGGCAATTAAATATGGTGAAGCTGTACAACAAGATTAAATTTCTGAAAGAAATCAACACCCCGCCACGCCCTCAGGCCAGGCCAACCAGCAAACCCGATACGGTGCGCGCCACACCACAATGGGTAAAAAATTTCTTCCGTATGCTGATGATGGTGCGTTCCGTTAACGCCACCTATTCTGTTTCAGAGGGAACCCTGCTGCCGGGTTTCGATCCTACACCGCGCTTTCTGGGCATGGACCGGCAATGGAACGCACCCGGCTGGGATTTTATTCTGGGCAGTCAGAATCCGGATATCCGAAGAAATGCGGCAGACAACGGGTGGCTGACCCGCAACCCCTTGCTAACCACACCTTTTACACAAAATGTTTCGCGCAACATCAGCGGAAGGGCCACCATTGAGCCTTCTAACGACATGAAAATTCAGTTGGACTTTAAAAAAGATGTAATGGATTCCTACCAGGAAATATTCCGGTTCGACAACCTGCAAAATGACTACGTATCACTTAATCCGAGCCGGAGTGGCAGTTACCGCATCTCAACCATCGCCATTAAAACAGCCTTTCGTTCGGATAATAACGACCTGGTTTCCTCTGCTTTCCGGGAATTCGAACAAAAACTTGATCCGGTGATGCAGCGTTTCCGCACCATCACCGGCAACGAATACGACACCATCGGCCAGGATGTGCTGATACCTGCCTTCGTTGCGGCCTACACCGGTAAAGATGTCAATAAAATGAACCTGAGTCCTTTTCAGCGCACACCCCTGCCCAACTGGCGCATTGATTATACCGGCCTGAATAAAATAAAAGCACTTCAAAACGTATTTCAGTCAGTCACCATTTCGCATGCTTACTCAGCATCTTACTCCGTAATGAATTTCTCAAATTCGCTGCAATACACCGGGCCTGACACGCTGGGCGTTAACATTCCGTTAGAACGCTACAACAACGGCTTTTTTGCCCGACCCAATGCCAACGGGCAGATTGTACCGATATATATTATCAGCCAGGTGATGATATCCGAGCAATTCGCACCCCTCATTGGCATTAACCTGCGCACGCGCACCAGGTTCACAGCCCGCGCCGAATACAAAACCAAACGCGACCTGGCACTGAATATTTCAAATGCCCAGGTAACAGAAATGAATACCAAAGACTTCTCACTCGAAATCGGTTATACCAAAAACAACATGAAGCTGCCTTTTAAAATTGAAGGCCGTACTACCGTTTTGAAGAATGATGTAACCTTCCGGATGAACCTCACCGTATCCGATCAGTCCACCATCCAGCGAAAAATCAACGACCAGAATATCCTGACCAACGGCAACATCAACTTTCAGCTACGGCCCAACATCAGCTACGTGGTAAATCAACGATTCAACATACAGGCCTACTTTGAGCGCACCGTCAATACCCCGCAGGTTTCCAATTCCTTCAAGCGTGCAGTAACACGCTTCGGCTTCCAGATGCGCTTCAGCCTGGCTCAGTAATTACCCTTGGACATTCGGGCATTACCTGTAATTTTGGGACGTTCTTAAAACCTTGTTCCATGAACTTACCATCCGACCTTAAGTACACCAAAGATCACGAGTGGATTAAACTGCAGGGCAATATTGCCACCGTGGGCATAACCGATTTTGCACAAGGCGAACTGGGCGATATTGTTTATGTTGACATTACCACCCTTGGCCAGGAGCTGAATCAGCACGATGTTTTCGGAACAGTGGAGGCCGTTAAAACCGTGTCTGACCTGTTTATGCCTGTAGCCGGAAAAGTAGTGGAAAAAAATACCGCTCTTGACAGCAGTCCGGAAAAAGTAAACAAAGATCCGTATGGCGAAGGCTGGATGATTAAGATTGAAGTGAAGAATCCTGCCGATATTGAGGCCCTGCTCACCGCCGAGCAATACAAGGAACTTATCGGAAAGTAAGTTGTTGTGTTGTAGATGATTGAACTGCCCACCATATCATCCGCGGCAGCACATAGCCGCAAGCCCGACTGGCTGCGTGTAAAGCTGCCCGTGGGCCCGGAATACGCCAAAGTACGCAGGCTGGTGGACGAACACCGCCTGCACACCATTTGCGAAAGCGGCAACTGCCCCAACATGGGCGAATGCTGGGGTGCAGGCACTGCCACCTTCATGATACTGGGCAACATTTGCACACGCAGCTGTACTTTCTGTGCCGTGGCTACCGGCCGTCCCACCGAATACGACACCGATGAGCCCAGGCGCGTAGCCGAAGCCATCAGGCTGATGGGCGTAAAGCACGCTGTCATCACTTCGGTTAACCGCGATGAACTCAAAGACCGCGGGGCAGAAATATGGTACCAAACGGTGGTGTGGACCAAAAAACTCAATCCGGAAACCACCATCGAAACACTCATCCCCGATACCAAGGGCAACTGGGACGCCTTGTACCGCATGATTGAAGGCGGACAGGAAGTGGTAAGCCACAACATGGAAACCGTTGAACGCCTGTACCGCAAGGTACGGCCTCAGGCCAAATACGAACGCAGCCTGGAGCAGATAAGACGCATCCGCGAAGCCGGTAAACGCACCAAATCGGGCATCATGCTGGGCCTGGGCGAAACCAAAGACGAGGTGCTTAAAGCCATGGACGACCTGGTGGAAAACGGCCTGCTTATCCTGACACTCGGACAATACCTGCAACCTACCAAAATGCACCTGGAAGTGGCTGAGTACATCCACCCCGATACGTTTGAAATGTACAAAGAAGAGGGCCTGAAGCGCGGCCTCAGGTATGTAGAGGCTGGCCCGCTGGTACGCTCCAGCTACCATGCCGAACGCCACGTGAACGTTCCGCTGGACTGATCTCCGCCATCAAATTCTTCGTATAACCCGCTTTTTATTTGCAGCGCCACTCTTCTACCTTTGTGGCGCCTTAAAACCCCCTGCCGGCAAAACTGTTTTAACGTTATGAGTTACAATTACCTCTATTCCGAGAAGTTTGAATTACGCCACATTGGCCCCGATGCACCGCAAATTGAAGAAATGCTGAAAACGGTAAAAGCTTCATCCCTGGATGAACTGATAGATCAGACCGTGCCCGCCAATATCCGGTTGAAAAAACCCCTGAACCTCCCTCCTGCAAAATCGGAAGTACAGTTTCTCAATGACTTCAGAAAACTGGCATCGCAAAACAAAGTATTCAAATCATTCATTGGTATGGGCTATTACAATACCCATACACCGGCTGTTATCCTGCGCAACATTCTGGAAAACCCGGGGTGGTACACCGCCTACACTCCCTACCAGGCCGAAATTGCCCAGGGACGCCTCGAGGCGCTGATTAACTACCAGACCATGATCATGGACCTTACCGGCATGGAAATAGCCAATGCATCGCTGCTGGACGAAGGCACAGCCGCTGCCGAAGCTATGCACATGCTGCACGCTTCGCTGAAGCCGGAAAAGAAAAACGCTCATGTATTTTTTGCCGATGAGAATATTTTCCCGCAAACACTCGATGTGCTGAAAACCCGATCAGCACCGCTGGGTATTGTGCTTGAAACCGGCGATATACGCAAACTCGATGTTACCCGCCCGGAACTTTTTGCCGTGCTCGTTCAATATCCCGACAACAACGGATCCATTACAGATTATTCCGGCTTTATTGCTGCAGCACACGAGCACAACGTGTACGTGGCCGTTGCTGCCGACCTGCTGGCTTTGGCCTTGCTGAAATCACCAGGTGAAATGGGTGCCGATGTAGCAATAGGTTCCAGCCAGCGCTTTGGTGTGCCCATGGGCTTTGGCGGACCCCACTCGGCTTACTTTGCCACGCGCGAGGCATTTAAACGCCAGATACCCGGCCGTATCATTGGTGCCTCGGTTGACGCACAGGGAAAACCCGGCTATCGAATGGCGTTGCAAACACGCGAACAACACATTCGCCGAGAAAAGGCTACTTCCAATATCTGTACCGCACAGGTGCTGCTGGCCGTTATGGCCGGCATGTATGCCGTGTATCACGGACCGGAAGGAATTAAAAAAATTGCTGCAAGGGTTCACGGACTGGCCGATCTGCTCAATCGCGAACTGCAGAAACTCGGTTACAGGCAGCTTAACCAATACTTTTTCGATACACTTAAAATTGCCGTGCCCGATAAGGCAGCCATTCGCAGGGAAGCCGAAAAACGAATGATTAACCTGCGCTATTTTGAAGACAACCACGTGGGTGTTTCACTGGATGAGACAGCCACCCTCAATGACGTAAATGAACTGTTAAAAATTTTCGGCAGCAAAAACCCGGTTCCTGCTTCGGGTGAAACGGCCGGCTCCATACCGGATGCACTGGTTCGTACTTCACCTTACCTCACGCATCCGGTATTCAATACCCACCATTCGGAGCACGAAATGCTTCGGTATATCAAGAAGCTGGAAAACAAAGATCTGTCGCTGGTGCATTCCATGATACCGCTGGGTTCCTGCACCATGAAGCTCAACGCTACAACCGAAATGATTCCGGTAACCTGGGCCGAATTTGGCAACCTGCATCCTTTTGCTCCTGCGGAGCAAACCAAAGGTTATCAGCAAATGATTCAAGAACTGGAAGGCTGGCTGGCAGAAATCACCGGTTTTACAGGTGTTTCGTTACAACCCAACAGCGGTGCACAGGGCGAATATGCCGGACTGATGGTAATACGTGCTTATCATCAGCACCGCGGTGAAGGACATCGTAACGTTGCATTGATCCCTGCTTCGGCACACGGTACCAATCCCGCCAGCGCGGTGATGGCCGGCATGCAGGTAGTTATCGTTAAGTCGGATGAGAACGGCAAGATTGATGTAGCCGACCTGCGCACAAAAGCCGAACAGCATAAAAACAACTTATCGTGCCTGATGGTAACCTACCCGTCTACCCATGGCGTGTTTGAAGAAGCGATAACAGAAATATGCGACATCGTACACCAATATGGCGGACTGGTGTATATGGATGGCGCCAACATGAACGCGCAGGTAGGCCTTACCTCACCGGCCAGTATTGGTGCCGATGTGTGCCATCTTAACCTGCATAAAACCTTTTGCATACCGCACGGTGGCGGTGGCCCGGGAATGGGGCCTATTTGCGTAAACGATAAGCTGAAGCCCTTCCTTCCCGGGCACCCGGTGGTGAAAACCGGTGGTGACAGGGCCATCACCGCAGTATCGGCAGCACCTTTTGGCAGCGCCAGCATTCTTACCATATCATATGCCTATATCGCCATGATGGGTGCCGAAGGCCTGACCAACGCAACCAGGATAGCTATTCTTAATGCCAACTACATCAAAGCACGGCTTGAAGGTCATTATAAAATTTTGTATGCCGGCACCAACGGTCGTTGTGCACACGAAATGATTGTTGACTGCCGCGATTTTAAGAAAGCGGGCATTGAAGTGGAAGATATTGCCAAACGCCTGATGGACTACGGCTTCCACGCCCCCACGGTATCCTTCCCGGTTGCCGGTACACTAATGATTGAACCCACCGAAAGCGAGACAAAAGAAGAACTCGACCGCTTCTGCGATGCGCTGATCGAAATCAGAAAGGAAATACGCGAAGTAGAAGAAGGCAAAGCCGATAAGGAAAATAACGTGTTGAAAAATGCTCCGCATACTGCTGCCGTAGTAACAGCCGATAGCTGGAACCGTCCCTATTCACGCGAAAAGGCTGCCTATCCCCTGCCTTATGTACGCGAAGCAAAATTCTGGCCCAGTGTAAGCCGCATTGACAATGCTTATGGCGACCGGAACCTGGTATGCAGCTGCCTGCCGGTTGAATCTTATCAGGATAAAGAAGAGTCGGTTACTATCTGATTTACAGAATTGAAAACCAGATTACACCTGCCAGGGTAATTAAAATGGCAGCTATCCACAGCCAGAAAGCTATGCGCACATGGCGTTCGGTTGTTCGCACAATCGATCTCATTTTGCGCAAAGCATAACTCTCTTTAGGCTGTTCCTGCTGATTATTCTGTTCAGACATATCCAACGAGTTTTACCTTTATGCAAAACATCAATATGATGTAACCGCATTTGCACATAACCTGGCGGGATGCAACTTCAGTCGTTTTTGAGGTGAGTCCGGTACGTTCTGCCGGAAAACTAGCAACAAAAACGTTATCTATTTTAGCCCATAGCGGTCAATCAGATACACCAGGGCAGCCATGGATGCAGCACCCAACGCCAGTTCGCGCCTGTCCACTTTATCAATTGTATCCTCCGGTGTATGATGATAGCTGAAGTAACGTTGTGAATCGGGCAGCAGCCCCATTAACGGCACACCTTGTGGTGCCAGCGGACTTATATCAGCACCTCCGCCTTCGGTATCAAAGTCGTGCAGGCCATAGGGTTCCAGCAAAGGTTTCCAGCTTTGCACTTTGGCTTTGGCCGCAGCTATTGTTGGCACCGTAAAACCACGCGGCACAAAACCCCCGCGGTCGGATTCGATGGCGGCAATATGAACCTCCCTGCGGTCGGCCGCCTGCCTGGCATACTCCAGTCCGCCACGCAGGCCGTTTTCTTCATTCATAAACATTACCGCGCGGATGGTATAACGTGGTTTATAGCCGAGTGCTTTCAGGATGCGCAGCACTTCAATGGATTGCACACATCCGGCCCCATCATCGTGCGCGCCCTGTCCCAGATCCCAACTGTCTAAGTGGCCACCCACAACTATATACTGCTTCGGATTTTCTGTTCCGCGCAGTTCACCAACCACATTAAAGGAAGGCGCATCGGGCAATGTTTCGCAGTGCATTTCCAGATAAAACTGCAGGTTGGGATCATCGTTCAGAAGCCTGCTCAGCAAATCTGCATGATTGGTAGCGATGGCTGCCGCAGGAATCTTGGGTACATTCAGCGCATAGCGCAAAGACCCTGTATGCGGATAATCTTCCGGATTAGGACTCATAGACCGTACCAATGCAGCTACCGCGCCATACTTTGCCGCTTCCGATGCCCCGTTTGCACGCTGATCAACAGCCCCACCGTAGGCAGCGAAGGTTTGCAATTGTTTCGGATCCATCGGCCGGTTGTAGAAAACAATTTTGCCTTTTAGCTTACCCTGCTCGCCCAGTTTTTTCAGCTCATCCCACGAACGCACCTCGGCCACCTGGGCCAATACTCCTGAAGGACCCGTTCCTACCGATCCGCCCAGCGCACAGATGTTCACCCGCTCAACACCTAGTTTTTTTGAGTTCACGATGCGCCCCACTTCAGGTTTACCGCGCACCCAGTGGGGCACCATAACCGGCTGCAGCCATACTGAATCAAAGCCGTATTGCTGCATCACCTGACGCGTATATTCAACGGCAGCAGCAGCACCTGGTGAGCCGCTTAGCCGGGGGCCAATGCGCGTACACAGGTATTCCAGCACATCGTATGCCTTGCCGTTTACCAGTGCTTCATCGAAAATTTTGCGAATGAATTTTTCATCTTCGGTCTGCGCAGCAGCTGGAAATAATGAGATTGCAAGACAAATGAGCAAAGGTAATTTTTGCATAATTTACATAATTAGGGATCTATCACGCGCGCATTCTTTATAATGTACATATGATGATCCGGATCAAAATCATTCAGAAACAAAATACCTTCAACGGTGATCTGGCGGGTTACGAAACGGATTGGCTGTTTGGTTTGTAACTCAACAACTGTTTCCGGACCTGCACCGCCACAGAAGTAGCACTGGCTGAAGGGCAAGGCCGAGAGCATATATTCCTGTCGTCCGCCCAACTCGGCCATGGGAATCAGGTAACCTTTTACACGCACCACCTTGCCGTTGTAGCTCCATAGCCGCTTGCTGAAGCGGGGCGATTCGATTTCAAAACCATTTTCTTCTGCAGGCCTTCTTTCAAAGCCCACCTCAGCCAATATTTTCCACACATCTTCCTGCTGGGCTTGTGCAGCAACACCCGTGCCCATCAATAAAAACCACATCAGTCGCATCATCATAATCCGAAAAGAAGGCATTACTTTGCGTGAAGATAAATGCATTTATATTTTAAATGACTGAAATTGTTGGACTGACGCTGGCCGGCCTGATTGGCGGTTTTATTGCCGGTCTCACTGGTATAGGTACGGGTTTTATGATGCTGGCTGTTATTCCGCTGGTGTTGCATCATTACCAGGTTCCGGCCGAATTGTTTGTACCGGTTACAATTGCCAATACAGTGCTGGCTACATTGGTGTCATCGGGTGCTAACCTTGTTACCACACTTCGCACGCGGACTTTTTATCACTACGAAACGGCCTGGACGTCATTGGGTGCGGTGGTGTCGTCGTTTGTTGTATTTGAACTGGTGGCCAAAAGCGAATTCTATTCGCGAAAACTGTTTACCGGCATGATCATTTTCTTCATGCTCATCATTATCGTACAGACTTTTCAAAAATTGCGCCTGTCTAGTCCGGAAAAGGAAAAAGTTAGTCGCAGCCGGTTGGCACTTACCGGAGTAGTGGCCGGAGCAGCTTCGGCACTCACCGGGTTGGGAGGCGGCACGCTGCTTATACCCATGCTCAACCTGTGGCAGAAAATGGACATCCTGAAGGCCAAGTCTATTTCATTTGGTACCATCTTCGCTATTGCGCTGTGGCTCTCGGTAAACAACCTGTTTTTCGAACCCGATTACAACATTCCGCACAGCAAAGGTTTGATTGTATTTCCGCTGGTTATACCCATTAGCCTGGGCGTTGTGCTGGGCTCTCCTGCCGGGGTGTTATTCAGCCACCGTATCCCGGCCCGCACGGTTACCCTTTTATTTCTGGTTGTGCTTTCTATTGTAACCATTCAGAAAACTTTTGAACTGATTCACCTGTAAAAGCAGTTATTTTCCAGGTTATTTATTAGTCGCAAAATCGTACCTTCATTCATCAAATCACCAAATACCCATGGCCTTTCTGTTTGATTCGTTTGAAAACTGGAAAAAATATGCCGAAGACAGGCGCATGACTTTGCCGGAGGTGGTAATGGAATACGAGCGTACCCAGTACAACCGCAGCAATACAGAAATCATTTCGGGCCTGCAGAAAGCCTGGGACGTGATGAAAGATGCCGTGCAAACAGGGCTGACGGAGGACATGCGCTCGCGTTCGGGCATGGTGAACAACGGGGCTAAAAAAGTATACAATCATCCGCTGCCGGTGTTGTCAAAAGAATTTCAGAATCTCATCTCGCGTGCCCTGGCTGCCAAGGAAGTGAATTCGTGCATGGGGCGTGTGGTGGCTGCTCCTACCGCAGGGGCCAGTGGCATCATGCCGGGTGTTTTGTACACGCTGCAGGAAATACATCATGTGCCGGATGAAAAAATTATTGAAGCCATGTTGCTGGCTGCCGGTGTAGCCTTAATAATAGAGCAAAAGGCCAGCATAGCAGGCGCAGTTGGCGGCTGCCAGGCCGAAACCGGTACAGCTGCCGCCATGGGTGCTGCCGCTATAGTGTATTGCCTGGGCGGAAATACCAACCAGATTTTTAATGCGGTAGCCATTACCATTCAGTGCATGCTTGGACTGGTATGCGACCCGGTGGCTGGCCTGGTTGAAGTACCCTGTATTGTACGCAACGCCAGCGCGGCCGCGATTGCTTTCAGCTCGGCACAAATCGGTTTGGCTGATGTAAGCAGTGTGATACCGGTAGATGAGGTTGTTGAAGCCATGGGCGAAATAGGCGCCAGCATGGAAACACGCTACAAGGAAACTGCTCTGGGTGGGCTGGCCGCTACCAAAACCGGACAGGCTATCGCTAAAAAAGTATTGATTCACGACATCGAGGTGCTTCCGGATGAGCCCGCTTAATTCAAAAAGCTGGTCTGTGGTTTTAAAAAGCGTCTTTTTTCACCACCACAGATGACGCCTGTGCCTTGGGAAAAACAACGATATCGGCAAGCACCACATGGTCGGGGCGTGTAAGCACGTATAAAATTACATCGGCAATATCTTCCGCACGCAGGGGCTGATAGCCTTTATACACCTGAGCCGCGCGCGCCTCATCGCCCTTAAAGCGCACCAACGAAAATTCCGTCTCCACCAGGCCGGGATGAATACCGGTAACTTTAATGTTATAAGGGTTTAAATCCAGGCGCATGCCGCGCGTAAGCGCATCTACGGCAAACTTACTGGCACAATAGACATTACCATTCGGGTACACTTCTTTACCTGCAATAGAACCTATGTTAATAATGTGGCCCTGCTGCCGTTGCACCATGCCCGGAATAACCATGCGCGATATGTACAGCAGGCCTTTCACATTTATATCCATCATCGCGTCCCAGTCGGCAATGCTCCCGGTATGTATTGGGTCAAGCCCATGTGCATTGCCGGCATTGTTGATGAGAACATCTATCTGCTTCCACTTTTCCGGAAGGGCGTTCCAGGCCTGCTCTACTTCGGTAAAGTTACGGATGTCAAAAATCAGGGCCTGCACTTCTGCCAGAGGTGAAAGTTCCTGTTGCAGTTTTTCCAACCGGTCTTTTCGTCTTCCGCAGATTACAAGGTTAAAGTGGTTGCGCGCCAGCGTTTGTGCAGTTGCCAGTCCAATACCCGAGGTGGCACCTGTTATCAGGGCAATACGTTTCTTCATCACTGAAAAATAAAATAAAAATGAACAGTGTTGGTGGTAACGTTTTTCAGCGGTTTGCCAAAATTATTTTCGGTATTATCCAATACATTGAAAACACCCCGTGAAAAACGTATTTCAGGTGAAAGTTTAAACAAAGGGAAATACAAGTCAAAGCCAATGCCGGCCTCCAGGCTGAGGTTGAATCCTTTTATTTCCAGCGAGTTGATAACATTTTCTATTTCTTTCTTGCCCGAAGCCTCGATGCCGGGCCTTGCACCTCCAATCATATACATGCGGATGTTGCCTCTGCGCATGGATTTGTATTTAACCAATACCGGAAATTCCACCATCGTGGTTTCTACCAGTTCACGCTGTGAGTCGCCATTGGTGAACCGATAGAAAAGTTCGTGTTCATAAAATCCAACGGTGGGCATCAGGCGCACATCCACAAACTCATGGGCGCGGTAGTTTACCAGAAAGCCCAGCGAAAAACCGGGTTTCCAGGCAGGTATAACCGAGTGAACCGTGTCTAAATCGGGTGTAACAAAAAGATCAGAATATTTTATCTGATAGGAAGTTGAATGCAGCCCCAGCAAAAATCCGTAACTGATTTTACGCTTTTCATCGTAATCGGGGTTGTTTTTGCGCGCCCACATAAAAGATTGTGCCTGCAGTGCCAGCGGAAGCAGCAGGTACAACAGCATTATTTTCGCGCGGTGTACACCGAACTGATGCCAAAGGTTAAAGGATTGCATGTAGTGTCTTTAAATCCAACTTTTTGTAATACGGCTGTAAATGCTTCGCCATACGGAAAAGCATCCACCGACTCGGGTAAGTAGGTATAAGCCGACTTATCACCGGATAACCATTGCCCGATGCGGGGCAGGATGTGTTTAAAGTAGAAAACATACAATCGGGCAAATAGCCCGGGTGCAGGCTTGGAAAACTCCAGCACCACCAGCATACCACCGGGCCGAAGCACGCGCCTGATCTCCGCAAGGCCAAGTTCGAGGTTTTCAAAGTTACGCACACCAAAAGCAACGGTAACCGCATCGAATTTATTTTCCCCGAAAGGAAGATTCTCGGAGTCGGCACATAGCATGCTTATTTTATCAGAAGCCTGTTGTGCCGCTACTTTTCTTCTGCCCACTTCCAGCATTCCTTCCGAAATATCGATGGCTGTTATTTTTTCGGGCTTCAGCTTCAGAACGGCCAGCGCAAAATCGCCTGTTCCTGTTGCTACGTCCAAAACATGCCTGGGCTGCAGCGGCCTGAGCAAATTAACTGCTTTTTTTCGCCAGATGCGATCAATGCCCAGGCTCAGCACGCGATTGAGCAGGTCGTAGCGGTGGCTGATACCATCAAACATACGTGCCACCTGTTCTTTCTTGGAACCGGGTAAATTTTTATAGGGCTTTACTTCCATTGCCTGTAACTCGGCCAGTTGCTCAATAACATTTCAGGATGGCAATTTGCTCAATTAACCGGTCGAAAAAAATTATATTCCTGAATCGAATTGCTGGCAGGAACAGATTAAAACCGGCAGGATGCTTCGGCTTTTCAGTTTTCAATTACCCTGAACTCAACCCTGCGGTTCAGTTCGCGTCCTTCTTTTTCATCGTCATTGCTGGCCAGTGGACGGGTCTTGCCGTAGCCCTTGGCGGTTATTCTGCGCGGGTCTATGCCTTTTTTAACGAGATAATCTTTTACTGCCTCGGCCCTGCGCTGGGAGAGCTGCATGTTGTAAGCGGCCGTGCCGATGTTGTCGGTGTGCCCGGCTATTTCCACTTTTATATTCGGGTTTTCGGCCATCATGCGTTCCAGTTTATTGAGCTCGGTGTACGATTCCGTGCGGAAGGTTGCCTTGTCGAAATCAAAATAAATGTTCCGCAAAACTGAAACCACACCAGTTACCAGTTTCCTCAGCTCAACTGTTCGCACCTCGGTGCGTTCCTGTTCGCTGGCGCCTTGCAGGCGAATGTTTTGATTTACAAAGGCATAACCTTCCTGTTCTACCGAAAGACGGTAATCCTTTGCTTCCTCGGCGTTGATGATAAACTCCGTAACTCCGGTTTCCTTTGGTGTTCCGGCCACCACAATATTATCGCGTGCACCCTGCAGGCGAACGCGTGCGCTGAGCGGCTGCCCGGTTGAAGCATCTACCACGCGCACCACATACCGCAAAGGAAACTTTTGCTTGGGTTTCACCTCGGGCTTCGGTTCAGGTTTTGGCTCCGGTTCTTTTTCCGGTTCGGGCTTCACCTCCGGTTTTACGGTGGCCACCGGCTGTTCGGGTACGGTAATCATGTAGATGTCATCATAGCCAATGCCGTCTTCGCGCACCGATGAATAGTAGGCACGTTTGCCATCGCGCGTGCTTACATAATAAATATCGTTGTCGGGTGTGTTGATCGGATACCCCAGGTTTTCGGGTTCGCTCCATTCGTTGGTCTTTTCATCGAACACCGACTTGAAAATATCGAAGCCGCCCATGCCTTTGCGGCCCTTAGAACTGAAGTACAGTGTTTTGTTGTCGTAATCAATAAACGGCCCGTCATCATCAAACTCGGTGTTGATCTTAGGGCCCAGGTTCTTTACGTTGCTCCATTCACCTTTGGCATCTTTGGTGGCTTTATAAATATCCAGACCGCCATAGCCGCCCGGGCGGTTGCTGGAAAAGTACAACGTGCGTTCATCCGGTGAGATGCTAATGGATTTTTCTTCATAGGAAGAGTTGATGATACCGGGCAAAGGTTTTGGTGCACTCCAGGTTCCATTTGGCTGACGGTCACAATAATAGATATCACCGCCATTATCGTCCTTATAGATAAAAAGCGTTTCGCCATCAGCCGAGAAGGCAAGGTTTGAGTCGTGGTAAGGTGTATTGACGGGAGTGCCGATATTTTCGGCCCTGCTCCACACGCCTTTCTCTTTCCTGGAAATAAATATGTCTTCAAATGGCTTATTATCCAGGTCCACGTTTTGGTTCATGTTGCCATCCTTTCGTCTGGATGTAAAGATCAGGATGTCTTCGTTGGCATTGAGCACGGGTGCATAGTCATCCCATTCGGAATTGATTTCACGGCCGATGTTTACAATTGAAAAGTTTTTGGGGCTGGCCACAAATTCTTTTCCGTTTTCGCACTCATAGATGGCGCGGTCAACCACGGCAGTGCTCACGCGGTCATTGCCCATGTAGTTGGGGCGTTTGGTCATGCGGTCTTTATAACGGTTATAGAAATCGATGGCCTTGTCGAACTCCATGCCGTACTGATAGCTCAAGCCAATCCAGTATTCCAGGTCGAACCGGTAATTGGGATCGCGCTCATAAACACGCATAAAAAATTGTACTGCCCGATCCTTACCAATGGTGCGAATATGATACATTCCTGCTTCGAAATTGGCTTTCAGGTTATCCGGATCCAGGTTAGCAGCTGTTACCATCAGGTCGCGGGCATCGTCAATAGCACGTGTTTCAGCCATAATCAGCTCGGCCTGTGTCATGTATTCCTTGGCCAGCTCTTTGTTGTTTTGTGCCCACGAACTGAGAAGGGCACCCGCAACAGCTAAAAAAATCAGTACACTGCGCATACTGTACAACATGGGGTACATCGGGTTGGTATCGAAAGTTAAAAAATTACATTTCCTCAGAGCCTGCCAATATAGAAAACATCCGGTTAAAAAAGAACTATTTTAATCATATAACATACTTGAATATTGCATTATTAGTATTTTGGGCTGAAAGCATTACTTTAAGTGATGAAGAAACCGGTTACAGAGGCTCAATTCATCGGATCGGCAACCCTGGCGGTTCCTTTTAAGGGGCGGGCCCTGCCCGAATTTGCTTTTGCGGGCCGTTCGAATGTCGGTAAATCTTCCCTCATCAACCTGCTCACGGGGCGCACCAGGCTGGCACACGTTTCGGCTACGCCGGGTAAAACGCAGACCATCAATTACTACCTCGCAGATAACCGGTGGTATCTGGTTGATTTGCCCGGATACGGATATGCCCGGCGTGGCAAGGATCAAAGAAAAATGTTCAGCGAACTTATTACACATTATCTGCTGAACAGCCCCCGCCTCTGCTGTGTTTTTGTGTTGCTCGACCCGCGGCTGGAGCCCCAGCCAATTGATCTTGAATTCATCAACTGGCTGGGTGAAAATGAAATCCCCCTGGCGCTGGTATTTACAAAGGCCGACAAGCTATCGGCCAGCGCCCTGCAGCAGAGTAAAATGCATTTTGAAAAATCCCTTTCCATTTACTGGGACGAATTGCCGCCGGTATTTGTCACTTCCTCCCGCAAGAAAACCGGACGGCAAGAGTTGATGCAGTACATCCACAGCATCCTTGCCAATTGCTGAATTACCCTACCTTTGTGCACCACTTTTTCAGTATGGAATTAAAAGACATCGCTACCGTAAGCGGCAAAGGCGGACTTTTCCGGGTACTATCGGCCGGAGCAGGCGGAATGATACTCGAAACACTTGATACAAAGGCCCGAATGGTACTTCCGGTGAATCAGAAAGTTTCTTTGCTGAGTGAAATATCCATCTATACCACTACCCGCGAAGGCACCGTATCGCTGGAGAGGGTGCTTAAAAAAATTTATCAGGATTTTGGCAGCGACATCGGGCTTGACCACCACGCTGATGGCGATGAACTGCGCGCTTTTTTAAAATCTGTACTTCCGGAATACGATGAAAGCCGGGTGTACATTTCTGATATTAAAAAGCTGGTGCGCTGGTATGTATTGCTTGTACAGCATGCACCCGAAGTATTGAAGGAGTCTCAATAAAAGCTTTCGGCTTTTTCTACCATGTTCCTGGAGCCCACAAAGAACGGGGTGCGCTGGTGCAGGGATTCAGGCACAATGTCCAGTATTCTGCGTTGACCATCTGAGGCTTTACCGCCTGCCTGCTCAGCTACAAAAGCCAGGGCATTGCATTCGTACATGAGCCGCAGCTTTCCGTTTGGATCTTTGGCAGTTGCCGGATAGATGTAGATACCACCTTTCAGCAGGTTGCGGTGGAAGTCGGCTACCAGCGAACCAATATAACGACCAGTATAGTTTTTTTCCTTGCAATACTGCAGGTACTGTTTTACCGGTTCGGGAAACGAGTTGTAGGATCCTTCATTAACGGAATAGATTTTTCCATCCTCGGGCATTTTCATATCCGGATGAGACAGGAAATATTCGCCCAGTGTGGGTTCGTAGGTAAAGCCATTTACCCCGTGCCCGGTGGTGTACACCAGCATAGTAGAAGAGCCATACAGAATGTAGCCGGCCGCTACCTGTTCGGTACCTTTTTGCAGCACATCTTCCGGCTGGATGGGTGTGCCGATTTTGCTTTTTCGGCGGTAGATGGAAAAAATGGTGCCGATGGACACATTCACATCGATATTGGAAGAGCCATCCAGCGGATCGATGGCAATGACGTACTTACCCGTATTGTTCAGATCAATAAACGATTCGGATTCTTCGGAAATGATGGCACATGCCTCACCGCCTTTCATCAGTGCCCGGGTGAAACGGATATTGGCCAGCACATCGAGTTTCTGCTGCTGATCACCGGCTGTATTCACTGAACCCATAGCACCCATGATGTCAATTAAGCCTGCCTTGTTTACTTCGCGGTTTACTACCTTGCTGGCCAGAGCAATGTCGCGGAGCAGTTGCGAAAGCTCGCCACTGGCATAGGGAAACTCGTCCTGCCGGCTTTTGATAAAACGGTCAAGGGCGCTGCCAATCGGAGCTGCTATGCGGGATTGTTCCATAGGTAGCAAATTTAAAGCGCAAACGTTTTCAAGCTATTAAAAATGAAGGTTTTTAAATTCGGTGGCGCATCGCTCAGGGATGCGGCAAGCGTGCTGAACATGGTGCGCATAGTAAGGCAACATGCCGGGCAGCCGTTGCTCATCGTTGTATCGGCTATGGGCAAAACCACCAACGCATTGGAGCGCCTGATTCAGGAATTCATGAACCATCAGCCCGTGCACACCCGCATCGAGGAATTGCGCCATTACCACCTGCACATTGCCACGGAGTTGATCGGCCACAACAGTGCCGCGCTCAAAAAAATTGATGCCCTTTTTAATGAGCTGACTGCAAGCCTTCGCCAGGGGCCGTTTGACGAAGTGTACGACCAGGTGGTATGCTATGGCGAGCTGCTTTCATCGGTAATTGTACAGGCGTTTATGGAGTCGGCAGGACTGCCCGCACTATGGCTGGACGCCCGCGATTACATCCTTACCGACAACTGCTACCGCGAAGGCAAGGTACAATGGGAAGAAACAGAACATCGCATTCGAAGGCTACATGCTGTTCTCAGCGAAAAAATAGTTGTAACCCAGGGATTCATAGGCCGCGCACCAAACAGGCTGACCACCACACTGGGAAGAGAGGGTTCAGATTATACAGCAGCCATTTTTGGTGCCTGCCTGGAGGTTGAATCGGTAACCATCTGGAAAGACGTACCTGGCGTGATGAGTGCCGACCCCAAGCGCATTCCCGATGCCGTGGTTTTTCCGGAACTGCCCTATAAAGAAGCTGCTGAAATGACCTACTACGGTGCATCGGTTATTCACCCCAAAACCATTAAGCCGCTGGCATTAAAAGGCATCCCGCTGTTGGTAAAAAGTTTTGCCGATCCGTCCTTGCCGGGCACGCGTATTCATGAATGCCATGTCGAGCACTTACCCCCGCTCATTGTGTTCAAGGAAAACCAATGCCTGGTGTCGTGTAGGGTGATGGACTATACGTTCATCAACGAAGAGCACCTGCGCATTATTTTTCAGGCTTTGTCCGAACTGGATATCAAAATCAATGTAATGCAGAACTCTGCTATTTCGTTTTCCTTCTGCATTGACTTCCGCGAGAGTAGGCTGCAGGCGCTTATTGAAAAACTGCGCCATCATTTTGAGGTGTATTATAACACCGATCTGCTGCTGATAACCGTAAAAAACTACGACACGCCTACTTTTGAAAAATACCGCAAAACACCGGGAGTACTTCTGGAGCAGTCATCGCGCTCAACGCTTCAGGTGCTGGTGCGGCAGTGAGTATCGCCCGGCCAGATAGTCCAGAAAGCCTTCAACCGACCGGTCGAGGATTTGGAACACCTGCTGGAATCCCTCTTCACCTCCATAGTAGGGATCGGGTACTTCGCTGTTTTTAGCTTCCGGATCGAAATACCGCATCAGAAAAAGTTTACCCTCCAGACTTTTGCCCCCGGCCATGGCTACGATGTCGGCATAATTGTCTTTATCCATAGCCAGGATAAAATCAAAGCGTTCAAAGTCATCGCGCGAAAGCTGCCGGCCGCGGTGATTGATTTCAATGCCATTATTTCTGGCATTGGCCACTGTTCTGCGATCGGGAGGATCGCCAATATGATAATCCGATGTTCCGCAGGAATCGGCATAAAAGTACTTTGACCAGCCGCGCTCATTAACCTTCTGTTTAAATAAGGCTTCGGCCAGCGGTGAGCGGCAGATGTTGCCCAGGCAAACAAACAGCACGTTTATTACTTTCATCGGCTCAATAATCCGTTTATCCGGAAAGCTGCAAAATTACGCCAACAACAGGTTACCGCACGACCATAGCTTGTATTTAAGGACGCATAGCACACTTTTTGCCGCCTTTTGGTTTGAAAAGCCCCTTCCTTTCCGAAGGGGTTTTTCTTTTACCGGGCGGCAGCCGGGTTTTTCGGATTCAATATTTCCACGAAATTGCGTTCCGGTAAAACCACCGCATCTATATGGAATTTATCATCGTAACCGAACAATACGAGCCTGGCATTGCACTTATACAACTAAACCGGCCGAAAGAACTCAATGCACTGAACCGCAAGCTGATGGAAGAAGTGCGCGATGCACTTCAGGCCCTTGACAAAAACGAACAGGTGAAAGTAATCATTCTCACCGGCAATGAGCAGGCCTTTGCAGCCGGTGCCGATATCAAACAAATGGCCGATAAGTCGGCCATTGATATGCTGCTGATCGACCAGTTCAGTACCTGGGATCAGATTCGCAGAACCAAAAAGCCCATCATTGCAGCAGTAAGCGGTTTTGCATTGGGTGGAGGCTGCGAACTGGCCATGATGTGCGACCTGATCATTGCATCCGAAACAGCCAAATTCGGCCAGCCGGAAATTAAAATAGGCACCATACCGGGTGCAGGTGGAACCCAGCGCCTGACCAGGGCCATTGGAAAAGCCAAAGCCATGGAACTCATACTTACCGGAAGGTTTCTGTCTGCTGAGGAGGCACATTTTTACGGGCTGGTAAACAAGGTGGTGCCAGTGGAGATGTTCCTGCACGAAGCCGTTGCGCTTGCACGAGAAATTGCGCAAATGTCACCGGTAGCTGTTCAACTGGCCAAGGAGGCTGTAAACCGTTCGTTTGAAACACACCTTGACGAAGGACTGGCGTTTGAGCGGAAAAATTTCTACCTCACCTTTGCCTCAGCCGACCAGAAAGAAGGCATGCAGGCATTTATTGAAAAAAGAAAACCTTCGTTTAAAGGACATTAAAACCGATGGAAACCGGAAATACTGCCGATTCGCGGGTGATACGGGTGGCAGCCTGGCTAATCATCCTTTCGGTTACGGTTTTCTGCCTGGTGTACTTCAGCAGCTTTCTGCAGCCCATTGTAATAGCAGGTATGGTGTGGTATGCCGTATTTGAATTAAAACGCTCGATTCAAAAAATTAAAATCAAAGGAACCACTTTCCCCAACTGGCTTAGCACCTCACTGGCTTTTATTATCATGATCCTTGCCATTGTTGGCATTTACGAAATTGTGGTGGTTAATCTGCGCATGATCATCAACCGTTCCGACCTATACATTGCCAATTTCCGTGAAATGATCATCAGCCTGCAGACCAGTAAAGAATTTGAACTTGTTAAAGAAAAGCTTGTTGAGCTGGCAGCGCGATTTGATATACAACCCGTGCTCACTGCTGTTTTGAACAGCCTGACGAGCCTGGCCGGCAACCTTTTCATAATCATTATTTACGTGGCATTTCTCCTGGTAGAAGAAAAATTCTTCGGGAAAAAACTGGAACTTTGGGTAAAAGAACCTGATAAGCGGGAAAAAATTAACCACATTCTCAGTCAAATCGTTTCCTCCGTACGCAAATACATTGTGGTCAAAACCCAGATGAGCCTACTCACCGGGCTGCTGAGCTATTTCATTTTGATCCTCTTTAAAGTTGATTTTGCAGTATGGTGGGCCTTTCTCATTTTTCTGCTGAACTACATTCCCTACATCGGATCTTTTTTTGCCACGGCATTTCCGGCCTTGTTTGCTTCGTTCCAGTTTCAGTCGTTCTGGGTATTGTTATGGGTTTTTCTGGCTATCCAGTCGGTACAGCTTCTGGTAGGCAATGTACTGGAGCCTAAGGTGATGGGCCGTACACTTAATTTAAGTCCGCTGGGTGTTTTGCTGGCACTTACCTTCTGGGGAATTATATGGGGAGTGCTGGGTATGCTGCTGTCGGTGCCTATTACTTCTGTAATGGTCATTATCTGTTCCAGGTTTGAGTCTTCGCGCTTCATCGCCATCTGGCTATCGGAAACCGGTGAACTGGCACAACTGGAGCCCGTTCTTCAGACCGGCACCGAAGAAACAGCATCTGCCGATCTTCAAAAATAAAAAAGCCGGGAAGCGCCCCGGCATTTGAAATCTTCCTGAAGAATTCTATCTGAATGTAAACCCTAACCCGAATGTAAAGGCCTGGAATTCCTGCAAGGAGTAGTTGCCATACAGATAAAACGCCAGCAGGTTAAAACGCACCCCTGCATCCAGCCGCATGCTGCTGCTTTTAAACGTGGCCGCATAAGGATTCGTTAACACAAACTCATAAGGTTGGCCGTTGAAGAAAGTGTAGCTGCCGTTGATGCTGGCCTTTGTGTTAATTCCGTTGTAGCCGATACCTCCGTAAAACGTTACAAAAGCAAGTTTCTTGGAAATAAGCGTTTGAAGCAGAAAGGCATTGAATTTATACACCGATTCCTGCCGCGATCCGGGTGTTGCCGGAGGAAACTCGCTGGCAATACCGGCCATATTGGTAACCCCCTTGAAAGATGAGTACCCCGCCAGTACCGATAAGTCAAAAGGCAGCATTTTGATACCGGGTATATGCTGCTTTACATCATGGCGCACGGCAAATCCAAAAAGATTCAAATCCGTGTTACCTACGTTGGTCTTGGGCACATAACGAAACATGATGTCGGTACCTTTAATCAGGCCAACGCCCACCTGAGCCATGGGCAGCCCTACGGGTGCAATCTTCAGGGTTTTTCTGATGGCCAGACCTTCCGGCCCGCTGATGGTTACTGTGTCGCCCCCCACATCATATTGATAGTTGGTACGATCATTAGGCCCGATGATGGTTGGAGCCAGGTTGCCGCTATTGGTGGTATTGGTAAATCCAAGATAATTGCTTGACAGGCCCAGGCCATCAGGATCAAAGAAATCCCGCGACCGCGGAATGGAAACAGCCGTAACACTGAGGTTGATATCAAACCCGCCGAGTTTGTGTGGCTTTGCCGTATGGAACCACCCTCCGGTCATGGCATATGAGAACCCCTCTATGATGGGGCCGATGTAAGCAGTAACCAGTTTACTGCCATCCTGCTGCCCTGCCTGCATAAAGCGTATCAGGTCATCCTCATTCTGTGCAAAACTGACAAATGGCCCGGATAGCGCACTTATCACCAAGAAACTGCGAAAAACTCTCATATCAGCATTGTTTTGTTTTCCTGCATCCCAAAATAGGCAAAATTGTAAACCTTAAGCGATGATTTTTTTAAAAATTTCCCTTCCCGGTCCACCTGTTAAATTTGAGCCTTTTATGGGCATCTTTCTCTATAACCTGGCCATTGCCATCCTGCGGTTGATTTACACTGCCGCAGCACCCCGGAATGAAAAAGCCCGGCTGTTTTTAAAGGGCCGGGCCAGTTTCTTCAAAAAATTTGCAGATGCCTTGCACCCGAACGCGCAGCCGGTAATATGGATGCATTGTGCCTCTCTGGGTGAATTTGAGCAGGGCCGACCGGTATTGGAAACACTGAAAAATGAATACCCTGAACACAAACTGCTGGTTACTTTTTTTTCACCCTCCGGCTATGAGGCACGCAAAAACTATCCGCACGCTCATTACATCTTCTACCTTCCCTGGGACACACGAAAGAATGCCGAAAAGTTTATTGAAATTGCCAGACCGGTGCTGGTTCTTTTTGTGAAATATGAATTCTGGTATCATTATGTCAATGAGCTGCACCGCAGAAAAATACCGCTGGTGTGTATTTCATCTGTCTTCCGCAAGCAGCAGATTTTCTTTAAGTGGTATGGAGGTTTTTTTCGTAAAATGCTTCAACATTTCAACCACATTTTTGTACAAGATCATGCCTCGGTACAGTTACTGAAAAGCATAAACATCCGGCAAGTTTCGCACGCCGGTGATACCCGCTTCGATCGGGTATGGCAATTAGCCCAACAACCTGACACCTTGCCATTGGTTGAACAATTCAAGGGGCGCGATAAGGTAATGGTGATAGGCAGTTGCTGGCCTGAAGATCTGGACGTGCTCATGCCATTTATTAATGAGCAACACAATCGTACCAAGTTTATCATTGCCCCCCACGAAATATCTGAACAACAACTTGCTAGCATAGAGCGCGGATTACGCGCACGTTCAATCCGTTACAGCAAGGCCTCTGTTGAAGGGCAATTGGAATCATTTTCGGTTATGATTATAGACAACATCGGTATGCTGGCCCGGTTATACCGTTATGGTGAATACGCCTGGGTAGGTGGTGCCTTTGGCAAGGGCCTGCACAATATTCTGGAACCGGCCTGCTATGGTATGCCTGTTTTTTTTGGCAACAAAAATTATCAAAAGTTTCCTGAGGCATTAGACCTTATTTACCGTGGCAGTGCTTTTGCCATTGCCGATTACCACCAACTGAAAAAAGTATTTGAAATGATCAACGAACCTGGCACGTACATGCTGGCATGCGAAGTATCGCGGCAGTATGTAGAAGAAAAACGCGGTGCCACCAATAAAATTATGTCATATTGTCGAAACCTTCTTTCTGCATGAAAGCTCTGGTGATGCGCTCTACCGGCTCGCAGTACGATGTGCTTACCGAAGCGGGTGAGCGCATGGTATGCCGTGCCCGCGGCAAGCTGCGGCTAAAAGGATATAAAGAAACCAACCCCGTGGCCGTAGGCGATTATGTAGAAATTGATCCAAACAGTCGGCTCATTACCGAAATTCACAATCGCAAAAATCACATCCTGCGCAAGTCGGTTAAGAAAACCGGACACGCGCACGTGCTGGCTGCCAATATTGACCTGGCCGCGCTCATGGTTACCATGGTTAAGCCGGCTACTTCCACCGGCTTTATCGACCGCTTTCTGGTAACCGCTGAAGCATACGAAATTCCGCAGGCTTTGATTTTTAATAAGCAGGACATCCTGGATGAGGACAGCCGGGAATTGCAGGAAGCACTTATTTTCATCTACTCAGCGATCAGTATTCCCTGCCTTCGGATTACAGCCACCACCGGCAACCTGGATGAAGTAATGGAGCTTTTCAAAAACAAAACCACACTGGTTGCCGGGCATTCGGGTGTGGGAAAATCTTCCCTCCTCAATCGCCTCTCTCCTGAGATCAACCAGCCGGTTGGCGAGATTTCGGATTTCTCTGAAAAGGGTATGCACACCACCACCTTTGCCGAGATGTTTCGGATTGATGACAACACATTTGTCATTGATACCCCCGGCATCAAGGAATGGGGACTTGTGAATATGATGCCTGAAGAGCTTTCGGATCATTTTCCTGAAATGCGCGCCTTGCGCAGTGCCTGTAAATTCGGCTACCGTTGCCTGCATGTACACGAGCCGCAGTGTGCAGTACGCGCTGCCGTAGATGAAGGTCGTGTTTCCATCAGCCGCTACGCCAGCTACCTGAGTATGCTGGAAGATGAGGATAACAGAAGGTAGATAACGTAGCCGATTGAGGTTTACCCTGTTCTAAAAAGACACAGTGGCTCCGGCTCTGCAGAGTGTGTTGGGTTAAAATAATCAGAGCCCAGATAAAATAAGCACAGTGGGCTTCCACAAGCTCAGCCCACTGTTTCGCAATTTATCAGTCATACTTTGTTATAAGGTTTCTGCAATACAATTGCACCAACCGCCACACCACATCCACATTCAACAACCGCAGATTCAGGCCCAGTTCATACCTTAACCGTTCCTGCAGCGCTCTCCTTTCTTCTTCGGTGCGGTTCATTTGCATAATCTTCCGGCATACGGCCAGCGTGGTAAGTGAATGCCGTGAAAGCAGCCGGAACTGCGCAGCACTTCGTGCACCCTTGGTTATCCTTCGCTTTACCAGCACTTTAGGCGAATACCGGAAATAAAAGTGCCGGGCCGCACGTACCAGCACATCAAAGTCTTCATAGTGCAGGCTTTCGTCATACCCCCCCAGCCTCTCCAGCACGCTGCGCCTGAACATGAGCGTGGGCGGACAAATGAAATACCGCCTGATTAACTCCTTATATATATGTCCTTCAGGTACGAGGTGGTGCGGATATTTATCCGCGTGCCGGCCCAGCTCTGATCCTGCTTCATCAATATAAAGGGCATCGCCAAAGTGCACGCCATAGTTTGCTCCCCCCCTCTCCAACTCCTCCACACCATGCTGTATCCGGTCGGGCATGAGTACATCATCAGCGGCCAGGTCAATGACGTAAAGACCCTTGCTTTGCCGCAAGGCAGCGTTGAACGACCGGCAATGCCCCATATTACAGGCATTATACACCGCCTGTATATTCGGATATTTTTCTGCCAGTGTTTTTATTACCTCCCGGCTCTTGTCGGTGCTGGCATCATCCACCAGCAGCAATTCCACGTTCGGCCAGGTTTGCTGCATTACCGACTCTACCGCCTCTGCAACAAAACGCGCATGGTTGTAACACAGACAGATGACCGTTACCAGCGGATGACTCATTTCAGGACCTTTTGAAAAATGTACTTGGGCGATGGCACGGCTCCCAGGTGCAGTTTGAACGCAAGCAGTGGAAAATTAACCATCCCCTCTGCTGTGGTTGAAGTGCCCAGATCAAGGTAACGGAATTTTTTTTCCGCACACCACCGATAAATAAACTCCATCAACAGCACCACCGGGCTTACCCGATCATAATCACGATGATGATCATAGTAAAAGGCATACAGTACTTCCGGGTTCACCACCACGCATAACGCGGCAGCGGCTATTCTGCTTTTATCATAAACGGCAAACAAGTGAATTGCCTCCGGAAAGTGCAGGTAAAGTTGTTCCACTTCACCGTACGACATGGACAACTCATACCCTTTTTGTCTTCTGCATCCTTTCAGAAAATCATACAATCCCTGAAGTTCCTCTCCTGGCACACAGATAGCCTGCAACCCGGCCACACGGGCCTGGCGCAACTTGCGTTGTTCCCATTCGTGAAGCGCTTCGCTGAAATTACCACGTTCAACATGCAAGAGGCTGCTTACCTCAGCGTCCAGCAAGTAAAATTCTTTCTTAAACAGAAGGGGATGAAGCAGGGCATACTGTTCGGCATAATACTGGTTAGGCGCATGCACCAGCACCAGCTTTTCCACTCCGTTCTTTTTCAGTTCATGCTCGCAGTAGTCAATAAAATCACTTATTACTTCAGGTGCGAGCCGGTTATTGAACAAAAAAGAGCCGAACGGTGCATACATACGGCTGATGGCGGTTGCACCATCAATGTGGAAGTGCACTTCACCGCAGCAAACCTGCCTGTTGGGATGGATAATAAAAAAAGATTGCACTTCAGCGGTTCCCAAGGCAAGGTGCTTGGCCGTATGAAAAAGAGAACCTGCATAGCCTTCGGCCCGATAGGAACTTAATCCTGTACAGAACTGAAAACCCAAACTCATCGCCTGTGCTTCATACTTTGGTACGCACCGCACTCCACGGCTTTACATGCCAGCATACGGATCCGGTAGCCAGGTGATTTTGCTGCTCATCATACAGCATGACCTCACACACCACTTCCACTGCTTCGTTGTGCTGCATTGGTGTAAAGATCTTTTCGTGCAGCCAGCTATCGGCAATTTCAAAGCGTGCGGTGGCATCACTTTTCCCCTGATAATGGTAGTCCATCTCCAGCCTTTTCATGATAAGGCGGTATTTGCGCGCATCCAGCTTCCTTACCAGCATAAAACCGGTGGTAAATTCAGCGAGCGTAGCCAATGCACAGGCATGTAGCCCCCTGATGTGATTGAAATTATTCTTTCGGTAAGGCAGCCTGACCTTCAGATAATCATCGCCCAGTTCTTCAATAGCAAATCCATGCGGACGGTTAAAAGGAATCATGTGATTCAGAATCCGGTTGAGCACAAACCGCCAGAAGCGGGAGTAGGAGGCACGGTTAAGTATATTGATATAGTTCATGTTTTTGTTACGTAAATTACAACTCCTCAATTTCTATTGCCGGTAATCACCGCTAATGCACACCAAAAAATTGATTTCTTCGAATACTAATCAAATTACCGCGTAATTCCATATCTTTACCTGAACATGAACCGGAGCACCACCGATACATCAAAATTTCCCTGGGTGTTCAAACCCGGATTATAAGTTCGCTCCTCCACCGCACATGCTGGTTGCCTTGCCGTTGTAACAACACCGGACTTAAAACATTATCCATATGCCCGTTAAAACTCCTTTTTTTCCGCGAACATCTGCCCTGTGCCATAGCATGAAATGGAAGATTTGGGCCGGGTATTATGCTGTGTGCTCGTACGAAACACTGCACGATGCCGAATATTATGCTTTCCGCAATGCAGCAGGGCTGCTGGACGTAACCCCCTTGTTTAAATACCGCGTTACCGGACCAGACGCTGCAGCGTTTCTTTCGCGCATCATGGTAAGAAACATTGAAAAACTGCCGGTAGGACGGGTTGCCTATTGCTGCTGGTGCGATGACCAGGGTAAAGTGATTGACGATGGCACGGTAATGAGGCGTGATGAGCAGGAATTTTTTGTTACCTCGGCCGACCCATGTTATTCCTGGTTCTCGCGTTTTCTGCGCGGATACCGTGTTGAACTGACAGATATATCCGAACGGGTGGCCGGTCTGGCACTTCAGGGGCCTACCTCGCGCGACATACTAAAACAAATCTGCGATGCCGACCTGGACGCGTTGAAATATTTCTCCACGTGCAAGGCAAAGGTCAACGACTTTGAAATCTACATCTCACGCACCGGCTATACCGGTGATCTGGGGTATGAACTGTGGGTTGAAAATGACCACGCACTCCAATTGTGGGATGCAGTCATGGATGCCGGCAGGAATTACGACATCCGGCCGGCTGGCCTGGACGCACTGGACGTTACACGTGTGGAGGCCGGACTCATCCTTAAAGATGTAGATTATCACAACGCCCTGCATGCACTCATTGACGATCGCAAATCATCACCCTACGAAATTTCGCTCGGCTGGACGGTGGACCTTGACCGTGAACCTTTTAACGGACAAGCTGCCCTGAAAAAGGAAAAAGAACAAGGTTCCAAATGGGCCATTGTAGGACTCGATATTAACTGGCCGCAACTGGAAGAACTCTATTATAAACGCGGCCTTCCACCTTCATTCAGCCTGCAGGCCTGGCGCAGTTCCATACCTGTATACGCCTCTAAAAACAGGCGCAAGCAAGTGGGTTACGCCACCAGCGGCACCTGGTCGCCCATCCTGAAAAAAAATATCGCCCTGGCCACCGTACAAAAACAGTACGATAAAATCGGCACCGAGCTGCAGTTTGAAGTTACCGTAGAGCATGTGCGGCACACGGTGTCAGCCATCGTAAGCAAAACCCAGTTTTACAATCCCGAACACAAAACCTTTACACCCAAATCCGTAAAAGCATGAGCAAAAAATACGATGCCATCATCATTGGTGGGGGTCACAACGGACTGATATGCGCGGCCTATCTGGCAAAGGCCGGAAGAAAAGTGCTGGTGCTCGAAAAACGCCATGTGCTGGGTGGCGCTGCCGTGTCGGAAGAACTGTATCCGGGCTTCACCTTTTCCGTAGCATCGTACGTAGTAAGCCTGTTCCGGCCTCACATCATCCGCGAGCTGGAGCTGGCAAAGCACGGCTACGAGGTAATACCAATGGACTGCTCCTTCCTGCCCCTGCCCGATGGCGATTCGCTGGCACGCTGGGCCGACCCGCACCGCTCTCGTAGAGAAATTGCACGCTTCAGTAAAAAAGATGCCGAAGTATATCCGGAGTTCAGCCGCGTGATGACACTGATGGGCAAACTCGCAAAATCTGTGATCGACCACCCGGCACCCGATATCACTTCCATCCATCCTAAAGAAATAGCCAACCTGCTCAGACTGGGCAAAGTGTTTCGCGACATGGGACCCGACCTGCTTCATCTGAACATCAAGCTGGTAACCATGAGCGCGCTGGATTTCCTCGACCTGTGGTTTGAATCGGAAATACTCAAGGCCCCCATGTCGGTAAGCGGCATTATCGGAACCTTTCAGGGCATCCGTTCGCCCGGCACGGCCTACGTTTTACTGCATCACTACATGGGCCAGCTTGACGGTGTGTTCAGGTCATGGGGATTTTCAAAGGGCGGTACCGGTGGCGTGAGCATGGCCTGTGCACGCGCTGCCATGAGCTACGGTGCCGAAATAAGAACCGAAGCGCCCGTTCAGCGGGTGATCGTTAAAAACGGAGAGGCCATTGGAGTAGTGCTGGAAAACGGTGATGAGCTGTACGCCCGAACAATCGTTTCCAACCTCGACCCCAACCGCACCTATCTGAAAATGGTGGGCGAACAACACCTCGACCCGGAAGTAGTCAAAGAAATAAAGCGGTTCAAATTGCGTGGTAGTTCAGGCAAGGTCAACCTGGCTCTCGACAGCGTTCCCGAATTCAGTTGCCGGCCAGGCGATGGCGACCACATCCGTGGCGACATTGCCATAGCGCCTTCGATCGATTACCTTGAAAAAGCTTACGACCAGGCCAAGTACGGTGAGTTTTCCACACGACCCTATATCAACGCCGTTATTCCTACCCTAACCGATCCCAGCCTGGCTCCCCCCGGCAAGCACATCCTTTCCTGCTTTGTACAATACGCACCCTATCACATTAAAGAGGGAGCCGAAAACTGGCCGAAATACCGCGAAGCCTTTGGCGATACTGTGGTCGATACCCTGGCCGAATACATTCCCGGACTGAAAGACAAAATCCTGTTCCGGCAGGTACTCACCCCGTGGGATCTGGAACAGACCATGGGCCTTACCGAAGGCAATATTTTTCAGGGCGAGCTGAGCCTGGAGCAACTGCTCTTTCAGCGGCCCATAGCCGGCTACTCCGGCTACAGAACCCCTGTACACCGGCTGTGGATGTGTGGCTCAGGCACGCACCCCGGTGGCGGCATTATGGGCGCCAGCGGTGAGCTTTGCGCAAAAACTATGTTAAAATCCAGGGCTATCTAAAAGACAATCGGCATGAACAAATCGTACGACATCATCATTATAGGCGGAGGACATAACGGCCTGGTTGCCGCTGCCCTATTGGCAAAAAGAAACCGCAAGGTACTGCTGATAGAAAAGAGAGACAGATTGGGCGGAACAGCGACAGGCGATGAATTTCACCCCGGCTATTTCACCACAGGGTTATTGCACGACACCAGCCGGATAAACAAAAAGGTTATCGAAGAACTGGAACTGGAAAAATTCGGTCTGAAGGTAAAACCGGGTAGGGCAACCATTGGCCTGTTATCGAAAAAAGGCGACTGCCTGCAACTTAGTGATGACGAAGAAAAGACTGCTACTGCTATCTCAGCTTTCTCGGCCAAAGATGCAGATGCTTACCGCGATTATATTTCATTTATTGCTTCCATCAGACCCTTCATAAAAAGCCTGCTCGAAGATTTTCCACCCGATTTAACAGCCTTTGGCATTGAGCAAGTATGGCCCTTACTAAAAAAAGCATGGGCCCTCAGGCGACTGGGTAAAAAAACCATGCTCGAACTGCTGAAAGTAGCCCCAATGAGCGTGGCCGACTTTTTGAATGAAAAATTTGAAACCGAATTTATTAAAGCAGGTATTGCCGCGCCTGCATTGTATGGATCGTTTACCGGTCCGTGGTCATCCTATACCACGCTTAACCTGCTGGTGCATGAATGTACTGCCAGCCTGCAGGTAGCCGGTGGACCGCAGGCACTTATCGCTGCCCTTGAAAAAGCTGCCCGCCACCACGGTGCCGAAATATTAACCAACACTACCGTTGATAAAATTGTGCTCGATGCCAGCCATAAGGTAAGCGGTGTAAAAACAATTCAGGGTGAACTGTTTAGTGCCCGGTTGGTAATCTCCACCTGCACACCCCAAATCACCTTTTTCGAATTGCTAAAACCAAACCAACTCACTTATACCCTGGAGCAGTCGGTGCGGCATTACCGCGCCCGCGGCACCACCGCCAAAGTAAACCTTGCGCTCAATAAGGAAGTGTCGTTCAACGGCATCAGCGCACTGGAGTACTATCGCACCGGCAACTCGTTTGATGAGATGGAGCGCGCCTTCGATCCGGCAAAATATGGACGGTTCTCGGAAGAGCCCGTGCTGGATATTCATGTGCCTACCGTCTCCTATTCCCACCTGGCACCCTCAGGGCATTCGGTCGTATCCGTGCTGGTTCATTATGCCCCCTACCACCTCAAAGAGGGGTGGAACGAAAGCACAAGAAAAAAACTACTCGACACAGTGATTCAGACGCTGGAACGCTACAGCCCGCAACTTTCCTCATCCATTGTATCGGCTCAAGTACTGACACCGGCCGATCTGGAAGCGCAGTATGCCCTTACCAACGGCCATATTTTTCATGGCGAGCATGCCGTGGATCAACTCATCACGCGGCCCTTCCCTTCGTGCGCGGGTTATGCCACACCTATTGAAGGATTGTTTATCTGCGGAAGCGGCTCCCACCCGGGCGGTGGCATAACCGGCTTGCCCGGCTACCTGGGCGCACTAACTGTTTTAAAAAATCGTTTGACTTAGTACCATAAAACTCCCAGGCCATGGAACAGCGGTTATTCAAAAAAAGGGGTGTTGACTATCCGATTGTTGACGGCAGACCCACCCTACCCGGCAAGTATTACCATGACCCGGATATTTACCGGGAAGAGGTGGAGAAAATTTTTTACAAATCCTGGCTGTTTGCCTGCCGGGCCGAAGAAATACCTTCACCGGGCAACTACAAGCTGGTGCACGTTGCTGATGAAAGCATCATAATGGTACGCGATAAAACCGGTGATATAAACGCCCTGTTCAATGTGTGCAGTCACCGGGGCACACAACTATGCGCTGAGCCAAAGGGAAGCTTCACGTCAAAAACCATTCAATGCCCCTACCATGCCTGGACCTATGCCCTTGACGGACGGCTGCTGGCCGCACCGCTGATGCAGGAAGGACATGGATTTGAAAAAGAAAAATGCGCACTGCCACGGGCCCATGTTTACAACTGGGAAGGATTTCTGTTCATTAACCTCGATGAAAAACCGCAACCTTTTGAAGTACAGATGGAGGCGCTTATCGGAAAATTTGCCGACTGGAAAATGGAGGAACTTCGCATTGCCCGGCACATCCGGTATGAGCTGAACTGCAACTGGAAACTCATTCTGCAGAATTACCAGGAATGCTACCACTGCCCCGGTGTTCATCCCCTGCTCAGCAAACTTACACCCGTTGATTCAGCCCGGCACGATGTGAGCCAGGGCCCTGTGATTGGCGGTTTTATGGACCTACCCCGCCCGCGCGGCAGCATGACCATGACCGGAGAGGCTGCCGCACCGCCTATCTGCAACGTACACGGAGCTGACCTGCAGCGTGTGTATTACTATTCCATCTTTCCCAACATGCTCCTCACCCCCCACCCCGACTTCGTAATGTACCACCACATCATTCCGCTGGAACCGGGAAAAATCATCAACGACTGTTACTGGCTTTTCCGCCCCGAAGTTATCAACGATCCCGGTGCCCAGGCCGGCATCAACTCGGCTGTGGAGTTCTGGGACTTAACCAACCGCCAGGACTGGCAGGTGTGCGAGCAGATGCAGATTGGCACCCGGTCCAGGCGCTTTAAACGTGGCTATTACTCCGGCCGCGAAGACATTCTCTACCAATTGGACCGCGAAGTGCTGAAAGCCCTGGGCCATCCCGATGCCGAGGCCGAAAAATAATTTCCTGCTGAAATTTAATTTCCCGGACGGGTGAGAAATTTTATCTTTCGCTTTTGCACATGACCACCCGTAAAAAGGCTACCTTACTTCAGGCGCTCATTCCCATTCTGCTGCTCATTGCTTTGCTTACGCTGAACGTTGTGGTTTTTGGCTCCGATGCCATCGCTGGAGCCAACCAGATCGTGTTGCTTTTTGCTGCAGCCGCTGCCGGCGTTATTGCCTGGCAGTTGGGCTATACCTATAGCGAAATCAGTGAAAGCATCGTGCGCAGCATCAGCTCGGCCATGCCGGCCATTATCATTTTACTCACTATCGGCTCGTTGTCGGGCACGTGGCTGCTTAGCGGCATTGTACCCGCCATGATTTATTACGGTTTAAAAATTCTGAGTCCCGGCATTTTTCTGTTTGCCGCCTGCATAGTAAGTGCCATCGTATCGCTGGCCACCGGCAGCTCGTGGTCAACCGTGGCCACGGTAGGCGTGGCCCTGCTGGGCATAGGTCAGGCACTCGAACTGCCCGAAGGCGTGGTAGCGGGTGCCATCATATCGGGTGCTTATTTTGGCGATAAGATGTCGCCCCTTTCCGATACCACCAACCTGGCACCAGCCATGGCCGGCACCGACCTGTTCACACATGTTCGCTACATGACCTATACCACAGTACCCTCGCTTGGCATCACACTGCTTATATACTTCATCTGGGGCTTTACATTCAACCCGGCTGATAACGAAACATCATCTGACGAAGTATTGCAGGCCATCGGGTCGACATTTAACCTTACACCCTGGCTGCTGGCAGTGCCGGCACTTGTCATCTTTATGATCATTAAGCGCGTGCCTGCTGCTCCCGCTTTGCTGGCTGGCGCCTTGCTGGGAGGCATCTTTGCCGTCATCTTCCAGCCCGATGTGGTCAATCAGGTGTCGGGCATTAAAGACGACTACGCCCGCTCATCCTTCACGGCTGTTATGAATGCCCTGTCAACCACCATCCACATAACCACCGGCAACGAAGCTATCAACGAACTACTCACTGGCAAGGGCATGGCAGGCATGCTGAACACCGTGTGGCTGATCATCTGTGCCATGATTTTTGGAGGCACCATGGAGTCGTGCGGGCTGCTCAACCGCATTGCCTCCGAAATCATCCGTTTTGCCAAATCTACGGGTTCGCTGGTGGCCTCTACAGCCGCTACCTGCGTGTTTTTCAATGTTACCGCATCCGACCAGTACATGGCCATTGCCGTTCCCGGGCGCATGTATGCCGATACGTACCGGAAACGCGGACTTAAACCCGAAGTGCTGAGCCGCACGCTCGAAGACGCAGGTACGGTAACATCGGTGCTCGTACCGTGGAACACCTGCGGTGCTACCCAGGCGGGTGTGTTGGGGGTGGCCACTGCCGTATATGCACCTTACACCTTCTTCTGCCTGCTTAGTCCGTTGATGACGATATTGTTTGCTTACTTCAATATTAAAATCAGGAAATACGAATCAAAGGAAACCAGTCAATCCCGCGTGGGCGCATGAAACAGCCGGCTGTTGATACCAATCTTCCGCTTCTTTGTTATGAGGGTAAAATTGTAGTGGTTACCGGGCCGCTGCGCCTGTGGCGGGCACTGCAGGAAATAAAACACCATAGAATTGCCGGTTTCGACACCGAGACACGTCCCGTATTTGTAAAAGGCAAGCGCAACAAAGTAGCCCTGCTTCAACTGGCCCTGCCCCGTAAGGTGTTTCTGATACGCCTCACCCACACCGGTATAACCGATGCGCTGAAAGATTATCTGGAAGATGACCAGCAACTGAAAGTAGGGGTTGCCCTGCGCGATGACATCAAAGCCCTGCAGCGCCTGCGCAGCTTTAATCCGGGCGGCTTTGTGGAGCTCACCACCCTGACCAGGCCAGCCGGTTATACCGGAGAAGGCATCAGGACCCTTGCGGCCCAGATCCTGGGCGGCCGCATTTCCAAAAGCGCCCAAACCAGCAACTGGGAAGCCCCCACCCTTACCGAAAAACAACTGCGCTATGCCGCCACCGATGCCTGGGTGTGCCTGGAGATGTATAACAGGCTTCAGAAGGAAAAAAAAGCTTAAAAATAGACATGTAGTTATGCCAAAAATAACCGATAGGCCAGTTATCACCAGTGCCTAAATACAGCTATGCCGGGTAATTGTGGAATACAACATTTTTAACCACGTGTCAGTCAAAAAACGTGTATATCATAGAAAACTGCCGATTTCTTTGTGCGTGGCTGCTATCATTTTGATGCAGGTGGTAGAAGCAAAAAGGCAGATCAGGTTAAGAATATGGCTGCATCCTGGTTGGTAAAGGATGATCTTGAATATCCGGTGGGCCGGTAACTGCCCCTCTGGCTCATTGGCCTGCTGTATTGAAAGCACCCTGTATGAAAAAAGCCAGAACAGGCTGCCGGGGTTAATCCAATAGCCAAATAACCACCCTTTAAAGGGTCATTTACTAAACTTCTTTTGGAAATGTAAGGAATTTTGGAAATTTAAGGGTTGGCTGAAACACAGCTGATTATATTTTGTCAAAAAATGACAAATTCCTCACCTATTTTAACATCAAAAATTGAATGAATTATGAAAAAGATTCTTGGGCTTGACTTAGGTGTAAGTTCTATTGGATGGGCACTTGTAAAAGAAGAGCATGAAAAACCATCCGAAATAATTGGTATGGGCGTTAGGATCATACCATTGGATACTGATGAGAGCGATGAGTTTACTAAAGGAAATGCTATATCAAAAAATCAAAAGCGCACTTCTAAGCGAACCATGCGCAAAGGATATTATCGCTACGTACTCAGGCGAAAAGCCCTTACAGCCGAATTGAAAAAACATAACATGTTTGACGAAGGGCTTTTTCAAATTCCTCAGCTTGAATTGTGGGGGCTCCGGGCCAAGGCGGTTACCGAACGCATCAGCCTTACGGAACTTGGCCGTGTACTTTATCACTTAAACCAAAAGCGTGGTTATAAATCTTCGCGCAGTGAAGAAAATGCCGACAAAAAAGATACAGAGTACGTAGCAGAAGTTAAAAACAGGCATCAGAAGTTAAAAGAGGAGGGTAAGACTATTGGTCAGAAGTTTTTTGAAGAATTATCTAAAAACCAATTCTACCGTACTAAGCAGCAAGTCTTTCCACGTGAAGCTTATATTGAAGAATTTGATGCCATTATGCAAAAGCAAAAGGAGTATTATCCTGAAGTTTTAACCGATGAGTTCATTGACCATTTAAGAAATGATATCCTTTACTTTCAAAGGAAACTGAAATCCCAAAAAGGTTTGGTAAGTGTGTGTGAATTTGAAGGTTTTTACAAAAAAAATAAGGAAGGCAAAGAAATCTTTACTGGGCCTAAAGTAGCACATCGGAGTAACCCTTTGTTTCAGGTTGAAAAAATATGGGAAAGTATTAACAACATCACCATAAAAGGCAAACGAAATAACGAATTTCCGATTACGCTTGAACAAAAACAGAAAATTTTTAATTATCTGGATAATCATGAAAAACTTAGTCAAAAAGAATTATTTAAAATTCTTGGTATAAAAGAGAAAAGCGAATGGTTTGGCAATAAAATGTTAAGCAAAGGATTGCAAGGCAATCTTACAAAGGTAGCTATTAAAAATGCCTTTAATAATGATGAACTAGCCGAGAAATGGTTGCAGTTTAATTTAAAATTTGCTCTTACCGGTGAAAAAGTATATCAATATCATCCTGATACGGGAGAGGTTTTAAATGAATTGGATGGTCGACTTATTTCAGACGAATGTGTTAAAGAACCCCTTTATCAATTATGGCATACTATTTATTCTATTGCAGACATTGATGAATGCAAAGGTGCACTAATTAAAAAATTTGGCTTTGACAATGAAACAGCAGAACGACTTGCCAATATCGATTTTACAAAGCAAGGATATGGCAACAAATCGGTAAAAGCTATCCGAAAAATTCTTCCTTATCTGATGGAAGGATACAAATACAGCGAAGCTGCTGCTGTTGCCGGTTATAATCATTCCAATTCACATACTAAAGAAGAGATCCAGGCACGGAGGCTGCTTGACAAAATGCCGCTGCTAAAGAAAAATGCGCTCCGCCAACCTGTAGTAGAAAAAATACTCAATCAAATGATTCACATAGTAAATGACATCATTGATGAGCAGCGGGGTTGGGTAACAAAAGAAGAGCGAGAAAAAGGCATGTTTGAAATTCGCATTGAGCTGGCACGCGAACTTAAACAGAGTAAAGAAGAAAGAAACGAAACCTTCAAAAGAATTTCTGAAATAGAGAGAGAGAATAAAGATATCGAAAAAAAACTTCAGGAACTTGGTTTAAGAGCTACCCGCAAAAACATCATTAAATATAGACTATACAATGAACTGCGCGGAAAGGATAAAAAATTAAACCCTATCTGCATTTACACCGGTGAAGTCATCTCGCTTACTGACGCCTTAAATGGCCATGAAATTGATGTGGAGCACATCATCCCTAAATCGCTGCTGTTCGATGATTCACAAAGCAACAAAACACTCACCTTCCGATGGATTAATCAGGAAAAAGGAGACAAAACTGCCTATGACTACATGGCCTCTAAAGGCGAGGCAGCGTTAAATGAATATATTGAAAGAGTCAATAAACTTTATAAAGATGGTGTCATTAAGAAAGCCAAACGGGACAAATTATTGATGCCGGGAGATAAGATTCCAAAAGACTTCATTGAAAGGCAACTTCGCGAATCGCAGTACATTGCACGAAAATCAAGAGAAATCCTTAGTCAAATAGCCAAAAACGTTTGGAGCACCTCAGGCAGTGTTACCGAATATTTACGCAGAATGTGGGGCTGGGACGATGTATTAATGAATCTGCAACTGCAGCGTATCAGGGAAATTATTCCCAATCCTCTTGAAGAAGGGATCACTGAGATCGTAGAATGGGAAACCAATGATGGTCAAAAACATCATAAGGAGGTTATAAAAGACTGGACCAAACGCGATGACCATCGGCATCATGCCATTGATGCGCTTGTTGTGGCCTGTACCAAACAAGGCTTTATTCAACGCCTGAATACCCTGAGTGCAAAAGCTACCCGCGAAGAGATATATAAAGAAGTAAGCGAACGCAGTGAAAAATTCCGCGAATCGCTTTCGCTTTTAGATAAGTACTTTATTAGCCAGAGGCCGTTCAATACCAGGGAGGTAGAAAACAAAGCTGCAGAAATTATTGTATCTTTTAAGGCCGGAAAAAAGGTAGCAACCTGGGGTAAGCGCTTTATCAAAAGGAACGGGAAACGCATTAAAGTACAGGATCATATTCTGGTACCACGCGGCCCGTTAAGTGAAGAAAGTGTGTATGGTAAAATCAAAACCATTGAAAAAAACAAACCGGTCAAATACCTTTTTGAGCATCCTCATCTTATTTTCAAGCCTTACATAAAAGAATTGGTTGAAAAGCGTATTGCTGAACATAATGGAGATGCTAAAAAAGCACTGGCTTCGCTGAAAAAAAATCCTATTTTTCTCGATGATGATAAAAAAATTCCTTTGGAATATGGCACATGCTATAAAGAAGAGTATGTTCTGAAATACCCTGTTGAAAGCATCAAAGAAAAAGATGCTCCATATATTGTGGATAAAAAAATCCGTGAAATTATATCAGAACGCCTACATCAATACAACGGCAAAGAAAAGGAAGCATTTAGTAAACCCCTTTTCTTAGATCCGGCACAAACAATTCCAATTCGCACTGTTCGTTTATTTACAGGCTTATCGGCAGTTGAACCTATCAAATATGACGAAAATGGCAACCCGATTGCGTTCGTTAAACCTGGGAACAACCATCATATTGCCATATATGAAGACGAGCAGGGCAATAAAATACCACACTTATGCACATTCTGGCATGCCGTTGAAAGAAAAAAATATGGACTTCCAGTAATCATAGAGAGTCCTAATACAATTTGGGATAAGATCCTAAATGGGAAAGAAAAATATCCGCAAAGTTTCTTGGAAAAATTACCAGAAGATAAATGGAAATTATGGATGACCTTACAGCATAACGAAACATATTACTTAAGTGAAAAAAAGTCAATAAATCTTGAAAAAATAGATAAAAAGATCCTTCCAAAATTCATTTATAGGGTTCAAAAAATATTTTTTAACGGCAAGCAACTGGAAATTTATTTTAGGCATATTTTTGAAACCCAACTCAACGACTCTGATGCTTCTCGAAAGCAATTAAGGTTTTATCCAATTAAAAGTTTAGGTGCACTAGAAAAATTAAACCCTAAGAAGATACTTATCAATCGGCTGGGCGAAGTGTTGGTTATAAAATAAAGGAGGGCGAGTTACCCCGCCCTATCTGTTTTCACAACGGTCATTGAAGACCTTATTGTGATTTGCTTCAGTTCAAACCTATAAAAAAAGCACCAATCAGTCAAGCAAATCACATGATAAAAAGAATCCTTTACTTTGGCAACCCCGCTTACCTCAGCACCCACCTGGATCAACTGGTTATTCGCCTGCCGGAAGTAGAAAACAATGAATTGCTGCCGGCACAGTTTAAAAAAGAAGCGCAGGCTACCGTACCCATTGAAGATATCGGGGTGATGATACTGGACCACCCCCGGATTATCATATCTCAGGCGCTGATGGCCAAACTACTCGCAAACAACGTGGCCCTTATCACCTGCGACAACACCCATCATCCCACCGGCCTGCTGCTGAATCTGTCAGGCCATACCCTGCAGGCCGAACGCTTCAAATGCCAGATCGAAGCCTCATTGCCCCTGCGTAAACAATTATGGCAGGCTACCGTAAAGGCCAAAATCCGCAACCAGGCGCTACTGCTTCAACGATATGAATTGCCGGCCGGTAATCTGTTTAAATGGGCTAAAGAAGTTACATCGGGCGATGAAGAAAACCTGGAAGCACGGGCAGCCGCTCATTACTGGAAAAGTCTTTTCCCAGAAATCCCCGGGTTTATACGTCAGCGCGAAGGACCCCCTCCTAACGCCTTGCTGAACTACAGCTATGCCATTCTGCGGGCCATTGTAGCGCGCAGCCTCGTAGGCTCCGGCCTGCTGCCCACATTGGGTATCCACCACCACAACCGCTACAACCATTACTGCCTGGCCGATGACATTATGGAGCCCTACCGCCCCTTTGCCGATGCCTTGGTCAAGGAACTGGTCATACAGGGTAAGGCTAATGAACCACTCGGTCCTGCCATAAAAAAACACCTGCTGGGCGTAGTCCATACTGATGTACTATTTGACGATGAACGCAGCCCCCTGATGGTGGGGGTACAACGCACCACAGCATCACTTGCCCGGTGCTTTGAAGGATTGGCCAAAAAATTGCACTACCCGAAGCTACCATAGTTATTTCTCTATGCGACTGAACGAATACCGCATTATGTGGATTATGGTATTGTTCGACCTGCCTACTGAAACCAAAAAAGATAGGAAGAACTATGCCGATTTTCGAAAAAAGATGCTGAAAGATGGTTTCAGCATGTTTCAATTTAGCGCCTACCTGCGCCATTGCCCCAGCGCCGAGAATGCAGAAGTACACATCCAGCGCATTAAAAAAAACCTTCCCCCAAAGGGGCACGTAGGGATTTTAAAAATCACCGACAAGCAATTTGGCGATATGCAGATTTTTTACGGAAAAGACGAAAAACCAAAGCCCCCTGTTCCTCAACAATTGGAATTGTTTTAAGGACCAAGGGGCATTTTTTGGGCATGCCGGTCGATTTTTTAATTAAACGATGGCATTTTTCCTGCCCCGGTTTTTGGTCTAACATTCTGATTATAAGCAAAATAAGCCATAATCAGATGTCAAAGATCGTTGATTGAAAGCAAATCACAACTCGTAACTACCAACAAGTATTGTCTTAGGGATGTCAAAGATCGTTGATTGAAAGC